>NZ_JBFTQK010000001.1:0-1184591 GCF_056398965.1 Arthrobacter sp. 01T414 | reverse complement strand
ACAGGAGGAAAGCTCGGCGTGTCCGGCTTGTTCGAATTGTCCGGCTGGGACGACCCTGGTCCAGCCGGAGGGGTGGTTGAGCCGCCTGAGTGCACGCCCGTGGCATTGCTTGGTGGCGCGGCGTTTGCGGTTCCTGCGCTTCCCAGCAGGGCGAGTCCTAGGATCCCCACTGTAGCGATAGTTCGTCTCATCTTCGGTCGCTCCATCTAGAGTAGATTTCCGACCTGACTGCACCGCGCGGAGTACCCACTTGAGACCCCGTAATGAAACGTTTCGGAGCCTACAACAGTGAGGATGTAGTCCGACAGTTACTCCCCAGCAGATTTGTCAGTCCGCTAACGCTGTCAGGGTAGGTCGGGGTATGAGCGGCCGTCCCGAGTAATTACCGCCCGCTTTATCCGCGGAAATACCCGTTCACGGCGGAGGAACTACTGGGACACAAAAACGTCGAGGTGGCACTCTGCGGCAATGATCCTGGGACCGTTGCCGCGAAGTGCCACCTCGACGGTGGTGCGGTGTGTGGAGTTTGGCTGACCGGGCGCTACGCCTCTGCGGGCTCCTCGTACTTGGGGAAGACGGGGGCCGGTGCCGGCAAGACGGTTCCGGCCTCGATCGGGGTCTCCAGCGCCGCAAAGTCGCGGGACTCCCCTTCCTGCTGGCCGAGGCTGTCAAGGATGGCAGCGGCAGCCGTCGGCATGACCGGCTGGGCGAGGATGGCGACGATCCGCAGCACTTCGAGGGTGACGTAGAGAACCGTATTCATGCGTTCGACGTCGGTCTTCCGCAGCACCCACGGGGCCTGTTCGGCGAAGTAGGCGTTGGTGTCACCGAGGACGTTCCAGATTGCTTCGAGCGCGCGGCTGAACTCCTGCTTCTCGAAGGCGGCCCGGGCGATGCCCAACAGTCCGCGGGCCTGGCCCAGCAGCGCGGCATCCTCTGCGCTGAAGCCGGCCGGGACCGGGACGCGGCCCTCGCAGTTCTTGGCCACCATGGACAGGGAACGCTGGGCAAGGTTGCCGAAGTTGTTGGCCAGGTCCGAGTTCATCCGGCCGACAATCGCGTCGTGGCTGTAGTTGCCGTCGGCACCGAAAGGTACCTCGCGGAGCAGGAAGAAGCGCACCTGGTCCAGACCGTACTGCGCCACCCAGTCCGCCGGCGCCACCACGTTGCCCAGCGACTTGGACATCTTCACGCCCTGGTTGTGCAAGTGTCCGTGGATCATGACGCGCTTGGGCAGCTCCAGCCCCGCGGACATCAGGAACGCCGGCCAGTACACGGCGTGGAACCGGGAGATGTCCTTGCCAATCACGTGCACGTCGGCGGGCCAGTACTTCCGGAAGCTCTCCGACTCGGCATCCGGGAAGCCGACGCCGGTCAGGTAGTTGGTCAGCGCATCGACCCAGACGTACATCACGTGGTCCGGGTTGCCCGGTACCGGCACACCCCAGTTGAAGGAGGTCCTGCTGATCGAGAGGTCCTCGAGCCCGCCCTTGACGAAGCTGATGACCTCGTTGAAGCGGCTGTGCGGGGCGCCGAAGTCCGGCTGGTCGGCGTAGAGGGCCAGCAGTCTGTCCTGGTAGGCGGAGAGCTTGAAGAAGTAGCTTTCCTCCTCGGTCCAGGTCACCTCGGTACCGGTTTCGGAGGCGTAGCGGAGACCGTCGTCACGGACCTCGGTCTCGTCCTCGACAAAGTAGCGCTCGTCGCGGACCGAATACCAGCCGGCGTACTTGGAGAGATAGATGTCGCCGTTGGCTTCCATCCGCTGCCAAAGCGCCTTGGCAGCTTCGTAGTGGTCCGGATCGGTGGTGCGGATGAAGCGGCTGAGTGAAATGCCCAGGTCGTCACTCATCTGCCGGAACGCGGCCGAGTTGCGGTCGGCGAGTTCCTTGACCGGGATGCCTTCCTTTTCCGCCGTCTGCTGCATCTTCAGGCCGTGCTCGTCTGTGCCGGTCATGAAGAAGACGTCGTAGCCGTCCAGCCTCTTGAACCGCGCCATCGCGTCGGTGGCAATGACCTCGTAGGCGTGGCCGATGTGCGGCACGCCGTTGGGGTAGCTGATGGCCGTGGTGATGTAGAACGGGGTTTTCTCGGAAGGCGTCACGTTAATAACCTAGATCAGTTCGGTCAGGGTATCGCTCTGGCGGACAAGTTCGTGGTCGTGTGAAGCGACCAGGACGGCGATACCGTCCGACGTCGTGTCCTTGAGGATGCTGATGATGCGGTTGGCCGAGGTGCGGTCCAGGCTCGCGGTAGGCTCATCGACCACCAGCACGCGGGTGCCGAGGATCAGGGCACGGGCGATCGCCACGCGCTGGCGTTCGCCGCCGGAGAGCTGGGCCGGACGGTGCCGCATGCGCCGGCCGAGGCCAACCAGGTCGAGGAGGTCCTTGGCCATGTCGCGGCGCTGTTCCACCTCGCCGTCGGGCACAGCCGGAAGCAGAACGTTCTCAAGCGCGCTCATGCCGTCAATCAGGGCGCCGCCCTGGTCGACGTAACCAATCAGCGCACGGCGGCGGTCGGCGATCTCGTCGTCGCCCATGGTTTCGAGCGAGTCGCCTTCCCAGAAGACCCGGCCCGACGTCGGCAGGGTCAGGCCCGCGCCGACGGTGAGGATGCTGGTCTTGCCCGAGCCGGAGCGGCCGGCGACGCAGTGCATTTCGCCGGCGTGCAGCGTCATGTTGAAGTCGTCCACAACGTTGACGGCCTCGGCGCCGCCCTTTCCGCCGCCGTAGTGGATGGTGATGTTGCTCAGTTCCAGCGGCGTGGCGTGGTCCGCGGCCTTCACGATCGTGTTGGCGCGGGTTTGGTGGCCGCCGGTCACGGTGCTCTCCGGCATCCGGTTCCGGGCCGCCCTGGTCAGGTTCAGCTCGTTAGTCATTGGACCACTTTCGTTGCAATCGGAATCCAGCAAAGTACAGCCACGAGTCCGGCGATTCCGGCCCAGAGCGCGGCATAGGGGGCGAGGAGCAAGCCAATGCCCAGGGCGCCGAGGACACCCAGCGGCACGGCGATGGCTCCCACCATGGCGTTTTCGAAGAAGCGGACCTGGCCCAGCATGTCGGGGTTCCAGCCCATCGCCTGCAGGATGCCCAGGTACTGGCGTTTGGCTCCCAGTTCAAAGCGTCCGGTGACCAAGGTCAGCAACAGGCCCACGGCAACCCCGGACACACCCAGGATGATGCTCGGCATCGCGATGCTGGCCGCGGCAAGTCCGCTGAGGGCGCTGGCTCCGGCGGCGCGCGGGATGTCGATCAGCAGCGCGGCGAGTCCACCCACCGCGGCGCCGAAGACGCCGACGGCGACTGCCAGGGAACCGGTGTTGAACTTATTGGTGCTCAGTTGCCTGCTGGCGAAAGTCAGCGGCGAATCGACCGGGATGAGCCGCTCGTCGTGCTGCGGCTCCTGGTCGATGACCTCGCGGTGGCGCAGCTGCTGCGCGGCGAAGTAGGCGGCGCCGCAGTACAGGACCAGGACCGAAGCGGAGACCACCGCGGTGGCGGGGTTCCAGCTGATCAGGCTCAGGGCGATGCCCACTACTGCCAGCAAGGCAGCGCCGACGCCGAACTCGGCGAGCACCCAGGACCGGATCTTGCGCTGCGTCCAGCCCATGGCCCGGAGCGTTCCGGCCTCGCGGCGGCGCTTGCGGACGTAGCTGACGGTGGAGGCGCCGGTGAGCAGGGCGGCCCCGCACAGGGTCAGGAAGAGCAGGGTCAGGTTGGTGCCGGTCAGCGAGCCCGAGACGGCGTCCGCGGCGTCCTGGCGGACCCACGACTGCTGCACGGTGCCGAGCGGCGATTCCTTGCCCGCGTCGTCCTTGGAGTAACCGGGCACGAAGATGCTGGCATCCTCGCGGGCCGAGCCGGCAACCACGGTCGCCTGCAGGCCCATGCCGCGGATCTCGTTGGCAAGCTTATCGACCTCGGGCTGGGCCTGCTTCCAGCTGCCGTCGACCTTGGCACGGACGCGGACCGCGTCGATCACGGAGGCGTTCTTCTCGTAGCCACGGGCGGCCGCCAGGCCGTAGTAGTCGGTGATGGCGCCGGCCGACTGGCTGACCAATCCGGTACTACTGAGCGAGGGCTTGAGCGCGGTCTTCTCGACGTCCTTGCCGTCCGCATCCTTGGTCAGGGTGAACGGGGTCGGGTCGTAGCCGCCAAGCGGGAGGCGGTTGACGTCGCCGGCCGCGTCCTGGACCTTGGCCGGGTCGAAAGTGCCGTAGACCATCGCCAGCGGCGTGGCCGGCTTCTTTCCGGTGGCGAGGTTCTCGCGGTAGGACCGCTCGTCGACCGGTGTGCGCTGCGTCTGGTCCACGGGGGCGTCGTTGGCGCCCTTCTCCGGCAACCGGTTGACGGTGACCCAGTCGCCCGGAACTGCGGATTTGTCGACGGCGCCGTTGCCGGCGGTCTGCCCGTCCTTGTACTTGGGCGCGGCAGCGAAGTCCGTGCTCCAGGTCGCCGGGTTGTAGAGGCCCTGGCCGAAGCTGCCGGTGTCACCGAGCAGCTTCGAGAGGTCCTTGGATCCGGGCCATTCGAGGGCGAACGGGGACTTGGAAACGAACGGCAGGTAGTCCTTGTCCAGCGAGCGGGTCACGGTCCCGACGTCCTTGGTGACGTTGCCGGCGTCGTCGATTTCCTCGATCTTGACGGAGTACTTGAGGTCCAGCGAAGTGCCGGACCGCACGATCAGCGGAATCGCCTGCGAATCATCGGTCAGTTGTCCGGCACGCTTGGCCTGCTGGTACTGCGTCATCAGTGGAGCCCAGTACTTCAGTTTGACGCCGAGGAAGTCGGGGCCTTCCTTGAGCTGCTCCATGCTGATGCCGCTGGTGAAAAGGCTCTCGAAGTGGCGGCCGATCGCGCCGGCGTTGCGGGCGTCTGCCGGGGGCGCCTTTTCCAGCGGCGCGAGGAAGTCGCCGGCGCCGCCCAGCAGCGCGCGCTCGGAGACGGGGTCGACGGCGACGACGGACTCGGTCACCTGCGGAGCCAGCGGCAGTGAGACCGAGAGGTTGAAGAGATTGTGCTCCGAGCCGCCGGCCGGCGCGGGGAACTTGATTCCGGTTTCGCCTTCCGGTCCTGCGATGCGGACGTTCTTGCCGCCGGCCACTTCCTCTTCGATGAGCTTGGCCTTGCCGAGGGAGCCTTCGGCGGTTGTCTTGAACAGGGTCTGCTCGGACTTGCCGTCAGATTTCACGGCGCTGGCGGTGAGGCGGTACTTCTTGACCGTGTCGCTCAGGACGGACTCTGCGGCGGGCCACTTCGACGGATCGGTGGCGCTGGGGTCACCGGCGGTGCCGGCGAGGCCGGCGTTGTAGCCGAGGTAGTCGGTAGCGTCGAGGCGCGGGGTCTCGAGGTTCTGCGAGACCCGGGAAACGAGGCTGATCGGAGCGGCCACGGAGGTGCCGGAGAGCTTGCGGATCGAGTCCAGCTGGTCGAAGCTGATGCCGCCCTGGCCGGTGGCGATCTCGGGCTGCATGAGCCCGCCCTTATCATCGGCCTTGGCCTGGACCAGGATGTCGTAGAGCCCTCGGGAATTTTGGTCGACGGTACGGTTCAGCGCGGCCTGCGACTGGCCCTGAACCAGCACGGATAGGCACATCGCCACGATCAAAATGGACGCGGTCAGCAAAAGCACTCTGCTTCTGATGAACCTCTGGACGGCGTTCATTGGGCTCCTGAAAGCTGGATTGCGTGCGCACACCGCTGTTCATTCCGCGCGGAAATGAAGGCGTCCCCGGCCGGGTGTGCAAAAGTAAAGGCCGGTCTGCCGGCCACATCCGAAATTCGGACCTAGCCATTGTACGCAGACCGGCCGCTCATTCGTGGCCGCCTGCGACGGTGTTGCCGCCGCAGGCGCCCACGTTGGGGACCTAGTCCTCGAGGTCGACCTCGCGGACCATGTCGGCCCCGATTCCGGCCTTGATCGCTTCCAGGACCTGCTGCGGCACGGAGCTGTCGATGGTCAGCAGGGCAAGCACCTGGCCGCCCTCATCCTGGCGTGCCACCTGCATGCCGGCAATGTTGATGTTGTTCATGCCGAGGATGTGGCCGATCGTGCCAATCACGCCGGGGCGGTCCGAATAGGCCACCACCACGAGGTGTTCGCTGATCGGAATCTCGACCTCGAAGCCGTTGATCCCGACGAGCTTCTGGATCTGCTTGGGCCCGGTCAGCGTGCCGGCCACCGAGATCTGGCTGCCGTCGCTGAGCGCCCCCCGCAGGGTCAGTACGTTGCGGTAGGACTCCGTGTCCGGTGTGGTGATGAGCCGGACGTTGATCCCCCGCTGCTCGGCGATCACCGGCGCGTTGACGTAGGAGACCTGTTCGGTCACGACGTCGGCGAAGATGCCCTTGAGGGCCGCGAGCTCGAGGACCTTGACGTCCAGCGACGAGATCTCGCCAGCCACCTCGACGTCGAACTGCGTCAGCGAGGCGTGGGTCATGGCGGTGAAGATCCGGCCCAGCTTCTCGATCAGCGGGATGCCGGGGCGTACGTCCGGGGCGATGACGCCGCCGGCGACGTTCACGGCGTCAGGCACCAGCTCGCCGGCAAGGGCCTGCCGGACGGACTTCGCCACCGAGACGCCGGCCTTTTCCTGGGCCTCGTCGGTGGAGGCACCCAGGTGCGGGGTCACCACGACGTTGTCGAGCTTGAAGAACGGCAGGTCGGTGCTGGGCTCCTTGACGAACACGTCGACGCCGGCACCGGCGATCTCGCCCGACTCCAGCGCGGCGTACAGGGCTTCCTCGTCGACCAGGCCGCCGCGGGCGACGTTGACGACGTAAGCGCTGGGCTTCATCTTCTTGAACGCCTCGGCGCCGAGCATGCCGACGGTCTCGGGCGTCTTGGGCATGTGGATGGTGATGAAGTCGGACTGGGCGAGCAGCTCGTCCAGGGTCACCAGCTGCACGCCGAGCTGGGCGGCGCGGGCGGAGGTGATGTAGGGGTCGTAGGCGAGGATCTTTGTGTCGAAGCCCTTCAGCCGGGCCGCGACCAGGGCGCCGATCCGGCCGAGGCCGATGATGCCGATTTTCTTCTCGAAGAGCTCGGTGCCGGTGTACTTGGACCGCTTCCATTCGCCGTCCTTGAGCGCGGCGGAGGCCTGCGGGATGTGGCGGGCGAGGCTGAGGATGTGGCCGACGGTGAGTTCGGCGGCGGAGACGATGTTCGACGTCGGGGCGTTGACCACCATCACGCCGGCCTGCGTCGCGGCCTTGATGTCGACGTTGTCCAGGCCCACGCCGGCGCGCGCGATCACCTTGAGGTTCTTCGCGGCGGCGATGGCCTCGGCGTCGACCTGGGTGGCGGAACGGATCAGGATCGCGTCGACGTCGGCGATCGCGGAGAGCAGCTGGGAACGGTCGGCTCCGTCGGTCTGGCGGATTTCAAAGTCCGGGCCGAGGGCCTCGACTGTGGCGGGCGAAAGTTCCTCAGCGAGGAGTACGACAGGTTTGGTGCTTGTCACCGGTGACCTCTTTAGCTCTCTTGTGTATCAGGTGGGGATTTGGAACGTTGGGTGGCGGACGGCGGTGTCCTTTCGGCTGCTGCGCTCGTTCCTCACGCAACAACGCAGCCTTCAAGGACACCACCGCCCACCACCACCGGGATTTAGCGGGCGACGGAGCCTTCGGTGTAGTCGTCTTCGTTCTTGATCCAGGAGAACAGCTTGCGCAGTTCGCGGCCGGTGGCCTCGATCGGGTGGTCCTCGCCCTTCTTGCGCAGGGCCTTGAACTCGGGGGCTCCGGCGTCCTGGTCGTCGATGAACCGCTTGGCGAAGGTGCCGTCCTGGATGTCCTTGAGGACAGCCTTCATGTTCTCCTTCACCTCGGGGGTGATGACGCGCGGGCCGGAGACGTAGTCGCCGTATTCCGCGGTGTCCGAGACGCTCCAGCGCTGCTTCGCGATGCCGCCCTCGACCATCAGGTCAACGATCAGCTTGAGCTCGTGCAGCACCTCGAAGTAGGCGACCTCGGGCTTGTAGCCGGCCTCGGTGAGGGTCTCGAAGCCGTACATGATCAGCTGCGAGGCGCCGCCGCAGAGGACCGCCTGCTCGCCAAAGAGGTCGGTTTCGGTCTCTTCGGTGAAGGTGGTCTCGATGACGCCGGCGCGGGTGCCGCCGATCGCCTTAGCGTAGGACAGGGCCAGTTCCTTGGCCTTGCCGGAAGCGTTCTGCTCGACGGCGATCAGGTCCGGCACGCCGCGGCCGGCTTCGAACTCGCGGCGCACGATGTGGCCCGGGCCCTTGGGGGCGACGAGGGCGACATCGACGTCGGCCGGCGGCTGGATGTAGCCGTAGCGGATGTTGAAGCCGTGGCCGAAGAACAGGGCGTCGCCGGCCTGCAGGTTCGGGGCGATGTCCTCGGCGTAGACGTGGCGCTGGACCTGGTCCGGGGTGAGGATCATGATGAGGTCTGCTTCGGCGGTGGCGTCGGCGACGTTGAGCACGCGCAAGCCCTCGGCCTCGGCCTTGGCGCGGGACTTGGAATCTTCCTTCAGGCCGACGCGGACGTCAACACCGGAATCGCGCAGGCTGAGGGCGTGGGCGTGGCCCTGGGAGCCGTAACCGATGACGGCGACGGTGCGGCCCTGGATGATCGACAGGTCGGCGTCGTCGTCGTAGAACATTTCAGTCACTGGGGTGTCTCCTTTGAATGGATTCTGTGGTGTTGTCTGTGAAACTCGGGGATGTTGCGGCAGGCCCGGCGGGCCCGATTTAGGCGGAGCGCAGGGCCCGGTCGCTCATGGAGCGGGACCCGCGTCCGACGGCGAGGGTACCGGACTGCACGATTTCGCGGACGCCGAAGGGCTCCAGCACCGAAAGCAGTGCCGAGAGCTTGTCGGGGTGGCCGGTGGCTTCGATGACGACCGACTCGGTGGAGACGTCGACCACTGAAGCGCGGAAGAGATCGGCTGCCTGGGTTACCTGCAGCCGGGTTGCGGCATCCGCACGTACCTTGACCAGGATGTGGTCGCGCTGTACGGAAGATTCGGGGGTGAGCTCGACGATCTTGATCACGTTGATCAGCTTGTTCAGCTGTTTGGTGACCTGTTCGATCAGCTCGCCGTCGGCGTCGACCACCACGGTCATCCGGGAGATGCCCGGAACTTCGGTGGGGCCGACAGCCAGGGAATTGATGTTGAAGGCGCGCCGGGCGAAGAGGCTGGCCACGCGGGTCAGCACGCCGGGCTTGTCCTCGACCAGGACGGAGAGTGTATGGCGGGTCATGTTCAGTCCTCTTCTTCCCAGTCCGGGGTCATGTTGCGGGCAACCTGGATCTGGTCGTTGCTGACTCCGGCGGGGACCATCGGCCACACCATGGAGTTGGGGCTGACGACGAAGTCGATCACGACAGGGCGGTCGTTGATCGCCAGGGCCTGCTGGATGGTGGCGTCGATGTCCTCGTCGCGTTCGCAACGGAACGAGGCGCAGCCGTAGGCGTCCGCCAGCTTGACGAAGTCCGGGATGCGGACGGTGTCATGGCCGGTGTTCAGGTCCGTGTTGGAGTAGCGGCCCTCGTAGAAGAGGGTCTGCCACTGGCGCACCATGCCCAGCGAGGAGTTGTTGATCACCGCCACCTTGATCGGGATCTTGTTGATGGCGCAGGTGGCGAGTTCCTGGTTGGTCATCTGGAAGCAGCCGTCGCCGTCGATCGCCCAGACCACCCGGTCCGGCTCCCCCACCTTGGCTCCCATGGCGGCAGGTACGGCATAGCCCATGGTGCCGGCGCCGCCGGAGTTCAGCCAGGCATGCGGGCGTTCGTACTTAATGAACTGCGAGGCCCACATCTGGTGCTGGCCGACGCCGGCGACGTAGACGCCCTCCGGGCCGGTGAGGGCACCGATCCGCTCGATCACGCGCTGCGGCGCGCTGAGGCCGTCCTCCGGCTCGGTCCAGCCGAGCGGGTAGGTCTCCTTGAGGTTATTCAGGAAGGCCCACCAGTTCGTCAGGTCCGGGGTGCCGGAGGCCTCGAACTGCAGGCGCAGCGCCTCGCTGAGCTCCGGGATGATTTCCTTGACCGAGCCCACGATCGGCACATCGGCGGTGCGGTTCTTGGAGATCTCGGCCGGGTCGATGTCCGCGTGGATGACCTTGGCATTCGGGGCGAAGGACTTCAGGATGCCGGTGACCCGGTCATCGAAGCGCGCGCCGAGCGTGATCAGGAGGTCGGACTGCTGCAGCGCGGTAACGGCGGAAACCGTGCCGTGCATGCCGGGCATGCCGACGTGCTGAGGGTGCGAGTCCGGGAAGACGCCGCGGGCCATCAGCGTCGTAACCACGGGGGCGCCGGAGAGTTCGGCGAGCTCCCGCAGTTCGGCCGACGCGTGCGCCTTGACGACGCCGCCGCCGACGTAGAGCACCGGCTTGTTGGCGGCGGCGATCAGCCGCGCGGCTTCACGGACCTGCTTGCTGTGGCCGCGGAGTACAGGCCGGTAGCCGGGCAGGTCGATCTTCGGCGGCCAGGAGAACGTCATCTGGCCCTGCTGGGCATCCTTGGCCACGTCCACCAGGACGGGGCCGGGGCGGCCCGTCGAGGCGAGGTGGAATGCCTCAGCCATCACGTGCGGGATGTCGTTGGGGTCGGTGACCAGGAAGGAGTGCTTGGTGATCGGCATCGTGATGCCGACGATGTCCGCTTCCTGGAAAGCGTCGGTGCCGATCACCCCACTGGAGACCTGTCCAGTGATAGCGACCATCGGCACGGAGTCCATGTGGGCATCCATGATGGCGGTAACGAGGTTGGTGGCGCCCGGGCCGGAGGTGGCGATGCAGACGCCCACCCGCCCGGTGACCATGGCATAGCCTTGCGCGGCGTGGCCGGCTCCCTGTTCGTGGCGCACCAGAATGTGGTTCATTTTGGAGGCCATCAAAGGGTCATAGGTGGGCAGGATCGCGCCACCGGGCAAACCGAAAATGTCCTGGACGCCGAGTTCTTCGAGCGAGCGGACGATTGCTTGCGAGCCTGTCATCACCGTCGGGGGTACGACGGTGTTCGGCCCAAGGACGGGAGAGGCAGCAGCATGCTCGACGCCGGCGTCTGCCGGGCGTTCGATGCGTTCCGGAGCCTTGTGGGCTCCAGCGGACTTTGTGGCCATCAGCGAGGGGCTGATCGGCGATCCTTTGCTCATCGGACTCTTCCTTTGGTGGATCTGTGGGTGGATCTACGGTGATCGTGTGGTGCTGGTGGTGCTGATGGAACGGAAATAAAAAAACCCCTCAGCCTGGAGGCTCTTCGAGGGGTTTGCGCGTGGCGATTCGTTACCAGGAACGGCTATTGAGCCACGCGCTTGGTAAGGACGACGACTGCAGCTGCGCAAGCGCCGCCGGTAACGATCTCGATCATGCGTTCAGTTTTCCCTCTTAGCAAGACAGGTGTCAACGAGCCTTCGCCGTGTCTCACTATGTGGACCACGCCGTCCACTAGCTGGGATCCCCGGTTCTTCCCTGGCGGCCCGGCAGCCTTCGGCGCCGGGCCTAATAAGGAGACTCCCGAGGGGCCCAGGGATGCGGCGCTCGCGCCGCATACCTGGGGAAGGCATTACCCGCAGTAGGCGCCGGTGGAGGCGCTGTGGACGAGCTTCGCGTACTTGGCGAGCACGCCCTTGGTGAACTTGGCAGGCAACGGCTCCCAGCCCACCTTGCGCGCTTCGAGCTCGGCCGGCTCCACCAGCAGGTCGAACGACCGGGCGGCAATATCGACGCGGATCCGGTCGCCGTCCTTGACGAAGGCGATGGGGCCGCCGTCGACCGCTTCCGGAGCGACGTGGCCGATGCACAGGCCGGTGGTGCCGCCCGAGAAGCGGCCGTCGGTGAGCAGCAGGACGTCCTTGCCGAGGCCGGCGCCCTTGATGGCGCCGGTGATGGCCAGCATCTCGCGCATGCCCGGTCCGCCCTTGGGGCCCTCGTAGCGGATGACGACGACGTCGCCGGCCTTGATCTCGCCCTTGTCCAGCGCGTCCAGGGCACCCTGCTCGCGCTCGAAGACGCGGGCGGTGCCCTCGAAGACGTCGGCGTCGAAGCCGGCGCTCTTGACGACGGCACCTTCCGGTGCCATCGAGCCGTGCAGGATGGTGATGCCGCCGGTCTTGTGGATCGGGTTGTCCAGTGCGCGGAGGATCTTGCCGTCGACGTCCGGCGGGTTGATGGCGTCCAGGTTCTCCGCGACGGTCTTGCCGGTCACGGTCAGGCAGTCGCCGTGCAGCAGGCCGGCGTCGAGCAGGGCCTTCATGATCACCGGCACGCCGCCGATCTTGTCGACGTCGGTCATCACGTAGCGGCCGAAGGGCTTCAGGTCGCCCAGGTGCGGGATCTTGTCGCCGATCCGGTTGAAGTCGTCCAGGGTCAGCTCGACCTCGGCTTCGCGGGCGATGGCCAGCAGGTGCAGGACAGCGTTCGTCGAACCGCCGAAGGCCATGGTGACGGCGATCGCGTTCTCGAACGCCTTCTTGGTCATGATGTCGCGGGCGGTGATGCCGAGGCGGAGCAGGTTCACCACAGCCTCGCCGGACTTGCGTGCGAAGTCATCACGACGGCGGTCGGCCGAGGGCGGCGCGGCGGAGCCGGGGAGGGACATGCCGAGGGCCTCGCCGATGCAGGCCATGGTGTTGGCCGTGTACATGCCGCCGCAGGCGCCTTCGCCCGGGCAGATGGCCTTTTCGATCCGGGTCAGGTCCTCCATGCTCATCTTGCCGGCGGCGCAGGCGCCCACGGCTTCGAAGGCGTCAATGAGGGTGACCTCTTTTTCGGAGCCGTCCTCCAGCTTGACCCAGCCGGGCATGATGGAGCCGGCGTAAAGGAAGACGCTGGCCAGGTCGAGGCGGGCAGCGGCCATCAGCATGCCCGGCAGGGACTTGTCGCAGCCGGCCAGCAGCACCGAGCCGTCGATCCGCTCGGCCTGCATCACGGTCTCGACCGAGTCCGCAATAACCTCACGCGAGACGAGGGAGAAGTGCATGCCCTCGTGGCCCATGGAGATGCCGTCGGAAACCGAGATGGTGCCGAACTGCATCGGGAAACCGCCGCCGGCGTGGACGCCTTCCTTCGCGCCTTGGGCCAGTCGGTTCAGGGAAAGGTTGCAGGGAGTGATTTCGTTCCACGAACTTGCCACGCCCACCTGGGGCTTGGCGAAGTCGTCGTCGCCCATGCCGACCGCCCGGAACATGCCGCGCGCGGGGGCTGCGTGGATTCCGTCGGTGACGACCCGGCTGCGGGGCTTGATGTCCGGCTTGGTCTCTGTCGCTGTTTGGGTGTCCTCACTCATGGCTCAAAGTCTAGGGCTCCGCCGAGGGCAGCAACGAGCCGGATTGGCTCATTAAGCGCAAAACCGGGAATATTTCGCCCAAATAGTGGACGCTTGTCTCATTTGCTGGACGTAAGCGCGGCATTGCCCTGGATGCTGTGAGCCGCATCACGCAATTCGGGCGCATCGGCGAGGGCCTGGGCCTCCGCTTTGAGCAGCACGAGCACCTGCTGGATGGTGGTGCGCGCCGCGGCCTCGGGGCGGGCCAGGGCCACGATGCTCCGGCTGGCCTTCACGCCGCGGAGCGGTCGGAGCACGAAGCCGCGGCCCTGGTTCTTCAGGGCGGTGTAGCGCGGCAGCAGGCTGAGCCCGTGCCCGGCGCTGACAAGGGCCTCCAGCACGCGCAGGTCCGGGAAGAGCTGGGCCCGCAGGGCCGGGGAATCGGCCTGCATCTCGATCTGGCGCAGCACGGTATCAAAGGGGAAGCCGTCGGGCACGCCCATCCAGGGGTAGCCGATGACGTCCTCCGCGCTGAGCGTCGCCTTGCCGGCCAGTTCGTGGTCCGTTGGGACTGCTACGTCCAGCGGCTCCTCCAGCAGGGGGATCACTTGCAGGCCCTGGCGGGCGAAGACCTCGGGCCCGTCCACGCTGTGGGCCAGGACGATGTCGTAGTCGGCGGCCAGGGCGGCGAATCCTGCGACTCCGGGGTCCTCGAAGTGCGCCTCGAAGCGGAGCCCGTCGATCTCCTTCACGCGGTGCAGCAGTCCTGGCAGGAACATTTCCGCTGCACTCGGAAAGAATGCCGCCTTGATCTGCGTCTGCCAGCCGAGCCGGTAGGTGTCGATGGTGGCCTCCGCACGGGCCATGGCCGTGGACACCTCTGCCGCGGCTCCGGCCATGGCCAGCCCCGCCTCGGTCAGCCGCACTCCCCTGCCGGACTTCTCAACGAGCACCACGCCGAGCTCGTCCTGCAGGATTTTCAGCTGCTGCGAGACGGCCGAGGGCGTCACCCGCATGGACTCCGCCGTGGCGCCCACGGAGCCGCGGTCCGCCAGCTCGCGGAGAATCTGCAGTCGCTTGAAATCCATGCAGCGAGGCTACACGGGGCGCGTCCGGAACGCTGGACAGCCGCGTCGGGCCGGACGTAACGTCAAACAGCGGCAACCTTGCCGCCCGGACAAAGGATTCGACTATGGATTGGATTATCTGGCTCGTCGTCATCGTGGTCATTGTCGGGGTCGTGTGGTGGCTGCTGAACCGCAACAACGCCCGCAGTGGCGCTACAACCCCGCCGTCCACCGGGGCAGGAACGCCTGCCTCCCCGCGGGTTTCCGAGGACCGGCTTTCCGAGGACCGGCCCGGCCACGACGGCGCCCTGTCCGGGGGTACCGCCGCCGCGTCGGCCGCAGCGGCCGCCACCACCGGTATTCCGTCCGCCGCCGGATTCGGCAACGCGGAACCGGTGCCGCCCACCACAGCCGACGACCGCGCGGCAACAGTGAGTCCTCCGGCCGGCAGCACGGCCCCCGAGTCCGCCGACGTCGGGAGCCCTGACGTGAAGAGTCCCCGCATCGATAGCGCCTCCCAGGAGGGCACCGCCGCCGGTGGCGCAGCGGAGGAAAACGCTGAGTGGGAGACCCAGTGGTCGGAGACGCCGCCCGCCGAGGCGCACGCCGCCACGCATCACGACCTTCACCACGGCGGCCACGGGGAGCAGGTGGCCCACGGCGCCCAGCTGGCACCCGACTCCCATGCCGAGGCCCCCACGAACCCTGCGACGGGAGCGGCCGCTGCCGCCACCACGCCGGAATCTCAGTCGGCGGAACATGTCCCGGTGCACCACGCCGAATACACCGAACCGCATGCCCCCACCCTCCCCGGCGCGGAGTCCGCGGCGGCCGAGGCTGCAGAGCTGGAGACGGCGCAGGCCGCGTCGTCGGCCGCACTCACCGAGGGCGCAGCCAGCCACTCCGCGGCGCCGGCCGGGCATCCCGCGGCGCCGGCCGGGCACCTGGCCGTCGAACAGCCATACGGCGAGGGTTCCGCCGCGCCGGCCCCGGACGGAAGCGGGCCAGAGGGATTCGCCGTCAAGGGGAACGCGTCGTCGATGATCTACCACGACGAAACCAGCCCCTCCTACGAGGAGACCGTGGCCGAGGTCTGGTTCCTCTCTGCCGCCCACGCCGAAGCGGCAGGCTTCCGGCCGCCACGCCGGTCCCGGATCTAGCAATGCGGCGGCGGTCGCCACGGCGCGCGGCCCGGGTAGCGGCCGTGGCGGCGCTGACCGCCGCCCTGGCCGCGGCCGGCTGTACCCCCGGCCCCACCGCTCCCCCGCCCGGTAACACCCCGGCCGCCGGCAGCCAGAGCGCTGGCAGCCCAAACGCTGGTAGCCAAGCCGCGCCGGCGGCGCCGCGAGTCGCTGGCCGCATCGAGGCCGGGCTGGCGATGCCGTGGTCCACGGTCTTCCTGCCGGACGGCACGGCCCTCATCTCGGAGCGGGACAGCGGGCTGGTGAAGGCGGTGCCGCCCCGAGGGGGCGCTGCCGCAACGACGGTCGGCAAGGTGCCCGACGTCGTTCCCGGCGGCGAGGGCGGACTGCTGGGGCTGGCCATCTCCCCCGACCTCGCAAGCGGCAGGTACCTCTACGCGTACTTCACGGCCACCGCGGACAACCGGATCGCACGCTTCCGGCTCGGCAAGGACGGCCTGCCGGATCTGGGCTCCCCCGAAGTCATCTTTACCGGCATCCCCAAGGCCTCCACGCATAACGGCGGCCGCATCCGGTTCGGCCCTGACGGATACCTCTACGTCGGAACCGGTGACTCCCAGCGCCGCGGCCAACCGCAGGACCGCAACGCCCTCGGCGGCAAGATCCTCCGCCTCACCCCGGACGGCAGCCCGGCCCCCGGCAACCCCTTCGGCGCGAACCCCGTCTACAGCCTGGGGCACCGGAACGTCCAAGGCCTCGACTGGGACAGCGCGGGCCGGTTGTGGGCCAGCGAATTCGGCCCGGACAGAGACGACGAACTGAACCTGATTGTCCCGGGCGGCAACTACGGCTGGCCCGAGGTGACGGGCGCCCCGCACCGCGCGGGATTCCTTGATGCGAAGGTGGTGTGGCCTTCGACGGCGGACTCTTCGCCCAGCGGACTCGAAATTGTCGGCGACACGGCCTACCTGGGCGCACTCCGGGGCCAGCGGCTGTGGGCGGTTCCGTTGCGCGGCAAATACGCCGGCGATCCTGTGGCCTATTTCACAGGCGAGTACGGCCGGATCCGCGACGTTTCGCTTGCCCCTGACGGCCGCCTCTGGGCCCTCAGCAACGGCAAAAACCCTGATTTTGTGCTGATTTTGACACTCCCCGGCTAGCCGTGGAGCGTCGTAGGAAGCTCGATTTCACACTGCACCAAAACTCGTGTAGAGTTTCATGTCGTTGCGGAGAACACCGCGGGAAATAAAAAGCCCGAGGGAAACGAAAACAACAGTTGCACCTCTAGCTCAACTGGCAGAGCAATTGACTCTTAATCAATGGGTTCCGGGTTCGAGTCCCGGGGGGTGCACCAAAGGAAAACCCCGTTCGGCAGGCTGAAAAGCTTGCCGAACGGGGTTTCTTTTTTTGCCCAGAAGCCACTGCGTCTGCCGCGTGGCTCATGCGGCAGACGCAGTGCGGTTTACGGGACCCGTGCGCTGTAGCCCGAGTACCTGGCCAGGCTCGTGTATCCCGCTTTCGACCCGATGACGCGCAGACTCATGACGTCGTAGCGGTCGGCCCAGGTGATCCGGTGATACCGGCCAGTGGCGCCGGAAATGGGCACGCCGGACCGGTACCACTGGTAGCGCAAGGTTGTGCCGGCGGTCCAGGTGCCCGGATGCGCGGTCAAGGTGTAGCCATACCGCGCGTATCCGCCCATCCAAGGCCGTGATGAGGCCAAGGACCCGGTCGCGATGGCGCTGGTCGATCCCGAGTACTTGGCGAGCGTCGTGTAGCCGGCCTTCGATCCGGTCACCCGGACCCGCATGGACTTGCCCCGGTCCGCCGCTCCAAGGGTGTACTTGGACGCCGTGGCTCCCGTGATGGCGCTGCCGGAGCGGTACCACTGGTACTTCAGGGTCGCGCCCAGGGTCCAGGTCCCGGAGGCTGCGGTCAGCGTGTAGCCGACCTTCCTGGTCCCGTTGATCAGGGGCGTCGGGCCCGAAAGGATCCCGGCGATGACGACGTAGTGCGGGGCTTCCTTGACGATGGTGGCGTAGCCGGGCTGGGTCCGTGTCACACGCCCCATGAGCGATTTGCCCAGGTCCGCCGCGGTGATGCCGTAGTAGGGGTGGTTGGTGCCCGGGACCGGCAGCCCCGACCGGTACCACTGCCAGGTTCTTGTGCCGTTGTACTGCCAGCCGGTTTGCTCGCTCAACCTGCCGAGGAGCGACATGCCCACCCGGGCGCTGCCCGTTACGGTGAGCACCGGATCCGGGACGGTGCCTGGCGCTATCGTGACGGGCGCGGATACGACGGTCAGGGTGGTGTAGCCGGCCTTCTTGCCTGTGGCGCTGATGGTCAGCTGATGACCGACGTCCGCCACCTTGGCCGTGTACGAGGATGAGGTGGCACCGTCGATGGGAACGCCGGAGCGGTACCACTGCCAGCCCAGACCCGTGCCCGCCGGCCAGGTGGTGGAGTTGCTGCGGATGCCCATGATGGAGCCGAGCTTTGGCACCCCGGTAATGGCCGGTGCCGTGGGCGTGAAGGTGCCGGGACCGACGGCCGGAGTGGGCGCCGAGGTTGCTGTCGCCGGATCGTAGCCGTACATGGTGCCGGTGACGGCCACTGTGAGGCTCTGGTCCAGGTCCGCCGCGGTCACGGTGTAGGTGCTGGCGGTGGCAGCGTCGATGGGGGTCCCGGCGCGGTACCACTGGTAGCTGAACGACGCGTTGGGCGTCCAGCTGCCCGGGACGGCTGTGAGCACCGAGCCCACACGGGCGCTGCCCTGGATTGTTGGGGTGCCCGAAACAATCGGCTCCGTTGCGGGCGGCTGCCAGCCGGGCTGGGCAACCCGCACGGCGGCTGCGGCATCCACCAGGCCTGCGCCGCAGCCTCCCGTGTCGCAGCTGCCCGGCAGCGGCCGCGCCGTCTGCTTGAGGATGGCTTCGACGTCGGCGGGGGTGAGGTCCGGGTTGGCGGACATGATGAGGGCGGCGGCGCCGGCCACGTGGGGTGCGGCCATCGAGGTGCCCTGCATGTAGCCGTACGTCTCGGCGCCCGGCGTGGTGGTGCCGTCGTTCAAGGTCGAGAGAATCGTGTTGGCCCCACCGGTTGAGCCGTCGCCGCCGGGTGCACTGACGTCGACCTCGGGACCGTAGTTGGAGTAGTACGACCGGCTACCTTCACGTCCCGTGGCCCCGACAGTGATGATGTTGTTGCAGTTGCCCGGGGTGGAGCCGGCGGCGGGAGCATTCGAGTTGCCGGCAGCTGCGACTACTGTCACGCCCTGTGCGGCGGCGAAGTCCAGCGCGGACTGGAAGTAGCTGCCGCACTGGCCGGCGCCGCCGAGGGACATGTTGATGACTTTGGCGCGGCTCGTGGCTGCCGGAACACCCGAGACGGTCCCGCCGGAGGCCCAGACGACGGCGTCGGCGATGTCGCTCAGGTAGCCGCCGCAGGCCCCCAGGGCGCGGACGGGAAGGATCTTCGCCGAATAGGCAACGCCGGCGATGCCGATGCCGTTGTTGGCCGCGGCCCCGATGGTTCCGGCCACATGCGTTCCGTGCCAGGACGATGATGAGCCGTTGCAGTAATCGCCGGCGTCGGTAGCGTCGCTGTCGCGGCCGTCACCGTCGTTGGACATGGTGCTGTCGGAAATGAAGTCGTAGCCGGGCAGGACGTTCGGCAGGTCGCTGTGGGCAGTGATGCCCGTGTCAATGACGGCCACTACGATGCCTTGGCCGGAACTCATGTCCCAGGCGGCGGGGACGCGCATCCCGCCGGTGTCCTCCGAGAGATCCCACTGCTTCGGGAAGAGCGGATCGTTCGGGGTTGACGTCTGGCGGACAAAGGTGTCCGGTTCGGCATACTCGACGTTGGACTGGCTGCGCAGGGAGGCGAGGACTTTGGCGCTCTCACCGGCAGTCAGCGCGCTGGCGGTCCGTACCACGGCCGCACCACGGGCCGTGGTGTGCAGTTCCTTGACGGAAACCCCCGCGGCCCTGGCAGCCTGTCCGTACGCGTTGCCCCGGGCGCTGGCTGTACCGGCGGTTCCGGACTTGAACTTGACGACGAACCGGCCGTTGGCCGCGGCAGGCGGCGCCGAAGAAGTCGACGACGGGGCGGCCGGGTGTGCGTCGATGGCCGGATCCGGGCCCGCGGCGGCAGGAGACGCGAACAGCGTGCTGAGCAGGACAGCGGCTGTGCTGAGTGATGCGGCGGCCGTAGTCAGACGTGGTGCGGTCATGCGGGTCCTCAGGGCATGGCCGGCCTGGGCCGGCGGACGGGCGAGAGCGGGAAACACTCGCGCTCAACAGGCGTCTGCCCCCGCCAGAACTCTAACCCAGGGAAAACGGTTCCAGCCGCAAATTGCGGGAGCCCTTGGTCTTTACTGCGCGTCTCCTGCCGACACTCGAGCTCTGCTGTCCGCTGCCATTACTAGGGAACCCGAACTCCGCGACGGCTGAGTGCCATAAGCGCCCAAGCTGACAGCAGCACGCCACCGACGGCCAGCAGTAAAGCCCCCGCCCGCAGGCTGGTGCCGCTGCCTTGTGAGCCTTGGACGACGACGGCGGGTGCCACAGCGACGGCCGAGGGCGCCGACGACGGCGTCCCGTCTGCCGTGGTGGACGGGACGTTTGCCCTGACAGGAACCGAAGACGGGGACGGGACCGGGGCCTTGGACGGCGTCGGCCGGGCGGAGCGTGTCGCCGATGGGGCTGGTGCGGGTCTCGCCGGTGCGGCGGAAGACGATGCCGGCACGACCGGCGCCGCCGACGGTGCTGCCGTAGCCGTGGCCGGGGGCTTGGGGGTGCTCGTAGGCTGCGGGGTGGGCGTGGCCGAGGGCTCGCATCGTCCCAGCGGAACCAGAATGACCGGTCCGCACGGTTCGGCGTCGGCCGGAGCGGCGATGGCGAGAGCAGTGAAGGCGGTGATGGCGAGGACTGCAAGGGCCGGCACGGCGGCAAAGATTCCCCTACGCGTTCTCATCCTCAACATCCTACGGTTCGGTGTTAGGTGCCTCCGGGATTTCCGGGCGCGGTCCTAGCTCCGTCCCGCCACCGCCAGCTGGAAATGGATGGGCAACGTCAGCTGGATCGGCAAGGTGCCCAGAGGCTCGTCGAGCAACTCGTTGATCGAGGTCTGCCCTTCAAGCTCGGGCGGCGGCACCATTTCCATAGGAAAACTCTATGCGAGCCTTTGCCCGGCACAGGGGCAGGACACGGCCTGTCAAACAGCAGAAAAGCCGCGGCCATTAGCCCGGTTTACGAGACAACCTCCACCCCTAGGAATCCTCGGGCGATGCAATGTGGGGGTCGCAGTCCTCGCAGAAAACCGCAGTGGCAAATTCGCCGCAGCACTGACAGTGATGCTCAAGGGATCTAGGCTCAAGGACGTAGCTCGTCATGCCCCCCATGTTTGCCCAGTGTCAGGTGCTCAGCACCAGTAATTGGTACTCGTTTTTGGGCAGTCACACTCTCGCCCGGCGCGCATACCGCTGCCGCTCGCAGGGGCCTAGTTGGCCTTAGCGGGCACACTCGACTCGGCCGAGGTGACGATCGCCTTCGCTTCCGTCGTCGACATGCGGTTGGCCAGTTCCCGGACCACGGACTGCAACTCGTGGCGCAGCGAGTCGGGATCAATCGAGGCGGCAGCAAGGACCGAGCGTTCCATGTCCGCGGCCGCAACGACGGCTTCGCGGCCGCGGTCCGTCAGGGTGACGACGTGGCTGCGGCGGTCGGAGGCACTGCGCTCCCGGGAGATGTGGCCATGGGCTTCGAGCCGGCTCAGGGTCTTACCCATGGTCTGGGCTTGCACACGAACCAGTTGCGCCAGCTGCGCTTGGGTCATGGGTCCTTGGACGGAGAGCACTTCCATCGCAATGACCCCCGCGTGGGTGAGGCCGATGGCCCCCAGCTTCTCATTCCAGGAGTGTTCTACAAGGCGTGCTGCCGTGGACAATAGGCGGCCAGTGGGCCAGCGATCCATATCAGGCATACCAAAGAGTATAACGATTGTCCGATTCGTCGACTGCGCCCGCGCTCACTAGGCTGGAATTCCCCCTATTTTTATCAGGAGAGATACATGACCGAACGACTCGTTCCCGGCACTGTGGCACCGGACTTTCAGCTGTTGGACTCGGCGGGACGCACGGTCGGCCTGCAGGACTTCCGCGGCCGGAACACGGTGGTCTATTTCTACCCTGCGGCCGCCACGCCCGGGTGCACTAAGCAGGCCTGCGACTTCCGGGACTCCCTCGCCGCCCTGCAGCGGGCCGGCTACGAAGTCGTAGGCATCTCCCCCGATCCGGTTCAGAAGCTCGCCGCCTTTGCGGCCGCCGAACGGCTCAGCTTCCCGCTGCTCTCCGATCCGGACCACGCTGTGGCGGAGGCCTACGCCGCATGGGGCGAGAAGAAGAACTACGGCCGCACCTATGACGGGCTCATCCGGTCCACCGTGGTGGTCGACCCGGAGGGCAAGGTCGCCCTGGCCCAGTACAACGTGCGTGCCACCGGCCATGTCGCCAAACTGCTCCGCGACTTGAAGCTGGACGCCTGAGTTTCGAGTCCAGACGCCGGACTGCGGGGCAAAACTGTAGACTGGTGGCCGGCATCCGCCGTCGAGGTCCTATTGGTTCCCCGAACGACGGCGCCGCGCGCGAGTGGTGAAATTGGCAGACACGCAGGATTTAGGTTCCTGTGCCTTCGGGCGTGGGGGTTCAAGTCCCCCCTTGCGCACAACGCGAAACCCCGGTCCGATGACCGGGGTTTCGCGTTTTAACCATGGCCCTTGACTGCCAGAAACCCCGGAATCACGCGGGAACCGCGGGCTGGAGCGGCCGCCGCGGGCCGGGCCAAAAAAAGAATTTCGATTCCCACCCATCCCTTTCAGCCGAGCTCCCGAATACCCATTGAGACACCAACCAAGGGTCGGTGCCCACCAGTCGGAGAAAGGCCACAGCGGCAAAGAGGTCCGCTGCAGGCAATGAAATCGGCACAACAAAGGAGAATCGAAATGCAGACCATCAAGCGCACGACTTTCGCCGTTGCAGGTATCGCTGCTGCAGCCATGCTCAGCCTCACTGCCTGTGGCGGTTCCAGCACCGGCTCCAGCTCCTCCTCGGCTCCGGCATCCACGCCGATGGAATCGAGCATGGCACCGTCGCCGTCCATGAGCTCCTCCGCTGCGGCAATGGACCCGGCAGCTGACCTGGTCGGCTCCGGCTGCGCCGGCTACGCCGCCAAGGTTCCCGATGGCAAGGGTTCTGTTGCCGGCATGGCCCTGGATCCGGTGGCCGTTGCCGCCTCCAACAACCCGATCCTGACCACCCTGACCGCAGCCGTTTCCGGCAAGCTCAACCCCAAGGTCAACCTGGTGGACACCCTGAATGGCAGCGAATTCACCGTCTTCGCTCCGACGGATGACGCGTTCAAGAAGATCGACGCCGCCACCATCAACAAGCTCAAGACGGACGACGCCCTGCTGAGCAAGATCCTGACCTACCACGTAGTCCCGGGCAAGATCAGCCCGTCCGAGATCGTGGGCACGCACAAGACCGTTGAGGGCGGTTCCGTTACCGTCACCGGCAGCAAGGACGCGCTCAAGGTCGATGGCGCCAACGTTGTCTGCGGTGGCGTCAAGACCGCCAACGCCACGGTCTACATGGTCGACTCGGTCCTGATGCCCAAGTAAGCATCACCAAGCCCTCCTGACCCGGATTCAGCCTGACTCCCTGGATCCACCTGGAGAAACGAAGGCCCGCACCCGGTGGTGCGGGCCTTCGCCTGTTCCCTGGATCCGCGGACCGGTCAACTAGACTGGGGCTGTTCCGCAGTCGGCGGCCGACAAGTTCCCAGAGGTGATTCCCGAGTGCCCAGCAGTACCGCGCCCATCAGTACCGGCCCCCGAAAGGCGTTGCGCCGCATCGCAGCCGGTTTCGGCGCAGTCCTGCTCCTGCTGCCTCTCGCTGCGTGCACCGGAACACCCGGCCCTGCACCCTCGCCCACCTCCGCCAGCGCTTCCGACGCCGAGCCCACCGCCACCTTCACCTTCGGCACCGGCTCGCGTCCGCTCGGCCTGGATCCGGCCCTCGTGTCCGACGTCGACTCCTACCGCATCACCCGCCAGATCCTTGAAGGACTGATCGGTGTCGACCAGACCAGCGGCAAGCCCACGCCCCTCCTTGCAACAGAATGGACGAACAGCGACGACGGCCGCTCCTACACTTTCAAGCTCCGCGAGAACGTGAAGTTCCAGGACGGTACTGCCTTCAACGCGGCGGCAGTGTGCACCAACTTCAAGCGCTGGTTCAACTTCTCCCCCGCCCTCCGCAAGCAGGCGCCCGGCAGCACCTTCAAGGGCGTCTTCATGGCCCATTCGGACCAGGCGTCGCTGTCCATCTACAAGGGGTGCACCGCACTGGCGGCGGACAGCGTCCGGATCGACCTGACCCAGCCCTTTACCGGGTTCCTGCAGGCCCTCACCCTGCCGGCCTTCGCAATCTCCTCGCCGCGCGCCCTGGCCGCGGGCTCGGCCGATGTGTTGAACCGGAACCGCGAGGGCCAGCCCCTGTCCGCCTACGCCCTGCACCCCGTGGGCACCGGACCCTATGTCTTCGGCTCCTGGGAGGACAACACCGTCACCCTGGCCAGCAACAAGCACTATTGGGGGGACAAAGGCCAGATCGGAACGATCAACTTCGTCACCTACGACCACCCCCAGGCACGGCTCCAGGCACTGCTCGACGGCAAGATCGACGCCTACGACTCCGTGACCGTGGGCAACTTCGACCAGCTGGTCAAGCGCGGCAAGCAGATCATCCAGCGCGACCCGTTCTCCGTCATGTATCTGGGCATGAACCAGCAAGTTCCGGTGCTGCGGAAGCTCAAGGTCCGCCAGGCGATCGAGATGGCCCTGGACAAGGACACCCTGATCCGGAAGTTCTTCATCGACAACACCGCCGCCGCCTCGCAGTTCGTGCCGCCGAAGCTGAGCGGCTTCAACAACAACGCCCCATCGCTGGGCTACGACCAGAACAAGGCCAAGGAACTCCTCGCCGAGGCCGGCTACAAGGGCGAGGTGCTGAAGTTCTACTACCCGCTCAACGTCACCCGCCCGTACCTTCCGACGCCCGAAAAGGTCTACGCCGAGATCAGCCGCCAGCTGACCGCCGTCGGACTCAATATCAAACCGGTTCCGATCGACTGGTCCGACGGGTACCTCCAGAAGGTCACCTCCCCCGGCGACCATGCCCTGCACCTGCTCGGCTGGAACGGCTCCTATGCGGATCCGGACAACTTCGTCGGCCCGCTCTTCGGGGAAAACACCGGCGAGTTCGATTACCAGGACCCGCAGGTGTTCTCCAAGATCTCCCGTGCCCGCGGGCTGCCGGACGGCAAGGACCGGACCGAGCAGTACCAGACCATCAATGCGCAGATCGCGGCTACGGTGCCCGCTGTCCCGATCGCGTTCCCGATCTCGGCCCTGGCTCTCTCCGACCGGGTGCTGAAGTACCCGGCGTCGCCGGTGCTGAACGAAGTTTTCACAAACGTCCAACTAAAGCCTTGACGGGACGACCCAATTTCAGTTAGTGGGCCGTGCGGGGATATTCTGTGACAGCCAGAGCCGCTGCTATCGGAGACTGATTGTGACTTTCATTTCCAAGACCCAACACGCCGACGTTGTCCTGATAGGCGGCGGCATCATGAGCGCCACGCTGGGCGCCTTCCTCAAGCAGCTCGAACCGAACTGGACCATTTCGCTCTTCGAGCGCCTGGACCAGCCGGGCCTGGAAAGCTCCGGACCGTGGAACAACGCCGGTACCGGCCACGCCGCACTGTGTGAGCTCAACTACTCCCCCGCAGCCAAAGACGGCTCGGTGGATCCGGCGAAGGCGCTGCACATCAACGAGCAGTTCCAGCTGTCCCGCCAGTTCTGGTCCCACCTCGTGACCAACTCGCTGATCGGCTCCCCCAAGGGCTTCATCAACACGGTGCCGCACATGAGCTTCGTTGTCGGCGACGCCAACGCCAAGTTCCTGCGCACCCGCTACGAGGCGCTCAAGCCGAACCCCCTGTTCCGCTCGATGGAATACTCCGAGGACCACGCGCAGATCGCCAAGTGGGCACCGCTGATCGTCAAGGGCCGCGACCCGAAGCAGCACATCGCCGCCACCCGCGCCGCGGAGGGCACCGACGTCGACTTCGGCGCCCTGACCCGTGAGCTGACCGGCTACCTCGGCAACAACGGCGTGGAAATCAACTACGGCCACGACGTCACCGGCATCAGCCGGGCATCCGACGGCGGCTGGGACCTGGCACTGAAGCACCCGCGCTCCGGCGAGCACGGCTCCATCCACGCGAAGTTCGTCTTTGTCGGCGCCGGCGGCGGGGCGCTGCACCTGCTGCAGGCCTCGGGCATTCCGGAAAGCAAGGGCTTTGGCGGCTTCCCGGTATCGGGCCAGTTCTTCCGCTGCACCGATGAGACCCTCGCCGCCCAGCACAGCGCCAAGGTCTACGGGCAGGCATCCGTGGGCGCCCCGCCCATGTCCGTCCCGCACCTGGACACGCGCTTCGTCAACGGCAAGCGCTCACTGCTCTTCGGCCCGTACGCCGGCTTCTCCACGAACTTCCTCAAGAACGGCTCCTACCTGGACCTGCCGCTGTCCATCCGTCCCTCCAACATCATCCCGATGCTGGCCGTGGCGAAGGACAACATGGACCTCACCGCGTACCTGGTCAAGGAAGTCGCCAAGCGGCACGGCGCCAAGGTCGAGGCGCTGCGGGAGTACTACCCGGAGGCCAAGGACGGCGACTGGGAACTGATCACCGCCGGCCAGCGGGTCCAGATCATCAAGAAGGACCCGAAGAAGGGCGGCGTGCTGCAGTTCGGCACCGAGGTCATCGCCGGACGCGACGGCACCATCGGCGCCCTGCTCGGCGCCTCCCCCGGGGCCTCCACCGCGGTGCCGATCATGATCGAGCTGCTGCAGAAGTCCTTCCCGAAGAGCTTCAAGGGCTGGCAGTCCAAGCTCAAGGAGATGATGCCGGGCTACGGCGTCAAGCTCAACGAGAACCCGGAACTCGCGGCCAAGCTCGAGGCCGAGACCGCCGCCGCCCTCCAGCTGGAGCCGGTCAGCGCCAACCGCTGAAACTCTGCCGGGTTGCGGCACGTTTAGTCCCATTGAGGCGTTCCGTCGTGGCGAGCGTCCGCTAACCCCCAGGAGACCATGAGATGTTCCGGCTGGCCCAGCTCTCGCTAGCAAACCGGGCGCTGATTGCGCTGATCACCGTCTTCGCGTCGGTGTTCGGCGTGATCACGATGACCTCGCTCAAGCAGGAGCTCATCCCGTCCATCGAGTTCCCGCAGATCACGGTCATCACTTCGATGCCCGGTGCCTCGCCGGAGGTAGTGGACAAGCAGATCAGTGGTCCGCTGGAGACGGCGCTCAACGGCGTCGAAGGTCTGGAATCGACGTCGTCGACGTCGCGGAACGGCGTTTCGCAGATCACCCTGGCATTCACGTACGGATCCAATCTGGACCGCGCCCGGAACCAGATTGACCGTGCCATCTCCAACGCCAAGCAGGCGCTGCCGAAGGACGTCCAGCCGCAGGCGATCGCCGGCAGCATAAGTGACTTCCCGATCGTCTACCTCGCCGTCTCCTCGGACAAGCCGCTGAGCGAGCTCAACGCGGACCTAACCCGCCTCAGCGTGCCGCGGCTGCAGAAGCTCGACGGCGTGCGCGGCGCCGAAGTGACGGGCGGGGCCACCCAGCACATCCAGATCCTGCCGCGGCCGAAAGAGATGGCGGCCTCCGGGGTGACCATCGGAACCATTTCCGACGCGCTGAAGAACAACGGCACGCTCGTCCCGGCGGGAAGCATCGAAGAGAAGGGCAAGACCCTTTCGTTGCAGATCGGCAGCCCGGTGGATTCCATCGACGCCATCAAGGCCCTGCCGCTGGGCGGCGCCCGGGACGCCGCGACCATCGGCAGCGTGGCGGACGTCAGCATCGCCGAGGACGCCCGCACCTCGATCACCCGCACCAACGGCAAGGAAACCCTGGCCGTCTCGGTCACCAAGAAGCCCGAGGGCGACACGGTGGGCATCTCCCATGCGGTCAAGGACTCCATCCCGCAGCTTGAAGCGGAACTGGGCTCCAACGCCAAGTTCACCCCGGTGTTCGACCAGGCGCCGTTTATCGAGAAGTCCATCAAGGACCTCACGACGGAGGGCCTGCTGGGCCTGGGCTTCGCCGTCGCCGTCATCCTGCTGTTCCTGCTCTCGGTGCGCTCGACGCTGGTCACAGCCGTGTCTATCCCGTTGTCGCTGCTGATCACCTTCATCGGTCTCTCGGCCACCGGGTACTCGCTCAATATCCTGACCCTCGGCGCGCTGACCATCGCGATCGGCCGCGTGGTGGACGACTCGATCGTGGTGATCGAGAACATCAAGCGGCACCTGAGCTACGGCGAGCAGAAAATCACCGCGATCCTGACGTCCATCCGCGAGGTAGCCGGCGCCATCACCGCGTCCACCCTCACCACCGTGGCGGTCTTCCTGCCGATCGCGTTCGTGGCGGGACTCGCTGGAGAGCTGTTCCGGCCCTTCGCTTTGACGGTCACGATCGCGCTGGTCTCCTCGCTCCTGGTCTCGCTGACCATCGTTCCGGTGCTGGCCTACTGGTTCCTCCGGACGCCCGCGGACAAGGCCGGCGCCGAGGTTTCCGAGGCTTCCGCCCGCGAAACAGCTGCGAAAGCCCACGAGGCGGAGCAGCGCGGCTTCCTGCAGCGCGGCTACCTTCCCATCCTGACCAAGACCCAGCGGCACCCCGTGATCACCCTGGTGGCGGCCGTTCTGGTACTCGGTGGCACCGCCGCGATGTCCCCGCTGCTCGCCACCGACCTGCTGGGCCGTTCGGGCGAAAACAGCATGACCGTGAAGCAGGCCCTTCCGGCCGGCACCAGCCTCTCCGAGGGCAGCGCCGCCGCCGTCAAGGTCGAAAAGGCACTGCGCGGCATCGACGGGATCAAGGACGTCCAGGTCACCACCGGTAACGCCCAGTCCGGCTTCTCGGCGCTGCAGTCCACCGGGGCTGCGAACTCCAGCTTCACGGTCGTGACCGAGGAGAAAGCCAACCAGGGCAAGCTGCAGGACACCGTCCGCAACGAGCTCGCCAAGATCTCCGGCGCCGGCAAGATCACGGTGGGATCGCAGCAGGGCGGCTTCGGCACGACGTCGACTGTCGACATCACGCTGAAGGCCGCCAGCTCCGCCGACCTGAAAACGGCGAGCGACGCCATGGTCAAGGCCATGGACGGCGTACCCGGCTCGTCCGAGGTCAGCACCAACCTGGCCGCGAGCCAGCCGGTGGTCCAGGTCAAGGTGGACCGCGCCAAGGCCGTCGCGGCCGGTCTCAACGAACAGCAGGTCGCCGGCGTGCTGGCCTCCACCATCAGCCCGATCCCTGCAGGGACCGTGCGCATCGGCACGAACGATTTCCCGGTCCGGATCGGCGAGGGCAGCCGCTTCACCAGCATCGGCGCCGTGCGCGACCTCCCGCTGCCGACGGCGCGGGGACCGGTTCCGCTGTCTTCGATCGCCTCGGTGGAACAGGTGGACGTCCCGGTCTCCATCACGGCCAGCAACGGCCAGCGGACCGCACGAGTGTCCGTCACGCCGTCCGGCGGCAACCTGGGCGCGGTCAGCACAGAGGTCCAGGCCCGGCTCAAGAACGTCCAGCTCCCGCCGGGCGTAACGGCAGAGATCGGCGGAGCCACCACCCAGCAGGCAGAGTCCTTCGGCCAGCTGGGGCTGGCGCTGCTGGCCGCCATCGCGATTGTCTACGTGATCATGGTCGCCGCGTTCAAGTCGCTCGTTCAGCCGCTGATCCTGCTGGTCTCCATCCCGTTCGCGGCCACCGGCGCCATCGCCCTGCTGCTGGTGACGGGCGTTCCGCTGGGGCTGCCGTCACTGATCGGCATGCTGATGCTGGTGGGCATCGTGGTGACCAACGCAATCGTGTTGATCGACTTGATCAACCAGTACCGCCAGCCCCGTAACGGCGAGCCAGGGATGAGCGTGGCGGAAGCGATCACGCACGGCGCACGGCAGCGCCTGCGCCCAATCCTGATGACCGCGCTGGCCACCGTGTTCGCGCTGACCCCGATGGCGCTGGGCCTGACCGGCGGCGGCGGTTTCATCTCGCAGCCGCTGGCCATTGTGGTGATCGGCGGCCTCATCTCTTCCACCGCCCTGACGCTGATCCTCGTGCCCGTGCTCTACCGGCTGGTCGAAGGACGGCGCGAACGGAAGGCACTGCAGAAGGCCGAGGGCGGCAGGCCCGTCCATGGCCGCCGGGCCCAGCCCGCTCCGGCAGACACCATCCATGCCCGGCAGGACGGGCAGTTCGAGGCCGACAAACCGGACGAAGCCCCCGCGCTCCGCAACTAGATCCCTCCTCTCCCAACTAGCTCGCAATAGTTGTCGTTTTGACCGCCCAAAACGACAACTACTGCGAGCTAGTTGGGTTGGCGCGGGCCGGGCCTGTGGATAACCCCCTAGGCGCCACCGGATTTTGCCAGCATGGGGCTATGAAGACCCCGCAGCCCCTGCCGGACGCGGTTGCCCGTGCGCCCTTCACCTTTCAGGAGGCGCTCGAGGCCGGGGCCAGCTACCGCCGGCTCCGGCACCACGGCCTCGTATCGCCGAGTCGAGGCATCCGCATCCCGGGCGGCGAGGAACCGACTCCCGGCTTCGTCCCGCTGGTGCGGCCCTTCACCCTGATTACGGAATTCACGGCAGCCTCGCACGCCACGGCATTCCGGGCCTGGGAGATGCCCGGTTATTTGCCCGGTTCGGACGGACCACACATCCACTTATCGCGGCCCGACTCCATGGCCATCCCCCGGCGGACTGGCGTGATCGGCCACGTCGGCCAATTCTTTCCCGATGAGATCACGAGCATCGGCGGCCTCCTCTTGACGACGCGGACCCGGACCTGGCTCGATGTGTCCCGGCTTATGACGGTGGACGAGCTCACCGTGGTGGCCGACCATCTGATCCGTGTTCCGCGGCCTGGCTTGGAGGGTCGCGGTGATCCCCACGCCAGCATCGCCGACCTGGCCGCGATGCTGGACCGGCACAAGGGAACCCCGGGAATCCGGAAGGCCCGGCTGGCCTTGGAACAGGCCCGGGTCGGCTCTGATTCAGCACCGGAGACCCGGCTGCGACTCGCATTGACGCGGGCGGGTTTGCCGGAACCCGAGGTGAACCCGCGCACGGAGCTGCTCAACGGCGTCGTGCGTCATCCCGATCTGGCGTATCCGGAATTTCTGGTGGCGGTGGAATACGAAGGCGAGGGGCACTCCTCGGCCGGGCAGGTGATCCGGGACATCACCCGGGAGGAAGACTTCAGCCGGGCCGGCTGGACGCTGGTCCGGGTGTCCAAACGCCACATGGCCAACGACGCCCGTTCTGCGGTGTCGAAGGTCCGCGTCGCGCTGCTGGCCGGTGGGTGGAGCCCGCGCTGACTTTCCCAACTGACTGGCAGTTGTTGTCGTTATGAGGGCCCAAAACGACAACAAATGCAAGCTAGTTGGGGGCGGAAGCCGGCTTGGTGGTTTCGAGGGTTCGTGCAAGCGCGGGATCCGGGTCGGAGAACGCCATCCGTGGCACCAGCACCAGCGCGGCGGCCGCGGCCAGTCCGGTAACCCCGCAGATGGTCCACACCGTGAGGTAGCCGGCCAGCGGCGCCGCTGTCTGGCCGGCGCCGGCGGCAGCACCTGCGTCTGCCAGGACATGGCTGATCAGGGCTATGCCGAAGACAGCCGAGGCGAAAGCCCCGCCGATGGTCTTGGTGGTGTTGGTCAGGCCGGTGGCCATCGCCGTGCGGTTCAGGGGTGCCGCGGCAGCCGCAGCCGAGGGCAGCGCAGCCACGAGTGCCCCGGAGCCGACGCCGGCCACCGCCATGTTGACCAGCGCCTCCGCCAGGCTGCCGTGGAGGGGCAGGAAGAGCAGGTAGCCCAGCCCCACGAGCGCTGCCGCGCCCACCAGGGTCCAGCGCGGGGTCAGCCGCCGCGTCACCACCGGGTACAGCAGCGCCCCGATCAGCAGCGCGAGCACGTACACCCCGATGATGATCGAGACCTGGCCAGCGCGCAGCCCCAGTCCGTAGCCGTGTAGGGCGGGGTCGGTCCGGGCGAAGGTGGAGAGCGGGGCCTGGGCGCCGAGTACGGACACCCCGAACAGCCCTGCGGTCAGCTGCACCGGCCACATTGACTTGGACCGCAGCATCCGAATGTCCACGAGCGGATCTTCGCGGCCCAGCTCCACGCGGGTGAACGGGACAAAGACCAGCAGGCCGGCCGCGACCAGCGCCCACGCCCACCAGGCTCCGGGGCCGTTGAGGCGCATGAACGTCAGCCCGGAGGTGATCAGCAGGAGCCCGACGGCGAGCAGCGCGAAGCCGCGGGTGTCTACTGTGCCGCCGCCGCGTTGGGTGGATTCCGGCACCCCGAAGCGGATGGCGAACCAGCACGCCGTGACTGCCATCGCGGGAAGCATCAGCACCAGCTGCAGTTGGCCTGCGAAGACTTCCACGAGGGCACCGGCGGCGAGGGCGCCGGCGATCACACCGAATTCCAGTGCGCCCACCAAGGCTCCGGCGGCGCGGCGGGTGCGGGCGGCACCGTCGGGCAGCGCGTGCACCCGGCTGAAGACGAGTGCGATTTCCAGCGGAAGCCAGACCACGTAAAAACCCTGCAGCGACCATGCCGCGAGGAACGTCCAGAAATCCGGCGCCAGCGCCACGCCCCAGGACGCGGCGGCGGTGAGCACGGTGGAAACGAGCAGGATCCTGCGGTGTCCGTACAGGTCCCCCAGCTTTGCCAGCACCGGCACGGCCAGGGCGCTGACCGTCAGCTGGGCGGCCTCGAACCAGTTCACGTCGGCGTCGTGGATCCCCAGGTGCCGGGCGATGTCGGTAAGGATGGGCGTGTAGTAGCCCTGCAATATCCCGCTGGTAAGTTCCACCAGACACAGAAAAGCGACAACGCGGCGCATGGCGACTTTCCGGGCGGGCTGGGCATTGGGCGGCCAGCCGACTGATTGCATCCTAGGTCCGGGCCCCGCGGCCGCCCCGCAGGCGAGGGAATATCGCGGCGTGGCGGACGTTATAGTCGGTGATAGATGCAAATGCATGTAAATCGGCTATAGTAGAAGCAGTTACCGGAAGTCTCCGGCCCCGGAAAGGAACACCATGCAGATCGGCGTATTCAGCGTCAGCGACATCACTACCGACCCCACCACGGGCCGCACTCCCACGGAACACGAGCGCATCAAGGCCTCGGTTGCCATCGCCAAGAAGGTCGAAGAGATCGGCATGGACGTCTACGCCATCGGCGAGCACCACAACCGGCCGTTCTTCTCCTCCTCCCCCACCACCACGCTCGCCTACATCGCGGCGCAGACGGAGCGGATCATCCTCTCCACCGCCACCACGCTGATCACCACCAACGACCCGGTCAAGATCGCCGAGGACTTCGCGATGCTCCAGCACCTTGCCGACGGCCGGGTGGACCTGGTTCTGGGCCGCGGCAACACGGCCCCCGTCTACCCCTGGTTCGGCAAGAACATCCAGGACGGGATCGAGCTCGCCATCGAGAACTACTCCCTGCTCCGCCGGCTCTGGGACGAGGACACCGTCAACTGGTCCGGCAAGCACCGCACCCCGTTGCAGAACTTCACCTCCACGCCGCGCCCGCTCGACGGCGTCGCCCCCTTTGTCTGGCACGGCTCGATCCGCACCCCGCAGATCGCCGAAGTAGCGGCGTACTACGGCGACGGCTTCTTCGCCAACAACATTTTCTGGCCCAAGGAGCACTACCAGCAGCTGATTGGCCTCTACCGCGAACGCTACGAGCACTACGGCCACGGCAAGGCGGACCAGGCGATCGTGGGCCTCGGCGGCCAGTTCTTCATGCGGAAGAACTCCCAGGACGCCGTGAAGGAGTTCCGCCCGTACTTCGACAACGCCCCCGTCTACGGCCACGGCCCCTCGCTTGAGGACTTCACCTCGCAGACCCCGCTCACGGTGGGCAGCCCGCAGGAAGTCATCGAGAAGACTCTGACCTTCCGTGAGTACTTCGGCGACTACCAGCGCCAGCTGTTCCTGATCGACCACGCCGGCCTGCCGCTGAAGACCGTGCTGGAACAGTTGGACCTGTTCGGCGAGGAAGTCCTGCCGGTGCTCCGCAAGGAATACGCGGAGAAGACCCCGGCCCACGTTCCCGAACCGCCGACGCACGCCGGACGCGTGGCCGCCTCGCTGGCAGCCCGTGAAGCCGCCCCGCAGGACGCCTGATGTCCGCGAAAGCAGGCACTGATGCCGCCGCCGCCGACCAGACACCGGGGCCAGCCTCCCCGGTGCGGCTGGCGGCGCAGACCTGGGAATCCCTGTTCCGTGCCCAGGTCGCCGTGATGCGGCGGCTGCAGGCCGGCCCGGCCTTCAAGTCCCTGGCCCTGAACGAGTACGACGTGCTCTTCACCCTCTCCCGCTGCCCGTCCGGCTGGCTGCGCCAGAATGAGCTCAACGACCATGTGCTGCTCAGCCAGTCGAGCCTGAGCCGGCTGGTGGAGCGGCTCGAGAAGCGCGGCCTCGTGGAACGCAGGCCAGCCCCCGACGACGGCCGCGGCGTGCTGATCCGGCTCACCGACGCCGGGCGGGAGCTGCAGAAGACGATCGGGCGCGAGCATGTCCGCGACATCGCCGCCCTGGTGGGCCCGGCTCTCACACCGGCCGAGCAGGAGGAGTTGCTCCGGCTGACGGACAAGCTGAGGGCTTCGGTCTCGGGCCGCTAGTTGGTGCTGCAACCAGCGCCACTAGCGGATGGCGACCAGCGCTGCAGGGTCCTCGGCCGGAAGCTCGCCGGTGACGGTGGCGGTGACCTTCAGTTCCTTCAGCAAGAGGCTGCCGCCCACGGTGGACAGGAACGCGGTGTCCGAGGAATCCCGGCCGGCGGTAATCCGGAGCATGCTCTCCCGGGGCGCGAGGCCGGTGGGGTCGATGACGTGCCAGGCGCCATTGACGTGGGCTTCGGCCACGGCGTGGAAGTCCATCGGAGTCAGTCCCGGCGCGTAGACGGCGGCCAGCCGCGCCGGGACGTTCTTGGACCGCAACAAAGAAATGGCCAGGTGCGCGAAGTCCCGGCAGACGCCGCGCCGGTGCAGCAGCGTCTCGACGGCGCCGTCGGTGCCGCGGGACGATCCGCTGACGTAGCGCAGTTCGCTGAAGACCCAGTCCCGCACGGCGTGCAGGAGCTCCGCGCCGTCCAGGCCGCCGAACTCGGCGTAGGCGGTCGGGAGCAGCCGGTCGGATTCGGCGTAGCGGCTGGGCCTGACGTAGCGGATGAGTTCCATCAGCCCGGGTTCCTCCGGGACGGCGAACCCGTTGACGGTGGCCCTGTACTCCACCAGCACCTCTGTTGGTTCGGCGAATTCCATGTAGTGGAAGCGGCCGCCGTGGTGGTCCGAGAGCTCCGTCAGGGCCACGTCCTCGCCGCCGGCCGTCACGGACAGCGACTCCTCGAAGCTGCTGTAGCCGGGGTTGCGGGCAACGGCCACCGCCATCGCGACCTTTGTATCGGCCACGGTCTTGAAGGCCAGGCGTGCGGACACGATGCGTTCCATGAATCTCCGGAGGGTGCGAGCGAGGCCGCTGGATTCTCAGCGGAAGGGCAGTGTCCCGGGCAGCCGCAGTACCGGCCCGGCGGGACTAGTTTTTGATCTTCAGCGACATTAGCATCCGCTGGACGTTGGCGAATTCCGAGCCTTCGTTGACGTATTTGTCCGCTTGTCCCAGCGTGTCAAAGGACTTGGCCGGTGCCACTCTCTGGTCCGGAGCGAACGCCTTCAGCTCCACCAGGTCGCCGAAAGAGTAATCGCCCTTGCCTTCCGGGCCGCGGACGACGTTCCGCAGGGCGCAGGATTTCCCGCCCGCACCGCCAACCACGTTGGTGATGCCGTAAGAGCCGAAGTACTTGTAGCCCTGGATCACCCTGAATACCACGTGCGGGTCGATAGTTCCTTCCCCGTCCAGGTGCGCCAGTTCCACGGGAACGCTGCTGACCACGACATACTGTTTGGCCGCTTTTGCCTTGCACGCGGCCGCCGGCTGCGGCCTGAGTCCGGTCTGCAATGTGGCCAGGTACCGGCCGTCCGGGTCCTTGACCTCGATCTTCAGCGCCCCCGGCAGTGTGCCCTGCGCCGGGGTGACCGACTGGGCAATCCATTCCTGCGGCAGTTCGAAACTGACGTTCTTGCCGGGATCGGAGTACGTCTTCCAGGCCGCGGCCGTCGCACCGGCCGTCGCACCCGCCGTGGCGGAGGCTCCGGCGGAGGCCGTGCCCGTGACAGACCCGCCCGGGCTGGCCGCCGATGACCCGCCGGCGGAGGGAGCCGCCGTCGAGCTTCCGCTTGGGCCGCCCGCCGTCCAGCCCGGGGCGCCCTTGCCTTCGCTGCTGCAGCCTGCGAGCGCACCGGCGGTGAGCGCCAGCGCAGCGGTAATCCGGAGTCCGCGGGAGAGAACCGTGCCAGTCATGGTGCCAGCGTAGCCGGGGCCTGGTCCGGTTTAGAGCCTCCGGATCAGCGTTTCGTAGAAGCGGACGCCGCGGCCCAGGGTCTCAAGCGAGATCTTCTCGTCGACGGCGTGGATGGTGCCACGGTCCGCTGCGTCCATAGCGAAGGGCGCAAACCGGTACACCGAGTCGGAGATCCGGGTGAAGCGGCGCGAATCCGTCCCGCCCATCATGATGTACGGCGTGATGATCGCCTCCGGGAAGATCTCGGAGATGCAGTCCTCCAGCAGCTGCCACTGCGGACCAACTGAGGCGGACACCGGCGTGGGCTCATTGCCCTCCACCACCCGCAGTTCCACCTTCGGATCCCGGATGACCTTCCGCAGCCGCTCCACGGTCCCGGCCACGGTGTCGCCGACGGCCACCCGGATGTTGGCGTTCGCCCTGGCCGTAGCGGCGAGCACGTTGGCGCCGGCACTGCCTTCCAGGGTGGTGATGGCTACGGTGGTGCGGGTCATCGCGTTGGTTTCGTTCCCCAGCCGGCCGAAGAGCCACGTCATCGGAACCTTGAGCAGCGACAGATTCGCGAACGCCACCCGCAGCGGGCCCGGTGCGTGCGGCCCGAAGCGCCGGAGCATCTCCGCGGTCACCTCCGGGAGGCGCTGCGGGAAGGGGTTCTGCTCGATCCTGGTGATTGCGCGCGCCAGCCGCGCCGTCGCTCCCATCCGGGGCGGCGTCGAGGCGTGTCCCCCGGGGTCCCGGGTCAGCAGCTCGACATCCAGGATCCCCTTTTCGGCCACGCCGACGACGGCGGCCGGCCGGCTCACGCCGGGAAACGCGCCGCCCGCCACGGCACCGCCTTCGTCCAGCACCAGCCAGGGCCGCACCCCGCGGCCGGCCAGGAGGTCCACCGCCGCTGCGGCACTGTCGCCCGCGGTCTCCTCGTTGTTTCCGAAGGAGAAGTAAATGTCGTGCTCAGGAGCGAAACCGTCACCGAGCAGGGCTTCCGCGGCCTCCAGGATGGCGACGAGCTGGCCCTTGTCGTCCAGGGTGCCGCGGCCCCAGAGGTGGGTTCCATCGCTGTGACCGGAGAACGGCGGGTGGGTCCACGCCTGCTCGTCCCCCGCCGGAACCACGTCGTAGTGGGCCATCAACACCGTGGCGCCGCTGCCGGGCTCCGCCGCCGTGCCGGGCCAGCGGAACAGCAGGGCCGCGCCGTTAACACGCTCCACCTCCAGGGCCGCGTGCACCGCAGGATAGAGCAGGGGCAGCGCCGCGAGGAAGGCCTCGAACTCGTCGGCGTCCACCTCGGCCGGGACCCGGGAGGAAACGGTGCGGAAGCGGACGAGTTCGGCGAGCGAGGCTGCGGCGCGGCGGGCTGATTCGTCGGGGGCGGTGTTGTGCATGCGGGCAGTCTACGACCCGCCGCCGGCGCTCCGGGGGCACGGCCCGCCGCAAACCGGGCAGCTAAACAGGGCTAGGCTGGTGGGATGGCTGAACAGCATTTTGACGGAGAAGACATTGGTGCGGCCGACGGCGTCGCGGGGATGTCCGCCGTCGACATCGCGGATTGGCGGCTCCGGACCTTCGCGCTCTACGCCGCCGTGCGTAAGATCGCTGCGGACAGCCCGGCCGAAGCCCACTCCTACTGGCGGCAGGAGAGGGACCGGATGTTCGGCACCCACCCCGCCTCGCCGCTGACCGCAGAGGCCAAGGCGAACTTCGGCGGCCTCCGGACCGCGGACTACGACCCGATCTACCGCTTCCACGTCCCCATCACGAAAGAGGGCGCCGGACGGGAGATGAACGTCGAAACCGGAACCGACGGCGTCGTCCGCTTTGTCAGGCTGGGCACCTTCGACCTGCCCGAGATGGGCCAGCTGGCGGTCTGGAAGCTCAACGGCTACGGCGGCGGCATCTTCGTGCCGTTCCGCGACGCCACTGCCGGCCAGCCCGGCGGCAGCTACGGCGCGGGCCGCTACCTGCTGGACACGATCAAGGGCGCCTTCCACGGCGTCAACGGTTCCGGGCCCGACGCCGAATTTGTGTTGGACTTCAACTTCGCCTACAACCCGTCCTGCGCCTACAACGAGGCCTGGGCCTGCCCCCTGGCAGGACCCGCCAACCGCCTCGCCGTGGACATCCCGGTCGGCGAGCTGTACTAGCGGATGGAGTCGCAGCTACAACAGGAGCAGCCCGCCCCGTCCGTTCCGCCGGACACCGCCCCACTCCTCCCGGCCTCTCCCCCGCAGGCGTCGCCGCGGCGCCGCCACCGGGGCGTGCTCCGCTATCCCGTGGTCCGTCAGCTGCTGCGCTTCACCGGCGTCGGCGTCGTGTGCACGGTGTCCTCGCTGGCGCTGTACGCCTTCCTGCGGCCGTGGATCGGGCCGCAGCCTGCCAACGCGGCGGCGCTGATCATCACTTCGCTGATGAATACCGCGCTGAACCGGCGGCTGACGTTCAAAATTACCGAGCGCCACCGGATGAAGCGCGACCACCTCAACGGGCTGATCGTGATCGCCGTCGCCCTGCTGATTACCGGCGGCAGCCTCGGCATCCTGCACTGGCTCAACCCGGACGCCACCGTGGCCGACGAGCTCTGGACCACCACCCTGTCCGGATTCCTGGCCACGGCGGTGCGGTTCACCATGCTGCGGCACTGGATCTTCCGCCGCGCCCGGCACCGCTAGCCGGTTGCTCTCTCACTTATGGGTGTTCCGGCGCCTCCGGAGCAGCCATAAGTGAGAGAGGAACGCGGGCTCAGGCGCCCAGGGACCGGACGCTGCCGACGGCGCTGTGCACCGCTGCCGCCGCTTCGCGCAGCTCGGGTGCGGTAATGGACGATTCGAAGCTGAAGCGCACGGCGGTCTGCGCCACCTCCGCGCTGATTCCCATCGCCAGCAGCACGGGCGAGGGCTCATCGGAACCCGCGGCGCAGGCCGAACCGCTGGAGCAGATAACGCCCTGCCGCTCGAGCTCCAGCAGCACCGACTCACCGCTGGTTCCCGGGAAGCAGAAGGACGCCACCGAAGGCAGCCGCTCGTCCGGATGGCCGGTCAGTACGGCCCCGGGCACTCCGGCCAGGACGGCGGAAATGAAGTCATCACGCAGTGCGGCCACCCTGGCGGAAGCCGCCGGCTGCGAGGTCCCGGCGAGGGTCAACGCCGTCGCCAGGGCCACGGCACCGGCAACGTTTTCGGTGCCCGAGCGGCGGCCGCGTTCCTGGCCGCCGCCGTGGATCAGCGGCTCCATTCGGGTCCGGCTGCGCACGAACAGCGCCCCGCAGCCTTTCGGGGCGCCCAGCTTGTGGCCGGAGAGGCTCAGGGCGTCGACGCCCAGCTCGCGCGTGTCGAGGGAGAGCCAGCCGGCGGCCTGCACGGCGTCGCTGTGCAGCGGGACACCCTGGCTGCGGGCCAGGGCCGCGAGCCGGGCCACGGGCTGCACCGTGCCGACCTCATTGTTGGCGTACATGATGCTCACCAGCGCGGTCTCCGGCCGGAGCACGGCGGCGAGCGCCTGCTCGGTGACCTGCCCGTAGCGGCCCACCGGGATCACGTCGACGGCAAAGCCGTGGACCCGTTCGAGGTACCTGGCGGATTCTTCCACCGCAGGATGTTCGACGGCGCTGATCGCCACCCGGTCCAGGCGCGGGTCCGAGGCGCGCCTGGCCAGAGCGATGCCTTTCACGGCGAGGTTGTCCGCTTCCGTGCCGCCGGAGGTGAAGACGACTTCGCCCGGCCGGCAACCCAGGGCCCTCGCGGTCGCCTCCCGCGCTCCGGCGAGCGCCACGGCGGCGGCCTCCCCGAGCGAGTGGTGGCTGGAGGGGTTGCCAAAGTCGCCGCTGAGGTACGGCCACATGGCTTCGAGCACCTCCCGGCGAACCGGGGTGGTGGCGGCGGCGTCAAGGAAGATCACGGAATTCCTCAGCCGGCCGCCGGGCCGGCTCCCCGGTCAGCCTCGGTAGCCACGGCGGCTTCCAGTTCGACATCGAGGCCCAGGTCCAGGGCGGTGACGCTGTGGGTGAGCGCGCCGATCGAGATGACGTCCACCCCGGTCGCGGCGATCCCTGCCACCGTGGCGAGGCTGACGTTGCCGCTGGCCTCCACCCGGGCCCGCCCTGCGACCAGCTCCACGCCGTCGGCGAGCTCGATCAGCGAGAAGTTGTCCAGCATGATGGTGTCCACGCCGGCGGCCAGCACGGGCTCGATCTGCTCCATGCTGTCCACCTCCACCTCGAAATGCGTGGTGTGCCCCAGCCGTGCCTTGGCGTCCCGCAGCACCGTGGTCAGCTTCGCTGGGTCTCCCCCGGTGAGCACGGCCAGGTGGTTGTCCTTGGCCAGGACCGCGTCCGAGAGGCTGAAGCGGTGGTTGGCCCCGCCGCCGCAGCGGACCGCGTAGCGCTCCAGCACCCTCAGCCCGGGCGTGGTCTTCCGGGTGTCGGTGATCCGGGCGCGGGTGCCTGCAACCAGCGCGACGAATTCCGCGGTCCGCGTGGCGATGGCGCTCATCCGCTGCACGAGGTTCAGGGCCACCCGCTCTGCCAGCAGCACACCCCGGGCGTCGCCGGTCACCCGGGCCAGCGCCGTGCCGGCTTCAAAGGAGTCACCGTCGGCCACGAGCAGTTCGACGACGGCGGACGGGTCCGCCAGCTTCATCGCTGCGGCGAACACCTCGCCGCCGCTGAGCACGCCTGGCACCCGCGCGGCCAGCACCGCCGTGGCGCGGGCCCCGGCGGGGATGAGGGTCTGCGAGGTGATGTCGCCGTACGGGGAGTCCTCCTGCAGTGCGGTCCGCAATACGGCATCGACGGCGGCCGCCGGGAGGGTTCCCGCGAGGGCGGTGGGGGCCTGCGTTTCCTGGGTGGTGGCAGTCATGAGGAAATCCTTTGCTTTTGACGGGATACGGCGGCGTGCCGGTACCCGTGTGTTGCGGCGGGAGGGGTGGATCGGGCCGGCGCTGCGAGCATCGCCGGGAGGCTGACATCGGCCTGCCGGGAGGCTGCGTCTGCGTCCGCGCGGAAGTGGGCGCCGAGTGAGCCGCTTCTGGCCCGGGCGGCCTGCACCAGCAACCCGGCGGCCAGGAGCAGGTTCCGGTCCTCGTGCTCCCGCGGATCCAGCATGTCCGGCACTTCTTCAGGACGGACGACGGCGGCCCACTCGGCCAGCTGCACGGCGGCACCATCGAGGTCAACCCCCGAACGCAGGACCCCGGCATGCGAGGTCATCAACCGCCCCAGAACCTCCCGCGAAAACGGTTCGGGAACAGACTCCGGCCCAGACCTCACAACAACTTCGGGCACCGCCGCGGAGGTTCCTTCCTTGGAGGAGCCGCGCAAGGGTGCTGCGGAAGCGTGCGTCAAAGGGAGGCCGGCCGCGGCCGAGCTAGCACGCGGAGCAGTGCCGTTGTGCGGAACTTCGCCGCGCAGGAAGTCCTCCACAGCCCGGCGCCCGAACACCAGGCCCTCCAGCAGTGAATTGCTGGCCAGCCGGTTGGCGCCCTGGACGCCCGTGCAGGCGACCTCTCCCGCGGCGTAGAGCCCCGGTACCGAGGTGCGTCCCCGATGGTCGGTGGCGACCCCGCCCATCCAGTAGTGCGCGGCAGGGGATACGGGCAGCGGTTCGGTGGTCCAGTCGTAGCCGGCGGCGCGGGTGGCCGCGTTGATGGTGGGGAACCGCCCGGCCAGGAAACCCGTTCCGCGCCGGGCCTCGATCCCCCGGGCGTCCAGATACACCGGGCTGTCCGCCGGGAGCCCGGCGGCCGCCAGGTGCAGGGCAATGCTGCGGGAGACGACGTCGCGCGGGGCCAGTTCCGCATCCGGGTGGTAGTCGGGCATGAAACGGTAGCCCGCCGCGTCCAGCACCACCGCACCCTCGCCGCGCACCGCTTCGGAGATCAGCAGCGCCGGCGGTCCGCCCGGCAGTTCGGCGGCAGCGAGCGTGGTCGGGTGGAACTGGAAGAACTCGAGGTCGCGGACGTCGGCGCCGGCGCGCCAAGCCAGGGCGAGGCCGTCGGCGGTGGCGACCGAGGGGTTGCTGGTGCGGGCGAAGAGCCGCCCGGCGCCGCCCGTGGCGATCAGTACGGCGTCGGCGTCGAGATGCTTCAGCTCCCCGCCGGCGAGGTAGGCGACGCCGGTGACGGCGCCCGAAGCGGCGCCTTTCGCCTGGCTGCCGCCTCCGGTGAGCAGCTCGGTGACGAAGGCGCCGGTCTCCACCCGCAGCCTGCCCTGCTCGGCGCGCTGCAGCACGGCCGCCACCAGCGCGCGGGCAATGCGGGCGCCGGTAGCGTCGCCGCCGGCGTGCAGGATGCGGGCCGCGGAATGCGCAGCTTCCAGCCCCAGCGCCGGTCCGCTGTCGGGAAGCGCGTCGAATTCCACGCCGAAGCGGCGCAGCCCGGCGATATCCCGGACGGCCTCGGTGCAAAGGATCCGCACCGCGTCCGGGTCATTGTGCCCGGCACCGGCGGCGAGGGTGTCGGCGATGTGCGCCGCCACGGAATCGCCCGGCGCGGCCTCCCCCGGCGCCAGTACGGCGGAGACGCCGCCCTGGGCGTAGAAGGTGTTGCTCTGCTCCAGCGCCCCCTTTGTCAGGAGCACCACCTCGGCCCCGGGTGCCGCGCCGGCGCTGCCCGGATGGGAACCTTGCTCGGAGGCGAGCAGAGCCGCGTACAGTCCGGCGATCCCGCTGCCGACGACGACGAGCCGCCTGGTCACGGCCGCGCCGCCAGCATGCGCTCCAACGCGACGCGGGCGGGGGCCGCGACGTCGTCCGCCACCGTGATGCGGTTGACCACCTCGCCGCGGACCAAGGACTCCAGCACCCACGCTAGGTAGCCCGGGTGGATGCGGTACATGGTGGAGCAGGGGCAGATCACCGGGTCCAGGCAGAAGATGGTGTGCTGCGGGTATTCGGCGGCGAGCCGGTTCACCAGGTTGATCTCGGTGCCGACGGCGAAGACGGTGGGCTCCGTGGCGGCGGCGATGGCCTTGCGGATGAAGTCGGTGGAGCCGGCGGAGTCCGCGGCGTCGACCACCTCCATCGGGCACTCCGGGTGCACGATGACCTGCACGCCCGGGAAATCGGCCCGTGCCTTCTCAATCTGGGCGACGTTGAAACGCTTGTGCACGGAGCAAAAGCCGTGCCAGAGGATTACCCGGGAGTCCTGCAGCGCCTGCTCGTCGTTGCCGCCAAGCTCCCTGCGCGGATTCCACATCGGCATCTGCTCCAGCGGCACGCCCATGGCTTTGGCGGTGTTCCGTCCCAGGTGCTGGTCCGGGAAGAACAGCACACGCTGGCCCCGCTCGAACGCCCACTCCAGCACCGTGGCGGCGTTCGAGGAGGTGCAGACGATGCCGCCGTGCTCGCCGCAGAAGCCCTTGAGCGCGGCCGAGGAGTTCATGTAGGTGACCGGGATGACGGGCACCTTGCCGTCGGCGTCGGGCTCCGTGCCGAAAAGTTCTTCCAGCTGTTCCCAGCACTCGGTGACCGAATCGATGTCCGCCATGTCCGCCATCGAGCAGCCCGCGGCGAGGTTGGGCAGGATTACGGCCTGCTCCGGCCGGGAGAGGATGTCCGCGGTTTCGGCCATGAAGTGCACGCCGCAGAAAATGATCGCCTCGGCGTCGGGCCGGGTCAGCGCCGCGTTGGCGAGCTGGAAGGAGTCGCCCACGAAGTCGGCGTATTCCACCACCTCGTCGCGCTGGTAGAAGTGGCCCAGGATGACGGCACGGTCGCCCAGGGCCGCCTTGGCGGCCCGGATCCGGGTGTCCAGTTCTGCGTCGTCGGCGATGCGGTACTCCTCCGGGAGCTGGCCCTGACGCGGCGTGGACCGGGGGGCGACGTCGGCTGCCGAGGCGCCGGGGCCGTAGGCGGGCACACCGGCGAGGGCCTCGGCGAGGTCGTAGTCCCAGGGGCCCCGGGCGAGCGCCGGGCTGCAGGTGGACCCCGCAGCTGCAATGCCCGTGGCGCTGGCTGTTGCCTGGCTTGTGGCCGCCTCGCGCGTGATCAGCTGGATCGCCGTGTTGACGCTGCTCATGGTGTGCTCCTGTTGTCTGGATCGAGGCCGGGGCGGCCGGTGAAGCGGTAGAGGCGGGGCGGGCGGTGCTTGCCGCCTTGGAGGTACTCGTCGGTTTCTTCGATTTCCGGGGCGGCTTTGATCTGGCGGCGGAAGTTCGCCGGATCCAGCTCGCGGTCCAGGACTGCCTCATAGACTTCGCGGACCTGGGCCAGGGTGAAGTATTCGCCGAGGAGGTGGTAGGCGATTGAGCCGTAGGCCATCTTGTTCCGCAGCCGCCAAAGCGCGTACTCGATGATTGCGTTGTGGTCGAAGGCCAGTTCGCCAAGCCGGTCGGCCCGGAACCAGCGGACGTTTTCCGATTCGTCGGCGAGCGCAGCCTCGGTGGGCTGGACCAGCGCCCAGTAGACGATCGACACCACCCGCTGGGTGGGCGAACGGTGCAGGCCGCCGAAGGCGTAAAGCTGTTCGAGGTAGTTTGGCGTCAGTCCGGTGGTCTCGCGCAGGTTCCGCGAGGCGGCGTCCTGGAGCGACTCGGAGTGCGTGAGCGGGCCACCGGGCAATGCCCAGAGCCCCTTGAACGGCTCCCGGATCCGGCGCACCAGCGGAATCCACAGCGTGGGGCGCCCGGAGCGTTCACTCGGGCGCAGGGCGAAGATCACCGTGGAGATGGCCAGCGACGGCGGCGCGAGCTGGCGCTCCGAGACGTTGGCTGGAGAGGTGTAGACGGTGATCGACCCCCGCGGTCCGGGATCCGGGCCTGTGGAGACTGCCCGGACGGTTCCGGCCCTACCGCCGGAGTAGTTATAGTCAAATTGACTATAACTAATTCTACGACGACGGCGGTCCGGCGCAAAATGTTGCGGTCCCGGGCCGGCCGCGCGGCCTACTGACCCTCCGCGGCGGCTTCCAGCAGCGGCAGGGTCCGGCCCTCGAAATGGGTGTTGAGCACGATCACGGAGGAAGACCGCAGCACCGTCCGGGTGGCGATCATCGCATCGAGCACCCGCTGCAGGTCCGAGTTGGAGCGGGCCGCAATCCGGGCCATCAGGTCCGAACTGCCGGACACGGTGTGGATCTCAATCAGCTCGGGAATCCGGGCCAAGGCCTCCACGACGGCGTCGTGGCCAAGATCCTGGTTGATGGTCAGGGAGCAGAACGCCACCACCGGGTAACCGAAGCGGGCCGGATCCGGCTGCGGCACCCAGGAGCCGATCACACCGTTCTCCTGCATCCGGTCCAGCCGCGACTGCACGGTGGCGCGGGCGACCTTCAGCACCCGGGACGCCTCCAGCACGGAAGCCCGCGGGAAGTCCGTGAAGAATCGGACAATCTTTGCGTCGAGCGGGTCAACGTTCACGGCGGTTTCCTTGCCTGCAGGGATTCAATAGCGCAAATCGTCACGATTCGGGCCGGATATTCAACAAACTGCCACCATGCTCTCACGCCGCCCGCGCGCAGGGGCATCCACGGGACGGTAAATTCAAATGGTCCCAAAAGGACAACTCCACCACCGTAAGAAGGTTCGCCAGCATGACAACGAAGTCCACCGCGGAGCGCCCGGCCCTGAAACTCGGCCACAGCATGAAGCCCCGGCAGCTCACCATGATGGGACTCGGCAGCGCCATTGGCGCCGGCCTGTTCCTCGGATCGGGGGCCGGAATCCAGGCCGCCGGGCCGGCCGTCCTGATCTCCTACCTGGTCGCGGGCACCCTGATCATCATCGTGATGTGGGCCCTCGGCGAGATGGCCGCCGCGAATCCGAACAGCGGCGCGTTCTCCGTCTACGCCGAAAAGGCGATGGGCAAGACCGCCGGCGCCACCGTGGGCTGGCTCTGGTGGCTGCAGCTCGTCGTCGTCATCGCAGCCGAAGCGCTCGGTGCGGCCGGGTTGCTCTTCACCATCTGGCCGGTGGTCCCGGTGTGGGGCCTCGCGCTGATCTTCATGGCGGTGTTCACGGCCATCAACCTCGCCGGGGTGAGGAACTTCGGCGAGTTCGAATTCTGGTTCGCGATCCTCAAGGTCGCCGCCATCCTGCTGTTCCTGGCCATCGGCGCGGCCCTGCTCTTCGGCTGGCTACCGGAGGTTCCCAGCCCGGGGCTGTCCAACATCACCGCCAACTTCGCCCCGGCGGGCCTTGGCGGCATCGCCGCGGCCTTGTTCGTGGTGATCTTCGCGTTCGGCGGCACGGAAATCGTCAGCGTCGCCGCGGCCGAGACGGAGGATCCCGAACGCAGCGTGGGTCACGCGATCCGCACCGTCGTCTGGCGGATCCTGGTGTTCTACATCGGCTCCGTATTCGTCATCGCCGCGGTGCTGCCGTCGACGTCGGCAGCACTGAAGTCGCCGTTCGCCGGCGTCCTGGACCTGGCCCGCATCCCCGGGGCCGGCGCCGCCATCACCCTGGTCGCCGTCGTCGCACTGCTTTCCGCCCTCAACGCGAACCTGTACGGGGCATCCCGGATGGCCTACTCGCTGTCCGTCCGCGGCGAAGCTCCCCGGTTCCTGTCCCGGCTCACCAGGACCCGCGTTCCGGTCATCGCGGTCAGCATCTCGGTGGCGTTCGGCTTCCTCGCCGCCGTACTCGAACTGCTGTTCCCGGAACGGATCCTGCCGGCGCTTTTCCAGCTGGTGGGCTCGACCTGTCTCGTGGTGTGGGGCTCGGCCCTGGTGTCGCAGCTGATCCTGCGGCGCCGGGCGGACCGCGCAGGCACGGTACTGCCGCTGCGGATGAAGGGGTTCCCGGGGATCACGATCTTCGGGCTGGTCCTCCTGGCCCTGATCTTCGCCGTCGGCTTCAGCAGCCCGGACAGCAGCAAGCAGCTCTTCAGCACCATGGCGCTGATCGCCGGCATTGCCGCCGCCTGCTGGATCGGCGCCCGGCTGAACCGGACCCGGACGCCCGACGAATCCCGGGCAGTCGAGCCCAAGTAGCTCGCATTAGGGGCCGTTTTGGTCGCTCATAACGGCCCCTACTGCCAGTCAGTTGGGTAACGCCTATAGCTGCACAAATTGCCACGTGCGGCGGCGGCTTGGCTAGCGTTCTTGCGCAGAATGGTCAGCGTTTCCTGAGCTGATTGCCTAGGACTTAGACCGTGACTAGGGTCACAGGCATGGAAACACTCCCCCTCGCGGTTTCCGGCGACGACGCCGGGCCGCTCACTCCCGCCCAGCTGCGCGAGCTCTACTCGCTGATGGTCGCGGTACGGCACCTGGACACCTCGGCGATCGCTTGGCAGCGGCAAGGCATCATTCCCGGCTACGCCCCGGAGCTCGGCCAGGAAGCCGCCCAGGTGGGCAGCGGCTACGCCGTGGACACCACCCGCGATTTCGTCTTCCCCACCTACCGTGAAATGGGCGTCGCCCGGACCATGGGCGTGGACATGGTGGGCTACATGTCCACCCACAAGGCCACCTGGCACGGCGGCCTCTACGACCCGATGCAGTCCCGCCTCGCCCCGATCCAGGCCGTAGTGGCCGGATCCGTGCTGCATGCCGTCGGCTGGGCCCACGGCCAGACCCTGGAACAGAAGGACGGCGTCGCCCTTACCTACTTCGGCGACGGCGCCTCCTCGCAGGGCGACGTCCACGAGGCCCTGAACTTTGCGGCCGTGATGAAGGCACCCGTGGTCTTCTTCGTGCAGAACAACGGCTGGGCCATCTCGGTTCCCACGGAACGCCAGGTGGCCGGCGGCTCCGTCGCCGCCCGCGCGGCCGGCTACGGCATGCCGGCGCTGCAGGTCGACGGCAACGACGTCGTCGCCGTCGTCGAAGCCACCCGCCGCGCCTTCGCACACGCCCGCTCCGGCAATGGCCCCGTGCTGATCGAGGCCATGACCTACCGGCGCGGCCCGCACTCGACCTCCGATGACCCCGGCCGCTACCGCTCCCTCGACGAGGAACGCGACAGCGCCGGCGAGGATCCGCTGGAGCGGCTCAAGCAGCGGCTGCTGGCGGACGGGATCGCCGGCGAGGAGTTCTTCGCCGAGGCCCTGGCCGCGGCCAAAGCCGAAGAGGAAGAGATCCGCACCGGCATCCAGGCCCTGGGCCCGCGCCCCGGAGCCGAAATGTTCGACCTGGTCTTCCAGGAAACCACCCCTGCCCTGCAGGCCCAGGCCGCCAACTGGCGCGAGGAGTCCGAACATGTCTAACTCGATTCTTGAAGGCGCAGCTGCCGCAGGTGACAGCACTGCCGATACGCCCATGACCGAAACCCTGTCCATGCAGCAGGCGCTCAACCGCGCGCTCGACGAGGTGCTGGCCGAGAACCCCAAGGCCGTCATCTTCGGCGAGGACTGCGGCCGCCTCGGCGGCGTCTTCCGGATTACCGACGGGCTGCAGGCCAAGCACGGCGCGCAGCGGGTCTTCGACACCCCGCTGGCGGAATCCGGCATCCTCGGCATGTCCGTGGGCCTGGCGATGGCCGGCTTCCACCCCATCCCGGAAGTTCAGTTCGACGGCTTCGCCTACCCGGCCATCAACCAGATCGTCTGCCAGATCGCCCGGATGAACTACCGCAGCCGCGGCACCCTGCCGATGCCGATCACCCTGCGCGTGCCCAGCTTTGGCGGCATCCGCGCGCCCGAACACCACGGCGAAAGCCTGGAGGCGCTCTTCGCCCACGTACCCGGGCTGAAAGTGGTCTCGCCGTCGAACCCGCACGAGGCCTACCACCTGCTCAAGCACGCCGCCACGCGGCCGGACCCGGTGATCTTCATGGAGCCGAAGTCCCGCTACTGGCAGAAGGGCGAGGTGGACGTAGCCAACCCCGGCACCCCCGAGGGCGCCAAGGTCATGCGCGAGGGCCGGCACCTGACCCTTGTGGCGTGGGGCGCCATGGTGGCGCGCTGCCTGCAGGTGGGGGAGCTCGCCGCCGAGGACGGGATCGACATCGAGGTCCTGGACCTGCGCTGGCTCAAGCCGATCGACGCCGAGGCGCTGGCCGCCTCCGTGAGCAAGACGCGCCGCGCCGTCGTCGTCCATGAGGCGCCGCTGACCTCAGGGCTGGGCGCCGAGGTGGCGCAGCTGATCACCCAGAGCTGCTTTGACACGCTCAAGGCACCGGTGGAGCGCGTGACCGGATTCGACGTCCCGTATCCCTCCGGCGACCTGGAGGACGAATACATCCCGAACATTGACCGGATCCTCTTCGGCATCCAGCGAGTATTGGAGTACAAACGTGGCTGAAATTTCCTTCCCGCTGCCGGATCTCGGCGAAGGGCTCATCGAGGCGACCGTGCTGGAATGGCTGGTTGCACCGGGCGACCAGGTGGAGCGGAACCAGCCGCTCGTGGAGGTCGAAACCACCAAGTCCGCCGTCGAATTGCCCAGCCCGCAGGCAGGTAAGGTAGTGCGTATCCACGGCGGGCCCGGCGACAAGATCAACGTCGGCGAGCCCCTGATCGTGTTCGAGGTGCCGGACAACACCGCCGGCATCGTGGGCACGGTCCCGAAGGAAGAGGCACCGAAGCGCCGGGTCCGCCTGAGCGCCGTACTTGATGAGGACTGACACCATGAGCGGCAGGCACACCGGCGAACAGCATTCCCACACGGTCGAGGGCACCGACCCCCAGCTCTACGTCGGGGTGCACGATCCCAAGGACGACGCCGGGCTTCGGCCGATCCTGCTGCTGCACGGCTTCTCCTCTTCCTCCAAGCTCAACTGGGAGGACACCGGCTGGATCGCCGCCCTCACCGAGGCCGGCCGCCGCGTCATCACCGTGGACCTGCCCGGCCACGGCCGCAGCGGCGCCCCGGAGGACCGGGATTCCTACTCCCCCGGCCGGATCCGCGCGGATCTGCTGCAGATCGCGTTCGACGCCGGCGCGCGTCCGCTGCGCGACGGGGATCCGGCCAGCGGCCTGGACGTGATCGGCTACTCTCTGGGGTCCCGGCTGGCCTGGGAGTTCGGCGCAACGCAGCGCGAGCTGGTCCACCGGCTGGTGCTGGGCGGACCCAACATCGCGGACCCGCTGGCGGAGTTCGACCTGGTCGCCGCGCAGCGGTACCTGGCCGACGGCACGCCCATTGCGGACGCGTCCACCGCCGGGCTGTTGAAGATGGCGCAACTGCTGCCGAGCAACAACATCTTTGCCCTGCTCTCCCTGATCGAGGCGATCAAGGACGAGCCGTTCGATCCCGCCGAGGCGGTGCCGCAGATGCCGATGCTGCTGGTTGCCGGCGAAAAGGACGAGCGGGCCGCGTCCATGCCGGAGCTCGCCGCGCTCGGCGCCAAGGGCGGGGCGATGGTGGAACAGCTCGTCCTCCCCGCACGGAACCACACCAACGCCGTCACGAGCCGGGCGTTCAAGCAAGGGGCCATCAGCTTCCTGGGCGTCTGAGCCGCCTGGATTTTGCATCGAAGCCGCAACACAGAAGAGGCACGGACTACGGTCCGTGCCTCTTCTGTATTGCCTTGTTCCTGGCGGGCTGCCGCCTGGTTGGCTGCTGCCTAGTGGTGGCTGCTGACGCCCAGCGGGCGGCCGCGGGTTTCCTTGGCCAGCACGACGCCGACGGCGGAGATGACGCAGAGGATCATGATGTAGATGCCGATGGAGCCGGTCCAGTGCGTGCCCTGCAGCAGGGCCTCGGCAATGGTCGCCGCGAAGGCGCCGCCCAGGATGGCGCCGAAGGCGTAGCCGATGGAGATGCCGGAGTAGCGGACGTTTGCCGGGAACATCTCGGCGTACATCGCGGACATCGGGCCGTAGGACAGGCCGAGGCCGATGGTCAGCACGAACAGCGCGACGCCGTAGAGCAGGATGTCCTTGGTGTCGATCAGGGCGAACATCGGGATCATCCAGGCGAAGACAATCCCGTAGCCGATCAGGAAGGTCTTGACCCGGCCGATCTTGTCAGAGAGCCAGCCGCCGACCAGGGTGAAGATGAGCCAGCCGAAGGATGCCAGCGTGGTGGCCAGCAGAATCTGCGGGGTGGGCATCTTCAGCGTCTTGGTGGCGTAGGAGATGAAGAACGCGATCAGCAGGTAGCCGGCGGCGTTGTTGCCGATGAAGATCATCGTGGAGTAGAGGACGGCCTTCTTGTGCTTGCGGATCAGCTCGCCCAGGGGAGCCTTGCTTTCTTCCTTGCGGTCCTGCATCTCCTTGAAGACCGGGCTCTCGGCCACGGCGCGGCGGATGAGGTAGCCRACCACGATCAGCACGATCGAAAGCAGGAACGGAACCCGCCAGCCCCACGCGCCGAAGTCTTCCTTGGACATGCTGGTGTTGAGGAAGAACAGCAGGCCGGTGGCGAGGATCATGCCCACCGGAACACCGATCTGCGGGTAGGCGCCGAACAGTCCGCGCTTGCTCATCGGGGCGTGCTCGACGGCCATCAGCGCAGCGCCGCCCCATTCACCGCCGGCGGAGAAGCCCTGGATGACGCGGAGCAGGATGAGGAGGACGGGGGCCCAGAAACCGATCTGGGCGTAGGTCGGCAGCATGCCGATCAGCGCCGTCGCGGCACCCATCATCACCAGGGTGAAGACCAGCATCGCCTTGCGGCCGAGGCGGTCGCCGAGGTGCCCGGCAATGATGGCACCGAGCGGCCGGAACAGGAAGCTGATACCGATCAGGGCGAAGGACAGAATCTGCGCCAGGCCCGGGTTGGACGCGTTGAGGGGCGCCAGGAAGAGCGGGGACAGCAGCGTTGCTGTCAGCTGGGCGAAGATGAAGAAGTCGTACCACTCGATGGTGGTGCCGACCAGCGTCCCGGCGAGGACCTTACGTTCCTCATGCTTGCTGCTGGGGCCCGCCTCAGAATCAACGGTGGAAGTTGCGGTCATTGGAACTCCGTAGCTGGGGGCAGAGGTACTGCCCGGGTGGGTGCGAGTGAATAACTAAATGCCTCATGAATTACTGATCGAACGGTCAGTTAGTAACTGCGATCATACTATGAAAACTGTGATAGAGCACACATTTCGCTGGATGTGTCCGTAGAGGTGGCTGCCGGCCGGGGATGACGGCCGGCCGGAGCTGTTCAGGGCTCCATTGCGAGTTCTATAATCGAACGCATCGTTCATATATAGAACGCTGTGCCAGAACGCTACTGCACTGTGAGCCGCAGCACAAGACTCTTCCTGCCCGCCCCTAGGATGGAACTCATGACCCCGAACGCCGGCAGCACCCAGGCCCCGCCCTCCCAAACGCTCTCGCGAGGCATCCGGGCACTGGAGATCCTGGCCGACGCTCCGGAGCCGCTCACCATCGCCGAACTCGCCGACGCCATGGGCGTCCACCGCTCGGTGGCCTACCGCATCCTGCGCACCCTCGAGGACCACTCGCTGCTGGTCCGCGACGACGCCGGCCGGGTCCAGCCCGGTCCCGGCCTGGCCGTTCTCGCCCGGGGCGTGGCGCGCAACCTGCAGACCGCCGCGCTGCCCGAGCTCACCCAGCTGGCCAATACCCTGACCATGAGCGCGTTCGTGGCCGTCTGGGACCGCGAAGACTGCGTCACCCTGGTCACCGTGGATCCCCGCCACACCGGGGCGGCCGTGGTCCAGCACCCCGGCTCCCGGCACCCGGTCAGCGCGGGCGCCCCCGGCATCGCGATCCAGTCCGCGCTTTCGGAGCAGGAATGGCAGCGCCTCGCCCCCGGCATCCACTACCGCCCCGAGGCAGCCGAGGCGCGACGCCGCGGCTTCGCGGCCAGCCACGACGAGGTCATCCCGGGCGTCTCCTCGCTCGCCGTGCCGGTCAGGGTTCCCGGCGGGCGTCCGGCCGCCCTCGCCGTGGTCTATATCCGCGCCGCGCAGGATCCGGCCGAAGTTGCGGCCGCGCTGTCGGCGAGCGCCGCGCGCATCGAGGCGCAGCTGGCCTGAAGCCGTCCCGGCGGCGCCGCACCCTGGGCCTTGACAAGCAGCCCCGGCTCGGGCAGTTTAGTATCGTATACGATTTCATACTCAATGAGGAGATGCGATGGAGCAGCTTTCGCAGGACGCCCTGGCCGCCGCCGGCAAAGTCATCGCGGTGCACATCAACTACCCCAGCCGGGCCGCCCAGCGCGGCCGCACCCCGGAGCAGCCCTCCTACTTCCTGAAGCCCACCTCCTCGCTGAGCCTCTCCGGCGGCACGGTCGAACGCCCCGCCGGCTGCGAGCTCCTGGCCTTCGAGGGCGAGGTGGCGCTGGTGATCGGCACCCGTGCCCGCCGCGTTTCCCCCGATGAGGCCTGGCGCCATGTCGGCTTCGTCACCGCGTCCAACGACCTGGGCGTCTACGACCTGCGCTATGCGGACAAGGGCTCCAACCTGCGCTCCAAGGGCGGGGACGGCTTCACCCCTGTGGGGCCAGGCCTCCTCCCGGCCGCGGAGGTGGATCCGGAGGGCCTGCGCCTCCGCACCTGGCTCAACGGCGAACTGGTGCAGGAAGACACCACCGGCACCCTGCTGTTTCCCTTTGCCCGCCTCGTCGCGGACCTCTCCCAGCTCCTCACCCTGGAGCCGGGCGACATCATCCTGACCGGCACGCCCGCCGGCGCCTCCGTAGCCCAGCCGGGCGACGTGATGGAGGTCGAGGTGGACGCCCCGGCGTCGGGACTCACCACCGGCCGGCTGACGACGACGGCGGTCCAGGGCACCGTGCCGCTGGCCGGCTACGGAGCGCAGCCGCGCAGCGACGACGCCCAGCGCGCCGAGGCCTACGGCACTCCGGCCGCCGAACAGACCGCGCCGAAAAGCGTGCTGACCCCTGAGCTCAAGGCAAAGCTCGGATCCGTTGCGACCGCCACCCTGAGCTCCCAGCTGCGCAAACGTGGGCTGAACAACGTCAGCATCGACGGCCTGCACTCGACCCGACCGGACCGCACCGTCGTCGGCGTCGCCCGGACGCTGCGCTACGTGCCCAACCGCGAGGACCTGTTCAAGACCCACGGCGGCGGCTTCAACGCCCAGAAACGCGCCATTGACTCGCTCCAGGAGGGCGAAATCCTGGTCATGGAGGCCCGCGGCGAAAAAGGCACCGGAACGGTCGGGGACATCCTGGCCCTGCGCGCCCAGGTCAACGGTGCCGCGGCCGTCATCACCGACGGCGGCGTCCGCGACGTCACCGCCGTCGGCGCCCTGGACATGCCCACCTTCTTCGCCAACGCCCACCCCGCGGTCCTCGGCCGGCGCCACATCCCCTGGGACGTTGACCTCACCATTTCCTGCGGCGGCGCCACGGTGCAGCCCGGGGACATCATCGTGGGGGACGCGGACGGCATCCTCGTGATCCCGCCGGCCCTGGCCGAGGAAGTGGCCAACGACGCCCTGGTCCAGGAAGCCGAGGAAAGCTTCATCGCCGAGATGGTCGCCGCCGGGCACAGCGTGGACGGCCTCTACCCGATGAACGCACAGTGGCAGGAAAAGTACCGGTCGTGGGCCGCGGACCGCGGACAGTCCCGGCCATGACCAGCGCAGTGACCGCGAGCGCCGGCGCCGCGGCCGCCACCGCCAGCAAGTCGGAACAGGCCTACGCGGCCATCAAGGCCAGCATCCTCAGCGGCGAGTACTCCCCCGGCTACCGGCTGGTGCTGGCCAAGATCGCCGAGGACCTCGGCTTCAGCGTCGTCCCGGTCCGCGAAGCCATCCGGCGGCTCGAAGCGGAGAACCTCGTGGTGTTCGAACGCAACGTCGGCGCCACCGTGGCCGGGATCGATCCCACCGAGTACCTCTACACAATGCAGACGCTGGGGATCGTCGAAGGCGCCGCGACTGCCCTGTCCGCCCCGCTGATCTCCGCCGCGGACATCGCCCGGGCCCGCGCCGTGAACGAACTGATGCGCGAGTGCCTGGCGGACTTCGACCCGGTGCGCTTCACGAGCCTGAACCGCGACTTCCACAGCGTCCTCTTCGAACACTGCCCCAACCCGCACATCCTCGACCTCGTGCACCGCGGCTGGAACCGGCTGCAGGCACTGCGCTCCTCCACCTTCAGCTACGTGCCCGGCCGCGCCCGGCAGTCGGTCGAGGAACACGAGGCGCTTCTGAAGCTGCTGGAAGCGGGCGCCCCGGCCGACGACGTCGAACGCGCCGCCCGCGCGCACCGCACCGCGACCCTCGAAGCGTACCTGGCCCACCGGACACCATCCCCCTGACCACAGCGGGACCGCCCCCGCTTCCGCTCCCCCGAACGATAAGGAAACAACAATGAAGTTCCGTTCCGATCCCCAGCAGCACCTCAAAGGCTCCCTCGCCGCGATGTTCACCCCTTTTACCGCGTCCGGCGACGTCGATCATGACAGTCTGCGGAACATGGTCGAATGGCAGATCGCCAGCGGCTCCTCCGGCATCACGATCGGCGGGTCCACCGGGGAGCCCAGCGCCCAGTCGGTGGAGGAACGCGCCGCCGCCATCCGCGCCACGGCCGAGGCGATCGGCGACCGCGTGCCCTTCATGGCCGGCACCGGAACGGCGAAACTGCAGGAGACGCTGGAACTGACGCAGGCCGCCGTCGACGCCGGCGCGGACGCATCGATGATCATCACGCCGTACTACTCCCGGCCCACGCAGGAAGCCCTGTACCGCTGGTATGCCACCGTCGCCACGGAGTTCCCGGAGATGCCGTTCGTGATCTACAACGTGCCGTCCCGCACCGCGGTGGACATGGCCCCCGAAACGGTGTCGCGGCTGTTCCGCGATTTCGACAACATCGTCGGGATCAAGGAGACCACCAAGGACTTCGAACACTTCTCCCGCGTCATGCACCTGGCCGGCAAGGACCTGCTGGTCTGGTCCGGCATCGAACTGCTGTGCCTGCCGCTGATGGCGATTGGCGGCGTCGGCTTCATCTCGGCGCTGGCAAACATCGCGCCGAAGGCCTCCGCGGACATGTACAACGCCTGGGTCGACGGCGACTTCGAGACCGCCCGGAAGATCCACTACGGCGTCCACCCGCTGGTGGACCTGCTGTTCGTCGAGACCAACCCCGCGCCCAGCAAGTGGCTGATGGCCGAGGCCGGCCTGATCGCCTCCGACTACGTCCGCCCGCCGCTGATCACCCCCACCGACGCCGGGCTCAAGAAGATCGCCGAACTGATGGAGGCTGGCCGGGAGTACCTCACCCCGGTGGACGGCTTCCGGATCGCCAATTAGCAGCTGCACCGCAGCACACCGCAACTTCAACGCCGAAGCAAAGGATCGACCCATGGCTGAGCACTACATTCCGGACGATTTGCCCACCCGCATCCAGCACTACATCGACGGCCAGTTCGTCGACTCCGTCAGCGGCAAGACCTTCGATGTCCTGGACCCGGTTTCCAACGAAACCTACGCCACGGCGGCCGCCGGGCAGCAGGAGGACATCGACCTCGCCGTAGCCGCCGCCCGCAAGGCCTTCACCGAGGGGCCCTGGCCACGGATGAAACCGCGCGAGCGTGCCCGGGTCCTGAACAAGATCGCCGACGCCGTCGAGGCCCAGGAATCCCGGCTGGCGCAACTGGAAACCTTCGACACCGGCCTGCCCATCACCCAGGCCAAGGGCCAGGCGCTCCGGGCCGCGGAGAACTTCCGGTTCTTTGCCGACCTGATCGTGGCGCAGTTCGACGACGCCATGAAGGTTCCCGGCGCGCAGATCAACTACGTCAACCGCAAGCCGATCGGCGTCGCCGGCCTGATCACGCCGTGGAACACGCCGTTCATGCTGGAGTCCTGGAAGCTCGCCCCGGCGCTGGCCACCGGCAACTGCGTGGTGCTCAAGCCCGCCGAATTCACGCCGCTGTCCGCCTCGCTCTGGGCGAAGATCTTCAAGGACGCCGGGCTGCCCGACGGCGTGTTCAACCTCGTCAACGGCCTCGGCGAAGAAGCCGGCGACGCCCTGGTCAAGCACCCGGACGTCCCGCTGATCTCCTTCACCGGCGAAACCACCACCGGCAAGACGATCTTCCGTAACGCGGCGGAGAACCTCAAGGGCCTGTCGATGGAACTCGGCGGCAAGAGCCCGGCAATCATCTTCGACGACGCCGACCTGGACGCGGCGATCGATTCGACCCTGTTCGGTGTCTTCTCGCTCAACGGCGAGCGCTGCACGGCCGGCTCGCGGATCCTGGTCCAGCGCGGCATCTACGAGGAGTTCTGCGAGAAGTACGCCGCCCGGGCCAAGAACATCGTGGTCGGCGACCCGCACGACCCGAAGACCGAGGTTGGCGCGCTGGTGCACCCGGAGCACTACGAGAAGGTTGCCCGCTACGTCGAGATCGGCAAGTCCGAGGGACGGCTGCTGGCCGGCGGCGGGAGGCCCGAGGGGCTGGATACCGGCAACTACATCGCGCCCACGGTCTTCGCCGACGTCAAGCCGGACGCCCGGATCTTCCAGGAGGAGATCTTCGGCCCGGTGGTGGCGATCACCCCGTTCGAGGACGACGCCGAGGCGCTGGCCCTGGCGAACAACACCCGTTACGGCCTGGCCGGCTACGTCTGGACCAACGACCTGACCCGGGCGCACAACTTCTCGCAGAACCTTGAAGCCGGCATGGTCTGGCTCAACAGCCACAACGTCCGGGACCTGCGCACCCCCTTCGGCGGCGTCAAAGCCTCCGGCCTGGGCCACGAGGGCGGCTACCGCTCGATTGACTTCTACACCGACCAGCAGGCCGTCCACATCACCCTCGGCAGCGTCCACACCCCCAAATTCGGCGCCGCGGCGGAGCACTGAAACACTTCCCCTCCTCAACGAAGAGAGAATTTCCATGAACGACATCATCACCCCCACCGTGCCCGCACCGGACATTGTCCGCTGCGCCTACATGGACCTCGTGGTCACCGACCTGGAAAAGTCCCGCGCGTTCTACGTGGACCTGCTGGGCCTGCACGTCACCTACGAGGATGAGGACGCGATCTACCTGCGCTCCTTCGAGGAGTTTATCCACCACAACCTCGTGCTGCGCAAGGGTCCGGTGGCGGCCGCCGCGGCATTCGCCTACCGGGTCCGCAGCCCCGGCGACGTGGACAAGGCCGAGGCCTATTTCGCCGAGATGGGCTGCCGCACGGAGCGCCGGAAGGACGGCTTCGCCCGCGGCATCGGAGACGCGGTCCGGGTGGAGGATCCCTTGGGCTTCCCCTACGAGTTCTTCTACGAGGTCGAGCACGTGGAGCGCCTCACCCAGCGCTACGACCTCTACAGCGCCGGGGAACTGGTCCGGCTGGACCACTTCAACCAGGTCACGCCGGACGTGCCGCGCGGCCGGAAGTACCTCGAGGACCTGGGCTTCCGGGTCTCCGAGGACATCAAAGACTCCGACGGCGTCACCTACGCGGCCTGGATGCACCGCAAGCAGACCGTGCACGACACCGCCCTCACGGGCGGCGACGGGCCGCGGATGCACCACATTGCCTTCTCCACCCACGAGAAGCACAACATCATCCAGATCTGCGACAAGATGGGCGCGCTGCGGATCTCGGACCGGATCGAGCGCGGTCCCGGCCGGCACGGCGTGTCCAACGCCTTCTACCTCTACATCCTGGATCCCGACGGGCACCGGGTGGAGATCTACACCCAGGACTACTACACGGGCGATCCGGACAACCCCACGGTGACCTGGGACGTGCACGACAACCAGCGCCGCGACTGGTGGGGAAACCCCGTGGTCCCGAGCTGGTACACGGAGGCTTCCCTGGTCCTGGACCTGGACGGCAAGCCGCAGCCGCTCGTGATCCGCACCGACAGCAGCGAAATGGCCGTCACGGTCGGCGCCGACGGCTTCGCCTACACGCGTGAGCCCGGCGAGGAGCGCGGTTTCAAACTGGGCTCCCAGCTCTAATTCACCCAACTGACTCGCATTAGTTGTCGTTTACAGCCTTCAAAACGACAACAATTGCGATTCAGTTGGGGTTACGCGGCCGCCGTCGTCGTCCTCTTGTTCCGTCGCTGGAGGACGACGGCGGCCACCGCTCCGAGCACGAACAGCGCGGCCGCTGCGCAGACCGGAACCAGGAACGCGGCCGAATAGCCGGAGTTCTGCGCCAGTTGGCCGGCGATGGAGGAGCCCAGCGCTGTCCCGGCCACGATGCCGCTGGCCAGCGCCGTCATCACCGTGCCGAGTTTCCCTTCCGGGGCCACGACGCCGCCGATAGCGAACACGGTGACCATCAGCGGGCCCACCGGAAGGCCCAGGACCAGCAGCACCAGGATCATCGGCAGCGCGGAGGACGGCAGGAGCAGCAGCGCCGCAAAGCCGGCCATCAGCGCCGCGCAGGCCAGCCAGCGGGCGTTGACGCTGAACCGACGGGGCCAGTACGCCACGGAGAGCGCGGCCGCGGCGGAGCTCAGGCCCATCACCGCGTAGAGCAGGCCCGCGAGCTCGGAGGTGGCGAAGCTGGCCGAGAAGGAACTAAGGGACGTCTGGGTGGACCCGAAGAAGGTGCCCATGCAGACCATGGCCAGCACCGGCAGGGCGACGGCGGCGGAGGCCGCCGTGCGCTGCCCGGGCGCCAGGGCCTTGCGTTGCCGGCGGGCGGCTGCCGAGGCTGAGCGGCTCGGGGCGGCGGCGCGCGGCACCGCACGGTGGGTCGGGTGCACGGCAAACGCCGGAACCAGGATGAGGGTGAGCGCGGCCGCGAGCGCCAGCGGCAACCAGGGGCTGAGCAGGCTGGCGAGAATTCCTACCAGGGCCGGGCCCAGCACGAAGGTCAGCTCGTCGGCGGTGCTCTCATAGGACAGCGCGGTGTCCAGGTCTTCGGTGTGTCCGGTTCCGCCGCGGGAGCTCAGGGCCATCCAGCGGACCCGCGCCAGCGGGCCGACCTGCGGGCAACTGGCGCCGGCCACGAAAGCAGCGGCGAGCACGGGAACGGCGGCAGCCAGCTCCCGGGCGCCCGGCACCAGGTAGGCAACGAGAATGAGGGCGGCCACGGCGGCCGTGTTGAGGACCGCGGACACGATCAGGACGGGACGTTGGCCCAGCCGGTCAGCGAGGGCGCCCAGCACGGGGGCGCCGAGTGCCGAGCCGATGCCGACGGCACCCGCTGCAGCCCCGCCCACGGCGTAGGAGTCGGTAACGGCTGTGACGAGCGTGAGGGCGCCGACGGTCAGCATGGCCAGCGGGAGGCGGGCGAAAAGTCCCAGCGGGATGAAACTCCGGCCAGCCAGGAGGGGCAGCCGGGCGAAGCGGCCGCCGCTAGACGGTGCCGCGGGCGCGGTGGCGGGAGGGGTCGTCGTGGAGGACGGTGAAGGGTTCATGATTCCGGGTTCGTTCGATGGTGCGCATCGTCCCTCCTCCCGATGCGCGCGACCCGGTAACCCTCCGAATTATACCTGAGGCGGGGGACTCAGGCCTGGGCGTCGTCGGAGATGTGCAGGGTGGAACCGTTGCGGCCTTTGACCACCTGGAGCTGGGTGGTGATCCGCTGTTTCATTTCCGCCACGTGGCTCACCAGGCCCACGACACGGCCTCCGTCGCGGAGACCTTCCAGCGCGTCCATGACCTGTTCGAGTGATTGTTCATCGAGGCTGCCGAAGCCCTCGTCCACGAAGAGGGTTTCGATGTCCACTCCGCCGGATTCCATTTGCACCACGTCCGCAAGGCCGAGGGCCAGCGCGAGCGAGGCCATGAAGGACTCCCCGCCGGAGAGGGTGGCGGTGTCGCGGCGCTGGCCGGTCCACTGGTCCACGACTTCGAGGCCCAAACCGGATTTCTGCCCCCGGGCGGCTTTGGCGTCGGTGTGCTGCAGGGTGTAGCGGCCGTCGCTCATGCCGATCAGCCGTTCCGAGGCCGCTGCCGCCACCTGTTCCAGCCTCGCGGCCAACACGTAGCTGTTCAGGCTCATGCGGTAGTTGTTGTCTCCGCCGCCGCGGGCCGCCTCGGCCACGGCGGTCCACAGCGCCGCCCGTTCGCGGGGTTCCCGGCCGGCTGCCGCAAGCTCCCCGTATTCGGCGGAGATCCGGCCCAGGGTCCGCACCGAATTCCCGGCAAGTCCGGAGGCCAGTGCGGCCTCCCGGGCGTCGCGTTCCGCCGCGGCGCACTCGGCCCTGAGCTGATCGAGCGCACTGTCGTCCACCGGGCCGTCGGTTGCCAGCTCGCGGGCGGCCAGGGCGAGTTCCTCACCGGCGAAGAGTTCCGTAAGCCGGGCGGCTTCGTCCTGCCCGGCACGGACGGCGGCTTCCAGGCCGGCCGCATCCGGAGCGGGAAGGAGTACCGAACGGGCCGCCTCCGCCGAGGCAAAGCCGGCGTCCGGCAGCGCCCGCTCAAGGTGGGCACGCGCGTCAGTTGTCCGAACGCGGGCCTGTTCCAGGTTGCCGGTGGCCGCATCGGCGTGTTCGAGCAGGGCCGTCGCGCCGTGGACCGCCGCGAGCCGTGCCCCGAGGGTGGCGTGCCCGGAGCGCAGGCCGGCCAGGGCGGTCTCGATTCCTTCAGCCTCTCCGCGGACCCCGCTGAGGGACGCCTCGGCCTCCGCGATGGCCAGGGCAGTCGCCGTCCGGGCCTCTTCGGCAGCCGAAACCTCGTCCTCCAATTCGGACCGCCGTGTCCGGTTGGCTGCAAGCTCCGCGGCGGCGCGGCTGGCTTCGGCCGCCCGCTCCTTCGCCAGCGCGGCCTCGTTGCTTGCCACCTCGGGCGCAGTGTCGCCGCCCTGGGCCGCCAGCACGGCGAGGCTTTGTTGGGCTTCGCCGAGTTCGCGCTCCAGCGCCGACAGCACGGCCTCCGCCGCCTCGGCGTCCTGCTCTGCGGTCTTCTCGGCTTCGGCGATGGCCAGGGCGGATGCCGCAGCCGGCGCAGGGGCCGGGTGCTCGGCACTGCCGCAGACCGGACACGGTTCGTCCGGGCGCAGCTGGGCCGCGAGTTCGGCGGCGGCGTTGGCGAGCCGCTCTTCCCGGAGGTCCAGCCAGCGCTGCCGGCGGTCCTGGTGGGTGTCGCGGGCCGCGCGGCGCCGTTCGATGATCCGTGCACAGTTATCCGCGGCGGTTCCATGGCGGCCCACAATGGCGACCAGCTCGTCCGCCGCGGCGGCTTCCTTGGTGCGCAGCTGGACTTCGGCAGCAAGTTCCTCGAGCGGGGCCAGTGCTGCAAGGAGGCCGGCGGACTCGAGGCGCAAGGCGTCCAGGGCCGCGGCGCCGGAGCGGCTTGCCGTGTGCAGCCCGTCCAGGGTGCGCTGAAGTTCGGCGCTCCGGTCCTTCAGGGTTGCCAGCCGGTCCTCGTCCGGCAGCCTTTCCTCCAGCACGGCGCGGAGCGAGCGCAGCCGGCCCAGTTCGCTCCGCAGCACCGCTGCCTCGGGCAGTGGCGCGCCAGCCGGTCCGCCGGATGTCTGGAGGGCAGCCTGCAGCGGGGCCAGCTCCGGGTCGGTAAGAGCTGCGGTGCGGAGCTCCTCGGCCGCGCCGGCGGCGGCCGCGGCCGCCCGTTCCTCGGCCGCCTCGGCGCTGTCCAGTGCCTGCAGTTGGCCGCCAAGGACTTCCGCTTTCCGGTGCTGTTCCAGCAGGGCAGCTTTCTCCCGCAGCTCGGGGCCCGCTGCCTCGGCTGCGGCCCGCCGGTGTTCCGCGGCCGCAAGTTTCGCCTGGCGTGCGGCCCGCGCCGTCACGTCCTCCAGCCGGGCGGCCAAATCGGCGCCGTGCCGCTCCGCCTTGAGCGCGGCGGCCTGGCGTTCCCCGGCGGCCGACTCCGCAACGGCCGCAAGCCGGTCCAGCAGCTGCTCGGCCTGAGCGCGGTCAAGGGCCTCCTCCAGTTCCAGGCCCAGACCCGCGGTCTCCGCTTCGGCTTGGGCCAGCAGGAGTTCGAGTTTGTTGTTCAGGCTTTCCACTTCGCTGCGGGCCGCGGCGGCGCGGCGGCCCAGTTCCTGTTCCACCGCTTCGAAGCGCTGGGTGCCGAAGAGGCTTTGGAGCAGCACCAGCCGGTCGGCCGCTTTGGAACGCAGAAACGCGGCGAAGTCGCCCTGGGGTAGCATCACCACGCGGGTGAACTGTTCGCGGTCCATGCCGAGCAGGGCGGTAATCTCAGCTCCCGCCTCGTCGTTGCGGCCGGACTTTTCCAGCCACTCGCCGTCGATCCGCTCCCGCAGCAGGGTATTGGCTTTCTGCTCGGTGAACCCGTTCTTGCCCCGGGCGCTGGGTTTGTTCCAGGCGGGCGTCCGGGACACCTCAAAATGCCGGCCCTGCGCGGAGAACTCGCAGGTGACGCGCGGTTCGGCGGCCGGGTCGGCGTGGTCGCTGCGCAGCCGTTTCCCTTCCTGCCGGGCGCCGGGAACGGAGCCGTAGAGGGCGAAGCAAATGGCGTCCAGGACGCTGGTCTTTCCCGCGCCGGTGGCCCCGTTGAGCAGGAAGAGCCCGTGGGCGCTGAGCCGGTCGAAGTCGATGCGCTCGGTGCCGGCAAAGGGGCCGAAGGCTGAAATATCCAGGCGGTGGATCCTCACCGGGACACCCCTTCCAGTCGGACGGCTTCAAGGGCTTCGGCCAGGACTCCGGACTCCGCCTCATCGGCGGCGCGGCCGCGGACATGTTCCAGGAAGCCGCAGCAGATCGAGAGATCGTCCCCGGCCTGCGCCAGCCTGCTGCTGTAGCTGGTCTTGGCCGAAGCCTCGGCACCTTCCGGGTCGAAGCCCAGGACCAGGGTGTCGGGAAAGCGCGCCCGCAGCCGTTCCATGGCCTGGTTCGGACGTTGCGCGTCGGTCAGCGTGATCTGGCAGTAGGCGCCCTCGGCCCAGGCGAACTCCTCGTTCGAGAGCAGTTCCTCGAGTTTCCCGCGCAAGGTGGCGAGCCGGCGGGGCGCTTCCCACAACACTTCGGTGACGGCAGTGACCCCGCTGGCATCGACGTCGATCATCCAGCCGCCCTTTTGGTGCTTCGCCTCGGAGAACGAATAGGCCAGCGGTGAGCCGGAGTAGCGGACCGCGGGCGAGAGCGACTGCCTGCCGTGCAGGTGGCCCAGGGCGGTATAGCTGAAGCCGTCGAAGAGATCGAGCGGCACGGCGCCGACCCCGCCGATGCTTAGGTCCCGTTCGCTGTCGGAACTGATCCCGCCGCTGGCGAAAGTGTGCGCGAGCACCACGGAATGGACGGTCCGGTGTTGCGACCGGGCCTCGATGTCGGCACGGACCAGCGCGGTGGCGGCGCGGGTCACTTCGAAGTGGCTGGCAGTCTCGACGCCCAGCTGCCCTGCAACGAGCCGCGGCTCCAGCCAGGGGATGCCGTAGATCGCCAGCACCGGCCCGTCGTCGGTGGACCCAGCAGCCCCAGACCCGCCTTCACCGGATTCGGCGTCGTTCGGGAGCGGCAGCAACAGCGGCGTGTCCAGCTCCGCGAGCCGGGTGCGCAGGTGCACTCCCCCGCGTTCGAGCAGGCGGGAGGCGAAGCCGAGCCGGATGGCCGAATCATGGTTGCCGCTGGTCAGCACCACCTTCGCACCGGCACCGCTGAGCCGCACCAAGGCGTCGTCGAGCAGGCCCACGACGTCGACGCCGGGCAACGCCCGGTCGTACACGTCGCCGGCGATGAGGACGACGTCGACCGATTCTTCACGGACGACGCCGACGAGCTGGTCGATGAAGGCCCGCTGGGCGTCGAGCATCCCGACGCCGTGGAATGAACGGCCCAGGTGCCAGTCCGAGGTGTGCAATAACCGCATGCCACTACGCTATCGGCTGGCACCGACAGTAAAGCGCACCGGCACCCGTGACGGGGCGCCCGGCGTTACGGGGTGGGCCTGTCGGGTTTGTCGAAGAAGGCGCGGGCTTCATCGGCCGGGGCAGACCGCGGAGTGTCCCCGGCGTCGGCCGCGCCACCGGCGCTAACGGGCTCCACGGCGGAACCGGCGTCCACGTCGTCGTCGAACCCATCTTCCGGCTCGGGGCCGCCGGAGACGGGCAGCGCCCGTCCCGGCGTGTGGGCAAAACCACGGAACACCAGGCCGGCCACCGCGGCGCCGGCCAGCGGCGCCACCCAGAAGAGCCAGAGCTGGCCCAGGGCGTCCGGGCTGCTGAAGATCGCGGAAGCGGTGGCACGCGCCGGGTTGAACGGGGCATTCCCGATGCTCTGGCCCAGCTGCAGCAGCACGGCCATACTCAGGCCGACGGCGAAGGGAGCCGCGGCCTTTGCCGGGTTGCGTCCCGCGGTGGTGCCGAGATAGACCGCGACCAGCAGGGCGGCGCCGAGCACCTCGACCAGCAGCACGCCGGCCATCGGCGCCTGGATCACGGAGCGGCTGTCGAAGCCCGCCGCGACGGTGTCGAAGGCCGTCTGCGTGCCGTTGAGCTTGGGCACGGTGCGCAGGACGCCGAACAGCGTGAGCGCCCCGAGCAGGGCTCCGGCCAGCTGCGCGCCGAGGTAGGCGGCGGCGTCGAGGGCCCGGATCCGGCCGGCGATCGCGTTGCCGACGGTGACGGCCGGGTTGAAATGGCCGCCGGACAGGTAGCCGAAAGCCAGCATGGCCGCCGTGAGGGCCAGGCCCGCAGCCAGCGAGGCGGACATCGGGTTGTACTGCGGAACGGCGAACAGCGGCACGCCCAGGCCCACCACCACGACGAAGAGGGTTCCCAAGGCCTCGGCGGACAGCCGGGCGGCGAGGCCGGTCCGACGGAGATCGGGGACGAAGGCCGGCCGGGCGATGCCCGGCTCGGAGGCTTGGACTGGCATGGTCATGGCGCGGGAATCCTTTGGCTGGGGGTCATGGTCTGATTGGAGTCTGCCAGCGGAGGCTGGACTTTCGCTGGCGGCCTGCCGGGCGGCCGGCAGCTAGCCGCCGAGGGCGATCGCGGCCACCGTGCTCGCGGCGAGCGCCAGGACAGCCGCCGTCGCGCTGAACATCAACGCTGCCGGGGCTCCTTCGGTGGAGCCGCGCAACTGCCGGGAGCGCACCCTGACGCAGACGAAGAGGACCACGGTGGATCCGAGCGCAGCGGCGGCGCACAGGCCCAGGTAGTCTAAGCGCCCCGCGGCTGGACTTTCCGGACCGGACAGCGCCCAGGTGCGCCAGATGAACAGATCGGCGACGACGAGGGCCAGCAGCGTCCGGCCCCAGGCAAGGGTGGTGCGCTCCGGCTGCAAGCCGGGGTCCCGCGGCGCAGTGGTCACCGGGCAACGAGGATCAGGATGGCGATGGTGAGCGCGGCAATGGCGACGCCGACGGTCATGATCAGCATCAGCCCGGAGTACGGCAGTTCCCGGTTGTTGCGCATCGCGGCTTCCATCCGGCCCCAGCGGTGGTAGGCCAGTGCCGCCAGTCCGGCGCCGAGGACAGCCAGCACGACGCAGACGGCGATCCGGACGGGACCCGGCGCAATGTTGGGCGCCAGCTGGTCAATGGCGAGCGCGCCGGCAATCAGAGCCAGCGAGGTCCTCACCCAAGCCAGGAAGGTCCGCTCATTGGCGAGCGTAAACCTGTAGTCCGGCGTGCTGCCTGTCTTCCGCCACGCTGGTTCGCGCATCCGTCTCCCCTGCCTGAGTCCGCTGGTCATGTCCGCGGCACCACAGCCAACATGGCGCCATCAGCACCCTACCGGGATATGCCGGCGATCCAGTCCGGCGCATCGTTCCCGGCCGGCCCGTTCCCGGGAGGCCCGGCCACCGGGGTAAATTTGAAGCCATGAACATCGAGTCCGGCAGCACCCCGGCGGCGCCGACGCCGTCCCACGAATCCCGCATCCATGGTTGCCTGCTGGGCGGCGCGCTGGGCGATTCGCTGGGCTACGCCGTCGAATTCTCGAAAATCGACGAGATCCGCGCCATGTACGGCCCGGAAGGACTGCGGGACTTCGCCGAGCTCGACGGCGGCAGCCACTTCTCCGACGACACCCAGATGACGCTGTATACGGTGGACGGCCTGCTGGAGGCTCTCGAATGGGCCAACTCGGGCGTGGCGGCGGACACGAACGCCTGCCTCTGGCTCTCCTACCTGCGCTGGCTGGCCAGCCAGGGCGTGGCCCTGCCGGATGCCGCCCCCTTCCAGCCGCCGCGCTGGATCGACAGCCATGAGGTGCTCCGGCACCGCCGCGCTCCCGGCAATGCCTGCCTCAGCGGGCTCGCCACCGGGGAAATGGGGACCGTCCACCGGCCGGTCAACCCGGATTCCAAGGGCTGCGGCACGGTGATGCGCTCGGCGCCCTTTGGATTGATTCCCCACGTCCCGGCGGAGGCGGTCTACAAGATGAGCGCGGATGCGGCGTCCCTGACTCATGGGCATCCCGCGGCCCGGCAGAGCGCCGGGGTGTTCAGCCTGCTGATCCACGCCCTGGTCAATGGCGAAGACCTGCACAGCGCGGCGGGAGCCGCGCTCGCGCACCTGCAGGACGGCCCCCTGCCAAAGGGCGAGGAGCCGGATCCCGCCCTGGTCGACCGGCTGACGGCGTCCCTGCGCCTTGCCGGCGCCTCCGCACGCGGGTCCGAAGACGAGAGTTCACCGGGCCTGCTCGGCGCAGAAGAACTGGTGCGTGAACTGGGCGAAGGCTGGGTGGCCGAGGAAGCCCTCGCCGTCGCGCTCTATGCCGTGCTGGCCACCGCACCGGAAGCGACGGCGGCTGCCAGCCCGGCGGAGCACTTCCGGGCGGCGATCGCGGTGGCGGTAAACCACAGCGGCGACAGCGATTCCACGGCCTCGATCGCCGGCAACATCCTGGGGGCGCATTACGGCGAGGAGTGCCTGCCGGCGGACTGGCTCGCCGCGCTCGAGGCGCCCGAGGTCATCCGCGGCATGGCCGCGCGGCTGGCGTCGGTTACGGGCGCCTGAGCGAGATGTTGTTGCAGGCTTCGCAGACATCCTCGGAGATAAGTCCGCGGCGCTGCAGGTAACCGAAGATGGCGCAGCCGAGGCAGAAGCCGGCGAAGGCTTCCAGCGAAGCGGCCGCAATCAGTGCCACGAGCAGGATCCAGGCGACCGGAGCCAGACCTGCGGCGAAGAGGACGGCGGCCGCCGTGGAGAGGGCCGCCCCGATGCCTTGCGCAAAGCGCTTCGGCGGCCCGGGGACCAGCCGTTTCTTGCCCAACAGCGGAGTCAGAACCTTGACTGAGAGCACGCCGAAGGGTGAAATCCTCGGTCCGAACAGCACCCGCAACCAGAATCCGACGGCGATGACTGCCAGCCCCCAGCCGGAGCCGGTCAGGAGCGTCGCAAGGGACAGCAGCACCACGAGCGCCGCGGTGATCCGCGCGGAGTACTCGTTCACCGGATTGGGGAAGGCAAAGACCCTGCCCCAGACGCTTGCGCCTTGCGGGTCAGCGGCGGGAGCCTCTGCTGCGGGGGCGGGTGAAGAGATCAGTTTGCTCATCATTCAAGGCTAGGAGCGGCCCGACCCCGGGCGAAATGATTGTTGCGCCGTATGACCCGCGGACGGACCGCGCTAGCTGGCCCGGGTGGCCGCGGCGGCGACGTGGCCGCCCACCATCTGCAGGAACTCCCCCTCGGAGAGCACCTCGATCCGCTGCCCGCGGTCGTGGAGTTCCAGGACCCGGCGTGCCTTGCCCGTCAGCCGGCCCGAACGCAGGTCGGCCGCGACAAAGCCGTCCCCCACCACCAGCACCGTGGTGCGTGCGGTAACGCGGCTTTCTGGGCGGGCCCCCAGCTCGGCGGAGCGCAGCTTCGCCTCCGGCCGCGGAATCGCCAGTTCTCCGGTGAACACCACGGTCTGCCCGAACAAGGGGTGGTCCGGGGCTGCCGCGGCATTGGGCAACGGGTTGGCGCCCTCGTCCGGCCAAGCGGGGCGGAACGGGCGGGTGGCTGGAGCCGGGCCTTGTCCGGCGGCGAGCGCCTCGAGGGCCGACCGGGTGGCCTTGGAGAGCGGGTCGCGGCGCGGGTCGAAGGCCGGTTGGCGCGAAACTGTGAGCCCCAGCGAGAGGTACAGTTCGGCGATGCTGGCCGCACAGTTGCGGGCCGCGATGTCGATCAGGATGCCGGCGCAGGCCCGTGCGTCCTCGGCGGCGTCGTGGTGGTTGAGCAGCGGGACGCCGGCTTCCTCGGCGGCGTACGGCAGCGAATTGGACACCAGCGAGTAGCAACGGCGCGAGAGCATCACGGTGCAGACGTAGTCGTAGGCGGGCCCGGGAAGCCCGGAGACCTCCAGGCCGGAACGGATCACGCCCAGGTCGAAGGCGGCGTTGTGGGCGGCCAGCACGTCGTCGCCAATGAAGGCACCGATCTCGGGGAAGAGCTCACCGAAGCGGGGCAGGCCGGCGACCTGCTCGGGCCGGATGCCGTGGATGCGGACGTTGTGGTGGTCAAAGGCGTCGTGGTTCTCGGGCGGCCGCATCAGCCAGGAGGCCTCCTCGACGACGACACCGCCGCGTACCTTGCTCAGCCCGACGGCGCACGGCGAGCCGCGGAAGCCGTTCGCGGTCTCAAAGTCGATCGCCGTAAAGTCCAAACCCACGCTCCAACTTTAGCGCCGGAACCGGCCGCACCCGGTCAAGTACCCTAGATAGGTGAACCCTTATACCCTGCACGACTTCGCCGTGACCACCCTCGGAGGCGCCGGGCCGGTCCAGCCGCACCTGGCCTCGTTCCTGCCCGACTGGCTCAACCCCCAGGTCTTCCTGGCAGATCCGGCCCTCGCGCCGTGGGTCGTCATCCTGGTGTGCGGCATCATTTTTGCCGAGACCGGGCTGCTGATCGGCTTCTTCCTGCCAGGGGATTCGATGCTGTTCACGGCCGGGCTGCTCGTCGCGACGGACACGATCAAGTTCAACATCTGGGCGTTTGCCGCGCTGATTGTCGTCGCCGCGATCATCGGCAACCAGGCCGGCTACCTGATCGGCTCCAAGGCCGGTCCGGCCATCTTCAACAAGCCGGACTCCAAGCTGTTCAAGCGTGAGAACGTCGAGAGCGCCCACGCGTTCTTCGAGAAGCACGGCGGCAAGGCACTGATCCTGGCCCGCTTCGTCCCCATCATCCGGACCTTCGTCCCGGTGATCGTCGGCGTTGCCCAGATGAGCAAGCGCAAGTTTTTCATCTATAACGTGATCGGCGCCGCGCTGTGGGGCGGCGGCGTGACCCTGCTCGGCTACCTGCTCGGCGACAAGGTGCCGTGGGTCCGGGACAACCTGGACATTATCTTCATCGCGATTGTGCTGCTCTCGGTCATCCCGATCGGCATCGAGGTCATCCGCGGCCTCATCGCCAAGCGCCAGGCGGCGAAGTACGGCACCGGGCTGGTCGATGAATTCATCGAGGAGCACGAACCCGAGGAAGAGCGCAAGACGCCGTAAATCCGGTCCGGGAAAGCATTCACTCCCCAAAAAAGGATGGCGCCCCTGGCGGGGCGCCATCCTTTTTTGATGCGGCCTTTGATGCGGCGRCCGGAACTACCTGCCCGCCAGCGCCTCCACGATCGCCGGCAGCAGGGCCCGGAAGGCGTGGCCGCGGTGGCTGATGGCGTTCTTTTCCTCCGGGCTGAGTTCCGCGCAGCTGCGGTCCAGCCCGCTGGGCTGCAGCACCGGGTCGTAGCCGAAGCCGCCGGCCCCGCGCGGCTCCCGCAGCAGCGTGCCTTCCAGCTGGCCGTATTCCACCACTTCCCGGGCCTCCTCGCCGGAGGTGCCCGGCACGGCGAGTGCCGCGGCGCAGACAAAGGCCGCGCCGCGGTATTCGTCCGGCACATCGGAAAGCTGGTCCAGCAGCAGCTGGAGGTTCGCGGCGTCGTCGCCGTGCCGGCCCGCCCAGCGGGCAGAGAAGATGCCGGGCGCTCCGCCCAGGACGTCGACTGCCAGGCCGGAGTCGTCGGCGATCGCGACGAGGCCGGTGGCCTCGGCCACCGCCCGGGCCTTGAGCAGCGAGTTTTCCGCAAAGGTAACGCCGGTTTCGGCGACATCGGGGGCTCCGACGGCGCCCGCGTCCACCACCTGCGTGTCGACGTCGAGCCCGGGCAGCTGGCCGCGCAGCAGTTCGCGCAGTTCCCTCAGCTTGCCCTGGTTGTGGGTTGCCAGGACCAGGACCGGCCGGTTCGGCTGGTCCCCTGCGGGAGCGCCGCTCACGGGGCTTCGGCCAGGGTCTCGCGCTGGATGGCGGCGAGCTGCTCCGTTCCGAGCAGGGCAAGGTCCAATAGTTTGTTGAGCTCGTCACGGTCGAACGGCGCGCCCTCGGCGGTGCCCTGCACCTCGACGAACTTGCCCGAGCCGGTCACCACCACGTTCATGTCGGTCTCGGCGCGGACGTCCTCCACATACGGCAGGTCCAGCATCGGGACGCCGTCAATGATGCCGACCGAAACGGCGGCGATGGTGTCCACCAGCGGCTGCGCGTTGCGGGCGATCAGCTTGTTTTCGCGGGCGAACCGGATCGCCTCGGCGAGGGCGACGTAGGCGCCGGTGATGGCCGCCGTGCGGGTTCCGCCGTCGGCCTGCAGGACGTCGCAGTCCAGCACGATGGTGTTTTCGCCGAGAGCCTTGGTGTCGATGATGGAACGCAGCGAGCGGCCGATCAGCCGGGAAATCTCGTGCGTGCGGCCGCCGATCTTGCCCTTGACGGACTCACGGGCGGAGCGCGTGTTGGTGGCCCGCGGCAGCATCGCGTACTCGGCGGTGACCCAGCCGCGGCCCTCCCCCTTGAGCCAGCGCGGGACGCCTTCGGTCAGCGACGCCGTGCAGAGCACCCGGGTGTTGCCGAACTCGATCAGTGCCGAGCCTTCGGCCTGCTTGGACCAGCCGCGGGTGATGCTGATCGGACGAAGCTGGTCGGGGGTGCGGCCATCGGCGCGGAGAACGGGAGCGGTAAGGGCTTCGGAAGTCATGCCTTCCAGCATATCGACCCGGCGCGTGCTCTTGCCTCCAACGTCAGCTCAGACGGTGTAGTGCACGCCCGCGACCGCGACGGCCACGTGCTGGCCGAAGACCTCCTTGGCCTCGGCCATCACCTTCGGCGGGGACGTCCAAACCGGAATGTGCGTGAGCAGCAGCCGCCGCGCCCCGGCTGCCACGGCTGCTTCGCCGGCGCGCTTGCCGGTCAGGTGGACGTCCTTGATGCCGTCGTCCCGGCCCTCCTCGAACGCCGCCTCGCAGAGGAACAGGTCCGCGTCCCGGGCCGCGTGCTCGAGGCCGCTGCAGGAGTCGGTGTCCCCCGAGTAGCCCAGCACCCGTGTGACCGGGTAGCCGTCCTTGTCCGGTTCGGTGACCTCCACCCGCAGGGCGTAGGCCTCCTCGACCGGGTGGTTCACCGCGAAGGGGGTCACCGTGAACGGGCCCATGGTCACGGGCTTCCGTTCGGACCAGTTGCTGAAGTCGAACTCCTCGTGCATGCCCGGGTCCAGATCCAGGCCGTAGGCGGTTGCCATCCGGTCCGCGGTGGCGGCGGGGCCCCAGACCGGGATCCGGCCGCGCCCCCAGCCGCCCGGCTTCCACCGCACCGCGACGTGCAGCCCGCACAGGTCCATGCAATGGTCCGGGTGCAGGTGGCTCAGGAAGATCGCGTCGATGTCCTCCAGGTCGGTGTACCGCTGGATGGCGCCAAGCGCGCCGCTGCCCAGGTCCAGCACGATCTTCCAGCTCCGCTCGCCGTCGTGCGCGGTCAGCAGGTAGCACGACGCCGGCGAGCCGGGCCCCGGAAAGGATCCGGTACAGCCCACGATGGTCAGCTTCACAGGCCGGACCTCCGGAGGCCCGCCAGCGGCACCCCGCCGGAGGCAGAGGCGGAGGAGACGAAGTTGGAGATCCGCGGCCTGCCGGCGGCAGCCTGCGCGGCGGCGATCATTTCCGGGGTGATCCGGGCGAGGCTGCCGGTGGGGTACTGCGCGGCCACATGGTCCACGTGGCGGACGCTGAGGACCTCGGGGCCCAGGAAACGGCGGGCGAGGTGTTCGAACTGCGCGGCGTCGCCGGTGGCGATGAAGTTGTGTTCCGGGGCAGTCGTCCCGGTTCGTTCAAGGCCGCGCGAAGCCAGTGCCCGGTACACGTCCTTGGCGGTTTCCTCCGCGCTGGACACGAGGGTGACGTCCTCGCCCAGAACGAAGGAGAGCACTCCGGTCAGCAGCGGGTAGTGGGTGCAGCCCAGCACCACGGTGTCCACGCCGGCCGCGGTGAGCGGGGCGAGGTATTCGCGGGCGACGGCGAGCAGTTCCGGCCCGGTGGTGATGCCGGCTTCCACGTAGGGCACGAACGCCGGGCAGGCCACGGACGTGATCTCCAGGTCCGGTGCGGCCGCGAAGGTGTCCTCGTAGGCGCGGGAGCCCACGGTGGCGGAGGTCCCGATCACGCCGACGCGGCCGTTGCGGGTGGCCGCGACCGCGCGCCGTACGGCGGGCTGGATCACCTCGATCACCGGGATGCCATACCGTGCGGTGTACCGTTCCCGGGCGTCCCGGAGCACGGCGGCGGACGCGGAGTTGCAGGCAATAGTGAGGAGTTTGACGCCGGAGTCCACCAGCTCGTCCATCACGCCGAGGGCGTTGGCCCGCACCTCGGCAATGGGCAGCGGACCGTACGGGCCGTGGGCGGTGTCGCCGACGTAGAGGATGGATTCGTTGGGCAGCTGGTCGATGATGGACCGAGCCACGGTGAGGCCGCCAACGCCCGAATCAAAAACGCCGATGGGGCGCTCCCCCGTCCGGGCGTCCCCGGTACTGCCCGCTGCGGTCTCCGCCGCAGCGTCCGCTGCCGGATCCGTGCTCGATGCTGAAGTCATGATTATTCGAGGATAGGGCTTCGCCACAGGTGCGGCCATCACATTGTGTCGAGCGACTCGTGTCTGTTGGGTCACACCTGACCCGCCGCAGCCGGCCTTCAGGTTCCGGTGCCGACCCGCCGCGCCGTGCCCCGGTTGAGCGCCAGGTGGCCGCCCAAGAAACCGGCTCCGGTGACGGCGGCGTTGCCGGCGAGTCCGAGCCGTACGCCCAGGCTGTGCCGGCCGCGCAGCCGTGCGATCAGCGATGCCAGGAACAGGAAGACCGAAAGATCCGTGCCAAGCGCGTGGACGGCGCCGATCCGGCGCTCTTCCCCGCTCATCTCCGCCCAGTCCGCGGCGCCGGCGAGGGCGGTGGGCACCGCTGCGGCGAGCCCCGCCCCGACCAGCACCTTGGCCCCGGAACGCGACTGGGGACCGCCGGCGAGGTCCAGAATGGCGGCGCTGAGCCAGCATCCCAGCGTCACGTCCGTCAGCAGCGGATGAACCGAGTGGCCCAGGACGCCGCTGTGGAGCGGGCTGCGCCGTGCCCAGTCAATGAGCGGCCGATAGATCCGCTCCTGGACCACGGCAAGGCGTTCGGACACGGGGCTCCCGCCCACCGACCGGGTCAGACGTTGCGGCAATGCCAGCTCGCTCACGTTAAGTCACGGTACGCCGGGCCCCACCGGCTGTATAGACCGGAATCCGGCTTACGCCTCGAGCGAGGCGAGCATGGCCTGGACCAGGGATTCCTGCAGCCAGGTGGTGAAGTTGTAAACCAGGGCCAGGTAGCTCTCCACGTCCTCGGCCTGGGACCAGTCCTGCATCCGGTGCACGTGCTCGGCGTCGGCGTCGTCCCGGATGTCGAGGCGTTCGGCGAGCACCAGCCGGACGTCGTTCAGCGCGGTGGACCAGTGCCGGGCGTCGGCGGGCGTCAGCACCAGCTCGTCCTTGTCCAGTCCCAGGGCCGCAGCCTTCAAGGCGCCGATCTTGCTCTCGCGCAGTGAGCGCTCGGTGTAGCGGCGGAACTCGAGGGAGGCCTTGTCGTCGTCCTTCATGACGTTGGGCAGCAGCCGGCGCAGGGCGCGGTCGGAGGGCTCCCGGGCCTCCGGATCCAGCCCCACCAGCGCGGCCAGCGGATCCTGGTTGGCACGCTCCTCCGGCTCCAGCATGGAAATAACGTCATCGAAGAGGCTGCGGAGCAGATCCCGCTCGGCCGGCTCGAGGTAGCCGGTGATGCCCTTGAGCCCGTATTTGAACGCCTTAGCCACGTTTTCCCTTGCCCTTGCCCGATCCCTTGCCGCCGTTACCGCCGCTGGCCTTTTCCACCGTGGCCCACAGGCCGTACCCGTGCATCGCCACGGCGTGCTGCTCCACCTGCTCCTTGCTGCCGTGCGCCACGATGGAGCGGCCCTTCTTATGGACCTCCAGCATGAGTTTGTTGGCCTTCGCCTCGGAATAGCCGAAGTAGCTGCGGAACACGTAGCTCACATAGCTCATCAGGTTCACCGGATCATTCCAGATCACGAGGTTCCAAGGGATGTCCGGGGCGGTCAGGACGTCGGTCAACGACGCTGTTCCGGTCTGGGTGCTCTCCTGGGTATCAGGGCCGAGCGCAACGCTGAGGGTCATCTGTCCATTCTATGGGGACGCGCATTAGAGTGAATTCGTGAGTACCTCTGCTGGCTGGGACCATCCCCGCACGTCCCTGTACACCGACCACTACGAGTTGACCATGCTGCAGGCTGCGCTGCATTCCGGCGCCGCCCACCGCAAGTCGGTGTTCGAGGCCTTCGCGCGGCGGCTCCCGGACGGACGGCGCTATGGGATTGTCGCCGGCACCGGCCGGCTGCTGGAGGGGATCGCCGGCTTCCGCTTCGGCGACGAGGAGATCGACTTCCTGCGCCGGACGAAGGTGGTCAACGAGGAAACCCTGGAGTACCTGGCGAACTTCTCCTTCTCGGGCGACATTTGGGGCTACGCCGAGGGCGAGGCGTACTTCCCGAACTCCCCCATCCTGATCGTCGAATCCACCTTCGCCGAGGCCTGCATCCTCGAGACGTACATCCTTTCGATCCTCAACCACGACAGCGCCATCGCCTCCGCGGCCTCGCGCATGATCACGGCCGCAGGGACCCGGCCCTGCGTCGAAATGGGCTCCCGCCGGACCCAGGAGGAATCCGCCGTCGCGGCCGCCCGCGCGGCCGTGATCGCCGGCTTCGACAGCACCTCCAACCTCGAGGCCGGCCGGCGTTACGGGATCAAGACGGTGGGCACCGCTGCCCACTCCTTCACCCTGCTGCACGACACCGAACGTGAGGCGTTCGAGGCCCAGATCGCCTCGATGGGCGCGGGCACCGCGCTGCTCGTGGACACCTACGACGTCGAGGCGGCCGTGCGCACCGCCGTCGAACTGGCCGGCGACAAGCTCGGCGCGGTGCGGCTGGATTCCGGCGACCTGGTGGCGCAGGCGCAGTGGGTGCGGCAACTGCTCGATGAACTCGGCAACGAGAACACCCGGATCATCGTCACCTCGGACCTTGACGAGTTTGCCATCGCCGCGCTGCAGTCCGCCCCGGTGGACTCCTACGGCGTCGGCACCTCGCTGGTGACCGGCTCCGGCGCGCCGACGGCGAGCATGGTCTACAAGCTGGTCAGCCGCACCGACGACTCCGGCGCGTTCATTCCGGTGGCCAAGGCAGCCAAGAACAAGACCAGCAAGGGCGGCCGCAAGTACGCGCTGCGCAGGCTGAACGACCGCGGGACCGCCAGCCAGGAAATCGTCGGCATCGGGCACCGCCCGGACGACGACGGCAACGACCGGCAACTGCTGCAGCAGTTCATCAAGAACGGCGAACTGCTGCCCGGCTGGACCGGCCCCGAGGGCGTCGTGCGGGCGAGGCGGCGGCACGCGGACAGCATGAAGGAGCTCCCGGCCGTGGTCAACCGCCTCCAGCGCGGCGAAGCAGCCATCCCCACTATCTACGAGGAGGACTGAATGTCACGTGCCTTGATCATCGTTGACGTGCAGAACGATTTCTGTGAGGGCGGGGCGCTCCCCGTCGAGGGCGGAGCCGCTCTCGCGGCCGAAATCAGCGAATATGTCGACGCCCACCACGGGCAGTTCGACCACGTGGTGGCCACCCAGGACTGGCACATCGAGCCGGGCGCGCATTTCTCGGACGAGCCGGACTTTGTCGACAGCTGGCCGCCGCACTGTGTCGCGGGCACCCGCGGCGCGGAACTGCACCCGGACCTGGACACCGAATACATCCAGGCCTACTTCCGCAAGGGACAGTTCACCGCGGCCTACTCGGGCTTCGAGGGGCTGCTCGCCCCGGACGACGCCGTCCCCACCGGTGACCGCACGCCCGGCTCGTTGCCCGTGGGCGGCGCCGGCAGCGGTGATGCCGCCGGCGAGTTCGCCGCTGGCGAGGACGCCATCGGCCTCGATGACTGGCTGCAGAGCCACGACGTCGAGGAAGTCGTGGTGGTGGGCATCGCCACCGACCACTGTGTGAAGGCCACCGCATTGGACGCCGTGCAGGCCGGATACTCCGTGACTGTGCTGCGCGGGCTCACCGTGGGCATCGCCGAGGACCTCGACGACGCCTTCGCGGAAATGGAGTTCGGCGGCGTCGACATCGCCTGAGCTCGTCGCTGCCCCGAGCCGCACAGTAGACTCGGAATCCTTGCCAGAATCGTCGGACCCGTAAATTCCCGGAGTACACCATGAAGAAGACCCTGACCGTCCTGATCGCTGCCGGGACCCTGCTCGGCGCAGCCGCCTGCTCGGCTCCGCAGATGACAAACGCGGAGACCTGCTCCCGCGTCAAGGCGATCACCACCTCGCCGACCTCCAACTCGGACAAGTTCGGCATGACGCGGCTGGCCAACCAGATCCGGCCGATCGAGGCGAACGCTTCAGACGAGCTGCAGGCTCCGCTGCAGTCGATCGTGGACTACCTCGACGAGTCCGCGAAGAAGGACCCGGACCAGGGCAAGCTTGATGAGCTGAAGGCCCAGTACACCGCGGCCGGCCAGAAGCTCTCGCAGACCTGCGGCGCCGCCCAGTAACGACGGCAGTGCGCCTATAAAGGCAGCAAAAAGGGACCGGTTACCCGGTCCCTTTTTTGCGTCCGGTGCTACTTCCGGCCGATGAACCAGTCCTGAAGCCTCCGCAGCCGGGTCTGCAGCTGTTCCTCGTTGGCCTGCGCCACGGCCGGGCCACCGCACACGGTCCGGAGCTTGGTGTGGATGACGCCGTGCGGGGTTCCGGTCCGGGCAGACCAGGCCGCGACGTTCTTGGCCAGCTCGGTGCGCAGGTCCATCAGCATCCGGTGGTCCGGCACGGCCGGCGCCGCCTCTGCGGCAGCTGCCCCCTGCGGGGCGCGCTTGTTCTTGCGGTTGAGCTGTTCGTGCTGGCGCTGACGCAGCAATGTGCCCACCTGTTCGGCGTCGAGCAGGCCGGGGATGCCGAGGAAGTCCAGCTCGTCCTCCGAGCCCACCTCGCCGCCCGTGCCGAACTCGCCGCCGTCGAACAGCACCCGGTCGAAGGAGGCCTGGGAGTCCAGCGCTTCGAACTTGCCCTTCATCAGGGTGTCGGAGGCCTTCTCCTCGCGGTTCGCCTCGTCCATCAGCGAGTCCTCGGGATTGAAGAGCCCGTCGCCGTCCTCCTTCTCCGGGCGGTCCAGGGCGTGGTCGCGTTCGGCTTCCATGGAGTTCGCCAGCGCCATCAGCTGCGGCACGGAGGGCAGGAACACCGACGCCGTCTCGCCGCGCTTGCGGGCACGCACGAAGCGGCCCACGGCCTGGGCGAAGAACAGCGGGGTCGACGTCGAGGTCGCGTAGACGCCGACGGAGAGCCGCGGGACGTCCACGCCTTCGGAGACCATGCGCACCGCGACCATCCAGCGCTTGTCCCCAGCCGAGAACTCCTCGATCTTGGAGGAGGCCTTGGCGTCGTCGGAGAGGATGACGGTGGGTGATTCGCCGGTGATTCTCTTCAACTGGCCGGCGTAGGCGCGGGCGTCCTCGTGGTCGGTGGCAATGACCAGGCCGCCGGCGTCGGGCACGGTGCGCCGCACCTCGCTGAGGCGCTTGTCCGCCCCGGCCAGCACGGCCGGAATCCACTCGCCGGCCGGGTTCAGCGCCGTCCGCCAGGCCTGGGACGTGATGTCCTTGGTGACGGCGGCTTCGCCCAGCGAGGCCGCCATCTCGTCCCCGGCGCTGGTCCGCCAGCGCATCTGGCCGGAGTAGGCCATGAACATCACCGGACGGACCACGTGGTCCCGGAGCGCCTTGCCGTAACCGTAGGTGTAGTCGGCCTTGGAGCGGCGGATGCCGTCGCGGTCCTCGGCGTACTCGACGAACGGGATCGGCGAGGTATCCGAGCGGAACGGGGTACCGGTCAGGGAGAGGCGCCGGGCGGCGGGGTCGAAGGCCTCGCGCAGCCCGTCGCCCCAGGACAGGGCCTCACCGCCGTGGTGGATTTCGTCGAGGATCACGAGGGTGCGCGCTGCCTCGGTCTTGGCCCGGTGCAGCATCGGCTTGCTGGCCACCTGGGCGTAGGTCACAGCGACGCCGATGAAGCCGCGGCCGTGTTGGCCGTCGGCGTTCTTGAAGTTCGGGTCGATCGCGATGCCCACCTTCGCGGCGGCGTCCGCCCACTGGCGCTTGAGGTGGTCCGTGGGTGCCACGATCGTTACCCGGTTCACCACGCCGGCCTCAATCAGCATCGAGGCCACGCGCAGCGCGAAGGTAGTCTTGCCGGCGCCGGGGGTGGCGACCGCCAGGAAGTCCTTGGGGTGGGTACTGAAATAGCTGTCCAGGGCCTCCTGCTGCCACGCGCGCAGCTTCGGGGCGGTGCCCCACGCGGCGCGCTCGGGATAGGCGGGCGGCAGCACGGGGCCGCCAAAGAGTGTCTCTGTCATTTAGGAGTCCTCCCCTCCGCGCATGGTTGCCGGTTCCGGAGAAACCCAATTAAGCACAAAAACACCAATCTTTTTCGGATGAACCGGACAGCAGGAACGCGGCGGACTACGCAGTAGGGCAAGGGCACCTTCCGGTGCCGGATCTACGCCGGAAGCCGCAACGGATCCAGCCCGCTGCGGGGGCCTAAGTCGAAGGGCCTATTTCCCGGAATCTCCGCCGTCGCCGCCCGGGCGGAGGCCCTCATAGACCTCTTTACACTCGGGGCAGACCGGGAACTTCTTCGGATCGCGCCCGGGCGTCCACACCTTGCCGCACAGGGCAATCACGGGTTCACCCGAGAGGGCGGATTCCATGATCTTTTCCTTGCGCACGTAGTGCGAGAAGCGCTCCCGGTCGCCGGGCTCCACTTCCTGCCGCAGTTCCTCGCGCTCAATCGTAGCCGTCGACGTTCCGGCTCCGGAGAGCTCACGCATCGGGTCGTTGGCCGGGGCATTTGCCGGGTCATTTTCCAGGGCGGAATCCGTCATGCTGCTCATGTCTTCCATCTTAGCCGCTGGCTCGGACGGTATCGCGACGGCGGCTCCCGGCGTCGGGCATTGGAGCGTCTTCACAGGCCCTGCCAGCGCGGCTTGCCGTCGTAGCTGTGCCGGTAGTAATCGGCGAGCCGGAGCGAGGAGGCCGCCGCCTCGTCCAGGAGGACAGTGGCATGCGGATGCAGCTGCAGGACCGACGCCGGACAGATGGCAGCCAGCGGCCCCTCGGTAAAGTCGCGGACGGTCTGTGCCTTCTGCGCTCCGGTGGCGAGGAGGATGACGTGCCGGGCCTCAAGGATGGTGCCCAGGCCCTGGGTGAGGACATGGTGCGGCACCTCGGCCAGGCTCCCGAAGAAGCGGGCATTGTCCCGCCGCGTCTGCTCCACGAGGGTCTTAATCCGGGTCCGGGAGGCCAGGGAGGACCCCGGCTCGTTGAATCCGATGTGGCCGTCCGTGCCCACTCCGAGAAGCTGCAGATCCACTCCCCCGGCCGCGCGGATCGCGTCCTCGTACGCCCGGCAGGCCGCCGGAACGTCGGCAGCCTCGCCATCGGGTCCGTGGACGTTGTCCGGGCTGATGTTCACCCGGTCGGTAAATTCGCGCCGGATCACTTCGCGATAGGACTCGGGGTGCCCCGCGGGGAGCCCGACGTACTCGTCCAGGATGAAGGCGTGGGCACGGCTAAAGTCGAGGCCGCCCCGCTCATGCCGTTGCGCGAGCTCCTCGTACACGGGCAACGGCGAGGATCCGGTGGCCAGGCCCAGGACTGCCTCGGGCTTGCGCCGCAACAGGCCCTCGATCGCGTCGGCGGCGAGGGCGGCGACCAGCCTGCCGCCGGGCAGGATGACGATTTCCATGGACGGCAGGCTATCCCACTCCGGCGCTACCGGCCCGGGTCCTCGGACCCGGTCAGCGGTTGACGGCCACCTGTGACAGCAGCTCCGGGGTGCGCGAGTCGAACCATTTGCCGCCCAGCCGCACGCCCGCCGCGAAGAGACCCAGGCCCAGCACCGGGCCCAGCACCAGGCAGATCCAGCCGGGCACCATGCTGCCGCCCGCCAGCTGCAGGGCCACCAGCACCACCTCCGGGCTCACCAGGAGCAGCAGGACCGCCATGCCGCCGAACTGCACCGCCAGGGTCTGGGCCACGTTGCCCGGCGGCTTTTTGAACGGGCTGTCACCGGGCAGCGGCACGGGCACGGTGTAGCGCGCCGAGACCACGGAGGACAAACCCAGCCCGGTGAACAGCACCCCCAGGGTCAGGCCCAGGATGCCCGGCAGCAAAGCCCAGTCGCCGGTGAAAAACATTGGGATGACGCTGAAGACCAGCACCGTGGGCAAGGCGAAGACCAGGCACGCCACGGCCCGTCCGAGCCTGTCGTGCAGGCCGCGCACGCCGGCGGCGACGTGCAGGGCAAAGGCTGTGCTGTCGTAGGAGACGTCCGAGGAGATGGACCAGGCGAGCAGGAAAGCGGCGAGCGGCCCGACGAACTGCAGGATTCCGTAGAACCCGGTCTGGCTGGCCTGGAAGAAGAGCAGCGCCGGCAGCAGCGGCACCACCACGAGGGCCCCGGCGTAGCGCGGATCACGCAGCCAGTAGGTGAGCGAGCGCGCAACTATCGCTCCCGTGGGCGTGGCCGGAGCCAGGGCGAAGAGCCCCAGGCCCGCTGCCTTCTTCTTTGCGGTGCCGGCGTAGGGCGGCGTGACGAGCGCACGCTGCAGCAGGAGCTTCCAGCACTGGACCAGGGCGGCGAGAGTCGCGGCAGCGATGAGCAGCTTGAGCACGGCCGGTCCGTAGCTGCCGGCGGCCAGCTCTCCGCCGACGGCCCAGGCCGCCCCGGCGGGCGTCCATTCGAGGGACCGCGCCAGCTTGGCCACGAACCCGGCATTGCCGGCGATCCCGCGGGAGACGCCGGCCAGGATCGGGCCCATCAACACCAGCGGGATCAGGAATGCGACCGCGCTGACGTCCTTGAAGCGCCGGGAGCTGGCCAGGCCAACTGTGCCGGCCGTGACCACCTTGGAAAGCACAATGCACGTGAGCACACCGAGGACCGCGCCGGCCAGGCCGCCCGCCGCGGCCAGGAAGCCACGCGACCAGGTGCCCACGGTGGCCAGCGCCACGAGGGCCGTCGCCGCCCCCGGGATGCCAATCAGCCCGGCCAGGGCGAGGCCTGCCAGCAGTTTCCGCATCGGCACGGCAAAGGTCGTGAACCGGGCCGGGTCCAGCGTCATATCCGCGGCCGAAGCCACGATCGGGACGACCGCCCAGCCCAGGACCGCGGCGGTGCCGCCGAGCACCACCACCGTCTGCGCCGTCGCCACGTCGGCCTGGCGCAGCAGGATCAAACCGGCAACCCCGACGCCGACCAGCCCCAGGGCGTACAGGACGCCGATCCCCAGGCCCACGAGCTGCCAGGGGCTGCGCCGCAGGCCATTGCGGAGCAGGGTGAGCTTGAGCCTTAGAAGGTGCGCAACCATTCCAGCCCTTCCGCTTGGCTGCGTCCGCCCACCAGCTGCACGAAGCGGTCCTCCAGCGACTCGCCGGCGCGCACCTCGTCCACCGTGCCGGCGGCCAGCACCCGGCCGCCGGCCACAACGGCGACGTGGTCACACATGCGCTGCACGAGGTCCATGACGTGGCTGGAGACGATCACCGTGCCCCCGGACGCGACGTAGCGGTCCAGGATGTCTCGGATATTTGCGGCGGAGACCGGGTCCACCGATTCGAACGGCTCGTCCAGCACCAGCAGCCGCGGCGCATGGATCAGCGCCGAGGCGAGCGCGATCTTCTTGGTCATGCCGGCGGAGTAGTCCACCACGAGCGTGCCGGCGTCCTGGCTGAGGTCCAGGGCGGCCAGCAGTTCCGCGACCCGCGTCGCCACCACTTCACGGTTCATGCCGCGCAGCAGGCCAGCGTAGCTCACCAGCTGCTCGCCGGTCAGCCGGTCGAAGAGACGGACCCCGTCCGGCAGCACGCCCATCAGCTTTTTTGCCTCCAGGGGGTGCTGCCAGACATCCACCCCGTGGATAAAGGCGGTGCCGAAATCCGGCCGCAACAGCCCGGTGGCCATCGACAGGGTGGTGGTCTTGCCGGCACCGTTGGGCCCGACGATGCCGTAGAAGGAGCCGGCGGGAACGTCGAGGCTGATGCCGTCCACCGCGATCTTGGTGCCGAAGCGCTTGGCCAGCCCGCGCAGGGCCAGCGCCGGGACTGGGGTTTGCGGGTGGGGTTGTTCGAAAGTCATGACGTTAGACTAACCGCCGCGACCGCCTAAAACGTGTGCCGCGGGATAGCCCGTTCATACTGCGGCGGCCAGGCGAGCTCGTGGCCCAGTTCGAATGCGGCACGCAGCCACCAGTGCGGGTCCCGCAATGCGGCTCGGGCGATGAACACCCCGTCGGCCTGTCCCGTGGCGACCGCATGTTCGGCCTGTCCGGCGGAGGTCAGCAGGCCCACCGTACCGGTCCGCACGCCGGCCTCGCGGCGGATCCGGGCACTGAATCCGGTCTGGTAGCCGGGCCCGACCGGAATCGACTGGTGCGCCACGGCACCGCCGCTGGAGACGTCCACGAGATCCACCCCGTGTTCGCCGGCCGCGCGGGCCAGCCGCACCGAGGCCTCGGCATCGATGCCGCCCTCGGCCCAGTCCGACGCGGAGATCCGCAGCAGCAGCGGCATGGAATCCGGGATGACGTCCCGGACGGCGTCGACCACCGCGAGGGTCAAGCGGTTGCGCCCGGTCTCATCCCCGCCCCAGCGGTCCGTGCGGTCATTTACGAGCGGGCTTTGGAACTGGTGCAGCAGGTAGCCATGGGCGCCATGGATCTCGACCGTGTCGAATCCCGCACCGACCGCGCGGACAGCCGCGGCAACGAAGTCGGCGATCACGCCGTCGATCTCCTGCTCGGTCATGGCCGACGGCGGCGCGTAGCCGTCAAAGGCGCCGGGGCCCGGGCCAACCGTGTCCCAGCCGCCGTCGGAGACGGGAACGGTGCCGCTCTTGCCGGAGAACGGCCAGTAGGAGGATGCCTTGCGCCCGGCGTGGGCGAGCTGGGTGCCGATCTTGGCGTTGGCAGAGCCGTGCCGGTGCACAAAGGAGACTATCCGCTGCCATGCCTCGGCCTGGTCATCGTTGTAGAGGCCGGCGTCCCGCGGGCTGATCCGCCCGGCCGCGTTGACGGCAGCCGCCTCGGTGAGGATGAGCGCAGCGCCGCCGGTGGCGAAGGAGCCGAGGTGCATCAAGTGCCAGTCATTCGGAACGCCCTCGCCGGTCTCCGGTTCGCAGCTGTACTGGCACATCGGCGAGACCCAGCCGCGGTGCTCCAGCCGCAACGAGCGCAGCTCCAGCGGGGTGAACAGTGCCGAGCCCACTAGAACAGCACCCGCGCGAGGTTCTGCCGGGCCTTGGCGACGCGGTCATCGGAGCTTCCCACCACGTCGAACAGCTCCAGCAGGCGCACCCGGGCACTCTCGCGCTCCGGGCCGAAGTTCCGGCCGATGAATGCCACGACACGGCCGAGGCCGTCCTCGACGTGGCCGCCGGCAATATCAAGGTCGGCCACGGCCAGCTGGGCCTCAAGGCTGTCCGGCTCCTCGGCGGCACGGGCGCGGACGGCGTCCGTGTCCGCGGCGGACAATGCCTGCAGGCGACCCATGAGCTCCACCTGGGCGAGGCCGGCCTTGGCCTCGGCGTCGGCGGGCATCTCGGTCAACGCCTGCCGGTAGGCCGCAGCAGCGCCGTCGTAGTCGCCTGCCTCGATGGCGTCGAACGCCTTCTGGTGCAGGGGCGGGAGCGGCGGAGCCTCGGGCTCGGCCGCTCCGGGGCCGCCGGCGCCGATCCGGCCGGTCACGCCGTTGGCGGCCGCCACCTTCAGCAGTTCGTCGAAGAGGCTGCGCACCTGCTGCTCCTCGGCGCCGCCCTGGAACAGCGGCACGGGCTGGCCTTTGACCACGGCGACGGCGGTCGGGACGGCCTGCACCTGGAAGGCCTGCGCAAGCTGGGGGAAAGCCTCGATGTCGGCCGCGCCCATGACCAGGCGGCCCCCGTAGCTTTCGACGATCTGTTCCAGCACGTCCACGAGCTGCGCGGATCCCGGCGAGTAGTTGGCCCACATTGCGATCACCACCGGGACCTGGGCGGAAAGGTCCACGAGCTCCTGGAAGTTGGCTTCCGTGACGTCAACCCGCAGAGGCGTACCGGCGGGAGCGCCGCCTGGTGTTGCAGAGCCCGCGCCGGCAGCACCGGCCTCCTGCGCCGGAGGCCGGCCGGCCCCGGCGGCCGCGGGCGGGGCCGGGCGCTGTTTCAGCGAGGAGAGGTCGACGGCGCCCCGCAGGTTCAGCGGGTTGGCGGCAGCTGGAGGGACCGGGCGGGAAGCTGGCGAAGTCATAGCTCCACTCTATCCACTACGCCCGACGCAGCAACGACCGGGCCGCGATGGCGGCCCGGTCGTTGCGGTGCTTGTGGTTCCGGCCGGTGTCAGTCGGGCGGTGTCCTGCGGAAGGCTACTTGATCTTGGCCCCGACCAGGCCGCGGGTGGCTGCCACCAGCTTCATCGGGTCCTTGGAACCTGTCGGCGGGATGTAGACGGCCACAGCTTCGGCAAAGTTCAGCACCATGCCGGTGCTGGTCTCCTTGCCGCCAGCCAGCGCCGCTGCGTCGTTACCGATCGTCAGCTTGTCCCCGGAGTTCTTCGGCGTGCCGTCGAAGGCGAAGTTCAGCCGGCCCAGGACCAGTGCGCCGCCGTCGGCGGTCCGGAACACCACGGTGTCCTCGGGAACAGGCTTGTGGCTGAAGGTGAACTTGCCGTTAGCACCCGACTTCACCACATCCTTCTGGTACGCCAGGGTGTCAGCGATGTACGGCGAGGACTTTCCCTCGGCGAGCTTGTCCTTGAAGGTGGAGTCGGCCTTGGTCAGCCGGTCCCCCAGCCCGGACAGCGCTTCCTGTCCGCTGTACAGCAGCCCGGACTTGTCCGTGGCGGCCAGAGTTTCGGTGCCACCGCGGTTGATTCCGGGGAAGGTGGTCCCCGGCTGCAGCGGGGTTGCCCCGACCAGCTTGTAGTTCTCGCGCGGGGAGGACTGCACGAGGGTCAGCAGCTGCGGAACGACGTTGCCGTCACCCTGGGTCACAGCCATGACGGACCGCGGCCAGCTGCGCTTGTTGCTGACCACGGTGGTGAGCAGCTTCGTGGCGCGCACCGGCATCCGGGGCTCGTAGCTTCCCACCTTGGAACGGATCTTGTAGTTCTGCTTGCGCACCTCGAGCTCGCTCGCCCCGACGCGGGACGAAAGCTTTGCCGCGTCTTTGGCAGCGTCCCCGGCGTCGACGGCGCTGGCCACCTGCTCCAGGATGCGGCGGAACTGCGCGTCCAGCAGGACCGGAGCGTCGGCGGCCTGGCCGGCGGCGGAAGAGGATTCGCTAGGCGACGGCGAGGGAGCCTGGCTGGCCTGCGCCGCAACGCCGGTGCCGGCAACCGCGGCGGCGGTCAGCAGCGCTACCGCGGCGCCGGAGCGACGGCGGACAGCCGCGGGGGCGGCAACGCGTTCCACACTGCCGTTCCGGGCCGGATCGGCATTCTGGGCACCGCCGGCGGTGCTGCGGGCAGCGGCCCTCGCCTCTGCCTTGGCCTGGGCCTTGGCCTGCGCGCGGCGCGCAAACAGGCTGCCCTTCGGGGCGGCTCCGGAGCCGCCCGCTGGATCGTCGTCTGAACGACCGTCGTCGGAGTGGTTCCGGGCGGGCTTGACCAGCAGCAACGCAGCGCCGGCCAGGACCAGCAGGCCGCCCAGTAACATCAACGGAACGGCCCACGGGGTGGACGTGTCATTGGGGAAAGTCATCGTGATCGATGATGGGGCCGGCTTGGTGCCGTCCGAGGCGAGCAGCAGCGCCCAGTCGCCGTCCGCCGGAGCGGTCCAGGAGTAGTCCAGGTCGCCGTTGGCGTTCTCGGTGGTGACCCACAGGTCCGAGCCTGCCGGGGACGGCGCCTTTGCGTCGCCGTCGGCGTGATCAACCTGCAGGGACTTGCCGTCGTCGGAGACCCCGGAGACGGTGTTGTGGGCGGTCTTGCCCACCCACGCATCGACGTCGTCCGGCCGGCCGGCGGCGAGCATGAAGTTGCCCTCCCCCTTGACATGGATCTGCACCGTGCCGCCATGCAAAGTACGCAGCTTCTCGTCGAAGACGGTCAGCGGGGCGGCGGTGCCACCCGTGGGCGCGGTGGCGGTGACGGTCTCGGCCGGAGCCCAAAGCGTCTTCTGGCCGATTCCGGCCAGCAGTGTCAGGAGGCCGAGCAGCACAAGTGCGACTGCAGTCTTGAAACGCAAAGTATTACCTATCATCAGCGGACACGTAGCTTTAACAGTAACCGTTTTGTTACCTGAGAGTCAGATCGGCACTCTTGTCAACCCCTTCCCCGGCCCCGTCCGGCCCCGCTGGGCCGCCAGCTGGCAAGGCTGCTGATAGTGTTTGCGGTGATCATCACACCCGGCCCGCAACCGCGGTTTTGCAGGGAATTTTCGGACAAAAAGGGCCTTCGACGCAGTGACTGAACCCACGGATACCTCCGCCGCAGGACACCCCGCCAGCCAGGAATCCGGCAGCCAGCCACGCGGGCCGCACGAGCCGGCCACGCAGCTCTCAACGCCGCGGGCGGCCGCGGCGGGGTTCCTGATTTCGATGGCGCGCCGGCTGCGGCAGCCGCTGCCCGGCGCCCAGCCGCGACTGCGTTTCGAGATGCCGCCCGAGCACGACGAGGACGAAGCGGCAACGTCGGAGAGTGAAAGCACCGCAAAGTTCGGCGCTCCCGGACCGCGAATGTCGTCCCAGCACCCGCTGTACGTCGGTTTCATGGGCACGGTGGGCGTGGGCGCGGCTCTTCTGGTCTACTGGATCGGCTCCAACACCACCCAGTTGCTGCTCTGGATCGTCACCGCGCTGTTCATTGCGCTTGGCCTGGACCCCGTGGTGCGCTGGCTCGAAAGCAAGAAGGTGCCGCGGCCCGCGGGCATCCTGGTCTCCGTCGCCGTGCTGGCGCTGGCCGTCACGGGGTTCTTCGCCACCCTGATCCCGACCATCGTGCAGCAGGTGACGCAGGTCGTCCAGCAGGCTCCGCACTGGATCCAGGACTTCATCGACTCCGACTTCTTCCGCACGGTGGACAGCCAGTTCGGCGTCCGTGACCGGATCAGCCAGGAACTCGAGAAGTTCGTGAACAACCCCGAGGCCATGAGCGGCATCTTCGGTGGCGTCGTGGGCTTCGGCTCCACCGTGGCAAACGGCCTGTTCGGCGCCCTGATCGTCCTGGTCCTCAGCCTCTACTTCCTCTCCGCGATGCCGGCCATGAAGAAGTGGGGCTACCGGCTTGCCCCGCGGTCCCGGCGTGCCAGGGTCGAGGCCCTGTCCGAAGAGATCACCGGTTCGGTCGGCAACTACGTGATCGGCCAGGTCTGCGTGGCGCTGCTGAATGCCACCTTTGCCTTCATCGTGATGTCGATCGTGGGGGTGCCGTTCGCCCTGCTGCTCGCGTTCGTCGTGGCCCTGCTGGCGTTCATCCCCCTGGTCGGCGGCATGATCGCCGGCGTCCTGGTGACCTTGATCGCCCTCACCGCCGGCTGGCAGACCGCCGTGGTCTTCGCGATCTGCTACTTCGCCTACCTGCAGTTCGAGGCCTACTTCATCTCCCCGCGCATCATGCAGAAGGCCGTCGCCGTGCCCGGCGCGGTCGCGGTGATCTCGGTCATCGCCGGCGGCAGCGTGCTCGGCGTGCTCGGCGCCCTGATCGCCATTCCCACGGCCGCAGCGGTCATGCTGCTGGTCAAGGAAATCTTCATCGTCCGCCAGGACAAGCACTAGTCAGGCGTGGGCGGTGGCCACCGGGCCGTCCCACTCCTCGGGCAGGGCAGCCGGAGCGCCGTCTGGCAGCACCTCGGCCACGATCTCGTTGAGTACCCGGCCGGCGTACTTCTCCCCCACCCACAGGTGCTTGGCGCCGTCGACGCCCACGACGTCCGCGTGCGGCACCAGGGCGAAGCGCTCGGCGGCGGCGGCAGGCTGCAGGTAGTCGTCATGCTCCGGGACCAGGACCTTCAGCGGCTTGCCGAAGGCCGCCCACTCCTTGAGGTGGACATCCGTGGCGCGGTGCAGCGGCGGCGAGAGCAGGATGGCGCCCTCGATCTCGGAGGCCACGGGCTCGGCGGCGCCGTACATCAGCGCGAGTTCGGTACCGAAGGACCAGCCGACCAGCCAGCGGTTCGGCAGTCCGCGCTCGACGGCGAAGTGCACCGCAGCCTCCACGTCGAGCCGTTCGCCGATGCCTTCCTCGAAGGACCCCTGGCTGGTTCCCCGCGGCGAGGACGTCCCGCGGGTGTTGAACCGCAGCACCGCGATGCCGGCGAGGGCCGGGAGGCGGTAGGACGCCTTGCGGTAGACGTGCGAGTCCATGAAGCCGCCATGGGTCGGCAGCGGGTGGAGCGTGATGAGGGTTGCCTTGATCTCGCCGGACTCGGGAAGCGCCAACTCGCCGACCAACCGGTGCCCGTCCGCGGTGCGGAGTTCCACATTTTCGCGGTGCGCCGGCAGCACGGTCGAGGCACGGATCGCAGTGGGCGTTGAGGGCTGGCTGAACACGTAGGACGCCGGGTCGAAAGTCATGCCCTCCAGCTTAGCGAAACCGCTCAGCGGTACCGGTAGCTGCGCGAGCTCCAGCAGTTGGAGTGCCAGTGCCGCCGCTCGGCCAGGCCCGCGGCTGCGCCGAAGATGTGGTCCTCGGACCAGACCACGAGGTGCGCGGTGCCCGGCGGCACGGCGGTAAAGCATCCGGGGCAGACGTACGTCTTCCCTGCCCGGCTGGCGGAGATAGAGCGGACCATCCACTCGCCGTCCGGGGCGCTCTCGCGCCGCGCGATCCCGGTCCGGGCGCGCTCCAGGTCCAGTTCCGGTGCGGGCCCGGCAGCATGTTTACCGGCAGCGCCTCTGCCGGATGCGGCTCGGCGGGGGCGGTTGGAACGGGGCATGAGTCCATTCTGCCCCAGCCCGGATGCTCCGCCGGCACTCCGCCGGCACTATGAGGCGGCCGCGACGCCCGGGAGCAGCGGTGCAGGCGGTAGTGTTGTCCGGGTGCGTTTAGTGATAGCCCGTTGCTCCGTTGATTATGTCGGCCGGCTCAAAGCCCATCTCCCGCTCGCCACCCGGCTCCTGCTGGTCAAGGCCGACGGTTCGGTCCTGGTCCACTCGGACGGCGGTTCCTACAAGCCGCTGAACTGGATGAGCCCCCCGGCGAGCCTGCGCGTCTCAACCCCGGACGAAGTCGACGTCGAAGTCGGCGTGATCGAGCAGTGGACCGTGCAGTCTGCGAAGACCGACGACCGGCTCATCATCAACATCCACGAACAGCTGCATGACACCTCGCACGAACTAGGCCAGGACCCCGGACTGATCAAGGACGGGGTCGAGGCAGACCTGCAGCGGCTGCTCGCGGAGCAGATCGAGACCCTCGGCGCCGGCTTTTCGCTGATCCGCCGCGAATACTTCACCGCGATCGGCCCGGTGGACATTCTGGCCCGCGACGCCAACGGCGCCACCGTGGCAATCGAACTCAAGCGCCGCGGTGACATCGACGGCGTCGAGCAGCTCACCCGCTACCTCGAGCTGCTGAACCGCGACCCGCTGCTGGCACCAGTGCGCGGCATCTTCGCCGCACAGCAAATCAAGCCGCAGGCCAAGGTGCTGGCGAACGACCGCGGCATCGATTGCGTCACCCTGGACTACGACGCCATGCGCGGCGTCGACGACAGCGAGTCCCGGCTCTTCTAGGTCCCTTACCGCGGACGCGCCCTAGACTCTGAGCATGAACCTCGACCCGGCCGGCAGGCACGTCCTGTATGGCACCGTGGTCAGCGACGGCGCCGTACAGCCGGATGCCGTCTTGGCCGTGGAGGCCGGACGGATCGCCTACGCCGGCCCGGCTGCCGGATTCAGCCCCGCGCCTGCAGGGTTCCGCGACGCACCCAGGCTTCAGCTGCCGCCGGGCGCCCTGATCCTGCCCGGGCTGGTGGACCTGCACTGCCACGGCGCCTACGGCGGCGACTTCCCCGGCGGTGAAGAAGCGCCAGCGCGGCGTGCCATTGATTTCCTGCACCGTTCCGGGACCACCTCCCTGCTGGCCAGCCTGGTCACCGCCCCGCGGGAATCGCTGCTGCGCGGGATCGGGCTGCTCGCCGGCCTTGTCGAGGAAGGCCTGCTGGCCGGCATCCATCTGGAGGGCCCGTTCCTCGCCGCGGCGAGGTGCGGTGCGCAGGATGCCGCCTTCCTGCTCGATCCCGACCCTGGACTGCTCACCGAGCTGGTGGCGGCCGCACGCGGCACCCTCGCCTCGATGAGCTTCGCCCCTGAACTTGCGGGGGCGGACGAACTTGTCCGGCTCCTTGCCCGGCACGCGGTGGTGCCCTCGCTGGGGCACACGGACTGCGACGACGCGACCGCTGCGGCGGCGCTGCACTCGGCCGGCGAGGCGCTGCGGGCCGGGCCGTCCGGCCGCGGCAGACGCCCCACGGTGACCCACTTCTTCAACGGCATGCCGCCGCTGCACCACCGGGCGCCGGGCCCCGTGGCCGCCTGCCTGCGCAGTGCCGCCTCCGGCGAAGCCGTCCTCGAGCTGGTCGCCGACGGCACGCACCTGGACCCGGCCGTTGTCGCCACGGTGTTCCAGCTGGCCGGCGCCGGCAACGTCGCCCTGGTGACCGACTCGATGGCGGCCGCCGGACTGGCCGACGGCGCATATACCCTGGGCCGCTCGGCGGTCACTGTTTCGGCCGGTGTCGCCCGCCTCGACGCCGGCGGCGCCCTCGCCGGCGGCACCGCCACCCTGCTCGACGTCGTGCGCCGCACCGCGGCCGCCGGCGTCCCGGTGCCCGACGCCGTCCTCTCGGCCACCGCGGTCCCGGCCTCGGTCCTCGGCCTCGGCGCGGAACTCGGCTCGCTGCGCCGCGGGCTGCGCGCGGACGCCGTGGTCGTCAATTCGGGGCTGGCCCTTTACCGGGTAATGCGCCGCGGGGAATGGCTGGAGCCGCTTTCCTAATGCGCCTTTCGCCTCCCCGCCCGGGGTCCGTCCGATTTCCGCCGCCCGGATCTCGTTCATGAACTCTTTACATAAAATTTCTGGAATTATGAGCCGGGCCCGTTGACCTGACGCAGGCGGCGTGAAATTCTTGTACCAGTCTTTGTGTAGGTGTTTTTCATGCTCGCAAGACATGTTGCGAGCGTGAAGCTCCCGCCGCCAAGGCCCGGTCCAACCGGGCGGAAGCCAAGGTTCTTCTCGCAGAGTGACCAAGCCCGGTGCAAAGTGCGCCGGACTTCTTCAAGATCCGTAATGAGGAGAATTAAATGGCACAGGGAACCGTCAAGTGGTTTAACGCTGAAAAGGGCTTCGGCTTCATCACCCCGGATGACTCCGATGGCGATGTCTTCGTTCACTACTCCGAGATCCAGACCGGCGGCTTCAAGACCCTCGACGAGAACCAGCGCGTTCAGTTCGAGATCGGCCAGGGCGCCAAGGGCCCCCAGGCTACCGGCGTCACGCTGGTCTAGTCTCCCCGGCAGGACTGCTTCCGGCAGTACCGCTGATTGAATGATCCCCGGCATTATTGCCGGGGATCATTTTCTTTGTCCGCGGCCGGCTATTTGAACGCATTGTTTGCCCGCACAAATGCCCATTACGGCAAGCCGATAAGGGCCATCGCCCGCGAATTAGCGCACCAGCGTCCGGAGCAGGCGCGCACTCTGGCGGACCGAAAGATCCGGAAGGTAGGCGCGGCTCAAAGCGCGGCCCATCGCCGGAAGCTGCAGCGGATCCTGGTAGTACAGGTAGAGCGTCCGGTAATCCGGCTTGAACCGCGATTTGAATGAGGCCAAGGAGCGGAATCCGTATGCAGGTTCCAGCGCCCGGCCCACCACGTCCAGAATTCCGGCGAGCCCCTCGCTCTCGCGCGGTGCGTCATCGCCGGTAGTGCGCGGCTCCGCCTTGGCGAGCGGAGAGCCGGAGAGGGAAATTACTTCCACCGAGGCCCGCAGTTCCAGCACTGCGGACGCGATCAGGAATTCCATGACGCCGGGGAAGGCGTCACCGCGGCGGCGCATGACATCCAGCGTCCAGCTCACCAGCTGTCCGACGTCGTAGACCGGCAGCCAGCTGGTGACCCCGTGCACGCGGTCCTCGGCGTCGACGGCAAGGCAGCACAGCACTTCCTCGTCTTCGAGCTCGTCGAGGCTGCCCAGCGTGAATCCCATTTCCGGTACGGACTTGCCGGCCGCCCATTCTTCGGAGACCTCGCTCAGCTGCGCCCGCAACGAGGGCGAGAATTCCCGGTAGCGGCCCCAGACGGCGCGGACCCCGGTCTTGGCCGCCCGGTTCAGCGCCGTTCGCACGTTCTGCCATTCCTTGCCTTTGAACTCCAGTTCGCGGACCGCCAGCCGGGTCTCAAGTGCTACGGCAACCCGGCGGAAGCCGCGGCCCCGAAGCATGGGCCACAGCTCGTCCGTGCAGGAATAAAAGCACGGGATCAAGGCGTGGTCGGTGCAATAGGAAAGGAACAGGGCGGCGGTCTCCTCGCGGTTCGCGGCCGGGCCGAAAGGTCCCGCCACTGTCAGCGCCACGTTGCCATGCTGCTGGTACCCCACTCCCCCGCGGCCATCGGGGGCGAACCAGTACGTGTTCGGTTCCCAGAGGGCCATCCAGGACAGCGAGTCCCCGCCCTGCCGGATCAGGCGGCGGGCCACTTCCCGGTCTTCGGCTCCGGCGTCCGTGCCGTGGTGGCGGCGCAACAGCACCAGCCAGACGCCGGCCAGCGCCACGACCCAAAAGATGATGCCGGAGCTGGCGAACAGGACCGCCTCTGCCGCGTTGCGGTTCTCGAAGACGCGGTTGTAGATACCGGGAATAGGCAAGGGCAGGTACTGCCGGGCGAGCTCGGCGGCAAGGCCCAGCCAGCCGCCGTCGCGCTCCAGGCCACCGGAGGCAAACCATGCCGCGGCATAACTGCCGGCCAGCACCAGGAAGGTTCCCGCCACCGTCAGCGCGAGGATACGGCGGGCCCGCCGGGTGGTTTCCACCCGGAACAGGCGCCGGTTGGCGAACAGCAGCAGCGCCAACCCCAGCGGCACCGCCACCAGTGGCAGCACGTGGACGAAGCCGGAACCCATCACGGGCGTGTGCGGCGGGCCGGGATAGTGCGGAATCCGGGCAAACAGCGCCAGGTACACGGCCGCCAGGGCAGTGACGCCCAGCTGTACCAGGACCGCGATGCGCAATGCGAGGCGGCGTCCGTGCCGCATCCCGTCGGCGCAAATCAGCAGCAGCACCACCGGCACCACGGCCAGGGCCAGGCCCAGCGGCCCGGCGTATCCCTCCCGCCCTGCGCTGAGGCAGGCGATGTCGACGGCGGCACCGCAGTTCTGCTCCAGCTGGTTCAGGGTGGGCAGCGGATTCAGCACCACCTCCCGCAGCAGTGCCAGCGGCCCTGTGGGGCTTCGCACCGCGGCCGTGATGATGGGGCCCACGGCGAAAATCGCCACGGTCAGCGCCAGGAGGTTGCGGGTTTCCCTGCCGGTGGAACGGTGGCGGTGGAGCGTGCCCTTGTCTCCCTGGATCCACCAGCCCGCCATGAGTCCGGCCAGGGCGCCGGACAGGCCCACCACGGTCTCCGCGTGCCCCACGTAGAGCACCAGCAACAGCGCCCCGGACACGACGGCGGTCCGCAGCCGCCGCTGCCACAAGGCGGGTAGGAGCGCGCAGGCCGCGAGCGTGACGGCGAGGATGGCACCGTACGGGCCGATCAGCCGGACCTCGGCCATAGGCCCGAGCCAGCCGTCGCCGGCAAAGAGGGCGAGCTGGGTGACCAGCAGGAACAGCGAGACGGCGGCAAACTGGCCGGCGAAGAAAAACACGGCCGTGCGCAGCGTGCCGAGCTGCCGTTCGGCCAGGCCCATCAGCCCCAGGACCATCACCGACGCCGCCAAATAGGCCAGCGGGTTGGTTGCGAAAAACAGCGAGCTGAACATGGTCCACCACAGTCCGCCCTGCAAGCCGGGCGCGCTTACCGAGGCCGCCTCGAGCAGGGCGTCCGGGGGGCCGGCCAGGTAGCTGCCGGTGGCCGCGCCGGTCGCCAGGAAAGCGATGAGGAATGCCAGCGAGAAGGGAATCCTCTTCAGCTGCCGCCAGAGGCGGCGGATGCCGTTGCGGCGAAGTCGGTTCCTCACTTCTTCATCCCCCACCGCGGAGCGAGGAAGTCTAGTCCGGCAGAGAGGCCCCGGGCTGCGACCGCCCAGGAATGGCCGGCGCCGGGGACGACGTGCGTCGCGACGGAGAACCCGGCGGAACGCGCGGCGACGGACAGGACGTCCATGTTCTTGGTGAACTGGGCGTCACGCTCCCCGGCTGCAAAATAGATGGCGTTGCCGTCGAAGCGGCGCTGCTGCATGAGCTGGAGTGGCGTCTGCCTGTCGAAGGCCGCGGTGTCGCCGCCGAACGAGGCCTCGACGGTCTTGCGCCGGACCTTGGCCAGGGCCGGCTCCTGCTCACTCGAGAAGGCCAGCGCCGCGCTGAAAACACCGGGATGCCGGGTCGCCATTTGGACGGCGCACGTGGCACCGAAGGAGAACCCTCCGGCTGCCCACTTCCGCGGATCAGGATCCACGTCAAGGGTCCTGTGGATCCAGGCAGGGACATCCCGGGCCAGGAAGGTATCGGCCCGCGCAATGCGGGTGTCCATGCACAGGGTATTGCCGTCGGGAGTGCCGTTGGGATCAACCACCACCACCACCGGGGCCGCGCCGCCGTGGGCTGCCGCGAAGCGGTCCATCCGGCTCTGCAGGGCGCCGCCGGTCAACCAGTCGGAGGGATTGCCGGGCTGGCCAGAGAAGAGCACGAGCACGGGCAGTGCCGGCCGAGGCGTGGCCTGGTAGGCAGGTGGCAGGTAGATATAGGCGTCGCGGCTGCGGAAGCCGGACACGGTGCCGGGGATCGACGCTTTGCGGATCAGGCCCGCCGCTGGCAGGGCTCCCGGCTGCGTCCACCGGGCCAGGCTGACGGGATCGGGCTCCCCCGGCTGGCGCTTGAGTGGGTCTTTGAGGCTTGGGATCCGGGCGACGGCTGACCCGGTCAGGTCGCCGACGGTGTGGCTTAGCCCGAAGTAGGCGTTGATCTGGACCGCGGACAGCGCCAGGACGCCGGTGAATGCAACGGCTGCGGCCGCCGTCGTGGTCCAGCGGCGTGCGGGCCGTGGGCGGCCCCGCCCCACGATCCAACTGCGGACTGCCAGCAACAGCGCAGCGACGGGAGGGATGGACCAGGCGAGAACCTCGGGCGGGAGCAGGTCAGGGAAGGCGAAGACCCCGTAGACAAGGATCCAGTGGACGCCGAGGACCAGCGCAGCGGCGAGCCCCACGGAGGCAAGGGCAGCGGCCGCGGTCCGGCGCGCAGGGGTGCTTTTCCGGCTGCGCGGCCACAGCAGGTAGACCGCCCCAACGAGGCCGATGGCGCACACGGCCCAGAGAACCGGACCGTCGTCGATCCGGATGCCTTCGGCGAAACCCACCGGGACTAGCGCCAGGTGCCGACACCGATGACCGGGCCGGCCTCAAGCCACGAGGAGAGGCCTGTGTAGGCGTCGAACCTCATCGCCAGCAGGACGTCTTGGCCCTCATAGCGGAGTTCGACGATCACTGTCTCCGGCTGCACCTTGACGAGTTCGGATTCGGTGGGCTCGCGGCGCCCCAGCAGCTCAAGGGAGCTGCGTCGGAAGGTGTATTTCGGCCGCACGCTCAGCGAGGCAAGCCGGAACCACTCCAGGTCGTTGTCCTGATAACGACAAACCCCCATCTGCCAGCTGTTTCCAGCCACGCAGATGGAGGCGTCCACCGTGCCCAGGGCGCGCCGCAGATTGAAGCGGCGCACCCCGGAAAGGCACAGTGCAAAGACCAGCAACGCAAACACGGTTGCCAGGACGATGAACGGAAAACCAGTAACGTTCATCAAGGTCGGGCTAGCGGATCCCCGCAGTAGCCGCGTCACCCATTTGGGCGTTGTCAGCAACAATGACGACCCGGTTGTTGTCGACGGAGAAGAATCCGCCGTCGACAACTACAGCAATGCGGTCACCGGACACCGGCTCGATCGCCAGCTCACCTTCGGCCAGAATCGCCAGCAGGGGCGAGTGGCCGGGCAGGATTCCGATTTCACCATCGCTGGTGCGGGCCTTGACCATCTTGGCCGCTCCGGACCACACGAAGTGGTCCGCTGCGACAATCTCAACCTCAAGCTCAGCCATATTACTTGGTCTGTTCCTGGATCTTGGCCCACTGGCGCTCGACATCGTCCAGGCCGCCGACGTTGAAGAACGCCTGCTCTGCGATGTGGTCGAGGTCGCCGTCGCAGATCGCGGTGAAGCCTTCAACGGTGTCCTTGATGGACACGGTGGAGCCTTCGACGCCGGTGAACTGCTTTGCCGTGTAGGTGTTCTGCGAGAGGAACTGCTGGATACGGCGTGCACGCGACACGACGATCTTGTCCTCTTCGGAGAGCTCATCGACACCAAGGATGGCGATGATGTCCTGGAGTTCCTTGTTCTTCTGCAGGATCTRCTTCACGCGCACGGCCGTGTTGTAGTGGTCGTGACCGATGTACTGCGGATCCAGGATGCGCGAGGTCGACGTCAGCGGGTCAACGGCCGGGTACAGACCACGGGAAGCGATTTCACGGGAAAGTTCCGTGGTCGCGTCGAGGTGTGCGAAGGTCGTGGCCGGAGCCGGGTCGGTGTAGTCATCTGCGGGAACGTAGATGGCCTGCATCGAGGTGATGGAGTGGCCCTTGGTGGACGTGATGCGCTCCTGGAGCAGGCCCATCTCGTCAGCCAGGTTGGGCTGGTAGCCCACGGCGGAAGGCATGCGGCCGAGGAGGGTGGAAACCTCGGAACCTGCCTGGGTGAAGCGGAAGATGTTGTCGATGAAGAGCAGCACGTCCTGGTTCTGCACATCGCGGAAGTACTCCGCCATGGTCAGCGCGGACAGGGCCACGCGCAGACGCGTTCCCGGCGGCTCGTCCATCTGGCCGAACACAAGGGCGGTGTCCTTGAGGACGCCGGCCTCTTCCATTTCAACCCAGAGGTCGTTACCTTCACGGGTACGCTCGCCGACACCGGCGAACACCGAGGTACCGCCGAAGTTGCGGGCAACACGGGTGATCATTTCCTGGATCAGCACCGTCTTGCCGACGCCTGCGCCGCCGAAGAGGCCGATCTTGCCACCCTTGATGTACGGGGTGAGGAGGTCGATCACCTTGATGCCGGTCTCCAGCATCTCGGTGGAGCCTTCGAGGGTCGCGAAGGCGGGTGCCTTGCGGTGGATCGGCCAGCGTTCGCTGATCTCCAGCTCGGACTCGGTCACGTCCAGGGGCTGGCCCAGAACGTTGAAGATGTGGCCCTTGACTCCGTCGCCGACGGGGACGGAGATCGGGGCACCGGTGTCAACCACGTTGGTGCCGCGGACCAGGCCGTCGGTCGCCTGCAGCGAGATGGCGCGGATGAGGTTGTCGCCAAGGTGCAGCGCAACTTCGAAGGTGATGGTCTTGGTCTCACCGTTGAGAGTAATCTCCGTGGTGAGTGCGTTGTAAATCGAGGGGATTGCGTCAGCCGGGAATTCGACGTCGACAACCGGGCCAATAACACGTGCAATACGGCCGGTGGCACCGGACGTTGCGGCTACGTGTTCGGTAGCAGTGGCAGTCATCTCTCTCACTTCACTCAGTAGATGGCGTGGGCGGTTAAGTTTGTTCTTTGGTGCAGGTAAAGCTGGGTCCGTACCGGACGGGCTAGGACGCGTTCAACGCGTCGGCGCCTGCCACGATTTCGGAAAGCTCCTGCGTAATCTCAGCCTGGCGGGCAGTGTTGCGCAGACGCGTGTACTTCTTGATGAGCTCCGTAGCGTTGTCGCCGGCGGACTTCATCGCCCGCTGGCGGGCTGCGAGCTCGGAAGCTGCGGCCTGCAACATTGCGGCGAAGATACGTGACTCGATGTAGCGCGGCAGCAGGGCATCGAGAACCTGCTCCGCCTCCGGCTCGAATTCGTAAAGCGGCAGGAGCTCCGACTCGGAGGCGGCCTGCTCTTCGACGACCTCAAGCGGGAGCAGGCGGATAACCGTCGGCTCCTGCGTCACCATGGACTTGAAGCGGGTGTAAACGACGTGGATCTCGTCGACGCCGCCCTCTTCGTAGGCCGTCGCGAAGTCTGCCAGCAGTGCTTCGCCGACTTCCCGCGCCGTCTCGAACTGCGGTGCGTCCGTGTTACCGGTCCACACCCGCTCGTAGGGGCGGTTACGGAAATCGAAGTATGCCTGTGCCTTGCGGCCCATGACGTACGTCTTGACTTCCTTGCCTTCCTCGTGGAGCAGCTCGGTGAGGCCCTCGGCCTGCTTGAGCACCGTGGCCGAGTAGGACCCTGCAAGGCCGCGGTCGGAGGTGATGACCAGGACGGCGGCGCGGCGGATCTGCTCCGGCTCGGTTACCAGCGGGTGGTCGATTTCGCTCTGGCTTGCGACGGCAGAAACGGCACGCGTGATCGCGTTTGCGTAAGGCAGTGAAGCCGCTACGCGTGCGCGGGCCTTGCCGATGCGCGAGGTAGCGATCAGTTCCATCGCCTTGAAGATCTTGCGCATCGACGTCGTCGAGCTGATCTTCTGGCGGTAGACCCGGATCTGGGCTCCCATACTTATCCTTTCCTAAGATCCCGGTGGCCGGGACTGCCGGAACCCGCGAGGGTCCCGGCAGTCCCTACCAGCGAAACTAGCGCTTCTGCTTGACGATTTTTTCCTGGTCGACTGCGTCCTCGTCGATCGGGGCGTACTCCTCGTGCCCCGCACCGACCAAGAGGCTGTCGCCCTCGCCGAAGAAGCCCTTCTTGAAGTCCACGATCGCGGTCTTCAGCGCCTCTGCCGTGTCATCGTCCATGACGTTGGTCTGTGCCAGCGTCGTCAGGATGGAGGACTTGTGCTTGAGGTGCTCCAGGAATTCGGTCTCGAAGCGGTTGATGTCTTCCACCGGAACGTCGTCGAGGTAGCCGTTGGTGCCGGCCCAGATCGAGACAACCTGGTCCTCGACCGGGAACGGCGCGTACTGGCCCTGCTTGAGCAGTTCCATCAGGCGCGCGCCGCGGGTCAGCTGCTGGCGGGAAGCCGCGTCGAGGTCAGACGCGAACATCGCGAATGCCTGCATGTCGCGGTACTGGGCCAGTTCCAGCTTCAAGGTACCGGAGACCTTCTTCATCGACTTCACCTGGGCCGCACCACCAACGCGGGACACGGAGACACCCACATCGACGGCGGGACGCTGGTTGGCGTTGAAGAGGTCCGACTGCAGGAAGATCTGGCCATCGGTGATGGAGATGACGTTGGTCGGGATGTAGGCGGACACGTCGTTCGCCTTCGTCTCGATCAGCGGCAGACCGGTCATCGAACCTGCACCCAGCTCGTCGGAGAGCTTGGCACAACGCTCCAGCAGACGGGAGTGCAAGTAGAAGACGTCGCCCGGGTAGGCTTCGCGTCCCGGCGGGCGGCGCAGCAGCAGCGACACCGCACGGTAAGCCTCGGCCTGCTTGGAGAGGTCATCGAACACGATGAGGACGTGCTTGCCGCCGTACATCCAGTGCTGGCCGATGGCCGAGCCGGCGTACGGTGCCAGGTACTTGAAGCCTGCGGGGTCGGACGCGGGGGAAGCCACGATGGTCGTGTATTCCAGTGCGCCGTTGTCCTCGAGGGTCTGGCGAACGGCCGCGATGGTGGACGCCTTCTGGCCGATGGCCACGTAGATGCAGCGCACCTGCTTGTTCACATCGCCGGAAGCCCAGTTGGCCTTCTGGTTGATGATCGTGTCGATGGCGATTGCCGACTTGCCGGTCTGACGGTCGCCAATGATCAGCTGACGCTGGCCGCGGCCGATCGGAATCATGGCGTCGATGGCCTTCAGGCCGGTCTGCATCGGTTCGTGAACCGACTTACGCTGGGTCACGCCGGGCGCCTGGAGTTCCAGGGCACGGGTGGTTTCGGCCTTGATCTCGCCAAGGTCGTCGATGGGCTGGCCCAGGGGGTCAACCACGCGGCCGAGGAAGGCATCGCCAACCGGAACGGACAGAACCTGTCCGGTGCGGTGGACTTCCTGGCCCTCTTCGATGCCGGTGAAGTCACCGAGGACGATGACACCGATCTCGCGGACGTCGAGGTTCTGGGCCAGGCCCAGCGTGCCGTCTTCGAAGCGAAGCAGCTCGTTCGCCATGACCGAGGGAAGGCCCTCAACACGGGCGATGCCGTCACCTGCGGTCGTTACACGGCCAACCTCTACGCGCTCTGCGTTTCCGGGTTCGTAGGACGCCGCGAACTCGTTCAACGCATTACGGACGTCGTCGGCGTTGATGGTCAATTCGGCCATCTGCAGTCCCTGCTCTCCTGTTTTCGTGATCATCGTTGCTCACGATGACCGGGGTTTCTTGTCGGTAAGTTGTGCTTGTCCGGCTAACTAGGCAATTTGACGCTGGAGCTGGCCCAGGCGGGCAAGAACCGAAGCGTCGACCACTTCATCGCCGATCTGGATCCGCAGGCCACCAATCAGTGCCGGGTCAACGTTCATGTTGATCTTGAGCTCACGGCCGTACAGGGCGTTGAGCCCTGCCTGCAGACGGCTGGCCTGGGTCTCCGTCAGCGGACGGGTGACGCTGACCGTAGCAATCCAGCGCTGCTGGCGCTTGGCCGCAAGCTCGGCGAAACGGCTGACGAGCTTGGTGACCTTGAGGCCGCGGGGCTGCGAGACTGCCTGTCCGATAAGGACTTTCGCTTCCTCGCTGGCGCGGGGAACGAGCTTTTCGGCGAGGGCAACCTTCGCAGCCTGGCTCGCCTGCGGCTCGGACAGAGCACGCTGAACCTCGTGGCTGGAATCGACGGCCTGGTTGAAGGAGAACAGGTCGTTCTCCAACGCTTCCAGTCCGCCGATACCCGAGGCAGAGACGGCCGACTTGTTTTCAGCAACGGCAATTACCACCGAAGCGGCAAGAGTCTCGAGTGCATCGCCGATGTCACGAGCCGACGCCCAGCGTGAGCTGGCCAGCCCGCTGGCGATCTCAACAGCATCAGCGGAGACTTTCCCGCTGAAGAGCTGCTTGACCAGCGCCGACTTTTCGTCACCGCTGCGGGACGGATCAGTCAGGGCACGGCGCAAGCCAGCCGAGCTGTCCACCGTTCCCAGGATTCCGAAGAGTTCCTTAGCCAACTGCAGCGACGCGTTGGGAAGCTTGGCTTCCAACGCGACGAGTGCCGCGGTCAGCGATTCGCTCGATACACCTGCCATTACTTAGCTGCACCTGCGTTCTGGTTCTCCAGATCTGCCAGGAAGCGGTCAACCACACGGGCCGAACGCGCATCATCGCTAAGCGCTTCGCCAACGATGCGGCCTGCCAGCGTGGTAGCCAGCGTGCCGACCTCGGCGCGGAGCGACACGACGGCCGCCTGGCGCTCGGATTCGATCTGCGCGTGTGCCTGGGCGGTGATGCGGGCAGACTCAGCAGCTGCCTTCTCCTTCAGATCCGCCAGGATCTGGGCGCCTTCGGCACGGGCTTCCTCGCGGATGCGGTTGGCCTCGGTGCGGGCGTCAGTGAGCTGCTGCTTGTACTCTTCGAGTGCTGCAGAAGCCTCTGCCTGCGCCTTTTCGGCCTTGGCGATGCCGCCTTCAATCGCCTCGGCGCGCTCTGCGAAATTCTTCTCGAACATCGGGACGACGTACTTCGTCACGATGAACAGGAGGACAGCAAAGCCCACGAGGACGACAAACATTTCCCAGATGTTGGGAACGAGGGGGTTGGTATCACCCTCGGTGGCGGCTGAGATGATCAGCTGCTTCATATTTCACCCGTCCTTATCTACTCGGTTCTGGATGTTCGCTGGGTTCTGAAGGTTTACTTGAGAACGAATGCGAAGACCAGGCCGAGGATGGCGAGGGCTTCAGTCAGCGCAAGGCCGAGGAATGCGATCGGCTGCAGGACGCGCTGTGCTTCCGGCTGACGTGCCACACCGTTGATGTAAGCAGCGAACACGAGACCCACACCGATACCACCGCCGATGGCGGAGAGGCCGTAGCCGATGAGGTTGAGGGAGCCGTTGATGGAGCCTTCCATTTTTCTTCCTTTCAAGATGCCACCCGTGTGGCAGGTTGTTTGGGTTGCTTCATCCCCGCGAGGGGAAGTTTGAGGGTGCCTTAGTGGCTGTCGGCGTGCAGTGCGCCTTCGATGTAGATCGCGGTCAGCAGCGTGAAGACGTAAGCCTGCAGCGCCATGATCAGCGCCTCCAGCATGTACATCGCCAGCGAACCGGCCAGGACCAGGACCGAGGCGCCCTTCAGCAGGACGTTCTCCTGCATGACGAGGAACTCGATGCCGGAACCGGCGATCATCACGATCAGGTGGCCGGCCAGCATGGTGGCGAACAGACGGAGGCTGTGCGTAACCGGCCGGACCAGGAAGTTGGAGATGATCTCGATCGGGATGACGATCGGAAGGATGTAGACGGGCACGCCGCTCGGCACGGTGGCCAGCTTGAAGTACTTCAGGCCGTTCTTCTTGATGCCGATGGCGATCCAGGTGACGTACACGATTGCTGCGAGCACGTAGGCGCCGCCGACGTGCGAGAAGCTCGGGAGCTGGATCACGGGGATGGCGCCGTAGATGTTGTTCACCAGGATGAAGAAGAACAGGCTGAACAGCAGCGGGACGTACTTGATGAAGTCTTTGCCACCGATGATGTCCTTGGCGATGCCGTTGCGGACGAAGCCGTAGGCTGCCTCGCCTGCGAACTGCAGCTTGCCGGGAACGAGCTGCTGCTTACGCGCAGCGATCACAAAGAATGTGGCGATAATGACGACCGAGAGGATCACCAGCAGCATCTGCTTGGAGAATCCTTCGGCCGCACCCCAGGGCAGGATAGCCGGCAGGTGCATTTGTTCAATTCCAGGAGGAGTGAACTCTCCTGAATCTTGGGCCGGGAGCGCAAGCGCGATCAACGCGTTTCCTCTCTGCAGTGTCCATCATTGGGCGTTGGGCGGGGAGCGGCGACATTTCTGTCAGCAATTCCCCCTGTGAAATTTTTTGGCATTACTGTTCCGCGTCCTTGGACGGGCCACCTGCAGCGCCGTCTTCGCCAGCCGAATTCCGGTGACTGGTGAGGCCGTGCATATGAGAAAGATAGAACCCTCCCGCAGCTCCAAGCAGGGCGCCTGCGAGCACAATCCAGCGGGTTCCCCACAGATTATCCAGACCCCACCCTATCAAACTCCAGACGATGATTCCGCCAACAATGTAGCTAAAGACTGCTATTCCGGCGTTGTATCCGCCGTCGTTGCCGTCCTGCGATACACCGGGGGCACCGCCAGTGGCGTGCGACTTGGGTGAGTGCTTCCTGGGGTCCTTGCCGTCGGCTTTTCGGCTAGGCATTGGGACCGCCTTCCGCGGATTCAGGGTCGTTGTAAATTTGCAGCCGGGCCTTGCTGAACCCGATGATCTCCGCCGTCTGCCACGCCAGGACGCCGACGACGGCGCCGATCAGGAACCAGCGTTCATGCAGCCAGGCCGGCGCCCCGAGGACAAACAGCACCACGGCGAAACCGACGACCTTCACGAAGTAGGTGGCAACAAACATGCCAATCGCTCCGGAGGGGTTGTTACGGCCGACAAAATGCCCGATCGCCAGGCTGATCGCGAAGAACGCCATCACCAGGGTTCCGCCGAAGAGGCTTGAGAGTGCACCGAAGCCGCCGTTGAAGACGAAAGCGAGGACCGCCGTGAGCAGCAGGGCTGCGCCGGCTGCCGCGGAGCTGAGGGCCAGCAGCTTCAGCCAGAGCGACCTGGTGGGACCGGATCCGCCAACGGGGCCGCTGCCGGACGTGCGTCCGGACTCGGCGTTGGAGCGCATGGGAACCCAATCGTTGCATTTTGGTAAGGGCAGGAACGCGGCGAAAGGCCGCCCCTGAATTCTACACGAGATAGAACAGGGCTAGGCCACCGGGATGCGGGTGACCTTGGGACGGTGCCGGAACTTACGGATAAGGTCCGGCGACGCGAGATACAGTCCGAGCACCAGCAGGCTGCCGGCCACGCAGAGGGCGACGACGGGCAGCGGCGCGGTGGCTGCGACGAAACCAAGGACGATGACGGCGGCGGTGCACGCGGTGACCACAGAGGCAGACTGCAGGTGTGAGAAACCGACGTCGGTGAGCCGCTGGTATACGTGCGCGCGGTGGGATGCGTACCAGCGCTCCCCCGCCTTGATCCGGCGCAGCAGGGTGTAGCCGGTGTCCGCTGCGTAAACGAGGATTGGTGAGAGGACGTATTCGACGTAGACACCGCTCAGGAAGCCCGCCACGGCGAGGGCAGCGATCGAGGCACCAAGGAGATAGCTGCCGACGTCGCCCAGGAAGACCGAGCCGCGGCCGAGGTTCCACGGCAGGAAGCCGAGGAAGGCCATGGCCAGAACCGTACCGCCGGCGGTCAACCAGGGCTGTCCGGCCAGCACGCCTGCCAGCGCGTACGCAACGCCGGCGGTGACGCCGTGCAGGCCGGAGATGCCGTTGATTCCGTCCATGAAGTTGGCGATGTTGACGTAGGCCGCGATGGCGACAGCCGCCAGCGGCAGCCACCAGAACGACTGGGCCGTCAGGACGATCAGCGCTGCGGAGCCGGCGGCACCGATGCCGAGTTGGGCGCCAGCGCGTGCCCCGATGGACAGTCCGCGCAGGTCCTCGGTCCAGCCCACGACAACGCTCGCCGCGATGATCGCCAGCACGACGGCGAAAACCGAACGATCCACGGTAACGAGGTCCAGGAGCAGCGCGGCCAGGTAGCCGACGGCGGTGGCCAGGGCGGCCGCCATCCCCATCCCGCGGATGGTCGCCTTGTGGTGGGAAGAGCGGGCGGAGGGGATGTCGACGACGCCCATCCGGACCAGCCACGGCTTCACCGCGAAGGGAAGCAGCAGGCTGGCGAGCAGGGTGACGCCGGCAAGTACCACCAGCGGCGTCACGATGCCACCCTGATCGAGCCCGCTTCATCGGCCTCGTCGTCGGGAATGTCCCCGATGTTGAGGCCCTGCTCGGCCTCGCAGCGGGCCAGCCAGACGTTGAGGTCCAGTTTTTCCGGATCCTGCTCGGTGGCCTTGGTGTGCGAAATCTTCGGGTGCAGGGGACGCTGGTCCAGTTCGCCGGTGCCGACCAGCTCCTCATGCAGCTTTTCCCCGGGCCGCAGGCCGGTGTAGATGATCTCGACCTTCTTGCCGGACATGGCGATCATCCGCTGGGCAACGTCGAGGATCTTCACGGGCTCGCCCATGTCCAGGATCATGACGTCGCCGCCCGAACCGATAGCGCCGGCCTGGATCACCAGCTGGCAGGCTTCGGGAATCGTCATGAAGAAGCGGGTGACCTCGGGATCGGTGACGGTTACCGGTCCCCCGACGCGGATCTGCTCGGTGAAGAGCGGGAGCATGGAGCCGCGGCTGCCCATCACGTTGCCGAAGCGGACGGAGACGAACTTGCGGCCGGTCTGGCCGGCCATCCAGGCGGTCAGCTTCTCAGCGACGCGCTTGGAGTGGCCCAGCGCGGTGGTGGGGTTGGCTGCCTTGTCGGTGGAGATGTTCACAAAGTGTGAGACGTTCGCGTCCCGGGCGGCGCGCAGCACGTTCAGCGTGCCGCAGACGTTGGTCTTCCAGGCCTCGACGGGATACTGCTGCAGCAGCGGCGCGTGCTTCAGCGCGGCGGCGTGGAACACCACTTCGGGACGGCGGTCGGCGAAGATGTCCTGCAGGGCTTCGCCGTCGCGGATATTGGCCAGCACCGTGTCCCGGCCCGCCAGCAGGCCCCGGCCGGTGATGGAGATCTGGGTCTGCTGTAGCCCGGTTTCGTCATGGTCCAGCATGATCAGCTCCGCCGGGGCGAACTGGACGATCTGGCGGCAGAGTTCAGAGCCGATGGACCCGCCCGCGCCGGTCACCAACACGCGCTTGCCCTTGATGTATCCGGCGATTTCGTCGACTTTGATGTCGACCGGCCGGCGGCCGATCAGGTCTTCGACCGCCACGTCGCGGAAGTCCGAGAATCCGTCGGGGGCGCCGCCCCCGAGCATGTCGCGCAGCGGGGGCAGCACGAGCACCCGGATGTTCATGCCGGCCACGGCGTCCGAAATGCGGCGGACGACGGCGGCCTCCACATTGGCGAAGGCCAGGACGAGCACCTTCGCGCGGGTCCTGCGGATGACAGACGGGAGGTCCTCTCCCCTGCCGAGGACCTGGACCCCGGAGAGGCGCAGGTGCTTCTTGGCCGGATCATCATCGATCAGGCCGACAGGGAAGTACGGGGATTCCGGGTCCTGCAGCATCCGGGTGAGCAGCGAGTTGCCGAGGAATCCCGCGCCGTAGATCAGGGTGTTTTGCGCTTCGTCGCCGGGCCGGGTCTTGCCCTCGACGTAGAGCCGCTTCGCGTAGCGCGCGGCGCCCATGAAGAGGCAGGCGAAGGGGAAGGCAATGAGGCCCACGCTGCGGCCAATGTTGATGGCGCCGTAGAGCACCAGCAGGGTTCCGGTGATCGTAGCGGCCACAATCACGGTGACGAAGACGAGCGCCCTCGCCTCCTGGAAGCTTCCGAACGGGTACCGGCCACGGTACAGGGCCAGGGCATAGCCGGCGACGATCTGCGCGATGACGGCGAGGGCAGCAATGAAGAAGGCGCCAAGGAACTGTTCGGCACGGATGCCCATCTCGTAGCGCAGCAGCAACGCCAGCACGACCGCCACGATCCAGGACATCGAGTCCAGGAACAGCTGGATCCAGATCCAGAGGGCGGGCTTCTCTTCCCGTGCTGCGGCAGTTCCGCGCGCTTCAGATTTCGTACTCAAGAGAGGTTGCAACCGACTTCCACTACCACGGCGGCCAGGCGCCTGTTTCAAGAAACACCCCGCCGCAAAACTGTCGGACAGCGGCGGAGCCTAAAACGATACTAATCTCTTTCGGCTCCGCTGCCGGGGTCCGTGGAGCCGGCAGGGGCCAGCGGGGGCATCGGTTTCCAGCCCTTGTCGGCGAGAATCGCCCGTGATTCCCGCCATCCCTGCCAGAGCGCGTCGCTGCCCTTGAGTGTCCGTTCCACGAGCACCAGGCGGACAATTTCCTTCAGGAAAGTCAGTGCAGTCCCAGCGCCGAAGCCGGCCCGGTTGAACTTTCCGTGTGCCCGCAGGTACTGGGCGACGTGCCCGCGGTTGCGCATCACGTAGCGGCGGCTCAGATCGGACGAGTCATTGAGGTGGCGCAGGCCCAGGTCCACTTGGCGTTGCGCGCGGACCTTCTTGATGACGAAGGCGTTGACGTAGACCACCGGGGTCAACTGCGCGGCGAGCCAGCCGTAAACGAGGTCGTCCCAGGTGATGAAGAAGCGCGGGTCCGGCAGTCCGATGTTCCTGGCCACCGAGGCCTTGAGCAGCATGCCCTCGAAGTTTCCGACGTTGGTGCGGAAGACCTCCGAATGTTTGAAGACATCGCGCGAGACCGGGAAGAAGACGCCGAGCGCCTCGACGAAGTGGTGCTGCCAAAAGAAGGGTTTGCCGTTGGCATCGTAGCGGCGGCCGATCAGGCAGGAGTACTCGGGTGTGAACTTCTCCAGGGCCTCCACCGCACCGGGGAGGACCTCGACGTCGTCGTCCATCAGCCAAAGCCATTCGGCGCCGGACTCCAGCGCCAGTTCTACCCCGCGGGAGAAGCCGCCGGCGCCGCCGACGTTTTCGGCCAGCCGTTCGTAACGGATCGGCGGCCCGTCCGCGGCACTGGCCCGGGAGACCACCTCGGCCGTGTGGTCGGTGCTGGCATTGTCCACGACGATGATCCGCGCCGGCCGGGTGCTGAGTCGGGCAAAGGAGTCCAGCAGGTTCTGCAGGAAGTCGGCCCGGTTGTACGTGACGACGACGGCGTAGAGGTTCTCCACGGCGGCCTAGCTGCGGGTGGACATCAGTTGCGCGGGCGAGCCGAAGCCCTTGCCGCGGAAGCCGGTGGCGTAGGCACCGAACCAGTGCGCCAGCCCTTTCAGGTCCCCGTTTTTCAGGAAGTAGTAAGGGAAACCGACCATGTCCGCTCCGAACCAGCGCAGGTTCCGGTATTTCCGCGTCAGGTAGCCCCGGTTGCGGAAGTAGCAGTAGCGCTTGAACTCGCCCTCGGGAATGACCGGCGTGATGAAGCCGCCAAACACGGGCTTCATTTCGGTCCAGGTGGCGGGGTGCTGCACGGCGACGGTTGCCAGCGTGCCGTACTTCAGGCCGGCTTTCTTGACCCGGGAGAGGAAGTCGACCTCGTCGCCGCGGATGAAGAACTTCACGTCCGGAATGCCGATCTTGTAGAAGACCTCGGTGCGGATCAGGGCCCCGTTGAAGAAGTGCACCATGTCCGGGAGGTAGCCCATCGGTGCCAGCTTCGAGCGGTCGTTGGTCAGGAGGCCGTTGATCCTGAAGTTGAACGACAGCCGGTTCGGGTCGGCGGTGGCGGCGACAAGCGGGCTGACGATGTCGAGCTGGTGTTCCTCGGCCGTCTTGAGCAGTTCGGCCAGGCAGCTGGCGTCCTCGGGGTGGCCGTCGTCGTCCATCATCCAGATCCACTCGGCGCCGCTGGCCATGGCGGCCAGAATCGCGTAGGCAAAGCCGCCGGCTCCGCCGAGGTTCGCTTCCGAGCGCAGGTAGTTGATGTTCGCTCCCCCGGCGGCGACGACGTCGGTGGCCGGTACCGTCCCGGAGTCCACGAGGGCGATCGAGTGGATCGGGGCGGTCTGCCCAGCCAGGCCTTTGAGCAGGAGGGCGAGTTCCTCGTGCCGGTCGAAGGTGACGGCCGCGACGGCGACTTTCGGCTGCATGTCAGTTCCTCGGGGGGTCGTCGGAGTCGGTGGGATCGGTGTGGCCGGCCGGCTGCTCGCCGACCCCGAGCACGTCCGGAACCACCTCGCGCAGGCGTTCGAGGCTGATGGCGCCCTGGCGGACCACGCGCAGCGGCAGGTCCGTGGCGTCGATGATCGTGGATGGCTCGGCCCCGTTGCCTTCAACCGGGCGGTGACCGCCTTCAAGGTAGACCTCCACGGACTCCGCCAGCTGCGCCTCGGCGTCGGCGGCGCTCTGCGCGGCGGCCTGCCCGGTGCGGTTGGCGGAAGAAACCGCCAGCGGTCCGGTGAGCGTGAGCAGGTCCTGGGCGACGTCGTCGTCCGGGAGACGGAGCGCTACCGTGCCCTTGGTTTCGCCCAGGTCCCAGTCGAGCGAGGGCTGTGCGTGCAGGATCAGGGTCAGTCCACCGGGCCAGAAAGCCTCGGCCAGGCGGCGGGCCTCGGCCGGGACGTCGGTGGCGAGTCCGTCCAGGGCATTCAGCCTGGGGATCAGCACGGGCGGCGGCATCTGCCGGCTGCGCCCCTTGGCCGCGAGCAACAGGGTCACGGCCTGCGGCGAGAACGCGTCGGCTCCGATGCCGTACACGGTGTCGGTGGGGAGAACCACGCATTTGTGTTCCCGGATGGCCCGCTGGGCGTGTTCAAGTCCTGCGGCGCGTTGCTCCGCGTCCGCGCAATCGTAGCTAGTCGTCACTGGCCTATCCTTTCATCACTGCCGGGCTCGGGTCTGCGGATGGCGCTGGTGGCCCGTTCCCGGCCGTTGAGGTCCAGATGCGTTGACACCCCGGACCAGTGACCGGAGCGCTCCAGCATCGCGGCGATCCAGCCGGCCTGGACCTCGGCGTGCTCCATCACAAAGTAGCCGCCGGGCACCAGAAGCCTGGCGGCGGAGGCCGCCGCCGCCGTCGGAAGTTCCATGCCGTCCGCTCCCCCGCCGTAGAGCGCCTCCGGCGGGTCGTGCAGTGCCACCTCCGGCTCGTTGGGCACCGCCTCGGCGGGGATGTAGGGCGGGTTGGAAACGACGACGTCGAAGCTGCCGTTGTGTTCGGCCAGCGCGTCCCGCAGATCGCCGCGGACCAGGTGGACCCCCAGCGGCAGCAAATTCTTCGCCGCCCAGGCGTGGGCGAACTCGCTGAACTCCACCGCATGCACCTCTGCGCCCGGAACCTCATGCGCGATCGAGCCGGCAATTGCCCCCGAACCCGTTCCGAGGTCAGCGACCTTGGGCCGCGTACCATTCACCCCACCCGGCTGTGCGGCCCGGGTGGCGAGCCAGTCGATGACCAGCTGGACGACGGATTCCGTTTCCGGACGCGGGATAAACACGCCGGGGCCGACCGCGAGTTCGAGGTAGCGGAAGTGCGCCACACCCGTGATGTGCTGCAGCGGGGTCCGCTGCGCGCGCTCGGCGACCAGCTCGGCATAGCCTGCCGGCGCGGGCGTGTCGCCCAGGACCATGGCGCGGAGCCGGCCCGGACCAACCCCCAGCAGGTGGCCGGCAAGGAGCTCGGCGTCGACCTTCGGGCTGGGCACGCCCGCGGCGGCCAGCACGGCCGTGGCCTCGCGGACGGCGTCGGCCAGGCTCGGGCCGCTCTCAGGTGTCATCAACGCGCAGGATCCGTACTAGTCGCCGATGGCGTCGAGGCGGGCCTGTTCGTCCATCTCGATGGCGGACTGGATCACCGGTTCCAGGTCGCCGTTCATGACCTGGTCCAGGTTGTACGCCTTGTAGCCGGTCCGGTGGTCGGCGATCCGGTTCTCCGGGTAGTTGTACGTGCGGATCCGCTCGGAGCGGTCCATGGTGCGGATCTGCGACTTGCGCTGGGCCGAGTTCTCGGCGTCGATCTGCTCCTGCTGGTGGGCCAGGATCCGGGCGCGCAGCACGCGCATGCCGGCTTCACGGTTCTGCAACTGGGACTTCTCGTTCTGCATCGCCACGACGATCCCGGTGGGAAGGTGCGTGATGCGAACCGCCGAGTCGGTGGTGTTGACCGACTGGCCGCCGGGCCCGGAGGAACGGTAAACGTCGATCTTGAGATCGTTCTGGTTGATCTCGAGTTCCTCGGGTTCGTCCACTTCGGGGAGCACCAGGACGCCGGCCGCCGAGGTGTGGATGCGTCCCTGCGACTCGGTCACCGGCACGCGCTGCACCCGGTGGACGCCGCCTTCGAACTTCAGCCGCGCGAACACGCCCTCGGCGGGGTCGTTGGAGTTGCCCTTGACCGCCATCTGGACGTCCTTGTAGCCGCCCAGGTCCGATTCGGTGGCGGAGATGATCTCGGTTTTCCAGCCGCGGGATTCCGCGTAGCGGCTGTACATCCGTAGCAGGTCCGCCGCGAACAGCGCAGCCTCGTCGCCGCCTTCGCCGCCCTTGACCTCGAGGATCACGTTGCGTGCATCGTCCGGGTCGCGCGGGATCAGCAGTCGGCGCAGCTTGGCCGCGGCCGTCTCCAGGGCAGCCTCAAGCTCGGGCACCTCGGCGGCAAACTCCGGATCCTCGGCCGCCATTTCCTTCGCGGCCGCCAGGTCATCGTTGATGCCTTCCCAGCGGTGGTAGGCCTCCACAATGCCGTTCAGGACGTACGCAGTACGTCAGCAACAACGCGAAGGGGCGGGGCCGGCAAAAATATGCGACGGCCCCACCCCCTGCTTAGCTACTTGTCGTTATCGGACTTCGCACCAAGCGTCGTCTTCTGCACCTGCATGAGGAACTCGACGTTGCTCTGTGTCTCCCGGATCTTGTTGGTCAGCAGCTCGAGGCTCTGCTGCGTTTCGAGTCCGGAGAGGACGCGGCGCAGCTTCCACATGATCTTGACTTCCTCGGGCGAGAGCAGGTTCTCTTCGCGGCGGGTACCGGACGCGTTGACGTCCACGGCCGGGAAGATGCGCTTGTCCGCGAGCTGGCGGGACAGGCGCAGTTCCATGTTGCCGGTGCCCTTGAACTCTTCGAAGATGACCTCGTCCATCTTGGAGCCGGTCTCGACGAGAGCGGTTGCCAGGATGGTGAGCGAGCCACCGTTTTCGATGTTGCGGGCTGCACCGAAGAAGCGCTTCGGCGGGTACAGCGCTGCGGAGTCGACGCCACCGGACAGGATGCGGCCGGACGCCGGTGCTGCCAGGTTGTAGGCACGGCCCAGGCGGGTCATCGAGTCCAGCAGGACCACAACGTCCATGCCCATTTCCACGAGGCGCTTGGCACGCTCGATGGAGAGTTCGGCCACGGTGGTGTGGTCGTCGGCGGGACGGTCGAAGGTGGAGGCAATGACCTCGCCCTTGACGGTGCGCTGCATGTCCGTGACTTCTTCGGGGCGTTCGTCAACGAGCACCATCATGAGGTGGACCTCAGGATTGTTGGTGGTGATGGCGTTGGCGATGGACTGCAGGATGAGCGTCTTGCCGGCCTTCGGCGGCGAGACGATCAGGCCACGCTGGCCCTTGCCGATCGGGGCGACCAGGTCGATGACGCGGGGGCCGATCTTCTTGGGGTCCGTCTCGAGGCGCAGGCGCTCGGAGGGGTACAGCGGGACGAGCTTCGCGAACTCGACGCGGTCCTTGAGCTCCTCCGGAGTCTTGCCGTTGACCGAGGTGACCCGGACCAGGGCGTTGAACTTCTGGCGGGCGGACTGCTGGTTGCTGCGGTCTTCGCCTTCACGCGGGGCGCGGATGGCGCCGACGACGGCGTCGCCCTTGCGCAGGTTGTACTTCTTGACCTGGGCGAGCGAAACGTAAACGTCGTTCGGGCCCGGCAGGTAGCCGGAGGTGCGGATGAACGCGTAGTTCTCCAACACGTCCAGGATGCCGGCGACCGGCAGCAGGACGTCGTCCTCGGTGACCTCGACGTCGTCGACGTCGGGTCCCTGGGAACGGCCGCGGCGGCGTTCGTTACGGTCACGGAAACGGTCGTTGCGCGAGTTGTCGCGGTCCTGGCCGCCGGAGCGGTCGTTGCGATCGTTGCGGTCGCGACGGTTGCGGCGGTTGCGGCGGCTGCCGCCGTCGGAATCGTCGTTATCGCGGTTGTTGTCGCGGTTGCCGGACGTGTTGTCCCGGTTGCCGGCGTTGTCCTCACGGGCGCCGCGGCCACGGGTGTTCTCGCGGCGCTGGCCGTCCTCGCTGCCCTGTTCGGACTGGCGGTCCTGGCGCTGCTCGCCGGAGGCCTGCTCGGCCGGGGCTTCGACAGCTGCTGACGGCTGCGTTTCGCCCTGCGCTGCTGCTTCGCCGCGGCGCCGGTTGCGGGTACGCGGCTGGCGGGTGCGGTCGTTGCCTTCGGTGGCCTGCTCGGCCGGTGCGGCTTCGGCGGGGGCGGACTGTGCCTCCACCGCGGCGGCCGGAGCCTCAGCGGCAGGGGTGCTGACGACGCCGTCGCTGCCGGCGCGGCGGCTGCGGCCCCGGGTGCGGGCCCGCGGGTTCTCCTGGGCCGGAGCCTCGGAGCCTGCGGCGGGAGCAGCGGCCGGAGCCGAAGCGTGGGCAACAGTGCCGTTGTCGCTCGCCTTTTCAGCGGCGCGTTCGGGTGCCTTGCTGACCGGGGTACCGGCACGGTGGGCGGAAATGGCGGTCACCAGATCACCCTTGCGCATCCGGGAGCCGCCGGAGATCCCCAGCTGGCTGGCGAGAGCCTGGAGCTGGGCGAGCTTGAGGCCGGCGAGGCCGCTGCTCTTGGCGGGTGCTGCCGGTGCGGCAGCGGAAGATGATGTTTCCACAGCTGAAGACAGCTCAGTGGTTTCGGTCACGAAGGATCCTTCCCCCTCGACGGCGTCCAGGCTAGGAGCTGGACGCGGTGATTTGATCTGGGCTGCAGTTCAGATCTGCAGCCGGGATTTCGGCCTTGCCGGTTCGATTTCGGCCAGCAGGGCCGGTTACTGCTACACCAAGACACGCCCCGATATGCGGAACGGCCGGCTGACACTTTGGGGGTACAGAGGAATTCTGCAGCGTCCTGCGTCAGACCGAAAGCAGGTGGCACCGGAAAATATTGCGCAGTGAAAGATGAGAGAGGGCAACTTGGCCAACATCGCGGTCTTTGGAAAAAGCTTGCGTGATTACCGCCGGTGCACTTCCACTTTAGCACCCTCGGTGTCTACAGCCAGTTTCATCACACGCCAAGCGACCTCCGGCGTGTTGTCGGCGGTGAAAGCCCCGATGAACTCGACGACGGCGGCCGCTTCCTCTTCCCCGGCGGCCAGGACCAGCACGGTGGGGCCAGCACCGGAGACGACGGCGGCGTGGCCGGCGCGCCGCAGCGCTGCGATCAGCTCCGCGCTTGGCCGCATTGCCTGCGCCCGGTAACTCTGGTGCAGGTAGTCCTCGGTGCCCGGCAGCAGGAATTCAGGCTTCTGCGTCAGCGCGTGGATCAACAGGGCGGCGCGGCCCGAGTTCATGGCCGCGGCGTGATGGCCAACGGAGGCCGGAAGCAGCGCCCGGGCGGCCTCGGTGGAGAGTTCGAAGTCCGGAACGGCGACCACGGGGATGATCCCGGCGTCGACGCTCGCGCAGGTGCTGCTGTACTGGTCACTGTCCTGCCAGGACAGCGCCAGTCCGCCGAAAATGGCGGGTGCGACGTTGTCCGGGTGGCCCTCCAGCCGGGACGTGAACTGCAGGATCCAATCCTTGCCACGACGGGACGCGGCCGGGACGAGGGCGTTGGCGGCGGTGGCGGCCGCCACCACCGCAGCGGCCGAGGATCCGAGGCCGCGGCCGTGCGGGTTGACGTTGTCCGCGGTAATCCGCAGCCCCTCGTGCCGGAAGCCCAGCACGTGCAGCGCCTCTGTAAGGGCCCTGGCCACGAGGTGGCTCGCATCGCGGGGCAGCGTGTCCGCGCCCTCGCCGCTGAGCTCGAACTCGAGTTCTCCGCTCTCAAGGGTTTCCACCGTCAGCGTGTCGTGCAGCGAGAGGGCCAGGCCCAGGCTGTCGTAGCCGGGACCGAGGTTGGCGCTGGTGGCCGGAACCCGGACGGTGACGGCTTGCCCGGCCGGAACCGCCGGGATGTCGGCGGGAGATTCGGCCGGGACGGTGAGGGTGGTTTCCACGGTTATTTTTCTTCCAGTCCCAGTTCTGCGGCCACCGTGACGACGTCGTTGGCGACCTTGACCGGCTGCACGTCGCTGCCGTCCTCGGTCCGAAGGGCCCACTGCGGGTCCTTGAGGCCGTGGCCGGTGACGGTGATGACGATCGTCTTCCCGGTGGGAACCTCGCCCGCGGCGTGCTTCTTGATCAGGCCCGCAACGCCGGCGGCGGAGCCGGGTTCGACGAACACGCCTTCGCGGGCGGAGAGCCAGCGGTGCGCGGAGAGGATTTCCTCGTCGGTGACGGCCTCGATCACGCCGCCGGATTCATCCCGGGCGGCGACGGCGGTGTCCCAGGAAGCCGGGTTGCCGATCCGGATGGCGGTGGCGATGGTGTCCGGTTCCGTGATGGGGTGGCCGGCGACGAACGGCGCTGCGCCGGCGGCCTGGAAGCCCCACATCACCGGCGTCCTGGTGGCTACGGCTTCGAGGGTGCCGGCGGTGGCCGACTCATAGGGCGCCGCGTACTCCTTGTAGCCCTTCCAGTAGGCGCTGATGTTGCCGGCGTTGCCAACCGGGAGCACGTGGATGTCCGGGGCGTCGCCGAGAGCGTCGACGACCTCGAACGCGCCGGTCTTCTGGCCCTCGATCCGGGCCGGGTTGACCGAGTTGACCAGGAATACCGGGTAGGACTCCCCCAGCTTGCGGGCGATGTCCAGGCAGTCGTCGAAGTTCCCGTCCACCTGCAGCAGGGTGGCGCCGTGCGCGATCGCCTGGCTGAGCTTGCCCATCGAAATCTTGCCCTCGGGTACCAGCACGGCGCACTGCAGCCCGGCCGAGGTCGCGTAGGCCGCGGCCGAGGCGGAGGTGTTGCCGGTGGAAGCGCAGACCACGGCCTTCGCGCCGGAGGCGACAGCCGCGGTCATGGCCATCGTCATGCCACGGTCCTTGAACGATCCGGTCGGGTTCATGCCCTCGACCTTGAGGTAGACGGTGCAGCCGGTCAGCTCGGAGAGCTTCTGCGCGTGCACGAGCGGGGTGCCGCCCTCGCCCAGGGTGATGACCTTCGTGGCCTCGGTGACCGGCAGGCGTTCAGCGTATTCGCGGATGACCCCGCGCCATTGGTGAGCCACTTAGACCCCTTCTACCCGCAGTACGGATGTGACGGAATTGATGACGTCCAGGCCCTTGACGGCCTSGACGGTYGCTGCCAGYGCRGCTTCGSTYGCGCGGTGCGTGACGATCCGCAACTCAGCGGACTCCGATTTGGAGGCCGAATCGCGGTGGATGGTCTGCCGCATGATTTCGATGGACACGCCGTGCTCGGCGAACAGCTGCGCGATCCGGGCCAGGACGCCGGGCTGGTCCGCGACGTCGAGGCCGATGTAGTAGCTCGTGACGGCCGCGTCGATGGGCAACGCGGGGACGTGCCCGGTGGTGGTTTCGGTGCGTCCCGGACCGCCCAGGACGATCCGGCGGGCCGCCGAAACCAGGTCCCCCAGCACGGCCGACGCCGTCGGGGTGCCCCCGGCGCCCTGGCCGTAGAACATCAGCTCGCCGGCGTTTTCGGCCTCGATGAATACGGCGTTGAACGCACCGTGCACCGCCGCCAGCGGGTGTTCACGGGGCAGCAGTGTGGGGTGGACGCGGACGGAGACGCCGTCTTTGCCTTCGGAATCACTCAGCTTCTCGGCGATCGCGAGCAGCTTGATCACGAAGCCGGCGTCTTTCGCCGCCGCGATGTCCGCGGCCGTCACGGAGCTGATGCCCTCGCAGTAGACGTCCTCAAGCGCGAACCGCGTGTGGAAGGACAGGGAAGCGAGGATGGCGGCCTTCGCGGCGGCGTCGAGGCCCTCGACGTCGGCGGTGGGGTCGGCCTCGGCGTAACCCAGCCGCTGTGCCTCGGCAAGGGCGTCGGCGAACTGCGCGCCCGTGGTGTCCATCTGGTCAAGGATGAAGTTGGTGGTGCCGTTGACGATCCCCAGCACCCGGGTGATCCGGTCCCCGGAGAGGCTGTCCCGGATCGGGCGCAGGATCGGGATGGCCCCGGCGACGGCGGCCTCGTAGGAGAGCTGCACGCCGGCCTTGTCCGCCTCCTCGTAGAGCGTCGGACCGTCCTGGGCGAGCAAGGCCTTGTTGCCGGTCACGACGGACGCGCCGTGCCGGATCGCGGTGAGGATCAGGCTCCGTGCCGGTTCGATCCCGCCCATCAGCTCGATGACCAGGTCGGCGTCCTTGACCAGGGCCTCGGCGTCGGTGGTGAACAGCTCGCGCGGCAACTCGACGTCCCGCCGGGTCTCGGGGTTGCGCACGGCGATGCCGCTCAGTTCGAGACGGGCGCCGGTGCGGGACGCCAGCGCATCGGCGTCGTCAATGAGAATCCGCGCAACCTGGGCCCCGACGTTGCCACAGCCCAGCAGGGCCACTTTCAGGGTTCGCAATTCCGTCATTCAGACTCCCATGTCGCGGTTCAGCAGATCTTGTTCGGTTTCGCCGCGGACAATCAGCCGGACTGATCCATCGCGTACCGCGACAACGCCCGGCCGGGCCAGATAGTTGTAGTTGCTTGACAGGGCCCAGCAGTAGGCGCCGGTCCCCGGTACAGCGAGCAGATCACCGGCTGCCACGTCCTCGGGCAGATATACATCTCTAACAACTATGTCGCCGCTCTCGCAATGTTTGCCCACCACTCGGGACAGCTGCGGCGCCGCGTCGGAACTGCGGGAGGCCAGAACCGCAGAATAATCCGCGTCGTAGAGCACCGGGCGCGCGTTGTCGCTCATGCCGCCGTCCACCGACACATAGCGGCGGGGATACGTAACGTTTTCGGCGCCGTTTTCCGGCGCGTCCACCCGGACGGTCTTCAAGGTGCCCACCTCGTAGAGCGTGAAGGTGCTGGTCCCGACGATCGCGCGGCCCGGCTCGATCGAGATCCGCGGGGCGGTGATGCCGAGCTCGGCCACCTTGGCGCGGACCACGGCCGCCATCGCCTGCGCGATTTCGGCCGGCGGCCGCGGAGTGTCCACCGGGGTGTAGGCGATGCCGTAGCCGCCGCCCAGATCCAGCTCGGGCAGCACGATGGAGTACTTGGCCTGCATCGCGGCCAGGAAGTCGAGGAGTTTCTCCGCGGCCAGCGCGAAGCCGTCCGGTTCGAAGATCTGGGAGCCGATGTGGCAGTGCAGACCCAGCAGCTCGATGCTTTCGTGCCCGGCGGCGGCGGCCACGGCCTCCTCGGCGGCGGACAAGCCGGCCTGCTCGGTGGAGTCGCCGGCCATCGAAAGCCCGAACTTCTGGTCCTCATGCGCGGTGGCGATGAATTCGTGGGTGTGCGCGTGTACCCCCGGCGTCAGCCGCAGCATGACCTTCGCCGTCTCGCCACGGTTGGCGGCGATCGCCGCCACGCGCTCCAGCTCGGCGAGGCTGTCGACGACGATCCGGCCCAGCTTCATATCCAGGGCGCGGTGGATCTCGGCGTCGGACTTGTTGTTCCCGTGCAGCGCGACGGCGGCGCCGGGGATGCCGGCCCGGGCGGCGACGGCGAGTTCCCCGCCGGAAGCGGTGTCCAGCCGGAGCCCTTCCTCCTCCACCCAGCGGACGACGGCGGTGCACAGGAACGACTTGCCGGCGTAGTAGACGTCCACTCCCCCGCAGATGTCCGCGAAAGCCTCGTTGAACGCGTCCTGGAACGCCCGCGCGCGGGCCCGGAAGTCGGTCTCGCTCATGACGAACAGCGGCGTGCCGAACTGCCGCTGCAATTCGCTGACGGGGATCCCGTCAATGGCGAGTTCGCCACCCTCGTGGCGCGCCACGCCGGCGGCCCACATCGGCTCATGCAGGGCGTTGAGGTCCGCCGGTACGGCGAGCCAGTCGGGTGCCAGCGGCGAGGCTGCAGGGCTGTTGTTCGGGTTCGCGGTCATGGCGGTCACATCCGTTCCGGCGCCGAAACGCCCAGCAGTTCCAGTCCGTTGGCAAGCACCTGGCTGGTGGCATCGTTGAGCCACAGCCGGGTGCGGTTCAGATCCGTAATGGCTTCCTCGCCCAGCGGCGCGACCCGGCAGGCGTCGTACCAGCGGTGGTAGGCCCCGGCGATGACTTCGAGGTGGCGGGCGACGCGGTGCGGTTCGCGCAGCTCGGCGGCCTTGGCCACGATCGAGGGGTAACTGCCCAGATGCGAGAGCAGCTCGTTTTCGGTCGCGTGGTCCAGCAGGGCGGCGTCGAACGCGTCCTGCCCGTCCACCCGGCGCTCGACGCCGGCGGCCACCGCGTTGCGGGCGGCGCCGCGGGAGCGGGCGTGCGCGTACTGGACGTAGAAGACCGGGTTTTCGTTGCTGTGCTTCTTGAGCAGCTCCGGGTCCAGGGTGAGCGGCGAGTCAGCCGGGAAGCGCGCCAGCGAGTAGCGGACGGCGTCCTTGCCCAGCCAGGAAATCAGGTCCTTGAGCTCGATGATGTTGCCCGCCCGCTTGGACAGCTTGGCGCCGTTGACCGAGACGAGCTGGCCGATGAGCACCTCGATGTTGACCTCGGGATCATCGCCGGCCGCGGCCGCGATCGCCTTGAGCCGGTTGATGTAGCCGTGGTGGTCGGCCCCGAGCAGGTAGATTTTTTCGGTGAAGCCCCGGTCCTTCTTGGACAGGTAGTACGCGGCGTCGGCGGCAAAGTACGTCGGCTCGCCGGTCGCGCGGATCATCACGCGGTCCTTGTCGTCGCCGAAGTCGGTGGTGCGCAGCCAGACCGCTCCGCCGTCGTCGTAGACATGGCCCTGTTCGCGGAGCCGGGCCACGGCGTCGGCGATGGCCCCGGCGTCGTGCAGTTCCTGCTCGGAGAAGAAGACGTCGAACTCGACGCCGAACTCCGCGAGAGTCTGCTGGATGTCCTTCAGTTGCGCTTTGTAGGCCGCGCCACGGATCACCGGCAGCGCGGCGACGTCGGTGAGTTCGCGGATGTCCGGGTGCTGGGTCAGCACCTCGTGGCCCAGGTCAGCGATGTATTCGCCCGGGTAGCCGCCTTCCGGAACGCCGCGGCCGTGCAGCCGGGAGAGCACCGAGTGGGCGAAGACGTCCATCTGTGAGCCGGCGTCGTTGATGTAGTACTCCGCCGTGACGTCGGCGCCGGAGGCACGGAGCACGCGGGCGATCGAGTCGCCCAGGGCGGCCCAGCGGGTGTGGCCGATGTGCAGCGGACCGGTGGGGTTGGCGGACACGAACTCCATATTGACCGTGCGGCCCGCGAGCGCCGTGTTGGTGCCGTACGCGGGACCGGCCTCGACGATCGCCTTGGCGAGGGCGCCCGCGGCGGCGGCGTCGACGGTGATGTTCAGGAATCCCGGTCCGGCGATGTCGACGGCGGCGACTCCCTCGATCGAGGCCAACCGTTCGCTCAGCAGGCCGGCGAGCTGGCGCGGGTTGGTTCCGGCCGGCTTGGCCAGCTGGAGCGCGATGTTCGTGGCCCAGTCCCCGTGGTCCCTGATCTTGGGTCGCTCCACCCGCACCGCCTCGGGAATGTCGGCGGCGGCCAGGGCAATTTCACCGGCGGCAACGGAGTCCTTCAGGCAGGCGGATATGGCGAGGGAGAGCTGTTCTGGGGTCACGGTTCCAGCCTACCGGGGGCCCGCTGTCCGGCGGAATTTTGGCGCCGTCATCTTGGGCTTTCCTGCTCCCGGGAGGATCTCCGGAGCCTCCGGGGGCGCTGTTTTCCTTTGGGGCCCACCTTCCTGCTAAGCTCTAGGACGTCCCGCCGGTAACGGCAGGATCCCTGAATGCCCTCGTAGCTCAGGGGATAGAGCGTCTGCCTCCGGAGCAGAAGGTCGTAGGTTCGAATCCTATCGAGGGCACCAACAAAAACCCCGCCGTTTCAACGAAACGGCGGGGTTTTTACGTTCCTTCCTCAGACCCCTGCGCGGCTTCCCCCGGCCTCGAATTCCAGGCTGGCTTCGTCCGGCGTGGACAGGGTCAGCACGGCTTCCTCCACCGTTTCGTGGTCCTCCAGTTCGCGCTCTATCCGGCGCAGCGCCACCGCCACCTCGTGTTCGGGGTGGTCGCCCTGCAGGTCCACGGCCGCGACCAGGTACAGCCGGCGGGGTCCGACAAACTCCAAGTGCAGGTACGTGAGCCGCGCGATGTCGTCATGCTCCAACACCCGGCGGGCCATGGACTCTTCGATGTCCGGAGTGACGCCCTGGCCCACCAGGAAGCGCCGGTTGCGGTCGATCAGCACGACGGCGACGACGGCCAGCAGCACGCCCACGATGATCGAACCCACCGCATCCGGCAGCGGCGAGCCCGTGAGCTGGTGCAGGAATACGCCCACGAACGCCACCACCAGGCCGATCAGTGCCGCAGCGTCCTCCGCGAAGACGGCACGCAGGGTGGGATCGGAGCTGATCAGGACCTGCTCGAGGGTGTGCCGCTCCAGCTCGTGCGCCGCCTTCCGGGTCTGCCGGAAAGCCTGGATGAAGGAGATCCCTTCGAAGACGAAAGCCACGGCAAGGACCACATAGGCCACCGCAAAGTCGGCTGCGGGCTCCGGCGCAATGATCTGCTGGATGCCGTGCATGATGGACACCACTGCACCCGCGGTGAACAGCCCGAACGCTGCGAACATCGACCAGACGTAGGCTTCCCGCCCATAGCCCATCGGGTGGCTCTTGTCCCGCGGCCGGGCCGAGCGCCGTTCCGCGAAGAACAGGAACACCTGGTTTCCGGTATCCGCCCAGGAGTGCGCCGCCTCGGCGGTCATGGAGGCCGATCCGGTCAGGACCGCGGCCACCGACTTCGCCGCCGCCACGAGGACATTCGCCGCGAAGGCGATAATGACCGTCAGCAGGGTCGAGCCGGGTTTCTTTTTCTGCTCCGTTTGCGCCATTGGCCTACCGTATCCAACCAGCCGGCGTCGGCGCGCACTTTCCGGCTCCCCTGCCAAATGTCGGCGGGCGCTCGTAGGCTGTTCGCATCGGCAGAAGCAAAGGGGTCTCACATGTACTGCTCCATCATTCCTCCCTACCTGTTGCGCCGGCTGGCAGCGCAGCACCATGAACCTCGGCTGCTGGTCGCGGCCCGCGCCGCCAAGGAAGCCCTGCAGCACGTCAAGAGCTTCCAGGCATCCCGGGCGGCTCCGGCCCCCGCGGTGCCTCCGGGGCTCCGGCAGCTCACCCCCGGCCCGCCGCAGCGCACCGTCTACGATGCGAAAGCCTCGGAGAACCTGCCCGGCGTGCTGGTGCGTAAAGAGGGTGAACCCGCCACCGGGGACCCGGCAGCCGACGAGGCGTATGACGGCCTCGGCAGCACGCACCGGCTGTACGCCGAGGCCTTCGGACGCAACTCGATTGACGGCAACGGCCTGCCCCTGGATGCCACCGTGCACTTCGGCCAGCGCTACGACAACGCATTCTGGGACGGCAAGCAGATGGTCTTCGGCGACGGTGACGGCCAGGTCTTCAACCGCTTCACGGCTTCGCTAAGCGTGATCGGCCACGAGCTCGCGCACGGCGTCACCCAGTTCTCCGCGGGCCTCGCCTACCGGAACCAGGCCGGCGCCCTCAACGAGTCGCTCTCGGACGTCTTCGGCGCGCTCGTGGAGCAGTATGTGAAGCAACAGACCGCGGCCCAGGCCAGCTGGCTGATCGGCGAGGGTCTCTTTACCGATCAGGTGCAAGGCACCGCGCTGCGCTCCATGAAGGCTCCCGGCACCGCCTACGACGACGATGTGCTCGGCAAGGACCCGCAGCCGGACTCGATGGATTCCTATGTCCACACCAGCGCGGACAACGGCGGGGTGCACCTGAACTCGGGCATCCCCAACCGTGCCTTCTACCTTGTCGCGACAGCCCTGGGCGGGAATGCGTGGGAGACTCCCGGCCGCATCTGGTACGACACCCTGACCGGCGGCTCGCTGCCCGCAGCCGCCACCTTCACCGCCTTTGCGAAGGCCACCGCGGCGTCCGCCAAGGAGCTGTACGGTGGGGAGTCGGCGGAGCATGACGCGGTCCGCAAGGCGTGGGAAACTGTGAAGGTGAGGCTTTAAACGGCTCCTGCCAAAGGATTACCCCGAGGAAGCACCCCCGTGAAAATAACCGTCCAGCGCAGCGGTGGCGTTGCCGGGATGGAGCGCGTCTGGAGCGTGCAGGCGCTGACCGACGATGACCGGAACCAGTGGCAGCCGCTCGTCGAGGCCTGCCCCTGGGACGACCTGCCGGGCCCGGCGCAGGAGGGCGCCGGCGGCGTCCCGCAGCCGGACCGCTTCGTCTATCGGATCCGGGCCGGCCAGCGCCGCGCCACGCTGCCCGAACGGGACCTCGTCGGCCCGTGGCGGGCCTTGGTGGATTGCACCCGGGCGGCGGCGGAGGCCCCCGGGCAGGCGGGCCACTCCGGTTAGACCGCCGCCAGGTGCCCGCGGAAAGTCCGACGGTAGGACTGCGGGCTGGTGTCCAGCACCTTGGCGAAGTGGTGCCGGAGCAGCACCGAGTGGCCAAACCCGGCCTCCCGGGCAATCTCGTCGATGTTGAGATCGGTGGTTTCCAGCAGCTCCTGTGCCCGCAGCACCCGCTGCGAATTCAACCAGGCGGCGGGAGTCGCGCCGGTCTCTGCCCGGAAGCGCCGGGCAAAGGTCCGCGGCGACATGTGCACGCGGGCGGCCAGCTCGTTGACGGAGTGCTCCTCGTCCAGGTTTCCGACCATCCAGCGCAGCAGTTCCTCCATCGGCTGCGAGCCGCACCTCGGCATCGGCCGGTCGATGTACTGGGCCTGGCCGCCGTCGCGGTGCGGTGGTACCACCATGTCCCGGGCGATGCTCGCGGCCACGTTGGCGCCGAGCTCCACCCGGACCAGGTGCAGGCTGGCATCGATTCCTGCGGCGGTGCCGGCACTCGTGATGATCCGCCCGTCCTGGACGTAGAGCACGTTTTCATCGACCAGCGCGGCCGGGTAGCGGGTGGCGAGCTCCTGCGAGTAGTGCCAGTGGGTGGTGCAGCGGCGCCCGTCCAGCAGCCCGGCCCGGGCCAAGGCGAAGGCGCCCGAACAGATCGACATGACCCAGGCACCCCGCGCGTGCGCGGCCCGCAGCGCTTCCAGGACGGATGCCGGGACATCGGAGTCCTTGCCGAACGGGGTCATGATGACCAGGTCCGCGTCCGCGGCCGCTTCCAGGCCGAGCCCCACATGCATCGACAGGCCGGACTTCATCGGAACGTCTCCGGGTTCCGGGGTGCAGACGCGGAAATCGAACGCCGGAACCCCCGTGCCGCGGTCCGATCTGTCGACGCCGAACACCTCGAAGGCGGTCCCGAATTCGAAGACCGAGAAGTTGGGAACCACGATCATCGCCACTGATTTGAGCATGCCTCCATTGTGGCAGAAATTTTAGCTTTTTGGTCGTTTCTGCCACTATTTTTGACTCCCCCACCGGAGAAGCATGGAGGTATGGAACTCATCGGAATCGCCCTCATCGTCTTGATCCTCGCCGCCGTCGCCGCCACCCTCCGGGCCCTCCGGAAGGATGGCCTCGGGCACAATCCGCCGGTCCGTTCGGAAGAGTACTGGATGGCCCACGACCTCCCCAGCACCAGCTACACGCTGCGGTTTTTCTAGACCCCTCACTCCAATTGCTGCCCGGCCCCGCCCAGGGACCGGGCAACCCTATGTCCGGCGGCTAGACTGTTTTCAGCCATGACACTGCATATCTCCTACCCCGCCGAGCTGCCGGTCTCCGAGCGCCGCGAGGACCTGATGGCCGCCATCGCCGCCAACCAGGTGACCATCATCGCCGGCGAGACCGGTTCCGGTAAGACCACCCAGATCCCCAAGATGTGCCTGGAACTGGGCCTGGGTGAAAACGGCCTGATCGGCCACACCCAGCCGCGCCGGCTTGCCGCGCGGACGGTGGCGGAGCGCATTGCCGAGGAACTCGGCGTCGAGATCGGCCAGGAGGTCGGCTTCCAGGTCCGCTTCACCGGCGAGGTCAGCCGCTCCACCAAGGTCAAGCTGATGACCGACGGCATCCTGCTGGCCGAGATCCAGCGCGACAAGCTGCTGCGCAAATACAACGCGATCATCATCGACGAGGCGCACGAACGCAGCCTCAACATCGACTTCATCCTCGGCTACCTCAAACGGATCCTCCCGCAGCGCCCGGACCTGAAGGTCATCATCACCTCGGCCACCATCGATCCGGAGCGCTTCGCCAAGCACTTCGGCAGCGAGGAGGAGCCCTCCCCCATCATCGAGGTCTCCGGCCGCACCTACCCGGTGGAAATCCGCTACCGGCCGCTCTCCCAGCCGGCCGGCGGTGCCGCAGGCGAGGACGCCGAGTCCTCCGACGACGAACTAGAGGAGGACCGCGACCCGCTGGACGCGGTGTGCGACGCCGTCGACGAACTCGCCCTCGAAGCCCCGGGCGACATCCTGATCTTCTTCTCCGGCGAGCGCGAAATCCGGGACGCCGCGGAGGCGCTCAACGCAAGGATCCAAACGAATCGTCGGCTGGCCGGCACCGAGGTCCTCCCGCTCTTCGCCCGCCTGAGCCTGCAGGAGCAGCACAAGGTCTTCCACCCCGGCAGCAAGCGCCGGATCGTGCTGGCCACCAACGTCGCCGAAACCTCGCTCACAGTTCCCGGCATCAAATACGTCATCGACACCGGCACAGCCCGCATCTCGCGCTACTCGCACCGCACCAAGGTCCAGCGGCTGCCGATCGAGCGGGTCTCCCAGGCCTCCGCCAACCAGCGTTCCGGCCGCTGCGGCCGCGTCTCGGACGGCATCGCGATCCGGCTGTACTCGGAGGAGGACTTCGAGTCCCGGCCACTGTTCACGGACCCGGAGATCCTGCGCACCAACCTTGCGGCAGTGATCCTGCAGATGACGGCCATGGGCGTGGCCCGCGGGCCGAAGGACGTGGAGAACTTCCCCTTCGTGGAGCCGCCTGACTCGCGGGCCATCAACGACGGCGTCACGCTGCTGCGCGAACTCGGCGCCCTGAGCGCCGCCCGCCCGCAGGAGAGCACGGGCGACGGCGACGGCGGCGGCAGCCAGCGTGGCGGCCAACGCCGTGGCTCCGGCCGCCCCGGCAGCGGGCTGACCGCCGTCGGGCAGCAACTTGCGCAGCTGCCGGTGGACCCCCGGCTGGGCCGGATGATCGTCGAGTCCGGCAAACGCGGCTGCGTCCGCGAGGTCATGATCCTGGCCGCCGCGCTGACCATCCAGGACCCGCGCGAGCGCCCAACGGATAAGCAGCAGCTCGCCGCGGAGAAGCACGCCCGGTTCCGGGACGACAACTCGGACTTCACCGGCTACCTGAACCTGTGGAACTACCTGCAGGAGAAACAGCAGGAGCTCTCCTCCACGGCCTTCCGCCGACTCTGCCGCAACGAGTTCATCAACTACCTGCGCGTCCGGGAGTGGCAGGACCTCTTCGCCCAGTTGCGCCAACTCGCCCGGCCGCTGGGCATCAGCCTGGACAACAAACGCCTTACCGATCCCGTGGGCAACCATGAGGGCATCCACATCAGCCTTCTCTCGGGGCTGCTGAGCCACATCGGCATCCTCGACGAACGCAAGCGCGAGTACGCCGGCGCCCGCGGCAGCCGCTTCGCGATCTTCCCCGGCTCGGCGCTGTTCAAGAAGTCCCCCACCTTCGTGATGGCTGCCGAATTGGTCGAAACCAGCCGGCTCTGGGCGCGTGTGGCCGCGAAATTCGATCCGCTCTGGGCCGAGCAGGTGGCTCCGGACCTGGTCAAGCGCAGCTACAGCGAACCGCACTGGTCCAAGAAGATGGGCTCGGTGATGGCCCATGAGAAAGTCACGCTCTACGGTGTGCCGATCATCCCCAACCGGCGGGTCAATTACGGTCGCGTGGATCCGGAGCTCTCCCGCGAGCTCTTCATCCGGCACGCGCTCGTGGAGGGCGACTGGCAGACCCACCACAAATTCTTCCACCGCAACCGTGCCCTGCTGCAGGAAGTCGAGGAGCTCGAGGCAAGGATGCGGCGCCGCGACATCCTGGTCGATGACGAGACCTTGTTCGAGTTCTACGACGCCCGGATCGGCAAGGGCGTGGTTTCCGAGCGCCACTTCGATAAGTGGTGGAAGGAAGCACGCCAGCAGGATCCCACGCTGTTGGACTTCGACCAGTCGCTGCTGATCAGCGAGGACGCCGACGCGCTCGACGATTCGGCGTACCCCAAGACCTGGCTGCACAAGGGCTTCGAGCTGCCGCTGAGCTACGAGTTCCATCCGGTGGCGCCCGGTTCGCCGCCGAACCCGTCCGACGGCGTCACCGCCGAGGTCCCCGTGCTGTTCCTGAACCAGCTGGACGATGCGGCGTTCCGCTGGCTGATCCCGGGCCAGCGGGTGGAGCTGGTCACCGCGCTGATCAAGTCCCTGCCCAAGCAGGTCCGCAAGAACTTCGTTCCCGCGCCGGATGTCGCCCGCCAGGCCGTAGCCGCGCTCGAAGCCGACTTCGATCCCGCGACCGATGAGCTGGAGCCCTCGCTGGAACTCGTGCTGCGCAGGCTTCGCGGCCAGGTCATCCCGCCGGGGTCATGGAACTGGGATGCCGTCCCGCCGCACCTTCGGGTGAGCTTCCGGGTGGTGGACTCCCGCGGCAAGGTGCTGGACGAGGGCAAGGATCTGGCCGCGCTCCAGGAAAAGCTGGCACCCGCCACCCGACGGGCCATCGCCGAATCACTCGGAGCAACTCCTTCAACGGTGGGGCCGACGGCGCCCAAGGCAGCATCGGCGGCTGCCGCCGCTGGCCGGGCGAACGGCAAATCCCCCGCGTCCCCCACCGCAACGGCACAGCCCGCCGAGGCCCCGGGCGGCTTCACCGAGCTTTCCGGCCTCAAGGACTGGACCTTCGGCACCGTGCAGCGCCAGGTCCAGGGAACCGTCAAGGGCCACACCGTTACCGGCTACCCGGCCCTGGTCGATGAAGGATCCTCGGTGGCGCTGCGGCTGTTCCAGACCGCCGGCGAGCAGGAACAGTCCATGCGCGGCGGCGTCATCCGGCTCCTTGCCCTGAAGGTCCCGCCGCCGGACCGCTATGTCCTGGAGCACCTGAACAACACCGAGAAGCTGACGTTCAGCCAGAACCCGCACGGTTCCGTCTCGGCCCTGATCGCGGACTGCGCCCTGGCCGCGATCGACAAGCTCACCCCGGCCGAGTTGCCGTGGGACGAGGCCTCCTTCAAGGCGCTGTACGAGCAGGTCCGCGCCGAACTGATCGACACGGTCTTCACGGTGACCGCCGTCGTCGAGCGCATCCTGGCCAGCACGCGGCGGATCGAGAAGCAGCTCAAGGGCAGCACCAGCCTCGCCCTGATCAGCGCGCTCAACGATGTGAAGAGCCAGCTTGGCCAGCTCGTCTTCCCTGGCTTCGTGGCACGCACGGGCTACGCCCAGCTCAGTCAGCTGCCCCGCTACCTCGCCGCGATTGAGAAGCGCCTGGAAAAGCTGCCCACAAACGTCCAGCGCGACGCGCAGCACATGTCCGTCATCCAAGGCCTTGAGGACGACTATGACGACGCCGTGTCGGCTCTCTTGCCCGGACGGCGCGCAGGGACGGAGTTAGCCCAGGTTCGCTGGATGATCGAGGAGCTCAGGGTGAGCCTGTTCGCCGTCGAGCTCGGGACCGCCTACTCGGTGTCCGAAAAGCGGATCCGGACCGTGCTGAACAAGGCGCTGGCGCCGGCGTAGCCCCCTGGGGAGTACTGCGCCGACGCCAGAACTTGGGAACTAGGCCTCCCTTGGAACTAGGCCTCGGGGACGTGCTCCGCGTGGCCGGCCTTCCGCAGGCCCTCACGCAGCGTCTCCGCGTTGGCATCGAGCCGGGCCGGGTCCGGGTGCTGATCCACCGAGCCGAAATCGAAGTCCGCCATCGAGTTGGAGGGCCACACGTGCACGTGCAGGTGGTTGACCTCGTAGCCGGCCACGATCAGGCCTGCCCGGGCGGCGTCGAACACGTCCACCTGGACCGCGCCGATCTTCCGGGCAACTTCCATCACGCGGGCCAGCACCTCCGGGGAGGCGTCGGTCCAGCGGTCCACCTCCTCGGTGGGAACCACGAGCGTGTGGCCGTCGGCCAGCGGGCCCACCGTCAGGAACGCGACGACGTCGTCCTCGCGCCAGACAAAGCGGCCCGGGATCTCGCCATTGATGATCTTGGTGAACAAGGTGCTCATGCATCAGCCTTTTCCGCCGGGGACCCCAGGGTGCTGGCGTCCAGGACAAACCGGTACTTCACGTCGCCGGCCACCATGCGGTCATAGGCCTCGTTCAGCTGGTCCGCGCGGACCAGCTCGATGTCTGAGACCACGCCGTGTTCGGCGCAGAAGTCCAGCATCTCCTGCGTCTCGGCGATGCCGCCGATCAGCGAGCCGGCGTAGGCGATCCGGCGCCGGATCAGGGCGCCGGGGTTCACCGGGGGCATGGCTTCCGAGGGCAGGCCCAGCTGGAAGAGGGCTCCATCAACCCGCAGGGTGCGGAAGTACGGGTTGAGGTCGTGCGGCGCGGCGACGGTGTCGATGATGACGTCGATGCTGCGGTCGGCGGCTTCCATCGCGGCCGGGTCCGTGGAGAGGACAACGTGGTCGGCTCCCAGTTCGCGGGCGGCTGCGAACTTCCGTTCCGACGTCGTGAAGACCGTGACCTCGGCGCCCATGGCCTTGGCGATCTTGACCGCCATGTGGCCGAGGCCGCCGAGGCCGACGACGCCCACGACGTCGCCCTCCTCGACCTCGAAGTGGTTCAGCGGCGAGTAGGTGGTGATGCCGGCGCAGAGCAGGGGTGCCGCGGCGGCCGGATCCATGCCCTCCGGGACCCGCAGGACGTAGTTGCGGTCCACGACGATTGAGGTGGAGTAGCCGCCCTGGGTGATGGCGTCCCCGTTACGGGCGTCTTTGGCGCCGTACGTGCCGGTCATGCCGTTCTCGCAGTACTGCTCCAGGCCGTCCAGGCAGCTATCGCATTCGCGGCAGGAATCGACCATACAGCCGACGCCGACGCGCTCCCCCACGGTGAAATCGTCGACGGCGGAACCCACCCGGGTGACGCGGCCGACGATTTCGTGTCCCGGGATCAGCGGGTAGGTGTTGCCGCCCCATTCGCCGCGGCTGGCGTGCACATCGGAGTGGCAAAGGCCGCAGAACTCGACGGCGATCTCGACGTCGTCCTCCTTGGGGGCGCGCCGGGCCACGGTCAGCGGAACCAGGCCGCTGTCGGGGGCCGTGGCGCCGTAGGCGGCTGCGAGGGTGGGAGCGGCGGTGCCGTCATTATGAGCTTGGGCGTCGTTGAGGTCGGGCAACGGCTTGGCGAGGGGCGGCGGTACGGGGCGTCCTGGAGTCATGTTTCGACGCTACCCCCGGAAGTAGGCGCTCTGCCACTTTCGTGCGGGTGCAAAGGATGCGCGGTGATGAAGCCAACCGGTCTCAAAGACGATCGTTTTGATCACCCGTTTCCATGAGCGATACGCCCGATGAACGCTCCCTGTCCAGCTGCAAGCACATGGGCGTGCTTTAACTTGATCCAGGAAACCTCAAAGCGTGTGGGTTTCCCGACGCCATCATGGCTCTCCTGCCACTCCCATTTTTCAGGCAGATCAGCATCATCGGCAGCGATTTGGAAATAGTGGCGTACATGGATCGAATCGGCGTATGGGCGCATGTCGTATTCGCCAGCTCCCAAATACTTTACGATCCTGAGGTTTTCTATTCCCGTTTCTTCGAAAGCCTCACGCAGGACGGCATCCTCAGGCAGCTCTGCCCGCCTGATAGTTCCAGCCGGTACCTGCAAACCGGTCTGTTCCAATGGGAAATCGACGTGCCGAATCACTGCAACACAGCCATCCCGGACGATGTATGCCACAACTTTCTGGGGACGATTCATAGACCTGAAATCCTAACTGGCGCTAGTTACACCGGTCTCAAAGACGATCGTTTCCGTCGTCGGATTGTTGTCGCCCGGCGTCCCGAAGACGCGGGTCATGCGCGGCACATCCTCAGGTCCGCCGTCGCGTGGAAGTGCCCGTTCCATCCACTTAACGAAAATCTCCACCGGGCGGCCCGCCGCCTTGGCTTCCGCCCAGCCGATTGCTGCGACAACGTCGGGGGCGTCCCGGACATCCCACTCGTCAAGCATCCATGAGTAGCCCTCGATGGTCGCCGGGGTCCAGATGCGGACCCGGTACTCTGCGGGTTCATCAGATTCCCCGATGGCCGCCTCAGGTCCGACAGGTCGAATGTCCATCGGCAGATCCTACTCCTGCGGATCCGAATCACCCGGCAGGTGCGGGCAGGGCGGACGCTGACCGCGGTGGAGGCCCGCGCCGGGCTGCGGGGTGGTGGTGGTCGGCGCCAGCCGGGATGGTTGACCTTGCGGGAGGCGGGCTTAAATGTCGTAGGCCACTGGGAACATTGACCTATGGAAGGCATTCGGCAGCTCGACATGGATCCGGCGCGGCGGGTTCCCGCGCCGGAACGGGCGTTTTCGGTCGCTGAGCTGATCCGGCTCTCGGCTGAACTGCCGCCCCCGGTGAGTGCGGCCCACCTCATCGACGAGATCCGTTCCCTGGAGGACCTCAAATCCGCCGCAGCGGCCCGGCAGGCCCGGTTGTCGGTCGCGTTCGATCTGCTGCGGCGCCGGGGGCGGGCCGACGCCGGGATGCCAACAGACCAGCTCGGGGCCGGAGTTGCCGCCGAGATCGCCCTCGCCCGGCGGGAATCCCCGGCCAAAGGCTCCCGACTGCTGGGCCTCGCCAGGGCCTTGGTCACCGAGATGCCGCACACGCTCGCGGCCCTGGAAACCGGTCGGCTGAATGAATGGCGCGCCACCCTCCTGGTCAAAGAAACCGCTTGCCTGTCCGCGGCGGACCGGGCCGCCGTGGACGAGGAACTCGCCGCCGATACCGGGACCTTCGACGGCGCCGGAGACCGGACCATCACCTCCGCGGCCAAGGCCGCAGCGTACCGGCGGGACCCGCGCACGGTGACCGAACGCGCCGCCCACGCTGCCACCGAGCGGCACGTCAGTCTCCGCCCCGCTCCGGACACCATGTGCTACCTCACCGCCTTGCTGCCCGTCGCGGCCGGTGTCGCCGTGCACGCTGCCCTCACCCAGCACGCCGACGCCCTGCGCTCCGCCGGCGACCCCCGTTCCCGGGACCAACTGATGGCCGATGCTCTCGTCGAACGCACCACCGGAAAAGCCGGCGGGATCAGCGGCGTCGAAATCCAACTCGTCATGACCGACCGCACCCTGTTCCAAGGCGACAGCGAACCCGCCCGTCTGCCGGGCTACGGTGTTGTCCCCGCAGGGTGGGCGCGGAAGCTGCTCCAGGACGCGCCCACCCGCGTCGGCGTCGGCACCCCCACCACCACCGCGGACGGCAATGCGACTGCTGCCGCCGACAGCCAAGCCAACGAACGCGCCTTTACCACCTGGCTCCGCCGCCTCTACACCGCCCCGGCCACCGGCGAACTCACCGCCATGGACTCCCGGGCCCGCATCTTCCCCGCAGGGCTCCGGCGCTTCATCCAGGTCCGGGACCACACCTGCCGCACCCCGTACTGCGACGCGCCAATCCGCCACCTGGACCACATCGTCCCCTGGCACGACGGCGGAACGACCAGCCTCAGCAACGGCGCGGGACTCTGCGAAGCCTGCAACCACGCCAAAGAAACCCCCGGCTGGAGTGCCCAGCCCAGACCCGGGCCGGGGCGGCACACCTTCCAGCTCACCACCCCCACTGGCCACACCTACCACTCCACAGCACCCCCGCTGCCCGGCAGAGGCAGCGGCGCGCACCTGGTGCTGCGGCCGGAACAGCGCCGCAATGTTGACGGGAAGACCGTGGCCCCGGCTGGAGAACTCCACGGCAGGAGAATCCGGTACCGGGAGAAAATCGGGCACCCCGTCGCGGCCAAGGTGGGCATCGGCTCAGCAGTGAAGGGGGCCGCCTAGCCGAAAAGCATCCGATGTATCTTGCGCTGGGTCACTGCGCGGCTGTCCGGCTGCTTTGTGACCCATCACCCTGGGGAGCCGCACCGGTGACGACGGCCTTGGAAGGATTGTTGGACCACTCCGAAAACGAGCCTGGGTACAGCGCCGCGGGGAAGCCCGCAAGCTCGAGCGCGGCGATCTCGTGGGCAGCGGTCACCCCGGAGCCGCAGTACACGGCAGTGGGCCGGTCCGCCTGCACGCCGAAGCCAGCAAAGCGTTCGCGCAGCGCGGCTGCCGGCAGGAACCGGCCGTCCGCCTCAAGGTTTCCGGTGGTCGGCGCGCTCACCGCGCCGGGGATGTGCCCGGCGCGCGGATCCACCGGCTCGATCTCGCCGCGGTACCGCTCCCCGGCGCGGGCGTCGAGCAGCAGGCCATGGTCGGGCCACGCGGCAGCGTCGTGAGCGTCGATCACCGGCATGGCGCCGTCGGACAGTACGACGTCGCCGGGCTCTACGACGGGTTCGCCGGTTTCGACGCCGAAGCCGGCCGCGCGCCAGGCGGCGAGGCCGCCGTCGAGCAGGCAGACCTCGGGGAAACCGGCGTTGCGCAGCATCCACCAGAGCCTGGCTGCCGCGAGGTTGCCGGTGTCGTCGTAGGCCACCACAACATCACCGACCTGCACACCCCAGCTGCGCGCGGACTGCTGGAACTGCTCCAGCGTCGGCAAGGGATGGCGTCCCCGGCTGGGATCGGCCGGCCCGGCAAGTTCTGTGGCAAGGTCCACGAAGACCGCCCCCGGAAGGTGCGCCGCCACGTAATGCTCCCGCCCGTGCGGGTCGCCGAGCGCCCAGCGAACGTCGAGCAGCACGGTCCGCGCGCCGGAGTCCAAACGATCCTTGAGTTCGGCGACAGTCATGAGGGTGTCCATCCGCCCACTGTAACGGGGCTCCCGCCTCCGCTGGCCATGCACCGCCGCGGGTAGGCTGGGGCGGTGACCAAAGCGCGCCAGCAGGACCGGGATTGGGCCGACGAAGCCATCCGCCGGATCAATGCCGAGAACAACAGATCAGCCGACACGCACCTATATTCGGTGCCCCTGCCGGAGCAGTGGGGCATCCAGCTGTACCTCAAGGATGAGTCCACCCACCGCACCGGAAGCCTCAAGCACCGGCTGGCCCGCTCGCTGTTCCTGTTCGGGCTGGTCAACGGCTGGATCCGCGAAGACACCACCATCGTGGAGGCCTCCAGCGGCAGCACGGCCGTCTCCGAAGCGTATTTCGCACAGCTGCTCGGACTGCCGTTCATCGCGGTGATGACCCGGACCACCAGCCGCGAGAAGATCGCACTGATCGAACAATTCGGCGGCTCCTGCCATCTGGTGGATCACGCCTCGGAGGTTTATGCCGCAGCCGAGGACCTGGCCCGCAGCACCGGCGGCCATTACATGGATCAGTTCACCTACGCCGAGCGCGCCACCGACTGGCGCGGCAACAACAACATCGCCGAGTCGATCTTCGGCCAGCTCGCCCTCGAAGAGCACCCGGTCCCCCGCTGGATCGTCGTAGGCGCAGGCACCGGCGGGACGAGCGCCACGATCGGCCGCTACCTGCGCTACCAGCGGCACGACACGCAGCTCGCCGTCGTCGATCCCGAGAACTCCGCGTTCTTCCCCGGCTGGCTGGCCAGCCGCAAGGGCGACGCCGGGACGGAAGCCCCGGGCCTGCCGTCCCGGATCGAGGGCATCGGGCGTCCCCGGCTGGAGCCAAGCTTCGTCCCTGCCGTGATCGACCACATGATCCAGGTGCCCGATGCCGCATCAGTGGCGGCCATGCGGCACCTGCGTGACTACGCCGGGCTGCACGCCGGCCCGTCCACCGGCACGAACCTCTGGGGTGTCTGGCAGCTGATCGCCCAGATGATCGCCGAGGGGAAGCGCGGCAGCGTTGTGTCCCTCATGTGCGACGCCGGCGACCGGTACTCCGGCAACTACTACAGCCCGGAGTGGCTGCAGTCGCAGGGCCTGGACCCGGCACCGCACCAGGAGACCATCCGCGGCTTCTTTGCGAGCGGCGTGTGGCCCGAGTGAGCGACGGGGGAAGCTAGACCTCCACGGATTCGCCGCTGGAAAGGTGCCGGTATTCGGTGCCGTACCTGGCGCCAATCCGGGTGACGTGTGCTTCCACCAGGCCGCGTCCCGCGTCGTTGAGCAGGGCGTCGTGGATGGGGAAAGCCCGCGGCGCACGCACGCCGATAACAAAGTCCACGACCTCGCCCACCTTGTTCCACGGCGCGTGGATGGGCACCAGCAGGGTCTGCACCTCGATGCCGTCCGGAATCGCGAAGGAATCCCCCGGGTGGTAGACGTTGGAATCCACCAGGAAACCGACATTCGCGACCACCGGGATCTGCGGATGGATCAGCGCATGCTGGCCGCCAAAGCTCCGAATGGCGAAGCCGGCCGCCTCAAAGCTTTCGTCGGCGGCCACCGTGGAAATCCGCTCTGCAGCATCCGGCGCCTTGCCGCGCAGCTGGGAGGCCACGCCGTCGGGAGCGAACAGCTGCAGTTCCTTGTTTGCCAGCAGGGCGCCCGAAACGGCGTCGACGTCGATGTGGTCCGCGTGCTCGTGGGTGATCAGGACGGCGTCGGCGCCGGCGAGGGCCTGCTCAGTTTCGGAAAACGTTCCCGGGTCCAGCACCAGCACCCGGCCTTCCTTTTCGAGGCGGACGCAGGCGTGGGTGAATTTCGTAAGCTTCATCCGGCCAGCCTATGGCGCCCTGCGAAGCGGTGTCCACGATCTCCGGCTGGTAATCTGGGACCTTGCCCATTCCCGCAGTATGACCACCAGCGAAGCGAGTTTCCCCATGTCCCAGGGCGCCCCCACCGGCGGCAGCCAGGCGCCGGCCGGCACCGCCGCCGCTGGCCCGAACGGACAGCCGGCGGCCAAGGAACCGGCCAAGGAACCGGGCAAGGAACAGCGCGTCACGAAGCAGCGCCTGGCCGTCAGCGCCGCCCTGGACGAACTGGCCGACTTCGTCAGCACCCAGGAACTGCACCGCATCCTGCAGGAGCGGGGTACCTCGGTCTCCCTCGCCACGTCCTACCGGATCCTTCAGTCGCTCGCCGATGACGGCCTGGTGGATGTGCTGCGGAACGCCGACGGCGAGGTGGTCTACCGGCGCTGCGCGGTCACCGGCCACCACCACCACCTGCTCTGCCGCAACTGCGGCAAGGCCGTTGAGGTCGAAGCGCCCGCCGTCGAGGCCTGGGCGGCCCGGATCGCGAGCGAGCACGGCTTCACCGCCGTTGAGCACACCGTGGAGATCTTCGGGCTGTGCCCGGAGTGCACCGCCCTGCAGGCCGGCAACTAGCAAATCTCGACTGGTGCTATCGGTCCTAAAACACCGGTTCCGAGCACAATTCGATGACCGGCCCTTAGGATCGGGTCCATGGACGAGCTGGATGATGGCGAGAGGACCCGGATCCTGTCGGAGTGGCTGAACGCGTGTGGGCGGAGTTCCGGCTGTCGACGGCGGACGAGGACCGGCTTAAGGCCGAGTGGTCGGCCAATGTTTCCGAGGAAAGACTCTTGGCCCTTGGACTGACGGCGGAACGCCGCCGAGACGCCGCCCTGTTTTCGGCGCAACTGCGGGAGTGGGAGCGCGGCCATAGGAGGACCCAAATAGCGGAAGGGCTCAAGTCTTTCGGCACGTTCTCAACGGAAACCCTGGCTGCCTTCGACCGCGACCTGCGCTCCGACGGACCATTTGCAGAGGCGATGGAGATCAGCCTGCACGACGGCACCCCGCAACCGAGCCGTTGGCATAAGCATGGGAAAACCGAGAGCCTTGTCCGGGGAATCCAATCCAAGTTCTCGGGTGAGCGCTTTATCCGGGACTTCCTCACGTTTCAGCCCTACAACTACGAAATTATCTTGGACGCGTACACGGCACTCGGACTCACCGCGCCCGTCGGACTTACGGAATTTGCCGCGCAGGAGTATTCCCTGCGGGCGGTCGAGGAAGTCCTGCTCATCGGAGAGGCTCTCCGACAGGTCCAACGAAGCCGGCAGCACGATCTGGTGATCGGCACCGGTTACAGCGCAGGGGACGAGATGCATGAACGATGCAAGCATCTCCAACACCTGACGCCCCACTTCGCCCGCTGGATCCTCACTGAATCGCCATCGGACGCGGCCCTCGTCGAGAAGCTCTTCGTAGGACGCGGAGGCGTCTTTGGACTGACGCTGGAAGGACTCTCATCCGATGACTTCCTCCGGGTCCTCCACCACTATCGTGCACGCCGCAAACGCTAGTTGGCCCAGCGGCGCCGACGTCCTGAGCTCGCGCCGTTCGGCGCCGGCGTGCCAAGGTAAGGACCCGGGCCCCGGGTGATCCTCAATCCGGTGCGTCATGTTGCCGGCGCGACAATCCGGCCGTGGTAGCCGCGGCGGTCCCGGATTCCACCGATCACCCGGCACACCACGTAGATCAGGAAGGACAGCGTGGTCACGTAGGGGCTGATCGGGAGCCGGCCGCCGAGTGCCAGCAGGATGCCGCCAACGGTTGCCGTCACTGCGAATACCACGCTCAGGAGCACCACGAGCCGCGGCGACGAGGTCACCCGCAGGGCCGCGGCGGCCGGAGTGATCAGCAGCGCCAGCACCAGCAGCGCGCCGACGATCTGGATGGACAGTGCCACGCTCACGCCCAGCAGCAGCATGAAGCCCAGCGCCAGCCCGCGCACCGGGACGCCCCGCGCCGCGGCCACCCTGGGGTCCACACTCGCGAAGGTCAGCGGCCGCCAGATGGCGATCAGCGCCAGCATGACGACGACGGCGGCGACGGCCAGCACCTGCAGCTGCACCGTGCCGACGGACACAATCTGGCCGGTGAGCAGGCCGAACTTGTTGGCCGCACGCCCCTCGTAGAGCGAGAGGAAGAGAATGCCCAGGCCCAGCCCGAACGGCATCAGCACCCCGATGGTCGAGTTCTTGTCCCTGGCCCGGACCCCCATCAGCCCCAGCAGCAGGGCCGCCACCACCGAGCCGGCGAGCGAGCCCAGCACCACGTCGGCGCCGACCAGCAGGGCGAAGGCCGCGCCGGCGAAGGAAAGTTCGGAAATGCCGTGCACCGCGAAGGCAAGGTCACGCTTCATCACGAAGGTGCCCACCAGGCCGCCGAGCAGGCCCAGCACCGCGCCTGCCCAGAGGGAGTTCTGGACCAGGTTGAGCAGTTCACCGTAATTCTCGAAGTTGAAGATCGCATGGATCACGCTGTCCAGGTCCATCTAGCCCACCTCCCCCGCCACCGAGTGGGCGTCCTCATGGTGGTGCGTCGTCGCATCCGGCAGGCCCACCACAATCAGCCGGCCGTTGGCGCGGATCACTTCGACATGGCTGCCGTACAGATCGGACAGGACCTCGGTGGTCATGACCTCCTCGGGCGTACCCACGCGGAAGCGCCCGCCGGCCAGGTAGAGGACGCGGTCCACGTAGTCCATGATCGGGTTGATCTCGTGCGTCACGAAGACCACGGCGCTGTCCTGCTCGTGGCACTGCTTATTAATGAGCGCACTGACCGCCTGCTGATGATGCAAGTCCAGCGACAGCAGCGGTTCGTCGCACAGCAGCACCTTGGGGTCCGTGGCGAGGGCCTGCGCCACCCGCAGCCGTTGCTGCTCGCCGCCGGAGAGCTTGCCCACCGGGACCTTGGCGTAGTCCTGCGCGCCCACTTCGGCGAGCAGTCCGTCGATCCTGCGGTTCACCCTGCCCCCGCCGAGGCGGATTCCCCAGCGGTGACCGTCGACGCCGAGGCCCACCAGGTCCCGGGCGCGCAGCGGGGTGTCCGGGTCGAACGACTCCTGCTGCGGGACATACCCGATCCGCCGGCTTCCGCGGGCGATGGGCTGGCCGTCCAGGGTGGCCGTCCCGGAGCTCAGGTCCTGCAAACCCAGCAGGACTTTAAGCAGGGTGGTCTTGCCGCTGCCGTTAGGCCCCAGCACGGCGAAGAACTCGCCGGGATTGATGTCCAGGTCCAGGTTCTCCCACAGGGTCCGGTCGCCGAACGTGAGGGAGGCTCCGCGCAGGCTGACGACGGGTGTCAACGGGTTTTTCCGCTCTGCTTGAGGGCCTGGGCCAGGTGGTCCACGTTTGCGGACATCCACTGCAGGTACCCCTTGCCTTCCGGCAGGGTCTCGCTGAAGTCCACCACCGGAACGCCCGCGGCGACGGCGGCGTCCTTGAGCGCCCGGGTCTGCGGGCCTTCCGTTTGCGGGTTGTAGGCCAGCAACCGGATCCCGCCGGACTTCACCACGTCGACGGCGGAGCGCAGAACGGCGGGTGGAACGTCCGAGCCGGATTCGATGGCTGCGCTGTATTCGGCCGGCGTCCGGTTCTCCAGGCCGGCCGCTTCCAGCAGGTAGAGCGGCACGGGCTCGGTGACCGCGACCCCGCCGCGGGCCGCCGATGCCTTGAGCCCCGACAGCCGGGTCTCCAGGCCGCCGAGCTCCTTCTTCAGCGCCGCGGCGTTGCTCTTGAATTCCCCGGCCGAGGCGGGTTCCAGGGCGGCCAGCTTCTCCGCCAGCGCATCGGCCAGCCGGCTCATCGCGCCGGGGCTGTACCAAACGTGTTCATTGAAGGTTGCCGGGGATCCGGAGACCAGGCCGGAGATGCTCACGGCGTTGAGCAGGTTCTTTTTATCCAGCCCGGTGTCCGCGGCCAGCTTGTCCAGGAAGTCGTCGTAGCCGCCGCCGTTCTCCACTACCAGTTCGGCCTTGGAAACGGCCAGCTTGTCCTGCGTCGTGGCCTCGTAGGAGTGCGGATCCTGGCTGGTCCGGCTGATGATCGAGGTGACCCGCACCTTGTCGCCGCCGACGCTGCGGACGATATCGCCGTAGACGCTGGTGGAGGCGACCACCTCGACGACGCCGTCGCCGGCACCCGGCCGGTCGCCCGACGTCGGGCCGCAGGCGCTCAGCAGGAGGCTGCTGAGGCCGGCCAGGAGAACAGTGGCGGCGGAACGGCGCACGGGAATACCTCGGATCTGTTATTGAGAAGCGTTAGCAACACACCGAGTCTAACCCTAAATAGGAATGATTCCTATTTAGGGCCAGACCCGTGTTGCCAGCCTCCGCTAATCCTGCCCAAGCCTGCGGTAGCCGGTTGCCTGCGTCGCGTCCCTGATCTCTCCGACCAGCTGCTCGATCACGTCCTCCAGGAACAGAACGCCCTGGGTGTGCCCGTCCGGGCCGATCACACGGGCAAGGTGCGAGCCGGTGCGCTGCATGACCGACATCGCCTTCTCGATCTCGTCGTCCATGGCCAGGTTGGCCAGCGAGCGGATGCGGCTTTCCGCAATAGGGTGCTGGTAGCCGGCCTCCGGAATCGAGAGCACGTCCTTGATGTGGAGGTAGCCCGAAAGCATGCCCTCATCGTCCAACATCGGGAAGCGCGAGAACCCGGTGCGGCTCACGGCCTTCTCGAACTCCTCAGGCGTGGTGGCTGCCTTGAGCATCACGAGCTTGTCCAGCGGAACCATGACCTGGGACGCAGTGTGTTCGGAGAACTCCAGCGCACCCGTGATCAGGCCCGCGTCATCGTCCACCAGGCCGTGCCGGGTGGATTCCTGCACGATCGACTGGACCTCCTCAAGCGTGAAGGAGGAGGTGACCTCATCCTTCGGCTCGATCCGCATCAGCTTCAGGATGTGGTTGGCGGACCAGTTGAGGGCCACGATCGCCGGCTTGACCGCCCGGGCGATGAACATCAGCGGCGGGGCCAGCAGCAGGGCCGCCTTATCCGCCACCGAGACGGAGATGTTCTTCGGCACCATCTCGCCGAACGTCACGTGCAGGAAGGTGACCGCCAGCAGCGCGATGGCAAACGCCACGACGTCGGCCATCTCCATCGGGACCCCGAGCGCTTCCAGCGGGACGGCCATGAGGTGGTGGATGGCAGGCTCCGCCACCTGCAGGATCAGCAGCGAGCAGACCGTGATCCCGAGCTGGGCGCAGGCCAGCATGAGCGAGACATTTTCCATCGCCCGCAGCGTGGTCTGGGCCCGCTTGGACCCGGACTCGGCGAGGGGCTCGATCTGGCTGCGGCGGGCGGACATGACAGCGAATTCGGCAGCCACGAAAAACGCGTTGCCCACCAGCAGAATGGCGAGCCAGAGGATTCCCAGCCAGTCGCTCATGCGGCACCGGCCTTTCCGGCAGCATCGATCCGCCCGTTGTTTCCGCCATGCGGTTCGTGTTCCGCCGGAGCGGGCTTGAAGCAGATACGGTCGATCCTTCGCCCGTCCATGCGGGTGACGCTGAGCTTTCCGCCTCCGACGTCGACCGTGTCGCCTACTACCGCGATCCGCCCGAGTTGGCTCATGACGTAGCCGCCGACTGTTTCATAAGCCGCCTCATCCGGCACGCTGAGGCCCGGAATCTGCTCGGAGAGTTCGTCCGGGCGTAGCAGGCCCGGGAAGTACCAGTCCCCCGAGGCGCTCTGCAGCAGCCCGGGCCGCACCTTGTCATGCTCGTCGGCCACTTCCCCGACAATTTCTTCCACGAGGTCTTCCAGGGTGGCGATCCCCGCGGTTCCGCCGTACTCATCCAGCACCACGGCGAGCTGCAAATTGCCTTCGCGCAGTTCAGCGAGGAGCCCGTCAAGGTGGATCGTCTCAGGCACCCGGAGCACCTCGGTCATGATCGCCCCGGCTTCCAGGTTGGCGCGCCGGTCCACGGGAACGGCGATGGCCTTCTTGACGTGCACCACGCCGCGGATATCGTCCGAGGACTCCCCGATTACGGGAAAGCGCGAGTAACCGGTGCGTTTGGCTGCCTCGATAATGTCCGAGACCGGCTGGTGGCCGTCAATGGTTTCCACCCGGATCCGCGGCGTCATCACGTCCGCGGCCGTCCGTCCTGAGAACTTCAGGGTGCGGGAGATGAAGTTGGCGGTCCGTTCGTCCAGGGTCCCCATCGCGGCCGAGCGGCGAACCAGCGAGGCAAGCTCGGCCGGGGTGCGGGCACCCGAGATTTCTTCCTTTGCCTCGAGGCCGAAGACGTTCAGGACCTTATTGGAGAAGCCGTTGAGCACGATGATGGCCGGCTTGAAGATCGCGGTGAAGACCAATTGCGGCCGGGCCAGGGCCTTGCCGACCGGGAACGACAGCGCGATGGCCATGTTCTTCGGGACCAGCTCGCCGATCAGCATCGACAGCAGGGTGGCCAGCGCCATCGCGAGGACCAGCGAGACCGATACGGACGCGGCTTCCGGCAGTCCGAGGGCCGTCAGCGGGCCTTCGAGCAGCTTCCCCACCGAGGGTTCCATGACGTAGCCGGTGAGCAGGGTGGTCAGCGTGATGCCGAGCTGACAGCTGGAGAGCTGGGTGGAAAGGGATTTGAGGCACTTCAGCAGCGGGACGGCGGCGGTGTCACCGTTGTCCACGGCACGCTGCACGGTGGCCTGGTCGAGGGCGACCAGGGAAAATTCGACGGCGACGAAGAAGCCCGTGCCGAAAATAAGGAGCAGTCCTGCTCCGAGCAATAACCACTCCATTTAGCGGCCCGCCTTGAAATGGCGAAGGATGCCGTGCCGGAGCGGCTGCCGGGGGAAACGTCCCGGCGGAGGATGGTCAGCCGAGGCCGACCCTGTTTCCTGTAGGGCACTCTGTCCGTGGAACGATGCGTTCCGTGCAGCGGATGAGTGATGGGCGCGTGAACGGGGTTTGCCGGCTCTGCGGGTGGACTGGGCGGGAACGGATTCCGTTCCGCGCTGACAGCCCCCAGGCCGGCACCTAGATTTACTGTCCATAAGAGTTTCAGTCTACAGCTTGGCGATCACCAGCTCTGCGGCACCGGACGGCCTTCCTCGTAACCGGCCGCCGACTGGATCCCGGCGACGGCCCGCTCCCGGAAGGCAGCCAGATCGGCCGCGCCGGCGTAGCTCATCGAACTCCGCAGGCCCGCAGTGATCATGTCCAGCAGGTCCTCAACGCCGGGGCGGGTCGAGTCCAGATACATCCGGGAAGTGGAGATGCCCTCCTCGAACAGGGCTTTCCGGTCTTTCTCGTAGGCATCCTCGCGCTGGTTGCGGTTCTGTACCGCCCGCGCCGAGGCCATCCCGAAGCTCTCCTTGAACTGGCGGCCGCTGGCGTCCAGCTGCAGGTCGCCGGGGCTCTCGTGCGTCCCGGCGAACCAGGAGCCGATCATGACCTGGCTCGCACCGGCGGCCAGGGCCAGCGCCACGTCCCGGGGGTAGCGGACGCCGCCGTCGGCCCACACGCGGCCGCCCGCGGCGCGTGCCGCGGCCGAGCACTCCAGCACGGCGGAGAATTGGGGACGGCCCACCGCCGTCATCATCCGGGTAGTGCACATGGCGCCGGGACCGACGCCGACCTTGACGATGTCCGCGCCGGCCTGGATCAGCTCGCGGGTTGCGTCGGCGGTGACGACGTTGCCGGCCACTACCGGCACTCCGGGGTTCAGGCTGCGGACCGCGGCCAGGGCGTCGAACATCTTCTGCTGGTGGCCGTGGGCGGTGTCCAGCACCAGCACATTGACGCCGGCGGCCAGCAGCTCCGCGGCCCGGCCGGCGACGTCGCCGTTGATGCCGACGGCGGCGGCCACCTTGAGCGCGCCGTCGTCGTCGAGGGAAGGCCGGTAGAGCGTCGAGCGGAGCGCTCCCTTGCGGGTGAGCACGCCGGCCAGGACGCCGTCCTGCTGCACCGGGACAAAGTCGGTACCGGCGGCGTCCATCGCGTCAAAGGCCCGGCGCAGCGCCACCGACGCGGCGTCGGAGCCCGCGCCGGCGTCGAACTCCGCGGCGTCCAGCACAAGCGGCTGGTGGCGCATCACGGAGGCCAGAGACGCGAACCGGTCCTGGCCTTCGAAGTCGGCGGCCCGGACGACGCCGGCGACGGCCCCGGCGTCGTCGACGACCACCACCGCGCCGTGCGGACGCTTGCCCATCAGGTGCAGGGCATCAATCACGGTGTTCGACGCGCGCAGGCTGACCGGCGTCTCAAAGACCGTGTGCCGGGCCTTGACCCAGGCCGTCACGCTCCGGAGCACGTCCAGCGGCACATCCTGCGGCAGCACCGCCAGGCCGCCGCGGCGCGCCATCGTCTCGGCCATCCGTTTCCCGGTCACCGCGGTCATGTTGGCGACGACCAGCGGGATCGTGGAACCGGTACCGTCGTCGGCCGACAGGTCCACGTCCAGCCGCGAGGTGACATCGGAGCGCGAGGGCACCAGGAAGATGTCCGAATAGGTCAGGTCTGTGCTCGGCTCACTCAAAAAACGCACGGCTGCTCCTTCATAGAGGGTCTCGTTTGTGATTCTAGAGGCACTCGGCGGACGGCGCGGTTCAGGCCCGGCAGCGGCTCCCCCGTGCCCGATCGGACGCCGTTGCGGCTCGTGGATGATTTGAGTCACCCTTATTGGCGGTTTGGCCGGAATCGTCACTAGACTGGCAAAGGTCTGGGTTCACTGGACGCGGAGAACTGGTTCGATTGACGTGCTGCGGCACCGTGGAAACCAGCGGGAATCAAACTCATGGAAGAGGCGTATTTCAAGTGCCAGAGCAGCCTAGCCACCGTCTACCCGAGGAATTTGGCGGAAACGAGTGGCTCGTTGACGAACTGTACGAGCGGTACCAGCAGGACAAGAACACGGTAGACGCCAAGTGGTGGCCGCTTTTCGAATCCTTCGACGCCACCGACGGTTCCTCGACCAACGGCGCCTCGGCAACGGCCGTCGCGCACCCCTCCACCCGTGAACTTCCGGTTGTAGCGCAGCCCGCCGCAGCCCCGGCGCCGGCAGCCCCCGCTGCTCCGGCCGCAGCACCCGCAGCCCCGGCTGCGGCCCCTGCCCCCGCTCCCGCCGCAGCCCAGAAGGCGCCGGCAACCGTGGCCCGCGACGGCTCGAAGACCACCGAGCCCGGCGCCGGCACCCCCATCCCGGCCCAGCTGCCCAAGAACGTCAAGGCCCCCACCGCGCCGGAAGAAGACGTCGTCTCCGTGCTGCGCGGCCCGGCCAAGGCCATCGCCGCCAACATGGTGACCAGCCTCGAGGTGCCCACCGCGACGAGCGTCCGCGCCATCCCCGCCAAGCTCCTGATCGACAACCGCGTGGTCATCAACTCCAACCTCGCCCGCGCCCGCGGCGGCAAGGTCTCCTTCACGCACCTGATCGGCTACGCCGTCATCCGGGCGCTGGCCCAGTTCCCCTCCATGAACGTCTACTACGACGTCGTCGACGGCAAGCCCGTCGCCGTGCAGCCCGCGCACGTGAACTTCGGCATCGCCATCGACATGCCCAAGCCGGACGGCACCCGGCTGCTCATGGTCCCGAACATCAAGAAGGCGGAGACGCTCAACTTCTCCGAGTTCTGGCACACCTACGAGGACCTGATCAAGCGCGCCCGCAACGGCAAACTGACCGCGGACGACCACTCCGGCACCACCGTCTCGCTGACCAACCCCGGCGGCATCGGCACCGTGCACTCGGTCCCCCGCCTTTCCAAGGGCCAGGCGGCCATCATCGGCGTCGGCGCGCTGGACTACCCGGCCGAGTTCCAGGGCGCCAGCGAGAAGATCATCGCGCACAACGCCATCAGCAAGGTCCTCACGCTGACCTCCACCTATGACCACCGCGTCATCCAGGGTGCCGGCAGCGGCGAGTTCCTCAAGCTCGTGCACCAGCTCCTGCTGGGCGCGCAGAACTTCTACGACGAGATCTTCGAGTCGCTCCGCATTCCGTACGAGCCGGTGCGCTGGAGCCCGGACCTTCAGGTGGACCCGGCGGACGAGATCAACAAGGTCGCCCGGATCCAGCAGCTCATCCACTCCTACCGCGTCCGCGGACACCTGATGGCTGACACCGATCCGCTCGAGTACGTCCAGCGAAAGCACCCAGACCTCGACGTCCTGACCTACGGCCTGACCCTGTGGGACCTGGACCGCGAGTGGCCCACCGGCGGCTTCGGCGGCAAGCCGATGCTGAAGTTCCGCGACATCCTGGGTGTGCTCCGCGATGCGTACTGCCGCACCACCGGCATCGAGTACATGCACATCCAGGACCCGGAAGAGCGCAAGTGGTTCCAGGACCAGCTGGAGCACCCCTACTCGAAGCCGAGCCGTGACGAACAGCTCCGGATCGTCTCCAAGCTCAACGCCGCCGAGGCCTTCGAAACCTTCCTGCAGACGAAGTTCGTCGGCCAGAAGCGTTTCTCGCTCGAGGGCGGCGAGTCGCTGATCCCGCTGCTGGACGCCATCATCTCCGATGCAGCCGATGACGAGCTCGACGAAGTAGCCATTGGCATGGCCCACCGCGGCCGCCTGAACGTGCTCACCAACATCGCGGGCAAGACCTACGCGCAGGTCTTCCGCGAATTCGAGGGCACCCAGGACCCGCGCTCGGTCCAGGGCTCCGGCGACGTGAAGTACCACCTCGGCACCGAGGGCACCTTCACCTCGGACAACGGCAAGGAGACCAAGGTCTACCTCGCCGCCAACCCTTCGCACCTCGAAGCCGTGGACTCCGTCCTTGAGGGCATCGTCCGCGCCAAGCAGGACCGCCTGGACCAGGGCGAGTCCTTCCCCGTGCTCCCGATCATGGTGCACGGCGACGCCGCGTTCGCCGGCCAGGGCGTCGTCGCGGAAACGCTCAACCTCTCGCAGCTGCGCGGCTACCGCACCGGCGGCACCATCCACGTGGTGGTCAACAACCAGGTCGGGTTCACCACGGCGCCGTCGTCCTCGCGTTCCTCCACCTACTCCACGGACGTCGCCAAGATGATCCAGGCTCCGGTGTTCCACGTGAACGGCGACGACCCGGAGGCCGTGGTCCGCATTGGCCAGCTCGCCTACGAGTTCCGCCAGCGGTTCCACAAGGACGTTGTCATCGACATGGTCTGCTACCGCCGCCGCGGCCACAACGAGGGCGACGACCCCTCGATGACGCAGCCGCTGATGTACAACCTGATCGAGGCCAAGCGTTCGGTCCGCAAGCTCTACACCGAGTCGCTGATCGGCCGCGGTGACATCACCGAGGAAGAAGCCGAGCAGCTGCTCCGCGACTACCAGGAACGCCTCGAGCGGGTCTTTGCCGAGACCCACGCAGCGCAGACCTCCCCGATCCCGATCATCACCGCGGATTCCGCCGCTGTGTCTGACCTGGAACGGCCTTCCGCCCAGCAGTCCGACACTGGCATCAGCGCCCCGGAGTCCACCGCGATCTCCACCGAGACGCTGGCCCGGATCGGCAAGGCGCACGTCGAATTCCCCGAGGGCTTCACGGTCCACGCCAAGCTCAAGCAGCTGCTTGAGAAGCGTGAGCAGATGTCCCGCGAAGGCGGCATCGACTGGGGCTTCGGCGAACTGGCTGCCTTCGGCTCGCTCAGCATGGAAGGCGTCCCGGTCCGGCTCGCCGGCCAGGACTCGCGCCGCGGCACCTTCGTGCAGCGCCACGCCGTCTTCCACGACCGCGCCAACGGCGACGAGTGGATGCCCCTGGCCCACCTCTCCGATGACCAGGCCAAGCTGTGGATCTACGACTCGCTCCTGTCCGAATACGCGGCGATGGGCTTCGAATACGGCTACTCGGTCGAGCGCCCGGATGCCTTGGTGCTGTGGGAGGCGCAGTTCGGCGACTTCGTCAACGGCGCGCAGACCATCATCGACGAGTTCATCTCCTCGGCCGAGCAGAAGTGGGGCCAGCGGTCCTCGCTGGTGCTCATGCTGCCGCACGGCTACGAGGGCCAGGGCCCGGACCACTCCTCGGCACGGATCGAGCGCTTCCTGCAGCTGTGCGCGGAGGAGAACATGATCGTGGCCAACCCCACGACGCCTGCCTCGCACTTCCACCTGCTGCGCCGCCAGGCGTACAGCCGCCCCCGGAAGCCGCTGATCATCTTCACCCCGAAGCAGCTCCTGCGCCTGAAGGCCGCGGCGTCCTCGGTGGAGGACTTCACCACGGGTACCTTCCGGCCGGTCATTCCGGAGCACGAGCAGCTGCAGTCCGACGCCGTCGAACGCGTCCTGCTGGTCTCCGGCCGCCTGTACTACGACCTGCTGTCCACCCGGCAGAAGACCGGGGACACGACGACGGCGATCATCCGGGTCGAGCAGCTCTACCCGCTGCCCGCCGCGGAGATCGCTGCCGAGCTGGCCAAGTACCCGAACGCCGAAGTTGTCTGGGCGCAGGACGAGCCCGCCAACCAGGGACCGTGGCCGTTCATTGGCTTGAACCTGCCGGATGCGCTGGACCGCCGCGTGCGCCTGGTCTCCCGGCCCGCCTCGGCTTCCACCGCGGCAGGGTCGATGAAGCGCCACGCAGCCGAGCAGGACGCCCTGCTCAAGCAGGCATTCGCACGTAAGTAAGAGCAGGCTGCCCGGCCGGAAGTGGAACACCACGACTCCGGCCGGGCAGCTTCGTTTAAGGCTTTGAACCGGCATTGGGAATGAAGAGGTAGTCGTGGAAGATCGGAAGCTGCGGATCGCAGCCGTTGGAGATGAGCTGCTGGCCGGCCTGGGCGACCCCCGGGCGCTGGGCTGGCTGGGACGGGTGCTCGCCCGCACTCCGCACGACGGACTTAGCCTCGAAAGCTACTCACTGCCCTGCCCGCAGGAAGGGACCGAGGGGCTGGCCGAGCGCTGGCTGGAGGAAGCCGGCCGGCGCTTCGGCCCGCAGCATGAAAACCGCCTGGTGATCGGCCTCTCCGGCCGTGACATCGAGTTCGGGCTGTCCACCGCCCGCAGCCGGCTCAACCTCGCCAACATCCTGGACTCCGCCTCGCAGAACAAGATCGAGGTCTTCGTCGTCGGGCCGCCGCCGACGCTGGACCCCGCCCAGAACCGCCGGCTGGGCGAGCTCAACACTGCCTTCGCCGACGTCACGACGCGCCGCAAACACCTCTACGTGGACACCTTCTCGCCGCTCTTGAACCACGAACAGTGGCGGCAAGACCTCGCGGCCAACGGCGGAACCCCGGGCCAGGCCGGCTACGGCCTGATGGCCTGGCTCGTGCTGCACCGCGGCTGGTTCCAGTGGCTGGGACTGGACGCGCCGGAGTAGGCCCGGGGCTCCCCCGGCCGACCGGAGGCAGGCTGCGGAAATCATCTCGCGATATATCTTGACTGTCCCCCACTCGCGATATACCGTGTTTCCATAGTCGCGATATATCGCAAGCGGCGACGCTGGCCCGATCGCATCCGTCCGCCTCCGGAGGAACCATGGAACAGAACACGTGGACCGTTACCGGCCCCCAAACCATCGACGTCGACGGCGTCCGCTCGCTCAAGCTCGGCATTGTCCGGGGCCGCTTCGACATCGTCACCCACGACGAGGACGTGGCCCGCATCGAGGTTTCCGAAATCGATGGCGATCCGCTGGCGGTCAGCCTCACGGACGGCCGGCTCGAAGTGCGGCACCAACTGCACGGCCCGCAAGGCTGGTTCAAGAACCTGATGGGCACGGTCAACAACAGCTCCAGCAATACGGTGGTGATCAGCATCGCCGTGCCGGCCGGCGTCGACGTCGAGGCCGGCACCGTCAGCGGCGACGGCATGGTTTCCGGCGTCAGTGGCCACACGAGGCTCAACACCGTTTCCGGCTCCGTCCTGGCCGACGGCACCACGGGCGAACTCGCCGTGAGCACCGTCAGCGGCGAAGTCATCGCCCGCAACCACCACGGCGTGCTGACGGCCAAGAGCGTCTCTGGCGAGGTCACGGCCTCGGGCGAGTTCAGCAACATCCGCGCCAATACCGTCAGCGGGGACCTGAGCTTCGACCTGCACGGCTTCACCCAGGACTTCGGCGCCAACTCGGTCTCCGGCGATGTCACGATCCGGCTGCCGCATGACGTCGGCGTGGACATCATCGCGAAGTCGGCCAGCGGCGCGGTCGTGATTGACGACCAGCGCTACATGCAGCCCGGCGGGACGCTGCAGACCATCGCCGGCCCGGACGCCAAGCTGATGCTGGTCCGGACCAACTCGGTGTCGGGGAAGACCTCGATCTTCCACGGCCAGCCCAACCCGGACGCCGAAACGGGCCTCTGATGCCTCCGGTCTTTGCCCACGGCGCGCTGCGGCTGTACCTGCTGGYCCTGCTGGAGTCCGGCCCGAAGCACGGCTACGAGCTGATCAAGGCGCTCAGCGACCGCTTCGGCGGCACCTACTCCCCCAGCGCCGGCACCATCTATCCGCGGCTGGCCAAGCTTGAGGAAGAAGGGCTCGTGGCCACCCGCACGGAGGGCCGGCGGACGAACTACAGCATCACCCCGGCCGGACTGGTGGAACTCAACAGGCGGCGCGAGGACGTGGCAGATGTGGAGGAGGACATTTCCGCCTCAGTCCGCCGGCTGGCCGACAAGCTGCGGCAGGATATCCGCGTAAACATGCAGGGGCTCCGGGCGGACCTTGCCGCCACGGCCGAGGCGGCGCGCTCAACGGCCCGCAGCGCCGCGTCCCCGGCAGGGGCGCGTTACTCCAAGGAAGGCGACCGCCGGCTGCGGGAGGCCGAAATGCTGGTGCAGTCTTTCCGGGACGACATCCGGGTCGAGCTGCGCCGGCACGCCGGGGCGAGGCCAGTCAGCCCGGTCACCCTGGAAACCGTCAAGACAGTCCTGGACCAGGCACGGATCTCCATCCGGAACTCATTGGACGATTGAGGCCCCGACGGCGGGCTCCCGGTTCGCGGCGGGTCCGCCAATGTGGGAGACTTGAGGGCAGCTCTTTTGAGTACCAAGATTAAGGAGGCCAGCTATGAGCAAGCGTGCACGTAAACGTCGTGACCGTAAGCGTGGCGGCGCGAACCACGGTAAGCGCCCCAACACCTAAGCCACGGCTTGGATTGAAAGCTTTAAGTGAAAGACCCCGGAAACCTGACGGTTCCCGGGGTCTTTCGCTGTCTGCGGCGCTCAAGCCTCCGCTGGCGGCGCTCAGGCGTCCGCCTCGGCCTCAACCGGGCCGATCGAGTGGATCCGGTCCAGGATAGAGTTCTTGAGGTTCTCCGGCGCGGCCTCGGTGCAGGAGCGCTTCACCATCACGCGAATGATGCATTCGAGGTCATACTGCTCGTGGCACTCCGGGCACTCGTCGAGGTGCTTCTTGATCTCGGCGATGTCATCGTGCGTCAGGGCCCCGTCGAGGTACTCGTAGATGCGCTGCATCCGGGTGTCGTCGCAGTCGCCCAGTCCCTGGCAGTCGCTCATTTCCTGTTCTCCTGATTGTTGCTTTCGGCCGCTGCGGCGGGATCGCCGGCGGCCCTGAATCCCCGCTCGGCCGCATAGTCGGCCAGCATGTCCCGCAGCATTCTCCGGCCGCGGTGCAACCGGGACATGACGGTCCCGATGGGGGTGTTCATGATGTCTGAAATTTCCTTGTACGCGAAGCCCTCGACGTCGGCGAAGTAGACGGCAAGCCGGAACTCCTCCGGAATCGACTGCAGCGCCCGCTTCACGTCCGAATCCGGCAGATGGTCCAGCGCTTCGGCCTCCGCAGAGCGCAGGCCGGTCGAGGTGTGCGACTCCGCGCGGGCCAACTGCCAGTCCTCGATGGTGTCCGAGTTGGACTGCAGCGGTTCGCGCTGACGCTTGCGGTACAGGTTGATGTACGTGTTCGTGAGGATCCGGTACAGCCAGGCCTTGAGATTCGTCCCGGGCTTGTACTGGTGAAAGGCGGAAAACGCCTTCGTGTAGGCCTCTTGGACCAGGTCCTCGGCGTCGGCCGGATTCCGGGCCATCCGCATTGCCGCGGAGTAAAGCTGGTCAACGTACTGCATCGCGTCGCGTTCGAAGCGCACTCGGCGCTCGTCCGTAGTCTCAGCCGCGGTGTCCAGCGGCTGGCCGGTGCCGTCCGCTGCTACGGTCTCTGCGGCTGTCCGTTCCGCAACGGCCTCGTCCACCGGGGTGGTGACCGCCGCGCTGCTGGCGGCGGTTGCCTCGGAGGGCTTGGCGTCGTCGTTTCCGGCAACCTCGTGCATGGCCGCAACGGCCGGATCCATGGTGCTCATTGCCTTCAAGTCTACTGTCACCTTCCGGCGGCCGCTTAAGGCTCCCGTCCGGGCCGCGGCCCATGGGTCCGCAGCGGTTTCTTCCAATAGCCCGGATTCTTTAACCAGAATCAAACCTCCGCCTTCCTGCACAGGCCGAACAACCGGCCGTGCACCTCGTTACTGCGCTGGTTTTCCCGCCCCCATTTCGGCTGGATTCTGTCTTGCACAACCGCGCACAACGGGCAAATATTCCGCAAAAGTGCAAGACTAGAACCGGTTCTCCCGCATAGCGTCCGCGGTTCGTCCATCCAGGAGGAAATTCATGTCCTTTGTCCGCTTTCTCGCCCGTCCCATGCTCGCCTCCAGTTTCGTGCTCGCAGGCATGGACAAGCTAAAGAACGCGGATGACACGGCAACCCAGCTGTCTCCCCTGCTGCGCCGCGCTGCCGAGTCCCTCCCCTTTCAGGCCGATGAGAAGGTTTTGGCCCGCGTGATCGGCGGCACCCAGGTGGGTGCCGGCGTGTGCCTGGCCCTGGGTAAGTCAGCCCGCCTCGCCGCCACCGTGCTCGCTGTCATCTCGGCGCTCAATGGTTTCGTGGAATGGCGCAGTGCGGACATCTCCTCCAAAGAAGGCCGGGACGCCCGGCGCAAGCAGCTGCTGAAGAACGTCTCGCTGACCGGTGGAGTGTTGCTGGCTGCCGTGGACACCGCGGGTAAGCCGAGCCTGGCCTGGCGCGCGGAGCACCTCGCGGCCGACGCCCGGAAGACCACCGCGCACCTCGCGGCCGACGCCCGGAAGACCACCGGCAAGAAGCTGAAGAAGGCTGACAAGGCGGTACGCAAGGCCGTCGACCACGCCGTCGGAGCCTAAGACGGCAATGACTGGCACCACCCCCACCGCAGCAGCCCCTTCCCTTCCGGCTGGCGGCGGTCCGCACTGGCCTGCGCCGTTCGCGGAACGTCCCGTCGACGCTACCGTGACGGTCCCAGGGTCCAAGTCCCTGACGAACCGGTATCTGGTTCTGGCCGCCCTCGCGGACGGTCCGTCCAGGCTGCGTGCGCCGCTGCACTCGCGGGACTCGGCCTTGATGATCGAGGCCCTACGGCAGTTGGGGGCCACCATTACCGAAGTGCCCGGCGACGGAGCCTACGGCCCCGACCTGGCCATCACCCCCATTGCGCTCGATGCTGCTGCTGCCGAGACCGCCATCGACTGCGGCCTCGCCGGCACGGTCATGCGCTTCGTTCCGCCGGTTGCCGCGCTGCACCGCGGCCGGACGGTGTTCGACGGCGATCCGCACGCCCGCAAACGGCCGATGGGCACCATTATCGAAGCCCTGACCGGCCTCGGCGTGGCAGTCAGCGCGCCGGACGGCGGACCGGCATCGTCATTGCCGTTCTTCGTCGAGGGCACGGGCGAAGTCCGCGGCGGCCACCTCGTCATTGACGCCAGCGCCTCATCCCAGTTTGTCTCCGCCCTGCTGCTGGCCAGCGCCCGCTTCACCGAGGGACTCCACTTGGAGCACCGCAGCAGCGACGGAGCAAACAGGCCGGTGCCGAGCCTCGACCACATCACCATGACGGTGGCCGCACTGCGCGGCGTCGGCGTGGCGGTCGACGACTCGGTGCCAAACCACTGGGTGGTCTCCCCCGGCCCCATCCGTGCCTTCGACCAGCGGATCGAACAGGACCTCTCCAACGCCGGGCCGTTCCTCGCGGCGGCGCTTGCCACCCGTGGCACCGTACGGATCCCCAACTGGCCGGCCGGGACCACGCAGGTCGGGGATCTCTGGCGCGGCATCCTCGCCAGCATGGGCGCCACCGTGACGCTGGAGGGCGGCACGCTGACCGTGACCGGCGGTCCGGAGATCAAGGGCGGCGACTTCGACGACACCAGCGAGCTCGCTCCCACCGTGGCAGCCCTCTGTGCCCTGGCCGACGGCCCCTCCCGGCTCAGCGGAATCGCCCACCTCCGGGGCCATGAAACGGACCGGCTCGCCGCCCTCGTTGCGGAAATCAACCGCCTCGGCGGCGACGCGGAAGAAACCGAGGACGGACTCATCATCCGGCCGGCGACGCTGCACGGCGGCGTCGTGCACAGCTACGCCGACCACCGGATGGCCACCGCCGGTGCCATCCTGGGACTCGCCGTCCCCGGGGTCCAGGTCGAAGACATCGACACCACAGCCAAGACAATGCCCGGTTTCCCGCAATTGTGGACGGCCATGCTCGGCCAGACAGGCACCCCAGACAAGGACGCCGCCGGTGGCACGCAGCACTGATTCCTGGGACGAATCCGACGTCAGGATCCGCCCCAACAAAAAGGGCTCCCGCCCCCGCACCAAGGACAGGCCCAGCTACGACGACGCCGTCACCGGCCGGATCGTCACCGTGGACCGGGGCCGTTACACCGCCGTCGTCGGTGAGGGCACAGCCGACGAACGCAAGATCATCGCGGCCCGGGCCCGGGAGCTGCGACGCAATCCCGTGGTTGCCGGGGACTTCGTCTCCCTCGTCGGGGACGTCAGCGGCGAACCCGACACCTTGGCCAGGCTGGTCAAGATCCAGGACCGCCGGACGCTGTTGCGCCGCAGCGCGGACGACACGGACCCGATCGAGCGCGCCGTCGTCGCCAACGCCGACCAGCTCGTCGTCGTCGTAGCCGCGGCAAACCCGGAACCGCGCACCGGTTTCATCGACCGCGCCCTCGTGGCCGCCTATGACGCCGGCATCGATCCCCTGCTGCTGGTCACCAAGGCCGACGTCAAGGATCCCGCCGAGCTGCTGGCCAACTACCAGCACCTCGACTTCCCGGTCATCATCTCCAAGACGGCGGATTCGGCCGCCTCAGGCATCGACGCCCGCTCCGACGACGGACTGTCCGCCCGGTTGGACAAGGCCGCGGTCTCGCAGCTGCGAGAGCACCTCGACGGGAAAGTAACCGTCATGCTGGGCCACTCCGGCGTCGGCAAATCCACCATGGTGAACGCCCTCACCGGGGCCGAACGGGCCACGGGCGGCGTCAACGCCGTCACCGGCCGGGGCCGCCACACCTCCTCCTCGGCGCTGGCGTTGAAGGTCAGCGATGCCCCGGCCGGCAGCTGGATCATCGACACTCCCGGCATCCGATCCTTCGGCCTGGCCCATGTGGACCCGGACCGGATCCTGCGCTCCTTCCCGGACCTGGCACCGGGCACCGACGACTGCGAACGAGGCTGCAAGCACGACGCCACCGCCGTGAACTGCGGAGTGGACGCGTGGGTGCAGGGCGGCCACGCGGGCCCGTCGGGACCGGCCCGCCTTGCCTCCCTGCGCCGGTTGCTCGGCACGGATCCGCGGATGGAAGCGCAGGAAACCAAGGAACTCGGCAGCGTCTCCTAGCAGCGCCCACTAGGCAGGCTGCGACGTGGCCTCCCCGTCCTCGGGGCGTTTTGACGGTAGTTTGGAAGCATGAGCCAACCAGCTTCGAGCTACAACGATGACCTGCGCCTTGCCCATGTACTGGCAGATTCCGTAGATTCCCAGACCATGAGCCGCTTCAAGGCGCTCGACCTTCGGATCGAGACGAAGCCGGACCTCACCCCCGTCACCGACGCGGACAAGTCCGCCGAGGAAGCCATCCGCGGCCAGCTTTCCCGCTCCCGCCCGCGCGACGCCGTCCTCGGCGAAGAGTTCGGCAGCTCCGGCCACGGCTCGCGGCGGTGGATCATCGACCCGATCGACGGCACCAAGAACTTCGTCCGCGGCGTCCCCGTCTGGGCCACCCTGATCGCCCTTGTGGACGAAGGAGAACCCGTGGTCGGCGTCGTCAGCGCCCCCGCCCTGGGCAAGCGCTGGTGGGCCGCTAAAGGCGCCGGCGCGTACATGGGCCGCTCACTGGCCGCCGCCACCCGGCTGAAGGTCTCCAACGTCTCGCGGCTCGAGGATGCGTCCCTCTCCTACTCCAGCCTCGGCGGCTGGAAGCAGCGCGGAAACCTCGACGAGTTCCTCGGCCTTACCGAAGAGGTATGGCGCACCCGCGCCTACGGCGACTTCTGGTCCTACTGCCTCGTGGCCGAGGGCGCCGTCGACATCGCCTGCGAGCCGGAGCTCAACCTCTACGACATGGCCGCGCTCGTCCCGATTGTGACGGAGGCCGGGGGCCGCTTCACCTCGCTCGACGGCGAGGACGGACCCTTCGGCGGCAACGCCCTGGCCACCAACTCGATCCTGCACTCGGAAGTCCTGAAGCGCCTCAACCCCGGCCTCGACGACCTGCTCTAGTGTGGCGCGCCAACGGCAGTCCGTAACACTGCGCTTCACATTCCGGCCTGCCTTTTCGGCGCGGCCGGCCATGTCCTAGGCTCGAAGCAGGTCACGAGTGCCAGCGCTAAACCCCGGTTTGCTGGCCGGCAACCCTCCATTCGCGGCGGGGTGCCCCGGGTGACGACCTGGCCGGTCCGGAGCGGACCCGGCAAGCGCGGATCCCCTGTGAGCGGGGTCCTTTTCGAGCGAGGTCCCATGACGACTGCCACCATCCCCAGCCACAGCACCTCCCCCGCCGCCGTTGGCGACGCACGTATCGACGCCGCCCGCCAGCCGCTGTCCGCGGTGTCCGGCGCTGAAATCCAGGCCCCACTGATCCAGGGCGGCCAGGTCCGCTACGCCAACCTGGACTACGGAGCCTCGGCCCCGGCACTGTCCGTGGTGTCCGCCTACCTGAACGAGATCCTGCCGTACTACGCCAGCGTGCACCGCGGCGCCGGGTACGCCTCCCAGCTGAGCACCTCAGTGTACGAAAACGCCCGGAACATCGTCCGCGACTTCGTCGGCGGCCGGCCGGACGACTCCGTGATCTTCACCCGGAACACCACCGACTCGCTGAACCTGCTGGCCGGCTGTTTGCCGGCCGACGGCGGCCGGCACACCGGCGAGGTGCTCTACCTGGACATCGAGCATCACGCCAACCTGTTGCCCTGGCAGAACGTCCCGCACCGCAGCGTCGTGGCGGCCCCCACCCTGCGCGGCACCGTGGAGCGGCTGCGGGCGGAACTCGCCCTTGGCGGCGTCAACCTGCTCGCCGTGACCGGCGCCTCCAACGTCACCGGCGAAATCCTGCCGATCCGCGAGCTGGCCGCCCTGGCGCACGAATTCGGTGCCCGGATTGCCGTCGACGCGGCCCAGCTCGCCCCGCACCGCCGCATCGACATCGCCGCGGACGACGTCGACTACCTCGCCTTCTCCGGCCACAAGCTCTACGCCCCGTTCGGCGCCGGCGTGCTGGTGGGACGGCCGGACTGGCTGGACGCCGGCACCCCGCATCTGGCCGGCGGCGGCGCCGTACGGGACGCACGGCTCGACTCCGTCAGCTGGACCACAGGCCCAGCCCGCCACGAGGGTGGCTCCCCCAATGTCCTGGGTGCGGCCGCGCTGGCCCGTGCCAGCCAGGTCATCGAGGCGCTCGACGAGCAGCAGTGGCACGCCCACGAGGACGCCATCCGCTCCTACCTGGTCGAGGGGCTGCAGCTGATCGACGGCGTGAGCGTCCACCACATCTTCGAGGACACCGCCCTGGCGACCGGCCCCGGGACGATCGGCGTCGTCAATTTCTCGGTGGCCGGTTACGACGCCGGACTGGTCGCGGCCTACCTGTCGGCCGAGCACGGCGTCGGACTGCGCGACGGGCGGTTTTGCGCGCACCCGCTGCTGAAGCGGCTGGGCCTGCCCGCCGGGTCGCTCCGCGCCAGCTTCGGCCTCGGGTCGCGGCTTGAGGATGCCGAGCGGCTGCTCGCCGGAATCCGGGAGCTGCGGCGGAACGGCCTCGGCTGGGACTATGTCGTGGACGCCGGACGGTGGGTGCCGGCCAACGACACCCGCAGCTACCCGCACTGGGCGCCCAACACGCCTGGCACTGCCGGCGCCGCCCCCTGCACCGCCGACTAAGGGCTCCGGGGTCCGGCCCCGTGCGGTAAATTCGGATGGTACTTACCAAAAGCTGCCGAAGGAGATCGCACGTGGCACGCGGCGGCCCCAAACTCCACCACCACCGGCGGCAGGAGCTCGGCCAGAGCTTCCAGGACGGCGGCGAGCACTACGACCGGGTCCGGCCTGGCTATCCGGCGGATTCGGCCGACTGGCTGATACCCGCAGGGGCCAGCGACGCCGCCGACCTGGGCGCGGGGACCGGCAAGTTCACGACCCTGCTGGTCGAGCGCGGGCTCCGGACCGTGGCCGTGGATCCGTCCCTCGACATGCTCGAGCAGCTGCGCCGGGCCCTGCCGGGCGTCACCGCCGTCGAGGGCACCGCCGAATACACGGGCCTGCCGGCGGAGGCCTTCGACCTGGTTACAGTGGCGCAGGCCTGGCATTGGTGCGATCCGCTGCTGGCCAGCACCGAAGCGGCACGGATCCTGCGCCCGCACGGTGTGCTTGGCCTGGTCTGGAACCAGTTGGATACCTCCGTGCCCTGGGTGCACCGGCTCTCCCGGATCATGCACGCCGGGGACGTCCACAAGCCCCACTTCAGGCCGCCGCTGGGTCCCGAATTCACCGGGCTGCAGAGCCACCTCACCCGCTGGGAGGATCCGGTGACCACCCGGGACATCATGGAACTGGCCAAGTCCCGGAGCTACTATCTACGGGCCGGCGAGGCTACCCGCGCCAAGGTGCTCGGCAACCTCGACTGGTACCTGCACGAACACCTCGCGCACGGCCCGGATGAGATGGTGGCGCTGCCCTACCTGACGCAAAGCTGGCGCGCCACCAAAGCCTGAGGTTTCCGCATTGCACCGTCGCCGCCGCGACGCCTATGATTTCGGTGTGCCTAACTTTTGCGTGTAGGCACTCAGGAACTTCTTGGGAGCCCGCAGTGCTGGAAACAACCGGACACGAACCCCAGCCCGCAGGGCACCCGCCTGCCCGCAGGATCCGGGGTAGCCGCCGGGCCCTCCTCGGTCTGCTCGGCCCCGCGTTCGTGGCCGCTATTGCCTACGTGGACCCCGGCAACGTCGCCGCGAACCTCACGGCCGGCGCCCAATACGGTTACCTGCTCGTCTGGGTGCTTGTTGCCGCCAACGTGATGGCCGTGCTGGTCCAGTACCAGTCCGCGAAGCTCGGCATCGTCACGGGCAAGAGCCTCCCGGAGATCCTCGGCGAGCGGCTCAGGCCCGCCTGGCGCCGTGCTTTCTGGGTGCAGGCCGAAATCGTGGCCGCGGCGACGGACCTGGCCGAAGTGGTGGGCGGCGCGGTGGCCCTGTATCTGCTCTTTGGCCTGCCCCTCCCCCTCGGCGCCGTCATTGTCGGCGGCATTTCGATGGCCCTGCTCGCGGTGCAGAGCCGGAACCAGCAGCGTCCGTTCGAGTTCGTCATCATGTTCCTGCTGGGCATCATCACCGTCGGGTTCCTGGCCGGGCTGTTCATCAGTCCGCCTGACCCGGGCGGCGTCGTAGCCGGCCTGGTTCCAGGATTCCAGGGCCCGGACACCGTGCTGCTGGCCGCGAGCATGCTCGGCGCCACCGTGATGCCGCACGCCATCTACGTCCACTCGGCGCTCTCCCGTGACCGGCACCGGCCCAATCCCCATCTCCACGTCCCGCCGCACGCCATTGCCCGGCTGGTCAAGGCCACGCGCTGGGACGTCGTCGCGGCGCTGGCCGTCGCCGGCATCGTCAACATCGGAATGCTGCTGCTGGCCGCGTCCACGCTGGGCGGCGAAGGGGGAACGGACACGATCGAAGGCGCGCACGCCGCCATCACGGCCAACCTCGGTCCGGTGGTGGGCGTCGTCTTCGCCGTCGGCCTGCTCGCCTCCGGCCTGGCTTCCACCTCGGTGGGCTGCTACGCCGGCGGCACCATCATGCAGGGCCTGCTCAAGATCCGGATTCCGCTGATGACGCGCCGGGTACTCACCCTGGTTCCCGCCGTCGTGCTGCTGGCCGTCGGCTTCGACCCCACCTGGGGACTGGTGCTCAGCCAGGTGGTGCTCAGCTTCGGCATTCCCTTCGTACTGGTCCCTTTGGTGGTGCTGACCAGCAGCAAGACCCTGATGGGCCAGTTCGCGGACGGCCTGACCCTGCGCGTCGCCGCCGTGGTCAGCGTTGTCCTGGTGGTGGCGCTGAACCTGGTCCTGCTGTGGCTCACCTTCACCGGTGCCGCCGGACGGTAGGCTTGGGGCTGTGAAGACCAGTCCGCCCTCCTCCTCGATCGAGGACTACGTCAAGGTCATCTACTCCTTCACGGAGTGGCAGGACAAGCCCATCACCTCCACGCAGCTGGCCCAGCGCCTCGGCGTCGCGAACTCCTCGGTCTCCGAGATGGTCCGCAAGCTCAAGGACCAAGGCCTGGTGGACCACAAGCCGTACAGCGCCGTCACCCTGACCGCGGACGGCGTGCGGCTGGCCCTCTCCATGGTCCGGCGGCACCGGCTGATCGAGACCTTCCTGGTCCAGGAGCTTGGCTACCGCTGGGACGAGGTCCATGACGAGGCCGAACTGCTGGAACACGCCGTCTCCGACACCTTCATTGAGCGGATGTCCGCAAAGCTGGGCAACCCGGTCCGCGACCCGCACGGGGACCCCATTCCGGCAGCAGATGGTTCGGTCCTGATGCCGCCGGCGTACCGGATGAGCGAGCTCGACGACGGCCACACCGGCCGGATCACCCGGATCAGCGACGAGAACCCGGAACTGCTTCGCTACCTCGCTGCGGAGCAGATCGACCTGGACGCCGACGTCGAGGTGCTCGGCCGGAAGCCGTTCGGCGGCCCGCTCGTGGTCCGTATCGGCACGGGAGCGGCGCTGCGCGAAATCGACCTCGCCGACGAGGTGGCCTCCGCGCTATGGGTACACAGCGACGCCGCCCACTCCGGCTGCAGCGTCGCCCCCTAGTCCGCCCGGCCGCCCGCGTCCTGGCTCTGCCCCTGCTCCTGCCCCGGCGGCGGATTCCTGATCCCGACGGCGGACGCCAGGGCGCCCGCGATGAAGAGTCCCGCGGTGACCGCCGCTGTGCCGTGCAGGCCCGACGTCGTAATCACCGGCCCGGTGATGAGGCCGGCAAAGGCGATGGCCACCAGGCCCGCGATACGGGCGACCGCGTTGTTCACCGCCGATCCGATGCCGGCTTCCTCCGGATCCACGGCTCCCAGGATGGCCGAAGTCAGCGGCGCCACGGTCACGGCCAAACCGACGCCGAAGACCACCAACCCGGGGAAGACCTGCGCGAAATAATCCAGCGGCAGTCCGATGCCCATCAGCATGACGAAACCCGCCGCGCAGAGCAACGGCCCGGCGGTCATGAACCAGCGCGGGCCGAACCGGCCCGAGAGTGCCCCGATTTTGGCTGAAAGCAGGAGCAGGATCAGGGTGGACGGCAGCAGGGCGAAGCCGGCGGCCGTGGCGCCCAGGCCGGCGACCTGTTGCAGGAAGAGCCCCAGCACGAAGAAGCCGAGGTTCAGCGCGCCGTAGATAACGGTGGTGGCGATGTTGCCCCAGCCGAAATTCCGGATGGCGAAGAGCCGCAGCGGCATCATCGGCGCCGGGGTCCGCCGTTCGTGGAGCAGGAAGGCGGTGAGACCGGCGACGCCGAGCACCAGCGGCAGCCAGACCTGCGGGGCGCCCCAGCCAAGGGTCCCGCGTTCGATGAAGGCATAGACGATGCCGCCCAGTCCGATGATCGCCAGTACGGTTCCGGCGACGTCAATGGTGCTACCGGGCGCGCGCCCCAGGTCCATCTCCCGGAGCTTGCGCAGGGCCGGCCACACGGCAACCGCCGGAACTATGTTGAGGAAGAAAATGACCCGCCAGGTGAACACGTCCACGGAGATACCGCCAAGTACGGGGGCCGCCACGATGGCCCCGGACGTCCAGGCGGACCACTTGCCAATCGCTGCGGACTGGGCCGGGCCGCTGAACACGGTCACGATCAGGGCAAGCGAACTGGGCACCAGCAGGGCTCCGGCGACGCCCTGCAGCCCGCGGGCCACAATCAGCGACTCCCCGTTCCAGGCCAGGCCGCAGAGGATGGAGGTGGCGGTAAAGCCCGCGAGACCCCATTCCAGGACCCGCACCCGGCCAAATTGGTCCGAGAGCGATCCTGCCACGAGGATGAGTGCCCCCAGGGTCAGCAGGTAGGCGTCCACCACCCATTGCTGGACCACCAGGCCGCCGCCGAGCTCCCGGTTTATCGCCGGGAGGGCAAGGTTGACCACCGACCCATCCAGAAAAGCAATGAAGGACGCGATGATCGCCACGTACAGCACGCGCTTCTCAAGGCTGGACATGGCTGCGGCGGGAGTGCCGGACATGGCTGCTGCCTTCCTCACTGCCCGTTTGGGGGCGGGCGCCGGGTTTGGGATGAGCCTAGCACCGGCCGCTCGGCAGCTGTTGATGTGCCGGAATCCCGTAAAGTTGAAGGATGGTTACGAGACGTGAAGCTGCCCAGATCCTTGATATTCCGCTGGAAATGGCGCACCGCCACGGCATTCCGTCCCGCTTGTCCGACGCCGAACTGGATGAACTGCTGGACAGCCCTCCTGCGTGGCTGCTGCAGTCCCGGGCCAACCGGACGGGCAAACGCCCGGTTTGGGTGCAGCTGACCTGTGCCGTCTGCGGCTTCTCCGAAACCGCCCGGCCCAAGAAGTGGTGGCCGGAGTTCAGCTACATCTGCTGCGCGCACCACGCCCCGTACGAACTGCCCGCCCTGCACGCCGGGCTGGTCCGCAGCGAGTACGAGGGCGTCGGGAGCCGCTTCATCGGCATCGTGGACGTCGCGGTACCCGAGGCGTAGCCTTAAAAGCACGGGCTCATCCCGGGCCCCCACCTTTTAGGGAGCGCGAAATGCCTGATAAGTCGCCGCACCGGCACCTGACCAAGAAGCCGGTCAAAACCATCAAGGAAAAACGGGCCGAGAAGAAGGCCAAGCACATCGTGGACGAGCACACAGATCCGGTGGCCCACATCAAGAAGCGTTGATCGGCGCCCGGCGTCGGACGCAACGCAGTACCAGCACAACAAAAAGGCCGGAAGCTGATGCTTCCGGCCTTTTGCTACGGGGTGGAACTCCGTTGCCGGGGCTCCCTATGTGGAGATGGGGGGAATTGAACCCCCGTCCGATGTCGTGTTGTCAGGGCTTCTCCGGGCGCAGTTTGCGTCGGATTTTCTCGGCCCCAGCCATCCTGCAAACAGGTGGCTGATCCGGGCCCAGTCATCTAAGAGTCCCGTTCACCCCGATGACGGAGGTAAACAGCAGTGGCTATCTAAATGACGCCAGGATCCGGGGCAATAGCAACCTCGGGCTGACGGACTGTCTTACTGCTTAGGCAGCGAGAGCGAAGTCAGTGCGTTTTGATTCGGCACTTATTGGTTTGCAGACAGCGTTTACGAGATAATTCTGCATCCTCGGCCCGCTTCACCTGTCGCGACTAACATCGTCGAAACCGATCATCCCCGTATTTTTTTACCAAACCGGTCGGGATCTGCTCGATCCTTCCCGGACTACCAAGCATAACGCACCCCAGCGGGGATTCATTCCCGCCGGTTCCGGAACCGTCGGCTAGCGCCGGTTCCGCTCGCGCATGACGCGCAGGGCCTCGCGCTTGTCCTGCTGCTCACGCAGCGTCTGGCGCTTGTCGTATTCCTTCTTGCCGCGCGCGACGCCGATCTCGACCTTCGCACGGCCATCCACGAAATACAGCTGCAGCGGCACGATCGTAAAGCCGGACTCGCGGATCTTGTGCGAGATCTTGGTCAGCTCCTCGCGGTGCAGGAGCAGCTTGCGACGCCGCCGGGCGGCGTGGTTGGTCCAGCTCCCCTGGTGGTACTCGGGGATATGGATTCCCTCCATCCACAACTCGTCGTTGTAGAAGGTGCAGAAGCCATCCACCATTGAGGCGTGGCCCTCGCGGAGGGACTTGACTTCGGTGCCCATGAGCGCGATGCCCGCCTCATAGGTGTCCATGATGTGGTAGTCGTGCCGGGCCTTGCGGTTGGTGGCCACTACCTTCCGGCCACTTTCTTTAGGCACGGTGAAACTCCTTAGTCGATGGATCGGGTTAGTTCCAGTTTAGAGCAGGCCCATCGGGTCGACTGCCTGGCCATTGACCCACGTCTCGAAGTGCGAGTGGCAGCCGGTTGAGTTGCCGGTGGTCCCGGAGTAGGCGATCAGCTGCCCCTGGCTTACCTGCTGGCCTGCCGAGACCACCACGGAGGTGTTGTGGTAGAAGATCGTGGTCAGCGAGTTGCCCTGCACGACACCGTGGGAGATCTTCACGTGGTTGCCGCCGCCGTCGTTCCCCCACCCTGCGGAGAAGACAGTTCCGGCCGCCGGGGCGTAGACCGGGGTGCCGCAGGGGGCACCGAAGTCGATGCCGGTGTGCATGTAGCCGCCCTGGCCGTAAAAGTCGATAGTGCCCGGCGGCGTTGCGCGCCAGCCGAAGCCGGAGGTGATCGGAATACCGTTGAACGGGCTGCGCAGGCCGAAGGCCGAGACGGGTCCGGGAGGCGCCGGTACGTAAGGCGCGGGCGGTGGCGGAGCCTGGTTTCGGGCCCGGGCCGCGGCGGCGGCCGCGGCCGCCCGGGCTGCGGCGAGCCGGCGCTGTTCGGCTTCCCAGGCCTCGCGCAGCTTCCGGTCGCGTTCGACAATTTCGGCCGCGACGGCGTCCTGCCGGGCTTTCACCTTCGCGAGCTGGCCCTGGATGGCGGGTTTGGCGGCCTGCAGCTGGCGGTTGAGCCGGCTGGTGTCGGCGATCAGCTTGTCCACCGTCGCCTTCTTGGCTGCCGCCTCGTCGCGGGCTGCCTGCTCGCGGACCAGGGCCGCGTCGGCCTTGGACTTGAGGTCGGCGATTTCCGCCTCCACCGCCTGCAGGCGCGCCTGGGAGTTGACGTTCGTGGCGTTCTGCTGGGTCAGCTTGTCCATCGCGGAGTTCTGGCTTCGCAGCGCCTGGTCCGCCAGGTCGATGGTGTCGGTCAAGCTGCCATTGTTGGAGCCAAAGAAGAGCGAGAGGTTGGACGGCACGCCGCCGGACTTGTAGGCCTGGGTGGCGATCTGCCCGATCAACTTCCGGGTACTGGTGATCTTCTTCTGGTCATTCGCCAGCTGCTGGGTGATCTTGGCCTTATTCTGCTGGGCCAGGTCCACACGGGCGGCGAGGGCTTCGACTTCCTTGACGGCTCCGGCCACGCGGCCCTGGGCGTCAAGCAGCGCCTGCTGCGCGCCGGGCAGCTGGCCCTGGTAGATGACCAGGTCGCCTGCGGCCTTGGCGATGCGTGCGTCCACGAACTCCAGCGAATGCTGGACACGTTCGGCCTCAGCCCGGAGGGCCGCCTGCTGGTCCTCAAGGGTGTCGGCGAATGCCACCGGCGTCGAAGCACCCAGGTTGGCGGCAAGGACCAGCACCACCGCGGCGCTGATCAGTCGGCCGCGGCGGACTCCTTGGCGGGCCGGGTCCGTGCGTCGGGCCATCGGATTCATGAGCATTCCTCTTCGTTGCGCAAAGTTAGACCCTCAAGTAGCGGCGGAGGGTCAGGAGTGATGATGTCCCGGCCAGCAGGACGCCCAGGCCGACCAAGGCCGGAGCCAGGATCAGCGTCTGGGCCGGGGAAATGAAGGCGGTGTCCGGATACTGCTTTGACAGGAACTCGCCGAGGAAGAAGTGCGCCACGGCCCACAGCGTGCCGGAGGCGAGAGCCGCGCCGATCACTGCCGCAATGACGCCCTCCAGGATGAAGGGCAGCTGAATAACCGTCTTAGACGCTCCGACGAGACGCATGATTCCGGTCTCCCGGCGGCGGCTGAAGGCGGAGAGCCGGATGGTGGTGGCGATCAGCAAGATGGCGCAGACAATCATCACGCCGGCGACGCTGACCGCCACCAGCGAGGCGGCGTTCATCGCGGAAAACAGCCGTTCCAGGAGCTGGCGCTGATCGATGACCGACTCGACGCCGGGCTGCGAGGAGAAGTTCTCGCTGATGACCTCGTACTTTTCCGGGTGCTTCAGGTTGATCCGGAAGGACGCGGGAAGCTGGTCCGGGGTCACGGAGTCGACAATCGGCGAGTTGGAGAACTGCTCCTTGAAGTGCTTGTAGGCCTCGTCCTTCGATTCAAACTGGAAATCGTTGACATACTGGGCCACGGCCGGCGACTGCAGCAGCTTGCGCAGGTTCTGCTGCTGTTCCGGGGTCGCCGGGCCGGTGGCGCAGCCTGGCGACGTCGAACCGTCGCTGCAGAGGAAGACGGCGACCTGGACTTTGTCGTACCAGTAGCCCTTCATCTGGTTAATCTGCAGCTGCAGCATGCCGGCCGCACCGACAAAGGTCAGGGACACGAAGGTCACCAGGATGACGGAGACCACCATGGACAGGTTCCGGCGCAGGCCGCTGCCGATCTCGGCCAGGATAAAAGCGAGCCTCACAGCGTGCCCTCCCCTGCGCGCTGGGCCTCACCGTTGGCGGCGGCGAAGTCGGACGGTTCTCGGCCGCTCGCGTCCCGCAGCCGGCGGGACTGTCCCACGACCGGAATCATCGAGGTGTAAAGGGCTTTGGCCTCGTCACGGATAATGACGCCGTTGCGCAGTTCCACCACGCGCTTGCGCATTTCGTTGACAATGTCGTCGTCGTGGGTGGCCATGACGACGGTGGTGCCGTTCTGGTTGATCTTGTCGAGGACGCCCATGATGCCCATAGAGGTGGTCGGGTCGAGGTTTCCGGTCGGCTCGTCCGCCAGCAGGATGCCGGGACGGTTGACGACGGCGCGGGCGATCGCCACGCGCTGCTGCTCGCCGCCGGAGAGTTCGTGCGGCAAGCGGTTTTCCTTGCCTTCCAGGCCCACGGTCTTGAGGACTTCGGGCACGGTTTCGCGGATGACGCTGCGGCTCCGGCCAATGACCTGCATGGCGAAGGCTACGTTGGCGAACACGGTTTTCTGCGGCAGCAGGCGGAAGTCCTGGAAGACGACGCCGATCCCCCGGCGAAGCCGCGGCACCCGCCAGCTGGAAATCTTCGCCACGTTCTGGCCAGCGACGTAGACGGCGCCCGAGGAGGCGCGGTCTTCTTTCAGCACAAGACGCAGGAAGGTCGATTTTCCGGAGCCGGATGCTCCCACGAGGAAGGCGAACTCGCCACGGTCGATCTCAAGGTTGATCGAATCCAGCGCCGGTCGCGCGTTCTGGTCGTAGACCTTGGTGACATTTTCGAAACGGATCATGGCCCTAATACCCTGCAGGAGCCGGGCATTTTCAGACCAGTTCTGCTGCCGGGGCGCGGGCTTTCTTTTGGGGGAAGTAGGGCACCGGCCCCTCGACTATACGCACGGGTAACAGCGCAAGGGCCGGAGGGCCGGGGTGTGTCGCGGGATTTGGCTGGCGGCGGCCCGGTCGTGGAACGGGCCGCCGGCAGTCCGTCTAGTTCTCGGCGTTGCGGTTGTCGGTCCGCCAGCGGATGCYGGCGTCGATGAAGTCGTCGATCTCGCCGTCGAACACCGCGGAGGTGTTTCCCACCTCGTGTTCGGTCCGAAGGTCCTTGACCATCTGGTACGGGTTGAGCACGTAGGAGCGCATCTGGTCACCCCAGGATGCCTTCACGTCGCCGGCGAACGCCTTCTTCTCGGCGTCTTCCTGCTCTTTCTTGAGCAGCAGCAGGCGGGACTGCAGCACGCGCAGGGCGGCCGCGCGGTTCTGCAGCTGCGACTTTTCGTTCTGCATGGACACCACGGTGCCGGTGGGGATGTGGGTCAGGCGGACGGCGGAGTCCGTGGTGTTGACCGACTGCCCGCCCGGGCCGGAGGAGCGGAAGACGTCGACGCGGATCTCATTGTCCGGGATGTCGATGGAGTCTGTCTGCTCGATCAGCGGGATGACCTCGACGGCGGCGAAAGACGTCTGGCGGCGGCCCTGGTTGTCGAAGGGGCTGATCCGGACCAGCCGATGGGTGCCTGCCTCCACGCTCAGCGTGCCGTAGGCATAGGGCGCCTTGACCTCGAAGGTGGCGGATTTCAGCCCGGCTTCTTCGGCGTAGGAGGTGTCCATGATGGTGGTCGGATAGCCGTGGCGTTCGGCCCAGCGCAGGTACATGCGCAGCAGCATCTCGGCAAAGTCCGCCGCATCCACGCCGCCGGCGCCGGCCCGGATGGTAACCACGGCCTCGCGCTCGTCGAACTCACCGGAAAGCAGCGTGACCACTTCGAGGTCCTTGAGGGCTTTGCTGATCGATTCAAGCTCCGTGGCGGCGTCAGCCATCGAGTCGGCGTCGTCCTCGTCCTGGCCCAGCTCCACGAGGACTTCCAGGTCGTCGATCCGGGCGGCCAGCTTGTTAAGCCGCTCCAGTTCCGACTGCTTGTGCGAGAGCTTGGACGTGATGACCTGCGCGGCCGCGGGGTCATCCCAAAGGTTCGGCTCGCCGGCGCGCTCGCTCAGTTCGGCGATGTCTTCCTTCAGCGCATCGACGTTCGAAACATTCTCGATCGAAGCGTAGGTGGCGCGCAGCGCGCGGATTTCTGCGGGAAAATCAATGTTTGCCATGGTTTTTCAAGCCTACGCTATCCGTCGTGGGCGCCCCCGCCCGGGGCCCCGGTTGCTCTCTCACTTAGGGCTGCTCTGGCGCCACTTTGGCCGCCATAAGTGAGAGAGCAACGGGGTGACGCGGCCTGTCAGCGGGTGAGGCGGGAGCGCGCCGTCGACGTCGCCTCGATCCGGATGCCGTCGGGGACCAGGAAGTTGACGATGGGCGGGTGGACGGCGGCGCTGAGGACCACGACGGCGGTGGACCCGTCGGGGCTGCCCGTCGCCGGGCCGACGGCCAGGCCGCTGAATCGGGCGAAGGCGCCGTTGCGGTTCAGATAGTCGGCTGCGGCGCTGCGCACCCGGCCGGCGTTGAGCACGGCGGTCGGGCTGCCGGAGCTAACTTCCAGCTGGCCCAGGGTGAAGCTGTCCGCAGCGGCCACCGATGCCCCGTCGGCCAGGGACAGCAGTTTCTTGTGCTCGATGTAAACGGTGGACGCCGCCGCGACGACGGTGGTGACGAGCAGTGCGAGCAATACGTAGCCAATGATCAGCACCATCAGCTGGCCGCTCTCGCTGTCCTTGCCGGACGTGGCTCCCGGCTGCAGCTCGGTCCGACGCTCGGTCCGACGGCAGTCTGGCCGGGCCAGCCGGGCGGGGCGGGCGGGGCGGGCGTGCCGGGCGGTCATCGGAACCGCCCGACGATCTGTGTGGCGGAGGCGCTCAGGTGGCCGGCGTCGAGCCGCAGGGCGTCGCTGAACGGCACGAACGGCAGCGGCACCGTGAGGCGCACGGTGACCGTGACGGCGGATCCGGCGGCCGTGCAGTCCGCAGGCACGCAGCTGGTTTCCATGCTCGCGTTTTCCGCCGGCTGGCCGTAGTCGGCGAGCGCCAACTGCACGGCCTGTTCCGCGGCGGCCCGGCCACTCGCGGCGTCGGGCTGGGCAACGAAGACCTTGGCTGCCTGGTCCGCGGCGCCGACCACCGCGAAGGAGCCGCCCTGAAGCTGGCCGACAGTGATGATGAAGTAGACCACGGGCACCATCAGCAGGAGCGACAGGAAAGTGAACTCGACGACGGCGCTGCCACGTTCGGCGTCGTCGTTAGGGCTGGATGGCGGCATGTCCCTTCACTTCCAGAAGTTCCCGTGGCCCGATCAGGCCGATGACCGGCAGCGGCGCGCGAACCGTCACCTCCAGCGTGCGGATGCCGGCGTAACTGGTCTCGGCGGTGCTGACGTCCCGGGCAAACTCCGGGGTTAGGGCCACCCCGATCAGCTGCGCGGTGCGCTCCTTGGCGTCTGCCGCGCCGCGGTCCGCCAGGGTTCCGTACCGGGCGCCCGAAGCTGCGGCGTCGATCAGGGTGTTCCGAACATGCAGGACGAGGGCAAGTTGGATGATTCCCAGGAAGAACAGTGTCAGCAGTCCGCCGACCAGGACAAAGTCGACGACGGCGGAGCCGCGTTCCGGGCCAGGGCGGCCGGCTTCCTGGCTGGCGGGACCATCACTGCCGGCCGGGTCCACCGGCTACTGCCCGACTTTTTGCATGGCCTGGTTGAAGAGCCCTTCCAGCGCCGGGCCCGCGAGCGCCAGCAGCGCGGCAACCAGCACCGCCGACATGAGCGTGATCATTACCCAGCCAGGGACGTCCCCACGCTCCCCGGGATCAGGACTGCAGTGCGGCAGGCCTCCCGTCCGGCCCGGCTGCCGGCCGCTCTGCACGGCGCGCGGCCTCCCCGGGCGCCTGTCCGCTCCGGCGGACCGCCACAGCTGCGTGGCCGCCAGCTGAACCAGTAATAAGGTGCGGATTCCAATACTCTTCACCGTTTCCCCTTTTCGTGTGCGTGATCGTGATCGTGTTTAAAGCGATATTCGATGTCCTGTTCAAAGTCCCAGGCTGATGGCCGCCAGCCCCGGAAAGACGGCAAACACCACAGTCAGCGGCAAGACGCCGAAGACGAGGGGCACCATCATGCCGATTTCCTTCCGGCCGGCGGACTCCATCAGCTCGCGTTTGGCGGTGTCGCGCACATCCTGGGCCTGGGCCCGCAGCACTTCCGCGAGTGGTGTCCCGCGTTCCACCGCGACGATCAGCCCGTCCACGAAGCGGACCAGCGGAGCTAGCTCGGTCCGTGCTGAAAAGTCATGCAGGGCATCCGCCAGCGGCTTGCCGGCACGGGTATCGGCAAGGACCCGCGAGAACTCCTTCGAGAGTTCGCCCTGCGTCCTGCGTCCCACCCGGTCCAGGGCGCCCGTGGCGCTCTCACCTGCGCTGACTGCCAGAGCCATGAGCTCGGCCACGCTGGGAAACTCCGCCATCATCCGGGCTTCGCGTCTCTTCACCTGCGCCCCCAGCACATAGTCGCGGAGGAGGAACCCGCCCAGGCCGGAGCCCAGGACGATCAGCACGGCAAACAGCGGATTGAACCGGCCCGTGGCGCCTCCCAGCAGCACGATGCCCGCGGCAGTCAGAAATCCACCGGCGGCCCACAGCAGCTGCTCGGCGCGGAAGTCGACAGCCGACTTGGTGCTGCCGGCCCGGGCTAGCCTGCGGTTGAGTGCCGACGAGCCCGGGTTGAGCCGGCCCAGCGCCCGGACCCCGTCCCGGATCACCGGGCGCAGGATCCGCTCAAGCGGCCCAAAGGGAGTGACGTTGCCGGGGGCCGTGCGCAGCAGCCGGGATTCCAGGCTGTGGGCTCTCAGCTGCGGGCCGATGCGCTCCGAGAAGCTGATGGGCCGCATGAACGGCAGCCGCACCAGGAGGAGCCAGAGGCCGCCGCCCAGGACTGCGCCGCAGACCGCCGCGTTTGCGATCGTGCCGTTCACCGAAGTACCCGTTCGTCCTGCGGCAGGGCGGCGATCCGCAACATGACGGTATAGGAGAACAGCGAAAGCAGCAGACCACCGATCAGAACCGCAGCCCCAACGGGTGAGTTGTACGCGGCGACCGCCTCGGGCCGGCTCGCCATCAACACCAGGACAATCCACGGCGCCGCCACGGCGAGCCGGGCTGCATTCACCGTCCAGGACTGCCGGGCCTCCAACTCGCTTCGGGTCCGGGCGTTTTCCCGGAGGAAATCCGCGAGGGTGCCGAGCAGGCGGCCGAGGTCCGATCCGCCTACCTCCCGCGTGAGCCGCAGCGCCTCAACGATCCGGTCAGCGACAGGATCGGCGAGTCTTGCTTTCAACCGGTCCAGGGCCGGTTCAAACTGACCGCCGGACCGGTAGTCAGCGCCGAAGTCGCGGAACAACTGCCGCAGCTCGGACGGCCCTTTCTCCCCCAGCTGGATAAGAGCCTCCGGCAACGACAAGCCTGCGCGGATCGCCGAGCGCAGGTGGTCGACGACGTCGGGCCAGAGCTCGCGGAGCACGGCCGTGCGCCTACGGGCGCGCCACTTGACGATGCCCAGCGGAAGCCAGCCGCCGAACAGTCCGAAGCAGCCGGACATCGGCCCTGACCTGGTCCCCGCGTAGAACACGAGTGTCACGAAGGCACCGACTCCCAGACATGTCGCGAGCAGGCCGAGCCGGCTGACCTTTTCGATGCCGGCGGACCGCAGGAGGTCCTCCAGCCGGCTGACACGTCGCCGGGGTCTCGCTGCGGGCGGCTGTTCCCAGGCTGACCACCAGACCAGCAGGAGTCCGGCGCCCCCGAGTACCCCCAGCAGCGCCGCCATCAACGCGGCTCCAGCAGCGCTGCGACGTCGAACCCGGAGCGGGCGAACTTCTCCGCAGCCGGCATGGAGTTGGCCTTCGGTTGGAGTTTTCCGTCGAGCAGGTCGAACACCATGGACGACTCGATGATGCCGTTCTCGACCCGCCGACCCAGCGAGAGGATTTCCGTGACCTGCCGCCGGCCGCCCGGCTGTCGGCTGCAGTGCACCACCAGATCGATACAGGACGCCACGGTGGGGACGACGAAGGCACTGGAGATGTTGTCCCCCGCCAGCAACGGCAGCGTGCAGATCTTGGTCACCGCGTCATGGGCCGAATTCGCGTGGATCGTGCACATTCCAGGAAGCCCGGAATTCAAGGCTATGAGCATGTCCAGACTTTCGGCCTCGCGAACCTCGCCGACCACGAGCCGGTCCGGCCTCATCCGCAGGGCCTCCTTGACCAGCCTGCGCATCGGAATCTCGCCCTCACCTTCCAGATTGGGCTGCCGGCACTGGAGTCCGACGACGTCGCGCAGCGGGAACTGGAGTTCGAAGATCTCTTCCACCGTGACCACCCGCTCGCGCGTGCCGATGCCGGCGGCCAGGCAATTCAACATGGTGGTCTTGCCTGCCTGGGTGGCGCCGGAGACCAGGATGTTGAGCCCGCTTGCCACCGCGGCACCTAGGAAGCGGGCCGACTGCGGCGTGAGGGTGCCCAGCTCCACGAGGTGCTCGAGCCGGCTGGCCCTCACCACGAACTTGCGGATATTGACGGCCCAGTGCCGCCGCGTCACGTCGGGAATCACGACGTGCAACCGGGAGCCGTCCGGCAGGGCAGCGTCCACGAACGGCGAGGAAATATCCAGCCTCCGCCCGGAGCTCTTCAGCATCCGCTCCACGAGGTTGCGCACCTGCTGGTCCGTCAGGGCAATAGAGGTCAGCTCGGATTCACCGTTTCGTGCGACGAAAATCTCGTCCGGGGCGTTGAGCCAGATTTCTTCGATGGCCGGGTCGTCCAGCAGGGGCTGCAGCGGGCCGAATCCCGCCACGGCGTCGAAGACGAATCGCCGGGCCTGCTCCAGCGGCCCGATCGGCGGAAGCGGGGCGAGCAATGCACGCTCGTCGTAGTCGCTGATCGCTTCCTCCACGAGGCGGCGGACTTCCCCGCTTTGCCGCAAGGGATCCAGGCCGCGACGACGGATCAGCTCCCGGACCTCGTCCTCGACGATGCGCACGGCTTCCACGGTGCCCCCAACATGGCCGCTGCCCATCCCCCTGGGGCAGTACAACTGGGTTAAAGCTAGAGGAGGCCCGGGAGACGGACAAGGGCGCGGCCGGCCGTATGTGGAAAACATCCCACCGGATTCATAACAATTACCCCACTAGTCACACGAGGCACTCTGGCCTGCCCTAGGTGGCGGTGTTAGGGTGGGCGCGACAAGTCAGACATTCTCACATCCCGGACAGCTGCCTCCTGCATGGCACCCGGGCACGGGATCACTATGACACTGCCATGAGCGTGTTGTTCCGGAGCGGCAAATGAAACGGACCCAACTTCCACCCCCGAGCCTTCTGGGCAGCCGCGTCGGAGCCGTGCTTTTGGCCGCCTCCCTCGTTGCCGGCACGGGAATGGCGACGCCTGCAACCGCTGTGGAACCCACACCGGAGGCAACGGCAACGCCGGCGCCAACAGCTGAAAGCCCGGCTCCAACCGCCTCCCCCACGCCGGCCGCTCCGGCGCCGTCGCCTTCTCCGACTCCGTCGCTTTCAGCGCCGTCGCCGTCGCCGTCGCTTTCTGCAACGCCGTCGCCGACCCCGAGCTCCACTCCGGTAACTGTCGACCGGTCATCTGAGGCCTACCGCGCCGCCATGGCGGCGGCAACCCGCTCCGGCGGCGCGGAGATGGGCGGGGCCGGACGGAACGCCGCCGACGGCGGCAAGGCGAGCACCCAGGCTTTGACCACGGAAGGCACCTGGACGCCGACGTTCGGTGTGGACGGCCTGGATGTCAGCGAGCACCAGCCGTCTATCGACTGGAAGCAACAGTGGAACCTCGGCGCCCGGTTTGCCTACGTCAAGGCGTCCGAGGGCAACTACTACACCAATCCCATCTTTAGCTCGCAGTACGGCGGTTCCCGGTCCGCCGGGTTCATTCGGGGTGCCTACCACTTTGCGAACCCGGCGGCGTCGTCCGGTGCCGACCAGGCAAGGATCTTCGTCAGGAACGGCGGAGGCTGGTCCAGCGACGGTTACACCATGCCGCCGGTCCTCGACTTCGAGGGCAACCCCTACGCAGGACGAACCATCAACGGCTACTACCAGGGCAACATCTGCTACGACATGTCCCCCTCCGCGCTGACTGCCTGGGCCCGCGACTTCAGCAACACCATGAAGGCGCTGACGGGACGGCTTCCCGTCATCTACACCGGCAACTACTGGTGGAAGGACTGCGTCGGAAACCCCCTCGGCTTTGGCGACAACCCGCTCTGGCTGGCTTCCTACCCTTCCTCGCCCTCGAACAATGCAGGACCCATTCCGGCGAGCTGGAGCACCTACAGCATCTGGCAGTTCAGCAGCACCGGCCCCTATGCCAACAGCGGGGACTCGAACGTCTGGAACGGCACGCTCGCGCAACTGCAGCGCTTCGCGAAGGGGGACTTCAATAACTCGGTCCTATCCATGTCGGCCGGCGACATGACGGCAGACGGCCACGCAGATCTCCTGACACGGGCCCAGGATGGCTCGCTRAAGCTGCAGCCGGGCAACGGGGACGGAAGCTTCGGCGCGGCCACAACCATTGGCAACGGATGGACGATCTACGACGCCGTCGTGGCCTCGGGCGATTTCGACGGCGACGGAGCGGGCGATGTGCTGGCCCGCTCCGTCGACGGAAACCTGTGGCTCTATTCCGGAACCGGGAACGGCGCCGTCCTCCCCCGCCGGCAGATCGGCAGCGGTTGGAACGGATTCTCCCTCATCACGAGTGCGGGCGACTTCAACGGGGACAAGGCCAATGACCTGATGGCCGTCGGCACCGACGGCACGCTGTGGCTGTACCCGGGCAACGGGACCGGCGGTTTCCTGCCGCGAACTGCCATAGGGCAGGGCTGGAATATCTTCATGTCCTTGTCTGAGGCAGGCGACTTCAACTCTGACGGATTCGCCGACACCTTCGCCCGGACACGGGACGGCGACCTGTTCCTCTACCCCGGGCGCGGCAACGGCGGCTTCCAGACGCGGTCACTGGTGGGCAAAGGCTGGGCCGGCTTCACCGGCGTCGTCGGCGGGCAGGACCTGAACGGGGACCGCAAGGATGACATCCTGACCCGCGACGCATCGGGCCGGCTCAGCACCTACTTGGCAAACGGTGCCGGCGGATTCCTCAGCCGACTGCAGGTGGGCGCCGGCTGGGGGTCGTTTTCAGCCGTGTGGGAAGCCGGCGACTTCGACGGCGACGGCCTCCCCGACGTGCTCGCTCGGGCCAACGACGGCAACCTTTACCTCTATCCGGGCAACGGACACGCCGGCTGGCTTCCGCGCAGGCAAATCGGCAGTGGCTGGAATATCTTCGCGGACATTGTCAGCGCCGGCGACTTCGACGGCGACGGCAAACGGGACCTGATAGCCCGCGGCAAGGACAGCATCCTTTACCTCTACCCAGGCGACGGCGCGGGCGGCTTCAAGCCACGGAAGTCCATTGGCCGCGGCTGGGATGTCTTCGACAAAATCGTCGCTCCCGGCGACTGGTCCGGGGACGGACGCCGCGACCTGATCGCGCGGTCCAAGGACGGCAAGCTCTGGCTGTATCCCGGCAACGGCGCCGGCGGGTTCGGAACCCGGCGCGTGATCGGGTCCGGTTGGTCCGTGTTCAACGCCGTGACGGGAGCCGGCGACCTCAGCGGTGACGGCAAGCCCGACCTCCTCGCCAGGACCCCTGCGGGGGCGCTCTGGCTCTACAAGGGCGACGGCTCCGGGGGCTTCCTCGGCCGGACCCTGATTGGGAATGGCTGGGACCGAATGACATCCATCTCGGTCGTCGGAGACTTCTCCGGCAGCAGGACCGTCAACCTGCTCGCGAGGGACGGGGCCGGTTCCCTGTGGATGTACGCGGTTGGGGTGAACGGCGCCTTCCGCAGCATCCTGATCGGCGGCGGCACGAGCTAGCCGGGCCGGGCCGGAACCCGCCGTGTGTGCCGATGCCGTAGTCTATAAGGCGTCCCCCAGCGCGCGCGGCAGCGGTTTTCGGCTGCCCGTCGTCCTATCCTGAAGGAGCCCCGTCCGGAATGGACATCCAGAACCACTTCTACGGCCATTCCGCTGTACTCGCCGCCCACGCAGGCTTGGACCGCCCCCGCCACTTCGCGGGACTGCTCCAGCACGGCTGGACGCCGGTCACACCCATCCGCACCCACTTTGCGGATCTCGCCGGCTCCGCCCCCAAGGGCAACCTCTTCACCTGGACCCACTCGTCACGGGGCTGGTCCGAGGAGGAATCCATCAGGGAAACCGGCTTTGCGAGCACGCCAATCGGCTCGCCCGCGCTGTACCTTGCGGACATGGTCCAGCGCAGCGGCTCGGCTCCCCGCCGCACGCTGGGAACCGTGGTCTTCCCGTTCCACGGCACCCGGCTGCTCTCCGTGGAAGGGGACCAGGCGGCCTACGCCAAGGAAATTTTCGACCGCGAAGGCCCAGCAGTCGTCTGCCTGCATATCGATGATCTTCAGCGGCCCGAGATCCTGCGGGCATGGACCGAGGCAGGCCACCACATCACCACGGCCGGCGAACGCCGGGATCCGCAGTTCCTGGCCCGCATCATGTGGCTGCTGCTCAACAGCGAGAAGGTCGTGTCGAACCGGCTTGCCACGGCCCTCGTCTACGCAGCGGCCGTCGAAACTCCCGTCAGCATTTACGGGCCCCACTTCCAAATCGCCGGCATCCAGGAGACCTCGTCCGAGGCGTACCTCAAGGAGCTTTGGCCTGAGTTCTACGACGAAGGGATCCCGACGTCGGTTCTCCAAGACGTGGCAAACGCCGAGCTCGGGCGCGACTACATGAGGTCGCCGGAGGAACTGCGTTCGCTGCTGGGGTGGGACTCCCGGGGCTTCCTTCCCTTCGCGAACTACTGGATCGGCGCCCCCGTTGCCAAGGCGCAGGCAATCCTGGGACTGAAAAAGCGGGAGGTGGGCGCGGTGGTCAACGAGGTCAAGCTGAGTCCGCTGCATTTCCTGAAAGACCCGCTGGAACATCTTCCCGACCGGCTCCCGAAGGTAGTGTCCAACGGCCTGGTCGCACCGGCCATCGACTATGTCGGCTGAACTGACCGTCAGCCCCGTTTCACAACGCCGGCAGTCGATTTACTACCTGCTCGGAGCGGCGCTGCAGGGTGCCGGCGCCCTGCTGGTCCAGCCCTTCTCGATCCGCATTCTCGATTCAACCCAATGGGGCAGGGTCGGTCTCGCGGCCGTGTTGCTGCAGGTGGGCCAGGTGATTTTGTCCGCGGGTCTGCCGCTGGCCATCACCAAGGCCTACTTCACGCCTAAAACCGGCCCCACGCACGCCCGGGCCATCCACGGCGCCAACATCATCCTCAGCCTGGTTCTGTCGCTTGCCGCGGCCGGCATCTACTTCCTGATCACGCCCGACCGAGGAGCCGCCGCCACGTTTGCGCTGGCCATCGTCGCCACCGGACTGCTCAGCGCCGTCGTCAGCTCCCAGTCCGTGCTGCGCAGCCAACGGAAGGCGCTCGCCTTCGTTATCCTGAGCGGCGCCGCCTCGCTCGGCTGCCACCTGCTCGGGTTGGCGGCCATATCGCTCATCGCCGCGAACTCGGAAACGTACCTGGGCGCATTTGCTGTCGGCATGCTGGCCACCGGGATCGCCGCAATGACCCTGGCCCCGCCCCTCTGGCCGTCCAAGGCCTGGGATGAGGTCAAGGCGGCGTTCCGCCTGGGCCTCCCGGTCCTGCCCCACAGCCTGGCAATCATGTTGCTGATGCAAGGCGACACCTTCCTCGTGCAACATTTCCAGGACACCGCCACCGCAGGCCGCTATGTGTCCGCGGCGGCGTTCGCCCTCGGACCGTTTTCCGTGCTGGCAGCGCTCAACAACGTGTGGACGACGCGGATCTTCGAGGCATCGCACGACAGCGGGCTCAAGGCCGTAATACGAAGCGTGGGAAACAACTCGGCAGCCATCGCCGCAGCCCTGTCGGTGGCAGGATCATCCGCGGCGGCCCTCGGGATGTTCCTCCTGAAGGGCATCGACCACGACGTCGTCCAGCTCGCGCGCGTGCTTCCGGTCGTGGCCTGCGGCTATGCGCTCTACCTATTGACAATGTCCATGGCGTTCGCGGTGAACAAGACCGGTGCCTACACCTGGGTCACGCCCAGCGTCCTGCTGATCGGCGTAGCGATAGCCTGGCTGCCCGCGCAGTCAGGAACGCTCTGGGAGCTGGGCGCAGTCAAGGCCCTGGTCTTCACGCTGCTGGGCGTAGCGTATTACCTCGTCGTGTCCCGGCTGTTGCCTGGCACGGTCCCGGTGCGCAACTTCGTTCTGGCCTTGCTGGCCTCCACCGCCGCAGCCGCCATCAACTTGGCCCTGCCGACCACCCTCGACGTGGGCATCGTATCGATCGCGGTCGTGGCAGTGGCCGGGGGCATCGTCTTTTGGGCGGTGCGCAAACGCGGGCTAGCATCGATGTAGTGGGCCGACGGGCACGACAAGACAACAAATCGCACAATCAGATAGGTCTGTAATGGGTACATCCTTTGAAGTCGCCACCCAACGCATTGGCGAAGCCGAAAGGCCTTTCATCATTGCCGAGATGTCCGGGAACCACAACGGGGATCTGCAGCGGGCCCTGGACATCGTGGACATGGTGGCCGCCTCCGGGGCGCAGGCAGTCAAACTGCAGACGTACACGGCGGACACGATCACGATTGATTCCGGCCGCCCGGAGTTCTCCATCAGCGCAGACCACGCCCTGTGGGGCGGCAGCAACCTGTACCAGCTCTACAAGCAGGCGCACACGCCCTGGGAGTGGCACGCCCCCATCTTCGAACGCGCACGTTCGCACGGACTTATCCCCTTCTCGAGCCCGTTCGACGCCACCGCCGTCGACCTGCTGGAATCGCTCGACGCGCCGCTCTACAAGATCGCGTCCCTGGAGATCGGCGACCTGCCGCTGCTCAGGCTCGTGGCCCGGACCGGCAAGCCCGTCATCCTCTCCAACGGTGCCGCCACGCTGGCCGAAATCGACACCGCTGTCCAGACGATCAGGGCAGAAGGCAACGAACAAATCATCGTGCTGGCCTGCACCTCCTCGTACCCGGCAGCCGCGTCCGAATCCAACCTGCGGACCATTCCGGTGATTCGTGATGCCTTCGGCGTCCAGGTGGGCCTCTCGGACCACACGATGGGAATCGGAGCGGCCGTCGCTGCCGTCGCACTGGGTGCAACGGTCATCGAGAAGCACGTCACGATGAGCCGGGCCGACGGCGGCGTCGATTCGGACTTCTCGCTGGAGCCCGACGAACTCACGGCGCTGGTGCGGGAGACGCAGACGGCGCACGAAGCGCTGGGCTCCCCCGTTATCCGCCAGACGGCCGGAGAATCCGAAAGCCGCCGGCTGAAGCGTTCGCTCTACGTTGTGGAGCCCGTGAAGCGTGGCGACATTGCCACGCCCGCAAATGTCCGCTCCATCCGTCCCGCCGGCGGCCTTGAGCCCGCCCTGCTCGAAACCGTGATGGGACGCCCCTTCCGGGAAGACTGCGAAGCCGGAACGCCGCTCACCTGGGATGTCGTCTAGGCCGTAAGGTCTTATCAAAAGCCTGTGGCCCGGTCCCGGGGTGAACGCAATGACGTTCACCCTAAGACCGGGCCACAGGTGTATCTGACTATAAATCCGCTGCAGTGCTGCGTGGACAGCGGACCCTCCTGAGGGTGGATCAGTCGCCGGCCTTGGTGAGCTCGTACCAGTCTTCGTTGTCGATTCTGGTCAGGCCTCCGGTGTACCCGGCGGCCTGGAAGAGCCGCAGTGAGGGCTGATTGGACGCGAGCATGGCCGCGTGCAGCGTCTTCCCGGGGTACTTCGAGCAGAAGAACCGTTCGGCTTCGTGGAGCATGGGGCCGGCCAGGCGCCGCCCGCGCATGCTGGCACCCACGGTGATGGAGACTTCCCAGTTGAGGGGGTCCAGGGCGTGGAACCTGACCGTGCCCGCGGGGGCGCCGTCCATTTCGGCAATGAGCAGGCAAACTTCCGGGTTGGCGACGGCAGCCGCAACCCAGGCGACGTGCGAGTCCCACGACAGTTCGTTCCTCGTACGGGATACCTTTCGAACCGATGGCTCGTTGCGCCAGTCGAAGAGCTGGGAGGCGTCCTCGATCCGCGCGGGCCGGGCGTTGAGTCCCGGCGGAGCCTCAATGATCTCGGCCCAAGCGGCCACAATCCTGTCGGCCCCGGCGCCATCAACGAGTTCGCGCGACCGTGCGGAAAGGCGTTCGCGGCTTTCAGTGTCTGTGAGGAGTTGTCGGAGCCCCGCGGTGGCCAGGCCCTCGTCCAGCTCGCCCGAACTGGCATCTCCCAGTCCCGCGGCCATGCCCTCGGATGTTGCGAAGCGGTAGTTGTCGCCCTGGTTCTCGACCAGCTGCACCAGTGCCGTCGGCACGCCCAGGGCCGCGAGTTCCCATGTCGTGGTGCCGGCACCGCTGAGCACCAGATCCATGGAAGGAAACAGCTTGGGGAGGTCAAGGGCGGGCGGCACGATCTCCAATTCCTGCCCCTCCCCCAGCGCCACGGGCACTTCCGGCCGCCCTGCTGACACGACGAAGCAGCGCGAGGGAATTCCCGTCTGCGCCCACCAGCCCAAGCAGCGGGCTGTCATGTCCCTCGCGTCGGTGCCGCCCATGACTATCATCATGTTGGGTTTTCCCGGCTCGGCGTCCGCCGGCCTCGGCGACGCCGTGGGGAGTGCCCGGATGGCACCCCGGATCGGGATGGCGGCGGCGCCCCGCAGCAGGCGGTGGGAACCGTCGGCGGGCCGGTAGCGGGTCTCGGCCGCCGGCGACGGGTCGACGGCCAGGTCGGCCGGCCGCCGTCCGAAGGGCCCGTCCTCCATCGAAGAGAGGAGAATTCCGGCCTCGTTGAGCAGGGCCCTGGCTTCGCCTTGCTCGGCGTAGGTGTCGATGTGGACGACGTCGGCCTCGGCCTCGCGCGCCAGTTGCACCAGATCCTCCGCGCTGTCCGGCCGGGCATACCGCACCGGACAGCGGGCCTCAACAAGCTCGCGGCCCATGGCGCTTTCCACATCGCCGCTGAATACGACGTCCCACCCCGCAGCTAACGCGGCCTCCGCAACCGCCATGGTCCGCACAACGTGTCCCAGCCCCTGGGCCTTAGATGAGTCACACCGCAGCAGTACGCGCACTTTAGCCTTCGTTCAGAGGTTTCTGTTCGATATGCGCGTTAAGCGCCACAATATCGGGACGGCTCCGGAGGACCGCCACCACGTCGCGCCAGCCTGGCGGCTGGTCCGGCAGCAACCTGACTACCTCGTCCAGCAGTTCCGCGTCCTCCGCGGTGTCGAGGGTCACGCGGAAATTCGAGCTCCCGGGCGAAAAGGTCAACGCCGCGCAGTCGAATCCGGCGCCCTCCTCGTACAGGGCGCTCGTCACGTGGGCACGGTGGTAGCTCTCGGTCCGCTCGTTCGCCCGAGCCAGCGCAGCGGAGGTCGCCAGTTCCACGTCGAGGCCCCGGGGCAACGAGCGAACCTTCGTGGTTGAGACGTAGTCAAGGTCCGGGTCGTGGCGCCAGATCGAGACGACCTGGGCAATAACTGTTGGATCGAGGAGCGGGCAGTCCGAGGTCAGCCTGACAACAGCATCGGCGTTTGTCGATTCCGCAGCGCCGATGAAGCGGCTGAGGACGTCGTCCTCACTCCCCCGGACCACCTCAATCCCGTGGCGATCGCCGAATTCGACGATCGCGTCGTCACCCGGCGCGGTAGACGTGGCAATTACGACCTGGTCGATGCCGGCCGCAGCCTGCGCTGCGCGCACGACCCAGTCAAGCACCGGCCTGCCGCCCAGGTCCCGGAGGACCTTTCCGGGCAGCCGGGAGGAACCAACCCTCGCCTGGATTACCGCAACGACACGAAGTGAGTGTCCGTCCTTCACGATCCGACTACGTCCAGAACTTGATCGACGACGGTGTTTACTTCGCTGTCCGTCAGGCCCGGGTACAGCGGGAGGGATATCTCCTGCTGGTAGTACAGCTCCGCTTCGGGGCACATGCCGCGGCGGTACCCAAGGTCCTCAAACACCGGGTGCCAGTAGGCGGGAATGTAATTCACCTGCACTCCGATGCCGCGGCTCCGGAGTTCGTCGAAAATGCTCCGCCGGCGGCTGGCCTCGACCCGGAGCGGGTAGAGGTGCCACGCCGGGGCAGCGCCTTCCGTGGTCTGCGGCAGCATCAGGTTGTCGTTGCCCGCGAATGCGGCGTTGTACGTATCGTGGATCTCCTGCCGCCGTTTCCGGAAGCCGTCCAGCTTAGCCATCTGGCTGATCCCCAGGGCGCACAGGACGTCCGGGAGCCGGTAGTTGAGTCCGAATTCGTGCACTTCCTGGTGCCAGGCGCCCTCGTCGGGGTACCGGAGCTCCGACTTCTCCCGCACGAGGCCCTGGCCCTTGAACCGCCGGGCGCGCAGCGCGAGATCCTCGCGCGGAGTGACAACCGCGCCGCCTTCCGCCGTCGTCATGTTCTTCGTGGGGAAGAAGGAGAAGGTCGTCAGGTCAGCAAGCTTGCCGACCGGCTCGCCGTGCAGCGAGGAGCCAACCGAATGCGCCGCGTCCTCGATGAAGACTGCTCCGGCGTCGTGCGCGAGCCGGTTGAACGCCGAGGCATCGACAGGCAGACCGGCGTAATCCACGGCGGTAATCGCACGTGTCCGCGGTGTGACTGCCGCCGCCGCGGCGTCGAGTGCCAGGTTGCCGGTGGCGGGATCGATGTCGGCGAAGACCACCTTGGCCCCGGCGATGGCCGCCGTCGCAGCCGTCGCGACAAACGTCAACGGCGTGGTGACGATCTCATCGCCGGGCTTGATGCCGGCCGCCACGTAGGCGACGTGAAGTGCGGCGGTGCCCGAGGTTACTGCCACAGCGTGGGATCCGCCGGCAATATCCGAGATGGCGGCTTCGAACTCGTCAACCTTCGGTCCGGTCGTCAGCCACTCACTGCGAAGAGCCTCGGATACCGCTTTGATGTCGGATTCGTCGATGGACTGGCGACCGTACGGGAGCATATTGCTAGAGCCCTTCCGCTTCAAACATGGCGCGGAGCTCTTCCACGGAAAGGAAGACCTCGTTGCCGTCAGACTGGTAGCTCCACCCGTCCTTGACCGCGACCCCGTCGGAGGGTGCCTCGTAGCCCCAGCCACCGAGGTGCGGCATGACCACGTAGCGGTCGCCGACCGAGACGGTCCGGCGGGAGTCGTCGGCAGCAATCATTTCTTCGTGCAGCTTTTCGCCGGGGCGAATTCCGATTTCGTGGGTCACTGCATTGTCGTCAACGGCCTTGGCCAAATCGGTAATGCGCACCGACGGAATCTTCGGAACGTAAAGCTCGCCGCCCTGCATGATTTCGAAGGAATCGAGCACGAATTTGACGGCCTGTTCCAGGGTGATCCAGAAGCGGGTCATGCGGTCGTCGGTTACCGGCAGCGACTTTCCTTCGGCGTGCATCTTCTTCCAGATGGGCACGATCGATCCGCGCGATCCCATGACGTTGCCGTAGCGGACCACGCAGAAACGGGTGTCGTAGGCGGCCGCGTAGTGGTTGCCGGAGATGAAGAGCCGGTCGGCGCAGAGCTTCGTGGCGCCGTAGAGGTTCACCGGGCTGGATGCCTTGTCGGTGGACAGGGCCACGACTTTCTTGACACCGGCGTCGATAGCGGCGTCGATCACGTTCTGCGAGCCCTGCACGTTCGTCTGGACGTATTCGAACGGGTTGTACTCCGCCGTGTCGACCTGCTTCAGTGCCGCTGCGTGGATGACGTAGTCAACCTTGTGGAAGGCCCGGTCCAGGCGGTGCCGGTCGCGAATGTCGCCGATAAACCAACGAAGGCGGGGGTCATTGTTGAACATGGCCCGTGCTTCGTGCTGCTTCAGCTCGTCCCGACTGATGATTACCAGTCGGCGGACATCGTGGTTATCCAGGATTTCCTTGATAAGGGCCTTGCCAAGAGAGCCTGTACCGCCCGTGATCAGTACCGATGAGCCGCTCAGTAGGGACATTCTCAAACCGCCTTGATTTTCATGTAGATAAAAAGTCTATTTGCTTATTCGACACAATGTGTGCCGAGGGAGCACCCCAGCAAGCCTACCAGCACGTGCTGCACCGCCGACCGCCGGAACAAATGCTCCGCGTTGCGGGCAGATGCCCGCGCCACTGCCGGAGCGGTGAGGTCAGGGCCTGACGGCGTGCGTGACCAGCTTGCGCAGGCCGGGCCACATTCTCTTCGAGACCACCTTCGGGGTCAGGGTCACGGCGTTCAGGCGTGACGTCAGGTGCCAGCGCGCGGCGCGGGCGGCCGAGGTCCAGCCCTTGGCGGTGAAATCGCGGACGCACTCGTCGAAGAAGGCGCGCTCCTCGGCGAAACGGCGGCCGTCCAGCGCCCGGACCGAGGAGTCGGACTCGCGGTGGCGGCGGTACTGGAAGCACACCGTGTCGACGACGGCCATCTTGCCGCCGCTGAGGGTGATGTCGATGGCCAGCGCGAGGTCCTGGACGACGTCGTACTGCGGCCGGAAGTCGTGCTTCTTGATGGCCTCGGCGCGCCAGGCCACGGACGGGAAGTACAGCCAGTCACCTACCATGAGGCTTTCCGCGATGGCTTCGCCGGAGACGATCGCTTCCGACGTCTTGCCAACCAGCTTGTGCCGGAGGAACTGCTTTACGGAGTCGCCCAGCGGCTGGTACACGGCGCCGTTCTCGTCGATGACCTCGACGCCCGGCTGGACAATGCTGACTTCCGGGTCCTGGAAGGCCTTGCGCACCGTGCTGATGTAGTTCGGCAGCATCAGGTCGTCGGCGCCCATGATGACCACGATGTCGTGCTCAACCAGGCCCACGCACTTCTTGTAGTTGCCGTTGGCGCCGAGGTTGGCCTCGTTGCGGTAGTACCGGACACGGTCGTCGGCGGCCACGAGTCCGGCAAAGTACTCCGGGAGGGTGTCGTCAGGGTAGCCGTCGTCGACGATCGTGAAGCGGAAGTCCTTGTCGTCCTGTGCGAGTACGGAGGAAACAGCAGCCTTCATCATGGCTACGTCCCCGTAGTACGGGAACATTACGTCAATTGTCACTATTTTCTTCTCTCGGTTGGCGGCACGGCGGAAGCCGTTGCGGCCTCGCCTGCCGTCGGCTGGATTGGTTTGGATTCCCGTTGGAGTCGTTCCACGGAGGATCGCAGGATGGCAACTTCCTCGGCGAGGATGCGGGTCTCATCCTCAAGGATGGTGAGTTCGCGGGACACGTGCAGGCTGACGCCCACAAGCAGCAGGATCGCCAGGGCGAACAGCAGATTGGACGGAACGACGACGCCGACCAGCGCTGCCGCCCAGTTCAGGAGTCGGGGGAAGATGCCCAGGATGATGGTCAGCGTGCCGATGACCAGCCACAGGATGGCGTACTTCTCCCGCAACCGGCCGTTGCGAAGCATTATGAGGACTACTGCCACCATCACGATGGACAAAATCAAGGAACCTGCAACGTTCATGCCTTAGGCACTTCCCTCTCCGGCAATGTCGCCGGACAGCGGCGCATGTAGTTCGGCCGGGCGCGGAGTCCGGCGGCGGGCCAGCGCGAAACACAGGACGAGGCCCGAGCGCGCAAGATAAATGGATGCTTTGATGGGCCCCTGGCTGGGCGTACCGGCCTGGCGCTCCTTCATTTCGACCGGCACCTGGGTCACACGGCAGCCGGACTTGACTGCCACCACCAGTGAATCGATGGTGTCCCCAAGGTATTCGGCCGGGAAATGCGAAATGTACTGCCGCAGTGCGGTTTCGTTCGCGGCGCGAAATCCTGAGGTGACATCGGTCAGCTGCGTCCCGGCCACCGCGGAGATGACCTTGGCAAGGAAGAACATGGCCCAGCGCCGGGGGCCCTTGGCACCATAGTTCCCCTTGCCTGCGAAGCGGGCCCCGATCGAAATGTCGGCGTGCTCCAGACCGGCCAGGACACGGTCGATGTCGTGGGGATCGTGCTGGCCGTCCGCATCCACCTGGATCACGGACTTGTAGCCGTTGCGGAGCGCGTACTTGAATCCCGCCCGCATCGCCCCTCCGACACCCAGGTTGAAAGGCAGCCGCAGGACCGAAGCGCCGGCTTCCCGGGCGATCCTCGGAGTGTCGTCCTTCGAGCCGTCGTCGACGACGAGAACATCGTGTTGGGGGACTACAGCCAGGACTTTCCGGATGGTATTGCCGATGGCCTCGGCCTCGTTCCAAGCCGGCATGACGATTAAAACGCCGGAACGCTGTGAGTTACCCATGGTTTGAAAGTATAGCAACGTGCAACTGCCGCCCTTTTCCGGCCCGCCGGTTTCCACTTCCGGGCCGCCAGGGTGCCCGCCGCCGGATTCGTGGCCCGGTGCGCATACTTGTAGGGTTGGCTGTGAACTTAGGAGACTTGATCAATGACTTGGTGGGAAACGCTTCCTACGCTGGCAGCAACTGCGCTGGTTTACTTCCTTCCCGGTTTGATGATCCTGGCAGCGGCCGGTCTTCGCCGGTTGAACCTGGTGGCCCTGGCCGCGCCGGTATCGGCGTCCGTATCAGGGACGATCGCCATCATCCTGCCGTATCTGAAGCTCCCGTTTAACCCGGTGAGCTACTTTGCCGTCAGCGTGCTCGCTGCGGCAACGGTGGCAGTATTCAGGCTCGTCCGGCGCCGTCGTCGTTCAGCGGCTGGTACCGAAGCCGCCGGCACCGCGGAAGCGGGCAGCCGCTTCACCGGCTTCCTGGGCGCGAACTTCCCTCTCTCCCCCGCCGACACCGGAATCTGGCTGGCGCGCCTGGCGATCCCCGCCGCCGTCCTCATCCCGGCCGCGATCATCAGCCTCCGCTACGTCGTGGGCTTCGGATCCCCAGACAGCTTCTCGGAGACGTTCGACAATATCTACCACCTGAACGCGGTCCGCTACATCGCCGATACGCAGAACGGCTCGACGCTGACTATCGGCAACCTGACGGCCGCATCCAAGGGACTGTACCCGGCGGCCATGCACGACTCCATGGCCCTGGTCCTGATGCTCGGTGCACCGTCGGTCATGGCAGTAGTTAACGTCGGGACCATCGTTACCGGCGCCATCGTCTGGCCGCTGGGTTGCCTCTTCCTGATCAGCCGGATCGTCGGCTACCGGCCGATGCCGCTGCTGGCGGCGGGCATCCTCTCGGCCGGGTTCAGCGGTTTCCCATACCTCATGGTTGGCTTCGGCGTCCTCTACCCCAACCACGCCGCCATCGCCCTGCTTCCCGCCGTCCTTGGCCTTGCCATCGAGTCGCTCGGCATGTCGCGGACTCCCCCGGGCTCGCCGCTGGCACCGGTGCTGGCCCTGGCCGCCACCGTTCCGGGCCTCGCCCTCTCGCACCCCAGCACGCTGGTGGCGCTTCTTGGCTTCTCCGCGCCCGTAGTCGTCGGCCGCCTGATCCGCTCCTGGCTGGCTGCCCGGGAAGGTTCCGTGTCGAAGCGGCAACCGCAATTGTGGCTGGCCTTCACGGTCGCATACCTGCTGGGCACGGCCGGCGTCTGGATGGTCGCCCGACCCAACCTCAGCGCCGCCGGGTGGACCCCGTTCCAGACCAACGCACGGGCCATCGGCGAAATCCTCGGCAGTGCTCCGATGGGAACCACGGCCGCCTGGGTCATGCTGGTCCTGACCATCATCGGGCTCTACGTCGTGGCACGCCAGATTCGCCGGTACTGGTGGGTCGGCGGCATGTACGTCGTCGGTGGCGTCCTGTACCTCGTGGTGTCCAGCTGGAGCAACGGCACCTTCCGCGATTTCCTCACCGGCGTCTGGTACACCGATAGCTTCAGGCTCGCCGCGCTGCTCCCGGTGGTGACGCTCCCCGTCGTCGTGCTGGGCGCGGAATGGGTGGTCTGGCGGGTCCGGGCCTTGACCGGCGCCCTGATCGCCTCGGCCAAGGTGCGGGCGGCCGGCCGTCCCCGTGCGGCCGCAGGATTGATCGGCCGCTTGCCGGCCTCCTCCGGGATCGCCGTGGGCTGCGCCGTGCTCCTGGTTCTGGGCATCGGAGCGCAGGGCGGGACGCTGTCCCGGGTGCAGGACCGCATCAGCACCACGTTCACCACGACGCCCACGTCCACGCTGCTGTCCACGGACGAGGTCTCGCTGCTCAAGGAGGTGGCGGACATTGTTCCCGAGGGCGACGTCGTGGTGGGCAACCCCAGGACCGGGGCCTCGCTGGTCTATGCGTTCTCCGGCCGCCGTGCCCTGGCCCCGCACATTTTCGGAATCCGAACCCCGGAGGAGCAGCTGTTGCTTGACCACTGGGACGAAGCGGCCTACAACTCTGCGGTGTGTCCCGCCGTCAAGGCGCTCAAGGCTTACTGGGCACTCGACTTCGGAAACACCGAGATCACCCCGCGGGCAGAACCCCTGGTCGGCGTCCGCGATCTTGCAGACGACACCGCACCTGGGATGAAGCTGGTCAAGGCCGTGGGCGGGGCCCGGCTTTTCCGGGTCACCGCCTGCGGGTAGCAGGAAAGTTCCGCTCTTCCACAGGATCAAAAAAGAACCGGGCCGCGACTATCGTCGCGGCCCGGTTCTTTGCTTACAAGCTACTTTTTGGCTGCCTGGCGCTGCCGCTCGAAGTACGCTTCCTTGGCCAACTCCGGAACGATGTTCCGGCTGGCCCAGGCGGCGCCCAGGGCCGAGCCTGACCGGAGTGCCTGGTCCTCGACCCCGGCGGCGTAAAACAGCGAGGGCTGCCGGGCCTTCGACAAGGCCGGGATCTTGCCGCCCACACGCAGGGTGGCCATGTCGTCCTGGCTGACCGACGCCACCAGGATATCCGCGGCGAGTTCGTCGGCGCGTTCATGCGGCCACACGTAGGAGGCTGGCGATTTTTGGCCGCCCGGCGCACGTCCCTCTTGCTTGACCGCAGCCAGCGAGGGGGCCGGCACAAGTCCGAAGTCCTTGAGCATGCCCATCGCGACGGAATCCTCCGACGACACCTGGATATCGGCACCATCAGCAGAAGAAACTGTCACGAAGAGAACAGTTGTTCCTTTGAGGCCGGCGTAGTCGCGCACCGAGTCCCTGATGGCCCCCTCGGTCTTGGCCTGCAGTTCGGCGGCAGCGTCACTGCGCCCGAGCGCCTTGCCTAAGAGGGCCGACGCCTGACGCCAAGCCGGGCCGGAACCCGATTCCATCGGCAGCACCACCGGCGCGATCTGGGACAGCTTGTCGTAGTCCGCACGGCTGATCCCGGCGCCGACGGCCAAGATGACTTCCGGGTCAAGGTTGCGGATGTCATCGAGCGGCAGCGCGATCTTGTCGCTCAGGAGGAACGGAGGGGCGCCATCGATGTCGCGCATCGCGGCAGTGAACCACGGCGACGAGGCGGAGCCGGAAATCCCCACCGGAGCCAGGCCAAGCGCGGCGCAGGCATCGGCGTCGGCGCTGCTCAAGGCAACAACGCGCATGGGCGGCGCGGCCACCGTCGTCGTCCCGTAGCTGTGCGAAAGGCTCACGGGGAACGCGCTGGCTGAAACCGCGACGGTCTCGGTTCCCTTCTTCGCGCTGCATGCGGGCAGCGCCAGCGGCAAGGCGACAATCGCGGCAAGGAATCCGCGCCGGCCGATCGCCTTGCCGGTGGTTGGTCCGTTCAGCGGCGTCATGCCCATATTTGAATCCTCAGTATTTCGGTGGTGAACAATGATGCGGGCCCGCTGGACAGGTCCGAGTGTATCGCTTGCAAAGTGATCGGCCCCGCTACCTGCATGCGGTCAATTTCAGGAGCTTGGCCGCGCCGTGCTGATCGACCACGCTGGCCACGCCCGCCTTCTCAAGGTCGGCCAGGCCGGGCGCTGGGTGATGCTCGTTGTTGACTTCCTGCGTGCCGAAATCCAGGACATAGCCGATGCCGAGCCGCGACACCGCGGGACAGACTTCCGGGTCCGTCCGGGCGTTCCGCAACCGCGCCAGGATGATTTTGTCGTCGGGGTTTTCCTTGCTGATCAGGATGTGCAGCTGCATGGTGCGCCGGTCCGCCAGCGCGTAGGCGAGGGCACTGCCGTTTCCAGGGTTCGAGGCGATCACCGAGTCCGCCGGAACGTACTTGTCCAGCTCGGCCAGGACGGCGGCTTCATCGGATGTGAGCAGCGGGGACTCCGGCGTCAGCGCATAGCTGCCGCGGGCGAGGGAGACCATGTCCGGAACGCTGCCCAACTGGGTGAGGACCAGGAGCGCCACGGCGCCCACCGCGGAGACGGTGGCCTTTACGGGCTTCCTGGACAGCAGCGGGGCCTGCAACGTCCCGGCCGGGGCCGCCTTGCTGCTTGGCGCGCCGTTGCCCGCACCGGCGAGCCGGGACCGGAGCCAGGTCCAGGCCGCTGTCGCTCCCACGGCCGCCGGCACGATCACCGCCACCGGCAGCAGGGCGGCCAGCCGGTAGCTGTCGCTGTACCAGCTGCCGGAGAGGAGGTAGCGCAGCCGGCCGGCCGGGAAGCTGGACACGGCGACGAAGAGCAACACCGCGATCAGCAGGACACCAATCAGCCACCACTGCCGTTGCCTGCGGGCGGTTAGGACGACGCCGATCACGGCAAGTACCGAGATGGCGACGGCGGGTGAGGTACCCAGGGGCGCATTGCCCGCGACCTGCAGAAGCGCCCGCGGAATGGACTGCACCGGCGGCCAGAACGCTGCCGCAAAGGACGGCCGGGCAAGGATCCAGAGCCCGAGGGCCGCCGCGCCGCCGACCAGGAGGGCGATGCTCCAGGCCACGCACCTGAGCTTGTTCGCGGCCCAGTCCCGGCGCCATTTCAGGACCGAAACCACGTACACGTACAGCACGGCGGGCGACAGGAAGGCCAGGAAGGCCAGGAACGTACTGGGGTGCGCCTGGGCCACACCGGCCGATGCCAGCACCAGCACGATCAGGGGCAGCGGGCCGAGAAGCTCCGGAACCGCCGAAAGCTTCAGGGCCTGCACGCCCAGCGCCAGCAAAGCAGGGAGCAGGGCGAGGGAAAGAAGGTTGGGATAGAGAACCCCGAAGTGAATCATCAGCAGCGGAAAAGCCCCGAATCCGGCGGACAGGATTCCCGCGATCACTGCGGCATCCCTGCGTTGGCCCAGGGCCTGCTGGCAGAGGTAGACGCACCCCAGGGGCCAGGCGATCGAGGCGATGGCGATGTTGCCGGCGTTGACGGCAACGGGAATCGGCGCGGCCGAGGTCTGTGTGACCAGCGAGATGAAGGCATGCCAGCCGGCCGGATAGAACCCTCCGCCGGTCATGGCCCCCAGCGTCAGCGACGACGCCTGTCCCGTGTCCTCGATGTACCGGATGGCATTCAGGTGGAAGATGTTGTCAAAGGTCTGCGAGATGTGCTCGGGCGAGCCGATGATCTCGACCATCCGCGCGCAAATGACGGCACCGCCGACGGCCGCGCCGCCGAGTGCCCACCAGAAGCGCTGGTCGATCGCCCGCCCGCCRTGGGGCTCCCGCCACTTCGTCGGCAGCGCGCGCCGGACACCCAGCGCGCCGAGGACGGCGACGGCGGTAAGGCCGGCAACCGGCCACAGCGACCACGGGATTTTCAGGAACGGGGCGAGCAGGCCCGCTACCGACACGAGCGCCATCGACAGGACCGGGGACAAGGCAGCCACGGCAAATGCCTTCAGCCCGAGGGCCCGGCCCAGGACCAGTCCGGGCACGAGCAGCACCAGGACGGCCGTCAGAACCGAGGGCAGGCTCGTAAACCAGGACATCTGTGTGGCAACTCCTCAAAGCGGTGGGCGGCGGAAAGCGGGTCTAGGACGCGGCAGCCGACCTGCGCCGCAGTTCCGTCACGACTTCATCGACCGGCCCGTCGAGAACCACGTTTCCGTGCTCCAGGAGGACCCCCCGCTCGCAGACGGTGGAGACGAGGTCGAGGTCGTGGCTCACCACAAAGAGCGTCTTGCCGGCATCCGCCAGCTCCTTGATCTTCGCGATGCACTTGCGCTGGAAGGGTTCGTCGCCGACAGCCAGGATCTCATCGATCAGGAAGATCTCCGGGTCCGTGTGCACGGCAATCGAAAAGGCCAGGCGCAGGTACATTCCCGAGGAATAGAACTTCACCTCGGTGTCGATGAACTCACCGATTTCGGCGAAGTCCACGATCGAGTCGAACATCTCGTTGATCTGCTTCTCCGACATGCCGAGGATGGCGCCGTTCAAGTAGACATTGTCCCGGCCGCTGAGATCGTGGTGGAAGCCCGCCCCGACCTCGATCAGGCCGGCGACCCTGCCCCGGGTACGCACGGTTCCGGCGTCGGGCTGCAGGACGCCGGAGATGAGCTTGAGGAGGGTCGACTTGCCGGAGCCGTTGAGGCCAAGCAGTGCCACTGTCTCGCCTTGGTGGACATCCAGGGAGACGTCCCGCAGCGCGTCGAACACCTTGTACATGTCCCCCTTGCGCCCCCGGACGAACCAGACCAAGGCCTCCTTGAGGGATCGGGTGTGCCGCAGGACGAACTTCTTCCGTACGTCCTTGCACGTAATTGCCAGCATTTTCTCCTGCACGGCCATCACAGCTCCTGGGCGAAACGGACGGACAGTTTGCGGAAGACCAACTGGCCGACAAACAGGACCAGCAGCGAGACGCCGAGCGCCACCGGCGCCCAGATGGAGGCGAGGCCGTGCATGACCGGGGCGGCTGCGAGCTGGTCCGAGTTAAGCGTCGGATACCAGAAGCCCCAGTGGAAGATCTCCACCCCGACAGTCATCGGGTTCAGCTGGTACAGGAAGAAGTACGGTCCGAGGGCCTTTTCAACCATGGTCCAGACGTACAGTACCGGCGATGCCCACGTCACGATCATGAGGATCATGTCGACAATGTTTTCCGAGTCCCGGAAGTAGACGTTGGCGGCGCCGAAGAGGAGTCCCAGCCCGGTGGCCAGGATAGCTACGATGACGAAGGCCAGGGCAATGGCGGCCAGTTGCAGGATGCTCGGCGCCCAGCCCGCCAGGAGGCAGGCACCGATGAGGACCACCGTCTGGGGAAGGAAGTGGATGGCCGACACCAGGAGCGTCGAGACCGGAAACAATTCCCGCGGCAGGTAGATCTTCCGGATCAGGTCCCGGTTGTCCACGATCGAGCGCGTCGAGTTGCCAAGGACTTCGACGAAGAAGTTAACCAGGATGATTCCGGAGAACAGATAGATCGCGTAGTTCGGGGTGCTGCCCTGAAGGTTCAGGAAGATGCCGAGCGCCACGTAGTAGACAAGGAACTGCATCAGGGGCTTCACATAGGACCACAGCAGGCCCAGGACCGAGCCGCGGTAGCGGACCTTGATTTCCTTGCGGACCAGGAGCTTCAGCAGGAACCACTGGCGGAAGACGTCCCGCAGACCGGCCCCTTCGCCGGGTGTGGACAGCGGCGAAACCACCGCGTTTCCACCGGAGGGAATGGCGGTCATATCTTCGCTTCTCCCCTCTCGTAATCTTCGACCGACACAGCTGCGAACGTTTCCTGCCAGGCCTGCTGGCCGGTGAATGCGGGGAGCGCGTCCTTGTACCTGCGGGCGTTGTTGTCCCATTCGGCCATCAGCTTCATGTGGAGCCGGACGGTGCGCAGGAGCATGCTTCCGAACTGCTTCCGATCACGCTTGTACCAAGAGGCGCCGCTGCCGTCCGAGGACGAAACGAGGGCCGAGTCAAGGCTTGCCAGCCTCCACCAGCGGGCCTCGACGGCCGGAACGGCCACCTGCGGATTGGCCATTGCGTCGTCGCGGACGGGGCGAAGCTGGCGCAGCAGTCCGGTTGCGGCGCGCACGAGCGACTCGGCCACGTAGTTCGGTTCGTGGTCGGCGTCCACTTCGCCGGAGCCGAGGACCCGCGGGAAGGAGTGCAGGTCCGAGGTGATCTGCGCGTCGGTGAAGCCAGCGCGGGTCTTCCGGACCCAGTCCAGCCTCTCCGCAATCGTGGCGTGGAGGTGTTCCGGCCCGCTGAGCACGTCCTCCAGCGCCTTGAGCCGGACTTCAACGGCCGAGTACTGCATGGAGATCAGGTGCCGGACATCCACCGCGATGCTTTCGAATGGCATCCGGCCGCCCTTCTTCCGCGGGGAGTGGCTCAGCGCCGCCACCCACCGGTTGCGCTGGTGGTAGTACGCCTGCCAGTCGATGGTGTCGTCTTTTTCGCTCCAGGGCATGTGCCACACAGCGGCGCCGGGCAGGGTCACCGTGGTGATGCCATGTTCCTTGGCGCGGATTCCGTATTCGGCGTCGTCCCATTTGATGAACACGGGGAGGGCGTAGCCGACCTCGCGGACGATTGAGGTGGGGATCATGCACATCCACCAGCCGTTGTAGTCGACGTCGATCCGGCGGTGCATCCACGGCGTGGTGCGCAGGTTACTGGCGCCAAAGTCGTGCGCTTCTTTGGTGTTCACGGCCGGGCGCCAGAAGTAGCGGCCGTCGTCCACCTGCTCGCCGTAGGTGTGCAGTACCGAGCGCTCGTAGAGGTTGAACATGTGGCCGCCCACAATGGTGGGAGTCCGTGTGAAGTCCGCGAAGTTGACGGCACGCAGGATGCCCTCTGTCTCGATGCTGACATCGTCGTCCAGCAGCATGACGTACTTGCTGCGTCCGTCTTTCAGGGTCTCGTCCATACCGCGCGAGAAGCCGCCGGATCCGCCGATGTTGCCCTGTTCGATGACCTTGAGCCGGTCGCCGAGCACCGCCGCCTGTTCCTCGAACTGCGGCTGGGCGCGGACCTTGTCGGTGCCCTGGTCCACGAGGATGAAACGGTCGAGGATGTCGACGACGCCGGCGTCCCCGGCAAGCGTGCCGATGTGGCGCAGGGCGTAGTCGGGCCGGTTGAAGGTGGTGACCGCGATAGACAGCGTTCCGGGCACGAAGCCTTCGGGCTCCTGAACGGACCATCCGGCGCTCTTTAGTGCTACCGGTGTTCCGTGGGCCACCAGGTCGAACCAGTACCAACCGCCGTCCACAAAGGACTTCAGCGGCAGGTCAAAGGTGACTTCGCCGCCCTGGGATGCGTGCGTGCTCTCCACCCGGTTCGCCGTGCCCCGGGGGCTGGAACGGTACACGATGACCGTCGCTTCGGCGTCGACGTCGACCGTCAGCCGTACCGAGTCCACCGCGGTGTGGTTCCGCCAGTAGCTGGCGGGGAAGGCGTTGAAGTAGGTACCGAGCGACACCCTCCGGAACGCCGGCAGCGTCATGCTGTTGCGCCCGGTGATGAAGCCCGAGTGCTGGTGCGACGTGGCCGGAACGGTCGGCGGCGCCGAGATCCGGCCGCGCCGCAATGCGCGCTTGGACAGCTGCACGACGCGCTGGACCGGGTTGAAATCGACATACAGCGGCAGAACGTCCGTGTCGCCGTCAACCGGCAGCACGACGCGGTGGACGGTCCGGAACGCGCGCAGTTCCTTGGCCGGTGTCGATTTCTCCACGGCTACGCTCATGCGTCCACTCCTCCGCTTTCGATCTTGGCGCCGGCCTCGAAGTGCGGGCGGATCTTGTTCTCGAACATGGTCAGGGCCGAGCCGATGGCCATGTGCATGTCCAGGTACTTATAGGTGCCGAGGCGGCCTCCGAAGAGCACGTCCCGTTCCGCGGCCGCGAGATCGCGGTACTTGAGCAGGCGTTCGCGGTCCGCCGCGGTGTTGATCGGGTAGTAGGGCTCGTCGCCCTTCTCGGCGGCGCGGGAGAACTCCCGCATGATGACGGTCTTTTCCGTCTGGTAGTCGCGCTCCGGGTGGAAGTGGCGCGGCTCGATGATGCGCGTGTAGGGGACGTCGTCGTCGTTGTAGTTGACCACCGACGTTCCCTGGAAGTCTCCGACGTCGAGGACTTCCTCCTCGAAGTCGATGGTGCGCCAGGAGAGGTCGCCCTCGGCGTAATCGAAGTAGCGGTCCACCGGGCCGGTGTAGACGACCGGGATGTTGCCGACGACCTTGTCCTTGCTGTACTCGTGCGACTCGTCGAAGAAGTCCGTGTTGAGCCGGACCTCGATGTTCGGGTGCTCGGCCATCTTCTCGATCCACGCGGTGTAGCCGTTGGTCGGCAGGCCCTCGTACTTGTCGTTGAAGTAGCGGTTGTCGTAGTTGTAGCGCACCGGGAGCCGGGAAATGATGCCGGCGGGCAGGTCCTTCGGATCCGTCTGCCACTGCTTGCCGGTGTAGTGCTTGATGAACGCCTCGTACAGCGGCCGGCCGATGAGCTGGATGCCCTTGTCGTTCAGGTTCTGCGGGTCAGTGCCGGCGAGTTCCCCGGCCTGTTCCTTGATCAGGTCCTGGGCCTGGCCCGGGGTCAGGTTCGCACGGAAGAACTGGTTGATCGTGGCCAGGTTGATGGGGAGGGAGTACACCTCGCCCTTATGGACGCCGTAAACCTTGTGCACGTAGTTGGTGAAGGTCGTGAAACGGTTGACGTACTCCCACACGCGGTCGTTCGAGGTGTGGAAAAGGTGCGCGCCGTACCGGTGGACTTCGATGCCGGTCTGCTCCTCCTTCTCGCTGTAGGCATTGCCGCCGATGTGGTGGCGGCGGTCGATAACGACGACCTTCAAGCCCAGCTCAGTGGCGGCCTGTTCTGCGATTGTCAGGCCGAAAAAGCCCGACCCTACGATGACGAGGTCAGCGGTCACAAAATCTCCTGGTTCGAATGTGGGCAGCGCAACGTTGTGCATTGTCTGCTGCTCTAGACTACCGAGGCTTTCACCGGTCCCACGAATCGCGGCGCCCGCCACGCTGTGCCGCCGGCAGTGCCGGGAGGTGAATTCCTGTGCCCCGGCGCGCCCGCCGCGGTTGAACTTTTCCACATCGGCTTCTTTTCCACATGGCCGGATTCGGTGGCCTGCGGGGGCCCGGCCGCTTCCTAGCGTGAGCTTAGCGCGGGCTTGACGCGGGCACCCGGTGTCCCTCTTCCGCCCGTCCACAGAAAGGAGCCAAGCGATGTTGCTTCAGTGCACCCTGGTCCGAGGGCCGGCCGCCGCGCTGGCGGGGGCACCGGTTGAACTCTCCGTCGAACTGCCGGCAGGCTGCGCGGGGTCTGAACTGGAGGCGGCTATGGCCAGGAAGTTCGGCACGCTTGGGCTGACCGTCAACGGATTTCCCATCAACAGCCTGACGGCCGGCCACTCCCCGCTGGTCAACGGCGCAGTCTTGGTGGACGGCGGGGACTGCCGTCGGGCCTCCGACGGCGGCTCCGTGGCCGCTTCATTCTCCGGCCCTGCCTTGCTTCTCGCCGTCCTAAGCGGCCCGGGAGCCGGCAAGGTGCTTCCGCTGCGCCGCGGACATTACCGCGTGGGCCGCGCCGGGACTGAACTGCTGCTTCCCGACCCTGAACTGTCCCGGGAACATGCCCGGCTGGAGGTCACGGATGTTGGCGTCACCCTGACCGATCTGGGCAGCGCCAATGGAACCACCGTCGACGGCAAGCGGGCCGACAGCGCACGGATCTCAAGCGATGCCATCATCGGCTGCGGCCAGTCGACACTGGGTTTGGTTTTCCGCGGCGGGCGCACAGGAGGGCGGGGCGAGGGCTCCGGACCATTCCGGGCCGAGGCCGGCGGCGACACGACGGAGCCACTGCGGATCCCCAGTCCGGGGTCCCCGGCAAATGGCGCCGCGCTCCTGCTCACCGCGGTCCTGCCCTTGGCCGTGGGGGCTGCCCTTGCCATTGGCACCGGAACCTGGGTGTTCCTGGCTTTCTCCGTTCTCCCGGCCGTGTCCCTGCTGGTACCGGCGGCGGCCGGTCGACGACGGCGTCGGGAGCTCAAAGTGGTAGTTGCCGCCGCAGTTGACGAAGACCGCGACCGACGACGGCGGGCCGCGCCGTCTGCGGCCGATCTGGTCATCGATGCCCGGGCACCGGAATTAGGCGGTGGTTCGGACGCCGAAACCGGGCCAGTGTGGCTACGGCTTGGGCTGGCCCCGGCAGACGCGAGAATCCTTTGGGACCCGGACGAGGCGGGGTTCCGTATCCCGTCCGTGGGCCCCGTCCCGGTGTGTTTGGACCCTTCGGAGCCGACCGGACTCCGTGGCCCGGCGGATTCCCTCGCGGGGCTGATCCGTTTCCTGGTCATGCAGCTTGCGAGCTACCCCCGTGCACGCCGAACCCGGGTGCTACTGCATGGCCCAAGCGCGTCCTTGCCGCTCGCGGCCCGCTTCCTGGGGCGGGTTGCCCTGTCCGCCAGCGATCCGGTCACCGCCGCGCAGCTTGATGCCGGTCCCGGACCCGGCTGTGACCGGGGCGTGCTGATCATCGTCGCCGGAACCGGAAGCACCCCGGCGATCAGCTCCGCTGCGGTCCGGAACGGCTGGCAGGTCCTTGACTGTTCCGCCGGCGAGCCGGCCGCTGACGGCCAGTCGGTGGTGCTTGGCGAGCGCCGAGCCGTCCTCACCTCCGGCCGGGCAGAAACCTCCTTCGACCCTGACCTTGTCCCGGAGGATGTCTTCGACCGCTTCTGCCGCCGCGCGGGCTGGCAGCAGAGCGACCCGGACAACGCTGCGGCACCCATCCCGCACGATTGCAGCCTTTCCGATCTCCTGCCTCTTTCGGCCGCTGAGGTGAAGGAGCGGTGGGCTCTGGGCGGCGGCCGGTCTCCGCGCGGGCTGTCCGTTCCTGTCGGCCGGGCGGCGTCCGGGCCACTGCACCTGGACCTGCAGGCGGACGGCCCGCACTTGCTCGTGGCCGGGACAACCGGGTCCGGCAAGTCGGAGTTCCTGCGCACCCTCGTGGCCGCGCTGGCAGCCAGCTACCCGCCGGACCTCGTCACTATGCTCTTCGTCGATTTCAAGGGCGGTTCCGGGCTGGGACCGTTCACCGGCCTGCCGCACTGCGTCGGGATGCTGACCGATTTAGCCAGCCACGAGGTGGAGCGGAGCCTCGCCTCGCTGCGCGCGGAAGTGCGCCACCGCGAAGAACTGCTTGCCTCAGCCGGCGTGCCCGACCTGGCCGCTTACCCCCTGCCCGCCCCCGGGTTGCCCGTGCTTCCGCATCTGGTGCTGGTGATAGACGAATTCCGGATGCTCGTGGAGGAAGCCCCGGCGGCGCTAAGGGAGCTCATGCGGATTGCGGTTATTGGGCGCTCCCTGGGAATCCACCTGGTGATGGCCACACAACGGCCGCAAGGCGCGCTCAGCGCGGACATCCGGGCCAACGTCACCAGCAGCATCGTGCTGAGGGTCCAGTCGGACCTTGAGTCCGCCGACATCATGAACTCACGGCACGCGGCCGCCATACCGCTTGGAAGTCCGGGGCGGGCCTACCTGGTACGCGGCAGCGGCGAACCAGAGGAATTCCAGACCGCCACCATGGCTCCCCCGTGCCCGCCTGCAGGCAACAACGTCGTGACCATCACCGAGGCCGCGGCTCTGCTGGAGCAGGGGCGGGCCGCCCTCGGAGCCGGATTGCAGCGGTCCGCCGAGATTGCTCCGGCGCGGACCGCTGCGCCCTTGGTCCGCCTGACGGCAGGGCTCTGGGAAGAGCCCGGCTGCACGCTCCCCCGCCGCCCGGTGGCTGAACCGCTGGCGCGGTCGCTCCCCTTCCCGCGACAGAACACCGGCACAGCGGCACCCCGGCCCGGTGTGCTGCTGGGGATGGTTGATGTGCCGGAGGAGCAGCGACTGCGTGAGCTCCGCTGGTTCGCGCCCGGACACGGCCACCTCGCCCTTATCGGAGGCGGCGCGAGCGGGATGCCGACCGGACCGGCAGAGGCCCTGGAGCATGTTGTGGACCGGATACTTGATGACGCGGCCGAATCGCATCTGTATATCCTCGACGCGGATGGCTCGCTGCACGGCGCAGCTGCCTCACCCAGGGTCGGCGCGTGGGCCGGCGCCCATGAGCTGCGCCGGGCTGTCCGGGTCCTGGAACGCCTGGCTGAGGAAGTCCGCAGCCGGCTGGCTCCCGCAAGAGCATCGGACGCCCCGGCATTGGTCCTCGTGATAGAGAACTGGGGGTCGTGGATGTCAGCCTTCCGGGCCGGTCCCCTCGCGTGGGCCGAGGACCTCGTTCACGACATCATCAGGGACGGTCCCGCCGCGGGTGTAACCGCGGTCGTCTCCGGCGCACGCGAACTGGTAGCCGCACGGTTTTTTGCGGCGCTTCCCAACCGCATCTTCTTCCCCGCCGGAACAACGGAGGAAGGCCGGTATGGCTGGCCACGGCTACCGGACCTTCCGGCCATCCCCGGCAGGGTGGCCGTTGCCGGTCCGTTCGCCGAAACGGCCCCGCATGCGGCCCAGCTCTATGAGCCGCCGGCTTCAGGATCGGGGCCGCGGCCCATCGGGCTTCCGCGCGAGCGTCCCGCAGTACGGCCGTTCCGGGTTGAACCGCTTCCAGTGCGGGTGACCGTGGCCGAAGTCCGTGCCCGGATCGGCCCGGAGACCATTCACCCTGCGCCCCCGGCGAAGGGCGCGCGCCTTTGGATCGGGGTAGGCGGGGATGAACTCGGCCCGGTCGGCATCCCACTGCCACCGGCTGCAGTCTTGGCTGTCCTGGGCGGGCCGGGCGCGGGCAAGACGTCCCTCGTTCAGGCGCTACCGGGGCTCAACCCTTCCGCATCCTGGCTGCGCCCAGCTGCGGACGAGGATCCGGACAGGTATTGGTCCGCCATCCTGGATCGGGCACGGGGCGGATGTCTCCAGCCGGGGTCGGTCGCGGTGGTGGACGACGCGGATCTCCTGGGCACGGACGCCAACCTGAGGCTGCTGGAGCTCAATAGCCTGGGCTGGGCGGTGGTGCTGACGGCAGGCTTCAACCCCGCGGTCCAGCAACGCGTCCCGCTGGCACTCCACGCCCGGGGCCAGGGCAGCTGGATCCTGATCGGCCCCCGGAGCCCGATGGACGGTGAACTGTTCGGTGTCCGGGTCGAGGCCGAGTCCAGCCCGCCGCCCGGCCGCGCACTCGTTCCACTGGATGGTTGTCCCGCAGCGGTGCAATTGGCGGCCCCGGAGCCTTCACCTTCCCCGAGCACCCGCGGGCTGGGCGGGCCGGCCGACTAGAGGGCCCGGCTTGAACCGCCCGGACGGGACGCGAAGGCAATGACGCGCTTGTCGAACAACAGGATGATGGCAAGGGCCGCCGGCAGCAGCATGGCCAGTCCGGCCAGGGGGTAGCCGCCGGTCAGAGTCGGGAAGCCGATGGTGAGCATGAATAGCTGGGCCACCAGCGCGCCGGCCCTCGGCCAGCGGTACCCGCGGAAGAGGAAGAGGCTCACGGCGAAAAGCCAGGCCGAAAAAGCCAGCAGCAGGCCGAGCGTAAAGATTGCGCCCCAGAAGGACAGGACCGGTGCGCCGGTCAGCAGCTGGAATCCGTACCAGCCTGCAGCCACCAGCAGCGCCGCGGCCTCCAAAGCCGTGATGATCGAAATGACGCTGATCCCGGCAGGTCGGGGGGCGGCAGCGGGAGCCGGGCCATTTGTTTCCGGACCCTCGGGCTGCGGCTCGGCGGGATCGGCGGGGTTCACTGGGGGTCTTGACACACTGGCACCCTACCGGACATAGTCGAACAGAATTGGGGGTTCCGCCAGCCAATGTGATGCATCGCTCACGATTTGGCGGCATTTGTTCCGCAAATACCCCTTGTTTACACGGCGTTAACATGACACGCTTAATCCAGATGACCGAGGGGGCCCACAGGGCCCCTTTCTTATGAAGCCTCTAGTGAATAATTTCACAAAGGGCATTTAATGAATTCCCAGGAATGGAGTTACTGATCAGCATGGATTGGCGTAACCGCGCAGCGTGCCTTGACAAGGACCCGGAGCTGTTCTTCCCCGTCGGAAACACCGGCCCCGCCCTCCTGCAGATCGAGGAAGCAAAAAGCGTCTGCCGGCGCTGCCCCGTTGTGGACACCTGCCTCCAGTGGGCCCTCGAATCCGGCCAGGATGCCGGCGTGTGGGGCGGCATGAGCGAAGACGAACGCCGGGCCCTGAAGCGCCGCGCAGCCCGCGCCCGCCGCGCGTCCTAAACTTCCGCCTCTGGGCGAACCAATAGCAACAACGGATAGCAATGGCCTCGGACCGACTGGTCCGAGGCCATTGACCGTTTAATCCGGGAGTGTGCGTGAAGCTCAGCGGGCGGCGAGGCTGAGAACCACCTGCACCGCGGTTCCCCCGCCCTCCCGCGGCTTCCACTGGATACTGCCGCCGAGCTCGCTCGTCACGAGGGTGCGCACAATCTGCAGGCCCAGTCCTTCGGTGTAAGACCCGGCCGGGAGCCCGACGCCGTCGTCCGCCACCGTCACGGTGAGCAGCTCGTCTCCGTCCTCGCTCTCGGACCGGTCGGCGAGCAGCCACACCGTCCCGGCCCTTCCCTCGAGCCCATGCTCGACGGCGTTGGTCACGAGCTCGTTGATGACGAGGGCAAGCGGCGTCGCGAAGTCGCTCGGCAGCTCCCCGAACAGGCCGGAGCGCTGGGTCTTCACTTGCTGCGAGGGCGAGGCCACCTCGGCTGAGAGTCGGAACTGGCGCCCGATCAGCTCGTCGAAATCAACGCTCTGGGTCAGACCCTGCGACAGTGTTTCGTGCACCAGCGCGATGGTCGCCACCCGGCGCATGGCCTGTTCGAGTCCCTGCTTGGCCTCGTCGCTGACCATCCGGCGCGACTGCATGCGCAGCAGCGCCGCGACGGTCTGCAGGTTGTTCTTGACCCGGTGGTGGATCTCGCGGATGGTGGCGTCCTTGGTGACGAGTTCCATCTCCCGCCGGCGGAGCTCGGAGACGTCGCGGCACAGCACGAGGGCGCCGAAGCGCTGCTGTTCGTCCCGCAAAGGAATCGCCCTGAGCGACAGGCTGACGCCGCGGGACTCGATCTCGCTGCGCCACGGCATGCGCCCGGTGACCACCAGGGGCAGGGTCTCGTCCACCATCCGCCGGTCCCGCAGCAGGCCCGCCGTGACTTCCGCGAGGGAGCGGCCCTCCAGCGACTCGCCGTCGCCGAGCCGGCGGAAGGCGGAGACGCCGTTAGGGCTCGCGTACTGCACGATCCCTTCGGCGTCGAGCCGGATCAGGCCGTCGCCGACGCGCGGTGCGCCGCGGCGGGAGCCGGTGGGCGAGGCAAAATCCGGCCAGAGCCCCAGGGTGCCCATCCGCAGCAGGTCGTAGGCGCACTGCCGGTAGGTCAGTTCGAGCCGCGAGGGCATTCGGGAGCTGGACAGGTCCATGTGCGAGGTCACGATCGCGAGCGTCCGGCCGTTGCGGACCATCGGCACGGCCTCGACCCGCATCGCCATGTCGCTGCTCCAGTTGGTCTCGTTGGAGCGTTCGATGGTGCGGCTTTCCCAGGCCTTGTCCACGAGCCTCAGCAGGTCCGAGCGGATCCCCTCCCCCACGAAGTCGGCATGGAACACCGTATGCGTGGTGGAGGGGCGGACGTGGGCCAGCGCCACGTAGCCAAGCTCGGGGTGCGGAAACCACAGGGCGAGGTCGGCAAAGGCAAGGTCAGCGACCATCTGCCAGTCCCCCACGAGCAGGTGCAGCCACTCGGCATCCCCCGGCCCGAAATCAGCATGCTCCCTGATAGGGTCCGTAAAGATTGCCACAGCACCTCCATTTGCGACGCGGGGCCGGCAGCCCTTAGCGTCGGACGATTGACCTCAAGAGCCTCAATGCTACCGAGAGCGAGGCCATGTCATCGGCCTCGAGGGCGTTCACTTCGTCGAACATGCTCTTCGCCCGTCCCAGTTGCTCCACGTTTTGGCCCTCCCAGGCCACGAGCCGCTCTTCCGCCGGCATGTCCGACGGCGTCGCTTCCAGGACCGCCGTCGTCATGTCCGAGACGGTCGAGTACAGGTCGTCGCGGAGGGCCGCACGGGCCAGAGCCTGCCAGCGGTCTTTCCTCGGCAGCTTGGTGATGCGCTCGAGCAGCGAATCGGCGTGGAAGCGGTTGAAGACGGTGTAGTAGACGTGCGCGATGTTCTCCACCGGCTCCGGGCTGACGTGCACGATCTTGGCGATGTCCAGCAGCACGAAGCTTTCGAACAACTCGGCCCAGCGGTGCGCCAGGTCCTCGGGGAGGTCCCAGCTGCGGGCCTTTTCGAGCCACTGGGATACCCGCTCGCGGTCGTCGCCGCGCAGGTAGTCCAGCAGCCGGGCACGCATCGGATCCATCAGCGGCTTGAACTCGGCCACGATCTCGGCGATCGGTCGCGCGGCGTTGCCCTGGCTCAGGACCCAGCGGACGGCGCGGTCGAGGAGCCTGCGGATGTCCAGGTGGACGGTGCTCCAGTGCTCGGTCGGGAACGACGCCGGCAGCTCGTTCAGTTCCGCGACCATGATGTTCAGCTCGTAGACCTCACGGAGGGCGACGAACGCCTTGGCCACGGCGGCCTCGGTGGCGGAGGTTTCCTCCATGGCGCGGAACGCGAAGGTGATGCCGCCCATGTTGATCATGTCGTTGGCGACGACGGTCGCGATGATTTCGCGGCGCAGCGGGTGGGTGTCGAGTTCGGCGTCGAACCGTTCCCGCAGCTGCTTCGGGAAGTAGGCCCGGAGCGTCTCGCGGAACCAGGGGTCCTCCGCGAGGTCGCTGTCGCGCAGCGCGGTCGCGAGTTCGATCTTGGCGTAGGCGGCCAGCACGGACAGTTCCGGCGAGGTCAGCCCCTGGCCCTGCTCGAGGCGCTCGCGCAGCGTCTCGGTGGTGGGCAGTGCCTCCAGTTCACGCTTGAGATCGGCGGATTTCTCCAGCCAGTCCATCAGCCGCTCGTAGCTGGGGCTCCATTCGGCAACCCGCATCCGGTCGTTGAGCAGCAGGATGTTCTGGTCGATGTTGTCCTCGAGCACCAGACGGCCGACCTCGTCGGTCATCGAGGAGAGGAACTCCGCGCGTTCGGCCGGATCCAGCTTGCCGGCGGCGACCATGCGGTCCACGAAGATCTTGATGTTGACCTCGTGGTCGGAGCAGTCCACGCCGGCCGAGTTGTCGATGGCGTCCGTGTTGAGGATGACGCCCTGCAGGGCGGCCTCGATCCGGCCGCGCTGGGTCATGCCCAGGTTGCCGCCTTCGCCGACGACCTTGACCCGAAGCTCGCGGCCGTCGACGCGGATGGCGTCGTTGGCCTTGTCGCCAACCTCGGCGTTGGTCTCGGTGCTCGCCTTGACATAGGTGCCGATGCCGCCGTTGTAGAGCAGGTCGGCCGGCGCCAGCAGGATCGAACGGAGCAGTTCCGGCGGGCTGAGCCGGGTGGTGCCTTCCGGCAGGCCCAGCGCAACCCGGACCTGCGCGGACACGGGAATGGACTTGGCCTGGCGGGCGAATACGCCGCCGCCTTCGCTGATCAGCGACTTGTCGTAGTCATCCCAGGAGGAGCGGGGAAGCTCGAAGAGCCGCTGCCGCTCCGCGAACGAGGCGGCCTCGTCCGGGTTCGGGTCCAGGAAGATGTGCCGATGGTCGAACGCGGCGAGCAGCCGGATGTGCCGCGAGAGCAGCATGCCGTTGCCGAAGACGTCGCCGGACATGTCGCCGACGCCGACGACGGTGAACGGTTCGGCCTGCGTGTCCAGATCCAGCTCGCTGAAGTGGCGCTTGACCGATTCCCAGGCGCCGCGGGCGGTGATGCCCATCGCCTTGTGGTCGTAGCCAACGGAGCCGCCGGAAGCGAAGGCGTCGCCGAGCCAGAAGCCGTACTCGGCGGACAGTCCGTTGGCAATGTCGGAGAAGGAGGCGGTTCCCTTGTCGGCCGCAACGACGAGGTAGGAGTCGTCGCCGTCGTGCCGCACGACGTCGGCCGGGGGCACCAGCCGCTCGCCGTCCGGGGTGGTGACCAGGTTGTCCGTGAGGTCCAGCAGACCGCTGATGAAGGTCTTGTAGCTCTCGATACCTTCAGCCATCCAGGCGTTGCGATCCACAGTGGGGTCCGGAAGCTGCTTGGCGTAGAAGCCGCCCTTGGCGCCGGTCGGCACGATCACGGCGTTCTTGACGGTCTGTGCCTTCACCAGGCCCAGGATTTCGGTGCGGAAATCTTCCCGGCGGTCCGACCAGCGGAGCCCGCCGCGGGCCACCTTGCCGAAGCGCAGGTGCACGCCCTCGACCCGGGGCGAGTAGACCCAGATCTCGAACATCGGCCGCGGGAACGGCAGACCGTTGATGCCGGAGGGGTCCAGCTTGAAGCTGACGTGCGTCTTGTTTTGGTAGAAGTTAGTCCGCAGCGTGGCCTGGATGAGGTTCTTGAAGGTGCGCAGCACCCGGTCGGCGTCGAGCGTGGCAACCTGCTCGATGGCCTTGTCCAGGCTGGCGACGACCTGTTCCTGGCGCTGTTCGCGTTCGCCCTCCGGCAGCGCGGGGTCGAAGCGGGCAGCGAAGAGCGCGTTCAGGCCGCGGGCCACGTCAGGGTTGGCCAGCAGCGTGTCCGCCATGAATTCGAAGGAGTTGGTGTTGCCCATCTGCCGCATGTACTTGGCGTAGGCGCGCAGCACAATCACCTGGCGCCAGTGCATGCCCTCGCGCAGCACCAGGCGGTCGAAACTGTCCGATTCCACGACGCCGGACACGGCCGCCCCGAAGGACTCGCCGAGCAAGTCGCCGGTGCGCTCCGGGTCCACCCCAGCCGGGTACTTCAGGCCGAGGTCGTAGAGGAAGAAGTCGCGGTGGTCGGCCGTTTCGATCTCGAAGGGGCGCTCGTCCAGGACCTCGAGGCCGAGGTTGTGGAAGTACGGCAGGATCTGGCTCAGGCTCTTGGGCTCGAGCATGTACAGCTTGACCCGGGCGTCCTCCTCCAGTGTCGCGCCGGCGCCCTGGGGCAGGTAGACGTGCACGCCCGGCCGCTCCCCGCCCGGCTCGCCGGTGCGCTCGGCGGCGCCGTACTTCTCGAAGCGGGCAATGTCCTCAAGGGCGTCTTCGACTTCGTAGTCGACGCGGTAGCTGGCCGGGAACGCCTCGGCCCAGACGCCGGCGAGTTCCTTGGCGCCGTTTTCGCCGTCGGCGCCGGCCCTGGCGCGTAGCACCTCGGCGATGCCTTCGCTCCAGGAACGGGCGGCACGGACCAGGCGCTTCTCCAGCTCGTCGCTGTTGACGTGGCTGACGTCGGCGTCCTTGGGCAGCCGGATCCGGAAGAACAGCCGGGCGAGGGCGGATTCGGTCATCCGGGCCTCATAGTCGATCGACACGGCGTCGAAGGTTTCCCGCAGTTCCTTCTCGATGCGCAGCCGGACGTTGGTGGTGTACCGGTCGCGGGGCAGGTAGACGAGGGCGGACATGAACCGGCCGTAGATGTCCGGGCGGAGGAACAGTCGGGTCCGGCGCCGCTCCTGCAGTCGCTGGATGCCGGTGGTGATGGCGGCCAGGTCCGGTACTTCGATCTGGAAGAGCTCATCGCGCGGGTAGGTCTCGAGGATGCCGAGCAGGTCCTTGCCGGAGTGGGAGTCCGGCGGGAAACCCGCGTCCCGCAGCACGGCGTCGACTTTTTCGCGGACCACCGGGATGTCCCGGACGGAGCCGGCGTAGGCGGTCGTGGCGAACAGGCCGATGAAGCGCCGCTCACCGTTGACGTTGCCGGCGGCGTCGAAGCTCTTGACGCCGATGTAGTCCAGGTAGGCCGAGCGGTGCACGGTGGAGCGGGAATTGGCCTTGGTGATTACCAGCGCCCTCTTCTCGCGCGCCTTCTTCCGGCCGGTTTCGGTCAGGTGCTGGATCTGGTGGCGGGTGTCAGCGCCGTTGCGCAGCAGCCCCAGGCCGCTGTCCTCCCGGAGTTCCAGCACGTCCTCGCCGGATTCGGTCTTCAGGTCGTATTCGCGGTAGCCGAGGAAGGTGAAGTTTCCATCGTCCAGCCAGCGGAGCAGTTCCTGGGCCTGGCGGAGTTCGGCGATCTGGCCGGCGTCGGCGACCTTGTCGAGGTCATCGGAAATCTCGTGCGCCTTGTTGCGCATTTTCGGCCAGTCCTCGACCGCGGCTCGGACGTCGCCGAGCACCCGGGTGAGGCCCTCGATCAGCTGCTGACGCTTGGCGTCGTCGACCCGTTCAATTTCGACGGCGATCCACGACTCCATGTGCGAGGCGTTGTCCCCCTCGGCGATCAGGTGGGACAGGTTGGGCATCGCTGCGGTGTCGCCGCTGGAGATGCCCAGGTGCGAGGGGACCCGGGAGACCTTGACCAGCCTGCCGGTCTCGCGGTTGCGGGTGACGACGAAGAGCGGGTGGATCACGAGGTGGATCGGGGACTTCTGCCGGACCAATTCGGTGTTGACTGAGTCGACCAGGAAGGGCATGTCATCGGTGACGATGTAGACAACGCTGGCTTCGGCCTCGTCGGAGATCGAAATGTTGGCCACGCCGGGCTGTCGGGTGGCGGCCACCTGCAGGTGCATTTGGGACCGCTCGGTCAGGACGTCGTCACCGTAGGCGCGGGCGTCCTCCTCGGCGAGATGTTCGTAGTAGTCCCCGAAGTAGCCTTCGTTGGCACCAATCGAAACGGGCTGATCCTCCACGCTGGACCCAGACGACATCGACAAACGCCTCCATCAAAAAAGTTCACGGCCGCACCGTTGCAGCCCTCATGGCGAGCCTAGCCTCTTAGCCGGAGCTTTGCTGTGGGAGAAAGGACAGAGGATCTGCGATTTTGCTGGACAGGTGCACAAACAAGGTTTCTGATTGCCCTGCGGAGGGCCGAGTCCGGCACACTCTCGAGCAGCAGCGAACCGGCCAGCAGGGCTGCGTCGCAGGCGGCGGGATCGGACGGGAGGAAGGCTTCCAGCGGCGCCGCCGGACCGTATCGCGCCCAGGCCTCCCGCAGCTGGCGCTCCGGGGAGCGTCCGACGGCGGAGGTCCGCACCTTGTTCAGGACCACCCGCGGGCACGCTCCCGGGACGGCAGCGTCCAGCTCGGCGAGTCCGCGCACCAGCCGCGGGACCCCCACCGGATCGGCGGCACCGACGGCGTACACAACGTCGGCCAGCTCCAGGCTGCGCAGCGTGGCGGCGTTCCGCCGCGGCGCCATCGAGTCAAAGCTCAGCTCCTCGTCCGCCTCCAGGCAGAAACCGGCGTCGACCACGGTCACCTCGGCGATCTCGCGGGCCCGCTCGTAAACCAGCGAGAGGGCCGCCGCCCGAAGTTCGGTCCAGCGGTCGGCGCGCGTGATGCCGGTCAGGACGCGGAAGGTACCGGCGCGGATCGATACCGGGGCCGCGATCCGGAGCAAGGCTGCGCCGTCGAGCAGGCCCTGGTCCGCCAGCCGGCAGGCCTGCGCGAGCCCGGCCGCCTCATCCAGCAGCCCCAGCACCGCCGCGATGCTGGCGCCGTAGCTGTCGGCGTCGACCAGCAATACGGACTTGCCCTCCGCCGCAAGTTCGCCGGCGATATTGGCGGCCACCAGCGTCCGGCCGGGCGCTCCGGCGGGACCCCAGACGGCGATGATCGTGCCAGTCCCCGTGGCAGTGTCCGGTTCCCCGGCACCGGCACCGGCACCGGCGCCGCCGGCGGGGCCGCCGCCTGCGGGGCCGCCGTCGGAGCCTACGGGGCCGGAGCCGGCGCGGTGGCCAGCCGGTTCCATTACTGCCGAGGCGCCCGTGGGCGCGCCGAGCGCCGCGGACGGGTCGGCGAAGCCACTGGTGCCGGGCCGGGCTCCGGCAAGCTCCGCCACCGCGCCGGCGATCAGGGCCGCGAGGGCGGCTGCCTCGACGCCGGGAGCCTCTGCGGTCACACCGATCCCCCGAAGCCGGGCCGATTCCTCCGGACTGTCGGTCAATGCCACCACGGCGACGCCCACGGCTGAGAGGCGGTCTACCAGCGAAGCGGTAAGCTCACCGCTGCCTTCGGCGACGACGGCGGCGCGGGCCAGGCCGGTCTGGCACGCGGCGAGCAGTTCGGCGAGTTCGCTGCAGCGTCTCACCACGGACACGGGGCCGTGAAGCCGCTCGAGGCCGCCGACCAGGTCGTCCCGCGTCCGGCCCACGGTGACCACCGGAATGCCCATCAGGGCGTGCCTCCCGGATTCCAGACGACGGAGATCTTGGCCTTGTTGGCCTGCGCTCCCAGCAGTTTAGGCATCTGCCCGTCCGGCACGAGGACCATCACCACGGTGGACCGCTGTGACCCCAGCGCGGTGCTCCCAGGGGTGAGCTGGGCAATCTCGGCGCCGGGCAGCAACAGCGTGGGCTCGCTGAATCCGTTGCGGGTGTCCGGCAGCGCCACCCAGACATCCACCCGCGAGCCCGCGACCGCCTGCGACGGCAAGGCCTCGTCAATGGTGATGGCGACCGGTTTTCGGTCCAGGGAGTCCCGCGCGCCGAAGCTTGCGCGCGGCAGGAGCTGGTCCTTGCCGATGCGCTGGACGGCGACCAGGCCGCCGTCCATGCCCGATTCCGGGGTGAAGTACTGCTGTTCGACGTCGCCCAGCCGGACTTTGACCCGGTGCAGCTTGTCCGGGGAGAGCTTCTCCCCGACGGCGATCGGCTCGCTGGCGGCGTAGGCCTCCGTCGTCCGGTCCGCCGCCGCGACGATCGAGACAACGCCGACAACGGATGCCAGCACCAGCAGGATTCCTATGAGGTGCCGCGGATCCTTCCACGAGGGCTTCTTCAACCGCGCGCCACCGGTCACCGTGCTCACGCTCATGCGTCCTGCTCCCCCCGTAGTCGCAGCCCGTGCCACGGGCGCGGACAACCCTATTCTCACGAATCGGCGGCCCCGCGGGAAGATGCCAGGACAAACAGCAGCAAATTGTGGATAACGTCCCCAAACGCCACCACCGGTGGCAAAATGGTGGCATGCCCCGATTCCTGACCCTCGCCGACGTAGCCGAGCAGCTCCAGATCAACTCTCCTGCCGCCTATGCCCTGGTACGCAGCGGCCAGCTCAAGGCCATCCAGGTGGGCGGCCGCGGCCAGTGGCGGGTCGAGGAAACCATGCTCGAGCAGTACATCCAGGAGCGGTACGCGGAGGCCAGCCGGATGATCGACGAAGCCAAGGCCAAGGGCCGCTGAGTCGCTGCGCCTAGCCGTCGGCGCTGCGTACTGATCGGAGCCCGGAGAGGGCGCCGAAGGGAATGGTGGCCACGCCGTTGACATTCGCGGGCCGCCGTTCCTCCCCCGGAGGGGTGACCGCGAGGTCAAGGAAGTCCCGCCCCACCCGGTCGATGACGCCATGCAGGACGGATTCCCCCGCTGCCCCGCGGGACACCATCACGGCCAGGTTGGCACGGTCGCGCGCCAGCCCCCGCAGAGCGCTGGCCAGTCCGAGTCGCTGCCGGACAGCCGTGCCCGCGCCTACAGCCAGCCGCGAGAGTCCGGCATAGCGCACAGCCGAAGCGTAGGGAATCAGGACCTGGTGCCGTTCTTCGTCTAGCACCAGCCACTGGCTGCCCGCGTGGCTCAGGGTGCCCTCGCACACGGTCCCGGAGCTCAGGTGGACGCTGATCCGCCGGCCAAGCGAGCCCCGGAGCCGGTCCGCCAGTTCGACGGCGGCCGCATCCACCCGTGCCCGCTCTCCTATCTCCGCGTCCAGATCCAGGCGCTCCCCGGCGGCAAGCTGCGCCTCCAGGTCTGAAAACAGCTCGTCCCAACGCATGGCGCCAGCGTAGGCGCGGCCCCGGACGGCGGTCAATCCACATTCTCGGCGGAGAGCCCTAGACAAATGGCTGCTTCGAGGATCAAACTCGCTTTAAACAAATCAAACTGCAGCAAACAACATCAAAGAGGATGGCGGGAGGCTCTGCGGGCCGGCTGTCCGGAAGACGAGCGGGGTTGCCCGCGGAGGAGGCAGTTGTGGGAACCACGAAATTCTCCGGTGCCGGGCACTGGCGCGGGCTGGGCGCGGACGCGGCGATGGCCACGGCAATACTCGTGCTGGGAGTTTTCCTTGCAGGCTCAGGTGCCCAGCTCGCCCAGCGCCTGCATTTATCGGCCGCGAGACGCCAGTCAGCGTCCTTCGAGGACCAGATCGGGGCCGCCGCCAACACCGCCGGACTAATCGTGGTCGTCTGGTGGGCACTGTCCTTCGTGATCGCTTTCGGGGCCGCAGTGCTCGAGCGAAGCGGCAGCCGCCGTTCCGCCGAAGCGGCAGGGAAGTTCAGCCCGGCCTTCATGCGCCGGCTGGCCTTGGCCGCCTTGGGACTCCAGCTCGCTGCCGCGCCGCTGGCCCACGCCAGCCCGGATCCGGCAGACCCGGCGCCGACGCCTGCTGCCGCTGTCTCTGCGCAGTGGATCCCCGGCGGGGCCGGAGTGGCCACTGCCGGGCCGGGACCGGCGGCTCCCACGCCGGCCCGTCCTTCTGCCAGCGAGCCGGGCCGTCCCCGCCCCACGGCCGGGCCCCGAAGCCTCGGCCTCGATCCGCACTGGACGCCCGCGCCGGCGCCGGTGGACCCCCGCTCCCTGGCGCCAGCCCCTCGGCGCGGCCAGGAGCCGTCGGCAAGGGCAGAGGTCACCGTCCGGTCCGGGGACTCGCTGTGGAGCCTGTGTGCAGCCGAGCTCGGGCCGCTGGCATCCGACGTCGACATCGCACTGGCATGGCCGCGGCTCTACCAGGCCAACCGGGACGTCATCGGCGCCGACCCCGGCCTACTGTTTCCCGGGCAAGTCCTTCGGATGCCGCCCAAAGCCTGAATCAAGTAACCCCGGAACGCATCAACGACAGCAAAGGAAGAACCATGAGTCCCATGACCGGTATCCGCGCAGGCGCCGCTGTCCACCTCCCGCTGGCGCCGCCGGGTCCGCGGACCGTCGCTTTCCGCACTCCGCGTCCTCCGTCGCCAGGCGCTTCCGCTCCGGCGCTGCGGCTGGTGGACCAGGACCGCGAGGTGTGCGCGATCTGCCGGTCGACGGTGCAGGCTGCCGTCGAGGTCCTTGCCGGAACCCGGCCCGCGCAGCAGCTCGCACGCCGGCTCGACGAGCGCTGCCTGGCCGCGCTGCAGCACCGGGCCGCACTGACCCGCCGCGTCGCCTCGGGCACTTCGCCCACGGCCGGGCGCCTGCACCGGAATCCGGCGGTCCGCTCGGTCCGCGCCTGCCAGGTGTCCGAGGACGTCTATGAGGCCAGTGCCGTGGTGTCGGACGAGCTACGCGTCCGCGCCGTCGCCCTGCGGCTGGAACGCAGCAGGCTGGTCTGGCGGGTCACCGTGTTGGAGATMGGCTGAGGATTCGCGCCAGGATTTCGGGAAAGGAGGAAAGGATAAAAAGAGCAGGGCCGGAACTGTCGTTCCGGCCCTGCTCTGGTGCTTCCGGCCTAGCGGCGCTTCTTCTTGCTGGCGCGGCGTGGCGACTCCTGCGCGGCCTTCGCCGGGTTGCCGGACCGGCCGGAGGACTTGGCCTCGACCCGGGTCTGGGCCGAGCCGTCCTCGCCCGGCGCCGTGTATTGCAGCTGGGCGGGCTTCTCCGGCGCTTCCAGGCCAGCGGCATGGATCTGCGGCTCGTGGTGCTCCGTGTGCTGGCCCGCGGCGTCGGCCACCACGACGTCTTCCGCGGGGGTCACCTCAACCTCCAGGTTGAACAGGAAGCCGACGCTCTCCTCGCGGATGGCCTCCATCATGGCCTGGAACATGATGAAGCCCTCGCGCTGGTACTCGACTAGGGGATCGCGCTGGGCCATCGCCCGCAGGCCGATGCCTTCCTTGAGGTAGTCCATCTCGTAGAGGTGTTCCTGCCACTTGCGGCCGATCACGGAGAGAACCACGCGGCGCTCAAGCTCACGCATGCTTTCCGAACCGATCATCTCTTCGCGGGCCTGGTAGACCAGGCGCGCGTCGGAGAGGATCTCTTCCTTCAGGAACTCGGCGGTAATCCGCGACTTCCCGCCGGCCTCGTCGATCACGTCGCGGGGCGAGAAGCTCACCGGGTACAGGGTCTTCAGGTTGGACCAGAGCAGGTTGAAGTCCCAGTCGTCGCCGGTACCTTCGGCCGTGGCCTCGTTGATGAACGCTGTGATCGTGTCCTCGAGGAAGTACTGGACCTTTTCGTGCAGGTCGTCGCCCTCGAGGATCCGCCGGCGGTCACCATAGATCGCCTCGCGCTGGCGGTTCAGGACGTCGTCGTACTTCAGGACGTTCTTGCGCTGTTCGGCGTTGCGTCCTTCCACCTGGCCTTGGGCCGAGGCGATGGCGCGGGAGACAAGCTTCGACTCGAGCGCGACGTCGTCCGGCACCGAGCTGTTCATCAGCCGCTCGGCCGCACCGGAATTGAACAGTCGCATCAGGTCATCGGTGAGCGAGAGGTAGAACCGGGATTCGCCGGGGTCGCCCTGGCGGCCGGAGCGGCCGCGCAGCTGGTTGTCGATGCGGCGGGATTCGTGCCGCTCGGTGCCGAGCACGTAGAGCCCGCCGAGGCCCAGGACTTCCTCGTGCTCGTCTTTGACGGACTGCTTGGCGGCTTCCAGGGCGGCAGGCCACGCGGCCTCGTATTCCTCGGAGTTTTCCTCCGGGTCCAGCCCGCGCTTGGCCAGCTCGGCGACGGCGGTGAACTCGGCGTTGCCGCCGAGCATGATGTCGGTACCGCGGCCGGCCATGTTGGTCGCGACCGTCACGGCAGCCTTGCGGCCGGCCTGCGCGACGATCGAGGCCTCACGGGCATGGTTCTTGGCGTTCAGCACCTCGTGGCGGATGCCTTCCTTGGCCAGCAGCCGGGAGAGGTACTCGCTCTTCTCGACGCTGGTGGTGCCGACCAGGACGGGCTGGCCCTTTTCGTGCCGTTCGGCGATGTCCTTGACCACGGCGTCGAATTTCACGGTCTCGTTCTTGTAGACCAGGTCCGGCTGGTCGATGCGCTGCATGTCCCGGTTGGTGGGGATCGCGACGACGCCGAGCTTGTAGGTGCTCATGAACTCGGCGGCTTCGGTTTCGGCCGTACCGGTCATGCCCGCGAGCTTGTCGTACATGCGGAAGTAGTTCTGCAGCGTGACCGTGGCGAGGGTCTGGTTTTCGGCCTTGATCTCGACGCCTTCTTTGGCTTCGATCGCCTGGTGCATGCCCTCGTTGTAGCGCCGGCCGGCGAGGATGCGGCCGGTGTGCTCGTCGACGATCAGCACTTCGCCGTCGAGGATGACGTAGTCCTTGTCCCGCTTGAAGAGTTCCTTCGCCTTGATGGCGTTGTTCAGGAAGCCGATCAGCGGGGTGTTCGCGGACTCGTAGAGGTTGTGGATGCCGAGGTAGTCCTCGACCTTCTCGATACCGGCTTCGAGGACGCCGACGGTGCGCTTCTTCTCGTCGACCTCGTAGTCGGTCTCGGGCTGCAGGCGCAGCACCACCTTGGCGAACTCGCTGTACCAGCGGTTGGTGTCGCCCTGGGCCGGTCCGGAAATGATGAGCGGTGTGCGGGCCTCGTCGATGAGGATGGAGTCCACTTCGTCGACGATGGCGAAGTTGTGGCCGCGCTGGACCAGTTCGGACTTGTCCCACGCCATGTTGTCGCGCAGGTAGTCGAAGCCGAATTCGTTGTTGGTGCCGTAGGTGATGTCCGAGGCGTACTGCTCGCGGCGGACGGCGGGGTCCTGGTTGGCGAGGATGCAGCCGCTGCTCAGGCCGAGGAAGCGGTACACGCGGCCCATCAGGTCCGACTGGTACTCCGCGAGGTAGTCATTGACGGTGATGACGTGCACGCCCTTGCCGGTGAGCGCATTCAGGTAGGCCGGAGCGGTGGCCACCAGGGTCTTGCCTTCACCGGTCTTCATTTCGGCGATGTTGCCCAGGTGCAGGGCGGCGCCGCCCATCAACTGGACGTCGAAGTGCCGCATCCCCAGGGTGCGCGACGAGGCCTCGCGGACGGCCGCGAAGGCCTCGGGCAGCAGGTCGTCGAGCTTCTCGCCGTCGGCGTGGCGGGCCCGGAGACGGTCCGTCTCTTCGCGCAGTTCTGCGTCGGTGAAGGTCTGGAAGGAGCTTTCCAGGGCATTGATGGAATCGGCATAGTTCCGCAGTTGCCGCAGGGTCTTTTTGTCACCAGTGCGGAGAAGTTTTTCGATAAGTGATGCCACGTGAAATTGCTCCCAGTCTCAAGCTGCCGAATTCCGGCGTGTTTAGTCTACGGGAGAGACGCAGGGCGGAACGCGCCTGTTCCCTCAGAGCGGATGCAGGCCGGCCACGGCCTGCCCAAGGGCGGGCGCCAGGTCCCCCACGGGGGCGACAACGATCCGGTCCAGCTCCAACCACTCTGCCATGAGCTGCAGTTCCTCGGCGAGTTCGACGGCGGTGTCGGCCGGCGCGCCGGGCTCGGCGTGGCTTGCCCGGGCGAGCAGGCTGCCGGTCGCCCGGTCTGCTTTCAGGTCGACGCGGGCCACGATTTCGTCGCGCAACAGGAAGGGCAGCACGTAGTAGCCGTAGCGGCGCTTGGCTCCGGGGGTGTAGATCTCCAGCCGGTAGTGGAAGCCGAACAGTTCCTCCAGCCGGCGCCGTTCGAACACGAGCGAATCGAAGGGGCTCAGCAGCGCGCGGCCGTTGGCGGCGCGGGGCAACCCGGCGTCGGCGTGGCGGTACAGCGGTCTGTTCCAACCGGCCACCGTCACCGGCTCCAGCCGCCCCGCGTCCACGAGGTGCTCCACCGCGGTGGCGGCGGCGCGTAGCGGGCTCCGGAAGTAGTCGGCAAAGCACCGTACGGTGCCGATTCCGTGCGCCTGCGCCGCCGCGTCGATCAGCCGGATCATGGCCTCCGCCGCATCCGGCTCCGGGGCTCCGTCGGCTGGTTCCTGCGCGGCGGAAACCTCGGCGGCCAGAATCCTCGAGGTCAGCGTGTAGCGGCGTTCAAAGGACTCGGTCCGGGACGCGGCCGAGACCAGGCCTTCCTCGAAGAGGTGCTCGAGGACCCGTTTGACCGCGTTCCAGTTCCATCCCCAGTTGTCCTTGGGTTTGTCCTCGACGTGGCCGATCCTGGCCGTGAGTTCGGCGGCGGTCAGCGGCCGGCCCGCGGCGAGCGCTGCCAGCACCTGCTGCGCCACCGAGCTGCGCAGTTCCGGATCCATGGCATGGGCGCCCACCCATTTGCGGTTCTGCCACAGCACGAGGTCGCGGAAATGCTCGGGCCGGATGAAGCTGGCCTCGTGCGCCCAGTACTCCATCATCCGGCGCGGGTGGGTCCCCGCCATGCGGTGCAGGATCGCCCGGTCGTAGTTCCCGAGCCGGGAGAAGAACGGCAGGTAGTGGCTGCGCGAAAGCACGTTGACGGAATCGATCTGGACCAGGTGCAGGCGGGCAAAAGTCCGGCCCACCGCCCGTGCGCTAACGGGTGCGGCCGGCCGGACCTTGTCCAATCCCTGGGCTGCCAGTGCGATCCGCCGTGCCTGCTTGAGGCTCAGCGCTGCGTGCACATCAGTCCCTTCATCGGATGGTCACCAGCTCAGGCGCTGGCAGGCTCATCCTCTGAACGATAGGCGATGATCTTTTCTTCCAGTGGAGCCGCGCCCGGTTCGCAGGTCTGGTCCAGGCTGATCACGCCGTAGGTCCAGCCTTCACGGCGGTAGACGACAGATGGTGCCTTCGTTTCCTTGTCCACGAACAGGTAGAAGTCGTGGCCCACGAGTTCCATGTTGTCGACGGCGTCGTCGAGCGTCAAGGAGGCCGCGGGGAAGACCTTGCGGCGGATCAGCACCGGCGAGTCCCCGGCCGGGATGTCGTTTTCCACCTCGTAGGGCGACTTCTCCGCGGACGCGGGCTGCGGCGGGTGGCTCGCTTCCTCATAGATCGGCTCGCTGGTGCTGGCCGGTTCGAGGGTGGCCGTCGCCTCGGTGACGGACTTCGGGGTGTGCCGGCCGTGGTGGACCTTCTTGCGGTCCTTGGCGCGGCGCAACCGTTCAAGAAGCTTGTTGTAGGCCAGATCAAACGCGGCAAATTTGTCAGCGGCGCTGGCTTCGGCACGGATCACGGGGCCTCGGCCCAGGACGGTCAGCTCGACAGTGAGCAGTTCTGCGGTCTGCCGGGCCTTGGTCTCCTTGGTAACCTTGGCGTCCACCCTCTGGACCTTGTCCCCCAGTGATGCGATCTTCGAGATCTTTTCGTCGGCGTATTCGCGGAACCGGTCCGAGACCGTCAAATTACGACCGCTGATCATGAACTCCATGGTGCCCTCCAAATGACTTCGGTGACACGACGGCGGCACTTCCCGGGGCTGATCTGACGGACAGTCGAGCCCCTTTCCGAGCCGCTATCGACAGGTACATCTATTCTTGGTACCCACGTTCGACGTTAGTTCATGGACCCCTGTTATTCATCTTTTTTTGGTTTATTTTTTTCCTCATCGCCAGGGTTCCGCGCCAGCCCGGGGATTGACGCGGCAAAGTCATTCCGCGTGGGCGGGCGTGTCGCCGCGAGCACCACCGCACCGCGGACCTGGCCTCCCGCGGCCCGCAGCGCGCGGGCCGCTTCGGCCAGCGTGGCGCCGGTGGTGAGCACGTCGTCCACGATGAGGCAGGGCCGGCTGTCCAGCTCCCTCGGAGGCGCTCCGCCCTTGATCCGCATGGAGCCGCGTACCCGGCCGGCCCGTGCCGCCCGGCCCAATCCTTTCTGGCCGCCGGACGCGCCGCCAGCCAGCCCCGGCAGGCCCCATCGACCGTTGCGGCGGGGCCGTGTTTGGCGGAGGACGTCAGCGACGTCGGCTCCGGCCAGGCGAGGATTTCGCCGGGCCCGCGTGAGCAGGAGGTGAACGGGGCTGAACCCGCGGCGACGGAAAGCCGCACCGCTAGTGGGGACGGGCACCAGGAGCAGTGGCTCCGACCCGGACGCAGCGCTGATGGCTTGGACGAGTGCCGTGGCCAGTTCCTCCGCCAGCTGACGCTGGCCGTGCCGTTTGAAGGACAGCACAGACTGCGCCAGCTCGCCCCGGTAGGCGCCGGCCGCCACAACCGGCAGCAGGACGGAGCCGTCCATGTCCACAAGGGCAGGAGCCCGCGCTTCGGCCCGGAACGGCCGACTCGTTAGCCGGCGGAGCCGCTGGGCACAGCCGGCGCACAGTGTCCGGTCCTCGGCGCCGCAGCAGACGCATTCCACCGGCACTGCCAGCGCCAGCAGCTCCGCGGCAGCTGCGGCGGCACCTTCCGCGGTCCGCTCCGTCCAGCGCCGGTACCGGCCACGGTGCCTTGCTCCGGTAAGCACCGGGGCAAGGTCCGGGTCTATGGCGCGGTCGGTGCGCAGATGCGCAGGTGGATGCAGGCCTGGGTGCGGGCCTGGGCGCGGGCGTTTGTTCACCCTTCCAGGCTGGCCGACGCCGTCCCGGGGTGGAAGTCATCCCGGCCGCTATGTGGACAACCTTTCGGCTGGGCTCAGCCCGGGAACGACGGGTCGATGGCTCCCTTGAGTTGCGGCGACCAGCCGTTGCCGAGGCGCTGGAAGATACCCTCCGTGGACTGGCCATAGATCTCGGCCGGTCCGTTGCCTGCGCTCAGCGCGGTGAGCCCCGGCCAGGGCGCCAGCTGCTGCGGCGCTCCGGAGGTCAGGGACAGCAGCTCGGGTGTGACGTTGTCGTTCACCGACCCCTTCATCACGGCCACGGTCGTGTCGCTGACCCAGACGCCCCGGTCCGGGGCGCGCGCCGGCAGCAGGGTGATCGGCGCGGTGAGGTCCCGGGGCGTGCCGTCTCCGGTGCGGATGATGCCGGTGATCTGGACGCTGGTTTTACCGTTCAGCTCCGAGATGACCAGCGCACGGGTGCCTTCGCGCGAGACCCGGAATTCCTTGACCGTGCGTCCCGCGAGCCAGGGCGGGGTCATGGTCGCCGCAGGCACGTTCGCTCCCGCCGCGGGCCCCGAGGGATGGTGGGCGATGACTTCGGTGGCCCCCTTGCTGCCCGGCCCGGCGGTCCAGACCCAGTCGTAGCGGTCGAAGGACGGCCGCGCGAGGGCAGCCCGCGTGGTGAGGGCGCGGGCGGGCTGGCCCGGCAGGATCGAGTACAGCGTGGTGCCGCCGGCGTTGAGGAACGCCGCCGCCTGGGATACCGGCGATTCGGCGGGCGCACGTGGCGCCAGCGCCCTGACGGACTGGATGTCCGGCAGCGGGCTCAGCTTGTTGTTCTCGTAGCGGACCAGGTCGTTGTTGCTGACGGCGATCTGGTGCGCGGGCACGTCCTTGTCCCGCACCGGCGGCAGCACGGACCCGTCGTCTTCGACCCGGACCAGGTCCTGGTTTGCGCGCAGCTCCACGTTGATCACGTCCGGCTGGCTGCGGAAGGTCAGCGCCAGCTGGGTCTGCATGCGCAGCCGGTCTTCGTTGGACGCGTCCACGAGTTCCTTGGCCGTCAGGTCCACCTGCGCGGCGCCGGAGACCACGGGCACCGACTCGCGGGCCAGCTTCATGCCCGAGGGGAATGCGCTGACGACGGCGCCTTTGAGGTAGGGGGCCGGGCCGCCGAGCAGGGCGCTGGTCATGGCTTTGACGGTTTTCTTCTTGATGAACCAGCGCATGTCCGGCACCGCGTAGGTGAAGGTGGGGTCGTAGAAGTAGATGGGGTAAGCGCCGTAGATGACTTTGAAGGTCTCCTCCGGGATGGCGGTTCCATCCGGGATTTCCGAGATCCTCCATTCGCCGTCGACCTTGGTCAGCGTCGCGGGGATGCTCTCCTTGGAACCTTCCGGCAGCGGCGTGGCGATGCCGTCGGCGTCAACCGAGTAGGCCAGGTCAAGTTCGTAGTTGTAGACGTTCTCGACGGCGGTGCGCACCACGCGGGCCGAACGGAAGACCAGCACGCGCTGGTCCGGCTTCCACTTCACCGACGAGGCCTGGGTGAGGTACTGCCGGGCCACGGCGTAGTCGTCCTCGTAGCCGCTGCCCGCGAGGTAGAAGTCCTCGATCACTGCCTCCGGGCCCGCCCCTGCCCGTGGGGCCACGGGGAAGAAGACCGGCGCGTTGTTGGGCTTTCCCGCGCTCTCGTCGGTGCTTTTGCCCACCGGGCCGGAGCGCGGGATCTGGGCGCACGAGGTCAGCAGGACCAGGAGCAGCGCCAGCAGCGCCCCGGTGAGGGCCTTCAGTTTTCCGGCGCCGCTCATGGCTGCTCCTTCGTTGCCTCGGAGTCGGACGGCGCCGGACTGGGCTCCGTGACCGCCGGCTCCAGCAGCAGCATGGTCCGCTCACGTACAACGCCGGCAGGACCGACGTCGGCCGGTTCCAGCTGGAGCGGTGACCTCGTGATCGATTCGCCCTGGCGCAGCGGCAGCGTCAGGCGGAAGTTGGAGCCCCTCCCCTTTTCGCCCCAGGCCTGCAGCCAGCCGTTGTGCAGCTTGGTGTCCTCGGTCGCGATGGACAATCCCAGGCCGCTGCCGCCGGTGGTGCGGGCACGGGCCGGATCGGCCCGCCAGAAGCGGTCGAACACGCGTGCCGCTTCGGCGGCCGTCATGCCGATTCCGTGGTCCCGGACGGCCACGGCCACGGCGGTGTCGTTTGCCGCCACCGAGATATTCACCGGCCGGCCTTCGCCGTGCTCAAGCGCGTTCAGGACCAGGTTGCGCAGGATCCGGTCGATCCGCCGGTCGTCCATGTCGACGACAATGCTTCCCGCGGGGGCGTTCAGCGTCACTTCGGAACCGTACTCGGCGGCCACGGGGGCCACCCCCTCGATCACATGCGAGATGAGCTGGACGATGTCGGTCGGTTCGGCGTCGAGCATGGCGACGCCGGCGTCGAACCGGGAGATTTCCAAGAGGTCGGCCAGGAGGGACTGGAAACGCTCCACCTGGTTGTAGAGCAACTCCGCGGACCGCTTGTTGATCGGGTCGAAATCGTCCCGGGCGTCGTAGAGAACCTCCGCGGCCATCCGGACCGTGGTCAGGGGGGTGCGGAGCTCGTGCGAGACATCCGAGACGAAACGCTGCTGCATCTGGGACAGGGTGGCCAGCTGCGTGATCTGCTCCTGCAGGCTCGCGGCCATGTGGTTGAAGGACGCGCCGAGCCGGGCCACTTCGTCTTCGCCCTTGACCACCATGCGCTCCTGCAGCTGTCCGGCGGCCAGCTTTTCGGAGACGACGGCGGCGTGGCTGACGGGGCTGACGACGTTGCGCGTGACGTACCAGGCCACGGCGCCGATCATGAGCGCGAGGGCGGCGGCGCCGGCCAGCAGGACGTTCTGGATCTCGTCGAGGGTCTTCTGCGCCGTATTGAGGTCGTAGATCAGGTACAGCTCATACACGGTGCCGTTGAACGTCACCTTGTTGCCGACCGCGATGCCGGGACGGTCCTCGGTTCCCACCGGGAATTCCGTGGAGGCCCAGAACTGGTCCTTGCCGGAGTCCTGCACCGCCTTGCGCAGGTCGGGCGGAATGACACTGATCGTGAGCTGGTCTGAGGCCCGCGACTCGACCCACCGGTTGCGGGGCTTGGTCTGTTCCGGCATGGCTTCGAAGACGTAGCGCCGCTGGATTACCGAACCGCGGCCTTCGACGGCGTTCAGGGTGTCGTAGACGAGGGTGATGACGCTCGACTGGTCGGTGACCTGCGCGCCGTCGAACGTGTCCTGGACCTGCTTAACGTTGTAGCGGGTCTCCGACTCTGCCTGCGTCAGCCGCTCCTGGAAGAGGTTGTTGGCGATCTGGTTCGAGAGATACGCGCCGACGACGGCGAAGGAACCGATCGCCAGCATCAGCGTGGTCAGCACGGTGCGGAACTGCAGGGACCTCCGCCAGCGGCGGTGCAGGGCGCGCAGCAGGTACCTGGACGCGGGCAGGAGCCGGGACACGCCGGTCCGGACCAGCCGGGCGACGCGGGCGGTGACGATCCGGGCGCGTCGGGCCCAGATGCGGGCCCGGAACAGCGCCGGCTGTCCGTGGAGCGACGACGGCGCGCTGCCGGTTTCAGGCGCGGAGCCGCCAGGAGCGGCGGGCTCCGGGGCTGGCTCCGCTGCGTCCTCGGCCGGCGCGGCGGCAGCCTCAGGGAGGTCGAGGCGGGGATCGGTCTCCGGGGCAGCTGTCTCCGGGGCAGGCCCGGGCTGGCCGTCCGCCGGCTCAGGAACCTGCTTTGTAGCCGACACCACGGACCGTCAATACAACTTCAGGGGCTTCCGGATCACGTTCGATCTTCGAGCGCAGCCGCTGGACGTGGACGTTGACCAGGCGGGTGTCCGCCGCGTGGCGGTAGCCCCAGACCTGCTCCAGCAGCAGTTCCCGGGTAAAGACCTGCCACGGCTTGCGCGCCAGCGCGACCAGCAGGTCGAATTCCAGCGGGGTCAAGGAGATCCGTTCGCTGTTGCGGCTGACCACGTGGCCGGCGACGTCGATCGTGACGTCCGCGATGCGCAGCGTCTCCGGGGCTTTCTGGTCGCCGGGACGCAGCCGGGCGCGCACCCGGGCCACGAGTTCGGCGGGCTTGAAGGGTTTGGGGACGTAGTCGTCGGCGCCGGATTCGAGGCCGCGGACCACGTCGGAGGTGTCGGACTTTGCCGTCAGCATGACGATCGGGACGTCGGACTCGCCGCGGATCTGGCGGCACACTTCAATGCCGTCCATGCCGGGGAGCATCAGGTCCAGCAGCACGAGATCCGGCTTGGAGGCGCGGAAGACCTCCAGGGCCTGGCCCCCGTCCGCGCAGAAGACGGGGTCGAAGCCGTCGTTGCGCAGCACAATACCGATCATCTCGGCCAGCGCCTCGTCATCGTCCACTACCAAAATCCGTGCCTTCATAGCTTATATATTCCCCTATTGAAATGGCTTTGTCGTATTCGGGCAGTCACCGGCATGGCGGGGGCGCCTGTGGCTGCTGCGGCGCCCGGGGCGGCCCGGCCGCTAATTTCGTGCCGTGAATCGGCCCGAATGCTTGCGGCCAGCCGACGAAACTATAGGCTGGGGGCAAGCCTGGCCCGGACACACGCCGGGGGCGCGGGCAGCAGGGCTTACGGGTCCCGTTCGCGTGCATCCGGTGGGCAATTTCTTGGGGAGGAAAAGCTTGTCTGAGCAGGAACCTGGCGGCCCGTCGCAATGGACCGGCCCGTCGCAGTGGGGCACCAACCCGCGGGCCCAACAACCCGCTTGGGGGCAGCAACCCCAGTGGGGCACCAACCCGCCGGCCCAACAGCCGACCTGGGGGCAGCAGCCCCAGTGGGGGCAGCAGTCGCCGGCCCAACAACCCGCCTGGGGGCAGCAGCCGCAGTGGGGTGCGCAGCACCAGGATGCCCGTTTTTCCGGCCCCCAGAGCCCCTCCCCCTACGGCCAGCCGCGCTACGTCGCCCCGCCTAAGCCGGGCATCGTGCCGTTGCGTCCCCTCATGTTCGGCGAGATCCTGGACGGCGCCTTCCGGACCGTCAGGCGCAACCCCGCCGCCATGCTCGGGGCGGGCGTGATCGCCCAGGCACTGGGCTCGGTCACCTCGGCCCTGGCCCAGACCGGCGCCCTCTTCGGAGGTTCGGCCGCGCCGTGGCTGGCGGAACTGCGCACGTCGCAGGCCGCGGCGCTTGCCTTCGGCACCGTGGCCACCGTAGGTGCCCTCATATCGCTCGTGGCGATTCTGATTTCGACGGTCATGCAGGGTGCAATGGCGGTTCCCGTGGCCCGCGAGCTGCTGAACCGGCGGACCGGGTTCCGCAGGATGTGGGTGCTCTCGCGCTCCCGGACCGGTGCCCTGCTGGGACTCGCCGGCCTGCTGATCCTGGGCGCGGCCGCCGTCGTCGCCGTAGCGGTGCTGGCTGCTTTCGCCCTGCTGGCGACCATGGGCCGCTCCGCCGTGCTGGTCCTGGTACTCCTGTTCTTCGGCCTGGCCATAGTGCTGCTCTGGGTCGGCATCCGGTTCATTGTCGCGCCGGCCGCGATCGTGGTGGAGGAGATCGGTACTTTCGCCGGACTGCGCCGTTCATGGCAGCTCACCGGCAGGAACTGGTGGCGCATCTTTGGTGTCACCCTGGTGGTGGGCGTCCTCGTCGGGGTGATGACCCAGATCCTCCTCATTCCGGTCAGCCTGGTGGGCCAGGCTCTCGGGGCCACAGTTTTCGCCCAAGGAGGCGAGGGTGGGTCCCAGGCGGTCAGGATCCTGGTCACGGTCGCGGGCACTGTGGTCATCGCGCTCGTGGGCGCCGTCGGCTATGCCTTCCAGACCTCGACGGTTGCACTGCTCTACCTGGACCTGCGGATGCGCAAAGACGGCCTCGATCTGACCTTGTTGCGGCAACTGGAGACCGGAAGTGATCCGGACGGGGTCCCGGGCCGGGCTCCCGCTGCCCTCCTCGGCGACACTTCCGCCTGGCAGCAGCCTCCCTACGGCCCTCCCCCGGTCCGAAGGTGACGGTCGGTTCCGTCTTCGCCGCTGAGCGTGCCGCGGCGGTTCTGTCCGCGCGGTTGCAGCCGGAACCTCCGGTATTGCCTGACCGGGAAGAAGCCCGGCGCTGGGCGGCGGAGGAGCTCGCCAAGGCACCCTACCGGGACGCCGATCCCAGCTGGCTGGACAAGGCGCTTGCCGAGTTCGGGCGTTGGCTGCGCTCGCTGTCCGGGGACGGTACCGCCGGCGCCGACGGCGGTTACGCCGTCCCTTTGCTGCTCATCATCGCCGCCGTCATCATCGCCGTGGCCATCCTGGTGGTGCGTCCGCGGCTCAACGCCCGGCGGCCCGCCGAGAAGGACGTGTTCGACGCCGAATCTGCACTCAGTCCCGAGGAGCACCGCGAACGGGCCGCCGCCGCGGCGGCCAGCGGCGACTGGTCCGCCGCCGTTGTCGAACAGTTCCGCGCCCTGGTGCGCGCGGCGGAGGAGCGCTCCGTGCTGGACCCGCAACCCGGCCGGACCGCCGGCGAGGTGGCCGGCCTGCTCGGCCGGGCCTTTGGACCGTACGCCCGCGACTTGGAAGACGCGGCGCTCACCTTTGACGCCGTCCGTTACGGCGGCGCGAACGCAGGAGCCGAGGACTACGACGAAATCGTCCGGCTCGACGCGTCGCTGGCCGGCACCACTCCCGATTACCGGGGCACGAACCCGAACGCCTTCGTCAGGCCGCTGTGAACACCGCAACGGCGGTGCCCAGCTGGATCCGCCGGCACCGCACCTGGGCCATCCTGGGCTTCGTCTTTGTCGCCGCCCTCGTCCTCACCACGGCGCTCCAGCTGCAGCCCCGCGGCGACCGGAGCCCGCTGTCCATCCGCAATCCTGCCCCGGAGGGAGCACGCGCCGCGGCGGAAATCCTGGGCCGGCATGGCGTCGCCGTACAGCAGCTCGATTCCTTCGATCCGACCATCAAGGCGCTTGAGGACGCCCGCCGGGCCGGCGAGCGCAGCACGGTGCTGCTCTACGACCCCAACGGGTACTTGGGCCACGACCAGCTGCGGTTCCTGGACGGCGCCGCGGACCGGATGGTGGTGGTCACGCCCCGGCTGAACACGCTGCAGGCCGTGGGCGGCGGAGTCGAGCAAGCCGGAGTGGTGCGGGACGGTACCGCGGAGCTCGCACCGGCTTGCGCCAGTCCCGACCCCACCGCGGCCGGCACGGTCTCGGCCGCGCATGGCTACCTCTACAGCGGAGAAGTCGTCTGCTACGCCCCGGGTGACGGCGGGGGCGGCCTCTACGCCGTCAGCGACGACGGCCGGACCGTGGTCCTTGGCAGCACCGAAATCCTCAGCAACGGGGCCCTGGCCGAGCAAGGGAACGCCGCACTGGTGCTGCGCACCCTTGGTGCCGAGCAGCGGCTGGTCTGGTACCTGCCCGGGATCGCCGATGTGCCGGCTGCGAAGAAACCGGTGACCCTCGATGAGCTGGCCGCGCCATGGACCCACGTCCTTGGGCCCTGGCTGGCTTTCGTCGCCCTGCTCGCAATCTTCTGGCGCGGACGCAGGCTCGGCCCGCTGGTCTTCGAACCCCTCCCCGTGGTGGTGAAGGCGGTGGAGACCGCGGAAGGGCGGGCCCGCCTGTATCACGACGCCCGAGCCGTGGAGCGCGCCGCCGAGGTCCTCCGCTCCGGCGCACTGGTGCGGCTGGCCAGGACCCTCCGACTGGGACCGGAAGCAGGGGCAGCGGCCATCATCGATGCCGCCGCCCGGCACCTGGACCGGACAGCGGAGAGTGTCTCCGGCGTCCTCGACGCCGTACCCCGCGGCGAAGCCGAGCTCGTGCGCTGGGCCCAAGAGCTGGAAAGACTAGAGAAAGAGGTACACGCCCGATGAACGATCAGCCCAGCGACTCCGCCGGCTCAGCAGCAACGAGCACGGCTGCCCCCTGGCCGGCGCCCCGGCCCGCCCCACAGCAGGCAGCGCATCAGGCAGCACAGCAGGCAGCGCATCAGCATCAGGAACCGCCGCAGGCGCAGCAGCGGCCGGCGGGTACCGACGGCTACTGGGCCGCCCCGGACCGGGATCCGGTCCGCCAGGCGCTGCTGGACGTCCGCCAGGAGGTCGCCAAGGCGGTCGTCGGGCAGGACGCCACCGTCACCGGGATGCTGATCGCCTTGCTGTCCCGGGGACACGTGTTGATCGAAGGGGTCCCCGGCGTGGCCAAGACCCTGCTGGTGCGCAGCCTCTCCGCCGCCCTCAGCCTCGACACCAAGCGGATCCAGTTCACGCCGGACCTGATGCCCGGCGATGTCACTGGCTCGCTCATTTACGATTCCCACACCTCGGAGTTCAGCTTCCGCGAGGGGCCCGTCTTCACCAATATCCTGCTCGCGGACGAGATCAACCGGACCCCGCCCAAGACGCAGGCCTCGCTCCTGGAAGCCATGGAGGAGCGGCAGGTCTCGGTCGACGGAGTCTCGCGCCAGCTTCCCGCGCCCTTCATTGTGGCCGCCACGCAGAACCCGGTGGAGTACGAGGGGACGTATCCGCTGCCGGAGGCGCAACTGGACCGGTTCCTGCTCAAGCTGACCATGCCGCTGCCCGGCCGGGAGGACGAAATCGAGGTGATCCGGCGGCACGCGGCCGGCTTCGATCCCCGTAACCTGGCCGCCGCCGGTGTCCGACCCGTCGCGGGTCCCGCCGAGCTGGAGCAGGCACGCCAGGCCGTGGCCGCCGTCGAGATCGGTCCCGAAGTCCTGGCCTACATAGTCGACGTCGTCCGCGCCACCCGTTCGGCGCCGTCGTTCCAGCTGGGCGTCTCGCCGCGCGGCGCCGCGGCCCTGCTGAACGGTTCCCGTGCCTGGGCGTGGCTCTCCGGCCGCCGCTTCGTCACCCCGGACGATGTCAAGGCCCTCGCGCTGCCCTGCCTGCGGCACCGGGTGGCCCTGCGCCCCGAGGCGGAGATGGACGGCGTGCAGGTCGACGGCGTGCTGGGCAGCATCCTCGCGTCCGTGCCCGTCCCGCGCTGAACCATGGCGATTTCCGGACGCTTCGTGCTGCTGGCGGTTCTTGGCCTGATCCCCGCAGTGCTCCTGCCCGGCTGGGCGTCCGCCACGGCGGTGGTCCTGCTGCTCGCCGCCGCGGCGCTGCTTGACCTGGGCCTCGCGGCACCGCTGCGGCAGGTCTCGGTGCAGCGCAACGACCCCGGCAGCGTTCCGCTCACGGGGTCGGCCGAATCCGTGCTGACGGTGGCCAACACCGGCCGCCGCACCCTGCGGGGCCTGGTTCGGGACGCCTGGCAGCCCTCTGCCGGTGCGCAGAACCCGAGCCAGCGCCTACTCGTGCCGGCCGGAGAGCGCCGCCGGATGACCGTCACGCTGCGGCCCACGCGTCGCGGTGAACTGGGCGCCGCACATGTCACGATCCGCGCCTTCGGCCCACTGGGCCTTGCCGCGAGGCAGCGCACGCTGCCCTGTCCCGGCGCCCTCCGGGTGCTCCCGCCGTTCCATGCGCGCCGGCACCTGCCGTCCAAGCTGCGCCAACTGCGGGAGCTCGACGGCAGGGCCGGGGTCCAGATCCGTGGTGCCGGCACCGAATTCGACTCGCTGCGCGATTACGTCCGCGGCGACGACGTGCGATCCATCGACTGGCGTGCCACGGCCCGCCGGTCCGCCGTCGTGGTCCGCACCTGGCGGCCGGAGCGCGACCGCCGCGTCGTCATCGTGCTGGACACCTCGCGCACGGCGGCGGCCCGGATCGCCGACGAGCCGCGGTTGGACACCGGCATCGAGGCGGCACTGCTGCTGGCTGTCCTCGCCGAGCGGGGCGGCGACCGCGTCGACTTCCTCGCCTTCGACCGCCGTCTCCGGGCGCGGGCAGGATCGGCGGCCAAGGGCAACTTGTTGGGGCGGCTGGTCCAGGCCATGGTTCCGCTGGACGCCGAACTCATCGAACTCGACTGGTCACAGATTCCTGCCCAGGTCCGTTCCGTTTCCGCGCACCGCTCCCTGGTGGTGCTGCTTACCGCGCTGGACGGCGGCGCTCCCGAAGAGGGGCTGCTGCCGATGGCCGCCCAGCTCGCCCGGCAGCACGTGGTGGTGGTGGCTGCGGTCCGCGATCCCATGCTCGGCGAAATGCTCCGGGAGCGAACAAGTGCCAGCGGTGTCTTCCGTGCCGCGGCGGCCGAGCGGGCCCTGCTGGAACGCGAGGCGGTCAGCGCCCAACTGCGCCACGCCGGCGTCGAAGTGGTCGACGCCGAACCGCTGGAACTGCCGCCGGCGCTGGCGGACGCGTACATTCGTTTGAAGGCCGCGGGACGGCTGTGACCCCAAGGAGGATGCCGTGACCGGCTACGAACCCATTTACAGGCAAGGCCTCGGCCCGGATTTCTCCCGGTTGCAGCCGGAACTGCAGGAGTACTTTTCGCTCGCCCCCGGCTCCGGGCACTACGGCGTGGGCGAGGGCGTTTTCGATTTCGTCGGCTGCCGGCAGCGCTGGCTGCGGCCGATGCTGCGGCTGGCGACCGGTGAACAGGCGTTCTTCCCGGAGTACGGCGAGGGGATCAGGTTCCGGATCGAGAACCACGCCCATTTGGATCCGTTCGGCCGCTCCAGCCTCACGGCCCGGCGGGAAATCCACTTCCCGCAGACCACCAGGATTTTCTCCGACACCACCAGCGTGGACTCCTCCGGAGGCGCGCCGCGGCTGGTCGATTACGTCGGCCGCTACCGCCGGCTGGTCACCGACCTCAACCTCAGCGTCACTCCCGAGGGCAGGCTGCGCGGCGTGTCCGAGGCCTCACGGTTGCTCCTGGGGCCGCTGCGGATTCCGCTGCCGGACGCCCTGGACGCCAAAGCCTACGCCGAGCAGTGGTGGTCGCCGGAGGAGAGCCGGCACCGGATCCAGGTCAAGGTGATCCAGCCGCAGATCGGCCTGGTCCTCGTGTATGCCGGCCACTTCGACTACCGGCTTGAGCCCTACCCCGCGGGCACCATGGCGCCGGGCTACCTTCCCGATCATGCCCGGCCGGACCGTTGGGAACGCCGTGCCTAGGTCCTACCCGAGCGCGATCTGGTTCAGCCCGTCGGCCAGCTGGGTCAGCCGGGTCAGCACCGCCGTCGCGGAAGACGGCGTGTGACCGGCGAGGCCGGCCGACGGCGTGACCCGGACGGCGCCCAGCGCGGCTGGCGGGAGGCCGAGCTGGCGCCACGGGCGCCAGAGCATTTCCACCGCCTCAGGGACGCGCGGCAGCACCGCGGCCGGATCATCGACCGGCAACGCCCCCGCCCAGAAGCGTTTCCCGGACTCCAGCGCACCGGCGATTTGTTCCCATTGGCGGGAGGTCAGGGCCCGCAGCGGCACCGCGATCCCGTCCGCGCCGGCGGCGAGGATCCGGTCGAAGGGAGCCTCGACTTCGGGCACGCAGACCACGACTTCGGCCGCCCCGGCATCCCTCAAGGCGTCGATGACAATACGCCAGGCCTCGGTGATTTCGGACCCCGCGACGGCGCGGAGGGTGCGGTAGCCACTGGCGGTGGGAATGGTGCCGGCCATGACCGCGGCGATGTCCGGCTCGTCCAGCTGCACCACCAGTCCGGCGCCCGGCGCCGCCGCAGCCACCCGGCGCAGGTAGGCGCCCACCCCGGCGGCCAGTGAGGCCGCAAGGTCCCGCCGCGCGCCGTAGTCGATGAGGGCCCGCTCCCCGTTGTGCAGGTGCAGTCCTGCGGCGAGGCTGAATGGGCCGCGCAATTGGATTTTGAGTTCCGAGGACGGCGTGTCCTCGGCCCCGACGACGTCGGCCAGGACGTTGATATCGGTGGACAGCGCCGAACGGGCCCGCAGGAGGTCCTTCCCCGGCCGGTCGACCAGCCGCCAGCCGTGGGGCTGGACGTCGACGGCGAGGCCCTCCAGCAGCGACGCGGTCCGGCCCAGGGCATCGGAGCCGACGCCCCGGTCCGGGAGTTCGGCGAGGAAGGGAAGGTGCGGGCTGCCGAGCTCGCCGCGGATGATGCGGGCGGCTTCAACCGGGTCCTCCCCCGGCCACGGCCCAAGCGCGGTGGCCGTGACCTGGCCGGGGACATCAGGCACGGCCACGGCTACGCCTCGGCAGTAACGGCGGGGTCCGCGGCAGCCGAGGCACGGTGTGCGGCCTCGTGCGCGGCGGCCTCGTGATCCTCGGCGATGGCCTCGTGGTGGCGGATCACTTCGCCGATGATGAAGTTCAGGAACTTCTCGGCAAATGCCGGGTCCAGGTGCGCTTCGGCGGCGAGCCGGCGCAGGCGGGCGATCTGGGCCGTCTCCCGGCCCGGGTCCCCCGCGGGAAGCTTGTGCGCGGCCTTGAGGAAGCCGACCTTCTGCGTTGCCTTGAAGCGCTCGGCCAGGAGGAAGACCAGGGTGGCATCGATGTTGTCGATGCTGGAGCGGATGGAGAGCAGTTCCGCCATCACCGCGGGATCCACGTGCCCGGCCAGCGAACTGGCCGTGGGGTCATAGGAATCTGCGTCGGGAAGGTTCAGGTTCTGCTCGGTCATTCGTCCAGTGTAGGGGCTGGCACGGGTGTCCCGCCGGGTGTTAAGCGGGACATGCCCGCCGTTCGCAGTGAACGGCGGGCATGTCCCGTGGTGCGGCCGGTGCTTCCCCGGCAGGGCCGGCGAGGCCGGCTCTCAGGCTCCGAGTACCGCGCGGAATTCCTCGCGGCGCCGTGCCTGTTCGTCCGGATCCGGGACCGGCAGCGAGGCGATAAGCCTCTTGGTGTAGTCGTGCTGCGGGTTCCCCATCACCTGGTTTCCGAGGCCCTGCTCCACCATCTTGCCCTTGTACAGCACCCCGACCCAGTGCGAGAGGATGTCCACCACGGCGAGGTCGTGGCTGATGAAGAGGCAGGCGAACCCGAACTCTGCCTGGATCTCCTTGAACAGCTCCAGCACCTTGGCCTGCACCGATACGTCCAGCGCCGACGTTGGCTCGTCGGCGATCAGCAGCTTCGGGTTCAGGATCAGTGCCCGCGCCAGCGAGGCGCGTTGGCGCTGGCCACCGGAGAGCTCGTGCGGGTACCGGTCGGCGTAGGCCGCCGGCAGCTGCACCGATTCGAGCAGTTCCCGGGTCCGCTGGCGTGCCTGCGCCGGCGTCGGCTTCGTGTGGATGACCAGCGGCTCGGCGATGCACTCGCCGATGGTGAGCTGCGGGTTGAACGACGCCGCCGGGTCCTGGAAGACAAAGCCGATCTGCTTGCGCAGCGGCTTGAAGGTGCGCTCCTTGAGATTGAGCATCTCGTAGTCCAGCACCTTCAGGCTGCCGCCCGTGGTCTTGTTCAGGCCCGCGATGGCACGGCCGATCGTCGTCTTGCCGGAACCCGATTCGCCGACGAGGCCGAAGACCTCACCCTCGGACAGGGTGAAGTTCACACCATCCACGGCCTTGAACGCGGGGCTGCCCAGCCGGCCGGGGTACTCGATGGTGAGGTTCTTGGCCTCGACCAGCACCTTGCCGCCCTGGTGGGCCCGTTCGGTCATCCCCGCCGAGGCGGAGTTCCGGCCCAGGTGCGGGACGGCGGCCAGGAGCTTCTTCGTGTAGTCCTGCTTCGGTTCGGCAAACAGCACCCGGGAGCTGGCCTCCTCGACGACGTCGCCTTGGTACATCACGACGACGCGGTCGGCGAGGTCGGCCACAACGCCCATGTTGTGCGTGATCAGCACGATCGAGGTGCCGTACTGGTCCCGCAGGTCACGCAGCAGTTCCAGGATTTCCGCCTGCACGGTGACGTCCAGGGCGGTGGTCGGCTCATCGGCAACAATGAGGCCCGGGTTGAGCGCCAGCGCGGCGGCGATTACGACGCGCTGCTTCTGGCCGCCGGAGAACTGGTGCGGGTAGTAGTTGACCCGGGTCTCCGGATCCGGGATGCCTACCTTCCGCAGGGCGTCGATGGCGCGCGCCTTGGCTTCTTTGGCGCTGACCTTGCCGGCTCCCCCGTGTCCGGCATGGGCGCGGATGCCCTCGGCGATCTGCCAGCCCACGGTGAAGACGGGGTTGAGCGCCGTCGACGGTTCCTGGAACACCATCGCCACGTCGCGGCCGCGGATTTCGCGCAGTTTCGAGGCGCTGACGCTGATCACGTTGTTGCCGTTGATCAGCACGGCGCCGGAGCTGATTGCCGTCTCCGGCAGCAGCCCCAGGATGGTCTTGGCGGTCACGGTCTTGCCGGAGCCCGACTCGCCAACGATGGCGACGACCTCGCCCGGGTTGACCTCGAGGCTGACATCCTTCACCGCGTAGACGTCCCCGGCGTCGGTGGCGAAGGTGACCCTGAGGTGGTCGATGTCCAGCACAGGCCCGGCGCCGCGGGCGGGCTGGTCCGATACGGATCCGATATTGGTGGTCATGAACTGCTCACTTCTGCTGATGCCGCCGCCTGGCTGCCGGCGGGGGCGGGTCCGGCGGGGGTGGGTCCGGCTTTGCCGGAGGCGGCCTTCTTACGGCCGCGCAGGCGCGGGTCGTTGAGGTCGTTGATGCTTTCGCCGACGAGGGTCAGCCCCACCACGGTGAGGACGATGGCCAGGCCCGGGAAGACACCGGTCCACCAGATGCCGGAGGTGGTGTCCGCCAGCGCCTTGTTGAGGTCGAAGCCCCACTCGGCGGCCGAGGTCGGTTCGATGCCGAAGCCCAGGAAGCCCAGGCCCGCGAGGGTGAGGATGGCTTCGGAGGCGTTCAGCGTGAAGATCAGCGGCAAAGTGCGGGTGGCGTTTTTGTAGATGTGCCGGGTCATGATCCTGATGTTGGACGCCCCCACCACCTTGGCCGACTCGACGAACGGTTCGGCCTTGAGCCGGATGGTTTCGGCGCGGATGACGCGGAAGTACTGCGGGATGAAGACCACGGTGATGGAGATCGCCGCGGCCAGGATTCCGCCCCACAGGCTGGAGCGTCCGCCGCTGATCACGATCGCCATGACGATGGCGACCAGCAGGGACGGGAAGGCGTACACGGCGTCGGCGATGACCACGAGGATCCGGTCCAGCCAGCCGCCGATGTAGCCGCTGACCAGGCCGAGGATGACGCCGATGAAGATCGACATGATGACCGCCACGATGATGACCATGACGGCGGTCTGAGCGCCCCAGACGACGCGGGAGAACACGTCGTAGCCGCCCACGGTTGTGCCGAGGAGGTGCTTGCCGCCGGGGGCCTGCTGGGCCGGGAAGCTGCCGTCGGCGTCGGAAATCTGGGAGAAGCCGAACGGCGCGATCAGCGGGGCGAAAATCGCGGTGAGCAGGAACAGCCCGGTGAGGATGAGCCCGGTGACGAGCATGCCGCGCTGCAGGCCGACGCTCTTGTTGAAGTGCGAGACGACCGGCAGGCGCCGGTACCAGGGGTCCCTGCGGGCTTCTGCCGCAATGGTTGGTTCGATGCTCATGTCAGTACCTCACGCGGGGGTCGATCAGCGCGGCGACAATGTCCACGATGAAGTTGGTCACGGCCACGATCACGGCAAGCAGCACCACGATGCCCTGCACGGCCACGAAGTCGCGGGCAGTCAGGTAGGTCGCGAGCTGGAAGCCGAGGCCTTTCCACTCAAAGGTGGTCTCGGTCAGCACGGCGCCGCCGAGCATGACGGCGATCTGCAGGCCCATCACGGTGATGATGGGGATCAGGGCCGGCTTGTAGGCGTGCTTGGTGACCAGGCGGAATTCGCTGACGCCGCGTGAGCGTCCGGCCTCCACATAGTCCTTTCCGAGGGTGCCGATCACGTTGGTGCGCACCAGCCGCAGGAAGATGCCGGCGGTCAGCAGACCAAGGGCGACGGCGGGCAGCACGGCGTGGGCGGTGACGTCGCCGAGTGCGGCCATGTTGCCGCTGCGGAGCGCGTCCAGCCAGTAGATGCCGGTGGGAGCCTCCAGCGCGGTGAGGGCCAGTTCCGTGGAGGTCTTGGCCCGCCCGGCGACCGGGAGCCAGCCCAGCCAGACCGAGAAGGTCAGCTTGAGCAGCATGCCGGCGAAAAAGACGGGTGTGGCGTAGCAGAGGATCGCGAAGATCCGCAGCACGGCGTCGGCTGCCTTATCGCGGCGGTGCGCGGCGATCATGCCGAGCGGGATGCCCACGAGCAGGGCCACGATCAGCGCGTTGATGGACAGCTCGAGCGTCGCCGAACCGTAGGTGGTCAGCATCTCGGAGACCTGGCGGTTGTCCGAGAGTGTGGTGCCGAAGTTGCCGGTGATCAGCTGTCCGAGGTACTCGAAATACTGCACGAAGATGGGCCGGTCGTAGCCGGCCGCGTGGATGCGCTCCGCCAGCTGCTCCGGCGGGAGCCGTCCGCCGAGGGCGGCAGTGATCGGGTCACCGGTGATCCGCATCAGGAAGAACACGAGCGTGACCAGGATGAAGATGGTCGGGAAGATCAGCAGGAACCTGATCAGGATGTACTGGCCCAGTCCCCCACCGGACGCCTTTTTCTTTGTCGGCAATAGGCCGTCGGCGTCGCTGGGCGGCGCCTCAATAAGTGTTGTCATTGGTACCTAAATTTGTGCTTCCGTCGGCTTCGTGGGCTTCGGGAATCGGTTGTCCCGCCATCAGCAAGAAAGGCGGGACGCCGCGCGGGCGCCCCGCCTCCTTGGCTGGTCAGGACCGGATGGGGAATGGACCTACTTGGAAATCACACCAAGACGGGTCTTGAAGGACGCGTCGAGGGTCTTTTCGACACCCTGGACGTCCTTGCCGGCGACCATGAGCTGGGCGCCCTGCAACAGCGGCAGCGTGGAAAGGTCCTTGGCGACGGCCGTCTGGGCGTCGCCGAGCACCTTTTCGCGCTCGGTCTTGTCAACGGTGGTGAGCTGCTTCTTGATCAGCGCCGTGACAGTCGGGTTCTCGTAGTGGTTCTTGAGGAAGTTGCCCGGGATGAAGAACGGGGTCAGGTAGTTGTCGGCGTCGGAGTAGTCCGGGAACCAGCCGAGCTGGTAAACCGGGTAGACATCCTTGGTGCGGTCCTTGGAGTAGGTGACCCACTCGGTGGACTGCAGGTCAACCTTGAACAGGCCCGACTTCTCCAGCTGCTCCTTGATCATGGCGTACTCGTCGCCGGAGGACTTGCCGTAGTGGTCCGGGTTGTACTGCAGCTTCAGGGTGACCGGGGCGGTGACGCCGGCGTCGCTGAATGCCTTCTTGGCCTTGTCGAGGCTCGGCTTGCCGTTGCCGTCGCCGTACATGTCCTTGAGCGGCTTGATGGCGCCGACGAAGCCGTCCGGGACGACGGAGTACGCGGGCAGGTAGGTGCCCTTGTAGACCTGGCTGGCGATCGCGTCGCGGTCAACGATGTCTGCCATCGCCTGGCGGACGGCGAGTGCCTTCTTCGGGTCAGCGTCGGCAGCCTTGGCGCCGAACGGCATGGTGTCGAAGTTGAAGACGATGTAGCGCAGCTCGCCGCCGGGGCCCTTGTGGACCTTGACCTTGGAGTCCTTCTCGAGGTCGGCGGCGTCGGTCGCGGTCAGGCTGCGCCCGGCGACGTCGATGTTGCCCTGCTGGACATCGAGCTTGAGGTTGTTGGAGTCCGCGTAGTACTTGATCGTGGCGCTGTCGTTTGCCGGTTTGCCGAGCAGACCCTTGTAGTCCGGGTTGGCCTTGAGGCTCACGAGCTCGTTCTTCTTGTAGCTCTCGATCGTGTACTGGCCAGCGAAGGGCTTGCCCTTGACGATGTCCTCGTCGCTCATCAGCTTGTCCGGGGAGAAGACCTCTTCGTCGACGATCGGACCGGCGTTCGCGGCAAGCACGCCCGGGAAGACCTGGTCATTGCCTTCCTTGAGCTTGAAAACCACGGTGGAGTCGTCTTTGACTTCCACCGAAGCGAGGTTGCCCAGCAGGGAGGCCGGACCGTTGTCGTCGTTGATCTTGATGACGCGGTCGATCGAGAACTTCACGTCCGAGGACGTCAGGGCGTGGCCGTTGGCGAACTTGAGGCCCGACTTGAGCTTGACGGTGTATTCCGTCGGGCTCGTGAAGGACGCGGACTCGGCGATGTCCGGGGTGGAGTCAGCCGTTCCGGGCTTGGAGTTCATCAGGAACGGGTAGATCTGGTTCATCACCATGAAGGAGCCGGCATCGTAGGAGCCGGCGGGGTCAAGGGTGACCACCTTGTCCGTGGTGCCGTAAGTAATGGTGCCTCCGCCTGCGGCGCTGCCGGAGGACGTTCCGCCGCCGGAAGGGCCGGTGCAGGCCGTCAATGCAAAGGCGGAAACCCCGGCAAGCGCGATGGCGCTCTGCAGGGCCTTTTTGTTCATTGCCATCTGTGAACTTTCTGTTCGATGAGTACTAGTGCGCAGCCCGAAGTAGCTTGACTCGAGGGGCAGCACACTGTCCTGATTCCTAGATTCAACCAGAAGACCACGGACGAATCGCTGCATCTTGTGAGTTGAGACACAAAATTTACACGAACACGGGGAACTTATCGCATTCTTCGGGATTTCGCCCGGATTTCCGGCACCCCTGAGCCTGCGCCGAAGGCCTTCGGACATGTCCACCGCCGGGGCTGCGCACCGGACAGAATCCCCACATGCGCACTCTTGGCTACGAAGAATGGACATGTCCACCGCGGGGCACCCGTTAACGCCAGGAGCGCCGCCCGCCTATGGCGAGCGGCGCTCCTGAACTCGGCGCTTCGGTGGAACGGTCTAGAGGGCGGCGCGCTGCAGGGAGCGCGCGGCGTCGATGGTGGCCTGGCCGAGGACCCGGCTGCCCTGGTAGAGCACCACGGTCTGACCGGGCGCGACCCCGCGCAACGGCTCCGCCAGCGTCACCACGAGGTCACCGGACCCGCCGGCGTGGTCCATCCGGGCGGTTGCCGGGACGGGGTCGCCATGGGCGCGGACCTGGGCGTAGCAGTCGAACTCCCCGCCGGTGGCGATCTCGGCGATCGGCAGTCCCGCCCAGGAGACCTTGATGCCCCGGATTTCGTCGATGGCCAGCAGCGCCTCGGGCCCGACCACCACCTTGTTTTCCTTGGGTCGGATTTCCAGCACAAAGCGCGGCTTGCCGTCGGCTGCCGGGGTGCCCAGCTTGAGTCCGCGGCGCTGGCCGACGGTGAAGGCGTTGGCTCCCGGGTGCTCGCCGACCTTGGCACCGGACTCGTCCACGATGTCGCCGGTGGTCATCTCGATCTTCTCCGCCAGCCAGCCGGCAGTGTCGCCGTCGGGGATGAAGCAGATGTCGTGGCTGTCCGGCTTGTTCGCCACCGAAAGTCCGCGGCGTTCGGCCTCGGCCCGGACTTCGGCCTTGGAAGGGGTATCCGCGAGCGGAAACATCGAGTGCCGGAGCTGTTCGTGCGTGAGGACGCCGAGCACGTAGCTCTGGTCCTTGGCCCAGTCCGCGGCGCGGTGCAGCTCGGGGTTGCCCTCGGCGTCGGTGATCACCTTGGCGTAGTGGCCGGTGCAGACGACGTCGAACCCCAGCGCGATCGCCTTCTCCAGCAGCGCGGCGAACTTGATCCGCTCGTTGCAGCGCATGCACGGGTTTGGCGTGCGGCCGGCGGCATATTCGTCGATGAAGTCCTGGACGACGTCTTCCTTGAAGCGCTCGGAGAAGTCCCACACGTAGTACGGGATGCCGAGCACGTCGCACGCCCGCCAGGCGTCACGCGAATCCTCGATGGTGCAGCAGCCGCGGCTGCCGGTGCGCAGCGTTCCGGGCATGCGCGAGAGGGCGAGGTGGACCCCGACGACGTCGTGTCCGGCCTCGACGGCGCGGGCTGCGGCAACGGCTGAATCGACGCCGCCGCTCATGGCTGCAAGAACTCGCATGCTGGCTTTCTCTAGGAATCAGGAGGGTCGCGGGCAGTTGAATAACACAACGCCTGCCCCGCAATTCTATCGCCACGCCGAATCCTGCCCCAAAAAGGGCTTGACGGCGGCACCCCCCGCTTCTAACGTCGGCATTAACGGTTTTAGAAAAAGCACCGGCAAACGCACAGGCGGGACGCGCGAACATGGCTGTTGAAAACATCGTGATTGTGGGTGGCGGCCTGGCCGGGGCCACCGCCGCCAAGACGCTGCGGGCGGAGGGCTTCGAGGGCCCCGTCACCCTTCTCGCCGAGGAGCCGCACGCCCCCTACCTGCGGCCGCCGCTGTCTAAGGAGTATCTCCTGGGCAAGGACGGCGAGGAAGCCCTCCCGGTGGTTCCGCCAGCCTGGTACGGGGAGAACGACGTCGACCTCCGGCTGGGCGTCCCGGCCACCGGCTTGGACACCGCGGCCCGCACGGTGGCGCTCGGCGACGGCGGCCGGCTCGGCTATTCCGCGCTCCTGCTGGCCACCGGCGCACGTCCGCGCTCGATTCCGCTTCCCGGCAGCGGCCTGGACGGGGTGATGACGTTCCGGACGCTGGAGGACAGCCGCCGGCTCCGGGATGCCCTCGCCGGCGGAGGCCGGAATGTGGTGATGGTCGGCTCGGGCTGGATCGGGATGGAGCTCGCGGCCGCGGCGAGCTCGTACGGCAACACTGTCACGCTGCTGGGCCTGGAGCAGGTTCCGCTGGAGGCCGCGATCGGTCCCGAACTGGGAAGGTTCTTCCGGTCGCTGCATGAGTCCCACGGTGTCCGGTTCCGGCTCCCGGCGTCGGCTCACGAGATCATGGGCGAGGCTGGCCGGGTCACCGGGGTCCGCACCGATGCGGGCGAGGTCCTGGCCGCCGACCTTGTGGTGGTCGCGGTAGGCGTAGTGCCGGAAACCTCGCTTGCCGCGGCCTCGGGTATCGAGCTGAACAACGGGATCCTCACGGACRCCTCGCTGCGGACCTCGGCGCCCGGCGTCTTTGCCGCCGGTGACGTGGCCAACGCGCTGCACCCGTTCACCGGCAGCCACCACCGCAGCGAGCACTGGTCCAATGCGCTCAACGGCGGCAAGGTCGCTGGCCGGGCGATGTTGGGCCGGGACGCGGTGCTGGATGCGGTTCCCTACTTCTACACGGACCAATACGACGTCAGCATGGAGTACTCGGGCTTCGGCAGCCTGGTCGAGGGGCCGCCCGTGCTCCGCGGCTCCGTGGAGGAGAGGAGCTTTCTCGCCTTCTGGCAGCGTGAGGGCCGCGTGGTCGCCGGCATGAACGTCAACTGGCCGAGGTCCGACAAACCGCAAAAAGCCATCAAGGCACTCATCACCGCACGGTCCGCGGTCAACCCGGACTCGCTGGCGGATCCGGATGTCCCGCTGGAGCAACTGCTGCCCGCGGACTAGCCTGCTGCGGTCTGGCGGGCGAGCGTACCCGCGGTCTGGATGCTGGACTCGTGGCCGGCCATCCCGGCCTGGCGGGCACGCTCATACGCCGAGGGCAGCGCCGCGAGCAGCGCGTCGACGTCGGCGTCGGTGGATGAATGGCCGAGGGTGAAGCGCTGGGCGCCCCGGGCCGTGTCCTCATCCAGGCCCATGGCGAGCAGCACATGGGAGGGCCGGGGTACGCCGGCGGTGCAAGCGGAGCCGGTGGAGGATTCCACCCCGGCAAGGTCCAGCAGGAACAGCAGCGAATCGCCCTCGCAGCCGGGGAAGGTGAAGTGCGCATTGCCCGGCAGCCGGTCCGCCCCCGGGGCTCCGCGCAGCACAGCCTCCGGCACGGCCGCGCGGACTCCGTCGATCAGCCGGTCGCGGAGCGCCGAGATCCGCTCGGACTCGGCGGCCAGGTTTCGGGTGGCCGCCTCCGCCGCGGCGGCGAAGGCGGCGATGGATGCGGTGTCCAGGGTGCCGGAGCGCACGTCGCGCTCCTGTCCCCCGCCGTGCTGGACCGGGGTCAGTTTGACGGCGCGGCCCAGCAGCAGGGCGCCGACGCCGACCGGGCCGCCGATCTTGTGGCCGGAAATGGACATGGCGTCCAGGCCGGTTTCGCGGAAATCCACCGGGACGGAGCCGAACGCCTGAACGGCGTCGGAATGCACGGGCACCCCCGCGGCGTGCGCCAGCCGCACGATTTCCCCGACGGGCTGCAGGCTCCCCACCTCGTTGTTGGCCCACATGACGGTGACCAGCGCGATCGCGCCGGGATCGTCGGCGAGTTCCGCCTTCAGCGCGGCCAGGTCGAGGACGCCGTGTTCGTCGACCGGCAGCCAGCGGACGTCGGCTCCTTCGTGCCGTTCGAGCCATTCGACGGTGTCCAGGACCGCGTGGTGTTCGACGGCGGAGCAGAGGATGCGGGTCCGCTTGGGGTCTTCGGCGTTGCGGGCCCAGTAGAGTCCCTTGACGGCCAGGTTGTCCGCTTCCGTCCCGCCGGAGGTGAAGATGACCTCCGAAGGGTGCGCTCCGGCTGCGGCGGCCAGGGCCTCGCGGGCATCCTCGACGGCCCGGCGGGCACGGCGGCCGGCCCCGTGCAGCGAGGACGGGTTGCCGGTCCGGGCCAGCTCACGCGTCAGCGCGGTCAGCGCTTCCGCGGCGAGCGGCGTGGTGGCAGCGTGGTCTAGGTATACGGACACAGGCCAATTCTACCGTGGGAGCACACTCAGCCCCAGCGGGACGGAACCGCGGGGAAGCTCGAGGACAGCGCCGCGGGACTGCAGCCGAGGGCCGGGCCCTGGTGTACATTCGAGCGGTGAAAGCGCCCTTGTACCTCGTCCTGGCCACTGTGTTCTGGTCCGGAAATTATGTCGTTGGCAAGGCGGCGGTCGCGTCAATGAGCCCGCTGGACCTGACTTTCTGGCGCTGGGCGCTGGCCGCCCTGCCGTTGCTCGCCCTGGCCCACTTCGTGGAAAAGCCGGACTGGCGGGCGGTCCTGCGCCGCTGGCCCGTGCTGCTGCTGCTGAGCGCACTCGGCATGAGCGGCTACACCCTGCTGTTGTACGGTGCATTGGGCTACACCTCTGCCCTCAACGCCTCCCTGATTACCGCGGCGAACCCGGCCTTGATCGTGGTGATGGCAGTTTTCCTGCTGGGCGAGCGGACCACACGGCTGGGCTGGCTCGGCATCGGGCTGGGGCTCGTGGGCGTGCTGCTGGTGTTGACCCGCGGCGAGCTGCAGCGGCTGTCCAGCCTCTCAATCAATACCGGCGAACTCATGATGCTCGGTGCCATCGTGGTCTGGGCCAGCTACACGATCATCGCCCGCCGGCTGGACATTCCGGCCATCGCCGCCACCGCGGTGCAGGTGGCCATGGCCGCCGTGACGCTGACCCCCTTCGCCGCGGCCCTGCACGTCCGGCTGCCGGAGACCCCGGCGGAAGGCTGGTCGCTGGCCTACATTGTCGTCTTCCCCTCGCTGGGCGCCTACCTGTTCTGGAACCTGGCCCTGAGGACCACGCCGCCGGGCACCGCGGGGAACTACCTGAACCTGATGGTGGTCTTCACCGCTGTCATCACCCTTGCGCTGGGCACGCCCCTGACACTCGTGCAAGTGGCCGGCGGCATCATTGTTGTTGCCGGCGTGCTGCTGACCGGCCTCAAGGGCCGGGCGAGGCTCAGAGCGGCCTGATCCTGGCGCAGCACTGGGCAGGCGCGGCCGCTCCCTTTGCCCGGAGTTCCTCGATATCGAGTGCTTCCACCCGCCCGGGGTCCACGCCGCAGGCTGCTGCGACTCCGCCCAGGAACGCGCCGTTCATGGCGCAGACCACCTCCGCATGGCCCTGGGCAACCTGGTGGAACGGGCAGTTGAGCAAGACCAGGCCGCCGTCGCCGGCGCCGTCGTCCGCTGGCCGGTAACCCTCGGCGGCCAGCAGCTCGGCGAAGTCCGCGGCGCCGGCACCTTCGCCCGCACCTTTAACCGCGGCCAGGCCGCGCGCCCGCGCGGCCTTCAGCAGCGCGTCCCGGGCCGAACCGCCGTCGGCCACGGAGTGTTCAATCGCCGTCACCAGCAGCTCAGCGGCCAGGTCGTAATTGCGTTCCGGGACCGATGCCGAGACCTCCCGGACGGCCGCGCGGTACAGCTTGGCCGGCCGGCCCGAGCCTGGCCCCTCCTTACCGCCAAGTTTGCGGAACTCCACCGCCAGCAGGCCGTCGTGGACCAGCCGGTCCAAGTGGAACGATGCCGTGCTCCGCGCCAGCCCGAGGGCTCCGGCCGCGTCATCGCGGCCCACCGCCTGATCCGCTGCGGCGACGTAGTCGAAGAGACGCCTGCGGTTTTCATCGCCCAGCGACGCGACGGCGGCAATCCTGCGGCTCCACGGAAAGCGGTTCATGGAATCAGCCTAACTCTAAAAACAAGATCCATTGCTTAACCCTGCTTCCCATTCTAAAATCAGAGCATCCAATTTTAGAAGGAGCGAGCAATGAAATCTCCAACAACACTGGCGGCCCCGGCCCCAACGGCGGCGGCCGCTTCCCAACGGCAGGCCTTCCTATTGCTGCGCACGGTCTTCACGGTGGCGCCGATCATTTTCGGCGTGGACAAGTTCACCAACGTGCTGACCGACTGGACGATGTACCTGGCCCCGGTGGCCACCTCGGTCGTCCCGTTGCCGGCGACAAGTTTCATGTAYGTCGTCGGCGTCGTTGAAATAGTCGCAGGCCTTGCCGTCGCGGTCCGGCCGCGCTTCGGCTCCCTGCTGGTGGCCGTGTGGCTGCTCGGCATCATCATCAACCTGCTGGTCCTGGGCAGCTACTTCGACGTGGCGCTGCGCGATTTCGGCCTGCTGGTCGCGGCGTTGGCGCTCAACAGGCTCTCGCCCGCGAGGATCCGCTAGCCCGCCGCTGCGGCCGCCGTCCTGCCCCTCAGCGGGTCAGGTCGACGGCGGCAGCACGGCCAGCCGGGCGGCGACGTCGGCACGTGCGGCCGCGAGCGCCGCGGCGTCCGGGCAGGAGACGGAGACGTAGACGGATGAGCCGGCCTTGGCGAAGAGCCGGGCATAGCTGGCGGTGACCCGCTTCCCGCTCTTTTTGCCACCCTCAAGCGCCAGCACCTCGACCTTTGGGCCCGGTTTGCCCGGTTCGCCGCCCCAGCGCAGCGATGTGGTCTTGAGGTAGGACGGCAGGATGCTGGGGTCCAGGTAATGGAAGAGGGCCTCCGTGGACGCCTTGTCATCGCCGGCCACGACCAGGGGCCATTGGTTCACCCGGACCTTGGCGGCGACCAGGCAGCCGTCGGCTTTCCGATACTCACTGGCGCCGGCCACGTCCTGCCGGCCGGGCTTCCAGCGGGGCGCATCGCCCAGCCCGTCGGAGAGTCGCACCGGCACACCGGCAACGAGGCGGTCCCCCGCGGTGAAGGGTAGGTTCCGCGCAGCGACCGCCTCGGCGTCGTAGCCCGGAGTCACGGTCGGAGTGGCGAGGGTGGCGGCTGCGCTGCCCGCCGGCCGGGGTGCCGCGGGATCCGGGACGCCGACACTGCAGCCGGCCAGCACCGGTAGCAACAGCAGCAGTGCGGCCGCACTGCGCGGCGCCGTCCTAGCCATGCCCGTCCCCCTTGCTATGCCAGCACCCGGAGCGCGCCGGGCACCACGTCGATGGTCAGCGGCAGCGGCCCGATCCGCTCGCCGTCCGCGTACGCGACGACGCCGTCGGCCGCGAGTTCCACCCGCCGGACCCGGCGGATCTGCACGGACGGGTGGGCCACGTGCCGGCCGGAAAAGACCTCTGGAAACACTGCCAGGAAGGCTGCCCGGGACAGCGGACCGACGGTGAACAGATCCAGGTACCCATCGTCGAGCGCGGCGTCCGGGACAACCTTCATGCCGCCGCCGATCGACTGCCCGTTGGCCACCGAAATCAGCATCGCCCCTTGCTGCCAGCGTTCACCGTCGGCCGTCACGGTGTACTCGATGGCACGGAAGGTGGCGAGTTCACGCAGCATGGCCAGGTTGTAGCGGGCCTTGCCGCGGGGCCAGCGCCACCGGTTGGCACGCTCGTTGACCGCCGCGTCAAAGCCCGCGGACACCACCCCGGCGAACCAGTGCGTCCGGTCTCCGGAGCTGACCCGGCCGGCGTCGATTTGTCGGCCGCCCGAAGGCAGGGCCGCCAGCACGCGTGCGGCGGCCGCCGGGATGTCGTGCCGCGGAAGGCCGAGCGCGCGTGCCATGTCGTTCCCGGTTCCGCTTGCGATGATGCCCAGCGGAGTTTCGCCGAAGGGGGCTCCCGAGCCGGCAAGTGCGTTGACGCCCAGGTGCACCATGCCGTCCCCGCCCACCACCACCAGCGCATCTACTCCGTCGGCCACCGCCTTGTCCACGGCCCGGGACAGCGCCTGGTAGCTCTCCTCGCACAGCAACTGGACCTGCGCGCCACCCGCGCGGAGACACTCCGCCGCTTCCCGGCCGGCATGCCGGCCGCGGCCGAAGGAGGCGCGCGGGTTGACGGCGAGGGCAATCTTCATGCGCTGAATTATGCCAGCCGCCGGGAACCATCCACGGCTGCACGCTCGTTATTCCGCCAGCCGGTTAAACTGTCCACGCCGGAAGTACAGGCCGGGCCGGCTCCACTGACGCAAAGGAATCTTGCTTGACGCAGGGCAACAGCTCGCATTACCAGGTCCTCAGGATCCCCGTCACGGCGACGGATAAGGACATCAAGGTGGCCTACCGCAAGGCTGCCCGCACGGCCCACCCGGACCACGGGGGCGACGCCGCCACGTTCCGCCGCGTGACCCTGGCCTACGAGACCCTGATCGATGCCAAGCGCCGGGCCGAGTACGACCGCTCCTACGGCAGCGGCACCGCGTTCTCCAGCCGCACGGCCCCGGCCGAGGAAGGGGCGCACTTCGACGCCCCGGCCGCCGGCAGCCGGTCTTCTGCACACGTCCGCCGGCCCAACACGCCGCGCAACACCGCCGCGGATGCGCCGGTCTACGTCCCGTCCTTCGAGGAGGTGGCGGCGGCGGGCGAGGTGCCGCTGATTCCGGCCTCGGTGGCCCGGCAGCAGGTCCACGGCATGCCGCGGCGGCGGGGAATCTTCGGCGCCGAGGCACGCATCCAGCGCGAAATGCGGACGGTCCAGCTGATCACCCGGCAGATCCTGCCCGCCATCCCGGCAGCCCGCCTGATCAACGGCCTGCAGTCCCCCGCGGACAACAGCCACATCGACCACGTGCTGGTCTCCGGCTACCGGATGGCCATCATCAGCTCCATGCTGCTGCCGCCGGGGGCCTACGCCTGGAACGGCAGCACGCTGAACCACGGCGGACGGTCCATCGCCCCGCCGCAGCTGGCCCACGTGGTGCGCAGGATGCAGGACATTTTCCCGGAGCTGAATGTCACCGGGTGGACTGTCGTCCACAGCACCGACGGCAACCTGCACGAACCGGTGATCGACCGGCATGGACGCTCCCGTGACCGCGCCGACAGCCACGAGATCGTACAAGTGGTCAATGCCGCCGGCCTGGCCCGGGGCCTCAAGCAGTTCCTCAGTTCCGGTCCGGCCCCGAACATTGTCAACGTGGCGGTGCTGGCCCGGCTGCTGCGCGGCATGCACTAGGGGACGCGCCCGGGAATGCGTCAGGAACCCGGCGGCTCGTTAGGATGGGAACGTGTTCCGCATCCTCTTCCACAGCCCCGAAATCCCCGGCAATACCGGCAACGCCATCCGGCTGGCCGCCATCACGGGGGCCGAACTCCATCTGGTGGAGCCGCTGGGCTTTGACTTCTCCGACGCCAAGCTGCGCCGCGCCGGCCTGGACTACCACGACCTCGCCGTCGTCACCGTCCACCCGAACATCGACGCCGCCTGGGACGCGCTGCAGCCCGAGCGGGTCTACGCCTTCACTTCCGACGGTGAGACCTCCTACACGGAGATCAACTACCAGCCCGGGGACGTGCTGATGTTCGGCCGGGAATCCGTGGGCCTGTCCGAGGAAGTCAAACACGATCCGCACGTCACCTCCCGCGTCCGGCTGCCGATGCTGCCGGCGCTGCGCTCGCTGAACCTCGCCAACGCGGCGTCGATCGCCGTCTACGAGGCGTGGCGCCAGCAGGGATTCGCGGGCGCCAAGCTCTAGCGCCGCGGGCCCCGGCGTCGGCCCTGGAGTCGATCCTGTTGCGAGCCCCGGCGCGAACCGCGATGGCAAAATTCCCTGAAATCCTTCCCATCCGTTTTCCCCGCCGCGCCGAATCCTTTCTGAGAGACCATTAACGGCGAGCGTCGAAGGGAGCGAGGAGCGGGCGGTGACAATCATGCAGGCGGATAGACGCCCGGCCCCACGGGCTGCGGGCAACCACGGCACTGTCGAAGTCCGTTCTGCCCCCGGTCCGGCGGCTGGCACCTTATGCTTGAAGGTGATGGAAACACCGAATGCCCCGAACCCCGAGGCCGCCGCTCCCCCTAGCACCTCAGCTGACATCAACCGTCGGCTGGGCGTATTGCTGGGACAGATCGCCAACGGGGACCAGGCAGCCTTCGCCGAGTTTTATCAGCTCACCTCGCGCCGCGTCTTCGGCATGGCGCGGCGGGTACTGATCGACGCGGAGCTGAGCGAGGACACCACGCAGGAAGTCTTCCTCCAGGTCTGGCAGAACGCCGCGAAGTTCAACGCCGACGCCGGCAGCCCGCTGGCGTGGCTGATGACCATTTCGCACCGCAGGGCTGTGGACAAGGTCCGGTCCTCGCAGTCCTCGACCGACCGTGAAGCAAGGTACGGCGCCAGCAGCCAGGAGATCGACCACGACTCCGTCTCCGATGAGGTGGGCAGCAAGCTCGAGGCCGAAGCCGTGGTCCGCTGCCTGGACACGCTGACGGACACGCAGCAGGAATCCGTGCGGCTTGCCTACTACGGCGGCCTCACCTACCGGGAAGTCGCTGAGAGGCTCAATGCGGCGGTTCCCACCATCAAGTCCCGCATCCGGGACGGACTGATCCGACTGAAAACCTGTTTGGGGGTGAGTTGAGATGAACGACATGAATCCACAGAACAGCGGCCGCACGCCCGGCAGCTTTTCCGCCGACATTGCCAGCGACCTCAGCTCCGGCCGTGCCGTTGACCTCGCCGAGGTCTACGCGCTGCATGCCCTTGACGACGCCGAACGCGCCGCCGTCGACCGCTACCTCGCGCAGGCGCAGCCCGCGGAACGCGCCGAGTTCGAGGAACGCGTCCGGCAGGCCCGCGAGACCCTGACCATGAGCTTCAGCGCCGAGGAGGAACCGCCCGCCGGACTCTTCGACCGCATCGTCGCCGCCCTGCCGGCCCAGGCTGCCGGGCGGGCAGCCGGGCCTGCGGCCGGCGCATCACCGGCTGCCGCTCCCCCGGTGGTGGCCCGGCCCGTCCGCGAGCACCCGGAACAGCCGGTCGCCGACGAGCTCAGCGCCGCCCGTCAACGCCGTGAGGAGCGGCGGCGGCCGCAGGGAATGCGCAACTGGCTGATCGGCGTCGCCGCGGCTGCCGCGATCGCCGTGGGAGGCGTCGGGGTGGGCGCTTACGTCGCCAACCAGAACGATCCGCTGAACCAGGTGCTCCAGGCCGGCGACGTACGCAAGGCCACGATCGACGTGATCGGCGGCGGCACGGCCTCCCTGACGCTCTCGTCCTCGAAGGATGCCGTCGTGGTGAAGATGAACGGCGTCCCGGCCCCGCCGACGGGCAAGGTCTACCAGATGTGGCTGATCCCCAAGGACGGCTCGGCCCCGGTCTCGAAGGGCCTGATGGACGCGGAGGCGCTGTCCAAGCCGGCCGTCGTCACGGGCATCGGCTCCGCGGCTGCGCTGGGCATCACGGTGGAGCCTGCTGGCGGCTCGAAGACACCCACCATGCCGACCGTGGCTGCCGCTCCGCTGGGCGCCTAGCACCCGGGAACAACAAAGCCGCGCAGGATCCGGTAGTCCGGATCCTGCGCGGCTTTTGTCGTGTCAGCGGTGTGGTGACCGCGCTGCTAGATAACCAGCGAGAGCAGCATCACGAAGGCGAAGCCCACCACCGAGATCAGCGTCTCCATCACCGACCAGGTCTTGAACGTCTGGCCGACGCTGAGGCCGAAGAGTTCCTTCACCAGCCAGAAGCCGGCGTCGTTGACGTGCGAGAGGAAGAGCGAGCCGGCGCCGATCGCGAGGGCCAGCAGCGCGGCGTGGGTCGGGGACAGCGTGCTGGCCAGCGGGCCGACGATGCCGGCGGCCGTGACTGTGGCCACGGTGGCCGAGCCGGTGGCCAGGCGCAGCGCCACGGCCACGATGAAGCCCAAGACCAGCACGGACATGTTGGCACCCTCGGCCCACTTCTTGACCGCGTCGCCGACGCCGGCGCCGATCAGGGTCTGCTTGAAGCCGCCGCCGGCGCCTACGATCAGCAGGATCGCGGCAATCGGGCCGAGGCTCGCACCGATCTTGGTGGTGATCTTGTTTCCGGTAAAGCCGACGGCGTACCCGAAGGTGCCGATGGCCAGGAGCACGGCCAGGGTCATCGCAACGAGCGGCTGGCCGACGAAGTCGAAGAAGACCCGGATCCACGGCGCCGTGGCGGGGTCGGGCCAGACGATGTCCACGACGGCCTTGAGCAGCATCAGAACCACCGGGAAGATGATGGTCATCAGCGTCACCGGGAAGCTGGGCTGGCGTTTGACCCCTTCGAGGTCGGCGCCGTGCTGGGTGTCGATGCCGCCCGCGACGGCGGGGGCGCCTACCGGTACCCACTTGGCGGCGAGCCGGGAAAACAGCGGGCCGCAGATGATGACGGTGGGGATGGCGACCAGGAGTCCGAGGGCGAGCGTCGTGCCGAGCTCGGCCTTTACCGCGCTGATCGCGATCAGCGGTCCCGGGTGCGGCGGCACGAGTCCGTGCAGCACCGACAGTCCGGCCAGGGCCGGGATGGCGATGCGCATCAGCGGCATCTTGGAGCGCTGCGTGACCAGGACAATGACGGGCAGCAGCAGCACCAGGCCGATTTCGAAGAACATCGGCAGGCCGATGATCACCGCGACGAGAGTGATGGACCAGACCACCCGGTTCCCGCCCGCCTTGGCGAGCAGCGTGTCCACCACCCGGTTGGCTCCCCCGGAGTCCGCCAGGAGCTTGCCCAGCATGGCGCCGAGGGCAATCAGCAGGCCCACCTCCTTCAGGACGCCGCCCACGCCGTCCTCGAAGTTGCTGATGATTTTGGGCAGTTCCACGCCCGAGGCCAGTCCGACGAACGCCGAACCGAGCACGAGGGCGAGGAAGGGGTGGAGCTTGAACTTGGCGATCAGCACCACGATCAGTGCGATGCCGAGGCCCGCGACCACGAGGAGCTGGGTGTCGTGGCCGGTCCAGGCCTCGACGGCAGCGGGAAGCTGCATTGCTGCGAGAGATTTCAAAACGTTTTCCTAGCTGGAATTAAGGGGTGGTGACCGGCGCGCGGTTAGCGCGTGGCGGCGTCGGCGGCGGTGAGATGGAGCCGGTCGATGATTTCCTGGGCTTCGTCGGCAGGCGTTGCCCCGACGGAAAGAGTGATGGAGTTTTCGTCCTCGGTGGGGGCTTCCAGCGCGTCGAACTGGGATTCCAGCAACGCCGGCGGCATGAAGTGGCCATGCCGGGAGGCGAGGCGGTCCGCGATCCGATCCTTGCTGCCTTCAAGGAAGACAAACACCACACCCTCCCCGCGCAGGACGTCGCGGTAACGCTTCTTCAGCGCCGAGCAGGTCACGACGCCGGGCGTCCCGGCGTCGGTGTGCTTCCGGATCCAGCCGGCGATGCTGTCCAGCCAAGGCCAGCGGTCTTCGTCCGTCAACGGCTGGCCGGCATGCATCTTGGCCACGTTCGACTCCGGATGCAGGTCGTCGCCCTCCGCGAGATCCCATCCCAGCCGCCCGGCCAGGAGGCCGGCGACGGTGGATTTGCCCGAGCCTGAGACGCCCATGATGACCAGGACGGGGTGCTGCGCAGTCTTCGCCATTAAAGTCTGCCTTCCATCAATAAATATGATTTAAACAATGGCTAGCATATGGCAGCGGTCACCCTCGGGCAACATTAGAAGCCGGCGATGGTCCCCGGGCCGTTGACGGCGACGACGTGGAACGCTTCCGCACTCCGGCCCGGAGCGAGGCCGCCGCGTTCTCCGGTGGAGAGCATGAGGGCGCGGACCGTGCGATCCATCGCCGCGACGTCGGGGTGCTGGCTGGTGTGGATGTGGATGGCGGCCAGCTTCTCCTCGACGTTCCCGGTGACGTCGACGAAGTGGTTTTCCCGCTCCTCCGGTCCGGCGAAGAGCCACAGCCAGGGCAGCTTGTAGGCTTCCAGCCCGGCCGCGGCCAGCTCCGGGTATGCGAACGGGTTCTCCAGCGCCGGGTACACCGCCCGGGTCACCGCCTCCCCCACCGCCAGGTGGTCCGGGTGGCTCTTCTGGATCCGGTTCCAGTTGCGTTCCGGGTGCATGGCGAGCACGACGTCGGGGCGGAGCTCGCGGATCAGCCGCACCACCTCGCGGATGACCTCGTGCGAGGGTTCAAGGTAGCCGTCGCGCTGGTGCAGGTAGTGGATATCGCTCACGCCCACGAGCGCGGCGGCGCGTTGCTGTTCCGCCGTGCGCAGCCGGACGATCTCGTCGCGCGTGTCCGGGTCGAAGCCCCCGGCGTCTCCGTCCGTCATGATGCAGTAGCTGACCTGGACGCCGGCGGCGGTCCACGCGGCAATGGTGCCGGCGGCGCCGAAGTCGATGTCGTCCGGATGGGCGGTGAAACAAAGCACCCGCTCAATCCGGGTGTGGTCCGGATCGAACGGGCTCTGTGCCGCGGGGGCGCTGGTGCTCAATGGTCAGCCTTTCCGCTTCTTGATTTCTTCGGTGGCCTGCGGCAGGACCTGGAAGAGGTCGCCGATGATGCCGAAGTCGGCGATCTCGAAGACCGGCGACTCGGAGTCCTTGTTCACCGCCACGATCACCTTGGCGGTCTGCATGCCGGCCTTCTGCTGAACGGCGCCGGAAATGCCGGCCGAAATGTAGAGCTGCGGGGAGACGGTCTTGCCGGTCTGGCCGATCTGGGCGTCGTGGCCGATCCAGCCGGCGTCGGTAGCGGCACGGGAGGCGCCGATGGCCGCCCCGAGTGCGTCGGCGAGGTCCTCGACGGGCCCGAAGTTCCCGTCCACACCCCGCCCGCCGGCCACGACGATCCGCGCCTCGGAAAGCTCGGGGCGTCCGCTGGCGGGCTTCTCGTTCCGGGCGGTCACCCGGGCCGCGCCGGTCAGGGCGTCCGCCGGCAGTTCGACCGTGACGGGCTGCGGGGCGGTCGCTGCGGCGGCCTGCTCCGGCTCGACGCTGTTGGCCTTGACCGTCAGCACGGCCACCGGGGTGGTGGCCTTCGCCGTGGTCGTGTACGAGCCGGCGAGCACCGACTTGTGCGCGGTGCCGTCCGCATCCACCGCGACGACGTCGGTAATCACCCCGGCGCCGAGCTTGATCCCGAGCCGGGCCGCGATGTCCTTGCCCTCGGCCGAGTTCTCGGCCAGGACCACGGTGGCTCCGGAGCTGTCGACGGCGGCGGCCAGGAATGCGGCCTTGGGGCCGACGAGGTAGTCGTTAAGGTTATCGGCCGCGGGGACGTAGAGCTCCTCCGCGCCGTAGGCCGCCAGGGCGGCGGCGACGTCGTCGTGCAGTTCGCCGCTGAACGCCACTGCGGCCTGCCCCAGCGAGCGCGCGATGGTGAGCAGCTCGAGGCTGGACTTCTTCAGCGCCGAGCCCGGGGTATCGATGAATACGAGTACTTTTGCCATGTCTGGATCTCCCTTAGAGCAGCTTCTGGGCGGCCAGGAATTCGACCAGCTTGATGCCGGCGTCGCCTTCGTCGGTGATGATGGTGCCGGCTGTCCGCGGCGGCCGGGCCTCGGCGGTCTCGACGGCGGTCCAGGACCCGGCGTGCCCGACCTGCCCGGGTTCGACGCCGATGTCAGCCAGCGTCAGGGTGGTGATGGTCTTCTTCTTCGCCGCCATGATGCCCTTGAAGTTCGGGTAGCGGGGATCGTTGATCTGGTCGGTGACCGAGACGAGGGCCGGCAGGGTGGCCTCGACGGTGTCCGCGTGCGAGTCGCCGTCGCGGCGGGCCGTGAGCTTGCCGCCGTCGAGCTCGAGCGAGGATGCGAAGGTCACCTGCGGCAGTCCGAGGCGCTCGGCGATCTGCGCCGGGACCAGCGAGGTCTCGCCGTCGGTGGAAGCCATGCCGGTCACGATGAGATCCGCGGGGGCATCGGCGCCGAGGTGCCGGATCGCGGCGGCGAGCGCCAGCGAGGTGGCGGCAGCATCCGAGCCTGCCAGCGCATCGTCACTGAGGTGGACGCCTTCGGTGGCGCCGATCTGCAGCGACTTCTTGACGGCATTGACGGCGCCGGCCGGGCCCATGCTCAGGGCGATGACCTTGTTGCCTGCCGCTTCGCCGCCGCGGGCCTCGATCAGCTGCAGCGCCGCTTCCAGGGCGTACTCGTCCAGTTCGGACAGGATGCTCTCGGACCGGTCCGTCGTGTTGTCCCCGCCGGTGAGGTGGCGGTCGAACTGCGCGTCCGGTACGTGCTTGACCAGCACGATGATCTTCAAAGTCTCTTCCACTGTGTCTACAGCAGCCTTCCATGCGGGTGGGCAGCCAGCCGGGTGGGGTCGTGGCCAGGGAGCGCCCGGGGGTGCGGGGTTGCTCCTAGCTAACCATATAGCGCAGCCCTGACGCGGCCCCGGTTAACGCCTGTGTCAGGGCTCCCCCGGCACAGCGCCGACTCGGGCGGAACGGCCGGTTCTCGGTTCGGATTAACGAGTGCCGGCCGGCACCCCAGGGCGCCGGCCGGCATGGTGCTGCTCGTTCTGCTGCTACTGGTCGGCTGCAGCCCCCAGGGTCACGTCGAGCTGCTGCTCCTGGCCGCCCCGGAGGACGGTGACCTTGACCGCAGCCCCGGCGGCCTGCTCGCGAACCGCGGCCGTCAGCTGGTTCGGATCGCTGATGGCCCGGTTCTGGAACTTGGTGATGACGTCGCCCACCTTGATGCCGGCCTTGTCAGCGGCCGAGCCCGGCTCGACCGTGGCCACATCTGCGCCGACCGAGAAGCCCGAGGAGGAGGTACCCGCCGCCTTGGACTTGACGCTCACACCGAGCTGGCCGTGGGTGGCCTTGCCGCTGCTGATGATCTCCTGGGCGACGCGCTTGGCGTGGTTGATCGGGATGCTGAAGCCGACGCCGATGTTGCCGCTGCTCGTGCTGCCGCTGGCGTCTCCGCCGGCGGAGGCGATGGCGACGTTGACGCCGATGATTTCACCCTTGCTGTTGACCAGGGCGCCGCCGGAGTTGCCCGGGTTGATAGCCGCGTCGGTCTGGATGACGTTGATTGAAATGCTGCCCTGGTCGGAGGTGCTCGGCGCCTGGCCGCCACCCGGAGGAGCGAACTGGAAGCCTTGGTCTCCGCCCTGGGAATTGTCGGCGCCGCCCTTGGGAGCGGCCGAGGAGGCCACGCTGATGGTGCGGTTGAGCGTGGACACGATGCCGTCGGTGACGGTTCCGGTCAGGCCCAGCGGGGAGCCGATCGCGACGGCGGTGTCACCGACGTTGAGCTTGTCCGAGTCGCCGAGGGTGGCCGGAACCAGTCCGCTCGGCTTGTCGATCTTGATCACGGCGAGGTCGGAGAGGGGGTCGGTGCCGACGATCTTGGCACTGAAGACCTTGCCCTCGCTGGTGCGGACCTCGACGGCGGCGTTGGCAGTCTTTCCGTCCAGGGTGACGACGTGGGTGTTGGTAAGGACGTGGCCTTCGCCGTCGAGGATGATGCCGGAGCCGGTGCCGCCGTCGCTTCCACTCGTGGCCTTGATGGTCACGACGCTGGGCGAGGCCTTCATGGCCGCGGCAGTGATCGCGTTGACGTCGTCCTTGTTGTTCACGATCACGGTGCCGGACTGGCTGGTGCTGCCGGTGGACGCGAGCGGCCGGTTCCCAAGCAGGGCGCTGCTGCCGGCTACGACTCCGCCGCCCACCAGGCCTGCGGCCAGGATGCTGGCAACCAAAGTGGGGACGCCAAAAGCGGCCTTACGCTTCGGCGCGTTGCTGGGGTGGTTGTATGCGGAGTTGTGGGGAATCGGGCCGGTGGGCTGCTGGTTGCCGTAACCGCCGTAGGGGCCGCCCTGGGCGTTCGGGGCGGAGTGCCCTGAGGCCGACGGCGCGCCGAACTGCTGGGTCTCGGGACCAGCGTGCTGGCCATAAGCCGGCGGACGCTCCGGATACACGGGACGCGGGGAGCCACCCGCTGATTGGTCGAGCCGCATGGTCGGGTTTTCCTGGGCTGAGTCCTCCGCCGCCGCTTCGTGCGGAGTCCCGGCTGCGGCCTCCCCCCGCTCAAGGGGCTCCCGGTCCTTCATCGATGGATCCGGTGACGCGCCCTGCATTGGGTTCTCAGTCATGGGACTTCCTTTCATCCTCGTCTGCAGTCAATTATGGCCGCCCTGACTGGAACAAGAGCGAACATTTGCTGGGAGGTCGCTGGACGCCGACGTGTGCCGGGGTGGCGCTAAGTCCTGCCGTCCCGGCAGCTTCAGCGCGTTTCGCTGGTGGCATATTCCCCGCGGTGGACGGCCTGTGGGGTGCACCATAGAATCAAATGGAATTGCCACAGCGACCTGCGGCTTTACACCTGCGTGGGGGCGCTGCTGCGTTCTGAGACGGCCGGCTCGGCTCGATCCGGTCACAGAAGTGCTGAAGGGTTGCACATGCGGTCAATGATGAAACGATTCCTCGCCGTTCTTGGCGTGGCCGGACTGCTGGCGCTCCCCGCCGCTCCTGCCCTCGCCGAAGATCCGGTGACCATTCCTTCCGGACAAAACATCGTCGACAGCGGCAATGTGCTGGGCAACCGCAAGGGTGAGGTCCAGGACGCCATCCAGAAGCTCCTGATGGACCACAAGTACAACCTTTACGTGGTCACCGTGAAGACCTTCGAGAACCCTGCCGATCCGAAATCGTGGTCCCAGGCTGTAGCAACGAAGAAGGGCATGGGCCGGGCCGACGTCATCCTCGCCATGTCCGACGACGGCAAGTACTACTTCTCGCCCAACTCGGCCAGCGCCATCTACTCCAAGACCAGCACCATCAGCCAGAACGCGATTGTCGCGAACCTGGCCGGCGGAAAGCGCGACTTCGCCCAGGCCGCGATCGACACTGCGGCGGCCGTCGGCGACGCCGCCGGCGGCGGCAGCGGCTCGGTCCCCTCTGCCGCGGGTGCCGGGAACGGCGTCCTGGTGGGCGTCGGCGTCGTGGCGGCCGGCGGGGTGGGAACCTACCTCTACTTGCGTAACCGGCGGAAGAAGACCGCCGCGGCCGGCGGCGCCGCTTACGGTCCGCAGGCCGAGCTCGACCCCCTGGCGGGGCTGAGTGTCGAGGAGCTGCGCCGCAAGAGCGGTTCGCTGCTGATCGAAGCGGACGACGCCATCAAGTCCAGCGAGCAGGAACTTGGCTTCGCCCAGGCGCAGTACGGTGATGCGGCCGTCGGGAACTTCACGAAGGCGCTGCAGGACGCGAAAGCCCACATGAGCGAGTCATTCAAGCTGCAGCAGCAGCTCGATGACCACATTCCGGACACCGAAGAGCAGCAGCGGACCTGGCTCGGCGAAATCATCCGCCGTTCCGAGGCTGCCCTGTCCTCCCTCAAGGAACAGAAAGCGGATTTCGACTCCCTGCGTGAGCTGGAGAAAAACGCCCCGCAGGCGCTGGCGGCCGTCGGCAGCGGCGCGACGGAAGCCGAGGCTAAGATTGCCGCAGCGGAAGAATCCCTGACCGGGCTGCGCGCCAAATACGCGGAGAGCGCGCTGGTGCAGGTGGCAGACAACATCAGCCAGGCCAAGGAACGGCTGGCCTTTGTACAGAACGCTTCCGCCACGGCACGGGAGAAGCTCGACGCCGGCGAGAGCAGCCTCGCTGCCGTCGCCGTCCGCGCGGCGGAGGAGAGCCTGCACCAGACCAACGTGCTCCTCGGAGCCATCACCAAGGTGGCCGGCAACCTGGACGAGGCCCGCAACGGGCTCGAGTCCGCCGTGGTGGACACGTCCCAGGACCTGGCCCAGGCCCGGGCCATGATCCAGTCGGGCACCCACCCGGAGCTGGCCGGACCGGTGGCCGGCGTGGAGGCAGCCCTGGCCCAGGTGAAGGCGGAGATCCAGGGCGGCAAGATCGACCCGATCGCCACCCTGGAGCGGGTGGAGAACGCCCACCAGTCATTGGACGCGGCCCTCACCGGGATTCGCGACCAGCAGGAGCAGGCCCGCCGGGCGCAGGCCTCGCTACAGCAGAGCATCATGTCCGCCCAGGCTCAGATCAGCGCGACCTCCGACTACATCACGGCCCGCCGCGGTGGAGTCGGCACCGAGGCACGCACCCGGCTCGCGGAAGCGCAGCGCAACCTTGACTACGCCCTTTCCATCTCCCGCACCGACCCGGTCACCGCCCTGCAGTACGCCCAGCAGGCCCATTCCCTTGCCGCCCAGGCGGCGCAGCAGGCGCAGGCCGATGTGGACCAGTTCGGCGGCTACGCGAACCAGGGCTACGGCCGCGGTGGCATGTTCGGCGGCGGCGGTGGCGGCGGCCTCGGCGGCGCCATCCTCGGCGGCATCCTGATCAATTCCATCCTGCACGGCGGCGGTGGCGGCGGCTGGGGTGGCGGAGGCGGCGGCTGGGGCGGCGGAGACTCCGGCGGCGGCTGGGGCGGCGGCGACTCCGGCGGCGGCTGGGGCGGCGGCGACTTTGGCGGCGGCGGCGATTTCGGCGGCGGAGACTCAGGGAGTTTCTAGCCGGCCGGTTACAGGCTAGGCGCCGGCGGACCTGTTCCGGCCGGCGGGTAGAAGCGGTACATTCACTGTTCACCGATTTCAGTGGCCACCACTGGATGGGACGAAAGGTAACACCATGGTTAAACAGTCCATTTTCGGCCGCATGGCGCAGCTGGCGAAGGCGAACATCAATGCCTTGCTCGATCAGGCCGAGGACCCGCAGAAGATGCTGGACCAGATGGTCCGCGACTACACGAACAACATCGCCGAGGCTGAATCGGCGGTCGCCCAGACCATCGGCAACCTGCGCATGCTCCAGGACGACTACAACGAGGACATCAAGAACGCGCAGGACTGGGGCAACAAGGCCCTCGCCGCCTCGCGCAAGGCCGACGAGTACCGCGCCAAGGGCGACACGGTCGACGCCGAGAAGTTCGACAACCTGGCCAAGGTGGCCCTGCAGCGCCAGATCTCGTCCGAGAACGAAGCCAAGTCGGCTGAACCCAGCATCGCTTCCCAGTCCGACGTCGTGGAAAAGCTCAAGCACGGCCTGGACCAGATGAAGGGCAAGCTCAACGAGCTCACCAGCAAGCGCAACGAACTGGTGGCCCGCTCCAGGACCGCGGCCGCGCAGACGCAGGTGCACGATGCCCTCAAGAGCATTGACATCATGGATCCGACCTCCGAGGTGGGCCGTTTCGAAGAGAAAATCCGCCGCGAGGAGGCCAAGGTCCGCGGCCAGCAGGAACTCGCGGCTTCCAGCCTGGACGCCCAGTTCAACTCCCTGGAAGACCTCGGCGAGCAGACCGAGATCGAGGCCCGGCTGGCCGCGCTGAAGTCCGGCGGCTCCGCCCCGGCCCTGGGTTCCGGCAATGGCTCCGCCACGCATTCCACCGTGGACGAAGCGGACTTCGACAAGCTCTAACCCATCGGGCAAGGGCCGGGCACGACTGGGTGCCCGGCCTTTGCTGTGCCTGCTACCCGCCGCCCGCTGTTCATCCAGTAGCGTTGAGCCATGTCTTCGACCCTTGTCTGGCTCCGCGATGATCTCCGCCTCGACGACAACCCCGCCCTGGCGGAGGCTGCCGCACTTGGCAGCCCACTGACCGTCGTTTACGTGCTGGACGAGGAATCGCCGGGTGTGCGGCCCCTCGGCGGCGCCGTGAAGTGGTGGCTGCACCACTCGCTCGAGGCCCTGGCCGCCGACCTTGAGGCGGCGGGCTCCCGGCTCCTGCTGCGGCGCGGCCCGGCCGACCGGGTCATCCGCGGACTGGCCGAGGAGTCCGGCGCCACCCGGCTGCTCTGGAACCGGCGCTACGGTGGGCCGGAACGCGCCGTCGACGCCGGGCTCAAGGAATGGGCGGCCGGCCGCGAGATCGACGCCTCGAGCTTCCAGGCCAGCCTGATGTTCGAACCCTGGACGGTGCGGACCGGCTCCGGCGGGCCGTACAAGGTCTTCACACCGTTCTGGAAAGCCTGCCTCGACGCACCCGAGCCGCGGCAACCGCTGGACGCGCCGCAACGGCTGCCACAGCCGGCCAAGACCGGCAAGGGCGGGCTGCCCGAGAGCGAGGCGCTGGAAAGCTGGGGGCTGCTCCCCCGCAGGCCGGACTGGAGTTCCGGGCTCGCCGCGGAATGGACGCCGGGCGAGGCGGGCGCACACAGCAGGCTGGAGGACTTCCTGGACGGTCCGGCGGAGGATTACGCCACGGGCAGGGACGTCCCCGGCGTCGAGGGCACCAGCAGGCTCTCCCCGCATCTGCGCTTTGGTGAAATCAGCCCGTTCCGGGTCTGGCATGCACTCCGGGAACGTTTCCCGCGCAGCGCACCGGCCGACGTCGGGATCTTCCGCTCCGAACTGGGCTGGCGGGAATTCTGCTGGCAACTGCTCTACGAGAACCCGCAACTGGCCACCCGGAACTACCGCCCCGACTTTGACCGCTTCGAGTGGCAGACGCCGTCGGACGCCGAACTACAGGCCTGGCAGCAGGGGCGCACCGGTTATCCGCTGGTGGACGCCGGCATGCGGCAGCTGTGGCAGACCGGCTGGATGCACAACCGCGTCCGGATGGCCGCGGCCTCGTTCCTGGTCAAGAACCTCCTGGCCGACTGGCGGCTCGGGGAGGCGTGGTTCTGGGACACCCTGGTGGACGCCGACGCCGCAAGCAACCCGGCCAACTGGCAATGGGTGGCCGGTTCGGGAGCCGACGCCTCCCCCTACTTCCGCATCTTCAACCCGGTCACGCAGAGCAAGAAGTTCGACGGCGCCGGCAGATACCTGCGGCAATTCATTCCGGAGCTTGCCGGCCTCGACGACAAGGCCGTACACGAACCGTGGAAGGCCGACGGCGGCGCGGCCGGCTATCCGGGACCGATCGTGGGGCTTCCCGAGTCGCGGGCGCGGGCCCTGGAGACCTACCAGCGGCTCAAGGACGGCTAGGAGCCCTAAGAGACAGCAAAGGCCCGGATCCAAGGATCCGGGCCTTTGCCGTTGTCATTGGTTGCGGGGACAGGATTTGAACCTGTGACCTCTGGGTTATGAGCCCAGCGAGCTACCGAACTGCTCCACCCCGCGTCGCTTGATCAACACTACCCTATTCCGGCCGGTACTCAGACCACCGGCTTGCGACGTCCTGGGACGCCGATGACTACCCCGTGGTTAAAGCAAGAAGTCCGGAACACTTTCCAGTGTTCCGGACTTCTTCTCAGTTGCGGGGACAGGATTTGAACCTGTGACCTCTGGGTTATGAGCCCAGCGAGCTACCGAACTGCTCCACCCCGCGTCGCAAGAACAACTCTACCTGCCGATGAACGGGAGGCAAAATCGGGGCGGCGTGATGTGCGTCCCACTGGCTTGCCGCCGGCTGTCAGGGGCGCCCCAGCGGCGCCCGAACCGAGCCCCCAGCGGCGCCCGGACCGGGCCGGGGTGGGACCACCCGACAAAGCGAAAGGCCGGACCGCCGTTCCAACGGAACGGCGGTCCGGCCTTCGGCCTTCCTTCAGCTGCCTGCCTGTCCTGCAGCGCCTACTTGCTCGGCGACGGCGACGGCGTGGCCGACGGCGACGGCGTGGCCGACGGCGATGCGCTGCCGGACGGTGACGGGGTGGCAGACGGTGAAGGCGACGGCGTCGTCGTCGTGATCTTGCCTTCCGCGTCGATCGCCCGCTGCAGTGCCGCGGAGAGCTTCTTCTGCTGCTCGCCATAGGCCGCGAAGTCGCCCTTGGCGAGGGCTGCCTGGCCGGCCTTGATCGCCGCATTGGCCTCGTCCAGGGCCGCCTTGAGTTCAGCCTTGGCGTCCTTGCCGCCCGGAGTCGGGGTGGCAGGGGTCTGGCCGTTGTTGGCGGCGTCGCCGGCGGTGGCGCCGGACCGGCCGCCGAAGAGCTGGTTTAGTGCCTCGTCCAGGGTCGGTGCGAAGCCGATCCTGTCGCCGAACGCGACCAGTACCCGCTGCAGTGTCGGGTAGGAGGTCTCACCCGTCGACTTCAGGTAGACGGGCTGGACATAGAGCAGGCCGCCGCCCACCGGCAGCGTCAGCAGGTTGCCGTTGAGCACCGCCGAAGCGCCCTGGCGCAGCAGGTTCAGGTCCTGCGACACCTTCGGATCGGAGTTGAACTTGTTCTGCGCCTGGCCGGGGCCGGGGACGTTGGCTTCCGGCGGGATCTGCAGCAGCCGCAGCTGTCCGTAACTCGCCGCCTTCACGCCCTTCTGGTTGCCGGCATCGGAGTCCGCGGCCAGGAACCCGTATAGGACGTTGCGGGCGTTGCCGTTGACCACCTGCGGGATGAAGGAGGACGTCAGCTGGAAGGCCGGCTTGTCCTGGTCGGGCATCTGCAGCGACATGTAGAACGGCGGCTGCTTGACCCCTTCTTCCTTGACGGTGGGATCGTTCGGCACGCTCCAGGCGTCGTTGTTGGTGAAGAAGCTGTCCGCATTCGTCACGTGGTACCGGCCCAGCAGTTCGCGCTGGACCTTGAACAGGTCCTCCGGGTAGCGCACGTGGCTCATCAGGGCCCCGGACATCTCCGAGTACGGCTTCAGGGACGTGGGGAAGACCTTCTGCCAGGCCTTGAGGACCGGGTCCTGGTCATCCCAGGCGTAGAGCGAGACGGAACCGTCGTAGGCGTCCACGGTCGCCTTGACCGAGTTGCGGATGTAGTTGACGGAGTTGCTCGGCAGCGCGGCCGTGCGGCCCGCCGAGGTCTGCGAGTCCCTCGTGGCGTCCGAGAGCTGCTCCTGCTGGGAGTACGGGAAGTACGGGCTGGTGGTGTAGCCGTCCACAATCCACTTCACCCGGCCGTCGACGACGGCGGGGTAGGCGTTGCCGTCGACGGTCAGGTACGGCGCGACCTTCTCTACGCGTTCCTTGGGGTTCCGGTCGTAGAGAATCTGCGATTCGGCGTTGACGCCGTCGGACAGCAAAAGGTCAGAAGACTGGAACTTGATCGCGTACAGGATCTTGTTGAAGAAGCTGCCCACGTTCGGGCCGCCGTTGCCGGTGAACGTGTACTGCGTGCCCGCGTCGCCTTCCTTGGCCGCCGGGCGGTCCTGTTCGCGGTGCGCGGCGCCGGCCGGGGCGCCCACGATCGAGTAGTCCGGCGAGTTCTCGCCGAAGTAGATCCGCGGCTGGTAGCTGGTGTCGGTGCCCAGCACGCCGGTGGAGGGAATGCCGGACTGCAGGAATTCGGGCTTGCCGTCCGCGGTGAACTTGTTTCCCTTGGCAGCGACCACACCGTAGCCGTGGGTGTAGACCACGTGCTTGTTGAGCCAGGACTGCTGGTTGGTGGCCAGGCCCCCGGGGTTCAGCTCGCGTACGGCGATGACGGTGTCCTGGATCTTGCCGTTCACCTCGTAGCGGTCCACGTTCAGGGTGCTCGGGAACTGGTAGTACGGCCGGTACTGCTCCAGCTGCGAGAACGCGTCCGAGATCAGGTTCGGGTCCAGCAGGCGGATGTTGGCGGTGGTCTGGGCGTCCGGGGCGAGGGCGCCGGTGGTGGCGTTGGTGGTGGCCTCGTAGCGCTTTTCCTGGATCTTATCCAGGCCGTAGGCGGCGCGGGTCATGGTGATGTTCCGCTTGATGAATTCGTTCTCCAGGGTCTGCTCCGAGGGGCGGACCTGGAACTGCTGGATCACCCAGGGGTAGACGCCGCCGGCCAGGATCGAGGTGATCACGAGCATGGCGGTGCCGATCACCGGCAGCCGCCACTTGCCGATGACGGCCGCCACGATGAAGAGCACGGCCACGAGGGCGGCGGCGACGGCGAGGATGGCCTTGGTGGGGATGACCGCGTTCACATCGGTGTACAGCGCACCGGCCCACCGTCCGCCGTTGTTCAGCACGGCGGAGTAGCGGTCCAGCCAGAAATTGACGCCGAGCAGCAGCAGGAAGGCCGCGCCCGTGACCGCGAGGTGGATCTGCGCGGCGCGGCTGGTGAAGACGCCGCGTTCCATCAGCCGGATGCTGCCGTAGAGATAGTGCGTGAGGATCCCGGCGATGCCGGCGACGACGGCGACGCTGAGCAGGAAGCCGGTGACGAAGCCCAGGAAGGGCAGCGTCATGAGGTAGAAGCTGATGTCCAGGTTGAACTGCGGATCGTTCTGGCCGAAGGGTGCCTGGTTGAGGAACAGCATCACCTTCTGCCACTGGCTGGCGGCCGCGCTGCCGGCAAAGAGGCCGAACAGCACCGGCAGGCCGATCATGACCACGCGGCGGATCGGCTCAAGTTGGGCCTGGTAGCGGTTGAGGTTGTCGCGGACGTCCGAGTCGGGCGCGTAGACCGGCCGTGCAATGTAGGCGATGCGGATCGCAAAGAACACGGCGGCGAACATCACGGCGAAGCCGGCCAGGAAGATGATGATCCGGGCAAGGTTCTCGGTCAGGAAGACTTCGAAGAAGCCCAGCTGCTGGTACCAGAGCACGTCCGTCCAGACATTGGCGAAGAAGATGAAGCCCACCACGATCAGGGCGACAACGATCAACGTCGGCGTCAGTGCGCCTCGCCGTTGCTGTGGCCTTCCGGGTGGGACAATGCTGGGACGGGACAAACTCGGTACCTCATAGCTGGTCGTCAGTGCTGCTGGTTTTTTAGTTGTCTAAGTGCGTCGTGTTGCTGCAGTCTAGCGACTGCCGTAGCCGCCCCGGCAGGGACGCAGCGGCCGTCATTAGTGCCACGAGTGACGCGTGAGCTTAGTTCCGGGGTCAGTCTAGTTGCTGGTGCAGGCCGGAAGACCCGATGTGTCGCCGCCGGCGGCGTCGAGCTCGACGGCACGGCGCGCCTCATCGAGCGTCTCAACCTTGACGACCTGCAGGCCGGAGGGAATATGGCCCACCACGTCGTCACAGTTGGCCGCCGGAGCAAGGAACATGGTGGCGCCCCCGGACCTGGCACCGACCATCTTCTGGGCAATCCCGCCGATCGCTCCGACGTCGCCGTCGGGAGTAATGGTGCCGGTACCGGCGACATGTTTGCCGCCGGTCAGGTCACCGGGCGTCACAGTGTCCACGATGCCGAGGGCGAACATCATGCCAGCGCTCGGCCCGCCCACCTGGTCCAGCGAGATCTTGACGTTGAACGGGAACTTGAACTTGTACTGCAGCACAACGCCGAGGAGGTAGCGGCCGCTCTGGGACCTGCCCGGGGTAACCGTCACCGGCAGCTCGCGGCCGTTCCGGTCGACGACGACCGCGACCGGCTTGCCTTTGCCCTCCGCGAGCTGCGACTGGACGACGCCCAGGGCCGTGATCGGCTTGCCGTCGATCGAGACCAGCACGTCACCTTCCTGGATCTTGCCCTTCGACGCGGAGTCGTCCGGGATCCCGGCCACCTGCAGCTTCTGCTCGAACGGGATGCTGAGTTCCTTGAGCGCCGCGGCGACGGCGTTCTCCTGGGAGGTCGTCATGGCGACCGCGCTTTCCTGCTGCGACTGTTCCTTGGTCACACCCTTGGGGAAGATCAGTTCCTCCGGATAGACCGCCTTCGAGGGGTTGAGCCAGGCGCTCAGGGCTTGGAAGACCGTAACCGGCCCGTTGGGGCCGCCGTCGACGTAGACGGTGGTGAGGTCCAGGTTGCCCTTGGCGGGGAAGGTCTGGTGCCCGGCCACGGTGATGACCGGCTTGCCGTTGTCCGTGCCGAGCGTGTTGAAGGTGGGGCCGGGCGATTCGATCACATAGGGAACGGGCAGGCTCATGGCGGCGAGGCCGAGGGCCAGAGCCAGCAGGCCGGAGACCAGCATGGTGGAGGATCGGTTGCCCTCTCCCCCGTCGCCCCGCGTGGCCGCGCTTCCCGGGGTGCCCGTGCGTCCGGCGGTGAAACGCGACCAGGCGCTGCCCCTACCGCTGCTGGCGTCGCCGCCGCTGCTGCCGTCGCCGGGCGCGGGTTCGGCCGGGGGCTGTCCGTGGGTAAACGTCAATGAAGGACCTCTCCGTGCCGGCGCCCGGGGCCTTCGCGGGCCGGGATCAAGGCGCTGCGGCTGCGGCCGAAAACCGGTGCGCAGCCTTCAAATATTCCAGCCTCTAACACTACGCGCTCGGGCGCCGCCGGGGCTCTTTGCCGACAGCGAACGTGGCCGGGTTTCGGGAGACAGCTCCTCACGCGGAGGGGTAGCGTGAAGTTGAGCACCAGTCACACCGACGATCGGCGGGATCATGACCTCTAACCCACTCAATCCGTCCAATGGGGACGACGAACCCAAGGATCCGCTGGCTGAAATGCTGCAGAACCTGATGGGCGGCAAGGGCATGGGGGACATCGATCCGGCAGAGCTCGCCAAGGCCGCCGGGCTGCCGGACGACCCGAATCTGCTGGCACAGATGTTTTCACAGGTCCAGGCCATGATGAGCGCCTCCTCCGAGGGCCCGGTGAACTGGGAACTCGCGCACGAAAACGCCCGCCGGGTGGCCGCCAGCGGCTCCGACCCGTCCGTGACGGCCGCACAGTCCCGCGAAGTTGACGAGGCCCTCCGGCTGGCCGAGCTGTGGCTGGACCAGGTCACCGAGCTTCCCGCCACCGGGCTGATCGGCCGGGCCTGGTCCCGCGCCGAATGGGTCGAAGAAACGCTGGGCACCTGGAAGCGGCTGACCGAGCCGGTGGCCAACAGCATCGCCAACGCACTCTCGTCCGCCATGACCGAGCAGATGCCCGAGGAAATGAAGTCCATGATGGGCGGCGCCTCCTCGATGCTGCAGAACATGGGCGGAGCCATCTTCGGCATGCAGCTGGGCCAGGCGATCGGCGCCCTCTCCGCCGAAGTTGTCAGCTCCACAGACATCGGCGTTCCGCTCGCCGACCTCGAAATGGCGCTGTTGCCGGCCAATGTCGCGAAATTCGGCGAAGGCCTCAGCCTGCCGGAAAACGACATCCGCCTCTTCCTGGCGGTCCGTGAGGCCGCGCATGCCCGGCTCTTCGTGCAGGTACCCTGGCTGCGCGGACACCTGCTCGGCGCGATCGAGGCCTACGCCCGGGGCATCCACATCGACACCTCCAAGATCGAGGAACTCGCCCGCGAGCTGGATCCCAGCAACCCGGAGGGCATCCAGGAAGCCCTGTCGCAGGGTGTTTTCATGCCGCAGCGCACGCCCGCCCAGGACCAGGCCCTCGAGAAGCTCGAGACGGCGCTGGCCCTGGTGGAGGGCTGGGTGGATGAGCTCACTGCCGCCGCGACGGAGAAGCTGCTGCCCTCGGCTGCGGCGCTGCGTGAGACGGTACGCCGCCGCCGCGCGACCGGCGGCCCCGCGGAGCACGCGTTCTCGTCCCTGGTCGGCCTGGAGCTGCGGCCGCGCCGGCTGCGCGAGGCTGCCACGCTGTGGGCACAGCTGAAAGAGGAACGCGGCGTGGAAGGCCGGGACGCCATCTGGCAGCACCCCGACCTACTGCCCACGTCCGCGGACCTCGATGATCCGAAGGGCTTCAGCGAACGCCGCAAGCTGGCCGAGGCCAGCGACACCGAGGTCGACGACGCGCTGCAGAAACTGCTGAGCGGCGGGTTCGACACGGCCGAACCCGGAGCAGACCAGAGCGGCAAAGAAGATACCGGCGGGACCGGGGACGATTCCAGCGGCGAGCCCGGCGCAGGGGACGAAAGCGACAACCCCAAGGCCTGATCGGCCTTTTCAGCGAACGGCAGCGGAAGCCCCGGCCGAACCTTGGTTCCGGCCGGGGCTTTCCCGTGCCCGGGAAGGTCAGCGGGCGGGGAAGTCAGCGGGCGGGAAAGTCAGCGGGCGGCGGCACTGCCGACGTCGGCCCCGGCGTCGTCCGCGTCGTCCACGTCAGCACCGTCCGCGTCGGCCGGGAGGCCGCGGGCGGTCGCGAAGGACACGCCCTCCAGGAACGCCTTGGCGCGCTCGGTCTCCGGATACGCGGCCAGCAGGCGCCAGAACGCATCGTTGTGGGCTGCCACGAGCAGATGCGCGAGCTCATGCAGGAGCACATAGTCGATGACCCACTGCGGCATTGGCTGCAGCTTGTGGGAGAGCCGGATGGTTCCCTCCGACGGCGTGGCAGAGCCCCAGCGCGAGTTCTGGTTGGTCACCCAGCGGACCGACGTCGGGACCGCCCGGCCGCCCAGGTACTTGGCGGAAAGCCCGGCGGCATGGGCGGCCAGCTCCGTGTCGCTGCCGGCCCGGCGCTTGCCGGCGGCCTGCCGGCCGCGGGTGCCCTGCAGTCGGAGCTTCTCCAGCATCCGGTGCACCCATTCGCGTTCCTGGGCGGCGCTGAAATGCGCCGGGATCGCGACGACAGCCGTGCCGTTCTCCCAGAATGCCGCCACCGTGCGGCGGCGCCGGGCCGAGCGGCGCACTTCCACGGGCGCACCGTCGGCGGTGGTCAGTGGGCTCACGCCGCTCTTCGCCGCGCCGGCCATCAGAGGCTGGAGCTTTCGGCGAGGACCGCCAGCACTGCGTCGCCGTATTTTTCCAGCTTCGACGCGCCGACTCCCGGCAGCGTGGCGAGCTGTTCGAGGGACTCGGGCCGCGCTTCGGCGATAGCGGTCAGGGTCGCGTCGGTGAAGACAACGAAAGCCGGGACATCTGCCTCCAGCGCGGTTTCCTTACGCCACTGCCGCAGCGCCTCAAAAGTCTGCTCCTCGTAGCTCGGCGGGCACTGGTTGCACCGGCCCACCTTGCGTTCGGCGCCGCTGGAAAGCATGCTGCCGCAAACCCGGCACGACGCCGGTACGGCCGCCTTGCGCCGCGGCGCGGTGCCCTTGCCGCGGACGGAGGAGCTCGCCACCGAGTCGGGCCGCAGGCCGTCCAGGAAGCGCGAAGGCTTCCGGTTGGCGCGGCCGCCCGGGGTCCTGGCCGTGGACCAGGACAGGTGCAGGTGCTCCTTGGCCCGGGTGATGCCGACGTAGAGCAGCCGGCGTTCCTCGTCAACGGCTTCGGGGGTGTCCGCGAAGGAGATCGGCATCAGGCCTTCGCTCAACCCGACCAGGAACACCGCCTCCCATTCCAGGCCCTTGGCAGCGTGCAGCGAGGCCAGGGTCACGCCCTGGACGGTGGGGGCGTGCTGCGCCAGCGACCGCTCCTGCAGTTCGTTGACGAAGTCCGCGAGGCTGAACTGCGCTCCCCTGCTGACCACCAGTTCGTCGGCGAGGGCCACGAGGGCGGCCAGGGATTCCCACCGTTCCCGCAGGGCGCCGCCGTTGTGCGGGGCGGCGTCCGTGTAGCCCAAGGAGGACACGATGTCCCGGACCAGCTGGCCGAGCGGCTCCGGGGCGGCGGTTTCGGCGACGGCGCGGGTCGCGGCCCGCAGCTGCAGGATCGCGTCCCGGACTTCCTTGCGGGCGAAGAACCGCTCGCCGCCGCGCAGCTGGTAGCCGATGCCGGCCGAGGCGAGGGCCTGTTCGTAGGCCTCCGACTGTCCGTTGGTGCGGAAGAGCACCGCAATCTGGCTCGCGGGCGTTCCGGCGTCGAGCAGTTCGCGGATCTTAACGGCGACGGTGGCCGCTTCGGCCTCGTCGTCGGAGCACTCGGTGAATTGCGGAACGGGGCCGGCCGGCCGCTGGGCCACAAGCTGCAGGGGCGCGGCCCAGGCCGCGTCCGCCACGGGTCCGCCGCTGCGCCGGCCGGCCAGCAGATCGTTGGCCAGCTTCACCACCTGCGGGGTGGAGCGGTAGTCGCGGATCAGCTTGACCACCGTGGCGTTGGGGTACTGGGCCTTGAACCCGAGCAGGTGCTTCGGCGAGRCACCGGTGAAGGAGTAGATGGTCTGGCTTGCGTCGCCGACGACGCAAAGATCGTCGCGCCCGCCCAGCCAGAGTTCCAGGAGCCGCTGCTGCAGCGGCGAAACGTCCTGGTACTCGTCCACCACGAAGTGCCGGTACTGTTCCCGGACGGTCGCGGCAACCTTGGGGTCCTCTTGCAGGATGCCGACCGTGATCAGCAGCACGTCTTCGAAGTCGATCACGTTCCGGTCTGTCTTGACGTCCTCATAGGACTGGAAGACGCGGGCGACGGCGGTCAGGTCGAAGCCTCCGGGGGTGCCGCGGCCCTGGGCTTTCTCCAGGTAGTTGGCCGGCGTGAGCATCGACACCTTGGCCCATTCGATCTCGGAGGCCAAGTCCCGGATGGAGGCCCGGTCGGTGCTAAGCCGCAGCCGGCGGGCTGCCTCTGCGATCATCTGGGCCTTGTGGTCCAGCAGGTTGGGCAGCGCGCCGCCGACGGCCTGCGGCCAGAAGAACTGCAGCTGGCGCAGCGCTGCCGCGTGGAAAGTTCGGGCCTGCACGCTGCCGACGCCGAGGTCGCGGAGCCGGCTGCGCATTTCGGCTGCGGCCCGCGCGGTGAATGTGACGGCCAGCAGTCGCTGCGGGCTGTAGACCCCCGAGTGCACGCCGTACGCGATGCGGTGCGTGATGGCCCGGGTCTTGCCGGTGCCGGCGCCCGCAAGCACGCACATGGGACCGTTCAGGGTGCTGGCCACCTCGCGCTGCTCGGCGTCGAGGCCGCCCAGGATCCGCTCCTCGAGGGAACGGTTGTCCGGTGCGGGAGGTTCGGCGGCCGGCTGGCGGTCGTGGGGCTGTCCGGCCGGAAGGGCGCTGGACTGGAAAATATCTGTGTTCACTTCTGCTGCTCAGTCGTTGAAGGGTGCGCGGCGGAGGCGCCGCGCTGCGGGGCCCGGCGAACGCTGCTGCCGCCGGGGGCTGTCACAGGGACTTCACTAAGAACGTCAGGCACTGTCCGGGCGATCTTGGATGACGCCCCCGTACCAGTGCTCGATCAGGGCCCGCGCGATCGAAAGCCGGCTGGAGATGACAATCTCGCCGCTCAGCACCGCTTCCTGCAGCTCGGCGCGGCTGAACCAGCGCGCCCGGGTGACCTCGACGCCGTCGGGCTTGGCCTCCGTGTCCTCCGTCGTTGCGGTAAAGCCGAGCATCAGCGAGGCCGGAAACGGCCAGGACTGGGAACCAAGGTACTGCGCGGCGGTAACCCGCACGCCGACTTCCTCGCCGATTTCACGGACGACTGCCTGTTCGAGGGACTCCCCGGGCTCGACGAAACCGGCCAGGGTCGAGTAGTTCCGGGAGTCGAGCGGGCCGCCGCCGCCGAGCAGCAACCGGTCATCCGGACCGACGACCGTGACGATGATCGCAGGATCCGTGCGGGGATAGTGCTCGGAATTGTCGGAGGGGCAGCGCCGGACCCAGCCGCCGGCTTCCGGCACAGTAGCGGCGCCGCAGCGCGGGCAGTGCGTATGGGTGGCGTGCCAGTTGGCGATGGCGCTGGCCTCGATGAACAGGGCCGTGTCGGTGGGGTCCAGCTGCGCGGCCACCTCGCGGAAGCCGGCCCACTGTGCGCCGGCGGGAATGCCCTCGACGTGCGGCTCGAACGGCTCGGCCCGGACCTCGAACTGTTCCGGGAGGACGAACAGCACGTATTGCGTTCCTGCGGCCGCGCGCGCTCCGGGCATTGCGGCGCCGAGGTAGACAACCTGTTCCGGGGCGTATGCGGTTCCCTTCAGCCGCGCGGCGAGGCCCGCAGCGTCGAGGAAGACGAGTCCCTCGCCGCTCACCAGCGCCTGGCGCCGGGACAGAACCATGGCCTGCACGTCGTCGGACCGCAGCAGCTCCTCCAGCATTCCCGGCTTCATCCGGGCTGCGGAGCCGCGGTCGATCATCGCAGGGCGGACCGGCAGCACGGTGTCCCGCAGCAGGTTGGCCGGCGGGCTGCCGGCAACGTGCTGTCCGGTATCAAACCGTTCGGTATCAAGCTGTCCGATATTGTGCCCGTTTATTTCTGCACTACCGGGCTCCGGTGACTCCGCAAGACTCATGTACCCACCGTACCGACCCCCGCCGACAATTGACATTTCCCCGGAGGGTCCCGCGGCGGTCCGGGACCGATTGCGGGAGGCTACCGTTCGGCGCGAATTCGGGCCGATCTTTCAGACTCGCCGTAATGCAGCGCCGTCTTGGGCCCGGCTCAATCTACCGTGGAAGCGTGAGAAGAAAACCAATCGAACTGGCAGCCGTAGCCACCGCGGCAGTCCCCGGCCTGACCCCGACCGCCGTGAGCTCCGCGCCCGACGATCCGGCAGACTTCGATTCCGCCCTTCTCCTCGACTCCGAAGGCAAGCGCTGGCGTGTTCGCTCACCGCGGCATGCCGAGGCAAGCGCACGGCTCGAAACCGAGTTCCTGGTGCTGCGCGCGTTCACTCCCGGCATCCGTGCCGAACTTCCCTTCCTGATGCCTACCGTGGCCGGCACCGTCCGGCAGGGTGAGCTCAGCACCTTCGTCTACTCCCACCTGTCCGGCGCCACGCGCTCGGTGGAGGAGCTCAGCGGCGGTTCCCCCGCGCTGGCCCGGGAGCTCGGCGCCGCCCTCGCGGCCATCCATGACCTTCCGCATTCGCTGGTCAGCAACGCCGACCTGCCCAGCTACACGCCAAACGAGTTCCGACAGCGGCGGCTCAACGAACTGGATCAGGCCGCCACCACGGGCAAGATCCCGCCGCTGCTGCTGCGCCGCTGGGAACATGCGCTTGAGGACGTCTCGCTGTGGCGTTTCAACCCGAGCGTGGTGCACGGCGACCTGCACGAGGACAACCTGCTGGTCGACGGCGACCGGGTCACGGCCGTGGCCGGCTGGACCGACCTGCGGATCGGGGACCCGGCCGACGACATGGCCTGGCTTGTCGCGTCCAATGACCAGGATTTTGTGGACGCCGTCCTCGCCCACTACACCTCCAGCCGCCGGGACGCCCCCGACGCCCATCTGCTGCGCCGCGCCGCGCTCTCCGCCGAGTTCGCCCTGGCGCAGTATCTGGTCAAGGGCCTTGCAGCGGGCGACGCGGAGATGATCCGGGAGGCCGAGTCGATGCTCGCGGTGCTCGCCGAGGACGTCGCGGAGCATGGCGGCCAGCCGATCAGCGTTGAGCCGCTGCCGCAGCCAGCCGTCACCGTGCAGCCGATCGGTCCGGACGCCCCCGGCTCGGCGCCGGGACAGGACCCTCAGCCCGTCAGCGACATGGCAGCCGCTGTCCATGTCACGCCGATCCCCCACGAGGAGCTTTCCGGCGCGGCGCAGGATGACGCTGCGGGCACTGCTGCCGCTTCCGGCGAATCGGAAGCCATCGCGCCCGAGGCCCCCAGCAGCGGTGTCGACGGGGACAGCGATTCGGAGCATGGCGGGCCCGACGGCGCGCCCGAGGCTGACGCCGAAGATGCCGAAGATGCCGCCACGCCGCCAAAGCCGACTGTTGCGGAGGACACTTCGACGACGGCGCTCACCGTGGTGCCGTTGAAGCAGCAGTAGCGGCGGCGGCAGCTAGTAGCCCGCCTTCCCGCCCAGTGCCGCGGCGACGATCTCTTCCAGGCGTTCCGCCGAGCCGAGGTCGTGCGGCCGGACCACCTGGTTGTCTGCCACGTAGTAGAACGCTGCCCGGACGTCCTCAAGCGGCACACCTTTGAGCCGCGACCATGCCAGACGGTAGACGGCGAGCTGCACAGCCTTGGTTTTGAGCTGGCTCGCGGAAGGCCGGCGTCCGGTCTTCCAGTCCACGAGGTCCCAGCCGCCGTCGGCATCGCGGAAGACGGCGTCGATACGACCGCGCACCACCACATCACCGATCCGGGTTTCCACCGGTACCTCGACGTGCGCCGGCGCCCGGTGTGCCCATTCGGATTGGCGGAAGGTCTCCACCATGGCGTCCAGTCCGTAGGCCTCGTCGATGTGGTCATCCGAACCGGCGGCCTCCCCGAGGTCCAGCATCCCGGTGGTGCCGAAGTACTCTTCGACCCACGCATGGAAGGCCGTTCCCTTGCGGGCCGACATGCCCGGCTCACGCGGGACAGGCCGCCGCAGCCGGGCCACCACGGAGCCCGCATCCTCGTCCAGGTCCACCAGCGTGGAGGCGGAAATATGGCCCGGCAGGTGAACGTCCTGGAGCGCGGACCGGCGGGAGCGCCGGTCCAGCAGGGTGGCCGCCTCCTGTGCCCAGCCGGCCGCCGGTCCGCGCAGTTTGCGCGCCGCCGGGGCCGAATCGGCTGGGGCCAAAGCTGCAGGGCCTAAGGCTGCTGGGGACGTCCCGGCCCGGGCCGGAACCGGCAACGAGCCGCCGTCGGGCTGGTCCAGTTGTTCCAGGACCCGCGCCGCGGCAGCCTCCATGGCGGCCCGGCGTCCGGGCACGAGACGCAGCCGTGCCCCGGTCCGCGGGTGGATGGGGCCCTCCAGGGGGTCGTAGGGCCACAGCGCCAGCTCCAGCTCGGAGGTCAGCGGGCTCTCCTCAGGCAACGCTTCCTCGGCGACCGAGAGCGGATGGATCCCGGCCGCCCCGGACGCGCCCAGCACTTCAAGTTCGGCCAGGAACGGGGACATTTCCGCCAGCCCGGCCCGGGAACCCACCCAGGCTGCGCTGGAAACCCAGAGCACGTGCTTGGCGCGGGTGTACGCCACATACGCCAGGCGCCGTTCCTCTGCCTCGCCGTGGGCCTGGACCGCGGACTTGAAGTCCTTTTCGGCGTCGAGCCAGCCCTTCTGGTCCGGCTGGTCGAGGTCCCACTGCGGCAGATCGGCGCGGTCCCCGCGGAGCGGCCACGGCAGTGCGGCGGATCCGCTGCTCCAGCGTGAATCCCTGCTGGACGGGAAGGCGCCGGCGTTCAGGCCGGGAACGAACACCACGTCCCATTCCAGTCCCTTGGAAGCGTGGACGGTCAGCAGCTGGACCGCCTCGTGGTTGACGTCCGGGGCGGCGGCGTCGAGGCCGTTCTCCTCGGCGGCGGCAGCTTCCAGCCAGGCCAGGAACGCGAGCACGTCGACCCGCTGCGAGGTGTGCAGGAACCCGGCGGCCGCGTCTTGGAAGGCGTCAAGGTTTCGCCGGGCCTGGTGGATGCTGATGCCGGGCCGGGCCGCGACTTCAATGTCGAGGAGCATGGCGCGCTCCACCTCGCCCAGGAGCGTGCTGAGGTCATCGCCCATGAAGCTGCGCAGTTGCCGCAGCTCGACGGAGAGCTTTTGCAGCCTCCCCAGCGCTTCGGGGCTGAGCCTGCGGCCGTGGGCGGAGGTCCAGTCCGGGCGGGGCAGCCAGTCCAGCGCCTCGACAAGGCTCGCCGCGTCGGTGAGGTCGCCCTCAATGATCGTTTCGGGACTATCAGTGTCACTGTCCCTGTCACTGTCGGCGTCCGTGTCTCCCGGGCGGCCGCGGCGCCGGGCCAGGAAGCTTGACCAGTCGCGGAAAGCCATCAGGTCCGCAGGACCGATCCGCCAGCGCGCACCGGCCAGCAGCCGCATCAGGGAGTCCGAGCGGCCCGGATCGGCCAGCACGCGCAGGGTCGCCACGAGATCGACGATTTCCGGGGTGTCCAGCAGCCCGCCGAGGCCTACGATTTCGTATGGAATGCCGCGCAGCTCGAATTCGCGGCGGATGCACTCCATCTGGGCCCGGCGGCGGCACAAGACGGCCATCGCGGGCGGCTCGGCTTCCCCACCCTTGCCGGCGTCGAAGTCGGTCCGCCGAAATTTCAGCACGTCGGCGGCGATGGCCGCCGCCTCGTCATCGTCCGTGCCGAAGCGGCCCATCACCACGCGGCCTTGGACGGCGGCAGGGCTGGGCTGCAGCGGCGGTACCTCCACGGTTTCGGCGCTGTTCCGGGCGCCGGCTGCACCGGCATGGGCTGCCGCCTTGCTGAGCGGGGCGGAAATGACGTTCGCGGCTTCAAGGATGTTCCGGCCGTTGCGCCACGCGGTGGTGAGATAGGACGTCGGCGCGACGGCGAACTTCCCCGGGGCGCCGCCGGTTTCGCCGGACCCGCGCCCATTGCCGCCGTCGTCGACCCGGACGGGGAATTCCCGGACGAAATGGAAGAGCTGGCCCGCGGAGGCACCGCGGAAGCCGTAGATGGACTGGTTCGGGTCCCCCACGGCGGTGACGGCGTGACCGTCGCCGAACAGCCGGGAGAAGAGGACCAGCTGGGCGTGCGAGGTGTCCTGGAACTCGTCCAGCAGCACCACCTTGTAGCGCTGGCGTTCCGTTTGCGCGGCCACCGGAATCTCGTTGGCCACCCGGGCCGCGAGGGCCACAAGGTCACCGAAGTCGAGTGCGCCGCGGGCCCGTTTGGCCTCCGCGTAGCGGCCCACCATGTCCGCCACGCTGGCACGGGTGCGGAGCAGGGCGCTGAGGTCCCCCGCAGCCTGGCTGGGGTTCTTCTTGGCCGTGGCGACATACGGCAGGGCCTCGAACTCGGCCGCTCGGTCCAGCAGCCAGCCGCGGACCTGGGCGGGGTCCTGCAGGTGTTCCGCGCACTCCCCGGCGAGCTGGATCACCGCCTTGACGAGGGTGGATTTCGCGGAGCGGAAATGCTGGTACTCGCCGTCATAGGCTTCCACCACCTCGCTCGCGAGCTGGAAGGACTGGGCGCCTCCGAGGAGCACGACGTCCCGTTCGACGCCGAGCCGGAGCCCGTAGTCCGAGACGATGCCGCTGGCGTAGGAGTGGTAGGTGGAGACCTTTGGTTCCAGCGCATCGGTGCTCAGCAGCCCGGCCGGGAACACCTTGTGCTCCGGGTCCGCGGCAGCGATCCGCGCCAGCGCGGCCAGCTTGGCCCGGATCCGGGTGGCGAGCTCGCCGGCGGCCTTGCGGGTGAAGGTCACGCCGAGGACCTCCTCGGGCCGGACCCAGCCGTTCGCGACCAGCCACACCACACGGTCCGCCATGGTGGCGGTCTTGCCGGAACCGGCACCGGCGATGACGAGCCGCGGCGCAAGCGGGGAGGAGATGATCAGGGACTGTTCGGCCGTGGGTGTGTTCTTCTCTCCCAGTATTGCCGACAGCTCTTCCGGGCTGAACCGCGGCGCGGGCAGCTCCCCAACATGTGCGGGCGGCGCAGAGGCAGCCTCCGCCGTCGTTGTCTCGCTGCTCATTCGGTAACCTGCTTTCCCCGTGCGCACAGCGGGCAGACCTCTGGGAGCCTGCAGCCATGGCCGCCGTGCCCGCCCTTGGCGGGGTCGTGGCGGGCTTCGAAAGTACTTCCGGACATGACCCGGGCGGCTTCGCCGACCATCTCCAGCGCCCAGTTCGCATCCGGATCAAGCGGCGGTTGGCTCTGCACGCCCGGGCTTTTGGTGCCGGTACCGAGCTGGGCCAGCACCGCCCCGCCGGACCGTGGGGGCGGACCGTCGTCCGGTCCGCCAAAGCCTCCGGCGAGCACCGCTGCCTGGTAGGCGCCCAGCTGGGGATGGCGCTCCAGCTCGGCTTTGCCGGGCTGGCGCTTGCCGGTTTTGAGGTCCACGATGACAAGCCGGCCCTCGGCGTCAATCTCGAGCCTGTCGACCTGGCCGCGGAGCACGGCCGGCCGTGCCGGCCAGGACTCCTCGCCGGCGGCTGCCTCGGAGGCGACGTCGGGAAGCTTCACCTCGAAGTCCTGCTCGACGCCGAGCAGGCTCCGCCCCTCGCTGCGCATCACCAGCACGTACTGGGCGAGCTTGCGCACCATGGTTTCGGCGCGTTGGTAATCGAGCTTGCCTTCCCAGTTGTCCTTCATTCCCAGGGACGGCCAGCGTTTGGCCAGTTCGGCCAGGTACTCGGTGCCGGAGGCGTCCGGGAGGTCCTGCGCGATGGCATGGACCAGGGTTCCGAGGCTGCGGGCAAAATCGGTTGCGGCCTCTCCGCCTGCGGCCTGGACGAACCAGTCGAGCGGCGCCTTCTGCACGGTCTCGACCTTGGAGGGCGAGACAAACACGGTGCTGCCGGGCGGCACCACGGGATCCGTCGAGGACAGCGGAGCCAGCCCCCACCAGCTTTCCGGGTGGGCGCCGGGCACGGCCGGCTGCGCACCGGCGAGGGCGCCGAGCACGGCGGTGGCCTCGGCCGCTTCGGCGGAGCCGCCGTCGAGCTGGGCGTACTGGCGGAGCTCAGCGACCAGCGCGCGCAAAGTCAGCGGCCGCTCCACGGTTGTGAAGCCGCGGCGGTCCTGGTCCGGGTGCAGGGGCGCGACGTAGTCCAGGAAGGATGAGGGCTGTTCGTCCTCCGAGGAAACGGCCGTGCAGATCAGCACCTCGCGGGCGCGCGAAACCGCGGTGGAGAAACTCCGCAGCTCGTCGTAGCGGATCTCGCGGAGCCGGCTCAGCGGATCGAGCTGCAGGGCGTACTCGACGCCGTGCTCGACGGCGTCGGCAAAGAGCGTGCTGCCAAGCAGTTCACCGCGGAGCCGGGTATTCGGCCAGACGCCCTCCTGCAGGCCGGGCACGATCACCACCGGCCACTCCCGTCCCGCGGCGCTGGCCGGGGTCATGAGTTCCACTGCGTCCTCGAGCTGTGCCCGGGCAGCCAGCGTGTCCATCGGCAGCTCCTGGCTGAGCAGGTACTCGAGGAATTGTTCCGGGCCCGAGCCGGGGAGCTGGTCCACGTACCGCTCGGCGGTGTGGAACAAGGCCATCATCGCGTCCAGGTCCCGGTCCGCGCGGGCTCCCGCCGCCCCTCCGGCAAGGGCGGCCTCGGTCCAGCGGCCGGCCAGCCCGGTGGAGTGCCACAGCGCCCACAGCACGGTCTCGGCGTTGCCGCCCGGCGCCGCCGCGGCCTCCCGGCCGGCGCGGATCATCCGGGCCACACGGCGGGCTGAATGCCCCTCGATCCCGAGCGTCGCCAGGGCGCCGGGGTCCAGCAGTGCCTCCACGAGCAGCGCGTCGCTGGTGCGGCCGCCACCGCCCAGCAGTTCCTCGCGCCGCAGCGATTGGCGGAGCCGGCGCAACTCGATCGACGTGGCACCGCCGATCCTCGAGGTGAGCAGCGAAACGGCGGATTCCGGGGTCAGGACGGCAGCGTCCAGCGCCACCGCATAGGCGTCCAGGAGCGGCCGCACGGCTACCTCGTCCCGGACCGCGGATTCGGCCACCGGGATCCGCACCGGAATGCCCTGGCCGGCGAGGTGGCGCTGCAGCTGGCTGAGCTGGCCGCCGTTGCGCACGATCACCGCGATGTCTCCGAGGTCCCGGCCGTCATTCAGCTGGGCCTCCAGGATCCGCTGCGCCACGTAGCGCAGTTCGTGGACCGGGGACGGCAGCAGGTGTGCCTCCACGGTGCCCTGGCCCTCCGGGGACGCCGGCAGGTCCGGGTGTTCGAGCCGGCGCGCCGAGGTCCCGCCGGAGCGCAGCGAAATCCTCTCCGCGACAGCCTGCCAGGCCCGCGCGACGGCCGGGGTGTGGCGGTGCGCGGTCCAGAGCGGGCGCTCAAGGGCGGCACCACCGGGAACGAGCAGCCGGGGCAGCTCGGCCACCAGGTCCGGCCGTGCCCCGCGGAATCCCTGCACGACGGTGTCCGGGGAGGAGGTGACGACCACGTCCTTGCCGGCGGCGATGTCCGCGAGCAGTTCGAACACGGCCGGGTTGGCCTCCTGGATATCGTCCACGAGGATCAGCTGGAGCCGGTCCCGCTCCGCGGCCAGGAATTCGGGGGCGTCCTGGAAAATCTGCCGTGCCGCCGTGATGATCCCGGCCGGGTCAAAGGATTCGGGCATGCGCAGGTCAAGGACGTCGCGGTACTCCGCATAGAGGGCGGCTGCGGCGGTCCAGTCCGGCCGGGCGCAGCGTCGGCCGAGGGCGGCCAGGTCCTCTGCGGTGCGTCCGGATTCGATGATCCGGTCGAAGAGTTGCCGGACTTCCTGCCGGAAGCCGCGAGTCTGCAGGGCGGCGCCCAGGTCCTCCGGCCAGGAAAGCTCCAGCCCCGCCTGGGCGTGGCCCTCAAGGAGTTCCTTGATGATCAGGTCCTGCTCGGGGCCGGACAGGAGCTTCGGTGCACGAGGCAGCGGCAGGATCCCTTCGGCCTTGGCGCGCCGGATCAGGTCGAAGGCGTAAGACGCCCAGGTGCGGGCCGGCGTCGTGCTCAGGCTGCGGTCCAGGCGTGCGGTGAAGCGGTCGCGCAGCGCATCGGCGGCGAGCCGGCCGGGGGCCAGGATCAGCATCCGCTCCGGGTCCAGACCGTCACGCAGTGCCCGGCGGACGGCGGTCTCGACCAGCACGGTGGATTTGCCGGTGCCCGGCGCGCCGGGCACCAGGACTGGTCCGGAGCCGTGGGCGACGTCGACGGCGTCCCGCTGGTCCGGCGAAAGCACCGGGACGGCACTATGCTGGGTCCGGGGCGGCAGCAGGCGCAGACCGGCCCGGTTCTGGGCCGCGGGGCCGGTGGTGGGGCTGGGAGTGTTGCTGGCGGGCTGGCTGGGGCTACTCACACGGACATTTCATCATTGGGGACGGACAATTTATGCAGCTCCCGTTCCAGGCGCTCGGCGATGGCGTCGATCCGCTCGAAGTCCGGCTCGGAGGGCGCCCACCGTGCGGTGACCAGGTCGACCCGCCAGCGGCCTCCCCCGGTGCGCTCGTAGTCCAGGTAGCTGCCCAGCAAGGGTGTTCCTTCGGCAAGGTAGAAGACCAAAGCTTCCCGTTCGTGGCCGGGCGGGGCGGCCCCGTTCGACTTCAGGATCCGCCACCAGGGGACGGCGCTGCCGTAGTGGCTCATGACCGAGCCGACCTGGCGGGGGCCGCCGGCGCCAAGGAGTTCGGCGACGTCGCCATAGGCGAGGGCCGCTCCCGGCGGCACCATCGACGCGAGCTCCAGCACCGCCTCCACATACTCCGTCCGCATGCACCAAGGTTACCGGGCATCGCAGTCGCCATCGCCGCCGGACACCCGCAGCCGGGGCCGCAGGAGGTAGCCTCCGCAGGGCGTCACAAAACTGTCGGCGCCAGCAGGTAGCGTTGAAGTATGAGCACCTGGCACACCCTCCCCCGCGCAGCCTTCGACCTTGAAACCACCGGCCGGAACTCCCGCGCGGCACGGATCGTGACGGCTTCCGTGACCGTGGTGGACGCCGACGGCTCGGTCATCAAGGAGCACGAGTGGCTGGCAGATCCCGGGGTGGAGATTCCCACTGAGGCCAGCGATGTTCACGGCGTCACCACCGAGCAGGCCCGGCGCGAGGGCCGGCCCGCCGCAGAGGTGACCAGGGAGCTGGCGGCCGTGCTGCAGGAACTGTTCGACACCGGGGTGCCGGTCATTGCCTTCAACGCCAGCTACGACTTCACCGTGCTCGCCGCCGAATCGGCCCGCTACGGGGTGCCTCAGCTGAGCCGCTTCCCGGTGCTGGACCCGTACATCATGAACAAGCAGGTGGACCGGTACCGCAAGGGCAAGCGCACCCTCACGGCGCTGTGCGAGGAATACGGCGTCGGATTGGACAACGCGCACACCTCCGCGGCGGACGCCCTGGCGACGCTGCGGGTGCTCGATGCCATGGCAGGAAAGTTCCCCAAACTTCGGATGCCGGCCAGCCACCTGCACCAGCTGCAGGTCGAGTGGGCTTCCGCCCAGGCCGCGGATTTCCAGAGCTATTTGCGCAAGACCAAGCCCGCGGCTGTGATCGAAGGCGACTGGCCGGTGCTGCCTCCCGAGGACGCCAGCCGGGGCGACTTCTAGTCCCGAAAGGGGCCAGCCGGCAGGGAACCGGCAAGCGACTGGGACAGAGATCACAGCGGCAGTTGCCCCCGCCCGCAACGCATGGCACCCTCCGGGATTTGGCGGCCGGAAGAACACCCCTTTATTGCCCGTGCCACTTGACCGATGGCCAAAATTATCTTCATCCGTTGGCCCTTTGTGACGAACTAAATACGGAAGTGGATGCCCCTTGGCCCCGCTGACATAATTTAGTTCAGAACTGGGCGTGTGATATTTCGCGCCCGAAACCCAACCGCCAAGGGATAAATGATCACAGTTACCGACCTTCGTAAGGTCTACCGGCAGGGCAAGAAGGAAGTGGTGGCCCTCGACGGCGTCACCCTCTCCGTGCCGAAGGGCTCGATCCACGGCATCATCGGACACTCCGGTGCCGGCAAGTCGACGCTGGTGCGCTGCCTGACCCTGCTGGACCGCCCCACCTCCGGGTCCGTCAACATCGACGGCACCGAACTGAGTTCCGTGCGGGACTCGGAAATCCGTGCTGCGCGGCGGCGCATCGGCATGGTTTTCCAGCACGCGAACCTGATGGACTCCCGGACCGCGGCCGGCAACGTGGCCCACCCCCTGGAGCTCGTCAAGACCCCGAAGGAGAAGATCCGCACCCGGGTGGCCGAACTCCTGAAGCTTGTGGGGCTCGAAGGCTTCGAGAATGCCTACCCGTCCCAGCTCTCCGGCGGCCAGCGCCAGCGCGTCGGGATCGCACGTGCCCTCGCCTCGGACCCCGAGGTCTTGCTCTGCGATGAACCCACCTCGGCCCTGGACCCTGCCACGACGGAGGAAATCCTGGACCTGATCCAGGACCTGACCCGGCGGCTCCAGCTGACCGTGCTGATCATCACCCACGAGATGAACGTCGTGAAGCGGGTCTGCGACTCCGTTTCGTTGCTCTCCCGTGGCCGCATCATCGAACACGGCGCCCTGCAGGACGTGGCGGGCGAGCTCGACAGCAAGCTGGCCCGCGCCCTCCTTCCGCTGCCGCCGTCGGAACCCCTGCACGGCGCACTGCAGCGCGGCCCGGTCCTGGAGATCCTGTTCTCCGGCGAAAGCGCCAAGGAACCCGTCCTGACCGGCGTCGCCCGGCACTTCGACATGGACCTCAACGTCCTCGCCGGCAGCGTCGAAACGCTCGGCGGCCAGCAGTTCGGGCATCTCCGGGTGCAGCTCGCCGAAGACGCCGATTTCGACGCCGTCCTCCGCTACCTGCATGACCGGGGCATCAGCGCCAAGCGCGTCGCCGCCGATGCAGCTCCGACGGAAGAAGGAGCCAACTAATGAACGATATTTTCAGCAACCCGGTCCTGGCCCGGGCCCTCCCCGAGGCGATCGTGGAGACCCTGCAGATGGTCGGTATCTCCGCCTTCTTCACCGTGCTCATCGGCCTGCCGCTGGGCGTCTTCCTGCACGTCACGGCACCCGGCGGACTCCGCCCGATGCCGGTCACGAACCGGATCCTCAGCGACGTGATCGTCAACATCACCCGGTCCATCCCGTTCGCCATCCTCATGGTGGCGCTCATTCCGCTGGCCCGCGCCCTGACCGGCACGAGCCTCGGCCCGATCGCCGCGTCGGTGTCCCTATCCATCGGCACCATCCCGTTCTTCGCCCGGCTGGTCGAAGCCTGCCTGCGCGATGTGCACCACGGCAAGATCGACGCGGCCCAGGTGATGGGCTCCACCAACATGCAGATCATCAGCAAGGTGATGCTGCGCGAATCCCTGCCAGCCCTCGTTGCGGCCGCCACCACCACCGTGGTGACCCTCGTGGGCTACTCCGCGATGGCCGGCCTGGTCGGCGGCGGCGGCCTCGGCAAGCTGGCCTACAACTACGGCTTCCAGCGCTTCGACGTCACGGTCATGATCGTCACCATCGTCCTGATCGTCGTCCTCGTCCAGGTCATCCAACTCGTGGGCGAGCGGATCTCCCGCGGCCTCGACCACCGCTGACCGACAGATAACCCACCCCAGCCTTGCAGCGGGTAGCCGCCCTCTGCACCTGCGCGGACCACGGCATCGCCGTCGAATTTTCCGCCTCTTTTGAAAGGAACGCATCCGATGCGTAAGTCACTCACCCTCCTGGCCACCGGCATTGTCACTGCCCTGGCGCTGACGGCTTGCGGTGGTTCGTCCACCCCCAGCGCCCAGGTCACGACGCTGGATCCGGCCAAGCCCGCCACCCTCACGGTCGGCGCCAGCCCGGTCCCGCACGCCAAGATCCTCGAATTCATCAACCAGGAGCTCGCCCCCAAGGCCGGCCTCAAGCTGGATATCAAGGAGATCGAGGATTACCAGACGCCGAACACCGCCCTGAGCGACGGCTCCCTGGACGCCAACTTCTACCAGCACCTGCCCTGGTTCGAGGACCAGGTCAAGACCAAGGGCTACAAGTTCGGCCACGGCGCGGGCGTGCACATCGAGCCGTACGCCGCGTTCTCGGAAAAGGTCAAGAACATCAAGGACATCAAGGACGGGGCCAAGGTCGCCATCACGAACGACCCGTCCAACCAGGTCCGCGCGCTCAAGGTCCTCCAGGTCGCCGGCCTGGTCAAGGACATCAAGGATGACACCTCGGTGCTGACGCTCAGCGATGAGCAGAACCCGAAGAAGCTGAAGTTCTCCGAGAACCAGCCGGAACTGCTGATCAACGACCTCAAGGACCCCTCGGTGGACCTGGCCCTGATCAACGGCAACTTCATCCTCAAGGCCGGGCTGAGCACCAAGAACGCCCTGGCGGTCGAGTCCGTGGACAACAACCCTTACGCCAACTTCCTGGCCTGGCGCGAGGACTCCAAGGACGACGTGCGGATCAAGAAGCTCGACGAGCTGCTGCACTCCCCCGAGGTCAAGGCCTTCATCGAGAAGGAATGGCCCAACGGAGACGTGACCCCGGCTTTCTAGGCCCGGACTCCGCGTTAAACACTTTCGGCACCCGCCACGGCGGGTGCCGATTGTGTTTAAGAACGACGGCGGCGGTCCCGGGCTGGGAGCCGCGCCGGCGGCGAACTAGCCCTTGGCCGCTGCGGCAGCCTTCGCCGCGGCCGGCAGGGCGTCGAAGATCCGGTTCATCGCGGCATCGTCGTGCGCAGCGGAGAGGAACCAGGCCTCGAACACCGACGGCGGCAGGTAAACCCCGGAGTCCAGCATCGAGTGGAAGAACGGCGCGTAGCGGAAGACCTCCTGGCCCTGCGCGTCGTCGTAGTTGTGGACGCCGCGGGCCGAGGTGCCGAAGGCCACGGAGAACAGGTTCCCGGCTCGCTGGATGGAGTGGTCCACGCCGGCAGCGTCCAGGGCCGCGGACAGGGCGCCGGAGAGTTCCAGCGACCGGGCGTCGACGAACGAGTACACCTCGGGCGTTGCGTTGGTGAGCGTCGCTACGCCGGCCGCCATCGCTACCGGGTTCCCGGAGAGGGTGCCGGCCTGGTAGACCGGGCCCACCGGCGCGAGGTAGTCCATGACCTCGGCGCGGCCGCCGAGGGCCGCCGTCGGCATGCCGCCGCCTATCACCTTGCCGAAGGTCAGCAGGTCCGGGGCCCACGGCTCGGCCGCGTCGGCCGCCCCGCCGGTGAGGCCCCAGTAGCCGGAATAGCCGGTGCGGAAGCCGGTGAGGACCTCATCGAGGATCAGCAGGGCGCCGTGTTCGCGGGTGATCCGGGCCAGCCCGGCGTTGAAGCCCTCGCCCGGGGTCACCACGCCCATGTTGGCCGGCGCGGCCTCGGTGATGACGGCGGCGATGCTGTCGCCGTGCTTGGCGAAGGCGGCCTCAACGGCGTCGAGGTCGTTGTAGGGCAGCACGAGGGTTTCGGCGGCGGTCGCGGCGGTGACACCAGCCGAGCCGGGCAGCGCGAGCGTAGCCAGGCCCGAACCGGCGGCGGCGAGCAGGCCGTCAAGGTGGCCGTGGTAGCAGCCGGCGAACTTGATCACCAGGTTCCGGCCCGTGTAGCCGCGGGCCAGCCGGATGGCGGTCATGGTCGCCTCGGTGCCGGTGGAGACCATCCGGACCCGCTCGGCAGCCGGAACGCGCTCCTGGACGATCGCGGCGAGGTTGGCCTCGTCCGGGGTCGAGGCGCCGAACGACAGTCCGCGGTCCACGGCGGCGTGGACCGCCGCGAGGACCTCCGGGTGGGCGTGGCCCAGCAGCGCCGGGCCCCAGGAGCAGACCAGGTCGACGTACTCGGCGCCGTCGGCGTCGGTCAGGTACGGGCCCTTGGCGGAGACCATGAAGCGGGGCGTGCCGCCCACCGAGCCGAAGGCCCGGACCGGCGAGTTGACGCCGCCCGGCATCAGGCGGCGGGCGCGGTCGAAGAGTTCCTCATTGCGAGGGTGGGTGGAAGTCATGGTTCCTATTCTTTCAGTTCTGCCGGGTATCCGGCGTCGCACCGGCCAGCAAGGCAGCCACCCGCGGCGCCACCTCGGTGCCAAACAGTTCGATGGAGCGCATCATGGCCGCATGCGGGAGGGTGCCGTTGCTGTACTTGAGGTCAAAGCGGTCCACCCCGAGGCTGCGCTTGAGCAGGGCGATCTTTGCCGCCACCGTGTCCGGTGAACCGACGTAGAGCGCGCCCTCGGGGGCGCACAGGTAGTCGAATTCGGCACGGTTGCCCGGTCCCCAGCCGCGTTCGGCGCCGATCTGGTTGCGCTGGGCCAGCCAGTGCGGGAAGAACTCCTCGCGGGCTTCCTCATCCGTGGCGGCGACGTGGCCGGGCGAATGCGTGGCGAGCTGCTGCATCGGGTGACCGTATTTGGCCATGGCCTCGCGGTAGAGCCCGGCCAGCGGGGCGAATGAGCCGGGTGTGCCGCCGATGATGGCGAAGATGATCGGGTAGCCGTATTCGGCGCAGCGCAGCACCGACTCGGGAGTGCCGCCGACGCCGATCCAGGCCGGCAGCAGGTGGTGTTCGAGCGGCGGGTAGACGCTGAGCCCGTTGATGGGCCGGCGGGTGCGGCCCTCCCACTTGACCGGTTTCTGCGCGCGGACCTTGTCGAATAGCTCGAGCTTTTCCTCGAACAGGACCTCGTAGTCGGCCAGGTCCAGGCCGAACAGCGGGAAGGACTCCACGAAGGAGCCGCGGCCCAGCATCACCTCGGCCCGGCCGTTGGAGATCGCGTCGACGGTGGCGAAGCGCTGGAAAACCCGGATCGGGTCATCCGAGCTGAGCACGGTGACCGCGGAGCCGAGGCGGATCTTCTTTGTCCGGGCCGCAGCGGCCGCGAGGAAGACCTCCGGAGCAGACACGGCGAAGTCGCGGCGGTGGTGCTCCCCCACTCCGAAGGCGTGCAGCCCCACCTCGTCCGCGAGTTCGGCCTGTTCCAGCAGCTGCCGCAGGACCTGGGCGTGCGGGACGGGGTGCCCGTCGGGGAACACCCCCACGTCGCCGAAGGTGTTCAGGCCGAGCAGGATCCTGCCCGGGCCCACCGGGGCGGTCGGGTTGGCTCCCGACGCCGGGTCCGGCACCTCGGCGGCGCTCACCGGGTTTCCTTCAACCAGCCGGCGAGCTCGCTCGCCCAGTAGGTCAGGACCATGTTGGCGCCGGCCCGCTTGATGCCCAGCACGGATTCGGTGATGGCTGCCCGGCGGTCGATCCAGCCGTTTGCGGCGGCGGCCTCGATCATCGAGTACTCGCCGGAAATTTGATACGCGGCCACCGGCACCGGGCTCATTGCGGCGACGTCGGCCAGGATGTCGAGGTAGCTCATGGCGGGCTTCACCATGACCATGTCGGCGCCCTCCTCAAGGTCAAGTTCAACCTCGAGGATCGCTTCGCGGCGGTTGGCGGCGTCCATCTGGTAGGTGCGCCGGTCCCCGGTGAGCTGGGAGTCGACAGCCTCGCGGAAGGGGCCGTAGAAGGCGGAGGCGTACTTCGCGGCGTAGGCCACGACGGCCGTGTTGGCGTGCCCGGCGGCTTCCAGCGCCTGCCGGATCACGGCGACCTGGCCGTCCATCATGCCCGAGGGGCCCAGCACGTGCGCGCCGGCTTCGGCCTGGGCGACGGCCATCTGCCCGTAGATCTCCAGGGTCGCGTCGTTGTCGACGTAGCCGTGCGCGTCCAGCACGCCGCAGTGGCCGTGATCGGTGAACTCATCGAGGCAAACGTCGCTCATGATGACGAGGTCGTCGCCGACCTCGGCCTTCACGTCGCGGATGGCCTGGTTCAGCACGCCCTCGGGGTCCAGCGAGGCGGTGCCCCGCGCGTCCCGTACGGCCGGGATGCCGAAGAGCATGATGCCGCCCACGCCCAGCTGCACGGCCTCGGCGGCGGCGCGCTTGAGCGACTCGGTGGTGTGCTGCTGCACGCCGGGCATCGAGGCGATCGGGTTCGGTTCGGTCAGTCCCTCCCGGATGAACGCCGGAAGGATGAGTTCGGCCGCGGAGAGGCGGTGCTCTGCCGTCAGCCGGCGCATCGCGGGGGTGGTGCGGAGCCGGCGGGGGCGGTGCGTGGGGAAGCTCATGATTGGTCCTTCACAGTCTGCTCGGGGTCGGGATGGGGTGTGGGGTGCGCCGGATCCAGGGCACGGATGACAGCGGCGACGAGTCCGGAAGCGGTGGGTTCCTCGGCGACGGCGGCCACCGGCAGCCCGAGGGCCAGGGCCTCTGCCGCCGTCGAACGTCCGATCGCGACGAGCCGGCACTCACCCAGCGGCGGCAGCCCGGTGTGGACGCGGCGGGCTGCGCTCGGTGACGCCGCGACGACGGCGTGCAGGGTGCCCGCGTCGATCGCGGCTTTGGCGTCCTCCAAGGTCAGGACCGGGGCGGGGTGGCCCTGGAGATCAGTGGCGGGGGCCAGGCTGCGCCGCGGGTCGGCGGGATAATCGACCGTCCGGTAGGCGGTGACGGCCTGGACCGAGGCGCCGCGCGCCTCCAGCCCCCGGCGGAGCCGCGGGTCGGCGATGTCGGCCTGCGGCAGCAGCACGGTGCCTTGGCCGCGCGGCCAGACCTCCAGCAGTCCCGCGCCGGACTGCTGCCCGCCGGGCGCCAGGTCCACGGCGATGTTTAGGTCCTCAAGCACGCGGCGGGTGGCCGGGCCGACGGCGGCAACCTGCAGGCTGCCTGGCAGCCAGGCGCTGAGGGCGGCGCCGCGTTCGGCGGCCTTGGCTTCGAGGACCTGGACCGTGGTCACGCTGCTGACCACCAGCCAGGCGTAGGCTCCGGCGCCAAGGGCGTCGAAGGCCACGTCCAGCGAGTGCTGGTCCGAGGCCAGCTCGAAGTCGATGAGCGGCAGCAGCAGCGGCTCGGCGCCGGTCTCCCGGAGCGCGGACACCAAGGCACCAGCCCGGTCCGGATTGCGGGTGACCAGGACCCGGGCGCCCTCGAGCACCCTGGGCCCGGCGTCCCCGTCCGGCCGGGGGCTGGCACTGCGGCGTCCCATCAGGAGAGGATCCGTCCGGCTCAGGAAGCGGCCAGATCGGCGATGTCGGCAGCACCTGCTGCCAGCAACGCTTCGGCCAGTTCGATTCCCAGCAGGGTGGCGCCAACCTCGGTCAGCCCGTCGGTGGCCTTCTTGTCCCGGACCGTGGCGGTGCCGTCCACGGCGCAGACCACGGCTTCGAGGTGCAGCATGCTGCCCTTCCGGTAGGCGTAGGCGCCCACCGGAGCGGCGCAGCCGGCTTCGAGCCGGGCCAGGAGGGCCCGTTCGGCGGTGACGGTGAGGCGGGTGTCCGGGTCATCCAGGGCCGCGAGGGCCTGTGCGAGCACGCCCTGCGAGCCCTCGGTGGACCCTGCCTTGCGCGGTGCGTCCGCGGTGCGGCATTCGATCGCGAGCGAACCCTGGCCGGCGGCCGGGAGCATCACGTCGGTGTCCAGGTACTCGCTCACGGCGTCCAGCCGGCCGATCCGGTGCAGCCCGGCTGCGGCGAGCACGACGGCGTCAAGGTCGCAGGATTTGCCCTCGACGTACGTCTCGGTGCTGTTGCCCGGCAGTCCGGGCACCCGGCCGAGCCGGGTGTCCACGTTGCCGCGGATATCGCGGATCTCCAGGTCGGGACGGGCTGCCCGCAGTTGGGCGGCGCGGCGTGGCGAACCGGTTCCCACGGTGGCGCCGGCGGGCAGCTCGGAGAGCTTGAGCCCGTCCCGGGCGCAGAGCACGTCGCGGACGTCGACGCGCTTCGGCGTCGCGGCCAGGCTCAGGCCGAGGGCGGCGCCGGTGGGCAGGTCCTTGAGCGAATGGACCGCGACGTCGCACGCATCCCGCAGCAGGGCGTCGCGCAGCGCCGCCACGAACACCCCGGTGCCGCCCATCTGGGACAGCGGGCCGGTCAGGACGTCGCCGTCGGTGCGGATGTGGACGAGTTCCACCGGGAACCCGCCGACGGCAGCCAGCTGGTCCGCGGTCTGCTGGGTCTGGGTGAGGGCGAGCTTGCTGGCCCGGGTGCCGATCCGAACTGTCACTGCGGTGCCTGGCCTGCCGCCGTGGTGGCCGCGGCTGCGGGAGCCCCGGCCGGGTAGGGGTCGTGCCCCGTCCCGACGGTGGTGTCCGCGCCGGCGATGGTGGGCTTTTCGCCGCGGAAGTTGGCGCAGCAGCCCGGCCGGCACACGTCGTACCAGGGGCCGAGCTTGGTCAGGTGCGGCCGGTCGGCAATGTTGTTCGCCGCGGTCCGCTCGCTGATCAAGTCCACGATCCCGGCGACGAATTTGCGGTGCGTCCCGGGCGTGGGAACGCGGGTGGCCGCGAGGCCGAGCTCGCCGCAGGTTTCCAGGGCCTCGGTGTCGAGGTCCCAGACGACCTCCATGTGGTCGCTGACGAAGCCCAGCGGCACAATCACGACCCCCTTGATGCCCTGGCCGGCGAGCTCCTCGATGGCGTCGTTGATGTCGGGTTCGAGCCACGGAACGTGCGGGGCGCCGGAACGGGACTGGTAGACGAGGGACCACGGCGCGGTGAGGCCGGACTCGGCTTCGACCCTGCGGATGACCTCGGCGCCGGTGGCCAGGTGCTGGGCCACGTAGGCGGAGTCCTGATCGAACTGGCGCGGCTCACCCTCGGAGCGGCCGGCGGCCTCGGCGTCGCGCGTCGGAATCGAGTGCGTCGCGAAGAGGATGTGGACCGGTGCGTCCGGAGTGCCGGCTGCGGACAGCTGGGCGCGCACGTCGGCCAGGCCGGCGGCGGTGCCTTCGACGAAGGGCTCCACGAAGCCCGGGTGGTCAAAGTACTGGCGAACCTTGTCTACCTCGAGCTTGCCGTCCAACCCGGTCTCGGTCAGGGCCATGCCGATGTCCTCGCGGTACTGGCGGCAGCTGGAGTAGCAGGAGTAGGCGCTGGTGGTGATCATCAGGACCTTGCGGTGCCCGGCGTCGTAGATCTCCTGGAGGGTCTGCGGGATGTAGGGGTCCCAGTTGCGGTTGCCCCAAAAGATCGGCAGGTTGATCCCGCGGGTGGCGAACTCGGCCTCCATGGCGGCCTTGAGCTGGCGGTTTTGTTCGTTGATCGGGCTGATGCCGCCGTTGGCACGGTAGTGGTGCGAGACCTCTTCGAGCCGTTCGTCCGGGATGCCGCGGCCGCGGGTGACGTTGCGCAGGAAGGGGATGACGTCTTCCTGGCCTTCGGGCCCGCCGAAGGAGGCGAGCAGCACGGCGTCGTATTCCTTGGGAGCCATCCGGCCGGCCTCGGTGACGGGGTTCACGGCAGTGGTGTCCTGGGGGTCGAGCGGGCTCATGCGAGGACCTCGGCAATCTCGACGGCGCTGACGCGGCGGCCGGTGTAGAACGGGACTTCTTCGCGGACGTGGTGCCGGGCCTCGGTGGCGCGCAGGTGGCGCATCAGGTCCACGAGGTCAACCAGCTCCGGGGCCTCGAGGCCCAGGATCCATTCCCAGTCGCCGAGGGCGAAGGAGGACACGGTGTTGGAGATGACCTGCGGGAAGTCGCGGCCCAGGAGGCCGTGGTCGCGGAGCATCGCGCCGCGCTCGGCGTCCGGGAGCAGGTACCACTCGTAGGAGCGAACGAACGGGTAGACGCAGAGCCATTCGGCCGGCTCCACGCCGCGGGAGAAGGCGGGGGTATGGTTCTTGGCGAACTCGGCCTCACGGTGCACGCCCATCGCAGACCACGCGATCTCGGTCCCGGTGAAGAGCTTGCTGCGGCGGATGTCGCGCACTGCCCGCTGCAGGGCTTCGGCCTTCGGCCCGTGCAGCCAGACCATGATGTCCGCGTCCGCGCGCATCGCCGACACGTCGTAGCTGCCGCGGTGGACGACGCCGTCCTCCGCCAGCCGCCCGATAAGTGCATCGAAGTCCTCGGCCGCGTCGCCGCTGCGCAGGACATCGGCGGAGCGCTTGAAAACCGTCCAGAGCGTGAAGAACTGCTCGGTCGATTCCTCGGCTGCTGTTCCGGTTTTAGTGACAGATTCGGCAGAAGTGTGGCTCATGGATACCAGTCTGCCCCCTCCCCCGAGCTAAGTCGAAATAGAGCACTTCTACAACGCGTAGAAGTGCTCAATTTCACAACGAAGGGATTTATTAGGGCGCTTAGACCCGGCGCATCCGCAGGACCACGGCGCCCGCCCCCAGTGAGACGGCGACGAGGCAGATTCCCCAGCCGACCAGGGCCGAGGGCCCGGATGGCTGGACGGAGGAGGCCGCCTGCATCTTGTCGCCGGACCGGGGGGTTGCGGTGGGAGACGCTTCCTTGGCGGCGGACATCGTGGTGGCAGACCTCGGCGTCCCGCTCGGGCTGGCCGTCGGCTTGCCGGCCGTGGCGCCGGCGGCGGTGCCGGAGGCTGCAGCCGGGGTGTCAGCGGCTGGCGGCTGGACCGGGGCCGGGGCCTGCTGGGTTCCGGTGGGCTGGCCTGTGACCGGCTGCGGGGCCGCTGGCACCGGCTGCGGCAGGGATGTTCCCGGCGCCGTGGTCCCTGGCGTGGCAGGCTCGGACGCCTGCCGGGAGGCCCGCTGCTCCGGAGTCTCGGTCGGATCCGGTGCGGTCGATGTCGGCGGGGCCGTGCTTTCGGTGGGCTCCGGGCTGGCGGAGCCGGACGTCGGCGACGGCGACGCATCCGGGGAGTCCACCAGGCCGCCGATCAAGTCGTCGATGCCGACAGAGATCGAGGCTGACGGCCCGTCCGGGCTTGGTGTCGGAGTGGCAGCCTGCGTGGCAGGAACCCCTGCTGTGAGAGCCAGTACCGCTCCGAGCGCCACCACTGCGGTGCCGCGCCGGAGTCCCCCATGGTGACCGGCCGGCGTTTCTGGAACTTCGGACCTGTGCATAACCATGGTCAACGAGCCTAGCCGGAGAACAGGGGCGTGGAAAATTTGCCCAAACGCGTACTTTCCGGCTAGCGGGGACCTGCCGGGACCGCTTTCACGGCTCCACGGCGGGCCTCAGGGCAGCAGGTCCGCCACCTGTTTGGGAGTGTCGGCGACGATCGCGGCGAGGCCGTTGCCGGACAGCCAGCCCCCGACGACGGCGAGGCCGCCCTCCGCCGCGCACAGCTGCCGGACCTGCTCGACCCGCTTCTTGTGGCCGAGTGCCGCGAATGGCAGCGCCCCGGACCAGCGCACCACGTCCCAACCGACCACGTCGGCCGGCGACAGCGGGACGGCCAGCAGCGTGGCGGCATCCTGCAGCGCGGCGTCGAACAACTCCTGGTCGCTCCGGGGCTCGGYGGCCGCCGCAACGCTCGGGATACCGGCACCGTTTGGGGTCCCGGCGCCCTCCGGCGCGGCCGCGCCGCGCCCGTAGGAGAGGCGTAGGACGTGACGGCCGGGGGCGGTGCGTTCGGCCAGCCATGACCATTTGGCGGTGGCGTGGGTGAGCGCCTTGGCGCGGACGCCGGGGCTCTGCGGGGCCACGAGCACGCCGGTGCCGCGCGGGGCGGCATCGAGGGCATCGTTGTCCAGGACTAGGGTCACGAGCCGCACGTCGGGTCCCGCGTCCGGGCGAAGGGCCGAGAGCGCGGGCACCGCGCCGGCGAGCAGTTCCACGGCTGCCGGGCCCTCCACCGCGACAACCAGGCGTTCCGCGGCGAAGCGGGTCTGCCCCGCGGTGACCTGCCAGCCGCTCGGGACACCCTGCACCGCGTCGGCGCGCGTGCCGCTGAGCAGGGTTACGCCCAGCCCGCGCAGATCAGCCAGGAGCGCTGCAACCAGCGTGTGCATCCCGCCGCGGAGGCCCGCGACGGCGGAGCCCGCCTTCTGCAAGCCCGGCTGCCGGGCCGCACTGCCGCGGCGCTGTGCGGCCACGGCGGCGGCAAGGGAGCCGTGCGCGCGGATTCCGGCGCGCAATCCGGGGGCCACCATATCCACGTCAAGCAGGGCGGGGTCCGCCGAGTGCACGCCGCCGACCACCGGCGCTACCAGCCGTTCCAGCACGCGCCTGCCCATCCGGGCACGAACCAGGGCGGCGACGCTGGTGAACTCCGCGGCGGTCCCCACGGTGGCCGGCAGCAGGGCATCCAGCGAGGCGCGGACGGAACCCAGGAGGCCGAGGGAGCGCCGGACTTCCGGGTCCCAGGGGTTGGCGGGAATGCCGAGGACGCCGGTCTTGGGCAGTTCCCGGGGCCCGTCGGGTAGCTGGACCCAGGCGCCGCCGGGGTTGGGCGGGACGATCTGCGCGCCGAGGCCCAGTTCCTCGGCCAGGCCGGCCACCGCGGCGGACCGGGTGGCGAAGGATTCGGCGCCGCTGTCCAGGGTCAGGCCGGCCACCACATGGCTGCCCACGCAGCCGCCCCACTCCCCCGAGGCTTCCAGCACCGTGGTGCGGACGCCTGCCCGGGCCAGCTCCCTGGCTGCGAGCAGGCCGGAGACGCCGCCGCCCACCACCACGGCCGTGGGGGCGTTGGCGCCGGGTTCGGCGTCGGAGGCGGTGTCCAAGAGGGGTTTACTCCGGCGCGATCGAGTGGATCAGTTCGACGACGCGGGTCAGTACCGCTGCGTCCGTCTCCGGGGGGACGCCGTGGCCCAGGTTCAGGACGTGGCCCGGAGCCGAGGAGCCGGCCCTGATGACGTCGCGGACATGGGTCTCGAGGATGTCCCAGGGGGCGGACAGCAGCGCGGGGTCGATGTTGCCCTGCAGCGGCACGCTCCCGCCGAGCCGGCGGTTGGCCTCGTCCAGCGGCAGCCGGTAGTCGACCCCAACGACGTCGACGCCGACGTCGCGCATTGCCACCAGCAGCTCCGAGGTGCCGGTGCCGAAGTGGATCAGCGGCGCCCCGAGGTGCCGGACGTGGTCCAGGGCGCGGGCCGATGCCGGGGCCACGAAGCGGGTGTAGTCGGCCAGGCCCAGCGAGCCGGCCCAGGAATCGAAGAGCTGCCCGGCGGAGGCGCCGGCCTCCAGCTGTGCGCGCAGGAACAGCCCGGAGGCGTCCGCTGCCCAGTTGGCCAGCGCGGTCCAGGTCTCGGGATCCGCGTGCATCATGGTGCGCGGGCCGAGATGGTCGCGGGAGGGCTTGCCCTCCACCATGTACGCGGCCAGCGTGAAGGGCGCTCCCGCGAAGCCGATCAGGGGCGTGGTGCCGAGTTCGGCCACGGTGAGCCGGACGGCCTCGCGGATCGGCTCCAGGGCCTCCCAGGTGAGCCGGGGCAGGGCGGCGACGTCGGCGGCGGTGCGCACCGGCTTCTCCAGCACCGGACCGACGCCGGGAACGATGTCCACGCCGACGCCTGCCAGCTTGAGCGGAATGACGATGTCGGAGAAGAAGATCGCCGCATCGACGTCGTGCCTGCGCACGGGCTGGAGGGTGATCTCGGAGGCGAGCTCGGGGCGCAGGCAGGAATCGAGCATGGCCACACCCTCGCGCACCTTGAGGTACTCGGGCAGCGAGCGGCCGGCCTGGCGCATGAACCAGACGGGACGCCGGGAAGGCTTGCCGCCGCGGTAGGCGGTGATCAGCGGCGAGTCGGCGGTGCGGCCGTCCATCAGGGGGTGGCCGGCGTCGAGACTGTGGAGTGCCGTGCCGTCGGTTGCAGAGCCGTGGGAGGCAGGGCCGTTGAGTGCAGTGCCGTTAACAGCAGTGCCGTTCGTTGCCGCGGAGCTAGGAGTCATGCCTCTGATTGTGCCGAAAATCGGCCTCAAAAGATAACGACAACCTGTCAAGGACAGCCTGCCAGGAGCGCGCCGTGAGGTGAATCACAACCCGGGGTGGGCAGTCCCACGCCCGGTAGTTGTTCTACACGGATGCGAAAAAGCTATGATTGTCCTGCTGTGGTTCTTTTCTCATTGGTGGCTACACACGCCGACATCGACCTGGAGACCGTTGCTCAACTGAGCACCGGCGCTTCCGGGCTTGCCACATCCGCCCTCGCCGGATCGCCGGCCGTGGCGGGTGCCGTTGTCCTTGCCACCTGCAACCGCTTTGAAATTTACGGCGAAGCGCCGCACCCGGACGACGTCGAGGCGGCCCGCGCCGCGCTGGTCTCCCAGATCAGCGGCGCCAGCGGACTCAGCGAACAGCTCGTCTCCCGGTCCTTTAGTACGCGCACCGGCCCGGATGTCACCCGCCACTTGTTCGCGGTCAGCTCCGGACTTGATTCCGCCGTCGTCGGGGAACGCGAAATCGCCGGCCAGGTCCGCCGCGCACTGATTGCCGCGCAGCACGATGGAACCGCCAGTTCCGGCCTCGTCCGGCTCTTCCAGGCGGCGTCCAAGACCGCCAAGGACGTCGGGGCGCAGACGGCGCTCGGCTCGCGCGGACTCTCAATCGTCTCGGTCGCCCTTGACCTCGCCACCGACCTTTCCGAGAATCCCGACTGGTCGAGCAAGAAGGCCGTCGTCTTCGGCACCGGTGCCTACGCCGGAGCCACCATGTCGCTGCTGCGCGAACGCGGCTGCACCGACATCTCCGTCTTTTCTTCCTCCGGCCGCGCGGCCGCCTTCGTCGCTACCCGCGGCGGGATCGCCCTTGACAGCGACTCCCTGCCGGGCGCCGTCGCGGCTGCCGATGTGATGATCGGCTGCAGCGGCTCCGACAACCGCGTCGAGGCCGCCGAGCTAGCCCGGATCCGGTCCGCGTCGCCGCAGCCGCTGATCGCTATCGACCTGGCCCTCACGCATGATTTCGACCCCGCCGTGGCCGAGCTCGACGGCGTCGAGCTGCTCACGCTGGAGTCCGTCCGGCTGGCCGCCCCGCAGGAGCAGGCCGAATCGCTGAACCAGGCCAGCGGCATCGTCGACGGCGCCGCGACGGCCTTTGAGCAGGAGCGCGAGGCGCGCTCCGTCGATTCGGCCATCGTCGCGCTGCGCCGCCACACCATGGACGTGCTCGACGCCGAGATGGAAAAAGTCCGCGCCCGCCACGGCTGCACCGCTGCCGCGGAAGAGGTCGAATTCGCGCTCCGCCGGATGGTCAAGCAGCTGCTGCACGTGCCGACCGTCCGAGCCCGCGAACTCGCAGCAAACGGCCAGCAGGACGACTACGTGGCCGGTCTCGAGGCCGTCTACGGCATCACGGTTGAGCAGCCGGCGGCACGCCGCGCAGCGTCCGGGACCGAGTCGGAGTGCCCCGTGGACCACGCTTCGCGTCCTTCCGCCGACGGCACGCGGGAAACGGCCTAGTCCTCCTCAGCCAACGGCCCGGCATGTTGCCGCCCGGCTGGCTGGGCGGCCAGCCAGGCTGACCGGGCGGCCAGCCCGGCGGTTAGTCCTCTTGCGCGGCGAACGCGTTGACGCCCGTCAGTTCGGCGGACAATTGCCAGAGCCGCGCCGCGTCTGCCCGGTCGAGCGCGTGCGCGTCCACTCCCCTGACCCGCGCTTCCGGCGATCCGGGCTCGGTGGGCTCGGCAATGTCGCAGTCCTCGCAGTAGACGCCGCCCTTGCCCGCAAGCTGTGGGGACGTGGCCGCCCAGACCGAGGTCGCGGCGCCCTGGGCCGGCGTCTTGAACCGCTCGTTGAGGTTCCCTTCCGCGTCCATCCAGCCCGAAGCGATCATTTCCTCCCGGGGCAGGTGCCGCTGCAGTTCGGTCATGATGCCGCCCGGGTGCACGGCAAAGGCCCGGACGCCGGCGTCCTGGCCGAGCGCATCCAGCTGCACCGCGAACAGCGCATTCGCGGTCTTCGCCTGCCCGTAGGCCTTCCATTTGTCGTAGCCGGACGTGAAGTTGATGTCCTCGAACCGGATCGGCGAGAGCTTGTGGCCGGTGGAGGACAGGGCCACCACCCGCGCGCCGTCCCCCGCCGACAGCGCGGGCCAGAGCAGGTTCGTGAGCACGTAGTGGCCCAGATGATTGGTTGCGAACTGGGATTCCCAGCCCGGGCCCACCCGCTGTTCCGGGCAGGCCATGATCGCTGCGTTGTTGATCAGGATGTCCAGGCTGCCGCCTTCGCCGAGGAAGTCGGAGGCAAGGAACCCGGCCGCGAACTCCCGCACGCTGGCCAGCTCGGCCAGGTCCAGCCCCGCCACCCGGACCTCGTCGAGGCCGGCCTCGTCCAGGACCGCGCGGGCGTGCTCCGGCCGCCTGGCCGGCACCATCACCCGGGCGCCCGCTGAAGCCAGCGCCCGCACCGTTTCCAGTCCAAGACCCGAGTAACCGCCGGTGACGACGGCGGTCTTCCCGCCCAGGTCCACGCCCGCGATCACCTCCGCCGCCGTCGAGCGCGGACCGAAGCCCGAGCCGATCTTGTGCTGAGGGGTCAAGCTTGTCTCTTCACTCATGGCAGTGGCTCTCCGGTAGGGGGACGGGGACAACTTGCAGGGGCCCGGCGCTCGGCAGCGAGTCAGTACACGGGTTTTTCCGGCTCCACCTCGCGCACCCAGGCAAGGATGCCGCCTTCCAGGTGGCTGACCCGTTCGTAGCCGGCGGCCCGTGCGGCCGCGAGCACGGCCGCGGAACGGGTGCCGCCCTTGCAGTGGAACACAATGTCCGTGTCCTGCGGCAGCTCGGCCCACGCATCGCCGGCCAGGATCCTGCCCTGCGGGATCAGCGTGGCTCCGTCGATGCTGACAATGTCGAATTCCCCGCTTTCGCGCACGTCCACGAGCTGGAAGTCCTTCAGCCCGGCCTTGCGGGAGGCCAGCATGGTGGCCAGCTGGGTGGCGGTGACGGTGTGTTCGGTCCCGGCGTCCGCGGCAGGGGCGATGCCGCAGAAGGCCTCGTAGTCGGTCAGTTCGGTGACGCGCGGGGCTTCGGGATCCCTGGCGACCTTGATTTCCCGCCAACTACCGCCGAGCGCGTCGAACAAAGCCACCCTGCCCAGCAGAGAACGCCCGACGCCGGTGATCAGCTTCACCGCTTCGGTCACCATCAGGGAGCCGACGGCGGCGCACAGCATGCCGAACACGCCACCCTCCCCGCAGGAAGGCACCGAGCCCGCGGGCGGCGCTTCGGGGTAGAGGTCCCGGTAGGTCGGGCCGTGCTGCTCCCAGAAGACGCTGACCTGCCCGTCGAAGCGGAAGATCGAGCCCCACACGTAAGGCTTTCCGAGGATCGCCGCCGCGTCGTTGACCAGGTAACGGGTGGCGAAATTGTCCGCGCCGTCGATGATCAGGTCGTAGCCGGCGAAGAGCTCCAGCGCGTTGGAGGCATCCAGCCTGACGTTGTGCAGCCGGACATCCACCAGCGGGTTCAGCGCGGCGATCGCGTCGCGGGCGGACTCGGTCTTGGGCCGGCCGACGTCGGCCACACCGTGGATCACCTGGCGCTGGAGGTTGCTGAGATCGACGTCGTCGTCGTCGATGATGCCCAGCGTTCCCACCCCGGCGGCGGCGAGATAGAGCAGGGCGGGCGAGCCGAGGCCGCCGGCGCCGATCACCAGGACCTTCGCATTTTTCAGCCGGCGCTGCCCGAGCGTCCCGATCTCCGGAATGATCAGGTGGCGGGAGTACCGCTCCACCTCGTCCGGCGTCAGCGCGTCCCCGGGTTCGACCAGCGGTCCGGGCGCCGGCGGCGGGGTGGTGGGGGTTCCGTTCGAGGTCAACTGGGAAGCCATACTTCAATGTATGCCCGAAGATGCCGCCAGGTCATATTACCCCCGCGTAAAGTGGAGCTAACAGCGAGGGAAAGAAGGCGGACAGTGGTTCATCAGGCACCGGATGCGCGGGGACAGACCGGCAAGCCGACGGCCGGCCACGGCCGGAGCGGGAGCCCGCGTTCGGCACGGCTACCGCGCGATGAGCGGCGGGCGCAGCTGCTGGCGGCCGCGCAGGAGGTCTTCGTAGCCAACGGCTACCATGGCGCCGCCATGGACGAGATCGCGGAGACCGCGCGGGTGAGCAAGCCCGTGCTTTACCAGCACTTCCCGTCCAAGCGCGAGCTGTATCTCGCCCTGCTGGACAGCCATTTATCGGCCCTCACGGACCTGCTGCTCGGTGCGCTGAACTCCACCACCGACAACGATGAGCGCGTCCAGGCGGTCATGCGGGCCTACTTCCACTTCATCGCCAACGACGACCAGGCGCACCGGCTGGTCTTCGAATCGGACCTGGTCAACGACCACGATGTGAGCGCCCGGCTGGAAACGTTCAACAAGACCTTTGCGGACGCGATCGCGAAGGTCATCGCGGAGGACACCAAGCTGCCGCTGCTCGAAGCCCAACTCCTGGGCCGCGGCCTCTCCGGAATGGCTCAGGTCAGCGCGCGGTACTGGCTGGAAACCGACGGGAATCTGGACATCGATGTGGCCAGCGACCTGATCTACCGTTTAGCTTGGCGCGGAATCTCGCGCTTCCCCAAGGAGTCCTAGACTACAAATAGAGAGACCCTCGAAGAGGAGACTCTGTAGAGAAAATTCGTAGAGAGAACTCTTAGGGAAATCTTCTCGAGAAAACTTGAACACTTTGATTGGCTGGGAGGCCTTGCTGTGGAAGTAAAGATCGGCATTCAGAACATCGGCCGCGAAATTGCCCTCGAATCCAACCAGGACGCGGACGCGGTGGCGAAGCTCGTAGGCGAAGCGCTCTCCAAGGGCACCGAACTCCGCCTGACCGATGAGAAGGGCCGCCAGATCATCATCCCGGCGAACGTCCTGGGCTACGTGGAAATCGGCGCCGAAGAGGTCCGCCGCGTCGGCTTCGGCGCCCTCTAGGCCCCACCCCGCAACCGCAGCCCGAACCTCAACCCGCAGTTCACAAAGGAGTCCGAATGCTGTCCCTGATTGTGGTGGCCATGGTGGCCGTGGCCGCGGGCTTTGTGGTCTGGGCTAACGACAAGCGGCATGCCAAGTACGGCATCACCGTCCCGGCCGGAATCGCCCTCGGCGTCGGGATGCTGAGCTGGACCATCTTCATGGCGGCCGGCTTCGGCTACCAGCCCGGCCTGACCTGGATCCCGTGGGTGCTGCCCCTGCTGCTGGGCGCCGCGGCGGCCATCGGCGCGGTGCTATACCTTGGCCGGTCCCGCACCCGGCAGGACACCGCCCGGATGACCGCCATCCTGCGCCTCTAACGGGTTGAACAAAGCTGTGGCCACTCCCCGACGGGAGTGGCCACACTGCTTTAAGCGATTTACGTGGATTCCTGGATAACCCAGCGGTTGCCGTCCGGGTCGCTGAAATACGCGAAGGCGATTCCGCCGAGGTCCTGGACCTCGCTGATCTCCGCTCCCCGTCGAAGCAGTTCTGCGCGGGTGGACGCCATGTCCGCGACCACCAGCTGCAGGCCCTCCAGGCTTCCCGGGGCCATTCCGGTCATTCCGGTGCCGATGACGATGGAGGCGGCGGAGCCGGGCGGCGTCAGCTGGACCACACGCATGCCCGGAATATATTCCACGTCGTGGTCCAGGGCGAAGCCCAGCTTCTCGGTATAGAACAACTTGGCCGCGTCCACGTCCGCGACCGGCACCTGGACAACCTCAAGTCTCATCTCATATGCCATGCCCGGTCCCCCTGCTACGAGCCGAACGGCCACACTGGCCGGATCTCGATCTTGCCGAACCGTGCCATCGGGTGCTTGGACGCTACCTCGATCGCCTCGTCCAGATCGGCGCACGCGATGATGTCGTACCCCGCGACCCACTCCTTGGTCTCCGCGAACGGGCCATCGACGACCAGCAACTGCCCTTCCCGCACCCTGACGGTGGTGGCGTCCTCGACGGGACGCAGGCGGTTGCCGTGGCGGGCGATGCCCCGGGCTTCCACCTCTGCCGACCATTCCTCGATGTTGTCTTCCGCCGGCACATATGCCGGCGCTGTGGGATCGGTGCAGATGAAAAGCATGTAGTCCACGATGGCTCCTTCTAGTAGGTCGATACACCTATCCAACGACGAAGCGGCCGCCAATACGACAACTGCCGCGGAATTTCTTTGGGAACGGCCCTCCCGCCGGTGCCTCCGTCCCCGGTGGCGCTACAGGAACTCGGCCCTTCCTTCCATCGCGGAGGAGGCCAGGGCGTGTTCGCGGCGCGGGATCCGGCCGGCCAGCCGTGCCATCCGGCCGGCCGTCACGGCGTGCCGGAACGCCTCCCCCATCAACGCCGGATCCTGGGCGCGGGTCACGGCGGTGGCGAGCAGCACCGCGTCGCAGCCCAGTTCCATCGCGAGCGCGGCGTCGGAGGCAGTGCCTATGCCGGCGTCGAGCACCACCGGCACCGAGGCACGGGAGACGATGAGTTCGATGTTGTGCGGGTTCAGGATGCCGAGGCCAGTGCCGATCGGGGCGCCCAGCGGCATGACGGCGGTGGCGCCGAGGTTTTCCAGCCGGAGGGCAAGCACGGGGTCGTCATTCGTGTAGGCAAAGACTTTGAAGCCGCGTGCCACAAGCTGTTCGGTTGCCTCCACCAGTTCCAGCGCGTCCGGCAGCAGGGTGTGCTCGTCCGCGATCACCTCAAGCTTCACCCAGTCCGTCTCCAGTGCTTCGCGCGCCAGTTCGGCCGTGAGCACGGCGTCCCGGGCGGTGAAGCAGCCGGCGGTGTTGGGCAGCACCCGGATGTTGTTCTCTGCCAGTAGCTGGAACAGCGAACCGCTCTCGGCCGGTGAGTAGCGGCGCATCGCCACCGTGGTGAGTTCCGTTCCGGAGGCCAGCAGCGCGGCGCCGAGCCCGTCGAGGCTGGGGGCGCCGCCGGTGCCCATGATGAGGCGGGAGCCCAATTCCACGCCGTCGACCGTCAGCACATCCCGCCGCGCCGTCCGGGTGCCGTTCAGTGCGGTTTCTTCCGTGGTGTTCATCCTCCCTGTACTGCCGTGACGAGTTCGACGTCGTCGCCCTCGGCGAGCGCGGTCGCGTGCCACTGGCTGCGCGGCACCACCTCGGCGTTGCGGGCGACGGCGACGCCGAGTTTCCGGYCGTCGGTGGCCTGTCCGTCGGCGGCCAGCGCGCGGCCGGTGACCCCGCTGACCAAAGCGCCAACCGTGGCGCCGTCGTCTACGGCGTGCTGCGCCCCATTGAGCCTGATATTCATGCTGTCGTCCTGTCTTTCGCTGAAGCGTCCGCGGGTAAGGTGTCCCGCAGTTCGTGGGTGGGGGAAGGCTGGCGGTGTGGGAAGCGGTCCGGGCGGAACCCGGCCCAGCGCGGCTCGGACTGACCGTCCAGTAGGGCCCGGCAGACTGCCCCTGCCACCGGGGTGAGGAGCACGCCGTGCCGGAAGAAGCCGGTGGCGATGATGAGCCCTTCGACATCATCCCCGTGTCCGGGGCCCGCGACGCGCCCCAGCAGCGGGGCGTTGTCAGGGGTTCCGGGCCGTGCCCGCGCGGTGGCCTCGAGCAGTTCCAGTTCGGCGACGGCCGGGAGCAGCTGTTGGGCATCGCGCAGCAACTGGTACACGCCGCCGGCGGAAACCGCATCGGATTCGGAGGGCGCGTCCTCGCGCTGGGTTGCGCCGATCACCACCGTGCCGTCCTCCCGCGGGACGATGTACACCGGGACCCCGCGGACCAGCCCCCTCACGGTCGAGCGCAGTAGCGGCTGCAGCCGTGCCGGCACCCGGAGCCGGAGGATGTCCCCGTAGACCGGACGCAGCGGCAGGGCCAGTCCCGCCGGAAGGCCCTGCAGTTCAGCCGCCGCCAGGCCGTTGGCCACGATCGTCTCGCGGGCGGTGAGTTCTCCGCCTCCCTCAAGCCGGACCCCGGCGACCCGGTCGCCATCCCAGAGCAGCCCGGCCGCGCGGCGGCGTACGGACGTGAAGCGGCTGTCCGCGTCCAGCAGCGAAGCGATCCTGGCCAGCAGCCTGCGCGGGTCCACCTGATGGTCGGCCGGGATGTCGAAGGCGCAGGAGATGCCGGGGCTGAGCAGGGGTTCACGCCCGCGGGCCTCGCGCACGGTAAGCGGCTCCACGGCCAGGCCGGAGGCCTGTTGCACGGTCCGCAGGTCCGCGAGCGCCCGCCGGTCCGCGGCATCCGCCCCCACAGCCAGGGTCGGCGTCGTGAGGTATCCGGTGCCGCCACCGTCTGCGCTGCCCTCTGCCAGGCTCGCGGCGAACTCCGGCCACAGCCGTGACGCTTCCAGCATCAGGGCCAGGAGATCCTCCTCCTGGTAGTGGAGTTCGCTCACGGGCGCCAGCATGCCGGCGGCGGCCCAGCTGGCCCCGGTACCGGGGGCGTCGTCGACCAAGGCGACGGTACGGCCCGAACGGTGGACTTCCCAGGCAATGCCGTGGCCGATTACTCCCCCGCCGATGACGACGGCGTCGTAAGAGCCGGCGGCTGCCTGCGATGCGGCGCCGGTGGCGGATGTGACGAGTGGTGGGACGGATGGGTCCATCGGGGTTCCTTCCCTACGCCGGTACTAGCCGGATCAGGTCAAGCGGTCGGCTCTGACGCCCTCTCAGCCCGGCGGCCGTGGGACGGCTCGCGCGGGCTCCCGCGGTATGCGCCCAGTTTAGAGGAACTAGGCTTGGAGCATGAGCCAGGATGTCCACACCACCGCCCGCCTGTACCTGTGCACCGATGCCCGGAAGGAGCGCGGTGACTTCGAGGACTTCGTGGACGCGGCCTTCTCCGGCGGCGTCGACATCATCCAGTTGCGGGACAAGACCTTGGAGGCAGCCGAGGAGCTCGAACTGCTTGAGGTCCTGCACTCCGTGGCGCGGCGGCACGGCCGGCTCTGGGCGGTGAATGACCGGGCCGACCTGGCTTCGCTGGCCGGCGCGCCGGTCTTCCACATCGGGCAAAAGGACATCCCGTTCGCCGCTGCCCGGGATTTCCTGGGTAAAGGCACCGTTATCGGCATGTCAACGCACACACCCGAACAGGTCGACGCGGCGATCGCCGCTTCCCCGGGCCGGGGCGGCCTGGACTACTTCTGCGTGGGGCCGGTCTGGGCCACTCCCACCAAGCCGGGACGCGCCGCCGTCGGCCTGGACCTGGTGGGCTATGCCGCCGACGCGATCGGCCGGGCCGAGGCCGCCGACGTCGGGAGGGTCGCCGGAGTGGTGCCGTGGTTCGCGATCGGCGGCATCGACCTGGGCAACGTCGAACAGGTGGTTGACGCCGGGGCCCGTCGGATCGTGGTGGTCCGGGCGATCACCGAGGCCGCAGACCCGGCCGCGGCGGCACGGGCCCTGCTCGCCTCGCTCGACGCCGGGGCCGACGCCGACGTCCGCAGCGGCGCGGGGAATAACTAGGCGGCGAGTCCCAGCTCGGACATCCGGCGGGAATGGGCGGCAGCGAGTTCGGCGGTGAGCTCACGGGCGAGCTGGCCGGCCCGGGCCTCGTCCGTACCGGTCAGGCCGCCGAGGAAGGCATGCTCAACGCTGACCCGCTGGGCTTGGGTCAGGGCCTCGCCGAGCAGCCGCCGCGCCCACAGGGCCAGCCTGGACGCCAGCCGCGGATCATCGGCGAGCGCAGCCTTGAGCCGGTCCCGCAGCACCACCGTCGCGTCCCCGGCCGCCTGGACGCGTTCAATAAGTTCGGCGGTCCCGGCATCGACGTACCCGGAAATGGACCGGTAGAAGTCCGCCGACACAGTGTCGATCACGTAGGCCTTCATGAGCGACTCATGCCAGTCTGCGGGGCGGGTGCGCTCGTGGAAATGGTCCACCGAGGGCTGGAAGGGCAACATGGCCTCCTCCGCGTCGACTCCCAGCTCCGCCAGCTTCGCGCTGACCAGTTCAAAGTGCTGGAACTCGACGACGGCGAGCCGGCCCAGCGCCGCCCGGTCGTGCAGGGTGGGTGAATACCGGGCGTCGGAGGATAGCCGTTCGAAGGCCGACAGCTCGCCGTAGGCCATGACGCCCAGCAGGTCCCGGAGGAATTGGTTGTAGCGTGCAGGCTCGGCCGGGGAGGTGCTCATGCTCCAAGACTAGTAGCCGAAATCGGGCTAACCTGATTCCGTGTCTCATCATCGCCTGACTCCGAGCGTCCGCCAGCAGAAGAACCGGCTCGCCGAGGCCCTCAATGCGTTGCGCACCGTGTTGGAGCTGCCCGGGCCGTTCCCGGAGGACGTGCTGCGGGATGCCGAGGCGGCCGTCGCCAGCCATGAGATGCCGGAGCTGGACCTGACGCACGTGGAGTTCGTGACCATCGACCCGGCCTCCTCGACGGACCTGGACCAGGCACTCTTCATCGACCGCGCCGGCGAGGGGTACAAGGTCTTCTACGCGATCGCCGACGTTCCCTCGTTCGTCGAGCCCGGCGGCGCGCTGGACGCCGAGACCCGGCGCCGCGGCCAGACGTTCTACACCCCGGACGGCCGCATCCCGCTGCACCCCGAGGTCATCAGCGAGGCGGCCGGGAGCCTGCTGGCCGGCCAGCTCTGCGCGGCGTTCGTCTGGGAATTCGAGCTCGACGCCGCCGCCGAGGTGTCCACCGTGTTGGTCCGCCGGGCACAAGTCCGCAGCCGGGCCAAGCTCAGTTACCACGGCGTGCAGGCCGAGCTCGATGGCGGCAGCGCGGACCCGGTGCTGCAGCTGCTCAAGGAAGTCGGCGGCAAGCGGGTGGAACTGGAACGCCTGCGCGGCGGGGCCAGCCTGAACATGCCGGAGCAGGAAATCGAACAGCTTCCCGACGGCGGCTACCGGATCGTCGCAGCGCCACCGCTGCCGGTGGAGGACTGGAACGCCCAGATTTCGCTGATGACCGGGATGGCCGCGGCGGAGCTCATGCTGCAGGGCAAGGTCGGCATCCTGCGGACCATGCCCGCACCGGATGAGAGTTCGCTGCGGCATTTCCGGCGCCAGACCGGCGCGCTCGGCAAACCCTGGGACGGCCGGATCAGCTACGGGGAATACCTGCGCACCCTGGATCCCACCGACCCGCGCCAGCTTGCGATCGTGCACTCGGCCGGGATGCTGTTCCGCGGCGCCGGATACACCCACTTCGACGGCGCGGTCCCGGAGGACGCCCTCCAATCCGCCATCGGCGCGGCCTACGCCCATTCCACCGCGCCGCTGCGGCGCCTGATCGACCGCTTCGTCCTGGTCATCTGCGAGGCCCTGTCCAACGGCGCCGAGGTTCCAGGCTGGGCCCGCGAGGCGCTCCCCTCGCTCCCGGCCATCATGGCGGCCTCGGACCAGCTGGCCGCCAAGCTGGAGCGGCTCTCGCTGGACACCGTGGAGGCTGCCCTGCTGAGCAACCACATTGGGCAGGAGTTCGACGCCGTCGTCATCTCCGGTTCCAAGCCGGCGAAGAACGGCAACACCAAGAACGGGACCCCCAACGGGAACGGGAACGGGAACGGAAACGGCAACGGAAACGGGAAGGGCAACGGGAACGGCAACGGACCGTCCGGGATCGTGCAGATCGCCGAGCCCGCCGTGACCGCCCGGTGCCCCGGCGAGCTGGAATCCGGAACCCAGGTCCGGGTACGGGTGCTGTCCGCGGACATCGCCACCCGGGAGGTCCGGCTCGAACTCGTAGGCTGATGTTCGAGCCCCGGACGGCCCAGGTCCCTGCCGGGGACGTCCCGGGGCCGTGCCGCTGGCGCGCCGCACCGCGGCCCCCGGTCGAGGTTCCGAACGGCGAACGGCTAGACTGGAAGGGTAGTAATGGATGCCCGGTCGTTGATTTCCATGTTTTTCGAATTCGACAAGCCCGCCCCTACGCGATCTTGAGACACACCCGCTGGTCCCAGTGCCAGCATTTAGATAGCCCGCGATCGGCTTCCACTGGACTTGCTTGCGCCCCTGAGCGTGCTCCGGAACGGCCCTGCGCCGGCCCCGTTGAGCAAGCAGCGCAGCCCAAATGAATAAGGAAACTCCCCTGTGAGTGAATTGCACACGCACCAGCTTCTGACTGACGAATCCGGCACGGAATCGATTGAGCCGGAAGAGACCATCATCTCGGACGAGACCCCGCACGAAATCGCGGAAAAGTCCTTCGCCGACTACAACGTCCGCGCCGACATCGTCGAATCCCTCGCCGACGCCGGGATCACCCACCCCTTCCCCATCCAGGCCATGACGCTGCCCGTTGCCCTCGGCGGCCACGACATCATCGGCCAGGCCAAGACCGGCACCGGCAAGACCCTCGGCTTCGGCATCCCGGCCCTGCAGCGCGTCGTCGGACGCGAGGACGCGGGCTTCGACAAGCTCCCCGCACCCGGCGCCCCGCAGGCCCTCGTGATCGTCCCCACCCGCGAACTCGCCGTGCAGGTCGCCAGCGATTTGCAGAACGCGGCCAAGAAGCGCAACGCCCGCATCACCACGATCTACGGCGGACGCGCCTACGAGCCGCAGGTCGAGGCCCTCCAGCAGGGCGTCGAGATCGTCGTCGGCACCCCGGGGCGACTGATCGATCTCTACAAGCAGAAGCACCTGGTCCTCAAGAACGTCAAGATGGTCATCCTGGACGAAGCCGACGAAATGCTGGACCTCGGCTTCCTGCCGGACGTCGAGACGCTCATCGCCGGCACCCCGGCCGTGCGCCAGACCCTGCTGTTCTCGGCCACCATGCCCGGCCCGGTCATCGCGATGGCCCGCCGCTACATGAGCCAGCCCACCCACATCCGCGCCGCGGACCCGGAGGACGAGGGCCTGACCAAGCGCGACATCCGCCAGCTGATCTACCGCGCGCACAGCATGGACAAGATTGAAGTGGTGTCCCGCATCCTGCAGGCCCGCGGCCGCGGCCGGACCATCATCTTCACCAAGACCAAGCGCACCGCCGCGAAGGTCGCCGAGGAACTCGTGGACCGCGGTTTCGCCGCGGCCGCGATTCACGGCGACCTCGGCCAGGGCGCCCGCGAGCAGGCGCTGCGCGCCTTCCGCAACAACAAGGTGGACGTCCTTGTCGCCACCGACGTCGCGGCCCGCGGCATCGACGTCGACGACGTCACGCACGTGATCAACTACCAGTGCGTCGAGGACGAGAAGATCTACCTGCACCGCGTCGGCCGCACCGGCCGCGCCGGCAACAAGGGCACCGCGGTGACCTTCGTGGACTGGGACGACATGCCGCGCTGGGGCTTGATCAACAAGGCCCTCGGCCTGAGCGTGCCCGAGCCGGTCGAGACCTACTCCTCCTCGCCGCACCTGTACGAGGAACTGGACATCCCCGAAGGCACCAAGGGCCGCCTCCCGCGCGACAAGCGGGTGCTTGCCGGCGTCGACGCCGAAGTCCTCGAGGACCTCGGCGAAACGGGCAAGAAAAACGCTCGCGGCAGCGCCAAAGACAGCGGCCGTGACGGTGCCAGGGGCAGCGGACGCTCCGGTTCCCGCGAGGGCGGACGCTCCGCCGGACGCGAGGGCTCCCGCGAGGGCGGACGCTCCGGCTCCCGCGAAGGTGGCCGTGAGGGCTCCCGCGAAGGCGGCCGCTCCGGTGAGCGCCGCCGTCGTTCGCCCGAGAAGGAATCCGCCACCGGGCCCGCCGAGGCAAGCGCCCCGGCAACGGCAAAGGCCCCGACCGAGGTCGACCGGGCCACCCGCGCACGCCGCCGCACCCGCACCCGCCGCCGCAACGGCGAAGTGGTCGCCGGCGAGGCACAGGGCGGCGCCCCGGCACGCAGCACCGAGGCCTAATCCCCAACATGTCTGACACCGTTTGGGCGCCGGACGGCAGCAACCTGGTGGTTCACGCGGATAACGCGGAGTACCTCCCGACGCTGCCGGACGGCGCCTTCACACTCATTTACGTGGACCCGCCCTTCAACACGGGCCGGGTCCAGCGGCGCCAGGAAACCAAGATGGTGCTCAACACCGGAGGCGAGGGCGACCGCGTCGGCTTCAAGGGCCGCTCCTACGACACCATCAAGGGCGCGCTGCACAGCTACGACGATGCCTTCAGCGACTACTGGTCCTTTTTGGAGCCCAGGCTCGTCGAGGCCTGGCGGCTGCTCGCCGACGACGGCACCCTGTACCTGCACCTCGACTACCGCGAGGTGCACTACGCCAAGGTCATGCTGGATGCGATCTTCGGCCGCGAGTGCTTCCTCAACGAGATCATCTGGGCTTACGACTACGGCGCCAGGGCCAAGTTCCGCTGGCCGACCAAACACGACAACATCCTCGTGTACGTGAAGAACCCGGCAAAGTACCACTTCGACAGCGCCGAAGTGGACCGGGAGCCGTACATGGCACCCGGGCTGGTCACCCCGGCCAAACGCGAACTCGGCAAGCTGCCCACCGACGTCTGGTGGCACACGATTGTCTCCCCCACCGGCAGGGAAAAGACCGGCTACCCGACGCAGAAGCCCGAGGGCCTGATCCGGCGGGTAGTGGCGGCTTCCAGCCGGCCCGGGGACTGGTGCCTGGACTTCTTCGCCGGCTCCGGCACGCTCGGCGCCGTGGCGGCGAAACTCGACCGGAAGTTCGTTTGCGTGGACCAGAACCAGGCCGCCGTCGACGTCATGGCCAAACGGCTCGGCGCTCACGCCGATTTCACGGCCCTGCCCGGGACCCAGCCCCCGGCACTCCCCTACTAGCTCGCAGTTGTTGTCGTTTTGAGGGTCCAAAACGACAACAACTGCCAGTCAGTTGGGCGGCGCCGTCAGGTCCAGCTCTTGACGAAGGCGTGCACGGCGTCGGCGATCATCTGCACCGCGATCGCCGAGAGCAGCAGGCCGGCGATGCGGGTGACCAGTTCGACGCCGTTCTCCCCGAGCGCGCGCTGCACGACGCCGGCGAAGCGCATCGCCAGGTAGAGGGATGCGAGCGTCACCGCGATCCCGAGCCCGACGGCGAGGTACTGCGCCATGCTGTTGGAGCGCTGGACAAACACCATGACGGCCACGATCGCACCCGGACCCGCCATCAGCGGCGTCCCCAGCGGCACAAACGCGACGTTCTTGTACTTCGCGGCATTCTCCTCGCCGCCGGTGGACCCGGTGAGCAGCTGCAGCGCGATCAGCACGAGCAGCAGCCCGCCGGCGCCCTGCAGGGCCGCGAGCGAGATGTGCATGTAGTTCAGGATGGACTGCCCGAAAATCGCGAAGGTCACGATCACGCCGGTGGCCACCAGCAGCGCCTGGAAGGCCGACAGGTTACGGTCCCGGGCATCCATCTGGGCCGTCAGCGACATGAAGATCGGCACCGTCCCGGGCGGGTCCATGATCACGAACAGCGTGACGATCACGGAGGCCAGGAGCTGAAGGTCAATCCACTCCATCAGCGCACCACGGACGATCCGGTGCCCAGTTCCTCGATCCGTGCGAACACCTCAGGGGCGGTCAGGTTCTCGCCCAGCAGGTTTGGTTTGCCCGTTCCGTGGTAGTCGGAGGACCCGGTCACGAGCAGGCCGTGCCGCTCGGCCAGTCGGCGCAGGAAGGCCCGGCCCTCCTCCGGGTTGTCCCTGTGGTCGATCTCCAGCCCGGCCAGGCCGGCGTCGATCATCTCCCGGTAGGTGCCCTCGCCCACGATCCGTCCGCGCGAGGACGCCACGGGGTGCGCGAACACGGGCACCCCTCCGGCGTCGCGGACCAGTTCGACGGCGTAGGCCGGGTCCGGCGCGTAGTGCTGGACCCAGTACCGGGAACGCGAGGTCAGGATCGATTCGAAGGCCTCACTGCGGTCCTCGACCACGCCCGCGGCCACGAGGGCATCGGCGATGTGTGGCCGGCCCAGGGTGGCGCCGGGGGCAACGTGGTGGATGACGTCGTCCCAGGTCAGCGGGTAGTCCTCGGCGAGCAGGCTGACCATCCGCTCGGCCCGGGTGAAGCGGGCGTCCTTGGCTTTGGTGATTTCCTCCAGCAGCCCGGCGTGGGCCGGGTCGTGCAGGTAGCTGAGCAGGTGGACGCTGATGCCTTCGCTGGTCCGGCAGGAGATCTCCATGCCGGGCACCAGGGCCACGCCGTGTTTCCGGGCCGCGGTGGAGGCCTCGGCCCAGCCGTCGGTGGAGTCGTGGTCGGTCAGGGYGACGACGTCGAGCCCGGCTTCCGCAGCGGACGCGATCACCTCCGCGGGCGCTTGGGTGCCGTCGGAAACATTCGAGTGGGCATGCAGGTCAATCCTCACCTGCTAAGCCTAGTAGATCCGCCGGTGCTGCTTGTTGGCCTAAGCCGCGCAGCTGGTGAGACTATGGGACGGTGAACGATGCAGATAACACCCAAGTCTCCGCTTCCCAGCCCCTTGAAGAGCGCGTCAACAACCGCTCGCAGCGGCCCAGCTCCGATGCCTTCAAGGCATTCATGGCCAGCAACTGGGCCCCGGCCCGGGAGCAACTGCCCGAACTGGACGCCGTCGCCGGCCACGCCGCCGCCCGCCGCCGGGCCATCTCAGAGTTGTTCAAAGGTGAACGACTGGTCATCCCCGCCGGGCCCCTGAAGGTGCGCTCCAACGACTGCGACTACCGGTTCCGTCCGCACTCCGGCTTCGCGCACCTCACCGGCCTGGGCCTGGACCATGAGCCCGACGCCGTGCTCATCCTTGAGCCCGTCGACGAGGGCGAGGGCGACGACGGCGGCCACCACCGCGCGACCCTCTACTTCCGCCCGCTGGCCGGGCGGGACACCGAGCAGTTCTACGCAGACTCCCGCTCGGGCGAGTTCTGGATCGGCGCCCGGCCGACCCTCGCCGAATTCAAGGCCCAACTGGGACTCGAGACCGCGGACCTGGCCGAACTCGAACTCGCCATCACCAAGAACGTGGGCGCCCCGGAAATCGGCGGCATCTCGATCCGGCTGGTGCGCAAAGTGGACGAGAACATCGATGCGCTCGTGGACACCGCCCGCTACAACACCGCCAAGGATCCGGAGAACCTGGACCTGGGCGTCCTGGACGCGCTCGATGAGAAGCTCAGCGAGGCCCTCTCCGAGCTGCGCCTGATCAAGGACGAATGGGAAGTGGAACAGATGAAGACCGCCGTGGCCGCCACGGTGGAGGGCTTCACCGAGGTGGTCAAGGCCCTGCCGCGGGCCCTCACCCACCGCCGCGGCGAGCGCGTCGTCGAGGGCGCGTTCTTCGCCCGGGCCCGCGAAGAGGGCAACGAGCTGGGCTACGACACCATCGCCGCCTCCGGCAACAACGCCACCGTGCTGCACTGGACCCGCAACACCGGCAAGGTCACTGCCGGTGAGCTGCTGCTGCTGGACGCAGGCGTCGAGGCTGACTCCCTGTACACCGCGGACATCACCCGCACCCTGCCGGCCAACGGCACCTTCTCCGAAGTCCAGCGCAAGGTCTACGAGGCCGTGCTCGACGCCGCCGACGCCGGCTTCGCCGCCGCGCAGCCCGGCACCAAGTTCCGCGACATCCACACCGCCGCCACCACCGTGCTGGCCGAGCGCCTCGCCGAATGGGGCCTGCTGCCGGTGTCCGTCGAGGAGGCCATCAGCCCCGAGGGCCAGCAGCACCGCCGCTGGATGCCGCACGGTACCAGCCACCACCTTGGACTGGACGTGCACGACTGCGCCCAGGCCAAGCGCGAGCTGTACCTGGACGGAATCCTGGAGCCCGGCATGGTCTTCACGATCGAACCCGGGCTGTACTTCAAGGAGGAGGACCTCGGGATTCCGGCCGAGTACCGCGGCATCGGCGTCCGGATCGAGGACGACATCCTGATGACTGCCGACGGCCCGGTCAACCTGAGCGCCGCGCTGCCGCGCAAGGCCGACGACGTCGAGTCCTGGATGGCGGGCATCTACCAGGACGTTGAGGCCCAGCAGCCCTAGGCCGGGCAAGACAAGAGATCAGGCCAGACCAGGGGCCGGAACTGACAAAAGTAAGGACCGCCGGAAACCATTCCGGCGGTCCTTTCTTTTATGTCCTTCTACCCTTAGCCCTGGCCGCCGTCCCGGCGGGGGTCGGGCTGGCCGGGCTCTTCCTGGCGGGGTTCGGGTTGGCCGGGTTCTCCCTGCCTGTGTTCTCCCTGCTGGGGTTTATCCGTGACCCTGACGCCGTACTGTGGCCGCCCGTCGGGCAGGTCCGGGTAGCTGACAGCCGAGGGGCGGGCCGGTTCCGTTTCCTGTGCCGGGTCGCCGCCGCCTGCCGCCGGCTGGCCGACGCCGGGGGTCCGCTGGCCGTAGGGATCGCTCCACCCGGCGGGACGCTGCGGCATGGGGCCCTGCCCCTGCTGGCCGGGCTGCTGCTGCGGGCCGGGCTGATACTGGCCGGGTTGCTGCGGGCCGGGCTGGAACGGCTGGTGCTCGTGCTGCTGGTAGCCCGGGACGGATGCGTCACGCTGGGTCATCGGCAGCTGGTGCAGCAGGCGGCGCGCCTCATGGGCTGCCTCGAAGGCCACCACGACGTCGTAGTTCGTCGCGACCACCTGGCTCGTAGAGGTGAAGTCACGCTTGCCGCGCTGCATCGCGTAGGTGACGATGCCGAACAGCATAAAGAAGGCCGCGCCCATCAGCACCGAGGTGACGATCGAGAAGTACCCGCCGGACTCCGAGAAGAAGGAGAGCATGACGCCCACGAAGAGGCCGAACCACATCCCGCTCAACGCGCCGGAGAGCGCAACGCGGGGGTAGGTAAGCCGGCCGGTCACGCGCTCCACCATCTTCAGGTCGTTGCCGACGATCGAGACCAGCTGAACGGGAAACTRCTGGTCCGCCAGGTAGTCCACCGCCTTCTGGGCGTCCAGGTAGGAGTTGTAGGAACCGACCGTGTCCCCCTTGGGAACAGCGCGGGACTCATCCGCCCCGCCGGGGACGCCTGCCTTTGGACCACCGAAAATGTTTGACATACGCCCATTCTCACCCATCCGGCTGGGCGGCGCCTGCAAATTCAGCTAAAAGAGAGCGGACTCGGTAGCCTGTAGGTGTGAGCACAACTCTTTCGCGGGTATTCGTCGCGCGCCTCCTCGGACTGGACGTCTTCGACCCCTTGGGCGACCGTCTGGGCCGGCTGCGCGACGTTGTCGTGCTCGCCCGCGGCAACCGTGGCGCCCCGCACGTGGTGGGCATCGTCGTCGAGGTGCCCGGCAAAAAGCGCGTCTTCGTGCCGATGACCCGCATTACCTCGATCGACCAGACCCAGGTCATCTGCACCGGGCTGGTTAACCTGCGCCGGTTCGAACAGCGCGGCGCGGAAACCCTCGTGGTCGCGGAGATGTTCGACCGCCGCGTGACCCTGGCCGACGGCAGCGGCGACGCCACCATCGAGGACATCGCGATGGACCGGCACCGCTCCGGCGACTGGTTCGTCAGCAAGCTCTTCGTCCGCCGCGGCCACTCGCTCTCGCCGCTGAGCAGGCTGCGCCGCAACGAAACCATGATCATCGACTGGGCCGACGCCCAGCAGGGCGCCCGCACCGAGCCCCAGGCCGCCACCCAGTTCGTCGCCACCCACGAGGACCTCAAGCCCGCCGACTTCGCCGAGGCCCTCCAGGAGATGAGCGACAAGCGGCGCTTCGAGGTTGCCAGCGAGCTCCAGGACGAACGCCTCGCCGACGTCCTGCAGGAAATGCCCGAGGGCGACCAGGTGGAGATCCTCTCCGCCCTCGACGTCGAACGCGCCGCCGACGTCCTGGAAGAGATGGACCCGGACGACGCCGCCGACCTCCTCGCCGAGCTCCCCAGCGCCCAGGCCGAAGAACTGCTGCAGCTGATGGAACCCGAAGGCGCCGAGGACGTCCGCCGCCTGCTCGAATACGACGAGGACACCGCCGGCGGCCTGATGACGCCGGTTCCAGTCATCCTTCCCCCGGAAGCTACCGTCGCCGAGGCCCTCGCCCACGTCCGCCGCGAGGAGCTCTCCCCCGCGCTGGCCTCCTCCATCTTCATCGCCCGCCCGCCGCTGGAGACCCCGACGGGGCGCTTCCTCGGCGTCGTCCACATCCAGCAGCTGCTGCGCTACCCGCCGCCCGAGCCGCTCGGCAACCTGGTGGACAAGAACCTCGAACCGGTCTCGGACCAGGCGCACATCAGCGAAGTGGCCCGCACACTGGCCACCTACAACCTCAACTCGCTCCCCGTGGTCAACGACGACGGCCGGCTCGTCGGGGCGGTGACTGTTGATGACGTGCTTGATCATCTGTTGCCCGATGACTGGCGCGCCCACGAGGACGACGCCCCGATAAGGAAGCTTGGAGGCCGCATTGGCTGATCCCACCGCACCACGCACCTCCAACGTCCGGCCCGGCGGAAAGACCGCCGGCGCCCTCGACACGCCCCTCAGCGGCCGGCAGCGCATCCTGCCCAAGTTCCGGCCCGACCCGGATGCCTTCGGCCATGCCACCGAGGGCTTTGCCCGGTTCATGGGCACCCCACAGTTCCTGCTCTACATGACCGTGTTCTGTGTGTTCTGGCTGGGCTGGAACACCTGGGCACCGGAGCAATGGCAGTTCGATTCACGGGCGCTGGGTTTCACCTTGCTGACCCTGATGCTGTCCCTCCAGGCCTCCTACGCCGCCCCGCTGCTGCTGCTCGCGCAGAACCGGCAGGACGACCGGGACAAGGTCTCGCTCCAGCAGGACCGCCAGCGCGCCGAACGCAACCTCTCCGACACCGAGTACCTGACCCGGGAGCTGGCCTCGCTGCGCATCGCCCTGCGCGAAGTCGCCACCCGCGACTACGTCCGGGCCGAGCTGCGCAGCCTGCTCGAGGACATGCTCGAGGCGCAGGAGGAACTCCGCAGCCACGACGCCACCGACGGCATTCAGGACTCCCCGCGGGACAAGGTCAAGGAAAAGCTCAAGGAACGCCGCGACAAACAGCGCAACCCCCGCACCCAGCAAATACCCCGCATCCGGCCCGACGCCGGCACCGAGGGCAAGGACAGCCCGGAACCGTCCGCCCCACACACCTACCCCGAAAGCTGAGCCAAGCCCGCAATGAGCAGTCCGAAGGGAAGAGTACAAGGACCAACACCGGGAAAAACACAGGGACCAACACCGGAACCGGGCCCGCAGTCCGCCGTGGAACGCTCGGTGCACGCGGCACTGGCCACGGTGATCGACCCGGAACTGCGCCGGCCCATCACCGAACTCGGCATGGTTGATTCGGTGGACGTTTCCGGCTCCGGCCGGGTCCGGATCACCGTGCTCCTCACCATCGCGGGCTGCCCGCTGCGCGGCACCATTACCGCGGACTGCGAGGCGGCGCTGACGGCCGTGCCAGGCGTCACCGCCGTCGACGTCGAACTCAAGGTGATGAGCCAGGAACAGCGCGATGCGCTCAAGGAGCAGTTGCGCGGCCCGGGCGGTGCGCGCGGCATCCCGTTCAACGCCCCCGGCTCCCTGACCAAGGTGTACGCCGTGGCCAGCGGCAAGGGCGGCGTCGGAAAGTCCTCGGTGACCGTGAACCTGGCCTGCGCCCTCGCGGCGCAAGGGCTGCGGGTGGGGATCGTCGACGCCGATGTGTACGGCTTCTCCGTCCCGGCGTTGATGGGCATCGATCAGGCACCCACCCGGGTGGACGACATGATCCTTCCGCCGGTGGCCTACGGCGTCAAGGTCATTTCCATCGGCATGTTCGTCACCGGAAACCAGCCGGTGGCCTGGCGCGGGCCGATGCTGCACCGCGCCCTGGAGCAGTTCCTCACGGACGTCTACTTCGGCGACCTGGACGCGCTGTTCCTGGATCTGCCCCCAGGCACGGGAGACATTGCCATTTCAGTGGCCCAGCTGCTGCCGAAAGCGCAGATCCTGGTGGTCACGACGCCGCAGGCGGCGGCGGCCGATGTCGCCGAGCGGGCCGGAGCAATCGCGGTGCAAACCGGGCAGTCGGTGGCCGGCGTCGTGGAGAACATGTCCTACCTGGAGATGCCCGACGGCGAACGAATGGAACTCTTCGGCAGCGGCGGCGGCGCGGTCCTCGCCGAGCGGCTCTCTGCGACGGTCGGTACCGAGGTACCGCTGCTGGGGCAGATTCCGCTGGATATCCTGCTGCGCGAAGGCGGGGACACCGGGGTTCCGCTGGTGCTTGGCCGCCCCGAGACTCCGGCAGCCCTTGCCCTGGCGGGCATTGCCGGCAAGCTGGCGTCCAGCCCGCGCGGACTGAAAGGAATGTCGCTGGGCCTCCAGCCCCGCTGACGAGCTCCGGCCCGGCCTTGCGGTCCGCCTAGGTGGCCTCGGAATCGAACGGGGCGGGCACACCCTGCGGCAAGCGCTCGATCACCCGGGCCGGTGGGCGCTCCTCCGCGGTGGCGACCGCCGCCGGCGCTCCGGCGCTCACGGGTTTGGTGTCGTCCTCCAGGAGGGCTTCCTTGATGATCCGGCGGGGGTCATACTGCCGCGGATCGTACTTCTTCCAGTCCACATCGTCGATGTCGATGCCGACTTCTTCCTTGATCTGCTCGCGGGCGCCCGAAGCCATCCGCCGGACTTCCTTGACGATGTTGGCCAGCTTCTGGGTGTATTCGGGCAGCCTGCTCGGTCCGATCACCAAAAGGCCGATGATCAGGAGAAGAATGAACTCCGGTCCGTTGATTCCTAGCACTCTAGGAGATTACCCTCTCAGCCCTGCGCGGCACGATTCCGAGACACCCCGAAGCGCCACGGCTGGCGGCCCCTTCGCTATGCGGCGAGATGGCGCTCCTCATCGCGCGAGCAGCTCCACGATTCGTTCCAGGCCCCGCTCCAGCCGGGCAGGGACACCGCCGTCGCCTGGCGCCGCCGGTGACATCGCGGACGTCGCCGGACGGGAGTGCACCAGGGCTCCCAGGCCATCGTCCGCCTGGTCGGCCGGGAGCTCGGAAACGTACGTGAAGGTGGCCGTCGAGGTCCGGTAGATCGCACGGAAAGGCGCGTGTTTGTTGATCCACAGGGTGCCGGAGGACGATGCGGGCGCCGCTGTTGCGTCGAGTCCGGCGGCTGTGTCCAACCGGGCGGCCACGAAGCCGTCCTCGGTGGCCGGGTGCCCGGTCAGCACGTTCACCGGAGGTCCGGAGGGCGGCGCCGCATCCCCCTGTGCCGAGCCGTCCCGCCCGGGTGCCGGCCGCAGGGCGCCGGCCGTTCCAGGAAGCCCAGGGGCCGCTGTGGCGTGCTGCTCCAGGACCGTCGCAAAGTGCCGGCCGTCGGTGAGCCGCAGCTCTAGGATTTCCGAGCCGTCGGTGACTCCACCGCGGGCCCAGACCAGGTGGTAGCCGAGCTCCCGCAGTTCCGGGCAGCTCCAGCCACGGGCACGCAGCGCGGAGAGCTGTTCGGCGCTCAGCGACCCCGCCGGAGTGACGTCCGGCTCGCCGCTGAGTTTCCAGGCGGCCATGGAGATGCTCTCGGAGGACAGTGCCGGGCCCGGGATGCTCCGTCCGGGGAAGGTGGTGCTGAATGCTTCCTCGCCGGGCGGCGTGGTCTCGCTGCCCAACAGGTAGGCGGCGCCACCCATCAGGACTGCCGTCGCGGCCGCCCCGCCGGCGATCTGGACGGCAAGCCGAAACGGCTTCCCGTGCTGCGGCCTGTTCTGACGCACAGTCCGGTGCGGCACGGTCCCCGATGCCGGGAGCGGATCAGGCGCGGGAGCCGTCGCTGCCTCCGCGCCGTCCTGGCCGGCAGCCAGCACACCGGTCCGTGCCAGCAGGCGGGCGGTCAGGTCCTCGCTGGCGGCGGGCACAGCGGCACCGCGCAGGCGTTCGAGGTACTGGCGTTCGCGCTGCAGCCGGGCCCGGCACGCCTCACACCGCTCAAGGTGCTTGCGGCGCCGCTCCTGGGCCGCGCCGCTGAGCGATTGCGCGCCCGGCAGGGCACGGCCCGGCTTGCGGCCGAAGTACGTGCAAGTGAGGCCAGCGAGGAAATGTTTCAGGTGACCCATTGACCGGTTCAGAGGAGGCCGGCGATGCGGGGCATCTTGAGCCTCGGCTTCAGTGTCTGCTTTGCGGCCGACTGGGGCCTCGGATCGCGGTGGGCGAGCTTTTCGCGCAACATCGTCCGGCCGCGGTGGATCCGGGACCTGACCGTACCCAGCTTGACGTCCAGCGCCACGGCAACCTCGTCGTAGGACAGGCCCTCGAGGTCGCACAGCACCACTGCAGCGCGGAAATCCGGCGGCAACTCCTCCAGGGCGGCCTGCACGTCCAGGTCAAGGTTGTTGAATTCGAAGCTCTGCTCCGGGCCCGGCTCGCGGCCGGGAATGCGCGACTCGGCGTCTTCGGCCAGCGCATCGAAGCGGATCCTGCTCTTACGCCGGGCCTGGTCGAGGAAGAGATTGGTGGTGATGCGGTGCAGCCAGCCGTCCAGGGTGCCGGGCTTGAAGTTCTCCAGCGAACGGAACACCCGCACGAACACTTCCTGGGTGAGGTCCTCGGCGTCGTATTTGTTACCCGTGAGCCGGTACGCCAGGCGGTAGACCTTGGCGGAGTGGTTAGTCACTACCTCTTCCCACGTCGGCCTGACCCACTCGGCCTCGGCCGTGGGCTGGGACTCGTCAGTAACCGGGACAGCTGCCACAACCGACATTGCCCACTCCCCTCGCGGATGATGCGTTCGCCTGGATGGCTTGCTGCTGCAAGCTTCTACACCCTAGATTCGGCGCCGATCACCACGCGGATGATCGAATAGCCATCATTTCAAAATAAGCTGGGAATTTCCTGACGCAGCCGCTTCTTCTGCCAACGGCGGAACCCGGAACAGCCTTCAGAACACAGTACGCTGTATGAAACACTCCCCTCCTGCCCGGAAAGCGATACCCATGAGCGCCGATAAGTCCACGAGCTGGTCCTACGCAGAAGATCTGCCTGCCGAGGATGAGGTTCTGTTGCACGCGCGCGAACGGTCTTTCGAACTGGGCGTCACCCCGATCGGACCCGGCGTCGGCGCCGTCCTGACGGTACTCGCAGCCGCCTCCAAGGCCCAGACGGCCGTGGAAATCGGCACCGGCGCCGGCGTCTCCGGCGTCTGCATCCTGCGGGGCCTCGGCCCGCAGGCGGTCCTGACGACGATCGACGTCGACGTCGAGCACCTCCGCGCCGCGCGGGAGTCCTTCCAAGAGGCAGGCAGCCCCGCTAACCGCACGCGCACCATCTCCGGTCGCGCCGGCGACGTGCTGCCGCGACTGACCGACGGCGCTTACGACCTGGTCTTCATCGATGCGGACAAGCCCAACTACCCCAGCTACGTGGAACAGGCCATCCGGTTGCTCAAGTCCGGCGGCCTGCTGATCGTCAACGACGCCCTCGACAAGGACCGCGTCTCCAACCCCGCGGCCCGCGAGGCCACCACCGTCGTGCTGCGCCAGGTGGGCAAGTCCATCCGCGACGACGACCGCCTCGCCTCAGCCATGCTGCCGACCGGCGACGGTTTGCTGGTGGCAGTCAAGAAATAGCCCCGAAAACGGCGAAGGGGCCCGCAGCCAACCGGCTGCGGGCCCCTTCCCTGTGACGAAAAAACTATTCGGTAACGCCGACCAGGCATTCCTTGAGATTTGTCGCTTCGGAAGCGTTGAGTTCGACTACCAGCCGTCCCCCGCCTTCGAGCGGAACCCGCATGATCAGGCTGCGGCCCTCTTTCGTCACTTCCATAGGGCCGTCGCCGGTGCGTGGTTTCATAGCCGCCATGAGGAATATCCCCTCCAGTAGTCCCGTGACTTTCCAGCCCGGCCGGGCTGTGTCCGCTTGGTCAAACAAACAGCCCGGCGGCCGTGATGGCAGCCTCCGTGGCTAAATTCTTAGTTTTCCTTAGCTTACGTTCCATTATCCCGTAATTACGCGCTTGTAGCTAATCGATGGACTTTTTATGCCGTCGGGGAATCCCGCATTTACGGCAGCAAAAGGTGTCCGGCATCACGGCGGATAGTCGCCTCCGCCGGGCAATTGGGCCCATGCCCAAAGCCACACGATCCAGACGATTTGCAGCAGAATAAACATGACAACAACGGTCCCGCGGTAGGCCCGGGAGCGGGAGACGAGGGCGGCGCTGAGCGCCAGCGGGAACAGCGGCAGCAGCATCCGGAAGGTGCTGGTCTGCGGGTGCAGGAACGCCAGCAGGTAGCCCATGTAACAAACGCACCAGAGCCTGAGCTCGGTGCCGAGGGCTGCCACGGGGCGGGACGTCATCAGGAGGACAATGGCGGCCACGACGACAAACGGCGCCAGCAGTCCGAGGACGGGGCCGAAGAGCTGGATACCTGTGTCGAACCAGGGCTTGAAGGGCACGAGATCGTGGCCGCGCCAGACAGTCTCCGTCTTCGTGTAGGCCTGGATGTCGCCCGTGGCTGCCCACGCGATGGCGGGCCACAGCAGCGCCGCCAGGCTGCTGACGGCGGTGAGGCCGGCCAGCGACCACAGCTCGCCCGGTTTGGACGACAGGGCTGCGGGGGTTTCCCCGCCGGGGCCGTGCGCCGCAGCGATCCGGGGCGCTCCGCGGAACGCAGCGACCAGGTGCGGATACACCCGGTACAGGAAGAGCAATCCGACCATCGCGGCGAAGGGCACGCCCGTGGGCCGCGACAGGCACATCAGGAGCACCACCGGCATCGCCCAGAGGTAGCGCCGGCGGACCACCAGCAGCAGCGCCGCGGCGAGCAGCAGGAGGTTCAGCGACTCCGCGTAGGGAACCTGCAGCACTGGAGAAACGGGGAAGGTGCAGAAGAAGACCGCGCCCCAGAGCGCCGTGCGGTGCGTGGCCTTCTGCCGGAAAAGCCGGTAGACCACCAGGGCGGCTGCCAGCCCGGAGAGCATGGCGATGATGGTGAGCGCGGCGGCGGGCGCGATTCCGGCCACCCCGGCGAGGGTCCGGCCCAGTAGCGGGAAGAGCGGGTAGAAGGCCCACGTGTTTTCCTGCACCGTGCCGGCGTCGTCGGTCGGCAGTTCGGCGGGATAGCCGTTCCGCAGGGCTTCGCCGTACCAGCGGGCATCCCAGATGTTGATGAAGTTCCAGTAGTCCGGCTTCGGCGGAAACCACGGGTTCACGCCCTGATGCAGGGCGGCCGCCATGAAGATGCAGGCACTGACCAGCCGGGCCGCGAGGTAGAGGCCGCCGACCTGCAGCCACCACGGCCAGCGGGCGGCGCGCGTGCCGGCGGCCGCGATCCGGCCCCACACGGCAGAGTTGGCGTTCTCCTGGGCCACCGGGGTCACGGTGCCGGGTCCGACGCCGATTCCGGCGTCGATTCCGGCGTCGATTCCGTCGCGGAGCCAGGGAGCCGGTCCGGCGCCTGTTCCGGGAGCCGGCCCGGCGCTGACGGCCCCGGCGAGGTTCGCTGCGCCGCCGTGCGGAGCCGGGCAATTTCGCGGTCTTTTCGGGCGATCTGCTCGCGCAGCTCGTCGAGGACTTGATCTACCTGGTCCATTCGGTAGCCCCGTACCCCGACGGCGAACCGGATCCGGTCGATGTCCGCGGGGGCCGCGTCGGCAGGCAGCAGCACGGCCGGCAGCGACGCCACCGGCTCGTCGAAGCCGTCGTCGAATGGCTGTTCGCCGGCGCGGCGGCGGAAGAACCGCGGCACCAGGTCGGTACCGACGAGGATGGCGACGGCGGCAAGCGCGATCGCCACGAAGACCAGGAAGAAACTCACAGCTCCATCGTGCCAGACGCGGCCGTGCGGGCTGGTCAGGCCCGCGGACCGCCGGCTGCGCCGTTGCTGCCGTTGCTGCCGTTGCCCGTGCCGTTTCCGGCGCTGGGGTTGGCCCCGTTGGGGTTGCGGTGCCGGGCGGCGCCTTCGACGATGAGTTCGACGGCGAGCGCCGGGTCGTCGACCACCTGCACGAGGTCGAGGTCTTCCTCCGCCATCATTCCCTCGGCGACCAGGGTGGTCTGGATCCAGTCCAGCATCGGGCTCCAGAACGCGGTGCCGATCAGCACGATCGGGAAGGACGTTACCTTCCGCGTCTGGACCAGGACCATGGCCTCGAAAAGCTCGTCCAGGGTGCCCAGGCCGCCGGGGAGCACAATGAATCCCTGGGCGTATTTCACGAACATGGTCTTCCGGGCAAAGAAATAACGGAAGTTGATGCCAAGGTCGACCCACTGGTTCATGCCCTGCTCGAACGGCAGTTCAATCCCCAGGCCCACCGATACCCCGTTGCCCTGGACCGCACCCTTGTTGGCCGCTTCCATGGAGCCGGGACCGCCGCCGGTGATGACGGCCAGGCCGGCTTCGGCCAGTTTGCGGCCGACGTCGACGGCCAGCTCATAGTTGAGGCTCCCCGGCAGGGTCCGCGCGGAACCAAAAACGCTGACCGCCGGGCCAAGGTCGGCGAGGGCGCCGAAACCTTCCACGAATTCGCTCTGGATCCGCAGCACCCGCCACGGGTCGGTGTGCACAAACTGCCCGGGGCCCTTGGTGTCCAGCAGCGTTTGGTCCGACATCGTGACCTTGGCAGCCTTGCGGCGCAGTTCAAGGGGGCCCTTGTGCCGGATACCGTTGGCCGGCGGGTAATCCCGCCGCCCGGCACCGGTGTTCGGCGCGGGGTTCGGCTCTGGCGTGGGCTGCGGATCGGTACTCATGCCCATAGGCTAGCGCGGATCGGCAGGCCGGGCGGTTCGGCACGGCCTGCACGCCGGACCCGGCGACGCGGCCCCTGACCTGCGGATATCTCTTGGGTCACGATGTTGACCAACTCCGAGTGATTGGGGTCATAATCCGCTAATGTTCGCTAGATTCTTCTTATGACTACTCAAGTGCCCGGCGATGCCCTCGTCTCCCTGAATGCCGTCAACAAGCATTACGGCCAGTTGCACGTCCTCAAGGACATCAATTTGAACGTCCGCAAGGGAGAGGTCGTTGTTGTCATCGGCCCCTCGGGTTCCGGCAAGTCAACGCTCTGCCGCGCCATCAACCGGCTGGAAACCATCGATGACGGCGTCATCAAGATCGACGGCAAGGATCTTCCCGCTGAGGGCAAGGAACTCGCGAAGCTGCGCGCCGACGTCGGGATGGTCTTCCAGTCCTTCAACCTGTTTGCCCACAAGACGATCCTGGAAAACGTCACGCTCGGACCGATCAAGGTCAAGGGCGTGTCCAAGGCCGAAGCGGACAAGGACGCCATGGCCCTGCTCGAGCGCGTCGGCGTCGGACACCAGGCCCCGAAGCTGCCGGCCCAGCTCTCCGGCGGCCAGCAGCAGCGTGTGGCCATCGCCCGTGCCCTCGCCATGAAGCCGAAGGTCATGCTCTTCGACGAGCCCACCTCCGCTCTGGACCCCGAAATGATCAACGAGGTCCTCGACGTCATGGTCCAGCTCGCCAAGGAAGGCATGACCATGATCGTGGTGACCCACGAGATGGGCTTCGCCCGCAAGGCCGCGGACCGGGTGGTGTTCATGGCGGACGGCCAGATCGTCGAAGACGCCACGCCCGAGGAGTTCTTCACCAACCCGAAGAGTGATCGCGCCAAAGACTTCCTGTCCAAGCTGCTGACGCACTAAGCCCGCCAGGCTCCGAACACCAACACCGAACCTTCCGCAGAGACCGCACCCAGGCCGCCGTGAGGCGGCCGCCCAATGAAAGGAATGTCATGATGGCATTTTTGACCCGAAGGAAGTCCCTTCTGGTGGCCGCATCCGCAGCTCTGGCCCTGAGCCTGAGCGCCTGCGGCGGCAGCTCCTCCACGACCAACCCGCCCGTAGCCGAGAAGCCGAGCTTTGCCGCCGACAGCACCATGGCAAAGCTTTCTTCCGCCGGCAAGATCACCATCGGCACCAAGTTCGACCAGCCGCTGTTCGGCCAGAAGGGCCTCGACGGCAAGCCTGTCGGTTTCGACGTTGAGATCGGCAAGCTGATCGCCGCGAAGCTGGGCATCCCCGCTGACAAGATCGAGTGGGTCGAGACCGTCTCCGCCAACCGCGAGCAGTTCATCAAGCAGGGCAAGGTCGACATCATCGTCGCCACCTACACGATCAACGACAAGCGCAAGACCGAAGTCGACTTCGCTGGTCCGTACTACGAGGCCGGCCAGGCTCTCATGGTGAACAAGGACAACAACTCCATCACCAAGCCTGAGGACGTCAAGGGCAAGAAGGTCTGCTCCGTCACCGGTTCCACCCCTGCCTCCACCATCGTGGAGAAGTACGGAGCAGTCCTGGTTCCGGCCGCGACCTACTCCGCCTGCCTTGAGCCGCTGCGCAACAAGCAGGTTGAAGCTGTCACCACCGACAACGTCATCCTCGCCGGCTTCGTCAACAAGGAGCCGGATGCCTTCAAGCTGGCCTCGGACGAGACCTTCACCAAGGAGCCTTACGGCATCGGCCTGAAGAAGGACGACAAGGTCTTCCGCAACTGGATCAACGACCAGCTGGAAGCCTTCGACAAGGACGGTTCCTACAAGAAGGCCTGGGAAGCGACCGCCGGCGCAGTCATCAAGACCGCTCCGAAGCTCCCCACCATCGACCGCTACTAAAGCCGGACGCGGCGGCCGCCGGAACCCGCACCCCTGCGGACCGGCGGCCGCCGCACCCCTGCTCAAGCTTGAATCCCCTCAACGCAGCTGAAGGAACCTATGGACGTCATCATTGAAAGCCTGCCCCAGTATTGGGACGGCTTTCTCAGAACCCTCTTCCTGGCCGTGGTCTCGGGAATCATCGCCCTTGTCTTCGGCACCCTGCTCGCGGCGGCCCGGGTCTCCCCCATCGCCGCGTTGCGCGGTTTCAGCATGGCCTACGTGGAGATTGTCCGGAACACCCCGCTGACCATCGCTTTCTTCTTCGCCGCCGTGGTGCTGCCCCGCCTGGGTGTCACGTTCCAGCAGTTCGAAGTCGCCGCGATCATCGCCCTGAGCGCTTACACCTCGGCCTTCATCGCCGAGGCGGTCCGCTCCGGCGTCAACAGTGTTCCCGTGGGCCAGGCCGAGGCCGCACGCAGCATCGGCATGAAGTTCAGCCAGGTGCTCTCCCTGATCATCCTGCCGCAGGCTCTCCGCACGGTGATCCCGCCGCTGATCAATATCCTGATCGCCCTGGTGAAGAACTCCTCCGTGGCCGGCGCGTTCTATGTGCTCGAGCTTTTCGGCTACGGCAAGCAGCTCGCCAACGACCACGGCGACGCCGTCATGTGGGTCCTGGTGGGCGTCGCGTTCTTCTACCTGCTGATTACCGTGCCGCTTGGCTACCTCGCCAACGTGGTTGAACGAAAGGTGGCGATCGCACGATGAGCTCTGTTCTCTACGACGTCCCGGGCCCGAAAGCCCGCCGCGTTTCCCTGATCGGCTCAGTCATTGGCGTTATCGTGATCGGCGCCCTCCTGGTCCTGGCCGTGATGACCCTCGCCCAGCAGGGCATTTTCGAGGCCCAGCGCTGGGCCATCTTCAGCCAGGCCGACGTCTGGACCCTGATCGCCAACGGCATCGGTGCCACGCTCAGCGCCGCAGCGGTCTCGGCCGTGATCGCTTTCCCGCTGGGCCTGCTGCTGTGCCTGATGCGCATCTCCGACGTCGCCTGGGTCCGTGTTCCCACCCGCATCGTGCTGGAGTTCCTGCGCGGCATGCCGGTGGTGCTAATGATGCTGTTCGTGCTGCTCGTCTTTGCCACCAGTTCCTTCATCGCCGTCGTGGCCGGCCTGGTCCTTTACAACTCGGCGATCTTCGCCGAAATCATCCGCGCCGGCATTCAGTCGCTGCCCAAGGGACAACGCGAAGCCGGCCTCGCCATCGGCCTCACCAGCTTCCAGTCCCGGCTGACCATTGAGTTGCCGCAGGCCATCCGCCGGATGCTCCCCTCGCTCGTGGCGCAGCTGGTGGTCCTGCTCAAGGACACCTCGCTCGGCTACATCGTGGCCTACGGCGAGCTCCTTCGCGCGGTGCAGGTCATGGCCGACTTCCTGGGTCCGCAGTTCCTCTTCCCGGTGTTCTTCGTGGCCGCTGCCATCTACATCGCGATCAATCTGGCGGTCTCCCGGCTCGCCATCTGGATCGAGAAGCGCGGTTCCAAGAAGGCCGCCGGCGGTACCGCCCACGTCCCGGTCGCCGGGACCGCCCCGGCGAAGTAGGCCCGTCCAGCCAGCTCCAAGCAAGAAGGTCCGGAACCCGATCGGGTTCCGGACCTTCCTTTTTTTCGAGGGGTGCGGGGCAGAGACTAGACGCCGAGCCAGCTGCGCAGCGCCCGCAGGCACTCGCGGATCGCCTCGGCGTCGACGTGCTCGTCATCCTTGTGCGCCAGCAGCGCATCGCCCGGGCCGAAGTTCACGGCGGGGACGCCCAGTTCGCTGAAACGCGCGACGTCGGTCCAGCCGTATTTGGGCTTCGGCTCGGCGCCCACGGCGCCCACGAAGGAGGCGGCCGCGGGGTGGTTCAGGCCCGGGCGTGCACCGTTGGCCCCGTCGGTGCGGACCAGGTCGAAGCCGGCCAGCAGTTCGCGGACGTGCTCCTCGGCCTGCGCCATGGACTTGTCAGGGGCAAAGCGGTAGTTGATCTCCACGACACAGCGGTCCGGGATGACGTTGCCAGCGGTACCGCCGTTGACCCGCACGGCGTTGAGGCTCTCGCGGTAGTCCAGCCCGTCCACCGTGACGGTCTGCGGCTCATAGGCGGCCAGTCGGGCCAGGATCGGGGCCGCGGCATGGATGGCGTTGCTGCCCATCCAGGCCCGCGCCGAATGGGCGGCCTCACCGAGGGTGGTCGCCTCGAAACGGATCGTGCCGTTGCAGCCGCCCTCGACCGTCCCGTCGGTGGGTTCGAGCAGGATCGCGAAGTCGCCCTCGAGCAGGGCGCCGTGGTTCCGCACCAGCCGGCCGAGGCCGCTCTTGACGCCCTCGACTTCCTCATGGTCGTAGAAGACGAAGGTGACGTCCTTGTCCGGCGCCGCGCCGCCGTCGAACAGGCCCGCTGCCAGCGCCAGCTGCACTGCGACGCCGCTCTTCATGTCGGTGGCGCCGCGGCCGTACAGGATGCCCTCCCCCGGCGCCCCGGAGGGCCAGTAGGAGGGAACCGTGCCCAGCGCGCCCTCGGTGGTGGGCAGCGGGACCGTGTCGAGATGTCCGGCGAGGATGACGCGCTCTGCCCTGCCGAGGTTGGTGCGGGCGATCATCGCGTCGCCGTCGCGGGTCAGTTCCAACTCCGGGATGGCGAGGAGGGCGTGCTCAACGGCGTCGGCCAGCCGGCGTTCCTCCCCGGAGACGCTGAAAATGTCGATGATGTCCGCGGTCAAGCAGGCAACGTCCTGGTGCAGGTCCAGACGGGCGGGGGCAATATGATCAGTCACCGTTCCACTGTATCTGTCCGGCTCCCGTCACCGGTTTCAGGGAGCGCGTGGGCCGTCTATAGACTTGACGCATGACTGAAACCGCTGCTGCCGTCGCGCCCGAAGACTACCGCTCCGCCTACGGTTACGGGGTCGCCACCATCGCCACCCACAACGGCACGGCCACTGTGCTGGATGTCTGGTTCCCGGCGCCGGCGCTCGGAACCGCTGCGGAGAACCTGCGCGACGTCGCGAACGCGGACCAGTCACTGCTCGACATCGCCGCGCACGGTGCCGATCCGGACCGCGGCACCGAACAGAAAGTGGTCTTCGTCCAGATCCATCTTGACGAGGCACCCGCGGACACCGCGGACGCGTACCTGCGCCTGCACCTGCTCTCCCACCGCCTGGTGCAGCCGAACAGCATCAACCTGGACGGCATTTTCGGCAAGCTGCCCAACGTCGTGTGGACCAACTTCGGCCCGGCCGCCGTCGAAGATTTTGAACTGACCCGCGCACGCCTGCGCAAGCGCGGTGCGGTGACCGTCTACGGCGTCGACAAGTTCCCGCGGATGGTCGACTACGTTATCCCCTCCGGCGTGCGGATCGCCGACGCCGACCGCGTCCGCCTCGGCGCGCACCTGGCCGAAGGCACCACCGTCATGCACGAGGGTTTCGTGAACTTCAACGCCGGCACGCTCGGCACGTCCATGGTCGAGGGCCGCATCTCCGCCGGCGTGGTGGCCGGCGACGGCTCCGACGTCGGCGGCGGCGCCTCCATCATGGGCACGCTCTCCGGCGGCGGCAAGGAGAAAATCTCCCTCGGTGAGCGGGTCCTGCTCGGCGCCAACTCGGGCGTGGGCATCAGCATCGGCGACGATTCCGTCGTGGAGGCCGGCCTCTACGTCACGGCCGGAACCCGCGTGCGGGTGGTCGGGCCGAAGGACGCCGACGGCGAGGACACCAGCCRGATMGTCAAGGCCGTSGAGCTCTCGGGCATCCCGAACCTGCTCTTCCGCCGCAACTCCTCCACCGGCGAAGTGGAAGTCCTGCCGCGCAAGGGACAGACTGTCGAGCTCAACGAGGCTCTGCACGCCAACTAGGCGGCTGCCGACAATCAACCGGCTGAAGAACCGACCGGCCCGTCCGGGCTTGAGGGAGTAGTTACATGGCACGCAGGGGTCGCTGGCGCCGACGGATCGTGCTGCTGCTGGCCCTGGCGATGGTGGCGGGCGCCATTTACACGGCGGTGGGATTCCTGCAGCGCTCCGAGACGCTGATCACGGAGCGCTGCACCGCAGTGGGGGCCGGCGGCGAGGATCTCGCCACCGACCAGGCCGCCAACGCCGCCCTGGTCAGCGCCGTCGCGGTCCGCCGCGGGCTGCCGGCACGAGCCGCCAGCATCGCCCTGGCCACCTCCATGCAGGAATCGAAACTGCGCAACATCGGCCACGGCGACCAAGCCGGCCCGGACTCGCGCGGCTTGTTCCAGCAGCGTCCCTCCCAGGGCTGGGGCACCGAGGCGCAGGTGATGGACCCGTACCACGCCACCAACGCGTTCTACGATGCCCTCGAGAAAATCCCCGGCTACCAGGTCATTCCCATCACCGAGGCCGCCCAGAGGGTCCAGCGCTCGGCCTATCCGGGCGCCTACGCCCAGCACGAACCGATGGCCCGCGCTTTCGCCTCGGCCCTGACCGGCTACACCCCGCAGGGCGTGGACTGCTCGCTGCGCAAGCCGGATGCCGCCGGGAACGCCGGCCAGGTCCGTCAGCGACTGCTGGCGGCCTTCGGGACCGTCCCGGCAACGGCGTCCGGCAAGACGGTGACGGTCCAGGCCCAGGACAACCAGGCGTGGGCGGTGGCGCAGTGGGCGGTGGCGAACGCGAAGGCGCTGTCCGTCACCGAAGTCCGGACGGACGGCAAGGGTTGGACCAGGGCAGACCACAACGGCTGGCAGTCCTCGGAGGCGCCCGCCGGGCAGGTCAGCATCACCGTCGCGGAGAAGCCCGCGCCCTAGTTGTAGTTCCCACGGAGGTTGTGAACAGCGTGGCTTGATGTAAAGAGCGAGAGCCTCCGGTATCGATTTGGGTTACCACACTCATCTCGACGCCAGGAGGCTCTCGTGTCCTACGTTACCCATGCCAACGCAGACTTGACACCCAGAGCCAGGGGAAAGCTCGCACGGCTGGTCATCGAGCAGGACTGGACTCTGCGCCGCGCCGCAGAACGGTTCCAGTGCTCGCCGGCCACGGCGAAGAAATGGGTGGACCGGTACCGGGCCTGCGGCGAGGATGGCATGGCTGACATGTCATCGCGACCTCACCGGAGCCCGAACCGCACCAACACCCGCACTGAGCGGCGGATCCTGGCGCTGCGCTTCACCCGCCGCTGGGGACCCCACCGGATCGCGGCCCACCTACACCTTGCCCGCTCGACGGTAGGCAAGGTCCTGGCCCGGTACCAGATGCCCCGACTGGCCTGCCTTGACCAAAGCACCGGCCTGCCCGTGCGCAAGCCTGCGCCACGACGCTACGAACACGACCATCCCGGGGACCTGATCCACGTGGACATCAAGAAACTTGGGCGCATCCCACAGGGCGGCGGGCACCGGTCCCTGGGCCGGGCGCTGGGCCGCAGGAACCGCCGCGCAGGGACCGGCTACGCCTACCTGCACCACGCCGTGGATGACCACTCGCGGCTCGCATACTCAGAAATCCTCACCGACGAAAAGAAGGAAACCGCCGCAGCGTTCTGGCTCCGCGCGACCGCGTTCTTCGCAGCCCACGGAATTGCCGTCAAAGCCGTGCTCACCGACAACGGGGCCTGCTACCGTTCCAGAGCCTTCGCCGCCGCACTGGGCCCGCACATCAAGCAACGCCGGACCCGCCCCTACCGGCCCCAAACCAACGGCAAGGTAGAACGCTTCAACCGGACCCTCGCCACGGAATGGGCATACGCCCGGCCCTACACATCAGAAACCGAACGGGCAGCCACCTACCCAGACTGGCTCCACCACTACAATCACCACAGACCCCATACCGGCATCGGAGGCAAAACCCCCATCAGCCGCGTTCACAACCTCCGTGAGAACTACACCTAGTTGACGGCCCAGAGGCCGGACTCCGGTTCAGACCAGGAGTTCGACGACCGGCTGGACGTAGCTGCGGAACAGCTCGGGCTCGGAGAGCAGGGCCGAGCTCATGATGATCTTGTCCGGTTCGAGGTACCAGGCCCGGGGTTCGGCGAGCGGGAGCTCGATGATGGTCAGCTCGAAATCCCGCGCCGCCCGGCCGACTTCCAGCAGCCGGTCGTCGACCATGTCGGCGAGCAGCTGGGTGGCTCCGCTGGCGTCCCGCTCGGCTTCGAGGGCAAGGTACTCCCCCCGGCGTTCCCGCGCCCAGCTGAGCGCCGCGCCGAAGTGGGCCTGCAGTACGCGCCGCAGTGCCGGCGAGTTGCCGAACGCCCGGAAGCCGGGCGGGCCCAGTTCCGGTTCCATCTCGGGGTGTGCCTTCAGGAGCTGCGCCCACCAGGCCTCCCACTCGGTCTTGAGGGCAGGCATGCCGCCGACCTCGTCAATCAAATGCGTGTGGTCGGAGGAACGGATCTTCGGGGCCACGTGGGAGAGTGCCGGGTGGCCTGCAGTATCCAGGCCGGCGGCGTCGCGGACGTAAAGCGCTATGAGCATGGGACCTGAGGTGTCCATGGTGATCCGCCAGCCGGGACCGCCTGTGTGGTGCATCCGATTGCCTCCCTTGGCAAGACGTACTTTTCCAGTCTATTCCTGAAGGTAGCGCACGTTAATGGCTGGCAGCGCGGCTGTCCAGGCTCACCAAATGGGCTTCCAGTACATCGTGGCACATCTGCGCCGTCATCCATTCCGGCTGAAGCAAAGCGTGCATCGTGAGTCCGTCCAGCGTCGCGAGCAGCCGTTCGGCCTCGGTGACGAGCTGCTGCTGGCCGGGGCCGCCGGCCTCGCCCGCGGCCAGGTCCATCATCAACCGGCCGACCACGGCGGCCACCGTGCGGTGGCTTCGGTCGGCCTCCGGGGCGAGGAACGGCTTGGTGCGGGCCGCGTTCTTGAAGGCCATCCAGACGCAGGCCTCCACGGCCCGTTCCTCATCCAGCGGGAGCAGTTCCGCCAGCAGGGCTAACGCTCCGTCCCGGTGCTCGGCGGAACCCGGGGAGGTCGCCGCCAGCCGGGCCTCGGCAGCGTCCAGCCGGGCCGCGATGCGGTCCACGACGACGCCGAAGGAGTGGGCCAGGAGTTCGTCGCTGCTGGCGAAGTAGTGCCGCACCGAGCCAACGGCCAGCTCGGCTTCGTCAGCTACTTCGCGGAGGGATGCCCTTTCGAGCCCGTCCGCTGCGACGATCCTGAAGACGGCTTCGACAACTTCTTGGCGCCGCAAAGCAGCGTCGACAAATTTGGGCATTGCTCCTTTTTAGCACGGATGTGCCCATGCTGGACGCTCCACGCCGGTCACACCCGCAACTCCAGCACCACCGAGTGCGCCAACAACGACGCCGGCCGCGCTCCTCTCGCTCGAGGTGCGCGGCCGGCGTCGTATGTGGTTCCGGGGTTAGACCGAAGGGTAGTTTCGTTCCGGTTCTCCCGTGTACAGCTGGCGCGGGCGGCCGATCTTGGTGTTCGGGTCGCTGATCATTTCACGCCACTGGGCGATCCAGCCCGGCAGGCGGCCGATCGCGAACAGCACGGTGAACATCTTCTCCGGGAAGCCCATGGCCTTGTAGATCAGGCCGGTGTAGAAGTCGACGTTCGGGTAGAGCTTGCGCTGAATGAAGTAGTCATCCTGCAGCGCCTTCTCTTCGAGGCGAAGCGCGATCTCGAGCAGTTCGTCGTTGCCGCCGAGCTTGCTGAGGATCTCGTGCGCGGTGGCCTTGACGATCTTGGCACGCGGGTCGTAGTTCTTGTAGACCCGGTGCCCGAAGCCCATCAGGCGGACGCCGTCTTCCTTGTTCTTGACCTTCTCCATGTAGTCCTCGGGCTTGATGCCGTCGGCCTGGATCTGGCGGAGCATCTTGAGCACGGCCTCGTTGGCGCCGCCGTGGGCGGGGCCGAAGAGCGCGTTGATGCCGGCGGAGACGGAGGCGAAGAGGTTGGCGTTGGAGGAGCCGACCAGCCGGACCGTCGAGGTGGAGCAGTTCTGCTCGTGGTCCGCATGCAGGATCAGCAGCAGGTCCAGTGCCTTGGCGACCACCGGGTCCACCTCGTACTGCTCCGCCGGAAGGCCGAAGCTCAGGCGCAGGAAGTTCTCCACGAGGTTGTGGGAGTTGTCCGGGTACAGCATCGGCTGGCCGACGGACTTCTTCAGGGCGTAGGCGGCGATGACCGGCATCTTGGCCAGCAGCCGGTAGGTGGAGACCTCAACCTGCTCGGCGTTGAACGGGTCCAGCGAGTCCTGGTAGAAGGTGGACAGCGCGGAGACGGCCGAGGACAGCACCGGCATCGGGTGGGCGTCGCGGGGGAAGCCGCTGAAGAAGCCCTTGAGCTCCTCGTGCAGCAGGGTGTGGTGGCGGATCCGCTGGTCGAATGCTTCCAGCTCGGCCGGCGTCGGCAGGTTGCCGTAGATCAGCAGGTAGGAGACTTCCAGGAAGCTGGAGTGCTGGGCGAGCTGCTCGATCGGGTAGCCCCGGTAGCGCAGGATGCCGGCGTCGCCGTCGATGTACGTGATGGCCGAGGTGGTGGCCGCGGTGTTCATGAAACCGGGGTCGAAGGCAACGGCGCCGGTCTGCTTCAGCAGCTTGGAAACGTCGTAGCCCTCGTTTCCTTCAACAACCTTGATGCGCGGGAGCTCGAGCTCGCCGCCCGCATGACGCAGGGTTGCGCTGGTGGTCTCAGTCATGGATTCTCCTCATGAGGCGTCAGGGCCTCTGTTGAAAGCTTGATCCAACATCTGGTGAAGCGGCCCACGGAACCTGTATCTGGACACGGATTCCAACGGCTGCGCTGCCTTCTTGTGGAAAGCCACCATTGATAGTCAGTTAAAAACTACCGCCAGTTCGCGGGTGGCACTAATCCGGGACGACTCCGAGGCGGCCAAATCGGGCATCTTGTGGCCCTCCTCACAGCATTGTTACGGTCCCGTAGCCAGCCGTTCGACGGCGGCGTCGATCCGTTCGTCCGTGGCAGTCAACGCCACCCGGATGAAGCCGTTGCCGGCGTCCCCGTAGAAGACGCCCGGCCCGACGACGATTCCACGGTCGGCGAGCCGGCCGACGGTGTCCCAGGTTGCCTCACCGGCGGTGGCCCAGAGGTACAGCCCAGCGCGGGATTCGTGGATGGTCAGCCCGAAGCGCTCCAGGGCCGGAACGATCCGCTCGCGCCTGCCGCGGTACAGGTCCTTTTGCGCGGCCACGTGGGCATCGTCGCCGAGGGCCACGCGCATGGCTTCCTGGACCGGGTAGGGCACGATCATGCCGGCGTGTTTCCGGCTGTTGACCAGGTTGGCCATGATCGCTCCGTCTCCGGCCACGAAGGCGGCCCGGTAGCCGGCGAGGTTGGACTGCTTGCTCAGCGAATAGACCGCCAAGAGGCCTTCGTGGGAGTCCCCGGCCACCCGGGGGTCAAGGATGCTGGGGACCGGCGTGCCGCCGCGCTGGACGTCCCATTCGCCCCAGCCGAGTTCGGCGTAGCACTCGTCGGAGGCGACCACGGCGCCGAGTTCCCGCGCCTGGTCCACGATCCGCTGCAGGGAGGCCACGTCGCGGACGCTTCCGGTGGGGTTGGCCGGGGAGTTAACCCAGACGAGCCGCACGCGCGCGCGGGTGTCGGCGTCGAGCTCGTCGAGGTCGTCCGCGGCGACGTGCTCGGCTCCGGCAAAGGTGGCCCCGATGTCGTAGGTGGGGTATGCCACGGTCGGCCGGACGACGACGTCGCCCGGCTTGAGGCCGAGCAGGAACGGCAGCCAGGCCACGAGTTCCTTGGAACCGACGGTGGGCATCACGTTCTGCGGATCCAGTCCGGGCACGCCGCGGCGGCGCTCGAACCAGGCTGCGATAGCTTCCCGCAGCGCCGGGGTGCCGTGCACCGTCGGGTAGCCGGGCGCGTTGGCCGCGGCCCGGAGGGCTTCCTGCACCAAGGCGGGCGTATCGTCCACCGGGGTGCCGATCGAGAGGTTGGCAACGCCCCCGGGGTGTTCCGCGGCCCGCGCGAGATACGGGGCCATGGCTTCCCACGGGTAGTCGGGCAGGCTGAGGCCGAAGCTGCGCACCGCTGAAGTCACCGGGGCGCCGTCCTAGTTGTCCTGGTTCTGCGGCGGCAGGGCGGCGATCATCGGGTGGTCCGTGTGGGTGTTGCCGATCTTGGCCGCGCCGCCCGGCGAACCGAGCACGTCGAAGAACTCGACGTTGGCCTTGTAGTAGTCGGCCCACTCCTCGGGGGTGTCATCCTCGTAGTAGATGGCCTCGACGGGGCAGACGGGCTCGCAGGCGCCGCAGTCCACGCACTCGTCCGGGTGGATGTACAGGGAACGCTCACCCTCGTAGATGCAATCGACGGGGCATTCCTCAATGCATGCCTTGTCTTTGACATCTACACACGGCTGCGCGATTACGTACGTCACGTCCCTGGCCTCTCCACGTTGGTTCCGGCATCCCGCCGGATCTTGCTCCCGGCCTGAGCGCCGGGCTGCTGACTTCTGAGCCTATTATCTCCCAGCACGATCCCGCGAACCTAGCCGGGCGTCACAGAGCCTGCGCGTCCTACTATGAACGGGTGAGTTCACCGATCCCCCAGCCGCAGCAGTTCCTCTCCGACGCCCCCTTGGGCACCCGAGTGGTGGTGCGGTACCGGATCGACGGAGGCTTCACCGACGCGCTCGGTGACCTTGTGGGGAGGTCCGACGGCGGCTGCACCGTCCGCACGCGCCGCGCCGACGTCGCCATCCCCCTGCAACTCGTCGTGGCAGCCAAGGAAGTTCCACCCGCCCCGCCCCGCCGGGGCTAGGGCCGGGACCTGCCGCGGGCGTAGCGGCGGCACCAGATGAGCATGACCACTGTGACCAGGGCCGTGCCGAAAATCCAGAGGTTGCCGGCCAGATCCCCGATGATGAGCCGCTTGCCTGTCTCTAAGGTGGACCACCAGCCCGTCAGCGCGTAGCACGCTGCACCGCAGACCGCCGGCGGGACCAGGGAACGCGACGCTGCTCCGAGCAGCAGTTCCACCGATGCGAGCAGCACCAGCGCGGCCGCGGCGCCCCAGGGAAGTTCGATGCCGGCTGCCGCCAGCTGCTGTCGGTGCAGTGCGGTGCCGGCCAGGGCAACGAAAAGAGCTGCCGCCAGGGCGGCGGCAATACCGCCTGCCCTGACGGCAGCTCTCTTAGTCACTTCTCAGCCGAAGCCCGGAGTCCGGGATTAGACCTTGGCGCGGGCGCGGTTGGCCTTGGCACGTTCGTTGGTGTCAAGGATGACCTTGCGGATGCGGATGGCGTCCGGGGTTACCTCGACGCACTCGTCTTCGCGGGCGAATTCGAGGGACTCTTCGAGGGTCAGGTCGCGCGGCGGCGTCAGGTTCTCGAAGGTGTCCGAGGAAGCGGCACGCATGTTGGTGAGCTTCTTTTCCTTGGTGATGTTGACGTCCATGTCGTCGGCGCGGGAGTTCTCGCCGACGATCATGCCCTCGTAGACCTCGGAGGTGGGCTTGACGAAGAAGGAGCCGCGTTCCTGCAGGTTGATCATGGCGAACGGGGTAACAACGCCGGCGCGGTCGGCGATCATCGAACCGTTGGTGCGGTACTCGATCGGGCCGGCCCACGGCTCGTAGCCTTCGGAGATGGAGGCGGCGATGCCGGCGCCACGGGTGTCCGTGAGGAACTTGGTGCGGAAGCCGATCAGGCCACGGGCCGGAACGATGAACTCCATGCGGCACCAGCCGGTGCCGTGGTTGGCCATGTTGGTCATGCGGCCCTTGCGTGCGGCCATGAGCTGGGTGACGGCGCCGAGGTACTCTTCGGGCACGTCGATGGTCATGTGCTCCATCGGCTCGTGGACCTTGCCGTCGATGGTCTTGGTGACAACCTGCGGCTTGCCCACGGTCAGCTCGAAGCCTTCACGGCGCATCTGCTCGACCAGGATGGCCAGCGCGAGCTCGCCACGGCCCTGGACTTCCCAGGCATCCGGACGCTCGGTCGGGAGCACCTTGATGGAGACGTTGCCGATCAGTTCCTTGTCAAGGCGGTCCTTGACCTGGCGTGCGGTGACCTTGGCGCCCTTGACCTTGCCGGCCAGCGGCGAGGTGTTGATACCGATGGTCATGGAGATGGCCGGGTCGTCCACCGTGATCAGCGGCAGCGGCTGCGGGTTCTCGGCGTCGGTCAGGGTCTCACCGATGGTGATCTCCTCGATGCCGGCGACGGCGACAATCTCGCCCGGGCCAGCGGACTCGGCCGGGACGCGGTCGAGTGCCTTGGTGGCGAGCAGTTCGGTGATCTTGACGTTCTTGAGTTCACCGTTGGCACGCGCCCAAGCCACGGTCTGGCCCTTGCGCAGGGTGCCGTTGTAGATACGCAGCAGGGCGAGACGGCCAAGGAACGGGGAGGCGTCGAGGTTGGTGACGTGCGCCTGCAGCACACCCTCCGGGTTGTAAGTCGGGGCCGGGATGTGGTCGATGATGGTCTGGAACAGCGGCTCCAGGTTCTCGTTCTCCGGTGCGGTGCCGTCGGCGGGCTGCTCGAGCGAAGCGCGGCCGACCTTGGCGGCGGCGTAAACGACCGGAACGTTGAGGATCTTGTCCAGGTCCAGGTCCGGAACTTCGTCGGCGAGGTCGGAGGCCAGGCCAAGGAGCAGGTCCATGGACTCGTGGACGACTTCCTCGATGCGGGCGTCGGGGCGGTCGGTCTTGTTGACCAGCAGGATCACCGGCAGGTGCGCGGCGAGGGCCTTGCGCAGCACGAAGCGGGTCTGGGGCAGCGGGCCCTCAGAAGCGTCGACGAGGAGGACGACGCCGTCGACCATGGACAGGCCGCGCTCGACCTCACCGCCGAAGTCGGCGTGGCCGGGGGTGTCGATGACGTTGATCGTGATGGTCTCGCCGTTTGAGGACGGACCGTTGTAGGCCACCGTGGTGTTCTTGGCCAGGATGGTGATGCCCTTTTCCCGTTCCAGGTCACCGGAGTCCATGACGCGGTCTTCGAGGTGGTTGTGCTCGGCAAAGGAGTTGGTCTGCTTGAGCATGGCGTCGACCAGGGTGGTCTTGCCGTGGTCAACGTGGGCCACGATCGCGACGTTGCGCRGGTCACTGCGCGATGCAGTGGCTACCGCAGTGTTGGTGGTGGTTTCAGACATGCGTTATTGCTCGATTCAGTGGTGAAGTCAGCTGTTGTATCGCGACATTTCCAACCGGAACGCACGACAGGTACGGCCCTTTGACACAGGGCGCCTTCATCCATTCTAGACGCTTGGACATTTATTGGCCTAAAATCCGAAAAGCGCCCCTCCCCTGCCCGTTACCGAATCGTGAGTCCGCTGCGCCGCCCAGGTGACCAAAGTCACTGGTATTCGGCCCCGGTTTGCCGCATTATTGCTGAAGCAACTACGAACGCGGGGGAAGTCCGACATGCCAAGTGCCCAGAGGATGGCCCACATAGTCCCGCCGCTGCTGGCCGCCGCTCTTTTTCTGGGCGCCTGCACCCCGGCGATGCAGCCCGCCGCACTGCCTAAGACCTCGGACCGCGTGAAAGAACTTCCGGTCGCGGCCGCACCCGGCCCCGGCCAGCCCGCCGCTGCGGGTTCCGTCCGCCGGAAGACCGCAGTGGACCCCAGCAGCCTGCCCGCGGGCTCGCTGTACCGGAACCCCGCCAACGGCCGGACCGAAGTCATCGTCAAGGACATCGAAAACACTGCCGTGCTGATCGGCGACTCCCAGTCGGAGCCCTCGGATAGTTGGCCCAGGCTTGCCTTGGAAAGGCTTGGCTTCAACGTCGTCTTCTGCGGCGGGAGCGGCACCGGCTTTGTGGCCGGCAACGGCAGCCGGGGCAACTACATCGATGCCTTGGAGAACGGCGACTGGCACCTGCCCTATGGTGCGCCACCCGTGGTAGTCATCGAAGGCGGCGGGAACGACGCCACGAGGGGTGCGTCCGACATCCAGATCTCGGAGAACGCCGAGCGCCTGATCGATGCTGTCGAAAACCGGTACCCGGACGCCAACGTCGTGATGGTCGGCACGCTCGCGAGGGGCGCCGACGCCGGTGGCGGCCGCAGGACCCAGGTCGACACGCTGCTGGGCTCGGTGGCCAAGGAGTACGGACTTTCGTTCGTCAGCGTGGGCGACTGGCTGACCCGCTACGGACTCGCCCGCCACATGGCCGACGACCGGCACCTCAACGAAGAGGGCCACGAGGCCGCGGCCGTCGTGCTGGAGAAGCGCTTCGAGGCACTCGGCCTCATCTAGGGCGCGGCCGCTGCATTGGCGAACCACTTCCCAACAGAGCGAGCCGGCGCCCACCCTCAGGTGGACGCCGGCTCGTCTTGTCGTTGCGACCCTCCGGGCCGCGGCAGCTAGGCCGATGCCGCCTCGGGAGGGAGCATGAGCTTGGCACCGGGAATCGCGTTGAGCAGGGCCTTGGTGTAGTCCTGCTTCGGCGCGTCGAACACGTCATCCGTGGAACCGGTTTCGACCAGCTTGCCCTTCTCCATCACGCACACGTGGTCCGCGATCTGCCGGACCACCGCGAGGTCGTGGGTGATGAACAGGTAGGTCAGGCCCAGCCTGGACTGCAGGTCCGCGAGCAGGTTCAGCACCTGCGCCTGGACCAGTACGTCGAGTGCCGAGACAGCCTCGTCGCAGATGATCACCTCAGGGTCCAGTGCCAGGGCGCGGGCGATCGCCACACGCTGGCGCTGGCCGCCGGAGAGTTCGTTCGGGTACCGCTGCATGGTGGACTGCGGCAGCGCCACCTGGTCCAGCAGTTCCCTGACCTTCTTCTCGCGGCTGGCCTTGTCCCCGATCTTGTGGGTCCGCAGCGGCTCCTCAATGGTGCGGAAGATGTTGTACATCGGATCGAGCGAACCGTAGGGGTCCTGGAAGATCGGCTGCACGCGGCGGCGGAAGGCGAAAATCTCCTTGCTGTTCAGCGTGGAGGTGTCGACGCCGTCGAACACGATCTTGCCCGAGGTGGGCTGCAGCAGGTTCAGGACCATCTGCGCCACGGTGGACTTGCCGGAGCCGGACTCCCCCACGATCGCCGTCGTGGTTCCGCGCTTGACGCTGAACGAGACGTCGTCCACCGCGGTGAAGTCAGTGGCGCGGCCGAAGCCGGAGCGCAGCTTGAAGACCTTGCTCAGGTTCTCAATCTGCAGCACCTCGTCGGGCATGCTCGAGGCCACGACGGCGTCCTCAGCGGGCGCCAACAAGTCGTCCGATTCGACGCCCAGTTCCTTGGCTGCCTGGATGCGCCGTGACGCCAGCGACGGCGCCGAGGCAACCAGCCGCTGGGTGTACGGGTGCTGCGGGTTCTGCAGCAGTTCCAGTGACGGACCGGACTCGACGACCTGGCCGCGGTACATGACCACAACCTTGTCGGCGCGTTCGGCCGCGAGGCCCAGGTCGTGGGTGATGAGCAGGACGGCCGTTCCGAGTTCGGTGGTCATCTTGTCCAGGTGGTCCAAGATCTGCCGCTGCACGGTCACGTCGAGGGCCGACGTCGGCTCATCGGCGATGAGCAGGCGCGGCTGGCAGGACAGGCCGATGGCGATCAGGGCACGCTGGCGCATGCCGCCGGAGAACTCGTGCGGGTACTGGTTGGCACGGCGGGAAGCGTCCGGCAGCCCGGCCTCGGAAAGCACCTTCGCGACGTCGTCCGGGCCGCTGGGCAGCCCGTTCGCCTTCAGGGTCTCGCGGACCTGGTAGCCGATCTTCCAGACCGGGTTCAGGTTGGACATCGGGTCCTGCGGCACCATGCCGATGCTGTTGCCGCGCAGTTCGATCATCCGCTTCTCGGAGGCGTGGGCAATGTCCTCGCCGTCGAAGAAGACGTTGCCTGCGGCCACCCGGCCGTTGCCGGGCAGCAGGCCGATGGCGGCCAGCGCCGTCGTCGACTTGCCGGAGCCGGACTCGCCGACAATGGCGACGGTTTCGCCGGGCATCACGGTGAGGTGGGCATTGCGGACGGCATTCACTTCGCCGTTGCTGGTGGTGAAGCTGATCGCCAGATCCTTGATTTCAAGGAGCGGGCGCCCGGCAGCCGCGCCGGCCTCGTGGAATTCGACAGAGGCGTTCATGGCGTCCCCTTTCATCGCTTGCGCGCTTTGGGATCGAGAGCATCACGCAGGGCGTCGCCCAGCATGATGAAGCTCAGAACGGTGATGGACAGCGCGATAGCCGGCCAGAGCAGCGGCATCGGGTTGGACCGCAGGGAAGCCTGCGCTGCCTGGATGTCGTTACCCCAGGACATGACGCTCGGCGGCAGTCCGATGCCGAGGAACGACAGGGTGGACTCCGCGACAATGAAGGTGCCCAGCGAAATCGTGGCCACGACGATGATCGGCGCGAGCGAGTTCGGCATGACGTGGCGCATCAGCGCACCGAACTTGGAGACACCCAGGGAGCGTGCGGCGGTAACGAAGTCCGCGTTGCGCACCTCGATCACGGCGCCGCGGGTGATGCGGGCAATCTGCGGCCAGCCGAAGGTGACCAGGATCAGCACGAGCGTCCAGGCTGTGCGGTTGGCGCGGAACACCGGCAACTGCATCATCACGATGGCGCCGAGGATCAGCGGCAGCGCGAAGAAGATGTCGTTGATGCGGGCCAGGACGGAGTCCACCCAGCCGCCGTAGTAGCCGGCGAGGGCACCCATGATGCCGCCGATAAGGAGGACGCCCAGGGTGGTGAAGAGGCCCACGGTCACCGAGGAGCGCGTGCCGAAGATGACTCGGGCGTATACGTCGCAGCCCTGCTGGGTGTAGCCCAGCGGGTGCCCGGCGGCCGGCCCGGCATCCGAATTGGCCAGCTGGCACGCTTCGGAGGCCGGATCGATCCCGGAGAAGAGCGAGGGGAAGAGCGACACGGCGACGACGACGAGGATCAGGAAGGCGGAGATCAGGAAGAGCGGCTGTTTGCGCAGGTTCTTCCACGCTTCGCCCCAAAGGCTCAGCGGCGCCTGGTCCTCTTTGACCTTGTCGGTTGCCTGCAGCGGCGTCTCGGCAAAGTCGGCGACGAAGTGCTCGACGTGCCGCTTCGCTGGCGTTGTGGCGCGCAGGTCTGGGGTCATGTTCTCAGGCGTCATAGCGGATCCTTGGGTCAAGCCAGGCGTACAGCAGGTCTACAAGCAGGTTGGACACGACGTAGATCAGCACGAGCACCGTGACGATCGAGACGACCGTGGGGCCCTCACCCTGCGTAACGGCGCGGTAGAGGCGGTTGCCGACACCGGGCACGTTGAAGATGCCTTCGGTCACGATGGCCCCGCCCATCAGGGCGCCCAGGTCGGCACCGAGGAAGGTGATCACCGGGATCAGCGAGTTGCGCAGAATGTGCACGCGGACCACGCGGAAACGGGACAGCCCCTTGGCGGTGGCGGTTCGCACATAATCGGCGTTCATGTTTTCGATGACGGATGTCCGGGTCAGGCGCAGGACGTAGGCGAACGAGCCGAGGCCGAGGACGATTGCCGGCAGGATCAGGTCCTGGACCGTGGCAGCCGAGCTGACGGTCGGCTTGGCCCAGCCCAGCTGGACGCCGATGGTGAACTGCAACAGGAAGCCGAGCACGAAGATCGGGATGCCGATCACGATCAGGGATGCGATCAGGACCGTCGCGTCGAAGAACTTGCCCTTGCGGAGGCCCGCGATCAGGCCGAAGATGATGCCGAAGACGGCCTCGAAGATCAGCGCCATGACGGCCAGCCGGGCCGTGACCGGGAAGACCTCGCCCAGCACGGCGGCGATCGGGCGCCCGGAGAAGTCCTGGCCCAGGTCGAAGGTGAAGATGCCCTTGAGGTAGAGCAGGTATTGGATCCAGAACGGCTGGTCCAGGTGGTACTGCTCCCGGAGCTGTGCCGCGACGGCCTGGTTGACCGGCTTGTCGCCGAAGAGGGCCACGATGGGGTCGCCAGGCAGGCTGAAGACCAGGAAGTAGACAAGCAGCGTGGCGCCCAGGAAGACCGGGATCAGCTGCAGGAAACGCTTAAGGATGTAGCTCGCCATTAGCGAAGGACACCCCCGTCAGCAGGCACCCTGTCCAAGGATGCGGCGGAGTTGTTCATCAAAGAACCTTTTCACTATGGGTGCAGCGGCCCCGGTGCGGTCACGGCGGCCCGGCTGCGAAGTACACCCGGCTGAGGCGGGTGCTTAGAAATTGGGTGGAAGCAAAACAACGGCGGAGGCCCCAATCCAGGCAGCCCCCGCCGTTGTTCAGTTGTTACTTGCCAGTGATGTTGTAGTACAGCGGGACGCCGTCCCAGCCGTAGTCAACGTTGGTGACGTTCTCGCTCCAGCCGCCCTGGGCAACCTGGTACCACAGCGGGATGGCCGGCAGATCGGTCAGGAGGGTTTCCTGGGCCTTGTTCATGGCCTTGTTGCCTTCGCTGACGGAGGAAGCGGCAAGACCTTCAGAGATGGCCTTGTCGAATGCCGGGTTGGCGTAGCGTGCGTCGTTGGAGCCTGCACCGGTCTTGTAGATCGGTCCGAGGAAGTTGTACAGCGACGGGTAGTCGGCCTGCCAGCCGGCGCGGATCGCGCCGGTCAGGGTGCCTGCGGTGGCGTCGTTGCGGGCTTCCTTGAAGGTGGCATACGGCTTGCCTTCAACCTTGATGCCGAGGGTGTTCTTCAGCTGGTTCACAACAGCCTCGACCCATGCCTTGTGGCCGCCCTTGTCGGCGTTGTAGGCGATGGTGAAGGTCTTGTCGGAGTCCCACTTCTTGATGGCGTCAGCCTTGGCCCAGGCTTCCTTGGCCTTGTTGGCGTCGAACTTCAGGTTCTCGGAACCCGGGATCGAGTCGCTGTAGCCGTCCAGGACGGGAGCGGTGAAGTCCTTGGCGGGCTGGCGTGCCCCGCTGAAGATGACCTTGGTGATTTCATCGCGGTTGATGGCCATGGAGATGGCCTGACGGCGAAGCTTGCCGGCCTCACCGCTCCACTCCGGCAGGTATTCCGGAATCGCGATGGTCTGGTTGCCGGCGTACGGCTTGTTGATGGTGCGGTCGCCGAGGTCGGTCTTGAAGTTCTTCAGGGCGCTCGTCGGGATGGTCTGCAGGATGTCCAGGTTGTTGGACAGCAGGTCCTGGTACGCGGCGTCGTCGTTCTGGAAGATCTTGAACGTCACGCCGGCGTTCTTGGCCTTGCGGGGGCCGTTGTAGTCCGGGTTCGGAACGAGCTGGATCTGCACGTTGTGCTGCCAGCCGCCGTCGGCCAGCTTGTACGGGCCGTTGCCGACCGGCTTCTCGCCGAAGCCCTTCGGGTCCTTCAGCGCACCGGAGGGAACCGGGACGAAGGCGGTGTAGCCGAGGCGCAGCGGCCAGTCGGATTCCGGCTGCTTCAGTTCGACGGTGAAGGTCTGGTCGTCCACGACCTTCAGGCCGGACATGGTCTCGACCTTGGAGCCTTCCTTGCTGGCTTCGTCGTAGCCCTTGATGCTTTCGAAGAAGGCGCCGCTGAGCTGGGCGTTCTTTGCGGCTGCACCGAAGTTCCAGGAGTCAACGAACGTCTTGGCCGTGATGGCTTCGCCGTTGGTGAACTTCTGGTCCTTCTTGATCTTGATGGTGAAGTGCTGGCCGTCCTTGCCCTCGATGGACTCGGCCAGTTCGTTCACCGGCTTGCCGCTGGGGTCGTAGCTGACCAGGCCGGCGAAGATCATGTCGATAACCTTGCCGCCGCCAACTTCGTTGGTGTCGGCCGGCATCAGCGGGCGCTGGGGCTCGGAGCCGTCGGCGATGATGACCTTGCTGGCGTTGCCACCGGTGCTGCCGCCGGCGGTGCTAGAACCGCCGCCGCAGCCGGTCAGGGCCAAAGCGGCGATAGCCACCATGCCCAGTGCTTTGGAAGTGCGCGAAAAACGCATTCCGCCTCCTAAGAGTTGTGGGAGTTCGTGCGGGAGAGACTTGTGCTTCCCGGCAGGTCCAGGCACAGAAATATCCTGTGACGTGGCCTACATATGGAAGTAGCCTAACCGCAAAAAGTCCGAATGATGGAACTCCGTTGCCAAACCGTGACTCGACAACTCCGTGACGGCTAGCGTCAATCGCAACGTATTTCAAGTCACACATTACTGGCTGGTATCATTCGCGCCGGGAGGCGGCCCGGTTATGGATCGTTAACCGAAAATTACCGGCAGAACCCCCTAGCTCGCGCCCGAAAGCAGCTGCGCCCGCAGCTCCCTGCGCTCCCGCTGCTTCTCCGGATCCGGCAGCGGAACAGCGGCCAGGAGCCGCTGGGTGTAGGGCTCCTGCGGGTTCCGGAGGATCTGGTCGCGTGTGCCCTGCTCGACGATCCGGCCGCGCTGCATCACGCAGATCCGGTCCGCCAGGACGTCGACCACGGCCAGGTCGTGGGTGACGAACAGGCAGGCGAAGCCAAGTTCCCTCTGCAGGTTCTGGAACAGTTCGAGGACCTTGGCCTGGACGGACACGTCAAGGGCCGAGGTGGGCTCGTCCGCCACCATCAGCTTCGGCTTCAGCGACAGGGCCCGGGCGATGCCGACGCGCTGCTTCTGCCCGCCGGAGAGCTCGTGCGGATAGCGGTTGCGGTAGTCACGCGGCAGCTCCACCTGGTCCAGCAGCGCTTCGATCCGCGTCTGCAGCTCGGCCCCCTTCGCGACGCCGGCGAGGAACATGGGCTCGCCGATGCTTTCGCCGATCGGCAGCCGCGGGTTCAGCGACGACGACGGGTCCTGGAACACCATGCCGACGTGCCGGCGCATCTCGTGCAGCTGGCGGCCGTTCTTCTTGGCGGCCGAAATGTCCTGCCCAACGACCTTCATGATGCCCGCGGCCACCGGCAACAGGCCCACGGCCGCGCGCCCGATCGTCGTCTTGCCCGATCCGGACTCGCCCACGAGGCCCACCACCTGGCCCGGGTAGATCGCAAGGTTGGCGCCCTCGACGGCGCGGAAGGCCGGCACCCGCCCCTGCTTGGGGTATTCGATGGCGACGTCGGTGAGTTCCAGCACCGGCTCACCCTGCGGCTTCGCCGCTTCGGCTGCGGCCAGCGCTGCGGCGTTGTCGCGCTCGCGTCGGAGCAGTTCCGAGCGCGGAACCGCCTCCAGGTCAGCGTGCGTCGCGGCGGCGAGAGCCGCCGTCACGTCGACGCCGTCGTCGCCCGCTGCGCCACCCTGTCCGAGGTGCGGGACGGCGGCGAGGAGCGCCTTGGTGTACTCGTGCTGGGGGTTGTGGAAGATCTCGGCGGCGGTGCCCGTCTCCACAATCAGCCCGCGGCGCATGACGGCGATCCGGTCCGCGAGGTCCGCCACGACGCCCATGTCGTGGGTGATCAGCACGATCGCGCTGTCCAGCTTGTTGCGCAGGTTGCGCATGAGGTCCAGAATTTCGGCCTGCACCGTGACGTCAAGGGCCGTGGTGGGCTCGTCCGCGATCAGGAGCTTCGGGTCGCAGGAGAGGGACTGCGCGATCATGGCGCGCTGCCGCTGGCCCCCGGATAGCTGGTGCGGGTAAGACTTGAACGCCTTTTCCGGGTCCGGGAGCTCCACGAGGTCGAGCATCCGCAGTGCACGTTCCCGGGCCTGGTCCGGCGAGACCTCATTGTGCAGCCGGATGGTCTCCACGATCTGTGCGCCCACGGTGTAGACGGGGTTCAGCGCCGTCATGGGCTCCTGGAAGATGACGGCGACGTCCTTGCCGCGGACCGCGCGGATGTTGGCCTCGTTGCCCCCGAGCAGTTCCTTGCCGCCGAGTTTCACGCTGCCGCTGACCCGGCTGTTGCTCGGCAGCAGTCCGAGCAGGGCCATCGAGCTGGCGCTCTTGCCGGAGCCGGACTCCCCCACGATGGCCAGGACCTCGCCGGCACGCACCTCGTAATTGAGGCCGATCGCCGCGGGAACCCATTTCTTATCCACGCCGAAGTCGACGCTGAGGTCGCGGACCTCCAGGACGGTGTCCCCCTTGCCGGGCGCGGGAGCCGGTGCCGGATCCAGGGTAATGAAGTCAGTCATGATGGGATTTTCCTTCCACCCGAGCAGCCATCGCACCGGTGATTAGTGCTGGAACTCGGAATGCTGAATTATGGGGGGCATGAGCACTGTGCCCGCTGCCGGAAACGTTGAAATCTTCAAGGCCCGGACGAACAAATGGTTCGCCTGGCTGGCCTGGACCGTGGCGGTAATCGGCCTGGTGGTCACTGTCGCCTCGGCCGGACCCGCCGCGCTTCCCACCACCGGGCCGCTGCTGCTGATCGCGCTGCTGGGCTGGCAGTTCTTCTGGATGCCCGCCGTCGTGGTGCACGACGGCGGGGTCACGCTGGAGAACCCCTTCCGCACGGTGCTGGTGCCGTGGGCGGCCCTGGTGCACGTGGACACCCGCTACGCCCTGACGCTCGTGACCGCACAGAAGAGCTACGCCGCCTGGGCCGCGCCGGCCCCCGGCATCTGGGGCGGGCGCAATGCCCGTCCCGAGGACCTGCAGGGACTGCCGGACACCAGCTACGGCCCCGGGCAGTCGGTACGGCCCGGCGACCTCAAGTCCACCGACTCCGGCCAGGCCGCGCGCCTGGTGCGCACGCGCTGGCGGGAGCTGGTGGAAAGCGGCTCCCTCGCAGCAGGCGAGACGACCGGCGACGCCGACGCGGCGGCCGTGACCGTCCGGCCACGCTGGGCGGCCATCGGCGGCTTCGTGCTGCTGCTGGCGGCCAGCTACTGGGCGGTGGCCGCCCAGTAGTCCCTTGTCCGGCTGCCGGGCCGGGCCGGCGGCGTCGTGGCAGCGCATTTAGTGGTCCTTGGTGCCGTCAAGGACAGTCACCGGAGCGGCCTCCGGAGATCGGGAGGCCGTATCCTGTGCCTTCTTGGCGTTGAACTTCTTCTGCCGCGGATCAAAGGCATCGCGCAGCCCGTCACCGATGAAGTTGATGCTCAGGCAGATCAGCACGATGAAGAGGCCGGGGAACCAGAACAACCAAGGCCGGGTGGAGAAGGCCTGCTGGTTCTGCGAGATGAGCAGGCCCAGCGAGGTGTCCGGGGCCTTCACCCCGACGCCGAGGAAGCTCAGTGCCGTCTCGGTCAGGATCGCTGCGGACATGGTCAGCGTGACGTTCACGATCAGCACGCCGACTGCGTTGGGCAGGATGTGCTTGAAGATGATCCGGGCGTTGCTCGCTCCCGAGATCCGGGCGGCGTCCACGAATTCGCGCTCCCGCAGCGAGAGGAACTCGCCGCGCATCAGGCGGGCCAGGCTGACCCAGCTGATCAGGCCCAGGAAGATGCCCAGGGCGAGGACGCCGTTGGTGCTGGCGAACGAGGAGAACCAGCTGCCCGAGTCGCGCCGGCCGGCCATCTGCGCCATGACAGCGGCGAGCAGGAGGGCCGGGACGATGATGATGACATCGGTCAGGCGCATCAGGATGGCCTCGGCCCAGCCGCGGAAGTAGCCCGAGACGGCGCCTACGACGACGCCGATCAGGCCGGCGATGAGGCCGATGACGACCATGACCGTGATGGACTGCTGGGCGCCGCGCATGGTCATGGCGAACAGGTCCCGGCCGATCCGGTCCTGGCCGAACGGGTGTTCGCCCCAGGCCAGCGGCCACAGCGAGGAGGTCGGTGCGCCGTCGTTGACCAGCGGGGAGACCTGCTCGTGGTTGTACTTCCACCAGCCGGGGATGCCCAGGTAGCCGACGGAGGTGAAGGCGACGATGAAGATCAGCGCGAAAACCACCAGCCCGATGATGGCGCCGGAGTGTCCGAGGAAGCGCTTCCGGACGATCTGGCCCTGGCTCAGGCCTTTCGCCTCGAGGACGGGTTCGACGCCGGCTGCCGGCGTGGGCTGCAGTGCGGCCTCTTCGGCCATGATTTCGTCTTGCTGGCTTGGCTGGCTCATGCTTTTACCCTTACGCGCGGATCAAGTGCGGAGTAGGCGAGGTCCGCGATGAGGTTGAACACCATGGCTGTGATGGCTACGCACAGGAAGACACCCATGACGGGGTTCGGGTCAACGTGCTGGATGCCGTCCAGGAAGAGGAAGCCCATGCCTCGGACGGAGAAGACCGACTCGGTGATCACGGCGCCGCCGATCAGGCCGCCGATGTCGAAGGCCACGATGGTGGCGATCGGGATCAGCGCGTTGCGGAAGGCGTGGCGCATGACAACGGTGCGTTCCGAAAGGCCCTTGGCCCGGGCGGTGCGGATGTAGTCCATGTTCATGATCTCCAGCATGGAGGCCCGGGTGAACCGGGTGTAGCTGGCCAGGGAGATCAGGATTAGGGCGAGGGTCGGCAGGATCAGGTGCGTGAAGGAGTCCAGGCCAAGGACCCAGAAGTCGCCCTCGATGTTCGGGGTGCTCGCCCCGATGGTGGCGATCGGGCGTCCGCGGACGCGGCTGTTGTTGAAGTACGTGGGCCACGCCTGCATGAAGCGGTCCAGCAGGATCAGGAACCCGACCAGGAATGAGGTGATGGCGGCCGCGCGCATCGACTGTCCACGGTCGTAGCCGCCCACCAGGTAGCCGATGCCGAGTCCCACCAGGACGGTGGCGATGGCGAGCAGCACGATCATGAGGAAAGTCGCCTGGTCCAGCAGCGGCTGGACGACGAAATACAGGATGACGCCGACGCCGACGGCGATCAGTGCCGACTGCAGGGCTTTGCGGTTCTTCAGGCCGGCGGTGAGCAGGGTGACGGCAAAGGCGAGGCCGACGCCTGCGATCGCGATCATCACCGGTCCCAGCCCGGGGGTCTTGAACCACTCGGTGGCGGAGAAGTAGACCAGGACGGCGCTTACGAAGAGGAAGACAATGCCGCCGGCAAGCACGCGGCGCTTCAGTTCGCCGCCGACCGCGACCGCAACCACCAGGCCGAAGGCGAGGCCGATCCCGATGGCTGTGAGCATGGGGATCTCGGGGTTACGCAGGAAGTTGTTGAAGCCGATGGCGCCGAATTCCTTGAGCAGGACGGCGACCCAGAAGATCGGCAGGGAGAAGAACAGGAACGCCATGAAGGTCACGCCGTAGTCCAGCGCGCTGTACTGGCGCAGGGCGGTGATGATGCCCAGGGTGATGCCGATGAGGATGGCCAGCACCGTGGCGCCGGTGACCAGCGTCAGGGTCTGGATCAGCGCGTGGCCCAGGGCATCCGTCACGGGCTGGCCCACGATGTTCTTGCCCAGGTCGCAGGAGTTGGCGAACGGGACGAGGCACTGGGCGGCGCCGCCAAGCCATTTGAAATAGCGCAGCGGCGGGGGGACGTCCAGCTGCAGGAGTTCGGTGCGGGCGTCCATCAGTTGCTGCTTGTTGGCTGCGCTGATGGCGCGGTATTCCTCGAGGGGGTCACCTGACGCCGCTGTCAGGATGTACACCAGGAAGGATGCGCCGAGAAGAATGAGGGCGGCGGTCATGAGCCGCCGGACAATGTAGGTCACCATGGGGAATAGAACCTCGGAATTCGGGCCCAGGGATCGCCCGGACCGGTCGCAGAGTTAGGCCGGATACCCCCGGGCGACGCGGCCGCGCCAGTCATCGCCGGGGAGGGTCGCTAGAAAGGCGTCGGGACCGTAAAGCCGTGGTCCCGACGCCTTCAGCTAGCAAGTGTCACTTGCGGTTGCGGGCTACTTCTGTGCCCACTCCCAGAAGTTCCACCAGACACCGGTCTGGTTCGGCATGTACTTCACGCCGGTGATGCGGTCGCTGTAAGCATCCACACCGACGGCCTGGAAGAGGGGCAGCCCGTAGCCGGAAGCCCAGATCTTCTTGTCGACCTGCTGGATGAGGTCATCCTGCTTGGCCTTGTCGGTGGTGATGATCAGCTCGTCCATCAGCTTGTCGGCTTCGGGATCGCTGAACTTGTTGAAGTTCGAGCCGTTGCCGGACTTGAAGATCTGCGGAACACCGGAGACACCGACGCCCGAGTTGATCCAGCCGAAGATGGTGGCATCGTAGCTGCCGTCACCCAGGGCCTTGCCCCAGTCAGACTTGCCGAGGCCGCCGTCGACGATCTTGAAGCCTGCCTTGGCGGCGGACTCGCGGATCAGGGAGAAGGCGTCAACGCGGTTGGGGTTGTCCTTGTTGTACATGATGCGGACCGACGGCGTGGCACCGTTCAGCAGCTTCTTTGCACCCTCGATGTCAACATCCTGGAATGCGGAGGAGCCGTTGTCCTTGACGGAGTCGGCGTACTTGGCCTGGTCCGGGACGAAGAGCTGGGAATCGAGCGGCTTGGCCTTGTCGTCCAGCTTCTTGACGATCTTGTCGACGATGTCCTTGCGCGGGACCGTCTTCATGAAGGCTTCGCGGACGTTCTTGTCAGCGAACGGGCCGCTGTAGTTCAGGTCGAGGTGGTCGTAGGAGAGCTGGTTGCCCACCTCAACCGTGACGCCCTGGCTTTCGAGGGCCTTGAGCTGCTCCACGGTGTCCGCGGAAGCCTGCGGCGCGATGATGTCCGCTTCGCCGTTCTTCAGCGCCTGGACCTGGGCCGGAGCTTCACCGATGTAGCGGACGGTGATTTCGTCCAGCTTGGGCTCCGGGCCCCAGTTGTAGTCCTTGTTCTTGACCATGGTCAGGGACTGGTCCTGGTTCATCGCCTTGACGACGTAGGGGCCGTTGGAGAGGAAGAGGCTGGGATCGGCCGGCAGCGTCTTGGTGTCGAAGCCGGTGTTCCACATGTCAGACATGGCCTTGAGCTGCTTATTGGCAGGCTTCGGGTTCTTGGCGTCTCCGCGCGGCATACCCTTCAGGAGGTCCACGAACGCCTTGGCGTCGGCCAGGCCGGCCTTCTTGGCGAGGACGTGGGCCGGGATGTCGATGCCCGGGCCGCCGAGGGCGATCTCCCAGTCAGCGAAGGGCTTGGAGTACTTGATCGTCATGGAGCGGTTGTCGTCGCCCAGTTCCGGGAAGTCGGTCAGCGCCAGGCCGGTCGGGTCGCCGGCGTAGGAGAAGTAGGAAGTTCCCTTCTTTCCTTCCGCGTCGGCGTCGTTGTAGTAGCCGGAGAAGGCAGCCCACTGAAGCACCAGGTCGGCGGCGGTGACGGGCGTGCCGTCAGACCACTTGACGCCGTCGTTGATGGTGTACTTCACGGTCAGCGGGTTGTCTGAGACCTTTTCCATCTTGCCGAACTTTTCGTTGCGGACAACATTGAGCTTGTTGTCGACGTAGAAGAATCCGGAGTGGGTGGCGTAGCTGACTTTCGAGTTGATATCAGTATTGCCGTCAGCGGTGTTGGGGTTGAACGTGTTGAACGCGTTCACCTCTACGACTGTTGCCGATCCGCCTGATTTGGCTGCAGCCGCCGCGGACGACGGGGTTGACCCGCCACTGTTTCCCGCGCAAGCGCTCAGTGCGAGTGCTGCTGCTGCCGCGACCCCCACTGCTTTGGAAATACGACCGAATCGCATTCCGCCTCCTTGTTTCTGTGGTGTGGATGAGACCGGCGCCCGAGGCGCCGGACAGACGTCCACACTCCCCCAGCGGCAGTGTGGCGCGTCTCACATGGCATGAAGCGTAAACCCGCAGCGGGGCAGAACGGCATGAAATTTGTTCGCAGGTATGGTTCGTTATCGAGCTGCAACAATTGGCGCCCGCGTTAAGTAAATTTTGTCGAAATTCATTGACGAATCTGGAAGTCCGGGATATTGACCGAATGCCGCAAAAAGCCCGGATCCACGCGGATCGAAGCTTTTCGAGTTAATCGTCCATTACCGGCCCGGTCACCGGCATCTCACCCGGCCTCGAGGACGAAGAAGATGAAGGACAGGAACGCTGACTTCTCGCCGCTGAGGATGCGCGGCGGAAGGAGTTCGCGCGGCGTGTCCGGAGCGGGCTCGGGTTCGCTCACGGAGGCTATGCGGTAGCCCGCTGACGTGAAGGCAGTAATCATTGAGTGCAGCGGCCGGTGCCAGAAGGTCAGGACGGCCGGCTCGCCGTCGAACTCGTAATCCTCCGAGTACTGCCGGATGGCGAAGTAGTCCTCGGCGGGCTGGGTGACCACGCTGACCGTTGGGTGGTTGACCGAGAGGATCAGGCGGCCTCCCGGCTTCAGCACGCGCCGCAGTTCTGCGAGGGGACCGGACCAGTCCTCCAGATAGTGCAGGACCAGGGAGGAGACGACGTCGTCGAAGGAGTCGTCGGCGAAAGGGAGCGGCTTGCTGAGGTCGGCCAGGTGAAGGTCCGCGGCCGCGCCCAGCCGCCGTCTTGCCAGTTCGAGCATCGCCGGACTGGAATCGAAGCCGGTCATGAGGGCGCCTTTGGCACTCAGCGCCGCGGAGAGGAGCCCGGAACCGCACCCTGCGTCCAGGATCCGGCGGCCGGTCACGTCGCCGGCGAGACCGATCATGGCCGGCCGCTCGTAGTAGGCGTTAAGCAGGCTGGATTCATTTTCCGCCGCGTAGCTCTCGGCGAAGCTGTCGTAGTGGTCGGCCTTCACGGATCCTCGCTCTCGGGGCAACGCTCTTGGTTGGGACGGTCGGCTCGATCCTAACCACCCAACCGCCCACTTCGCGCAGACCTCCATTTCCCGCGGCGTTTCTCCAATGTTGATAAGGAAAGCTACCGTCCCACGGCGGGTCCGAACAGCTGCCCCTCCTGCCCGGGGCAGGAATGGGTCCAGCTAGGCCCGCTCCGCAAGGTGGTTGATCCTGACGATCGCCTCCGACCACATGCTCTGCATATCGTGCGCCCACTCGTCGGGCACCTCGAGCTCGACGACGAGGGTGGTCGAGCCGTCGGTCTCGCTGAACGAGTAGCTTTCGTGAAGTCCGGCTGCCGGACCTACTGGGTTTTCGACGCCGTTCTCGATCTCGCCGAGATAGCGGACCGATACGAATTCGTGGGGACGGTTCTCGACGATGGTGCCGAAGAGCCCGCTCGGGGTCCCGTCGTCGTTCGGGCCGAGGAAACGGATCTCATCGCCCTCGTTCCAGCCGCCCTCGTAGGTCGAGCCCTCGTGAAAGGCGCCGGTCCATTCGCGGTAGGTGTCCAGGCCGAGCATGACGTTCCAGACATGCCGCGCGGGAGCGTCGACGTCGACGCTGAATCGAAGGGTCTCCATGCCCGATCTTAGGTCCGGTGCACCGTGGTGGCGCAAGACCTCCGGCAGGGCCGGGTCGTCGACAGAATGCGGCGGGATTTGCCACTCCCCCTTTTTGCTGACATGCTGTCGGAAAGATGCCGACATCATGTCAGCAACTCTTTCCATCCACCTCTGAACCTAGGACCCCCAATGTTCCTTGCACTCCGCGAACTGATCTTCGCGCGTGGCCGATTCAGCCTGATGGGCGGTGTCATTGCCCTCATCGCCGTACTGATGGTGATGCTTTCCGGCCTGTCCTCGGGCCTCGTCAACGACGGCGTGTCCGGCCTCAAATCGATGCCGGTCACCGCGTTCGCGTTCGACCAAGGCACCAAAACCGACAACGCGTTCTCCCGCTCAGTGGTCGATGACCACCAGCTCAGCGCCTGGCGCGGCGTGGACGGCGTGGCCGCCGCGGAGAAGATGGGCGTTGGCATGGCCAACGCCACCACTGATTCCGGCAAGCAGATTGACCTCACGCTTTTCGGCGTCGAGCCCGGATCCTTCCTGGAACCGTCCCGCTCAGCCGGCGCCGCACTCGGGGCTGCTGACGGCATTGTTGTGTCGTCGACCGCGAAGGCTGAAGGCATCGACCTCGGTACGGTCGTGACGCTGGACCGGATCGGCACCAAACTGAAGGTCGTTGGCTTCACCGAAGGCCAGTCCACATTCGGGCACGTCGACGTCGCCTACCTGCCGTTGAAAACCTGGCAACTGATCGCCTCCGGCCAGGCCTCCCCCGGCGTCCCCAGCCCGGCGCAGTTGTCCGCGCTCAACTTTGATACCGCCAGCGTCGTCGCAATCCAGGCGAAGCCCGGCGCCAAGCTGGACCTGGCCGCCGCCGACACCGCCGCCGGAACGTCCAGCAAATCTCTCTCCACCGCTTTCAACGCATCTCCCGGCTATGAGGCCGAGACCATGACCCTGAGCATGATCCAAGTGTTCCTCTACGCGATCTGCGCCCTCGTGGTCGGCGCGTTCTTCACTGTCTGGACGATCCAGCGCAAGCACGAAATCTCAGTACTGCGGGCCATCGGGGCCTCAACCGGCTACCTGCTGCGCGATGGACTGGCCCAGGCCGCCATCCTTTTGGTGGGCTTCACCGCGCTGGGTGTGGCCGCCGGCCTGGGGCTCGGTGCCGCCATGCCGGACGCTATGCCGTTCGCGCTGGAGGCCGCACCGATCGCCGTCGCCACAGCCCTCACCATTGGCCTGGGTCTGATCGGCGCCGCCGTGGCCGTGGTGCGCATTTCCCGCATCGACCCGCTCAACGCCCTTGGAGGACAGCGATGACCAACCCCACGTTCACGGCGGCCGGCACAAGCCCGGCCGACGCATCCGGATCCACCGGCCTGTCCATCCGCCATGCTGTGATGGAACTCGGCGACGGCGACACCAAGGTGAAAGCTTTGGACGATGTCAGCCTCGACGTTGGCCCGGGGGAATTTCTAGCCATCGTCGGCCCGTCCGGTTCCGGCAAATCCTCCCTGCTCGCCGTCGCCGGCGCCCTGGCCTCCCCGGATTCCGGAACGGTCAGCATCAACGGGCAGGATCTCTCCCAATTGAGCCGGGGCAAACGCGCCGCGTTCCGGCTGGCGAACATTGGCTTCGTTTTCCAGTCCGGCAACCTCATCCCGGCGTTGACTGCGGCGGATCAGCTCCGCCTGGTCAACCGGCTCGCGGGCGGACCGAAGAATTTCGACCCGGCGGTCCTGCTGGAATCCGTTGGCATGGCCCACCGTGCCGCCAACCGCCCCGGCCAGCTCTCCGGCGGCGAACGGCAGCGCATTGGCATCGCACGGGCACTCGTCACGGGGGCGAAACTCCTCCTCGTGGATGAACCGACCGCCTCGCTGGACCGGGCCCGCAGCCGCGAAGTCGTGGAATTGCTGGCCCGGCAAAGCCACGAGCACGGCGTCGCGACCATCATGGTCACCCACGACCATGACGTCCTCGGCTACTGCGACCGCGTCGCTGAGATGGTCGATGGCCGGCTGGGGGCTCCTGCCCCGGTCCGCTAGCATCCAGGGCACGGACCCGACGACGGCGGCCTGCTCAGCAAGCCGCCGTCGTCGGGCCGTATTCTTGAAGCATTGGTCAAAAAAAGCGTCAAAGGATCCCGAAATGCCCAGAATAAGTGCCGCCACCGTCGCGGAACACCGCGCCGCACAGGAGCGCGCACTGCTGGATGCTGCCCACGAACTGCTGCAGGAAACGTCGGAAGCGCCGACCATGGCCGAGGTGGCGTTGCGGGCAGGGCTTTCAAGACCCAGCGTTTACCAGTACTTCGATTCCCGGCAGGACCTGCTCCAGGCCCTGGTCCGTGACATTTTCCCGCGCTGGACCGAGCGCGTCACCGGCGCGATGGCGGACGCCCCCACCGAGGCGGACCGGATCTTGGCCTACGCAACGGCCAACGTTGACTTGGTCGCCGAAGGAGCGCACGCCGTTGGAGCAGCGCTGGCCGCACTGGCTCCCGGCGCCGAACTCGACGAGCAGGCCACCCGGATGCACCGCCAGCTGCAGGAACCGCTGATTGCGACGCTCACCGAGCTCGGGGTTGCCGACGCCGAGTCAGTCGCCGAGATGATCAACGCCGTCGTCCACGCCGGCACCCGCATGCTCGAATCCGGTCAAACCCCGGCGCAGGTGCACGCCCACCTTCGGACGCTGCTCGGACCCTTCGTGGCAGAGCGCCAGGGCACCGAAGCCGCCGGACGTTAGTTGGCCCGGCGCGTTAGTTGGCCTGGCAGGTTCCCTAGGCCATCACCGCGTTAACCAGCTCGTGCTTCATCGGGGTGATTTCCACCGGCAGGTTTGGCCTTACGTTGTTGTCGAACCAGGAATCGTGCTGCGCCGCAGCCTCCCAAATTTCCACCACGGTCATTCCGTCGTCACTTTCATAGGCGTAGTGCGCCTTGAACCCGGGGGTGGCCGCGAGTTTGTCCCTGAGGGCCGCGGCGATGCCTTCGTATTGTTCCCGGGTCAGGCCGGGCACCAGGTTTTGAACCAGAACAGTCATGGCAGACTCCTCCAAAGGCGGATGCCGGCCGGGCGGACTGATCCCACGGACAGAGCCGGCACAGCGGAAGCCTACGCCGTTGGCGGGTGCCGCGACAGGGCAGCGTGCTGCGCCGCAGGGCTCAGTCCGCGCCGTCTATGGCCGCTCAGCGCAACCGGGAAGTTGCTGGACGCTGCAGTCCCCATGGCCCGTGGGCGGCGGAGCAGGGCGGGGCGCCGTGGCGTCTTGTGCCTAAAATACTGACATGCCTTCCCGCGTTCACGAGTTTGACTGGCCTGATCGGGTCGTCGTTGGCACCATTGGCGTTCCGGGGGCGCGTACCTTCTACCTGCAAGTGCGCGCTGGGACTCAGATCGTGAGTATTGCCCTGGAGAAGCAGCAGTCGGCCCTGCTCGCCGACAAGATCGATGAGATTCTCGATCAGCTAAGCACCGTCGAGGGCAACCCCTTCAGCGTTCCCTCGAGTACGCCTATTGAACTTGTCGATAATGAACAGCTCGACGCCGTTTACGAGCAGTTTCGTACCGGCGCCATGAGCCTAGGGTGGGACCCAACCACTGCCCAAGTTGTCATTGAGGCCTACCCCATCACCGAAGTCGACGCTGATGACGACGACGAGTCGCTTGACGAGGACGCCAATGACTCCGAAATGCTTCTGGTGCGGATGCCGGTCGGCACTGCCCGCGCATTCGCCAAGCGCACCCGTGAGATCGTCGGCGCTGGGCGTCCGACGTGCCCGCTTTGCGGTTACCCGATGGACCCCGACGGCCACATCTGCACCCTTCCCGAAGCCTGACGCCGGCCCCGGCCAGGTGACCGGTCAGGTGGCTACAGCTCGGGGAGCCTAAAAGGCGGTGCTGGGCAGGTCTTTCTCGCCATCGAGGATCGCAGTGACAATCCTCGCCGCAACCAGGTCTGGCTCCAGCGCGGCGCCGAATCGCGGCGCCGCCCCGGCAATCGGATGCTCGGACAGGGCGGTACCCGTGTGGCCCGGCCGGGCATCCATGATTCGGATGCCAGCGCGCCGATATTCTCGCGCCGCCGCGGCAACGAACGCCGCTAGCCCGGCTTTCGACGCCGAGTATGCGGCCAGACCGGCGACGGGTGTTTCAGCCACGACGCCGCTCAGCGTGACTATGAAGGGCTCCCGGCCTTCACGGGCCGATGCCGCTAGGTAGGGCTGGCTCTGCACAATAAGCTGGACCGCACTGGTCGTGTTCACGGCGAAGAGCTCGTCCACGGTGGCGGGTTCCAGGTCTGCTGCAGCACCGAAGGCGACGACGCCGGAGGCAACCACCAGCCCATCGAGTCGTCCATACTGTGCATTCACGCCTTCCAGCACCTCCCGGACCACGGAGGGAGTGCGGAGATCGTGCCCGGCAGACCTTGACGACCGGGCAACGATGGCGCCGTTACTCTCCAGCTGGGCGGCGATGCGCGAACCGAGTCCGCCGGTAGCGCCGACCACCAGAACTACCGCCTCCTGAAGCGTCGTCATGGGTAGATCCTAGATCACCGTACGGCGGGCACCCCAGCGCCTGGACCGGAGTTTGAAGCGGAACTCTCGGCGATGTTCCGCTGTGGAGTTCCTCTTCCGCATGCCAGCCCCCGACGAACATTTGCATGGCGAAACGTCGCACGCCGGGTTCGGCTCTAACGCCCGTGCCAAGTGAATATCTCTTACGCGCTCAGAGGTAGGCCGAAAGGATGGCCAGGACAAGCGGGGCCCCGAGAAGAAGCGCTAGGAGCCAGCCCGCGCGGCGACGTCGCGCGCTGTCCACAAGCGATCGCAACTTGGTGAACTCGTGCAGCAAGACCGCCGGCTTAACCACGGCAGGCGGACTTCTGTGCCAGGTTCCGGGGCGGAGGGCTGCAGCGGTAAGCGCCGACACCTGCGTGGGCGTGAGAATGTTCGGGCGGTCTGCCAGCCACCGAAGGAGGTGCCGGTCCGTGACTACAACGACGTCGGCCGGCCTCTCCCCGGACCGTATACGTAAACAGCACAGCTTTGCGGCGGGCAGCCACCCTCTTCATCATGTCGTCCAATGTCCCCATCCCGTCTTGGTGCATCTCTGCCTTCAAGAGAAGACCCCGGACCGCAAACCGGTCCGAGGTCTCCTATAGTTCCCTGGCGGTCGTTCGCTCATTCCAAGCTGGATCCTTCGAGAAGGTCACTTTCCCTGCCGGTGACTCGTGCCAGTTCTAGTCAGCTGGCGGACGCTGCTGATGGTATCTGGTCCATATCAGCAGCATCGGTGCTCCGATGACCGCACTCAGCGCTCCGACGAGCCACGAAGGCCGGTCGGGCACTCCGAATGCAATCACCGCAACTAGGGGAATCGTGATAATTAGGGAAGCCGCGGTAGCCAGCCAAGGTCTGTGCATTCTCGCTCCTGATGTATCGATCGATGCGTTAACTCATAGCCGAGTGGTAGAGGGCTCCACCCAGTGCGGCGCCGGTGTTGTAGCCGATTCCAGCGGCGCAGCCCGTCCCAATGTCTGAAAGTGACGTGGCGTTTCCATCCAGCATATTCGCCGTACCGACGGCGACGGCCCGGTGCCGACGTCGACCGAGCCGGAGACCTGATCGGAGATCGGCAGTGGTAGCCGCGTCGCGCCCGGCCGTGAACCCAGCTCGCCGATGGTGGTCCCTTCCCCTGACGAGGCCCCCGGAATGGCCATGGGCGCCGGTACTACAGCCAGCCCGGGTCCGGACGTTGCGGCCAGGAGTCCAAGCCCCAGGCACGAGGCGATAGCCCCGCGAAACAACAAGGCCGGCGGCCTATGGCCACCGGCAAATCGATCTGAACGTGACGGCGTACGCCGCTTCCCCCCAATAAGCACCGGGCGGTTTCTCACCAACGTCGCAACACCTACTGAAAGAGGTGTTGTTTTTTATGCGTAGTTCGACGCGCCGAAAGCGGAAGATGGGCCCCGAAGGCTTGGTCGAGAAGAAGCCCTTGTACGTTCAGCCCATGAAAGACGGGCACTCCAATTCCGCAGCATGCAGGATTCTTGGTATCAATGTGAACACGGGCCATCGCTGGTTGCATGGACGCAGCGGGGTTGAAGGCCTCATACAGCAGGGCTTGGACCCGCGGCCCCGTAAGGCCGTTCCGGCGGCGGTGTCCAGCCGCTATCTGTCCGAAGACGAACGCATTTTCATCGCGGACCGACTGCTGGTCCGGGCAAGTATTCGCTCCATCGCCCGTGATCTGGGGCGGTCACCGTCTACCATCAGCCGGGAGCTGTCCCGCAATCGCCCCGATTCGCGTCGCTATCACCCGTTCCGTGCCCAGAAAATGGCACAGAAGCGCAGGCCGAGGCCGAAGTTGGCCAAGCTGGCCAGCGATGAAGAACTGCGCCACTACGTTGTGGAGTGCCTGTCGAAGCGTTGGAGCCCTCAGCAGGTCTGTCGGGCCTTGAAGCAACGGTTCCCGGGCGAGAAGTGCCGGCATTTGGCTCACGAAACGATCTACCGGGCGCTGTATCAATTGAGTATCCGCCCCGTTCCCACCGGGTCTGCCCGGCTACTGCGTTCGGGTAGGTTCAGCAGACGGTCCCGGTCCAGGACCAAGGTGAAGCCGCGCCGGTACATGGCCGATGCTCTGAAGATCGGCGATCGCCCAGCCCACATCGCTACCAGGGAAGAGGCTGGCCATTGGGAGGGTGATCTGATCATGGGGAAAGGGAACAGGTCAGCGATAGTGACGCTGGTTGAACGTTCTTCCCGGCTTCTCGTTGCCTTTGCGCTTCGGCCGGGAAACAGGTCCGATAACATGCGTGACCAGCTCATTGAGGCGCTCGGGGTCATGCCAGTCACGTTGCGGAGAACTTTGACGTGGGACCGGGGCTCCGAGATGGCCAAGCATGCCGAGGTTACTGCTGCTTTGGGCACGCTCGTGTACTTTTGTGATCCGGCCAGCCCTTGGCAGCGTGCCTCAAACGAAAACGCCAATGGCTTGCTCCGTCAGTACTTCCGGAAGGGAGATGACCTGAGCGCAGTTGAACCGGCAGATGTCCTGTTCGCCACTGAGGAGATCAACAGCCGGCCCAGGGCCGTTCTGGATTGGTCGAGCGCAACTGCAAGGTTCGCGATCTATCACGCGACTGCGGCCAGCCCCGGTCGGAGGAACTGCAGAAGCGAGCGAACTGCTGCAGTTTTTGCTACTTCGGGCTAGCTACGGTGCCGAGCAGCACAGTTGTCGGGGCTTTCGCGTTCAGGGCAACCTTCTTTCCTCTGAAGGCGGGCTGACTGGTGTCTCTACAGAGGTGCTGTTGTCGCTGGCGGTCCAGCTGGCGAGGAAATCCAGTTGGCCTTGGGCGTGGCTGCCCGGTTCGGCGGAGTAGGCGATCAGTGTCAGCCCTTCCCCGGGGAGTTCGAGCGCGTCGCCGGTGAGTTCGATCTCCCCGACGAGCGGATTGCGCATGGTCTTGCGTGCGGTGCGGTGAAAGCGGACATTATGGCGCGCCCACCGTGTGGAGAACTCGGTGCTGCCCGCGGCCAAGTCACCGATAAGGCCGTTGAGCGCACGGTCGCGAGGGTTTCTGCCGGATTCGGCACGCATGGCGGCTGCAAAGTCATCGGCGAGTGTGTCCCAGTCGACGAAGAAGTCCTTGGACCGCGGGTCCAGGAACATGAAGCGTGCGAGGTTCACCGGAAGCGTCTCGGGGCTAAGGATGCCGGTGTAGAGGGCGAAGCACAGGCTGTTGGCAGCGACCACGTCAGTACGGGCGTTCCGGACGTAGGCCGGAATCCCGGTCATTCCGGCCAAAACTCTTTCGATACTGGGGCGCACGTCAGCCCGTGCCCGCCGTGGCCCGGACGCCGGGGCAGGTGCCGCGGCCTTGGCCAGGTCAAACAGGTGGGCTCGTTCTGCCTCGTCGAGCTGCAGGGCCCGGGCGAGGGAGTCAAGAACGGAATCCGACACTCCCCGGAGGTTGCCGCGCTCGAGCCTTGCGTAGTACTCGGTGCTGACGCCGGTGAGCATGGCCACTTCCTCACGTTTGAGCCCTGCCACTCTTCTGGTACCGCCGTAGGCGGGCAACCCTGCCTGGGTCGGAGTGATGCGGGACCGGCGGCTCATGAGGAACTCGCGGACGTCGTGAGTGTTGTCCATGGCTTCTAGGCTACGGCGGGCCGGGCTGGTCTGACAGGAACTGCCAGTACACCGCACAACAGACACTCCCGCGCGAATGAAGGGGCTGGTTTTCTTGAAGAAGACCGTTATCCCGCTTTGAAAGGACATCATGTCCGTGTCTGTCGTCAGCCGCCCAACCGTGGCTGCCCGACCCAGGGCTTCCCTGGCCGTTGCCATGCTGGGCTTCTTCGTTGTCGCCTTGGATGCCCAGATCGTCAACGTCGCTCTGCCTGCGATCCGCAACGATCTCGGCGGGGGCCTGTCCGGCCTGCAGTGGGTGGTGACCGGCTACACCCTGATGTTCTCTGCCCTCCAGCTGTTCGCGGGAACGTTCTCCGATAGGGCCGGTGCGCGCCGTGCCTATGGACTTGGCATGATCGTCTTCGTTGTTGCTTCCGCTGCCTGTGCGCTGAGTCCCTCGCTCCCGGTACTGGTCGGTGCCCGTATTCTGCAGGGCGTCGGAGCGGCGATGATCACCCCGGCTTCCCTGGCGCTGATCCGGGAGGCCTATCATGACGCCGCCGCCCGCGGCCGCGCCATCGTTTACTGGGGGCTGGGCGGTTCGGTGGCCGCCGCCGCAGGTCCGGTACTGGGCGTGCTTCTCACACAGCTCGACTGGCGGCTGATCTTCTTCGTCAACCTACCCGTCGGGGCTGTGGCTCTGTTGGTGCTTTCCCGCGTCGCACCGTCACCCCGACGGCTTGCCCCGTTTGACTGGGCCGGACAGATCAGCGCCGTCGCCGGACTCGCAGCCCTGACCTACGGCATCATCGAGGGTGCCGAAGCCGGTTACGGAAGCCCCGCCATCTTGCTCATGTTCGCCTTCGGGGTGGTATCCGTCGTTGCCTTCGTCACCGCCCAGGCCAGGGGACGGCATCCGATGATTCCGCTGGACCTGTTCCGCTCCCGTGCCGTGTCCACCGCCCTGATCATTGCCGTCGTCACAATGGGGGCGTTCTACGGCATCGTGTTCGTTCAAAGCCTCTACTTCCAGCAGGAACGGGGCGCCTCTGCCCTGGAGACCGGGTTGCTGTTCCTGCCAATGACCGCCCTCGTGGCCATCCTGAACCCTTTGGTGGCCCGTCTCATGGCCCGGTACGGGCATGTGGCCATGATTGCCGCAGGACAGCTCATCATGGTTATCGGCCTCGCCGGCCTGTGCTTGCTGCCCGCGGATGCGCCGGTCCTGCTCGTCGCAGCGCTCATGGTCCCCGTCGGCGTGGGCGGCTCTTTCACCGTCCCGTCCATCGTCGCCCAGGTAATGGACAACGTCCCCGCGGAACGGGCCGGGACCGCCAGCGGAGTGGTCAACACCGCCCGGCAAGTCGGCGGATCCCTCGGCGTGGCCATCTTCGGCGCGGGGCTCGCCAGCGGCGAGTTCATCACCGGGCTACGCGCCAGCCTCGGCGCCACGGCTGTGGTCCTCATCGTCCTCGTCGCGGCGTCCCTGGCATTGCAGCGACGGCGGCACGCAACCACCTAACCAGACCCGACCACAATGAAAGGAGCAGGCATGCGCCTCGCAGTTCCGGGACCCACGACCAAGGGACCGGCCGAGAAGTTCACCGGCGACGTCTACCTGAATCCACTGCACTCAGCTGAAAGCCCCTCCCGGCTCGGGTTCGCGATGGTCCGGTTCGCCCCCGGGGCCCGGACCCACTGGCACTCCCACCCGCTGGGCCAAACACTGCACTGCACCGACGGAACGGGATTGGTGGCCACCCGGGACGGGAAAGTCATCGTCATGCGGGCCGGAGACACCGTCCACACCCTTCCCGGAGAAGAACACTGGCACGGCGCAACTCCGGACTCCCTGATGTGCCACCTGGCCCTGGTCGAAAACGACGACGGGCACACCGCAACGTGGCTCGAACCCGTCAGCGACCAGGACTACCAAGCCGCACACCCCAAAACCCACCCACAAACCACAGCAGAACAACGCTAAGGAAAAACCCATGAAGAACGTCACGCTCAACAACGGCATCGAAATGCCCATCCTCGGCTTCGGTGTCTTCCAGATCCCCGAAGAAGAAACCCAGACCGCCGTCGAAGCAGCCCTCGCCACCGGCTACCGGCACCTGGACACCGCCGCGTCCTACGGCAACGAAGAGGCCGTCGGCGCCGCGATCAAAGCCAGCGGCATCAACCGCGAAGAACTGTTCATCACCACCAAACTCTGGATCCAGCACGCACCCACCGGGAATGTCTACAACGACACCAAGCAGTCATTCCAGAACTCCCTGAACCGGCTCGGACTGGACTACCTCGACCTCTACCTGATCCACCAGCCGCTCGGTGACTACTACAGCGAATGGCGCGCCATGCAGGATCTGAACAAGGAAGGACTCACCCGCGCCATCGGCGTCTCGAACTTCCACCCGGACCGGCTCGTGGACCTCATCGACCACAACGAAATTGTCCCGGCGGTGAATCAGATCGAAACCCACCCGTTCCACCAGCGCGCCGCCGACCAGAAACTCATGCGCGAACGCGACGTGCAGATCGAGTCCTGGGGACCGTTCGCCGAAGGCAAGAACAACCTCTTCACGGACCCCGTCCTCAGCGCCATCGCTGAAGCCCACGGCAAGTCTGTCGCCCAGGTCGTGCTCCGCTGGCTCATCCAGCGAGACGTCGTCGTGATCCCGAAGTCTGTCCGCCCCGAGCGCATGGCCCAGAACCTGGACGTCTTCGGCTTCACCCTCACCGAGGAGCAGATGACCCGGATCACGGCACTGGACACCGGCGCCAGCCTCTTCTTCGACCACCGCGACCCCGCAATGGTCAGCTGGCTCGGCAACCGCCGGTACAACTAACACCAAGGCACTCCCTTGGCTACCAGCCCGTTAAACGTCAGTCGGCGGTCCGCCCTTCGCGGGGCGGCCGCCGGCCTGACCGGCGCCCTGCTCACCGCTGCGACAGCAGCCTGCACACCGCAAGGACCACGCACAGTGCCCAGGCCAGAGACCACATCGTCCCCAAACACAGCAACACCAGGCCAGGGCAGTCAACGCGTCCTGCTCGCCTACTTCTCCAGGGCCGGCGAAAACTACTACTACGGCGGACGCGCCACGCTGGAAGTCGGCAACACCGAGGTCCTCGCCGTCATGATCAGCGCCCGGGTACCCTGCGACGTGCACCGCATCGAGGCTGCCGACCCCTACCCTGCCGGCTACGACGCCACCGTCGCCCGGAACGTCAGCGAGCAAAACCAGGACGCCCGCCCCGCGATCCGCAACCTGCTGCCCTCCATCGACCAGTACGACACCGTGATCCTGGCCAGCGGCATTTGGAACGTCAGGGCACCAATGATCATGACAACCTTCGCCGAAAGCTACGACTTCGCCGGCAAAACCATCCATCCGGTCACCACCCACGCCATGAGCGGGCTGGGCAACACAGTCCGCGACTATGGTCGGTCCTGCCCCGGAGCGACAGTCCGTGAGGGCCTCGCTGTCAAAGGCGAGGAAGTCCGCGACGCAGGAACGGCCATCCAATCCTGGCTCCAACGCACGCAACTCCTCTCGGCCAATTAGCACGAACCGTCGAACCCTCACCACACCTGCTACGTTCAGAACAGACCCGTTGCGACGTTGGTGAGAAACCGCCCCGTAACTCCCCAGCTGGAAACGAGTGATGCCGCTCACTTTTGCATGAGTTTTGTCGAATGACTAGAGAAGTAGGCTTGTCAATTTTGTGACCAAATCTGATTCCACCCGAGAAGCTACGGCGCACGGGCAAGAGCGCCCGGGGACAGCAGAGTACTACCTAGTTGGCCCGCCCAGGTGCACAGGTCAAGACTCTCGAGCAGCACGAAACGTGCCAAGACGGGGCCACTGTTGGCCGTCCTTCCGAGGCCAAAAATACTTGACACAACCACTCAACGGGCCGCATACTGCGCAGGCCAGAATCCTTCCGTGTGTGGATAACTTGAGGCTACGGACCAACGGTATGGGCTGGCAAATGACGTGCATGCTCCTCATCCCCGCGGCGAGGAACGTCTTCGACGCCGTCAACTTAAGCGTTCCACCTCAAGTTGGCCAAGTGATCCAAAAAGCCACCCGGCACTCGAAAGTACCGGGCGGCGTCTAAGCAGGATGAGTATGGGACCTAGACACTGAACCTAAGTCCAACCACGTTCCGTTACGGGATAACCCTTGCTCTAGCACTCGTCGTCTGATCATGCGGAGACCAGGTGCCCATGGCCGCCCGTCCCTACGCCTGGACAGTTACCGCCCCGTACTGGAGGTGCCTTATTCGTGCGCAGCGGCCGTGGATCCCGTAGCCGCCCAGCTGGCCAGTAGCCTGAGTCGCTCAGCGCTGGGCGAACCGGGTTCGGCGGTGTAGATCATGAGAACGCAGCCGGGGTCGGCGGTAATGATGAGTTCCTCGTAGGCGAGAGTGAGTTCGCCGACAACGGGGTGGTTGAACCGTTTCGTGCCCGACCCGTGGGTCCGAACATCATGCGAACCCCACAGCTGCCGGAACACCTCGCTGCGCGTGGACAGCTCACCGACGAGATCCTGAAGTCCCTTGTCATGGGGATCACGGCCGGCTTCGGTCCGCATGATCGCAACGCACATCTCCGCGAAAAGCTCCCAGTCAGGATAAAAGTCGCGGGCTGCAGGGTCGAGGAACTGGAACCGGGCCAGGTTCGGGGTGCGACCTCCAACGCCGATGACGGGCGAATAGAAGGCCCGGCCGAGTTCATTGGTGGCAAGGAGGTCCTGGTGCTGGTCGCGCACGAAAGCAACGCCGTCAGTGATCGTACTGAGCACCCAGTGCAGACTGGGCCGACTGACGCTGTTTTTCGTGGATCGCCGGCGGGGACGCCCTGACAGGGGAATCCCGTCGGCGGCGCGGGCAAGATCGAAAAGGTGGGTCCGCTCCGTGTCGTCGAGGTTGAGCGCGCGGGCGATGGCGTCAAGCACGGACGAGGAGGCTCCGCCGATCGCCCCGCGTTCGAGCTTGGCGTAATACTCGACGCTGACGTCTGCGAGTATCGCAACTTCCGTGCGGCGAAGCCCGGCAACGCGCCTGTTCGGCCCGGCTGGAAGTCCGGCCTGTTCGGGGGTCACCTTCGCCCGGCGCGACATCAGGAACTCGCGTACCTCGGCTTTATTGTCCATGCCACGAGAATACGTCCCTCCAAACTTTGTTGGGGTGCCCTGCCGGTACACCCCTCGACAGAGACTCCTCCGCGGAACGGTTCGCATGTTGACTCGATAGGGAGTTACCGGCGGCACGACCAGGGCAAGGTTTTCAACCGTGCCCTTCCCCGCTGGAAGACACCTCTAAATCCGCCCAAGTAAGGACGTTATGACCGTGATCGCACTCGCCGGCGCCAGCGCAGGGCCCGGCGTAGCCATTACCCGCCGCTGCGGAACCGAAGGCCTCACGAATGCCTTGAAGGAGAGTAAGTGACCACCACCACCCTTCCGGCGTCGACCCCGGAAGCTACAGAGAAACCGCAACGGCTGCCGCTAGCGACGCTGTCCGCGCTGGCCGTCATCGGTTTCGTCCTCGTGGCTATGGAGACCATGCCGGCCGGCCTGCTGCCCGTTATAGCCACCGGGATGGGGACCAGTGAAGGCACCGTCGGACTGTTCGTCAGCGCCTACGCCCTTGGTACGGTGATCGTCACTATCCCCGCCATCACGTTGACCCGGGGACTGCGCCGGAAGCATCTGCTCCTGGTTGCAATCCTGGGCCTCATCCTGGCCAACAGCGTGACGGCCCTCTCCAGCGACGTGCCCCTGTCGCTGGTATCGCGTTTCGTCGCCGGCGCGTTCTCCGGAATCATCTGGGGAATGCTGGCCGCCTACGGCCGGAAGATCAGCCCACCCTCCCGTGCAGGACTGTCACTGGCCATCGTTTCCGTCGGGGCGCCCGTCGGATTCGCCCTCGGCACACCCCTCGGCTCCTGGCTCGGAACGACCTTCGACTGGCGCTGGGCGTTCACCGGGCTCAGCGCGGTGGCCCTGCTCGCCGGAGTCATCATCGCCTCAATCGCACCCGACGCCGAAGGGCAGCCCGGAAGCTCCCGACTTCCCCTGGTTCGGGTGTTCCGCATCCCCGGCATCGCCGTGATCCTGGCCGTCATCTTCACCTGGATGCTGGCCCACAACACCATCTACACCTACATCGCCCCCTACCTGCGCACCACCAACACAGGCCTCACCGCCGACGTCGAACTCTTCATCTTCGGAGTCGCCTCGATCGCCGGCATCATCATCACCGGCGCCCTCCTGGATAAACACCCACGCCCGCTCCTGCACGGAAGCGTCGCCCTGTTCATCTCGGCTGCGGTGATGCTGCTGCTGGGGCATGCGTTCCTTTCGGCGGTGATCGCCGCGACCGTACTCTGGGGCATCACGTTCGGCGGGGCCGCCGCCCAGCTCCAAGCCGCCCTCACCACCACCGGAGGCGCGGACTCCGATGTGGCGAACTCGTTCCTGCCGGTCGCGTTCAACCTCGCCATCTTCACCGCCGGCATCCTCGGCGCCGCCCTCCTCACGACCTTCAACGCCCTGGTCCTGGCGGTCGTGATGATCCTCGCCGGCCTGGCCGCGCTCCTGCTGACCATCTACGGACGCCGCACCGCTTTCCCCGCCCGCCTCTAACGTCATCGGCCCACCCGCGGCTTCGCCCTCCCCGCATCCGGAAAGGATCCGCCCGTGAACACTCACAACTGCCTTTCACTGCAAAAAGCCTTGCGGCCAAGCCTCGTGGCCCCTGCGCTGGTCATGATCGCTACCGCTGTCGCTATGGCCGGGTGCAGCTACAACCCCGGCGGCAGCGCTGGGACACGGCCGCCCTCCCCGGCCTCACCCGCGAGCGGTCCGGCTCCCGCCCCGACCGCACGGCCAACCACCACGCCGATTACCATCGAGCTCCGTGACCGGAGAATTGCAGGCGAACTCGACGGCAGCGCCACATCAGCCTCACTCCTGGCCCAGCTTCCCCTGACCCTGACGTTCCGGGACGACGGCGGCCAGGAAAAACTCGCCCAACTGCCCGCCCCGCTGGACCTGGCGGGCGCACCAAAGGGCAGCGAGGCCGCGACGCTAACGATCGGGTACTACGCCCCCGACCAAAGCCTCGTCCTCTACTACCGACACGTCGGCTACTTCAACGGGATCGTGCCCATCGGCACCTACGACAACGCCGACGCCATCGAGAACCAAGCTGACGGATTTTCCGCCACCATCCGCAAAGCCGGCTGACCGGCCCTCCTGGCGCCTCAAAAACGCCCGACGCTCCCAACCGCCCCACCACCACTCAGGAGATAAGAATGAAAGCCACCTACATGTACGGCCCCGGCGACGTCCGCGTCATCGACGCCCCCAACCCGGTGCTCAAAGATGCCACCGACGCAGTCGTCCGGATCGTGCGGGCCTGCGTCTGCGGATCCGACCTTCACCCCTACCACAGCATGGAGAACACCCCCGAGGGCGTGTCCATGGGACACGAGTTCATCGGCGTCGTCGAGGACATCGGATCCGACGTCCGCACCCTCACCCCCGGCGACCTAGTCATCGCCCCCTTCGCGTACTCGGACGGAACCTGCGAATTCTGCCGGGAAGGCCTCCAGACGTCATGCCTGCATGGAGGCTTCTGGGATGCACCCGGAATGGGCGGCGGCCAGGCCGAAGCCATCCGGGTCCCGTTCGCCGACGGGACCCTCGTGAAAGTACCCGGCGTCGACGAGAAGTCCCCGCTACTGGCCTCGCTGCTCACCCTCTCCGACGTGTACGGCACCGGATGGCACGCAGCCGCCCGCGCCGGCATCACCGAAGGAGACACCGTCGCCGTCATCGGCGACGGTGCGGTCGGGCTCATGGCCGTGCTCTCCGCCAAGCAGCTCGGGGCCGAACGCATCATCTTGATGGGACGCCACCGGGCCCGGACCGACCTCGGCATCGAGTTCGGGGCCACCGACATCGTCGCCGAACGCGGCGAGGAAGGTATCGCCAAGGTCCGTGAGCTCGCGGGCGGCCAGGGTGTCCGGAAGGTGCTCGAGGCGGTTGGACATATGCCCGCCTACGAGCAGGCATACGGCATCGTCCGCCCCGGCGGAATCATCAGCCGCGTCGGGGTCCCTCAATACGACGAAGCCCCCGTAGGTTTCGGCAGCCTTTTCGGCGGCAACGTCACCCTCACCGGGGGTCCCGCACCCGTTCGCGCCTACATCGAACAGCTGATGCCGGCCATCCTCGACGGCACCGCCAACCCCGGCAAAGTCTTCGACCGCACCGTCGGTCTGGATGAAATCCCTGACGCCTACCGTGCCATGGACGACCGCGAAGCTCTCAAGGTGATGATCGCGATCTAGCGAGCCTGCCTGTATGCGGCCGGGGGCCGTGCCGTTCAGACAGGAAAACCCCGGCCTCAACTGTCAAGTACCGCAGCACTCTTACCAAAAGAAGGACCACCATGACTGAGCAACCCAGGCAGGTCGGCGGCGGCCGGAAGATGTTCGGGGACTTCGCCCCGAAGCTCGCCGCGCTCACCGACGACGTGCTCTTCGAGGACCTCTGGAACCGGCCCGAGCTCTCAGCCCGCGACCGCAGCCTCATCACCGTAGCCGCCCTCACCGCCGGCGGCAGCGCCGAGCAGCTGGACTTCCACCTGGGCCGCCGTCGAGAACGGCGTGACCCGTGACGAGCTCATCGAGGCAATCACTCACATCACGCTCTACGCCGGCTGGCCCAAGGGCATGTCCGCGATGGGCGTGGCCAAGAAGCACTTCACCGACAACGCCTAAGGAACCCGCCTTGAACATTGAACCCACGAACCCCACCACCAAGAACCCGGCCGCCCAGTTCGCCGGCGAAGTGTGGCTCGACCCGATCGCGCTGCCGCACGAGGCCGGCCAGACCATGGTTGTCGCCACCGTGCGCTTCGCCCCCGGCGCCCGCACTGCCTGGCACTCCCACGAACACGGCCAGTACCTCCGCGTCACCCAGGGAGTCGCCCGCTTCGGCGGTCGCGACGGCAGCATAATCGAGGTCCACCCCGGCCAGACCTTGTACACCCCGCCCGGCGAGGAGCACTGGCACGCCRCCGCGCCCGGCTGCTTCATGGAACACATCGCTATGCTCCAGAACGGCGAAGACCCCGCCACCACCACAGTCTGGGGCGAGCACATCACCGACGACGAGTACAAAGGCACTAAGTAGACCACACCGGGTCGGGCCGCGGCCGGCCCTTCGGCCGCGGGCACAGCCACCTGCGCCCGCGGCCGATTTGAATAACCCTATCGGCGTCCCGAGACGGGTCACCGGTCTATGGGGAGTCGCCCACCCGACCTCGCTCGCGTACCTGCATCGGAATCCGCAAGAGACTGATACGGAACGAATTTTTTATTTAGTGCCAAGCGTTGATGCGGCACTCCACCTGTTCGTAGTCAACCCTCCGGTGGAAAAAAACTTTGACCGCTAAAGAACACGTGTTCTTAGCGGCCATCGCAAAGGATTTCAGGAGGGTCAGAACTAAACATTAAATGAAAATTCAACCACGTTCAGTCACCGGCTAACCTCTGCGCCACTACGACAAACCCGAGAGTTGACGTCTGCGCAGCGCACCCGAGGAACTGGCTTCGTCCTCGGCTAGGCGGCTTCGAGAATCTTCTTGAGGTTCTCCAGGTCCTTGCGCATGGCCCGGCGCATCATCGGGACCATGAAGATGCCGGTAAGTGCTGAGAATCCGGAGGGTCCACCCGTGTTGCGGAGGGTCATGAGGGTCGCGCCATTCTCATCGGACCAGCTGTAGACGGTCCGCATTGGGAAAGGACCTTGACTTGTACGCATAGTGAGTTGATGGCCAGGGACCAGCTCGCTTATTTCGTAGACATAATCCAGATTTCGGCCGAGGAATCGCGCGGTGAAGGCAACCCGGGATCCGACCGCTAGGGGCCGCGGAGTCTGCCATCGTGCAGACCGTATGTTCACGTACCAGGCCGGCGCGTTGTCCGGGTCGGAAGCATAACTGGCCACGATCTCGCGGGGCCGCCCGATCAATATTTCGGTCTGGACGTTCACCATGGGTGTTCCTTTGTGTATCGCTAGCTGGCCGGAGATGCCGGAGGCGGACTTTCCAACTATCGCATGACGCGATTGCCGGGCGGGCCGCCGCGGATCGTCAGCACTATAGAGTGGGCCGGCCAACGCTTGTTAGATATGCCCTGGTGCTCGCACTGGCGCGCCTCAAAATTGCACGGTCAAGGCGTCCCGACGGCAACGACGCGCAGCCACCCGCTTCGCGGCCTTCCCGGGCTAAGAAATGTTAGTGGCATCATTCTGGCTCGGGAACCGCCCGCAAAGGTGCTTGGCCGCCAAGAAAATGTGTTCTTAGCGGCCCTGGCAAAAGGCGTCAGGAACTACACGTTAAAGCGGAACTCCACCACGTCGCCGTCGGCCATGACGTATTCCTTGCCTTCGATGCGGACTTTGCCGCGGGCCTTGGCCTCGGCCATCGAACCGGCCTCGATGAGGTCATCGAAGGAGACAACCTCGGCCTTGATGAAGCCGCGCTGGAAATCCGAGTGGATTACACCGGCCGCCTGCGGTGCCGTGTCGCCCTGGTGGATGGTCCAGGCCCGTGTCTCCTTGGGTCCGGCGGTCAGGTAGGTCTGCAGGCCCAGCGTGTGGAAACCGACGCGGGCCAGTTGATCGAGGCCCGACTCGTCCTGGCCATTCATTTCCAGCATTTCACGGGCTTCTTCCTCGTCCAGTTCCACGAGGTCGGACTCGAGCTTGGCGTCGAGGAAGATGCAGTCGGCCGGGGCCACCAGGGCGCGCAGCTCTTCCTGCTTCTCGGGGCTGCCGAGGATCCCCTCGTCCGCGTTGAAGACGTAGATGAACGGCTTGGCCGTGAGCAGCCCGAGCTCCTTGAGGTGTTCCATCTCCAGTTTGTCGCTCTTGATCGAGGAGAAGATCGTGTCGCCGCGCTCCAGCACAGCCTGGGCAGCCTTGACGGCGGCCAGCTCGGCGGCTTCGCGCTTCTTGATCTTGACTTCTTTTTCGATCCGGGGGACGGCCTTCTCGATTGTCTGCAAGTCCGCGAGGATCAGCTCGGTGTTGATCGTCTCCATGTCCGAGCGGGGATCGACCTTGCCGTCGACGTGGATGACGTCGGGGTCGTCGAACACGCGGACGACCTGAGCGATGGCCTCGGCCTCACGGATGTTCGCGAGGAACTGGTTGCCCAGGCCCTCCCCCTCGGAGGCGCCCTTGACGATGCCGGCGATGTCCACGAAGGACACGGCGGCCGGGAGCAGGCGCGCGGATCCGAAGATGGCGGCGAGCTTCTCAAGCCGCGGGTCCGGCAGGTTCACGACGCCGACGTTGGGCTCGATCGTGGCGAACGGGTAGTTCGCCGCGAGCACCTGGTTGCGGGTCAGTGCGTTGAAAAGAGTTGATTTGCCGACGTTGGGCAGTCCGACGATGCCAATAGTAAGAGCCACGAGTATTGATTCTACCGGTAAACGGGCCGCTCCCCTGCGGCGGCTGGTCGTTGTTCGCCGTCGGCGTCCCTCCAGGCTTCCCGTACTGCGGGACCCGTGCGTCACTGGCTAAAAGTGTCAGTGCTGCGTGCCAGAGTGAAGGCATGGACGCTTTTGCACTCATTCTCGCCTTGTTGATGCTGTTGATCGGGGCCGTCGCGGGCGCCGCCTTCACCTTCGTGGTGTTGCGGCGCCGCAGCGCCGATCTCGAACAGGACTTCGACGGCGTCTCCGCGCGCCTGTCCGAGGTCAGCGCCCAGTTCGCCGCCGCCGACGCCGAACGCCGCCTGCTGGCGGCCCAGAACCGCGAGCTGGGTGACGCCAGGACCCAGGACGGCAGCGTGCTGCGCGCGCTGGCCCCCGTGGCCGAAAAGCTCACAGCGGTCCAGCAGCAGGTCTCGCTCCTGGAACGGGACCGGCTGGAACAATACGGCCAGCTTGCCCAGCAACTGCAGGAAGCGAGGCTCTCGGACGAACAGCTGCTGCGCTCGACGCATGCCCTCGAATCCGCCCTGCGTTCCAACAGCGCGCGCGGCCAGTGGGGCGAAGTGCAGCTGCGCCGCGTGGTCGAGGCATCCGGCATGCTGCGCCATGTGGACTTCCATGAGCAGCTGCACAGCTCCGGTTCCGCGGCCGAGAACTCCGTCCGGCCCGACCTCGTGGTGCAGCTGCCCGGCGACAAGCAGCTCGTGGTGGACGCCAAGGTGCCGCTGACGGCCTACCTTGAAGCGCAGGAACTCGGCGCTTCCACGGGCGGACGGGCCGCTGGCGGCGGAACCTTGAACGGCCAGCAGGCGCTGCTGGCTACCCATGCGAAGGCCCTGAAGGCGCATGTGGACGCCCTGAGCAACAAAAAGTACTGGGATATCCCCGGCAATGCTCCGGAGCTGGTGGTCTGCTTCCTGCCCGCAGAGTCCATCCTGGCCGCCGCGCTCACGGCCGATCCGGCCCTGCTGGACTACGCCCTGTCCAAAAACGTCGTCCTCGCCTCACCCGGGACGCTGCTGGCGGTGCTCAAATCGGTGGCGTTCACCTGGCGGCAGGACGTGCTCACGGACAGCGCCCGGGAACTCTTCGAACTGGCACAGCAGCTCTATGAGCGGATGGGAACCCTGGGCGAGAACGTCTCGAAGCTGGGCTCCTCGCTGAAAACGTCGGTGGACCGCTACAACTCCCTGGTCGGCACGTTGGAGGCCAGGGTGCTGCCGACGGCACGGAAACTCAACGCCTTGGAAACCGCCGGACTCGCAACCCCAATCACTGTCGAGGCGACACCGCGCTCGTTGGCGGCGCCGGAGCTGCAGCAGGTCACCCGGCAGGCGGATACATCCCTCGCAGAAGACGACGACGACAGCGCGGGCACGGCCGAGGGCAGCGGCGACCCGGAAGAGTCGGCTGCCTAGGCTGTCGCCCGGCTAAGGCTAGGACTGCTCGGCGGCGTTAGGACTGGTTCGCCGGGCGGGCGCCGCGGCCGCCAAGGGCGCGGGAAACGTCCCCGGCCTGCTTGAGGGTGGCACGGAGTTCCTTCGGCAGCGAGAAGAGCAGGTCTTCCTCAGCCGTGACGACTTCCTCGACGGCGCCGTAGCCGTAGTCGGCCAGCAGGCGCAGCACGTCCTTCACCAGCACCTCCGGCACCGAAGCCCCCGACGTCACACCGACCGTGGCAACGCCTTCGAACCAGGACTCGTCCACCTCATTGGCGAAGTCGACCCGGTAGGAGGCCTTCGCCCCGTATTCCAGGGCGACCTCGACGAGGCGGACGGAGTTCGAGGAGTTGGCCGAACCCACCACAATCACGAGGTCCGCCTGGGGCGAGATCTTCTTGATGGCGACCTGCCGGTTGGTGGTCGCGTAGCAGATGTCGTCGCTGGGCGGATCCTGAAGGGTGGGGAAGCGTTCCTTCAGGAGGCGCACGGTTTCCATGGTCTCGTCCACGCTCAGCGTGGTCTGCGAGAGCCAGATGACCTTCTCCGGGTCGCGGACCGTCACCTTGTCGACCTCATGCGGGCCGTTGATGATCTGGATGTGCTCGGGCGCCTCTCCGGCGGTCCCTTCGACCTCTTCGTGGCCGTCATGGCCGATCAGCAGGATGTCGAAGTCGTCCTTCGCGAAGCGGACTGCCTCGCGGTGCACCTTGGTCACCAGCGGGCAGGTCGCGTCGATCGTGCGCAGGCCGCGGTCCTCCGCGGACTGGACCACAGCCGGGGAGACGCCATGGGCGGAGAAGATCACCAGGGCGCCCTCGGGGACCTCATCGGTTTCGTCAACGAAGATCGCGCCCTTTTCCTCGAGGGAACTGACCACGTGGACGTTGTGCACGATCTGCTTGCGGACGTAGACGGGCGGACCGTAGTGCTCAAGCGCTTTTTCCACGGCGATGACCGCACGGTCGACGCCGGCGCAATAGCCTCGCGGGGCCGCGAGCAGCACCTTCTTCGGTCCGGTCACGGGGGCCGCCGCCAGCACTTCTTCCGGCGTTCGCCGCCGGCGCGGAACGGAGGGCATCGGAATGGATACTGCGGTGGAGGTCATTCCCCAATGCTACCGGTGTTCGCTAGGGCCGGATATTTGACGCAGGACGGCGCCCGCGGACAACCCGGAGCACAATCCCGGCGGCCAGCAGGGCGCCGCCCGCCAGCAGGGCCGCCACAATCCACTGACCGAAGCTGGCCGTCGCGGCCGCCACGAATTCCCGCTTAAAGATCTCCGCCACGTCGCTGCCGGTCCCGGCCCCCTGGAGCATGCTGCCGGCCGTATCCGAGCCGAATTTCCAAACTCCGGCCAGGACCAGGCCGCCAAGCCCGGTGCCGGCCAAAACCGTCCACTTCCGCCGGGCAGCGACGAAGGCAAGGATGAACGCGATGGCTGAGCCCACGGCCACGGCAGAGCCCATCGGCGCGTAGGCGGAAATCCGTTCAATGAGCTGGCGCTGGTCCGACTGGCCGATGTTGATGCGCACCTGTTCCGGCGCCTTGAGCGGAACCGGGGAAGCTTCCGAGACGCGCTTGACCACCAACCCGACCAGCGGGGCGACATCCAAGGTCAGGGAAGTGGTGCCGTCGACCTCCGGCGGAAGCGTGCGCGGGTCGGCAAAGCTGAGGCGGTGGCTCCTGCGCAGGGTCTCGGCCCAGGCATCCGAATAACCGGGCATGGAGACCAGGGACTTTGCGGCGTCCGCCAGGATCGGCTTGACCACCGCGGCCACGGGGTCTGGAAGCTGCTGGCCGCCAAAAGACATGCCGTTCACTGCGGCCGTCGCCAGCCTCTTTTGGAAGACCGGATCCTTGCCCAGCGGGGCGGTGAGCGCGACGAACCCCTCCTCCTGGACAATGTTCCGGTCCACCCACATGGCCGGGACGGCAACAGCGGCCATAGCCAGGCCGATCAGCACGGCAACGGCCGAGACAAAAGTGCGCACGAAAGTCTCCTAGGAGGTTGGGAGTAGACCATCCTACGGTGCCGGCGCAGCGAACCCGAAAGCAGGGCACCGTAAAGCAGCCGGCCAAAACGTCCGGCCCTGCTGGTAGAGCTATGGATAGAGTTGAAGCAGTTCCCCGCCTCCATCAAAGGACCTGTCCCCCATGCACCAGCACCTGCACCAGGCACCATCCGCCGGCGGCCACCGGCATGTCTGAAGACACCGCCGCGGCCAGCACCCTGCCGGCAACTGCCGCGGACACCAGCCCGGACAATCCCTGGCCCCTGCAGCTGCTCTCGCAGAAGCTGAAGATGCACATCGACCGCGCGCCCTCGGCATGGGTCGAAGGCCAAGTCATCGAGCTAAACCGGCGCGGAACCAACGCTTACCTCACGCTGCGGGACATCGATGCGGAGATCTCCCTCCCGGCCTCGGTGTGGACCAACGTCCTGGACCGCCAGGCCACCCCGCTGGAGCGCGGCTCCAGGGTAGTGGCGCTGCTCAAGGCCGAATTCTGGCTCAAGACGGGCCGGCTGAACATGTCGGTGAAGGACATCCGGCCGGTGGGGCTGGGCGACCTGCTGGCCCGGATCGAACGGCTGCGCCAGGCCCTCGCGGCGGAGGGGCTGTTCGCCGATTCCCGCAAGAAGCGGCTGCCGCTGCTCCCCCACCGGATCGGCCTGATCACCGGGCGCGACTCGGATGCGAAAAAGGACGTACTTCGCAACGCGGCGCTGCGCTGGCCCGCCGTCGAATTCGAGATCCGCGAGGTGGCCGTGCAGGGCAACACTGCCGTGGCCCAGGTCATCGGTGCGCTCAAGGAGCTCGATGCCCACCCGGTGGTTGACGTGATCGTCATCGCCCGCGGCGGCGGCGCCCTCGAGGACCTGCTCCCCTTCAGCAGCGAGGAACTCATCCGGGCCGTCGCCGACGCCGCTACGCCGGTCGTCAGTGCGATCGGCCACGAAGCCGACCGCCCCATCCTCGACGACGTCGCTGACCTGCGCGCCTCGACGCCCACCGATGCGGCGAAACGGATCGTGCCCGATGTCGTGGAGGAACTGGCACGGGTCCGGCAGGCCCGGGAGCAGCTGCGCCGCGGTGTCACCCGCCTGGTGGAGCGGGAAACGGACCGGCTGGCCGCGCTCCGCTCCCGCCCGGTGCTGGCCGCCCCCGAGGGCATGGTCACCGCCCGGCACGACGACGTCGAGCGGCTCAAAAGCCGCTCACACGCGGCGATCAATACTGCAGTGGTACGGGCGGCCGATCAGCTGGTTCATCTCAAGGCCCAGGTGCGTGCACTCTCACCGCAGAAAACGCTCGACCGCGGTTACGCCGTCGTCCAGCTTGACGACGGCAGCACCGCTCCCGGGACCCGCCATGAAGTGGTGCGGCACCCGGACCAGGCACCGGCAGGCACCGCGCTGGCCGTGCGGGTGGCGGGCGGTAAGTTCACGGCGCAGTCGACCGGCGGCGAGGTGCCCGCCGAGGACTGACCGGCCCACCACTGACAACCCAAACACCCAAGATTTCCCAGACCCCGCGACAAGGCTCCCGAACAAGCCCCGGCTTCGGGTGGCACCGCATCCACGCAAGGAGCACCAGCATGGCAGTAGAAAACGCAGCAACCCCGACACCGAACACCGACATCGACGCCCTCAGCTACGAGGAAGCCCGCGAACAACTCGTAGGTGTGGTGGGCCGGTTGGAGGCAGGAGGCGCCAGCCTCGAGGAATCGCTCGCGCTCTGGGAGCGCGGAGAGGCCCTCGCCAAGCGCTGCGAACAGTGGCTCGAGGGCGCCCGCAAGCGTCTCGCCGCCGCCCGGGACCAGGCCGGCCAGGAAAACTGACCCCGGGCGGTCCGGCTAGGAGCGCCGCACCAGCTCGCGTTCCATATCGACGTCGAGCTCCGGGACGGGCCACTCAAGCGCGAGTCCTTCGAGTGCGTCGAGCAGCAGCTGCTGCACGGCGATCCGGGCGTACCACTTCTTGTTGGCCGGGACGACGTGCCAGGGCGCGAGTTCGGAGCTGGTCTGCTCAAACGCCGCCTGGTAAGCGTCCATGTAGTCGTCCCAGAAGGCCCGTTCCTTGAGGTCGTTGCCGCTGTATTTCCACATTTTCGATGGGTCGTCGAGCCGGGCGAGCAAACGTTCCTGCTGTTCATCGCGGCTGATGTGCAGCATGACCTTGACGATCTTCGTTCCGGCGGCAGCCTGCCGGGCCTCGAACTCGTTGATGGCCCGGTAGCGGCGCTCCAGTTCCTCGGCGTCGGCCCAGCGGTGCACCCGGTGGATCAGGACGTCCTCGTAGTGGGATCGGTCGAATACGCCCACCATGCCCGCCGCGGGGACTTCCTTTTCGATCCGCCAGAGGAAGTCGTAGGACTGTTCCTCCGGGGTGGGCGCCTTGAAGGACTTCAGCTGCACGCCCTGCGGATTCATCTGGCCCATGACGTGGTTGACGATGCCGCCCTTGCCCGCGGTGTCCATGGCCTGCAGGACCAGCAGGACGCGCTTCTTGCCGCCGGTCCTGGACTCCGCGAAGAGCTGTTCCTGCAGCTGCGTGAGCTTGCCGTCGAGCTCGCTGAGCAGCGTCTCCCCGGCGGCCTTATCCCCCGCGTAACCCGGTGTGGAGCCCGGGTCGAGGTCACGGAGGCTGAACTTCTTGCCTGCCTTCAGGGTTTCGGAGGGGTGCTTGTCGAAGTCCACGACATCTGCCATCAAAGCCTCATTCCGGTTCGGGCAGCCCGCCGGCCGGACGTTCGACCAGCGGCGCTGCTGACCCGAATCCTAGTTGCCTTGGTACCGGCTCAGGAAGTCCGCCATGCGGTTGATCGCTTCTTCAAGGTCCTTGACATTCGGGAGGGTCACCATCCGGAAGTGGTCCGGCCGGACCCAGTTGAAGGCGCGGCCGTGGGAAACGAGGATCTTCTGCTGGCGCAGCAGGTCCAGGACGAATTTTTCGTCGTCGCGGATGTGGTAGACCTCGGGGTCGAGCCGCGGGAACAGATACATCGCCCCGCGGGCCTGCTGGGTGCTCACACCCGGAATGGCGTTCAGCATGTCGTAGGCCTTGTTCCGCTGCTCCAGCAGGCGACCGCCGGGAAGGATCAGGTCGTTGATGCTCTGGTAGCCGCCCAGCGCCGTCTGGATGGCGTGCTGCGCCGGCACGTTGGCGCACAGCCGCATGTTGGCCAGCAGGTTGATGCCTTCAAGGTAGTCCCCGGCATCTTTCTTCGGGCCCGAGATGGCCATCCAGCCGGCCCGGTAGCCGCAGACCCGGTAGGCCTTGGACAGCCCGCTGAAGGTCAGGCAGAGCACGTCGTCGCCGGTGAGGCTGGCCATGTTCACGTGGACGGCGTCCTCGTAGAGGATTTTTTCGTAGATCTCGTCCGCGAACAGCACCAGCCCGTGCTTCTCGGCCAGGGCCACGATCTTCTTGAGCGTTTCCTCCGGGTACACGGCGCCGGTGGGGTTGTTGGGGTTGATGACCACGATGCCCTTGGTGCGCGGCGTGATCTTCGATTCCAGGTCGTCCAGGTCGGGCTGCCAGCCGGAGTCCTCGTCGCAGAGGTAGTGCACCGGCTTCCCGCCGGCCAGGGCCACGGACGCGGTCCAGAGCGGATAGTCCGGGGTGGGAATGAGGACCTCGTCGCCGTCGTCCAGCAGCGCCATCAGCGACATCGTGATGAGCTCGCTGACGCCGTTGCCGAGGTAGATGTCATCGACGTGGATGTTCTGGATCCCGCGGGTCTGGTAGTACTGCGAGACGGCGGTGCGGGCGGAGAAGATACCGCGGGAGTCGCTGTAGCCCTGAGCGTGCGGCAGGTGGCGGATCATGTCCACCAGGATCGCGTCCGGCGCTTCAAACCCGAAGGGGGCCGGGTTTCCGATGTTCAGTTTGAGGATCCGGTGGCCCTCTGCCTCCATCTGCTGGGCGGCCTGAAGAATCGGTCCACGGATGTCGTAGAGGACATTATGAAGCTTGGTGGACTGCTTGAATTCTGCCATTCATCAAATATGCCATATGGCGGATGTACTTCCCCTGAGACGTGTCTCACAGCGAAAGTCCGCGTCACACGGGGCGCCGCAACAACGGCGGCGGCCGCCGGGCCCGGGGGTTCCGGATCCGGCGGCCGCCGTCGAACACTCACAAGTTCCGGTCTACTTGACCAGGCCCTTGTCCTTGAGCCACGCTGCCGCGGCGTCCTTGGGGTTCTGCTTCTCGGAGCCGCCAACCGCGCGGTTGAGGTTGATCAGGTCCTCCGTGGTGAGCATCTTGGAGACGGCGTTGATGGCTTCTTTGGCCTTGTCGGTCATCTTGGCCTTGTTGTACAGCGGCAGGACCTGCTGGGCGATGAAGTTGTTCTTCGGGTCCTCCAGCACCACCAGGTCGTTGTCGGCAATGGCCGGGGTGGTGGTGTAGATGTCGGCCACCTGGACCTGGTCCGAGAGCAGGGCCTTGACCGTCACAGGGCCGCCTCCGTCGCTGAACGGTTCCAGCTTCTTGGGCTCGCAGCCGTAGTTCTTCTTCAGGCCCGGCAGCCCGTAGGCGCGTTCGGCGAAGGTGGCGGGGGCGCCCACCACGATCTCGCCACAGACCTTGGCCAGGTCCTCGATGGACTTCAGCTTGTACTTCTCCGCGGTGGCTTTGGTGACCACCATGGCGTCCTTGTCCTCGGCCTTGGACGCGTCCAGCACGGCCAGGCCGTCGGGAAGCTTGCCCGGCAGTGCCTTGGCGATGTCGTCGGCGGAGATTTCGGTGGCGTCCTTGTTCACGTGCAGCAGCAGGTTGCCGCTGTAGTCGGGAACGACGTCGACCGAGCCGTCCTGGACGGCCTTGAAGTAGACCTCGCGGGAACCAATGTTCGGCTTGGTGCTGGCGGTGACGCCGGCGGCGTTCAGTGCCCCGGCGTAGAGCTCGGCAATGATCTGGCTTTCGGTGAAGTCGGCCGAACCGATCACGAGGGCGCCGCCGGCTCCCCCGGAGGAACCGCCGCTAGCGGGTGCCGAGGACAGCGGGTTGGACGAGCCCCCGCAGGCGGACAGGGCCAGGGCCAGGCCGACGCCGGCGGCGAGGCCGCCGAATGCGCGCCTGCCGAGGGCTCGTTGGCGGTTTTCCTTCATGACGTACCTCCTTGGACAACAGTCTCCGCCGGTGCGGGGTCTGTGAGATCAACCGCGGCCTGCTGGCTTCGGTTTGGCTTGCTGGCGGCCCCGCGTGAGAGGAAGAGCCGCTGGAATAGGACGAGGACAAGGTCCACGGCGATGGCGAGGGCCGCGATGAGCAGCGAACCGCCCAACATCTGGGGGAAGTCGGAGAGCACCAGGCCGTCGAACAGGTAACGGCCGAGGCCGCCCAGGTTGATGTACGCGACCACCGAGACGGTGGCGATCACCTGGAGGACGCCGGTGCGGAAGCCGCCGAACATCACCGGGAGGGCATTGGGGAACTCGGCGCGGAAGAGCACCTGGAGTTCGGTCATGCCCATGGCCCGGGCGGCGTCCACGACGTTCCGGTCCACGCTGGAGATTCCCGCATAGGTTCCGGCCAGCAGAGGCGGCACGGTCAGGATCACCAGCGCCCAGACCGGCGGCATCAGCCCGATCCCGGCGAGCAGCACGAAGAGCGTCAGCAGGCCCAGGGTGGGCAGGGCGCGGAGGGCCCCGGCGAGGGCCACCACCGCCACCCGGCCGCGGCCGGTGTGCCCGACGTAGAGCCCGACCGGCACCGCGATGGCGGTCGCGATCAGCATGACCAGGCCGGTGTATTGCAGGTGTTCGGCGAGGCGCACGGGAATGCCGGTGCTGCCGGACCAGTTCGCGGGGTCGGCGAGCCAGGCGAAGGTGTCCGTGAAGACGTTGCTCATGCCGACGCTCCCGCCGCGGAATCGGAGAGGCGCCGGGCCGCGGCAGGCTCCCCGGATTTTCCGGTCTTACCGGCGCTGGCTCGGGTCCAGGGCGTCAGGAGCCGTTCGAACAGGACCAGGACGGCGTCCATCAGCAGCGCCAGCACCAGGATGGCGACGATGCCCACCACCACCTCGGTGACGAAGTCGCGCTGGAGGCCTGAGGTAAAGAGCATTCCCAGGTTGCCGATGCCCAGCAGTGCGGCCACGCTGACCAGTGAGATGTTGCTGACCGACACCACCCGCAGGCCGGCGAAGAGCACCGGCAGGGACAGCGGCAGGTCGATCTGGAGGAAACGGGCCAGTGGCTTGAACCCCATGGCGACGGCGGCCTGCTGCAGGTCCTCGTCCACCGAGTCGAAGGCATCCAGCGCCGCCCGGACCAACAGCGCCACGGCGTAGATGGTCAGGGCGACCACGACGTTGGCGGGGTCCAGGATCCTGGTTCCCAGCACGGTCGGCAGGATGATGAAGAGCGCCAGCGACGGGATGGTGTAGAGCAGCGAGGAGGCGGTCAGCACCACGGTGCGCAAGGTGCGGTTCTGCCTGGCCAGCTGTGCCAGCGGAATCGAGATCAGCAGGCCAAGGATCATCGGCAGGATTGCCAGGACGAGGTGCTGGCCGGCGAGGCTGAAGACCTGCCCGCTGTTGGCCAGGAACCACTGCATCAGCGCACGCCTTGCCGAAGTCGCCGGTCCGCGTCGATCACGGCGAGCACTTCTGCTGCCTCGATCACACCGGCCACCCGGCCGTCCGAGTCGACAGCGACGCCGAGGCCGGACGGCGATGACAATGCGGCGTCGAGGGCACGGCGGAGGGTCTCGCCCTTATGGAACAGCGAGCCGCCCGGCACCGTTGCGGCACCGGCGCCCGGCGCGCTCCAGCCAAGCGGCCGGCCGTCGGCGTCGACCACGAGCTGCCACTCGCCCGAGCCGGGGCCCCCGGCGTCGAGTTCGCCTGCTCGGACGGTGTCCACCGGGTGGATCGTCACGCCGTCGGATGGACTGAACGCGAGGTGGCGGAAGCCCCGGTCGCGGCCCACGAAGGACGCGACGAAGTCGTTGGCCGGTGCCCGCAGGATCTCCTCCGGCGTCGCGTACTGAGCCAGCTTGCCGCCGCCGGCGAAGACGGCCACCTTGTCCCCCAGGACCGTGGCCTCGTCAATGTCGTGGGTGACGAACACGATGGTTTTGGCCAGGTCGCGCTGCAGGCGGAGCAGTTCCTTCTGCAGTTCGTCGCGCACCACGGGATCCACGGCGCTGAAGGGTTCATCCATGAGCAGCACGGGCGGGTCTGCGGCGAGGGCACGGGCCACGCCGACGCGCTGCTGCTGGCCGCCGGAAAGCTGGGAGGGGTAGCGCCGGCCGAGTCCGGAGGCGAGGCCGACGACGTCGAGCAGCTCCTGCGCGCGCTTGCGGGATGCGGCCTTGGAGACGCCGTTGAGCCGCGGAACGGTGGCGATGTTATCCAGGACGGAGCGGTGCGGCATCAGCCCGGAGGACTGCATGACGTAGCCCATGGAGCGGCGCAGCTGCGCGGCCGGCACGGTGGTGACGTCCCGCCCGTCGACGGTGATGGTTCCCGACGTCGGCTCCACCATGCGGTTGATCATCCGCAGCGAGGTGGTCTTGCCGCAGCCGGACGGTCCGACGAAGACCGTAATGGCTCCCTTGTCTATGGACATGCTCAGATCGTCGACGGCGGCCTGGCCGCCCTGGTACTGCTTGGTGACGCTCTGGAACTCGATCATGGCCTCTGCCATTCCGGGCTTACCTAACTGTTGGCGGCAACATGGGACGGTCCAGCCAACTGATCATATGCATGCTGATTTTTGGCTGTAAAGCGGGTATGACCCAGCGTAGCTGCCACCGCTGACGATGTCGGGGCACCGAATCAAAGAAACGGGCCCGAGATCGCCAGCGGCGCCGGGGCTACCCATGCCATTCGGCGCCGTCCGGGATTCGGATGGGCGCGGGTGCAGTGCCGGTCCCGACCCCCGGTCCCGACGCCGTGTCCGGCACCGGGAACGGCACTGAGTCACGTCGCCCGGCCCTTACCCTTTCCGTTCCCTTGGCCGGTGCCTTTTCCCTTGCGGGGCTGCTCGTGGCTGAACCGTTCGGCGGCCCGCTGGCTCCGGCTGGCCACCACCACTTTCTGGTGCCACTCACGCTGATATGCGCGCCGGGCCGCGGCATCATGGCGCCGTGCCAAAGCCGCCACCTCACGCTGCATCTTGAGGTAGCTCGCCCAGCGGCGCTCATCCAGGGCACCCTCTGCGAGCGCCGCCTGCACGGCGCAGCCGGGTTCCCTGCCGTGCGCGCAGTCGGCGAACCGGCACTGGGAAAAGAGCTCCTCGAGGTCCCCAAAGACCTCGTCCAGGCCGTCCTCGGCGTCGAACAGGCCGAAGCCGCGCACCCCGGGCGTGTCCATCAGGACCGAACCGCCGGGCAACGGGACGAGTTCCCGGGAGGTTGTGGTGTGCCGGCCCTTGCCGTCACCGGCCCGGACCGCTCCGGTTTCCTGCGCCTCGAATCCGACGAGGGCGTTGATCAGGGTGGACTTTCCCGCGCCCGAGGGGCCTAGCAGCACGATGGTGCCGCCGGACGGCAGGTGGGCCAACAAATCATCGAGGCCGTCGCCCTGTTCGGCAGAGGTGGTGACGACGTCGACGCCGGCGGCCTGCAGCATGACCTGCCCGACGACGTCGTCCGCCACGTCGGCGAGGTCCGCTTTGGTGATGACCACCAACGGGATGGCACCCGAATCCCAGGCCGCGACGAGTGTCCGTTCGAGCCTGTTGTGGGTAAGCGGACGGTCTACCGGCACGACCACCCCGACGATGTCCATGTTGGCGCCGAGCACTTGCGCCTCGGAGGATGCCTCGAAGGCGCGCTTGCGGCTCAGCTCCGAGCGGCGCGGCAGCACGCCCACGATGGCGGGTTCGCCGACGGCGTTGCTGCCAAGCCAGACCCAGTCGCCGGTTGCCGGGACGAGGCCCGACCGCGGGTAGGGCAGCTGCGACTGGCCGGCGTGGTCCGCGACCAGGACGAGGTTGCGGTCCACACGGACTACGCGTCCGGCGCTGGTGCCGCCTGGTACGGGATTGGTGGAATAAAACTCCGCGACGGCCTCGGTGAAGCCGAAACGGGCCGGCCCCAAAAGACCGGAGTGTTGAGTGAACTGAATTTTCAATGGAAACCCTTTGATGGGCCCCGGAGGAGTGTTACCCGCTACGGTCGGAAAGGACCAGTTCAGCTAAAGGCTAGGAGATGCGGGCGGGCGGGGCAGGAGTAATGACGTGGTTGGGTGTGCGCTGCGCGCGCAGTTCCGTTGCATTCATTGCTTCCACCTCCCCGGTAAGCCGGCTCATCCGTCAGCCTTTCCGGCCGCGGTTTCCCTAGCGTAACCGCACCCGGCGCGGCTGGCTAGAAATTTTTCAGGCGAGCTTGCCGTCCAGTGGCCGCTCGCGGTACAGCCGGAGCGCGGCATCCACTAGTGAGACACGGTTCAGGGCCGCCACCTCGGTCAGCGGAATCCAGGCCGCATGAGTGGTGCTGCCGCCCACCTCATGGCGCAGCTCCCCGCCGGTGATGCTTGCTTCGTAGACCAGCCGCAGGGACTGGAAGTCGCGGTGGCCGCCGTCGAGCCGGCTCTCCGCGGGCCAATGTCCGACGTCGATCCCCAGCATGGCGCCGATCTCAGCGTGGTAGCCGGTCTCCTCATAAATCTCCCGGCGGCACCCGTCCACGGGGTGTTCGGCGAGATCCAGGCCGCCGCCCGGCAAGGTCCAGCCCTCCCGGCCACCCTGCTTCCAGTATGCGAGCAGGAGGCAGTCATCGCGGACGATCAGTCCATACGCGGCCGGGCGGGTGTCGAATGGCAGGGTCATTGATCCAGCGTAGCGGCGCAGCGCCGGCCCTGCCGGTTCTGCCGTTTCCGCCCTAGAGTTTGAGGGTGACCAACCTCGAAGTCCTCCCGCCCGAAGAAGTCTGCCCTGCCGCCAGCGCCGTGGAGGGAGCCGCGGGCGGTCCGTGCCTGCAACTATGGCCGGCGAGGGAGGTCCCGCTGGGCGGAGTCCGCGCCATGAACGTCTCGCGGACCCTCCCGCAACGGGGACTGCCGACGGTAGGCGCGTGGTGCTTCCTGGACAGCTTCGGCCCGGACCGGGTTGCGATGTCCGTGTTGCCGCATCCGCACACGGGGCTGCAGACCGTCACCTGGCCGCTGGCGGGAAACATCCGACACCGGGACAGCGTGGGCAGCGACGTGATCGTCCGCCCGGGCGAACTGAACATCATGACCGCGGGCCGGGGCGTTTCGCACTCCGAATTCGCGGTGCTGCCCGGGCCGGCGCGGGACGCAGACGTGGATCCGGACGGTACTTCGCCCGAACTGCCCGTGCAGCGCGGGCTGCAGTTGTGGGTCGCACTGCCGGACTCCGAACGCCACCGGGCCCCGGCGTTCGAACAGCACCGTGAGCTGCCTGTGGTCCGCGGGGACGGCTTCACCGCAACTGTCATGGTGGGAACCCTCGCGGGCGCCACCTCGCCGGCCACCATGTACTCGCCGATCGTTGGCGCCGACATCAGCTGCACCGGGCCGATCAGCCTGCCGCTCCGGCCGGAGTTCGAGCATGCCGTGCTGGTCCTCGACGGCGGCGTCGCGCTGGACGGCCAGGAGGTTCTGCCCGGCCCGCTGGGCTACCTTGGCTCCGGGCGCAGCAGCCTGGACCTCGACGCGTCCCCGGGCACCCGATTCGTGCTGCTGGGCGGTGAGCCGTTCGAGGAAGAACTGTTGATGTGGTGGAACTTCGTGGGCCGCAGCCACGACGAGGTGGCCCAGTCCCGGCTGGACTGGGAAGCACAGGCCGGACTGTCCGACGACGACGCGTCACGGGCCCGGTTCGGGCTGGTCCGCGGACACGGCCCCGACGCGGGTCCCGAAGCCGGCCGGATCCCGGCTCCGCCGCTGCCGGGGGTGCCGTTGCGCCCGCGGCGCCGGCAGTGACGGCGCCCGGTTCCCGCTGCGTGAGCTCCGGCCGCGCAGGGTCCGGCCGGCCGGGCAAACCCCTCAGGCGCCCCGCTAGCCCTGCTCGGCCACGAGCTGGAGCACCCCGAAAACAGGTTCCTGCTGCAGCACCCGGACATCGGTGATCCCGGCCGCGGCCAGCGCCGCGCGGAACGCTTCCTGCAGCCGCGGCACGTTCATGCCGAGACCGCTGCCCAGGATGACCGGCCCCTCGAGGCCGAGCTGCCGCAAGGTCTGCTCTGCCATGGCGGCCAGATCGCGGCCGGCCTGGTCGATGAGTTGCAGGCTCGGCGCGTGGCCGGCGTCGGCCGCGTCCACGACGAGCCGGGCGCGCTGGGCCCAGTAGCGGCGTCCGGTTTCGGGTGAGTGGAAAAGGGCGATGAGCTTGTTCGGGTGGTCGAGCCCGCAGGAGTCCAGCAGGGCTCGGGTCAGTTCGTCCGCTTCCAGGCCCTGGTTCATCCGTCGCAGGCTGTGGCGGACGGCTTCGCGGCCCAGCCAGTAGCCGCTGCCCTCGTCACCGAGGAGGTAGCCCCAGCCTCCGGCCCTGGCTTCCCCGCCCCGGCTGTTCTTTCCCCACGCGGCGGAGCCGGTTCCTGCGATCACGGCGACGCCGGTGCTGGCACCGCCGGCGGCCAGCAGGAGCCGGGAGTCGTGCACCACGGTGATTTTGGCGCCGGGAACGTGCGGGGCGATCAGCGCGGCGAGCGCCGCGGCATCGTCGTCGGTGTCGATGCCGCCGGCTCCGGCGTACACCTGGGCAATGTCCCCGCCGCCGATCCGGGCGAAGAGTTCGGCCAGGTTCCTGGCGGCTTCCTCGGGCGTGACATTCTGGACGTTGGCGCTGCCCACGGATTCGTCGGCCACGGGGGCGCCGGCCTCAAACCTGACGCCGCGGGTCTTGGTGCCGCCGATATCGAGTCCGATCACGGCACCGGATGAAGCGGCGTGCTCGGGGGCGGAAACGGCGGCCGGCGGGGCCGGAATGTCAGAATGAGTCACCGGAACAGCCTACTGAATCACCGACAGGAGTAAGCAATGTCCCTCGCAATCTTCGGTACCCGGATCATCGCCGCGCCGATGGCCGGCGGGACGTCCACTCCGGCCTTTGTCACGGCCGTGCACCAGGCCGGCGGCCTGGGCTTCCTGGCCGCGGGCTACAAGAGCGTCGCCGCCATGCAGGCGGACATCCACGCCACCCGGGAGTCCGGCGCACGGTTCGGCATGAATGTGTTCGTCCCGGATCCGGCCCAGCTGGCCCCCTCCGCGTCCGCCCTGGCCGAAATCGAGGAGTACCGGCAACAACTGCGTGCAGACGCCGCGCGCTACGGCGTGGAGCTCCCGTCCCCGCGGCTCGATGACGACGACGAGTGGCAGGCCAAGATCGAGGCCCTGCTGACGGACCCCGTGGAACTGGTCAGTTTCACCTTCGGACTCCCCGGCGCCGACGTGGTCCGTGCCCTGCAGCGGGCCGGAACGGCGGTGCTGTCCACTGTCACCAGCGCGGCCGAGGCCCGCCAGGCTGCCGAACAGGGCGTCGATGCCCTAGTGGTGCAGCACGGGTGCGCCGGGGGCCACAGTGCCGCTTTCCTGCCGGCGTCGGGAAGCCACGCAGCGGGCGGCCAGACGGCGGGCGAGTCGGGAACGTCCGCGCCGGCCACGACGGCGGCCACGACGGCGGAGCTGGTCGCGGCGGTCCGCTCCGCCGTCGCGCTTCCGTTGGTCGCCGCGGGCGGCATCATGGACGCCGCCGGGGTGCAGCGGGTGCTCGCGGCGGGCGCGGAGGCGGCCCAGCTGGGCACGGCGCTGCTGCGGACCGAGGAGAGCGGCGCCCGGCAACTGCACAAGGACGCCCTCGCCAGCCCGCGTTTCACCCGGACGGCGCTGACCAGGGCATTCACCGGGCGCGAGGCGAGGGCGCTGGTCAATGAGTTCGTCCTGGACCACCCCGACGCACCGCAGGCCTACCCGGCGGTGCACCACCTCACCGCTCCGCTGCGTGCCGCTGCTGCCGCTGCCGGGGACGCCGAGCGGCTGAACCTCTGGGCCGGGACCGGCTGGCAGCAGGCGCGTACCGGTCCGGCGGCGGAAGTCCTGGCGGATCTGCTGGGCTGAGGGCTCCACGCCGGGCCGCCCGCTCGCGGCTTCGCTCCCCACTCGCTGTGTGGACGCGTCGAGCCCGGACGGAACCCGCGAGCGGAGGGAAGGCGACGACGGACTGACCGGGCGCCGCGGCTGGATCAGCTACCGGAGCGGCCGCGGACAAAGCCGGCCAGGAGCGCCGGCCCCTCGCTCAGCACCAGCTCGCGGAACAGCCGCACCGGGTCCGGCTCGGCGTCCGCTCCCCCGCGCCGTTCCCGCCAGGCCAGGCCGATTTCACGGAAGGCAAGGCCGGAATCCAGCGCCAGTTCCACCCAGCCCAGTTCCCCGGGCTGCCCGGGGCTGTGGCGTCCGGGGGCCAGTCCGCCGGGCGGCAGGATGCTCACGCCCAGGCCAGCCGAGACGAGCCCCCTGGCGGTGTGGGAGTCCTGGCTTTCGAAGGCAATGCGCGGCCGGAAGCCGGCTTCCCGGAACAGTGCGTCCGTCAGCGAGCGCATGCCGTAGCCGGGGCCCATCGCCACGAACGGGTCCTGCCGGATCTCCGCGAGGCCGGCACGACGACGCCCGGCGAGCGGGTGCCGGTGGTGGACCACCAGCCGCAGGGGTTCCCGGTACAGGGCAGCCGAGGAGATCAGCCGGCTCGGCGCCGCGATCGGGGCGGTGAGCGCCAGGTCGGCGTCCCCGGCGGCCAGTTCGGCCAGGCAGCCGTCCCGCGCACCCTGGCTGAGATCGAAGTCCGGCTGGGGATGCCGGCTGCGGAAAGCACTGATCAGCAGCGGCAGCATCGCCTCGCCGAAGGTGTGCTGGAAGGACACCGCGATCCGGCCGCGCACTACCTCCGACTCGTGCCGGACCAGATCCAGCCCGGTTTGGAACTCGCCCAGCGCTGCCTCAATGTGCGGCAGGAGCGCCTTCGCCGCCGGGGTCAGCCGCACGCCCCGGCCGTCGCGGATCAGCAGTTCCGTGCCGATGATGCCGCTGGCCCGCGCGATCGCCCGGCTCACGGTCGACTGGGGCAGTCCCAGCACCTCCGCCGTGGCGGTGATGTGCTGGGTGCGCCCGAGCTCGGCCAGCAGGGGCAGCAGCGGCAGCAGTTGGACGAGCTGCTTGTGCTCCACGTCCATACTCGCACCCCTCCCAAAACGATCCATATTTGCGATTGATTCTATGAGAAACATGCATTGGAAGCATGTCTTTCCGGAGCCTATTCTGGGGACATGGCCCGACTCCCCCTCCCAACTCCCGCGGCCGAGCCCGGTACGGCGGCCGACGGCGGTCGCCGGAACGGCCGGGCGGCGGACGTCGAGGTTCCCGTGTGGACGGGCCACAGCAAAGGGTCCGCGGCCTACCGGAGGATCCTCGCCGGCCTGGCATTCGCCGGCGTCGCGACCTTCGCCCAGCTCTATTCCACCCAGGCCGTGCTGCCGATCATCGCCGCCGATTTGCAGGTGACAGCTGCCGAAGCCGCCCTGACGATCTCGCTGGCCACCGTCGGCCTGGCTGCGACCGTGCTTCCCTGGTCCTTTTTGGCTGACCGGATCGGTCGGGTGCGGGCCATGGCCTGGGGCATCTCCGCGGCCACCGTCCTGGGGCTGCTGGCTCCGATGGCCCCCAGTTTCCCGGTCCTCCTGGCCCTGCGGACGCTGGAGGGCATGGCACTGGGCGGTATCCCGGCCATCGCCATCGCCTACCTGAATGAGGAAGTCAACAAGGCCCACGCCGCCCTGGCCGCGGGCACCTACGTCGCCGGCACCACCTTGGGAGGCCTGGCGGGCAGGCTCGTGGCCGGCCCGGTCGGCGATCTGTGGGGCTGGCGGGCCGCGGCACTGGCCGTGTCCGTAATGGCGACGGCAGCCGCCGCCGTGTTCCTGATGCTCGTGCCGCCGGCGCGGAATTTCACTGCCGCGGCCGCCAGCGGCTTCCGCGGCGCCCTCGCAACCCTGGCCGGCCACGGACGGAACCCGCGGCTGCTGGCCATCTACGTCCAGGCGTTCCTGCTGATGGGCGGCTTCGTGGCCGTTTACAACTACCTTGGTTTCCGGCTGTCCGGCGAGCCCTTCAGCCTGCCTGCGACGCTGATCAGCCTGATCTTTTTGGCCTATCTCTCCGGCACCGTCTCCGCGCGCTGGGCCGCCGGGCTGACCCTGCGCTTCGGCCGGCGAAACGTGCTGGTGGCGGGCACGGTCCTCATGGTCGCCGGGCTGGCACTGACGCTGACCCAGTTCCTGGCCCTGATCCTGGCCGGGCTGCTGCTGTTTACCGGCGGCTTCTTCGCGGCCCACAGCATTGGCTCCGGCTGGACCGGGGTGATTGCCAGCAGCGGACGCGCGCAGGCGGCCTCGCTCTACAACCTCGCCTACTACCTGGGTTCCAGCGTCATCGGATGGGCGGGCGGCTTGCTGTTCCAGACCCTGGGCTGGACTGCCCTGGCCCTCGCCGTGATGAGCCTGGCGTGCACGACGGCGGTAATCACCGCCGTCGCGCACCCCTCGGGAGCGGCCGCAGCGGGGCGGACCGCGGCGCGCTAGCGGGTCGCCTCGAGGGCCTGCACCAGGTCCGCGACGATATCCGCCGGGTCCTCCAGCCCGACGGAGACCCGGAGCAGGCTGGCATGCGGTTTGGCCTCGGCGGCCACCGGGCGGTGGGTCAACCCGGCGGGGTGCTGGATGAGGGTGTCGATGCCGCCGAGGGAGACGGCGTGCGTAATCATGCTGACTGCTCCTGGAACACGCTCGGCGTGCTCGGCGCTGGCCAACTCGAACGCCAGCAGCGAACCCGGGCCCGCCATCTGGGTGCCCACCAGGCCGCGCGGGTCGCATTCCGGCATGCCCGGGTAGTAAACCCGCCGGATCAATTCGTGTTCCGTGAGGGCCGCCGCAACCTTCTCGGCACCGGCCTGCTGGGCGCGCACCCGGACCGGCAGCGTCGCCAGGCCACGGTGCAGCAGGTAGGCCGGCCACGGCGTGAGGATCCCGCCGGTGATGGCGCGGATCTGCCGGAGTCGAACTGCCCATTCCGGGGCGGCGGCCACGACGCCGCCCATGGCGTCTCCGTGGCCGCCGAAGAACTTCGTGGCGCTGTGCAGCACCATGGCGGCACCCAGCCGGTAGGGCTGCTGGAGCACCGGAGTGGCGAAGGTGTTGTCGACGAGGAGCGGCACGCCTTCCGCCGCTGCCGCCGCGGCGGCAATGTCGACGAGGTCCAGGCTCGGGTTCGCCGGCGTCTCCAGGATGACGAGTCCGGTGTCGGGGCGCAGTGCCGAGCGGATGCCGTCGGGCGTGGTGAAGGTGACCTCGGTTCCCAGCACCCCGGTGGCGAGCAGGTGGTCGCTGCCTCCGTAGAGCGGACGGACGGCCACCACGTGTTTTTTGCCGGTGGCGACGACGGCGAGCAATACCGCGCTCAGGGCAGCCATGCCGGTGGCGAAGGCCACGGCTTCTTCGGTGCCTTCGAGCAGGGCGACGCCGTCTTCGAAGCGGGCAACGGTCGGGTTCCAGAGCCGCTGGTAGACAGTGCTCTGCCCCTCCAGGTGCGGGCCGCCGGTGGCCATCTGTTCGTAGGCGAGGCCTCCGTCGTGGACCGAGGGCAGCGGGGCCGTGGTGGAGAGATCGATCGGGACGGCGTGGACGCCCAGTTCCGTGAGGCCGTTGCGGCCGGCGTGGACCGCCAGCGAGTCTTGAGAAAGCACCCGTACTCCTTTTGAATATTCACCATTGAATGCGGCAAGTATCTGGCAATAATTCGGAGTTTCACAGAGGCGGTGAATGGAACTGTCAGATTGCGGCGTTTATGATGAACTCACAACACTTCAAGGAGGATCCGTGAGCAGCACCACGAAGAATGTTCGGCCGGGCGCCGGCGCCGGCGAAGCCCTGGACGCCATTGACGAGCGGCTGCTCGCCGCGCTGGTTGCGGACGCGCGGATCTCCAACAAGCAGCTGGCCGAACTGGTGGGGATCGCCCCGTCGACGGCGCTGATGCGCACCCGGGCCCTGTCCGAGCGCGGGATCATCCAGGGCTTTGAGGCCAAGCTCAGCCTTGCCGCGGTGGGCCGCTCGGTGCAGGCGCTGATCGCCGTCCGGCTGCGCGCCCACGACCGCGAACAAATCGACCGGTTCACGTCCCGGGTGCCCAAGCTTCCCGCGGTGCTCTCCACGTTCCACACCTCGGGTTCGGTGGATTACCTGTTGCATATCGCGGTCGCCACCACGGAGGACCTGCGCGACTGGGTGCTGGACAACCTGGCGACCGATCCCGTGGTGGGCCACACCGAGACCACCCTGGTGTTCGATCACATCCAGGGAAACCACGGGCCGCTGCCCGACTAGCCTGCTGCCGGACTAGCCTGCTGCCGGACTAGCCTGCTGCCCTCAGGCCCGCTGCCGGAGGGCTGCCCGCAGCGTGACGGCCGCCAGTGCAAGGGCAAAGACGGCGCACAGCGTGACGAAGCCCGCCACGGCTGCCTGCAGGCCGAACGCGCCGGCGGCGAGCCCCAGGCCGATCACCGGGAAGGCGCTGCCGAGGTAGGTGATGACGTAGACGGTGCTGATGATCTGGGCGTGGCGCGACGCCTCCACCTTGCCCGCAACGTCGTTGAAGACGGTCCGAAAAGAGACGCCCTGGCCCAGTCCGGCGGTGATGCTGGCGGCAATCAGCAGCCCCGGGCTGCTCCACGCCGCGGCTGCCGCGATCAGCAGCACGGAAACGGCAAGCAGCGACAGTCCCACGGGCACCACGAAACGGCCCCGCGCGGCCAGCAGCTGGCTCAGCGCCGAGGCCGCCAGCGTCAGCCCGGCGAGCAGTCCGATCAGCGGACGGGAGTCGGCGTGCACAATCTGGGCGAAATAGCCCGGAGCCAGCGAGAGGCAGAAGCCAAAGACGGCGAAGCTGAGGAACCCCACGGCCGAAGCCAACCAGAACGCGCCCCGCGCCTCGCTCGACACGGAGGGGCGCCGCGGCGCGAGGACCTTCAGCGGCTGCGGACCCGCGACCGAGGTGATGGCGGGCCGGGCCTTGAGCAGGTAGAGCGGCACCAGGAGGGCGATCAGGATTATTGAGTGCAGGTAGTACGGCGTGGACGTCGGGCCGGGGAGCACGGACAGCACGCCGCCGATGGCCGGCCCGGCCGCCACGCCGCCGGCGGAGGCAAGGAGCGTAAACCGCGAGGCCCACTCGGGCCGGCTGGGCAGCAGCTCGCGCAGCGCGGCGGAACTTGCGCCGGTGGCGAGCGCCACCGCGGCCCCCTGCAGCGCACGTCCTGCGGAGAGCGCCAGCAGGCTGTCCGCAGTAGCGAAGACGAAGCCTCCGGCGAGGCCTACCAGCACGGCCAGCAGCAGTGCGGCGCGCCTGCCGATGTGGTCCGACCAGTGCCCGGCCAGGATGAGCGTGGCCACGAGCGCCAGGACGTACGCGGAGAAGGCCACCGTGACGTCCAGGGCCGTGATGCCGAGTTTGGCCTGGAGCAGCGGGTAGAGCGGGGTCGCCAGATTGGCGCCCACCAGCAGCGTGAAGATCACGACGCCGGCCATCACCAGCCGGGCGGTGACGGAAGCGTCCCAGCCCCAGCGTTCTGCCGTGGCCGGGCGCATGCGAAGTTCGCTGAAGACGGTCATGGCGGTGCCCCTGCTGCATTGATGCGGACGGCACGCGTTCCCTGTGGGGAGGCGCCCGCCCGGTGAAGATTGATACCACCAGAATGCGACACGGGTGACCTTTCCAGCCAAGTTCTGTGCCAAAATTGAGCAAAACCGTCAATCACTAGCCGCAAGGATGAACCGGAGTGATGATTTGAACAGTCTGGACCCCACCGACCTCAAGATTCTGCTCGAACTGATCAAGGATCCGCGGATCCAGATCGGCGAACTCAGCGACACGCTCGGGATAGCCCGGAACACCGCGCAGTCCCGGGTCCGCCGGATGCTCCGCTCCGGTCTGCTGCATGACGGCGGCAGGGAAATCGACCTGGAGGCGGTGGGGTACGACGTCGTCGCCTTCGTCACGATCGAGGTGAACCACCGCGAACTGGACGGAGTGGTGGGTGCTTTGCGCCTGATCCCCCAGGTCCTTGAGGTCCACGAGATTTCCGGCCGCGGAGATGTCTGGTGCCGGGTGGTGGCGACCGACACGCATAACCTCCAGGCCGCGCTGCGGTCCATCCTCCGGATCAAGGGCGTCATCCGGACGGAAACCGTGCTCGCCCTGCACACCCACATCCAATACCGCACCGAGCCGCTCATCAGCCGGCTGGCCCAAGGCAGCGCTCTTACCCCCGGCCGCTCTGCCGCACGCCGGGCCGGTGCCGCGGATCCTCAGCTACAGACTGGATAATGTCCCGGTGACTATCATTGACAACGCCGTTTACGTCGACGGCGTCCGCCGCGCCGAGCCGCGCAACCTGGAACAGACTTTCGAGACCCTGACCGAGCATGGCGGGATGGCCTGGATCGGCCTGTACCGGCCCACGGAAGAAGAAATGGCCGCCGTCGCGGCGGAATTCGGCCTGCACGGCCTGGCCGTGGAAGACGCGATCTCCGCTCACCAGCGCCCCAAGTTGGAACGCTACGACGACAACCTCTTCACGGTGCTGCGGCCGGCGAGGTACCTGGACGACACGGAGACGGTGGAGTTCGGCGAGCTGCACGTCTTCACCGGGCGGAACTTCGTGGTGACGGTCCGGCACGCCGAGACGGCCGTCGTCGGCCAGGTCCGGCGCCGGCTGGAGCGGCGCCCGGACCTGCTCTGCCACGGCCCTGAAGCGGTGCTCTACGCCCTGATGGACCAGGTGGTAGATGATTACGGCCCGGTGGTGGCCGGGCTGGAGAACGACATCGACGAGATCGAGGACCAGCTCTTCAGCGGCGACCCGCTGGTTTCCCGGCGCATCTACGAGCTGGCCCGGGAGGTCATCCATTTCCAGCGGGCCATCCACCCGCTGCCGGCTATGATGCAGCAGCTCCGGCGGGGCTTCGAGAAGTACCGGGTGGACACCGAGCTCCAGCACAGCCTCCGCGACGTCGAGGACCACGTGGAGCGGCTGATCTCCCGCGCCGATTCCTTCCGCGACCTGCTGCAGAATGCGCTCACCCTGGACGGCACACTGACGGCGAACCGCCAGAACGAGGCCAGTGCGGAACAAAACGAGCAGGTCAAGAAGATCTCATCCTGGGCCGCCATCTTCTTCGCGCCGTCCTTTGTGGCCGGCGTGTACGGCATGAACTTCGAACGGATGCCGGAGCTGCGTTGGGCCTTCGGCTACCCGATGGCGATCTGCATGATGGCGGGCACCGCGGCGATCATGTACGGCATTTTCAAACGCAAGGGCTGGCTCTAGCCGTACGGCCCGCGCCGGCCCAGGGTTGCGGGGCGGGCTGCGCTCCGGGCCGCCGCGCGGGCTAGCGGGTCGGGCGGCGGCGGCGGGCCTGGGCCACCAGGCGGGTGAAGGCAAGGACGAAGCAGCTCTCGATCACTGCCATCAGCCCCAGCCACAGCCATTGTCCATGGCCGATGAAGTAGATCGTTCCGAGCAGCACCAGCACGCTGCCGAGGACAAGGGCGCAGACGGCGAAGCCGACCGCCACCCGTGCGCTGCGCACGCCGGTGCGGAAGCCGAATCCCAGGGGCTCACCGCCCGGGTAGCCGCCCACACGGTCCTCCCCGGCCGGCCCCAGCCGGTCGAATTCCTCCCACGGGTCGCGGTCCTGTTCCCGTCGCTGATCGGCCATGGACCCATTATCCCGCCGCGCAGGCCGGCAGGCCCTAACGGGCACGTTGCACCGGTTCAGGCGGCGCGCTGACCGACTTCGCCGGGACCGGCGCCGGCGGCGCCGAAGATGAGCTGGCGGGTAGCGATCTTGTCCGTGAAGAACCGGTCGTGGCTGACCACCACGACGGCGCCGGGGAAGTGCAGCAGCGCGCGTTCCATCACCTGGGTGCTGGAGAGGTCCAGGTGGTTGGTGGGTTCGTCGAGCAGCAGCACCGAGGCGCCGGAGAGCAGGCACTGCGCCATGGCCACGCGCGCCTTCTGGCCGCCGGAGAGGTTGCCGATCTTCTGCTTGAGGTCCGCCTCGGAGAACTGGAACATCGCCAGGAAGCGGTTGACGGACTTCTTCGTGGCGCTGAAAGCCAGGCTGTCCGGCAGCGCGTTGACGGCATGCGAGACGGTGTCGCCGTCGTCGAGGTCCTCCAGCATGCGGTTGTACGACACGAAGCCTGGGCCTTTCGCCCAGGCCACCTGGCCGGCGTCGGCAGCTTCCTCGCCGGTCAGGACCTTGAGCAGGGTGGACTTCCCGCTGCCATTCGCGCCGAGGACGGCAATCCGGTTGCCCTTGCGGATTTCAAAGCTGAGGTCCGCGAAGAGCAGCTTTTCGCCGTAGGCCTTGCCCAGCCCCTCCACCCGGCACAACACGTCCTTTACGTGCAGGCCGCCGTAGATCTCGGTGACAATCTGGTCCACCGGCCGGGGTGTGCGGGATTTCTTGATCTTGGCCAGCTGGTTGCCCAGTCCGCGGCTGGCAGCCTTGGCGGCTTCGCGGCGGTCGGCGATCCCTTCGGCCTCGAAGGCGAGGAGCTCGGACTCGTGCACGAACTGCTGCTCGAGGCTCTTGAGCCGGAATTGCTTCTGGACGACATATTCACCGAAGTTTCCCGGGTATTCGTGCAGGTGGAAGTTCTCCACCTCGATGATCCGGGTCACGACGGCGTCCAGGAACGTCCGGTCGTGCGAGACGATCACGGCGGCGCCCTGGAAATCGCGGAACCAACTCTCCAGCCATTCGACGCCGGCGACGTCCAGGAAGTTGGTAGGTTCGTCGAGGAGCAGGACGTCCGGTGCCTCAAGCAGGATCTTTGCCAGCGCGGCCCGGTTCCGCCAGCCGCCGGACAGGGCGTCGATCGCGCAGTGCCGGTGTGCGTCGTCGAAGCCCAGGGTGGTCAGCACCGTATCGATGCGGCGCGGATAGTCCCAGCCGTCCAGCCGGTCCATGTCCTCAAAGAGAGCGGCCTGCCGCCCGATCAGCCGGTCCAGCTCCCCGGCCGGGGGTTCCGCGGCGATCGCGGCGTCAATGCCGGCCAGCTCTGCTTCCACGGCCTTGATCTCGCCGAACAGCCCGTCGAGGACCTCGGTGATGGTCGATTCTCCGTTGAGCTCGGAGAACTGGGAGAAATACCCCACCTTGGTTCCGAGTTCCACACTGACCGTGCCGGTGTCCGGGGCTACCTGGTCCAGGATCAGCTTCAGGATGGTGGTCTTGCCGGAGCCGTTCTTGCCGATCAGGCCCACCCGGTCGCCCGGTTCCAGCCGGAAGAACGCCTCGCGGAGAATCTGGGTGTTGTCGAAGCGGACGCTGACGTCGTGCAGCCGGATCAGGCTCATTGCTGCGGTCCTCTCAAGGGGTTGGCTCCGGGATCCCCCGGCGCCGTCGGGGACGGCGGGGCCCGGCCAGCCGCCGTCCGGTCAGGAGCTTCCGGCGGACGGGGTGCGCGGGGTGAGGTTTCAGACTATCCCGGACCGGCGTGGCCGCCGGACACGGGAGCGCCCGGCGCGGGCTGCGGTGCCGCATCTGGGAACAACGAAGACCCCGCACCGCTAAGCGGTACGGGGTCTTCGGGCTACTTCGGGCTAGCGGCTACTTGCGGGACTTGCCGTGCTCGGCCTTGCCATGCCCGGACTCGCCGTGCTGGGCGGGAACGGCCTTCGGCGCAACGGCGGGCGCGGGCGCATGAACGGCCGCGGTCGCCGCTCCGGCGCCGTAGGAGGGAACGGCCGGGGTGGCGGCGTGCTCGTTGTGGTGCTGGGCGGCTGTGGCGAGCCCGGCCGCTCGGTGCGCTGCGGCGTTCTGGTGCGCCCAGGCGCTGTTGCCATGTTCCGAGGACTTCTCGTGTTCCTTGGTCCGGTCTTCCCCGGCCTCGTCGGCGTCATCACCGTCGGTGGGCTCCTGGGCCGGAGCGGTCTCGGTCTCGGAGGGCTCCGGTGCGGGCGCAGTCTCGGTCTCGGAGGGTTGCGGGGCGGGCGCAGTCTCGGTCTCGGTGGGCTCCGGGGCCGGAGCCGTCTCGGTCTCGGTGGGCTCGGCGGTCGGCTCGACCGTGGGATCCGCCGTCGGGGTCTCAGTGGCCGTGAGCTCCGGCGAGACGGTGGCGGTGGGTTCCGAGCCCAGCTCCGTGACCGTGGCAGCCATGGCGGCTCCGGCGCCGCCAGTGACGACGACGGCGGCAACAACAGTGGCCTTGCCAGCGGTACCGAGGGCGCTGAGCCAGGTGAAGATTCCTGCCAAGGGATGGTCCTTCCAAAGTGCGTACGTTGAGGGGGCCGGCGCTTACGCACATCCAGCCGGGCGCAACGTTACCGAACAGAAACCGCGCCGCGGGACGGGACGGGGATTCCTGCGGATTTCCTTGGGAAAACCATGGGCAGCCGCCGAGGAAGGCAGGCTCCGCTGGGTGTCATGCCAGGCGGCTACGGACAATCTCACTGACGCTTTTGCCGTCGAAGCGGCCGGCAACCTCGGCGGTGACCGGCTTCATCACCGCGCCGATGGAGCGCGTGGTGAGTTCCTGGCCGTCGGCCTTCAGGGCGGCGATGGCGTTGTCCACGATCGCTTCGACCTCTTCGCGGGAGAGGGCCTTGGGCAGGTAGGCCTCGATGATCTCCGCTTCGGCGAGCTCGGCGGCGGCGCGGTCGGTTTCGCCTGCTTCGGTGAAGATGCGGGCGGTATCGCGCCGCTTGGCGGCCTCCTTTTGCAGGAGCGAGGTCACCTGGGCGTCGTCGAGCTCAACCGGGGTCTTACCGGACTTCTCCCGGGTGCTGATCTCGCCCAGGACATTCCGGACGGTAGTCAGCGCCGTCTTATTGCCGGCCTTCATGTGGGTGACCACGTCTTGTTTCAGGCGATCCTTGAGCGTCATGGCGTTCCTCTTTCCTAGCGCGTTCAGCGGTGCTCTACTGACCAGTTTCCCCCGGGAGCGTGGGGACGAACCAAGTACCCGGGGCGCGAGTCGGCCCCTCCCACAGTGCATGCCATCTAGTCCGTGCACAAGAAGACCCTGCTCGTGGATTGTAGGCCGTCAGCATCCATCGGCTTCCAACTCTTTTTGGACTTCGCGCCTCCGGGTTCCAGACCCCCGTCAGCTTATGAACGCCGCGCCGTCCCAGCAAGGCAGGAGACCCGATCTGGTTGGCCCTCCTCGGCGGGTTTCGTCCCACCCTTGGCGGCCCGCACGGCTAGCGTGAAGGGTAAACGGCAGAGGTCACCCCATGCCGCCATGACAAGGAGAGACAGTGCCGAAGCGTTCCAGGAACGACACGAGGAATTATTCGATCGTCGGAGGCGTCGTGTTCGCCGCCACCTTGGCGTTGATAGTGTTCCGGCCTGCCCAACAGCCCGCGCTGGAGCTTGGGCTGCTTGCGGCCGGGCTCATCGCCGGCGCAGTGTTCCTGCGCTTCGGCGTGCCCCGGGTCTGGATGGTGCACCTGGTTCTTCTGGCGTTCATGGTCATCACCTTCATGTTGGGCAAATACTTCATTGGCTGGTTCTTCGGCTTCGGCGCCGGAGCGAACCTCGGGGTCGCCTGGCGCGCGCTGGCCACCAGAGAGAAAGCGACCTACCCGTGGACCGTGGACGGCAAGGGCTATGCCGCCGTCCCCCAAGTGCGGAAGGCGGCCCTGGCTGCCCTGCACTCTCTGGACGGGAAGAAGAACTGGCGGCTCATCGTCGAACACGGCGCGGCACGCTTCGACGCCTCAGGCAGCGCGGACGGCGTCGTCTGCCATCGGACACCCGACGCCGACAAGGTCGGAACCTGGGCGATCCTGGAACGGCCCGGTGAGACAGGCACCGAAACGGTCGCCGTCCCTGTGGGCGGACTCACCGGCACCATCCCCGCCCAGTACGTCACCGACATCGCCACTGCGGAAGCCGAACTGGGCAAATTCCTCCAGGACCCGGACGGCTCCGCGCCGGGCCCGGAGTGGAGCACCGATCAGATCGCCGAGGATCTGCACCTCGGCTCCTGAGGCCGGAGACAGCGATTCCTCTCTGCCAAAATGAAGCCATGGAGACTCCCTTGCCAGTCGCAGTCCGGGCCACCGCATCATGGAAGCAGCGCCGCTGGCTGAAGACCCGGTACCGCAGCATCCGCTATGACGTCAGATTCGCCGATGGGCGCGAGGAGTACGGAGTCCATTTGGACGCCGTCCTTCAGGGAGCCCGGTACCCGGCTGATTACTGGAGCACGGTCAAGGGCGCCGACAGAGCCTGCCCGAAAGAAGGGGCCGGACCATGGGTGGATTACCCCTACGGTCGGCCCTTGTAGCCACGTGGCGCAGGCAGTGAGCACCGCGGCGCCTGGCCCTGCGCTGCGCCTCCTCCCCGGCGACCGCGTTGAACGGAAGGATTTCGACGGCGGGCGGTCTTGGCGAGGCCGGCCTCTCCGAGACCATCGACCGGCAACGGCCGTCCGCATATGATCCGGTTAGCAATGTTCCTGGCAGCAGTGTGAGAGCAGGCACCATGAAGGAAACCCGGACCGATACGGCCGTTGACGATGCCGGCACACTCGAGCTCGTCCGCACCCCGGCGTGGGAGGTCAAGTTCAAGCGCGGCGACGACCCCGGAATGTTCGCCCACATTGTCTGTTGCCGGGACCTGGACTGGCGGAGGTCTTTCTGCGGCTTCCAGGATCCGGATCCGGTCATCATGGTGGACGCGTCCAACCTCTGCACGATGTGTATCGAGGCCGTCGGCGGCTTGGATGGCCCGCTGGCGCACGGCCAATGCCCGGTCGATGACCAGCCATGTCCTCCCGAAGAGGAGATCGACAAGATCATCGAGGAGCGGACGTTCCGCCCCTGAGCCTGCGGGGAGCGCGCCCCAGCCCCGGCTTTCCTTCAATCCATTTAGGGTGTTCAAATGACTGGTCAATTTCACGGCGGACTAGAGTGGCCCGGCAAGCTGCAAAGGGTGTCCGGGCCGTGGATCCTAATGACGGCAACCGGCTCCTCTATTGAGTTCAGCATGAGGTTTCGCTGGCTCGAGAGATTCTTTGGCCCATGGAGAGTCGAACGTTCGGCCGTTCGGGAGGTGTACGTCACTCCACCGGATGCCCTGGCTCCGTGGACGCGGGTGCGCATCCTTGCCCAGGAGAACATGCCGTGGTGCTTCCTGACCCAGCGGCCGTACGAGGTTCTGGACTACCTGGCGCGCCTGGGGTATCCCGTGGGCAGTGACGGCAATCCCTGACTCGTACCTGCCGCCTTATTCCACGCACACAGGCGCTCAAAAACCCCTGCAAATTGTGGAGCTAAGGAGATTCGAACTCCTGACCTCTTCGATGCGAACGAAGCGCTCTACCAACTGAGCTATAGCCCCGCAACAACGCCGCTCCCGGAGGAACGGCGTTCTCAACGTTCCTAGGCTACAAACTATCGGCCTGCATTGCCAGCCAGCCCTCGAATGTCAGCGTGCCGTGTCGCTCCTCCGGCACAAGGTTGAGTCCGGCACGCAGGTATCGGCCCATGCCGCCGGGCAACGGGAACTCCAGCAGGCGCCCGCGCGCCCCCGTCGCCTGCTGCCAGCATTCAGCCAACCCTCGCATCCCGACGATCTCGGGGCCGCCGATAGTCCGGACGCGATGCCGGACGCCGGAGGGGGCCGCCAGGGCGGCCTCCAGCAGGGCGGTGGCCACTTCTACGGGCGCAATCGGCTGGAACCGGGCACCCTTGACCACCGGAATCAACCGAACCTTCGCGCCGGCGGCAAAGAGTCGGGCAAGCAAGGAATGGAACTGCGTGGCCCGAAGCGCCCGGGTTTCCAGACCGGAATGCTCGTAGATCTGTTCCTTGGCCGCTTTGGACTGGTAGTAGCCGAAGCTGCTCCGGTCGCAATTGACGATCGAGAGCATGACCGCCTTCGTGACGCCGGCGTCCTGGGCGGCGGCCAGCAGCCGCGCCCCGCCGGCGGCGAAGTTTTTCAGCGCCCGGCCGGACTGCCCCTCGAGGCAATCGATGACGACGTCGGCTCCCGCCAGCGCCGAGGCCAGCCCCTCCCCCGTGCTGACGTCCCCGCGGAAGTACTCCGCGCCGTCGTGCCTGCCGGCCTCTCCTGGCACGGGCGGGCGGCGGCTGAGTACCGTCACGCGGTGTCCCTCCGCTACAGCTTGACGCACCACTTCCCGGCCTACCTGCCCGGTTCCCCCTGCTACGCAGATTCTCGTCATGCTCGTCAGGATAACTGCCGGGGGCAACAAAAAAGCCCCGGGCGGCCGATGGGTCGGCTGCCCGGGGCGGAGCGTTTGGGTCAGGCGCGGCGGCGCTGCAGGACGTCGTCGAGGTTGCTCAGGGCGCTTTGCCCCTTGCCCACCGTCTTCGACTCGGCAGCAACGGCATCCGGCTGCCGGACGGTGGCCTGCTTCAGCGAGGGCTTGCCAACGGCTTTCGGTGCTTCCGGAAGGTCCAGCGGCTGCGGGGCGGGGCGTTCCGCCTTGGGCGCCTCCACGTAGGTCGGCTTGGGGACCTCCACCGGCTCCCAGCTGGAACCTTCAGCCGAGGACGGATCGCCCACCCGGCGGACGGACGTGTCGCCGGAGGCGGCGGCCTCCGCCAGTGCCGCCTGCCGCAGTTCGTCGGCAGTCAAAGGCTTGGGGGCATCCTGGGGCTCGGCGGCGCCGGCCTCGGCGTCAAAGAGCGGACTCTCCTTCGCGGGGCCAGCAGCTTCACGGACAACCTCGGAACGCACCGGGGCCGCCTCCTCGGAAGCGGACCGGGCCGGGGCGCCCATGGCCGAGCGGAACGCGGCGTTAACCTTGCGCCGCCGGTCCCGCACCGCGAGCCTGCGCAGCAAAAAGACCGCGGCAACGGCGGCAAACAGTGTGGCGGCGGGCAGCCAGCCCGAGCCGATGCCAAAAAGGCGCAACGCCGCCGAGACGATGCCGGTGAGGAGCGAGATCAGCCCCGCCACGGCAAGTACCAGGCGGCCGTAGCGGATACGGAAAGCCGGAGCCGCCGGCTCCCGATCGCCGGGTTCAAGGAAACCCGGGGCTGGCTCGGGGCGCTGCGTACTCGTCATCGGTGTCTCCTCCGGGGCCGCCATCTTCATGACGTTTCCGGCTTGGGGGTCTGCGTTTTCTACATCCACGGTGTTCATCCGGAGTTCCACTGCAGGCTGCAGCTGGGGGCGGCCGTTCCGCAGCATGTAGGGAGCCACCCATACGATCCAGAGCGCGACAGCAATGACAAGGATCACTGAGCTGCTAAGAGGGAAGTCCACAGTCAAAACCGTATGAGCAAGACGGCGGGGCGGGCGGCATTGGCACCGGTGTGTCGCGAGGCAACTGCCAAATCACTGGATATATGACGAAACGGCTGGTCAGGCGGGGGTTTCGGGAGCCTGTGCGGGACGCGTTTCCAGCCACCGGGCCAGCAGGCCTCCCGGGACTTCCTCCGAAGTCAGCGCGAAGGTGCGGTGGTCCGCCCATGCGCCGTTGATGTGCAGGTAACGCGGCCGGTATCCCTCGTCGCGAAACCCGAGTTTTTCCACCACCCGCAGGCTTGGGCGGTTCTCCGGACGGATGTTGATCTCCATCCGGTGCAGCCCCAGCGTGCGGAAGCAGTAGTCGGTCGCCATCGCGACGGCGGTTGGGGCTATGCCTTGGCCAGCCCTGTCCTGGTCCACCCAGTAACCGAGGGTGGCCATCATGGCCGAGCCCCAGACGATGGAGGAGACAGTCAACTGTCCAACGATTACCGGTTCCTTGAACCCGGGGGTCCAGGCCGTGATGACGAAAGGCAGGGCGGTGGCTTGCGCCGCCTGGGTCTTCAGCGACCGGACCATCTGCCGGTAATCGGGCAGCCCGCCCCCGGGTACGGGATTGGAAGCTTCCCAGGGGGCCAGCCACGCTTCGTTGCGGGACCTAAGCTCGCTCCACTCCTTGCGGTCCCGGTACCGGATCGGACGCAGCACGAGGTCGCCGCACTCCAGGGTCACCGGCCAGTTGAAGCTGCCCCCCACGGGACTATTCCGTCAGGCTGGAAGCGAAGCCGGGCAGCCAGGCCCGCAGGCCGGGGCCGAGGTCGTCGCTGTCGCAGGCGAGCTGGACGCAGGCCTTCAGGTAGCTGAGCTTGTCACCCGTGTCGTAGCGGCGGCCGCGGAAGACGACGCCGTACACGCCGTAGCCTTCGCCTTCGCCGGCGGAGAGTTCCTGCAGGGCGTCGGTGAGCTGAATCTCGCCGCCGCGGCCGGGCTCGGTCCGCTCAAGGACTTCGAACACCGCCGGGTGCAGGACGTAGCGGCCGATGATGGCCAGGTTCGACGGGGCCTCGTCGACGTCGGGCTTCTCGACCAGCTGCTTGATCCGGACGTACTCCTCGCCCTCAACGGCCTCGACGTCGGCGCAACCGTAGGCGCTGATCTGCGACGGGTCTACCTCGATCAGGGCCACGACCGAGCCGCCGGTCTTCGCCTGGACCTCGATCATGGTGCTGAGCAGTTCGTCGCGGGCATCGATGAGGTCGTCACCAAGCAACACGGCAAAAGGTTCGTAGCCAACGTGCTGCTTGGCGCGCAGCACTGCGTGGCCCAGGCCCATCGGGTCGCCCTGCCGGACGTAGTGGATGTCGCCCAGGTTGCTCGCGGCCTGGATGGACTCCAGCTTGTCGGTGTCGCCCTTGGCCTCCAGCGTCGCCTCCAGCGTGGGCACGCGGTCGAAGTGGTCCTCAAGGGCGCGCTTGTTGCGTCCGGTGATCATCAGGACGTCGTTGAGGCCCACGTTCACGGCTTCCTCAACCACGTACTGGATGGCCGGCTTGTCGACGACGGGCAGCATCTCCTTGGGCATCGCCTTGGTGGCGGGAAGGAAGCGGGTGCCGAGGCCTGCAGCGGGAATGACGGCCTTGCGGACCGAGGCGTTGGGTGTAATCACTCGACTAATCTAACCGAGGGGGCAAAACATCAGGTAATTGTCTCCGTCGGCACGGCAGCCGCGGCCCCTGAACCGGGTGCCGCCCGCGCGAAAGGACGCCACAGCATGAGCACCAAGGAAGAGATCCGCGCCCTCCACCGGCTGCGTCGGGCGTCAATGTCGCCGGCAGAACGGGACGCCGCCGGAGCGGCCATCGGCCGCCATGGACTGGCCTGGGCCTCCGCTCTGGCGAACGGCGGTTCGAGCACCTTCGCCGCCTACCTGGGAGTCGGCTCCGAACCGCCCACCCTTCCACTCTTGGCCGCCCTCCATAATGCGGGACACAGGGTGCTGCTGCCGGTCTGCGAGCCCGAACTGGCGCTGAGCTGGGTGTACTGGACCCCTGCCTCGGAGTTTGTCCGCAGCCGCTATGCGCCGATCCAGGAACCAACCGGTGAACGGCTCGGCACCTCCGCGGTTCGAGGGGCTGCCGGAATCTTCCTGCCCGCCACGGCCCTGGACCGCTCGGGCAACAGGATCGGCCAAGGCGGCGGCTATTACGACAAGTTTCTGGCGGCGCTGGCCGCCCTTCCCGCCGAGGCTTCCCAGGGCACCGATGGGCCACCGCCGACGGCGGCGGTCGTCTACGACGCGGAGGTGCTCGCCGCCGGCAGCATCCCGGCGGAGTCCTTCGACCGGAAGGTGGCTGCCGCCTTGACGCCCGGCGGGCTGGTCCCGCTGTCCGCGCTTTCCTAGCGGCAGCCGGCGGGTGATAGAATTGGCACTCAGGCCCTGCGACTGCTAATGCGGTTTCCTCGCTCACCGGTTCCGGTGACGGAGATGCCGCTTCGACAGCCCGGGACCTGCTCGTTTGTCCAAGAGGAGGAATCCCAGTGCCCACGTATGCATATGCCTGCAAGGACTGCAGCCACGCCTTCGAGACCGTGCAGTCCTTCACGGACAGCTCCCTGACGACCTGCCCGGAATGCCAGGGTACGTTGCGGAAGAAGTTCAACAGCGTCGGCGTCGTATTCAAGGGCTCCGGCTTCTACCGGACCGACTCACGGGACTCCAAGGGCAGCGCCGTCGCCCCCGCTCCGGCAGCCACCGCGAGTTCCGCCCCGGCTTCCGCCGCCGCCAGCTAGGACCAGACGGGCTGCACGCCCGCGGTTGTCCACATAGCGACGCCCGGGGCTGATGCCTGCCGACGGGCTCAACGTAGCGTGGCGGCATGGCCCACCGCAGCCGCCGCGCACTTTTCTCCGAATCGACGCCGCATTCAGAATCGGCACCTCCAGGGCTCCGGCGCGGCCCCTTCCGTCCCGGAGCCGGCCGCAAGTACCCGGCACGGCGGCGCTTCCGCGGCTGGGCTGGCAGACACCGCCGGCTGGCCATAGCCCTCCTGCTGTGCCTGGCCGCTAGCATCGCCGTGCACCAGCTAACGCCTGCGCCGGACGCGACCGTCCCGGCGTGGGCCGCCGCAAGGGATCTCCCGGCCGGCCGGGTCCTGGATGCGGCCGACGTCGTCGCCGTCCAGGTTCCGCCCGGCGTTGTCCCCGCAGGCTCGCCTGGCCATGAAGCACTGCAGGGAAAGCAGCTGGCCGTGGCGCTGCGCAAAGGCCAGCTGTTCTCCGACACCCAGCTTGTTGGCCCGGGGCTGCTGGCCGGCAGCCCGCCGGGTTCGGCGGCCGTGCCCCTTCGCATGGCCGACCCAGCCTCGATCCAGCTGGTCTCCCCCGGCCAGCTGGTCAATGTCGTCATGACGAGCGGCGACGGCTACGGGAAGGCAGCAGCACCCCGGGTGCTCGCGTCGGCGGTTCCGGTCCTGTGGACCTCCGCCCAGGGCGGACGTGCCGACCCATGGCTCGACGCCGGGGAGACGGACGGCCTGATGGTGGTGGCAGCGGACCGGGACCAGGCCCGGAAACTCGCCGGATCCTCCACCCAGGGCAAGCTGTTCTTCGTCCTGGTCGGGGCCGGGTCCGGCTAGGCGGAGGATCGCCGGCTCACCGGTGCGCCGGTCAGCCCCAATGTGGTGGGCGCTGTTCCTTGAGCCAGGCGTCGTGATCGTAGCTGCCGGGCTGGTCGCCCCAGCGTCGCGGATCGTCTTCGGCCGCCTTGTTCGGCAGCACTCCCCCGGATACCGCGGCACCGGATGCCGGCTGACCCTTTGACTTCCCGGAACCTGCATCCTGGCTCGGCACGGACGCGTCCGGGGTGGTTGCGTCCGAGTCGCCGGACCGGTTCGCGTCACCACCGTGACGCTGTTTGTGCTTGTCGTTCTCGGCGTCTGCGCTCATGCTGCCGGCCTCCTTGCTGCGAATAACTGTTCCCTGCTGAGCGGCACCGGCCGCGGCCTAGCTCCGGTCCGCGGTGGCCGGGGCGTAGGCTTCCTGTACGTCTTCGACGCTCAGGTTCTCGATGTCGTCGGAAAAGCCGGGCGAGGTGCGCGTTCGGCTCGATGCCACCGGCTTCTCCAGTCCGAGGTAGCCGCCGATCCGGTCCGCGCAGGCGGAAGGATCGGTGAAGACCTCTATGGTCCATAGTGGCATGTACCGCCAGCCCATGCGCTCCAGCAGCTGCGGGCGGAGGCGGCTGCGCTCACGCACCGTCATCCGCCGGTACCGTTCGGTGCCGTCCGACTCGATGGCAACCGGGCGGGGAATCTCTGCGTCGTCCTGGCCGATGGTGTGCATCGGGTCGGCAGCGGCAACCATGTCCAGGACGCCGTCGTACTGGTGCCAGACCCGCGCACCGCGGGCACGGAGCCGGTCGCCGAGATCGGCCACCAGCGGGTCGGCGCCGAGGGCCTGCTCGCTGGCCGCGGCACGTGACGCCGGGCTCCCCAGATCGGAGTTGCCCGCGATTTCGCGGTCCAGGAGTTCGTAGAAGTCCACCGCTCCGTGGCTCAGGCGGGTGACGTCCAGGTCCTCAGGCCGGAAGCAGCTCAATACGTGCAGTGAGCGCCGGGCCCGGGTCATCGCGAGTGCGAACTTGGCGCGGCCGCCCTCGGCTGACAGCGGGCCGAGGCTGTGCAGCGCACGCCCGTGCGGGGTGCGGCCGTAACCGGGCGAGAAGATGACATGGTCGCGGACCAGTCCCTGGGCCCGTTCAAGGTCCACCACCCGGAACGATTCGTCGCCGGCGGTGAAGAAGCTCCCCAGCAGCGGGTAGTTGGGCAGCTGCCGCCGGATGGCCTCGCCAATCCGGGCGGCATGGCGCAGGCTGCCGGTGACAACGGCCAGCGAAGTGCGCGGGCGGAGCCTTGCGTGTTCGAAGACCAGTTCCACCACGCGGTTCACTTCGGCGACCACCGATTCGACGCCGTCGTGGTCGGCGCTCGGCAGGCCGGTCCCGTCCGGCAGGTACTCCACCGTCAGGGCCCGGTCCAGCCCGGTGGCTGACTGCCCCTCCGGAAGCCTGCGGAGTCCGCCGTCGTAGAATCCCTTGCTCAGCTGCCGGACCAGGTCCTCGTCGACGGCACGGTAGACGGTCCTCAGTTTCCAGACCGGCAGCACCGCGGCGAGTGCCTGGTACGCACTCTCCACGGGCTGGTGTGAGTTTTCGCCGGCGGCGAGCCTCTCGACCCCTACGGTGAAGCCGCGGGGGCTGGCGATCTTGTCGTCGCCAAAGGCAATGACCTGCCGGGAGCGGGCGACGGCGGGCAGCACGGCCTGCAGCGAGGTGGCCTCGGCATCCAGGATCACCACCGCGTCGAAGCGCTGTTCGGCCGGCAGCAGGCTGGTCATGAGGTACGGGCTGACGGACCAGACCGGCACCAGCATGGGCACGAGCTCCGGCGATTGCGCGGTCAGCGCCGCGGGGGTCACCCGTCCGTCCTTCAGCAGGCTGCGCAGCAGGTCGGCCTGCCGGGGGTGCTCGCTGAGGGCGGCGCGCCACCGTTCCGCGAGTTTCCAGCGCAGCCGGGCGGCACCGCTGGCGATGTGGGCGTTGTCCGCGAGGCGGTACTCCGCTTCGAGCTGGCGGAGGGCATCGCCGTCGGACATCGCAAGATAGTCGTCGCCGCTGATCATGGCTTCGAGGGCGGACTGCCACCAGGCCAGCTCAAGCTCCGCGGCCACCGATTCCGCCGGCACCTCGCGCTCGGCGAGGTCCGCGAGCAGTTCGCCCAGGCCGTGCTCGCGCATGTTCTCCACGAGCAGGGTCCGCTCAGGCAGGGTCTCCAGCGTGCCGGTGTCCGCGACGAGGCGTTCCAGGCGCTCCATCAGTTCCTCGTACGGGGTCTCCCGGACGGCTCCGCCGGCAGCCGTGTGCCGCACGGCCGCACTCAGCTCGCTCAGCTCGGACTCCAGCTCACGGTACAGGGCCGTGATCTCGGCCAGCCCGGATGGGACGGCCGGGTGGCGCTGGGTGGTGGCGTAACCGGACCAGCTTGCCCGCTGCTCCTGGACCAGCACCAGCGAACTGTGGAGGTCCGCGATGTGCACGCCCGGACGGACGTACTCCTTGGCGACGCGCCGCAGGCGGGAGCGCTGCATGGACGCCATTTCGATGTTCCGTTCGCGGCGCCACGAGGACGGGGCGGTAGCCGAAATCAGATCATGGACGGGCCGGTCGAAAATGTCGGGGGTGAACTTGTCCAGGCTTTCCCGGACGGCGACCAGCAGCTCGATCTGGTCCCCCCACTCGGCGAACGTCTCGCCAAGGCGGATCTCGGCGTGTTCAGCGACGCCGTTCATCCGTTCGCGCAACTGCGGGAGCTTCTCCGCGACGGAGCGGGCCACCTGCTGCGCCTCCTGGGTCTCCTTGCGCGTCAGCAGCCGCGCGCCGTGCCACGGGCTCATGGTGGAGGCCCGGCTGAAGCTGCCCAGCTCCGCGGCCCGCTTGAGCCGCCCCGCGAGTTCGGCGCGGTCCCGGATGCTGTCCAGCACGCTGCGCTTGAGCCGGACAGTGGTGGCCGGCGCCGGGTGAATGGCGGTCAGCGCGGCGAGCGACTGCATCGCCTCATACGGCGAGCATCCCCAGCGCGCCCGGACGTTGTGCAGGGAAGCGACATGGTCCATCAGGGCGTGACGGTGCTCGGTCAGGGTGGAGTGCAGGTTCGCCAGTTGCGGTTCGAGCGACTTTTCGTTGCGGACGATCGCGCGGACCAGCTGACCCTTGAGCATCAGGGGCGTGGAGTTGCCGGCGAGCTGCACGAGCAGCGACTCGAGCCCCAGCGCCTCCAGCTGGGCGGAGACCTCGCCCAGGCTGGCGCGGCGGTCGCCTACGACCAGGACGCTCTTGCCTTCGTCGACCAGCGCACCGATGGTGTTGATCGCCGTCTGGGTCTGGCCGGTTCCCGGCGGGCTGCTGACCACGAGTGAGTCGCCGGCACGGACGGCGTCCACGACGTACTGCTGGTCCGTGTCGGCGTCGAGCAGCAGGAGTTCGTCCGCGGGGCTGCGCTCATCCGTGCTGGGGAAGCGTCCCTCCTCCAGCGGGGGGACGTCGACGGGTGCGCCGGCAGCGGCGCGGCCGAGGGCCGCCACGGTCGGGTTGGCCTGGTTGATCCACGGGTCGTCCAGGTTGCCGGAGAGGTCGGCGAACGTGGAGACCAGCAGGTTGTGCTCGATTTCCGCGCCGTGGATCGGCTGGATCAGGGTGCCCAGGCGGTCGAGCACCGGCTGCGGGTCGAATCGGGCCGTGCTGTAGGCCATCCGGGTTACGGCGTTGACGTCGAACACAATGCCGTGGATGGTCTTCAGGTGCCGGACCAGGGCCGGGTTGATCCGGGCCTGCTCAGTGAGCTGCAGTTCGTAGTCGTCCTCGCCGGGGCGGACGGTGAGGGAGATGGCGGTGAGCATGACCGGCGCGGAGACGCGCTGCGGTTTGCCCCCGACGGCGGAGGTCCAGACGACGGTGCCGGCCGAGAAGTAGCCGGCGTCGATGCCGCGGTCGTTGGCGAGCTCGAAGATCTTGGAACGGAGGTTGCGTGAGGCGCGGGCGGCGACGACGTACTGCTGGCGGTCGCGGATCAGGGTCGACAGGCGGGTCCGTCGCCCGGCCATCAGCTGGGCCAGGCCGGAAGGGTGCGCGTGGGTCAGGTCTATGGAGCCTTCAGGCGTCTTCGTAAAGCGCAGCATGGTGTCTGCTCCGGTGACGGGTTTGAGACCCGACAGCCATTTCCTAAACTCCTCGGAGCCCTCGGGGTGGCCTTGACCAACTGACACTGCTGCCTTCTTTTCTGTGCTCACGGTTTCTGTGTTCGCGGCTTCTGGGTTCGCGCGGGACGCCCTGGACCATACCGGCATGTTTTCGAGGTTAGCCCGAATCGGGCGTTGGTGCGGGGCCGCAACACTGGCACACACCAAATTCGTGGGCAAATTGCTTCGCCGAAGCCGCTTGGCCAAAAGAAAATGGCCGGCCTCCGAGGAGGCCGGCCATTCACAACGCTATTCCCATTCGATGGTTCCCGGCGGCTTGCTGGTGACGTCCAGCACCACGCGGTTGACGCCGTCCACCTCATTGGTGATCCGGTTGGAGATCCGGGCGAGCAGCTCGTAGGGCAGCCGCGACCAGTCCGCCGTCATCGCGTCCTCGGAGGACACCGGACGCAACACGATCGGGTGGCCATAGGTGCGGCCGTCGCCCTGCACCCCGACGCTGCGGACGTCCGCCAGCAGCACCACGGGCATCTGCCAGACCTCATTGTCGAGGCCGGCCGCGGTCAACTCGGCGCGGGCGATGGCGTCGGCCTTGCGCAGCAGGTCGAGCCGCTCCTTGGTCACCTCGCCAACGATCCGGATGCCGAGCCCGGGGCCCGGGAAGGGCTGCCGGCCCACGATTTCCTGCGGCAGGCCAAGCTGGGCACCGACGGCGCGCACCTCGTCCTTGAACAGGGCACGCAGCGGTTCCACGAGCTCGAACTGAAGGTCTTCCGGCAGGCCGCCCACGTTGTGGTGGCTCTTGATGTTCGCAGCTCCCTCGCCGCCGCCGGATTCGACGACGTCCGGGTACAGGGTGCCCTGGACGAGGAACTTGATCTTTTCGCCGTGTGCGGCGGCCTCGGCGATGATGGCCAGTTCGGCTTCTTCGAAGGCGCGGATGAATTCGCGGCCGATGATTTTGCGCTTGGTTTCCGGGTCGCTGACGCCGGCCAGCGCGGCCTGGAAGCGCTCCTGCTCGTTGGCGACGTAAAGCTTAACGCCGGTGGCGGCCACGAAGTCGCGTTCAACCTGCTCGGCTTCGCCCTCGCGCAGCAGTCCGTGGTCCACGAAGACGCAGGTCAGCTGGTCGCCGACGGCACGCTGCACCAGGGCTGCGGCGACGGCGGAGTCAACGCCGCCGGAGAGGCCGCAGATGACCCGGGAGTCACCGATCTGCTCGCGGATCCGGGCGACCTGTTCCTCGAGGATGTTGCCCGTGGTCCAGTTCGGTTCCAGCTTGGCGCCCTTGAAGAGGAAGTTCTCGAGAACCTGCTGGCCGTAGGCGGAGTGCTTCACCTCGGGGTGCCACTGCACGCCGTACAGGCACTTCTCTTCGTTCGCGAAGGCGGCGACGTCGGCGCCCGCCGTTGTCGCGAGGACCTCAAAGCCCTCCGGGGCTTCGTGGACGGAGTCGCCGTGGCTCATCCAGGTGCTCTGGTGCTGCGGCATGCCCTCCAGGATGGAGCGGCCTTCGCCAATGGTGGTGGTCTCGGTGGCGCCGTATTCGCGCAGGCCGGTCCGGGCCACCTTGCCGCCCAGGGCGTTGGCCATGGCCTGGAAGCCGTAGCAGATGCCGAACACCGGCACACCTGCCTCGAACAGGTCGGCGCCCACGCTCGGGGCACCTTCGGCGTAGACGCTGGCGGGGCCGCCGGAGAGGATGATGGCGGCCGGGTTCTTGGCCAGCAGCTGCTCGGTGCTGTAGGTATGCGGAACGACTTCCGAATACACATTCGCTTCCCGGACGCGGCGGGCAATCAGCTGCGCGTACTGGGCACCGTAGTCAACAACCAGGACAGGCCTTTGGGACGTCTGGGATGCAGTGGAAGTGGTCACTGTCCTAGCCTACTTTGCACCCCCGGTCCCCCGCACATTGAGAAGCCCCGGGTAAGCGAACTCACAGGGTAATTCCCCGGTTCAGGGGCCAGTCAGGGGCCGGCTCAGTAGCGCTGCGGAGCCTGCGGGTTGGCGGCCAGTTCGGCCTCCACCTCGGCGTGGAACTTCTTCTCCACGAAGAACGACAGGAACGGCACGACGCCGCCCAGCGCCAGGATGATGAGCTTGGCAAAGGGCCAGCGCATGAGCGACCAGAGCCGGAAATTGGACATCAGGTAGACGACGTACATCCAGCCGTGCACGATCAGCACCGTCACGGACAGGTTCACTCCGTTTATCACTCCGGCCGGATCGGCGTCGGCGAACCCGAAGCCGAACGGCTGTCCGGTGACGGCGTTGGTGCCGCCGGCGAAAAGATACTGGCCGAAGACGTAGCGCGCGATCAGCTCCGCGCAGAGCAGGAGAAGCATGGAGCCCGTCAGGTAGGCGAGGACCTTGTAGAACTTCAGGGCGGAGCGGATCTGCGCCTCGGTGCCGCCGAAGCGGCGCTTCTTGCCGTTGGCGTTACCCGTTCCGTTGGACTGCTGCGGCTGGATGGCCGGCTGGGGCTCGATCATGATTGCACTCTCGGATTGGTTGGGTCGGATTCGGGGGAATCTTCGGGGGAAGCAGCGCCCTCGGGGCCGCCCGAGGCAGCGAGCCGGGCGGCCGCTTCATCCTGGGCGTCTTCGAGGCCGCGGCGATAGTCGTCCTTGACCAGCCGCCACCAGATGAACAGGGCGAAGCCGGCGAAGACCACCCACTCAGCGGCGTAGAAGAGGTTGAGCCAGTTCACGGTCTGCGCCGGCGGCTGCGGACCAATGTTGAGCGGTTTGACGGCGCCGGCGGCGGCCACGTCGGCGCCCCCGGAGCGCTCGGCGCTGGCGGCCACGAACCCGGGGTAGCTGCTGACGTCCCAGAGGTTGATGAGTTCCGCAACGGAGACTGCGGTGGCACGCCCGGGGCCGGCGTCGGTGTTGGGCAGCGGCGCCTCCGAAGGAATCAACCGGCCGGTGAGTTCGATGGTGCCCGACGGCGGTACCGTGGCATCCGCCGGGTCGGCGACCCAGCCCCGTGCCACCGGAATCCAGGTCTGCGGCGAGGCACCGGCGCCGGACAGGGCGGGGGCGCCCTGCACCGCGAAGGCGGAGACGATCCAGAAGCCCTTGGCCCCGTCGTGGATCCGGCCCGGCACCAGGACTTGCTTCCGCGGGTCATAGCTGCCGGTGGCGTTGACCACCTGGTCGGACGCCGTGCCCGGGAAGAACTGGCCCGGCTTCAGCACCGCGGTCAGCGGGCGGGCGTCCTCGGTCCCCGTGGAAACCGGCGCCTCGGCCCGCGTGGAGCGGCCAAACTGCCACTGGCTCAGCAGCACAAAGACCCCGGAAATCACGATCGCCAGCACGAGGCCTGCGATCCAGCGGGGTTTGAGGGCGGTTTTCAACACCCCTTAACCGTACTTCGTCCGCGTGTAGAACAACGAAACGGGGCGGCCCGGGTTCAGGTCCCTACGTGGCGACGGAGTCGACACGAAAGGGCCTGCCCCAATCTCTAGTGGTCGAAGAACACCAGGGACGAATTGATCAGTTCCGAGATGACCTCGGGATCATAGGCCCGGCGCAGCGACTCCCGGAAGGACTCCTTGGACAGCGAACGTGCCAGCGTGGCCAGCACTTCCAAGTGGTCGGAGAAGGAACTTGCCGGCGTCGCGATCAGCAGGACAACGGTGGCCGGGCCGTCGGCCGCGCCAAAGTCCAGGGCCTTGCCGTACTTGGTGATCCCCACGGCGATGGAGGTGCGGGAAACGTACTCGCTGCGGGCGTGGGGCAGGCCGACGCCGCCGGGAAGCCCGGTGGCCAACTGGTGTTCGCGGGCGTTGACGTGGCCGAGGAATCCCTCCAGGTCGGAGATCCGGCCGGCGTCATACATCCGCTGCGCGAGCTGGGCGGCGGCGTCGAACTTGTCCTTCGCATCGAGCTCCAGGATCACCATCTGCGGCGTGGTGAGGTCGGCATCGTACCTGTCCAGTGGTTCCGCCAAGAGGTGTCCCTTCGAAGTGGCGTCGGTGCACGCCGACTGGTGGTGCGCCTTGCGGCGTCCCCGGTCAGCGCAGCGGGACGATGTCCTCGACGCCCATTCGCGCGGCGTCGGCGGATTCGTCGTCCGGCTGCTCCTGGCTCAACCGTTCCGCGTCGACCCGTGCCAGGTAGTGCTTGATCTCGCTCTCGCGCTGCGCATCGCTCCAGCCGAGAACCTCACCGATCAGTTTAGCGACTACCGGCGCGGCGGACACACCGCGGTCCCACGCCTCGATCGAGATCCGGGTCCGGCGGGTCAGCACATCCTGGACATGGCGGGCACCCTCGAACCTGGCGGCGTACACAGCCTCGGCCGCGAGGTAATCGTCGGCGCCGGGCAGCGGCTCGGCCAGTTCGGGGTTCTCTCCGATCAGCGCCAGCACCTCCGGAGCCATCGAGCCGTAGCGGTTGAGCAGGTGCTCGATCCGCGCCACATGGACGCCGGTCTCCTCGGCCATCCGGTTGCGCTTGTTCCAGGCGGCCTTGAAGCCGCTGGCGCCCAGCAGCGGGATGGATTCGGTGCACGACGGCGGGACGCGTTCGTCCATGCTGCGGGTTGCCTCGTCCACGGCGTCCTTGGCCATGACCCGGTAGGTGGTCCACTTGCCGCCGGCCACGACGACAAGGCCCGGCACCGGGTGGGCCACGACATGTTCGCGGGACAGCTTGGCCGTCGAGTCGTTCTCCCCGGCCAGCAGCGGGCGCAGTCCCGCGTAGACGCCTTCGACGTCCTCGCGGGTCAGCGGCCGTTTGAGGACCTTGTTGACGTGTTCGAGGATGTAGTCGATGTCCTTGCTGGACGCCGCCGGGTGCGCCTTGTCCAGGTGCCAGTCGGTGTCCGTGGTGCCGATGATCCAGTGCCGGCCCCAGGGAATGACGAACAGCACGGACTTCTCGGTCCGCAGGATCAGACCCACCGTGGACTGGAAACGGTCCCTCGGCACCACCAGGTGGATTCCCTTGGAGGCCCGCACCTTGAGCTGGCCGCGGTCGGTGACCATGGCCTGGGTTTCGTCCGTCCAGACGCCGGTGGCGTTGATGACCTGCTTGGCCCGGATGTTGAAGCTGGAGCCGTCCTCATGGTTGACGACCTTGGCGCCCACCACCCGTTCGCCCTCGCGCAGGAAGTCCACCACGGCCATCTGGTTCACCGCGTGCGCCCCGTAGTAGGCGGCGGTGCGGACGAGGTTGGCGACGTATTTCGCGTCGTCGACCTGGCCGTCGTAGTAGCGGATGGAGCCCACGAACGCGTCGTCCTTGAGGCTGGGCGCCGCCCGCAGCGTGCCGCGCCTGCTCAGGTGCTTGTGGAACGGGACGCCGCGGCTGTGGCCGCCGGTGATGGACATGGCGTCGTAGAGGATGATGCCGGAGCCGACGTAGGGCCGTTCCACGAAGCGCTTGGTGAGCGGGTAGAGGAACGGGACCGGCCGGGCAAGGTGGGGGGCGAGAACGGAGAGGATCAGGCCGCGCTCGTGCAGGGCCTCCTTGACCAGCGCGAAGTCGAGCATCTCCAGGTACCGCAGGCCGCCGTGAATGAGCTTCGAGGACCGCGACGAGGTTCCCGCTGCCCAGTCGTTGGCCTCCACGATGCCCACGCTGAGGCCGCGGGTCACGGCATCCAGGGCGGCTCCGGCACCGACGATGCCGCCGCCCACGATCAGGATGTCGAGTTCCTTGCCGGGCTCGGTGCTGGCTTTGAGCACCGCGAGGGACGCTTCGCGTTCCGCGGGCCCGAGCGCGCCGCCTGCCAAGGGAGCACCACCGGGAAAACTGTTCATCTCACGCCTCCATCCGGATCAAACCTCGTAGTGCACCACACTACTTCCAAGTTCTCCGGATGGGCAGGGCTTTAGCTGCGCCGGCGAAAGGCTGTGGCCCCGCCGGCGCAGGGCTCAGTTGCCGGCGTAGGGCGAGACGACGACGTCGACGCGCTGGAATTCCTTCAGGTCCGAGTAGCCGGTGGTCGCCATTGAGCGGCGCAGCGCGCCGATCAGGTTCGAGGTCCCGTCGGTGTGGTGGCCGGGTCCGAAAAGGACTTCCTGGAGCGGTCCGACGGTGCCGACATTGACCCTGTCGCCGCGCGGAAGTTCGAGGTGGTGGGCTTCCTGGCCCCAGTGCCAGCCCTTGCCGGGGGCCTCTTCGGCGCGGGCCAGGGCGCTGCCGAGCATGACGGCGTCGGCGCCCATGGCGATGGCCTTGACGACGTCGCCCGAGGTGCCCATACCGCCGTCGGCGATGACGTGCACGTAGCGTCCGCCGGATTCGTCCATGTAGTCCCGGCGGGCGGCGGCGACGTCGGAGATGGCGGAGGCCATCGGCGAGTGGATGCCCAGCGCGCGGCGGGTGGTGGTGGTGGCTCCCCCGCCGAACCCGACCAGCACGCCGGCGGCTCCGGTGCGCATGAGGTGCAGGGCCGGGGTGTAGCCGGCCGCGCCGCCCACGATGACCGGGACGTCGAGTTCGTAGATGAACTGCTTGAGGTTCAGCGGCTCGTGGTCCTTGGAGACGTGCTCGGCCGAGACGGTGGTGCCGCGGATGACGAAGATGTCCACGCCGGCGGCGACGACGGTCTTGTAGTGCTCCTGGGTGCGCTGCGGCGTCAGCGAGCCGGCCACGGTTACCCCTGCGGCGCGGATCTCGGCCAGCCGCGAGGTGATCAGTTCGGGCTGGATCGGAGCCTGGTAGAGCTCCTGCATGCGGCGTGTGACGGCGGGGCTGTTCGTCTCGTTCTGGAGCGCTGCGATCTGGTCCAGGACCGGCTGCGGATCCTCGTAGCGGGTCCAGAGGCCCTCCAGGTCAAGGACGCCGAGGCCACCGAGCCGGCCGAGCGCAATGACGGTTTCCGGGGACATCGCGGAGTCCATCGGCGCGGCAATGACTGGCATGTCGAACTTGTAGGCATCGATCTGCCAGGAGACGGAGACGTCTTTGGGATCACGCGTACGTCGGTTGGGGATGATCGCAATGTCATCCAGGGAGTAGGCACGACGCCCACGCTTGCCACGGCCGATCTCAATCTCGTAAGTCACGTCCCCACTTTACTTGACCCGGCCCGGGACCCGGCATCGGCCCGGGCTGCCCCGCCGGTCGGAGCGCGGCAGCCCTCGCCGGCAGGCCCCGTTCGACGCCGCGAAGCACTCCGAAATAATCGATAGCTCACACTGACTTGACCGATTTTGTCAATAGTTTACAAATCGTGAAAATGCCCTTACGTTTACTTTCGGCCGCCCGGGGATTTCGCCCGGCGGCCTCCCCACCCAGTTCCGGGCATTCCGCAATGCCCGGTTATAGAAAGCAGAACCCATGGGAAGTGCATCACGCAGGACCTCGCGCGTCCTGGCCCTCTCGCTGGCGGCCGTCGTTGGCACCATGACCCTCGCCGTCTCCCCGGTGCTCGCGGCCCCCGTCACGGGCCCGGTCGCCTCGGAGACCGCACCGGCGCCGGACGTCAACGCCGGCGAGGCGTACACGCAGTTCATCGTCAGCTTCAAGAAGACGCCGGGCAACGCCACCCCCAACGGCCGGGCGAACGCCTGGGGTAAGGCCGCGAAGCAGCAAGGGGTGAGCGTGCGGGAACTTCGCGCCCTGGCCACCGGCGCAACCCTGATCTCCTCCGACAAGGCCTTGTCCGACCAGGCCGCCACGGACTTCATGGACGCCATCGTCGCTTCTGGAGCCGTCAACGCCGTCGAGCCCGACGCCCGCATGACGGCCGTGCTGACCCCGAACGACACCCGCTACGGGGAACAGTGGGACTTCACCGGCACCAAYGGCATGCGGATCCCCGGCGCCTGGGATGTCTCCACCGGGTCCGGATCCACCGTGGCCGTGATCGACACCGGCATCACGGCGCACCCGGACCTCGACGCCAACGTGCTGCCGGGCTACGACTTCGTGTCGGATGCCACTGCCGCGCGCGACGGAAACGGCCGCGATTCCAACCCGCAGGACCAGGGTGACTGGTACGCGGCCGGCGAATGCGGGCAGACCACGGCAGGGAACTCCTCCTGGCACGGCACGCACGTCTCCGGCACCATCGCCGCCGTGACGGGCAACGCCGCCGGCGTCGCCGGAGTCGCTCCCAACGCCAAGGTCCTGCCCGTCCGGGTGCTGGCCAAGTGCGGCGGCTCGCTCTCCGACATCGCGGACGCCATCATCTGGGCTTCCGGCGGCACCGTTTCCGGAATCCCCGCCAACGCCAATCCGGCCAAGGTCATCAACATGAGCCTGGGCGGTTCCGGGGCCTGCGGCACCACCTACCAGGCCGCCATCGACTCCGCCGTGTCCAGGGGCACCACCGTCGTGGTGGCCGCGGGCAACAGCAACCAGGATGCCTCCGGCTTCCGTCCGGCCAACTGCAACTCGGTGGTGACCGTGGCCGCCAGCAACCCTAGCGGTTCCCTCTCGTACTACTCCAACTACGGCGCCACCGTTGACCTCACCGCCCCGGGCGGCGACACCAGCGTCAGCGGCGGCGGCATCCTCTCCACGCTCAACACCGGAACAACGACGCCGGCAGCGGCCGGCTACGCCTACTACCAGGGCACCTCGATGGCGACCCCGCACGTGGCCGGACTCGTCGCCCTGATGAAGTCCAAGTCACCTTCACTCACGCCGGCCCAGGTGGAGTCCACGCTCCGGCAGGGCACCCGGGCCATGCCCGGCGGCTGCACCAAGGGCTGCGGCGCGGGTCTCTCCGACGCCACCGCCACGATGGGCCTGCTCGGCGGAAGCACTCCGCCACCGCCGTCGGGCAACCTGCTGCTGAACCCCGGCTTTGAAAGCGGCTCGGCGTCCTGGACCTCCAACCAGACGGACACCTTCGAAACCGGCACCGCTGCCCGCAGCGGCAGCGGCTTCGCGGGGCTGAACGGCTGGGGCAAGTCAACCTCGTACACCCTGGACCAGGCCTTTTCCATCCCGTCTTCGGTCAGCGGCTCCTCGCTGTCCTTCTACCTGAAGACGCTTACGGACGAGACAACCACCGGCTCCGCGTACGACACCCTGAAGGTCCAGGTCATCAGCGGCGGGGTGACCACGACCCTGGCCACCTACTCGAACCTGAACCAGTCCACAGGGTACGTCCTGAAGACGCTGGACCTGTCCGCGTTCAAGGGCAAGTCCGTCACCCTGCGTTTCCTCGGCGTGGAAGATTCCTCCCTTGCCACGTACTTCTACCTTGACGACACCTCGGTGACCACCTCCTAGGTTCTGGTCCGCCGCACAGAATGGGCATGCCCTCCCTCGCCGGGAGGACATGCCCATTCTTTGTGCGCGGGGACGGGCATATCGGCATTATGTCCACTGGCCGCGGCCTGGGGAGGACATGTCCGCCCGGCGGGTTGACTACAGTGGCTCCATGGCTGAGCGCTGGATCTTTGACGGACACATAGCCGGGATCGGTGCCGCCTCCGGTCTCCGGGCCGTCGTCGGTATCTGGCGGGACTCCCCCTTGGGGGCCTTCGCGGACGTCATGGTCCAGACGGACACCGGGCAACGGCTGCTGCTGGCCCCCTCCGACGACGTAGCGAACTTCATTGCCGCCACGTACAGCTTCGACGAGGTGCGGATCGTGGACGTTGCCGCAGGCCTGGACGGCCGCCGGCTGTCGGTCGCGGCCGGCCCGCTGAGCATCGAGGCAAGCGTTGGCCCCAGGGCGGCGGTGGGTTTCGGCCTCCGGGCGGTCCCCCGCCGGCTGGCTGTCCACCCGGCTTGGCTGCGGACCATCAATCCGGTGGCGACCCTGCTCAGCCCGGGTGCCCGGACGTCCGGCACCGCCGGGAACGGCCGGAGGGAGTACTACGGTGTGACCGATCTTCACCGGATCACCGGGGCCCGGGTCCGCTGGGACGGCGCAGACCAAGGCCCCCTGGTGCCGATCAGGCCGGCCGTGACGTTCGGTTTCAGCAGCGTCCCGGCCCGGCCTTCGGTTGCGACGGTCCGCACCACGATCGTTTCCGGGGACTGAGCCGCGTCCGGTCCTTCGGCGCCCGCAATCAGCCGGCGCACGCGCCGCGGCTCAGACGCCCTCGGCCTCGTCCACACTGAGCTGCGACTCGAACATCCGGAAGTAACGCCCGCGCAACGCCACCAGTTCCTTGTGCGTGCCCTGTTCCACGATTCTGCCGTCTTCGAGCATGTAGACGATGTCCGCCTTCTCGATCGTCGCGAGCCGGTGGCTGATGGCGATGATGGTGCTGCTGCGGTCGGCGAAGAGCCGGGTGAAGATCCGGTGCTCGGCCAGGGCGTCAATCGCCGACGTCGGTTCGTCCATCACCATGAAGGACGCATCCCGGTAGAAGTTCCGGGCCATCGCCAGCCGCTGCCACTGCCCGCCGGACAGGCCGCTGCCCTTCCGCCCGCGGGGATCCTCCATCCAGTTGCTGACGTGGTTGTCCAGCCCGTTGGGCAGCTTGTTGATGAACTCAAGGGCCTCTGCATCGGCAGCGGCCCGGCGGATCCGCTCGTCGTCGCGCGGCGCATCGACGTCGCCGAAGATAATGTTTTCCGCCGCCGTGGCGAACTCGTACTTGAGGAACTCCTGGCTGAGCACCGCCAGGTGGCGGTGCCAGGACTTCACGTCGACAGCGGCGAGGTCGACGCCGTCGAGCAGTACCTGCCCGGAGTCCGGTCGGTAGAGCCCGGCGAGGATCCTGATCAGGGTGGACTTGCCCGCCCCGTTCTCCCCCACGATGGCGATGTGCTGGCCCTGCCGGATGGTCAGCGAAATGCCTTTGATGACTTCCAACTCGCTGCCGGTGTAGGTGAAGCGGATGTCGCGCAGTTCCACGGTCCGGGGCGCCTGAAGCAGGGGCGGGGCGTGCTCGGAGTGGACCGGCAGCGCCATGAACAGCTCGTAGTCCTTGAGGTTGGCGAGGTCCTCGTCGATGGAACTGAGGGATGAGACCAGGTTGTTGGCCGTGGACAGGGCCCGGCTGACAATCTGCTGGACGTAGAGGAACTGCCCCACCGGCTGCGCCCTGGCGATGATCTGTCCCACCACCCAGATCAGCGAGACCACTTCGGCGCCGTACTGCAGGGCGTCGGCGGCGAGCTGTTTGGGGATGTAGCGCTTCTGGAAGTCGAGCCGGCGCTTTTCGTCCGCATCCCGGAGCCGGGACCGGAGCCCCATCAGGTAACCAACGATCCCGTACAGCCGCATTTCGGCGATATGTTGCGGGCGCAGCAGGTTCGTTTCGATCATCCGCCGCTGCCGGCGCGAGTCAACCTGGGTGTTCCAGTGCGCAATCTGTTCGCGGGACAGTTTGAACTGCAGGTAGACGCTGGGCACGATCGCCACCAGGACGATCACGGCGATCCACCAGCTGACCAGCAGCAGCGCGCCGATGGCCAGGATCACCGAGACCAACTGGGTGAAGATCGCGGCGATCCGGTCCAGGACGCGGGCGTAGGAATCGGAGAAGCGCTTCGCCCTGTCGTACAGGTCCACCGTCTCCTTGTCGTCGTAGCGCCAGAAGTCGAGGGCGAGGAACCGTTCGTACATCAGGTCCCCCACGATCGCGCCGACCCGGAAGCTCATGAGTTGCTGGATGTAGCGGTCCACGCTGCTGAAGGCTCCCCAGAACAGGCCGAGCGCCGCGGTGATGATGACGTAGACGATGGCTTGCTGCCCGGCGGCCGCATTTCCTGCATACGCTGCCGCGAGCGCCGTCGTGGTCAGCGCGGCGAAGTAGGTGGTGACCAGCGGCAGCAGCGCCGAGATCAACGAGCCCACCACTTTCATCACGACGGCGGCAGGCGAGGCCTGGAAGCTGACCCGCAGCACCTGCGCCACGGCCCGGGCGTAGGGCCGCAGCGCCAGTTTCCGCTTGGGCTCGCGCGCGGGCAGGAGTTCGGACATAGCTTCAGCCTAGTTGCGGGGCGGGGCCGTGCGCGCAACGGACGTCCAGCCGCGCAGGCCCTCTAGTATTTCTGCCCGTACTGGTACTCCGGGAACTCGAAACAGGCGCTGAAGCTGTCGATCTGCAGGCTCTCCGGGCCGTCCCAAAAAGACACCAGCAGCTGGGTCCCGTCTTCGTGGCGCAGCTGCACACGGCGGTTCCCGTCGTTGTCCTTCCCTTCCGTCGCCGACCAGCCGGAGCGGACGGAGACTGAATCCCGGACCTTGTCCAGGAACTTTGCGCGGTCCAGGCCCGGGCGCAGCTCGACCTGGCCGGTCCCCGCCCACTTCTTCTGCTCGCCGCTGCAGGGCATCAGGCTGGAGGTGTCATTCTCGAAAACCGAAACGGACGCTTCGGCCGGGACCATCCCGATAATCTCGTGCTGCACGGCCAAGAGCTTGGATTTGGCGGTTTCCAGCGTCATGGGTTTCATCGTTTGACTCTCTTGTGGTGCGGATCCTGATCCGCAGGCTGACAGGCCAAGGCACAGGCTGACGGCCAGCGGCCCGAACCAGCTACCTGCCCGATCGTTCGACCCGCCCCTACCGCGCACGGATCTCCCTGCGGATGTCTGCCAGGGCCGGACCGTTGAACGGATCCGTCGTCGCGATGAGGCTGTGGTTATCGCTGCTGTAGGCCTCCTGCCAGCCGGTGCCTCCGGGCGGGGCGTACACATGCTTTTCAAAGGCGGGCTCCTTCATGGGGTAATTGTCTCCCACGACCCCGCTGCGCTCCGCGGTCAACAGGATGTCAGGGTAGGTGTAGCTGGAGTACTGGGTGCCGGGATCGGCGGTCCAGCCTGGCGGCATGGCGGCCCCGGAAAGGGCGATGACCTTGTCAAAGTGGGCGCCGGCGACTTCGGAGCCGGTGACGTTCCGCAGGCCCCAGCTATGGCCGATGGCAACTGTCTGCGCCCCGGACGGCTTTTCCAGCTCGACGGCGGCCTGGAAGTCCCGCAACACCGGGGCCGTCGCGGCCACGAAGTCATCGCTCTTGGCTTCATCGAAGAAGGCCTCCGCAAATCCGCCGTCGGGGAACTCGGTTCCTTTGTAGACGAAGGCGACCGTGCCCTGTGAGGGGTCCGAGCCCACCAGCCACTGCGGGACCGATTGCGGGCGGCCGACGTAAAAGGACTGCTCGTTGGTCCGGGTTCCAGGCACATACGTGACGACGGTCGTGGTGTCGGCTTCGTAGTCGCCGACCATCTCCACGATCGCACTGCGCGCCGTGTCGTAGGCCACGAGTTTGACCTTCCCGTCGACCACTTTCTGCAAGTAGTCCTTTCCCTCCTGCCGCGCGGCCCACGCCTCGTGCTGTTTCGCGTACATCTGCGGATACCCGGCGGCCATGATCAGCGGATTGAATTTGGGTTCCGGATCGGAGTTGCGGAGCCAGTCAATGCGGTGCTGGGCGTTGATGGCGTTGGCGCGGACGCGGTCCTCGAACGGGATGCCATTGGTGTTCCCGGCGAGGTTCGGATGCTGGGCGATGAAGGCCGTCCGCTGTTCCGCGGTGAGCCCGTCCCACCAGGACCGAAGCTGGGCCGGAGTCTTACCCTGGAGGTCAGTGGGCTGAGGGACCGGCGTGGCCACCGAAAGACCAACGGCCGCCGTCCCGGCCGCGCGGGCTCCGCCGGCCTGGTTGGCTCCGCCGGCCTGGCTGGCCTGTTCCTGCTCCGCGGCGTTGCGGAGCAGTTCCTCCGCCGCGGCAGCCAGGAACGCGGCCGCCTGACGCAATGCCCGGCTGTGCCCGGATTCCCATTCCTGCCGGAACCTGTCAGCGTCCGGTCCCGGCCAAGAAGTTTGCGCAACCCCGGGTCCCAGTGAACCCAACTGCGCCATCAGTAGCCGGCCTGAGGAACCCATCTGCGCGCCTAGCCGCCTGAGCTGGGAGGGATCCGCCCCCTGGAATCCATCAGCCACGTGCAATCCCCCTGTTGTCCTCGGCTACCGCCGCGGATCAGGGAACCCCTGGCCGCCGGTCACGCTCGAGGCTACCGTGCACAAACACACGCAGGCCATGGGGAGAGTTCCCCATGGCCTGCGTGTATATATGATGCCGGGTGGGCCCGAGGGGCGGGGACTAGCGCGAGCCGTAGTTCGGCGCTTCCACCGTCATCTGGATGTCGTGCGGGTGGGATTCCTTCAGGCCGGCCGGCGTGATCCGGACAAACTTGCCGCGGGCCTTGAGCTCGGCCACGGTCGGGGCGCCGGTGTAGAACATGGTCTGGCGGAGGCCGCCGACGAGCTGGTAGGCCACCGAGGAGAGCGGGCCGCGGTAGGCGACACGGCCCTCGATGCCTTCCGGGATGAGCTTGTCGTCGCCGGAGACGTCGGCCTGGAAGTAGCGGTCCTTGGAGTAGGAGGTGTTCTTGCCGCGGGTCTGCATGGCGCCCAGCGAGCCCATCCCCCGGTATAGCTTGAACTGCTTGCCGTTGACGAAGATCAGGTCGCCCGGGGACTCATCGCAGCCGGCCAGCAGGGAACCGAGCATGACCGTGTCGGCGCCGGCGACGAGGGCCTTGCCGATGTCGCCGGAGTACTGCAGGCCGCCGTCGGCGATCAGCGGCACGCCGGCCGGGATGGCTGCCTTGGCGGATTCGTAGATCGCGGTAATCTGCGGGACGCCGACGCCGGCCACCACGCGGGTGGTGCAGATGGATCCGGGGCCGACGCCGACTTTGATGCCGTCGGCACCGGCGTCGATCAGGGCCTGCGCGCCTTCACGGGTGGCGGCCTGGCCGCCGATGATGTCCACGTGCGCGGCCACCGGGTCGGACTTGAGCCGGCGGATCATGTCCAGGACGCCCTGCGAGTGGCCGTTGGCGGTGTCTACGAAGAGGGCGTCCACGCCGGCGTCGATCAGCGCCATGGCGCGCTCCCAGCCGTCGCCGAAGAACCCGATGGCGGCACCGACGCGCAGCCGGCCCTCATCGTCCTTGGTGGCCAGCGGGTACTGCTCGGCCTTCGTGAAGTCCTTGGTGGTGATGAGGCCCTTCAGCCGGCCCTGCTCGTCGACGAGCGGCAGCTTTTCGATCTTGTTGGTCGCGAGCTTGTGCGAGGCTTCCTCACGGCTGATGCCGACGTGGCCGGTGACCAGCGGCATCTTGGTCATGACATCGCTGACCAGCCGGATCGGGAAGTCTGTTTCGGGCACGAAGCGGGTGTCGCGGTTGGTGACGATACCCAGCAGCCGCATGCCCTCGTCCACGACGGGCAGGCCGGACACCCGGTAGTGCGAGCAGATCTCGTCCAGCTCGGCCAGCGTGGCCTCGGGGCCGATGGTGAGGGGGTTGGTGATCATGCCGGACTCGCTGCGCTTGACCCGGTCCACCTGGTCGGCCTGGTCGGCGATCGAAAGGTTCCGGTGTACGACGCCGAGGCCGCCCTGGCGGGCCATGGCGATGGCCATCCGCGACTCGGTGACGGTGTCCATCGCGGCGGACAGCAGCGGCGTGTTCACCGTGATGCGCTTGGAGATCCGCGAGGAGGTATCAGCCTCGGAGGGGATGACGTTGGTGTGTCCGGGCAGGAGCAGGACGTCGTCGTAGGTCAGGCCAACGAAGCCGAAAGGGTCGTGTTCGGGCTGGGTCATGAGTGCGCCTCTTACCTTGGGTTTCTGGGTTCACGGGTAGGGGTTGCAGCAGATGACCAGCCCGTCATTACGGGCATGGCCTGTGCAGAAGTGTTGTGTAAATAGTAGAACCTTGGCGGCAATCCCCATATTCCGGGGCGCGAATGTGAGCAACGGCATCCGGCGCGCGGAGCCACAGGCGTCACTTCCAGCCGGTGGTGGCCAGCAGCCGCTTTTCGAACATCGGGATCATGCTTTGGACGTAGGTCTTGGTCAGGTGGTTGTCGTCCTTGTAGACGTACACGTTACCGACGACGGCAGGGCAGGTTCCGTCGGCGCAGATGAAGTCGCTCATGTCCATCAGGTGCAGGCGCGCGACCTTGCCGCGGTAGTCGTCCAGCGGTGAGGACGCCGCCAGGGACTCCTGCAGCGGGACGTTGCACTCGGCGGCGTCGGGGCCCTTCTTCTGGACGCATTCGGGCATGTTGATGGTGAACCGCGGGTTGTCGCGGATACCGACCACCTCGATGCCGGCGTCGGTGAAGGGCTTGATGCCCTCCAGGTACTGCGGCACCTCGGTTTCGAACGGCGCTTCCTTGTGCGTCAGCGAAGCGACCGTGAAGACGGCGTCGGGCTTGTGCGCCAGGACATAGTCGGAGCTAGCCTTGTTGAAGGCGTTGCAGTCCGCGTCCCGCTCGGGAGACTCTCCGCCGAAGCGGCAGTTGCCCTTGAGCAGGGTCACGACTTCCCAGCCGTGGCTCTTGGCAATGGGCCCGAGCGCGGCCATGTACTGCTGGGCATGGGAGTCGCCAAGCACCACGATCTTCTTGGTGACCTTGTCCGGCCGGCTGTTTTGCAGGCAGCCCTGCAGGAGGGGGTCGCTGGGGACGTTCGCGCCGGTGCAGAGCCCGTCGATGTCGGCCCATTCGTTCTTCATGGCGGCCGGCGCCGGGATGATCTTGGCATCCGGCGTCGGTTTGCCGGCGTTCTCCGGGGCCAGTGCAGCGGCGCCGGGAGTCAGTTCCTTCGGTTGGGCCGCGGCTGCGGCTTCGTCGGCGGTGATGTGGCTCTGCCACAAGGTGACCGGACCGGCCAGTACCGCGCCGCAGGCGGCGATGACGACGGCGGTGCGCCAGGCACGGCGCTGCGGCCAGTGCCACTCGCGGAGCGGCTTCTCGACGAACCGGGTGGTGAGCACCGCCAGCAGCACGGAGGCGGCGACAATCGCGAGCCCCTGGCCCAGGTCCGGCGCGGTGATTCCCATGCCGGCAAGGGCCAGCACCAGCAGGGGCCAGTGCCAGAGGTAGAGGGCATAGGAGTTGTCGCCGAGCGCGACGAGCGGACGCCAGGTCAGGAAGCGGTCCACGCCGAAGCGGCTGCCGCTGCGGCCCGCCACGATGATGGCAGCGGCAGCGAGGGTGGGCCAGAGCGCGATGAACCCGGGGAAGGAACGGTCCACGGTCAGCAGCAGCCCGCAGGAGAGCATCGCGGCCAGCCCCGCCCAGCCCAGCACCACACGCAGTACCTTCCCGGGCTTCAGGTACGGCAGGGCCAGCGCCAGCAGCGAGCCCAGCGCGAATTCCCAGAGCCGCGCCCGGGTGTCGAAGTAGGCGTAGGCCTGGTTGCTGGCGGTCTGCTCGATCGAGTAGGCCAGCGACACAGCGAAGATGGCGCCGAAGGCGAGGGCCAGGAGCAGGCGGTAATTCAGCAGCCGTTCATCCAGCCTGGTCCAGCGGCGGAGCGCGTAGCGCAGTCCCCTGTGCAGCAGGGCGGCCCCGGCGAAGATGAGCGGCCACAGCAGGAACACCTGTCCCTGGATGGACAGGGACCAGAAGTGCTGCAGCGGGCTCGCCCCCGAGTGGTCCTGGGCGTAGTAGTCCACGGCGGTGTCGGCAAGCAGCCAGTTCTGCCGGTACAGCAGGGACGCCCAGGCCTGGTCCAGGATGTCCGGCCAGCGGCTTGCCGGCAGGATGGCCCAGGTGCCGATCAGCACGCCCAGCACCACCACGACGACGGCGGGCAGCAGCCGCTTGAGCAAATGCAGCCAGTGGCTGAGCAGCCGGAGCGGCTTACCGCCCTCCACCTTCCGGGCGAAGCTCAGGGTCATCAAAAAGGCCGAGATGAGCAGGAAGATGTCCACGCCGCCGGACACGCGGCCCAGCCACACGTGGTAAGTCACCACCATGAGGACGGCGAGGGCACGCAGGCCCTGCACTTCCGGGCGGTAGTCCGTTTTCCGGCTCGCGGGAGAACCCGCGGCCGCGTGCTGCGGGCTGGCTATGGTTCGCTCGTTCGTCACGTGGGATCCCTCAGGCTGGCTTCCAAAGCATCAATGTTACCGAAACGTAATTTTCTTTTCCAATTTCCGGGGCGCCGTCCGGCCGGGATTCCCTGAGCCCGGCGGGCCCGCGCAGCTAGTCTGTTACGAGTCGAAGGAGGCCGCCAGTGATCGTACAGTTGCGGATATGTGTCCCGGAAGAACTCTCCGGGGCGGTGGTCGAGTGCTGCTCCGGCGAGCTCGGCGTCGCGGAGGTGGCGTTGCACCCCGGCGCCGCGGTGGTGCCCCCGGGCGACGTCATTCTCGTGTTCATGGCACGGGAATCCGTTGAGGCCCTGATCGAGAAGCTGCACGCCCTGAACGTCCAGGACGTGGGATCCATATCGGTCACCACTCCCGAACTCGTGCTGTCCGACCGCGCGGACCAGGCGGTCGACGAAGCGCCCGGCGAAGGCGCGGACGCCATGATCTGGGATGAGGTGTCGCGGCAGACCGGCGAGGACTCCAGGCTGACGTGGAGCTACCTGGCGTTCCTGGTCCTCGCCACCCAGCTTGCCGCAATCGGCATCGTCACCGATTCCACCATCGCAATCGTCGGCGCCATGGCAGTGGGGCCCGAGTTCGGCCCGCTCGCCGCGCTGGCCGTTGCGCTGGTGCGCAGGCAGTGGCGGCTGGGCCGCAGCGCGGCGCTGGCACTCGGCGTCGGGTTCCCGGTCGCAATGCTGGCCGCCGCCTTCACTGCCTGGCTATCCGTCCCCCTTGGACTGTTCCCCACCGACGCCCTGGACCGCGGTTCCGCCGTGGAGTTCATCTACCACCCGGGCCCCTACTCGCTGATTGTCGCCCTGCTCGCGGGTACCGCCGGCATGCTGTCCGTGATCAGCCGGCGTTCGGCGGCCCTGATCGGAGTGTTCATCTCCGTCACCACCGTTCCGGCGGCAGGGTTTGTGGCGGTTTCCCTCGTGCTGGGTGAGTATCAGAAGGCCGCCGGCTCTGCCTTGCAGCTTCTCCTGAACCTGGTCGGGATAGTGGTCTCGGCGGTGGCGGTGCTGCTCTTCTACCGGCTCGTGACAAAGCGCCTGCCGCGCGACGCCGCGCGGAAGCTGCGGCGGAACTCACAGCGACTGCGGGGTTGAACAGCGCCTGCGGGGTTGAACAGCGCCTGCGGAAGCTTCGGGCCGGGGAAGCTGCTGGCCGGGGAAAGCAAAGGACCGGGCCGGCGGATGCCGACCCGGTCCCTGTTCTTTCCCACGAAGGCGGCGCCGGCTACTTCCAGCCGGTCGATTCCAGGAGACGCTGGCCGAAGACCGAGGCCATCGAAGCCACGTAGGTCCGGGTGAGGTGGTTGTTGTCTTTGTAGACGAAGGTGTTGCCCACCACCGCGGGACAGATTTTTCCGTCGCAGATCAGGTCCGTCATGTCGACCATGAACAGTCCCGACACCCTGCCCTGGAGCGCAAGGAGCGGGCTCTTGGCAGCCAGCACGTCGCGTTCGGCGCGTTGGCAGTCCGGGCTGTCCTCTCCCTTGTTGGCCGCACATTCGGCGATGTTGAAATTGAAGCGCGGGTTGTCCCGGATGGCGACCATCTGGACGTGCTTCTCGGCCCAGAACTTTGCGGTCGCTTCCAGGTCCGGGGAGACCTTCTCCGCCGGGGACGACACCGCGGCTACGGTACCGACCGTCATGATGGCATCCGGCTTATTGCGGGACACTTCCTCCGTCACGGCGGCGTTGTAGCTGTCGCAGGGAATCGAGCGGCCCTGGGCGGAGATGCTGTACCGGCAGCCGGCCCTGAGCATTGAATAGACGCGCCAGCCCTTTTGCTTGCCGACGGCGTCGATGGCGGCCAGCCATTGCTGGGCGTGTGAATCCCCCAGCACGAGGATTGTCTTGGCGGGCTTGTCCGGTGCGCTGTTTTGCGAGCAGGTGCTCCGCAGTGCCGGGTTCGCGGGCTCGAGTTTGCCGGCGCACCGGTTGCCGAGGCTGGCCCAGTCCTTGTTGAGCTGCTCCGGCAGGGGCAGGATCGTGGCGTCGCCGTCGGCTGCGCTGACGAAGCCGGGCAGCAGCGCCAGGGCACCGGGGTTGTTCCGTTGCGACTGTGACATCGCGGCCTGCGCCTGGATCTGCTGCTGGAGCTGCAAGGCGGTCAGGGGCACGGCGACCACCGCGAGGGCCAGCGCCACGGCGACGACGGCGCGTCGGCGTCGTGCCTCCGGCCACGCCCAGGACCGCCACGGCTTCTCGACGAAGCGGGTGGTGAGGAACGCGAGGCCCAGCGAGACGGCGATGATAACGCTGCCCGAAAGCCACCCCGCCTGCTCCTTGCCGCTCCACGCCAGGGCCAGCACCAGCACGGGCCAGTGCCAGAGATAAAGCGCGTAGGAGTTGTCTCCGAGTTTCACGAGCGGGCCGGAGCTGAGGATACGGTCCACTCCCCAGCGGCTGTTCGTCTGGCCGGCAAGGATGATGCAGCTGGCGGCCAGCGTGGGCCAGAGAGCCACAAAGCCGGGGAAGGCCCCCTCCACGTCCAGGATGAAGCCGCAGCTGATCATGGCCACGACGCCGACCCAGCCGAGGACAACCCGGACCGGCCGGGACAGCAGGCTCAGCCCGGGCAGGAACAATGCCAGCAGCGTGCCCAGCGCAAACTCCCAGAGGCGTGCGCCGGTGTCGAAGTAGGCCTGGGACTGGTTCGTCGCCGTATAGATAATCGAGAAGGTCAGCGAGGCGAGAAAGATGGCACCGAAGATGTAGCAGAGCAGCACCCGGTAGCGGAGGCCGTACCGGCGGGCGACCAAGGCTGCGCCGGCAAAGATAAGCGGCCACAGAATGAAGATCTGGCCCTGGATGGACAGTGACCAGAAGTGCTGCAGCGGGCTGGCCATGGCGTGGTCCGCCGCGTAGTAGTCAACGGCTTCGGACTGCAGCAACCGGTTCTCAACGTAGAACAGCGATGCCCAGCTTTGCTCGACGACATCCGGGAAACGGGTGCGGGGCAACAGGAAGTAGCTGGCCGCCAGGACCGTCAAGATGACTACTACCGCCCCGGCCAGGAGACGACGGAACAGGTGGAGCCAGTGCTTGAACAGGTCCATCCGCGAGCCCCGCTCGTAGCGGCCCACAAACTGCAGCGTCATCAGGAACGCGGAGATCAGCAGGAAGATGTCGACGCCGCCGGACACCCGGCCAAACCAGATGTGGTAGGTGACCACCATCAGCACCGCGAGTGAGCGGAGCCCTTGGATTTCCGGCCTGAACTTTGTCCCTCGGGCGGGACGGGCCGGGGTACTGGTTTCCCGCGGCAGGACGAGCGTTCCCGCTCCAGACATATGAACCCCCGTGAAAATGACGCAAGACAGCCAGAGCAACTATACAGGCCGCCCCAAGCACCAACGCCCCAAATGTCGCGCGACCCGCCGTCCGGAACCCTCCGCACCAGCCGTGGAACGAAAAAAGACCGGACCAGCTGATGCTGGTCCGGTCTTTTATTGCGCGGAGACTACGGCGCGGAAACCTTAGTGCTGGTGTCCGGCGTGCTCGTCCTCGTCGGCGGGCTTTTCCACCACGAGGGTTTCGGTGGTGAGAACCAGCGCCGCGATGGAGGCCGCGTTGCGCAGGGCCGCACGAGTGACCTTGACGGGGTCGATGACACCGGCCGAGATCAGGTCTTCGTATTCGCCGGTCTTGGCGTTGAAGCCCTGGTTCACGGCGGATTCGGCCACCTTGGCGACGACGACGTAGCCGTCGAAGCCGGCGTTCTGGGCGATCCAGCGCAGCGGCTGGGTCAGGGCGCGGCGGACAATGCCAACGGCAGCTGCCGCGTCGCCGTCGAGCGCCTGGACGGCCGGATCCTCATCGAGGGCCTTGAGTGCGTGGATGAGGGCGGAACCGCCGCCGGCCACGATGCCTTCTTCGAGGGCAGCGCGGGTGGAGGACACGGCGTCCTCGATGCGGTGCTTCTTTTCCTTCAGCTCGACCTCGGTGGCAGCGCCAACCTTGATCACGCCGATGCCGCCGGCCAGCTTGGCCAGGCGTTCCTGCAGCTTTTCCTTGTCCCAGTCCGAATCCGTGCGGGTCAGCTCGGCACGCAACTGGGCAACCCGGGCCGCGACGTCCTCGGCCGAACCGGCGCCGTCGACGATGGTGGTGTTGTCCTTCGTGACGGTGATGCGGCGGGCGGTGCCCAGGACCTCAAGGCCCACAGAATCCAGGCTGAGGCCCAGTTCCGGGGAGACAACCTGTGCGCCGGTGAGGGTCGCGATGTCCTGCAGCATGGCCTTGCGGCGGTCGCCGAAGCCCGGGGCCTTGACGGCCACGACGTTCAGGGTGCCGCGGATGCGGTTGACGATCAGCGTGGACAGGGCCTCGCCGTCGACGTCTTCGGCGATGATGAAGAGCGGCTTGGAGCTCTGCAGCGCCTTTTCCAGCAGCGGCAGGAATTCCTGGACCGAGGAGATCTTGCCCTGGTTGATCAGGATCAGGGCGTCCTCGAGGACTGCTTCCTGGCGTTCCGCGTCGGTGACGAAGTACGGGGACAGGTAGCCCTTGTCGAACTGCATGCCCTCGGTGAGGACCAGCTCGGTCTGCGTCGTGGAGGACTCCTCGATGGTGATTACACCATCCTTGCCGACCTTGCCGAAAGCCTCGGCCAGGAGCTCGCCGACCTCGTCGCTCTGCGCCGAGATTGCGGCAACGTTGGCTACCTGGGTGCCTTCGACCGGGCGGGCGTTTTCGAGCAGGCGGGCGGCGACGGCCTCGACCGAGACCTCGATGCCGCGCTTGATCTGGCCCGGAGCGGCGCCGGCGGCAACGTTGCGCAGGCCTTCCTTGACCAGGGCCTGCGCGAGCACGGTGGCGGTGGTGGTGCCGTCGCCGGCGACGTCGTTGGTCTTGGTGGCGACCTCCTTGGCGAGCTGCGCGCCAAGGTTTTCGTACGGGTCGTCCAGTTCGACTTCGCGGGCGATGGTCACACCGTCGTTGGTGATCGTGGGGGCGCCCCACTTCTTGTCCAGCACGACGTTGCGGCCGCGCGGGCCGAGCGTCACCTTGACCGTGTTGGCGAGCTTATCGATGCCGGCTTCAAGCGACCGGCGGGCAGCGTCGTTAAACGCAAGCTGCTTTGCCATGGTTTTGTCCTTTCAAGACAGAACCCCGCGCAGCCGTTCCGTTCAAAGCGAAGGAGCGGCGGCGCGGGGATCCAAGAGAGTTACTTTACGACGATCGCCAGAACGTCGCGGGCGGACAGCACGAGGTACTCGACGCCGCCGGTCTTAACTTCGGTTCCGCCGTACTTGGAGTAGATGACAACGTCGCCGACTGCGACGTCGACGGGAACGCGGTTGCCGTTGTCGTCAAAGCGGCCGGGGCCTACTGCAACAACTTCGCCTTCCTGCGGCTTCTCCTGTGCGGAGTCCGGGATAACCAGGCCGGAAGCCGTGGTCTGCTCGGCTTCGAGCGGGCGGACAACAATACGATCCTCAAGAGGCTTAATAGAGACCGACACTCGGACCTCTCCTTTTCGTCAGCAAATTCGTGGACTTTAAAGCTGTGGTGCCATGGCGTACAGACCGTCGTCGCGGTGCCGGCAGCAGCCAGACTGGTCAAGCTTCAGGTGTTAGCACCCGCCTAGGGTGAGTGCTAATGACGACTCTATGTAAGTCGTTAGCACTCGGTCAAGGCGAGTGCCAGAAGTTCGTCCCTGGTGAACGCACTGGCCCCGCAGGACATGCCCATCGCTCAGATCAGCCGCCGGGCATAAAGCCTTATGCCCGGCCCTTGGTTCCAAGGATGGGCATGTCCGTCAGGCGGGGTGTCGTCCCTCGGGCCGGTGGGGTTAGCCGCCGGCGAGATCGTCGAAGTCGACGTCGTCGCCGTCGTCGATCCGGGCGGAATTACCGCGGTCGCGGTACAGCACGAAGCCTCCGGCGAGCGCGGCGATCACGCCGAGGACGAGGCCGATGATGCCGGCTACCCGGGCGCCGGCGTAGGTGTCCCGGATGGCGCGCGCTTCGTCGGTCGCGTCTTTCACATTGTTGCCGCCCACGGAGTACACGGTCGCATTGAAGGAGTCCAGGAAGAAGATGATCACGAGCAATGCCACGCAGACGACGGCGATCACGATGCCGGTGATCAGCGCCGGCCGGGCGAAGCGGGCCAGTCCCCGGTTGTCCTTTGCCTCCCCGAGGGTGCTCTCCCGGGTGCCTGCCGTGCCGAAGTCTTCTGTATTGCTGCCGTCCATGCCGTCCAGCCTATCGGGCGTCCCGCGGGTTCCCGGCCTGAACTACGCTTGATGGCATGGCTGAGACTACGCAGGACCAGATCGCCCCGCTCCTCAATCCGGAGGGCTGGGAGCTGCTGGCCTCGCTGGGGCCGTACCGCGAGGAGGAAGCCTTCCGCCTCAACGCCTCGCTCCGGAAAGCCGGCCATTCCCCGGAACTGGTCTCCGCGGCGCTGACCCAGTCCCGCTTGCGGACCAAGGCGGAGGCGAAGTTCGGCGAATTCGCCCGGCAGATGATCTTCACCCGCGCAGGCCTGGAGCAGGCCACCAGGCTCACCGTGGCGGCGCGGCACGCCCAGCGTTTCGCCGAGGCCGGGATCGCCCATGTGGCGGATCTGGGCTGCGGACTCGGTGCCGACGCCATGGCCCTCGCTTCCCTGGACATCAAGGTAACCGCCGTGGAACTGGATGAAACCACCGCCGCCTGCGCCACGATGAACCTGATTCCGTTCCGGAACGCCACCGTTGTCCACGCCGATGCCGCCACCGTTCCGCTCGACGGGATTGACGGCGTCTGGCTGGACCCGGCCCGTCGCACCACCTCCAGCTCCGGAACCAAGCGCCTCTGGGATCCGGAGGACTTCTCTCCCCCGCTGTCCTTTGTGGAATCTTTGGCCGGCTCCGGCCGCGCCGTCGGCGTGAAGATGGGCCCGGGCATGCCGCACACCTCGGTGCCGGAAGACTGTGAGGCCCAGTGGGTCTCCGTGGGCGGCGATGTCACGGAAGTGGCGCTGTGGTTCAACGCCGTCCGCCGCCCCGGGATCAGGCGTGCCGCCCTGGTCCTCGGGCCGCAGGGCGCCGCGGAGCTGACCAGCGCGGAGGACTTCGGGGCCGGGCCGGAGGCACCCCTGGGGCCGGTGGAGGGCTACCTGTATGAGCCCGACGGCGCCGTGATCCGCGCCGGCCTGGTCGCCGACGTCGCCCTGCAGCTGGGCGGTCATCTGCTGGACGAACATATCGCCTACATCTGTGCGCCGGAATTGCGCGACACCCCTTATGCCCGGGCGTACAAAGTCCTTGAGGTGATGCCGTTCAACGTCAAGGCGCTCAAGGCCTGGGTCAAGGACAACGGCGTCGGCGTCCTCGACATCAAGAAGCGCGGCACCTCGGTTACGCCCGAGGAACTGCGCAAGCAGCTGCTCCCCGCCGGCGGCAGGAATGCCAAGAACGCTGCCAAAGAGACCGCCACCCTGGTCCTCACCAGGATCGGCGAGGAACGCGTGGCCATCTCGGTTGAGCCGGTCTAGCACCGGACCCGGCCGCCCGGCTACTGGGCGCGCATGAACTCCTCGGCGGCCCGGACCTGCTCGTCGCTGGGCCGGATCCCCGTGTAGAGCACGAACTGTTCCAGGGCCTGGATGGTGGCGACCTCGGCGCCGGTGATCACCTGCTTGCCGGCGGCCCGGGCGGCCTTGATCAACGGCGTTTCGGCGGGCAGCGCCACGACGTCGAACACCACCTTCGCGGCGGCCACGGCGTCCGGCGGGAAGGACAGCGCGTCAGCCTCCGTGCCTCCGGCCATCCCCACGGGCGTTACGTTGATCAGCATGTCGGCGGCGCCCTCCCCGGAGTCCGGGGCGGGGATCCCGGGCCGCCATTCGAAACCGTAGAGCCCGGCAAGGGCCCGGCCGGCCGCCTCGTTGCGGGCAATGATGGTGACGTGCCGGAAGCCGGCATCACGCAGCGCGGCCGCGGTGGCCTTCGCCATTCCCCCGGCACCCAGCAGCCACACCGAGTAGTCAGTGGGGACGGCGTTGCGTTCAAGCAGCTGCTCGATCGCGGTGTAGTCGGTGTTGTAAGCCGTGAGGGTCCCGCCGTCGTTGACGATCGTGTTGACCGAATCGATGGCTTTCGCGGACGGGTCCATGACGTCAACGAGTGCGATGACGTCCTCCTTGAAGGGCATCGACACCGCGCAGCCGCGGATGCCCAGGCCCCGCACACCGGCAATGGCCTGTGCCAGGTCGGTGGGGGCGAAGGCCTTGTAGATCCAGTTCAGGCCCAGCAGTTCATAGAGGTGGTTGTGGAAGCGGGTCCCGTTGTTGCTCGGCCGGGCCGAGAGCGAGATGCACAGGGTCATGTCTTTATTCAGGATGGGCACAGCACCATTAAACGCCACGGGGCCCAACCCCGCCCGGTTCGTTCAGCGGCAGCCGGAACCCGGCCCCTGACGCCCGACGGCGACCGGCAGTTTGCCGGGGGCGGCCGCCTTTCCGGCGAGTACCGCCAGCAACGCGTCGAAGGCCTCCGGGCTCCGTCCGTACAGAGCGATCTTGGCGCGGGCCGCAGACTTGGCCAGCGGCCACGGCGCATCGAGCGAGACGGCCACGTCCGCCTTCGCCGGGGCGCCGCCGTAACCGATCAGCGTCACGAGCGGCCCCGCACCGATGCCGACCCCGGCGTGCCGGGCCGCTGCCACGAAACGTGCCCGGTCCTGCGTGGAACCACCGCTCACGCGGACCCTGGCCGGAACGATCCGGCCGCGGCAGGGCCCTGCGAGCACGGTGATGGCCTCCTGCGAAACCTTTTCCGACAGCGCGGAGCCGCTGCCGGGAGCAGATCCCCGCGGCGTGTGGCTGCGTCCGCGCCAGAGTTGCATGGTGGCTACCCGCCGCGCCGCCTCGTCCAGACGCGCGGCCGGCAGCGAGCCGCTGCGCACGGCCTTCACGATCGCTTTGTGGGCAGTCTCCACCGAGGCCGGCATGAGCAGCAGGTCCGCTCCGGCCGCGAGCGCCAGCGGTGCGGCCGTGTCGCGGGGGAACTGCTGCTGGATTGCCCCCATGTTGAGTGCATCCGTGACGGCGACCCCCTTGAAGCCCATCCGGCGCAGCTCCGCATAGGATGCCTTCGAAACCGATGCCGGGACCCCGGGTTGGAAGGCGCGGACGGCGATGTGGCCGGTCATGATCATGGGCAGCCCGGCGTCGATGGCCGCCTGGAAGGGCAGCAGGTCCTTCGCGCGAAGCTGCTTCAGGCTGGCGTCCTGGACGGGCTGCCCCTTGTGGGAATCGACGCTGACGGAGCCGTGGCCCGGAAAGTGCTTGGCGGCCGGGAGGATCCCCGCGCCGAGCATGCCCTTGGAGAAGGCGATGCCGAATTCCGCGGCGGTGTGCGGGCTGCCGGAGATGGACCGGGCGCCAATTGTGGGGTCGGCTGGCCCCATCGTGACATCGGCGGTCGGAGCGAAGTCGACGTTGAACCCGAGGCCGGCCAGTTCCGCCGAAATTGCCCGGCCGGCGTCGGAGGCCAGCTTCCCGCTGCCGGCTGCCCCGTAGCTCATCGGAGCGGGCCACTCGGTCAGCGGGGCGCGCAGCCGGGCCACCACCCCACCTTCCTGGTCCACTCCGATCATCCCCGGCCAACTGCGGCCATCGGCGCGGGCGGCCCGTTGCAGTCGCGTCGTGGCAGCGCGCATGGCGGCAGTGTCCACCCGTCCGTCCCGGGTGGCGGGCACGTTGTCCCCCATGATGATCGATCCGGCCAGATGCAGGCGCTCAATGGTTCTGGCGTGGGCCGCGTAGTCGGGCCCGGAGAAGAATGGCAGCAGCACCTGGCCGGCCTTCTGCTCGAGGCTCATGGCTCCCACCGCCTTGGCCGCGGCGTCGGCGTCGCGCTGGTCCGGGCCCCAGCCGAGGGGATATGGTTTCGCGGCCCGGGCGGGCGGAGCCGACGGGACGGCTGCAGCCGGCGGCGGGCCGGCCTGGATGCTGCCCGCGGACGTCCCGGGGTCCGGGGTGCCGGGGCCGGATTTGCCGGGGCCGGCGCAGCCCGTGGAAACCAGGGCGAGCGCTGTCAGAACCGCCGCGGCGGCCGGAAACAGGCCTCTTCTGTGAACACTCTCACGTATCAGCTGTAACTTGACCACCGGTTCGATGCTACCCCTGCACTAGACTTTGAACACCGCCGCCTTGCCGCCGCATGCCGTATGCGGGCTGCAACACGGGCGGGCAATAAAACAGTGAAGGGACCACATGAAGATTGATTTCGCTTCATCCAGGCAATCAACTCTTGGTGTGGAATGGGAACTGGCGCTCGTCAACGCCGAAACCGGCGAGCTGGCCTCGGTGGCCAACGAGGTGCTCCGCGGCGTGTCCGCCCGGCATCCGGAACTCAACGAGGATGACGAACATCCGCACATCAAGCAGGAGCTGCTGCTCAACACGGTGGAACTCGTCACCGGCATCTGCACCACCGTGGCTGAAGCGAAAGCGGATCTAAGCAGTTCCCTTGCCGCGGTGCGCGAGGTCACCGACCCGATGGGCGTGGAGGTCTTCTGCGCCGGCAGCCACCCCTTCAGCCCCCCGCAGCTCCAGCCCGTCACGGACAAGGCACGCTACGCCAAGCTGATCGACCGCACCCAGTGGTGGGGCCGCCAGATGGTCATCTACGGCGTGCACGTGCACGTCGGCCTCGACCGCCGCGACAAGGTCCTGCCCGTGCTGGACGGCCTCGTCAACTACTTCCCGCACGTCCAGGCGCTGTCCGCCTCGAGCCCGTTCTGGGGCGGCGAGGACACCGGCTACGCCTCGCAGCGCGCACTGATGTTCCAGCAGTTGCCGACGGCGGGACTGCCGTTCCAGTTCGCCAGCTGGGAAGAATATGAGTCCTACGTCCAGGACATGTTCACCACCGGTGTGATCGATACCCTCTCGGAGATCCGCTGGGACATCCGGCCGGTCCCCAACCTCGGCACCATCGAGATGCGCATCTGTGACGGCCTGGCCACGATCGAGGAAGTGGGCGCCATCGCCGCCCTCACCCAGTGCCTCGTGGACGAGTTCTCCACCATCCTGGACAACGGAGGCACCATCCCCACCATGCCGCCCTGGCACGTTCAGGAGAACAAATGGCGTGCGGCCCGCTACGGGCTGGAAGCAATCATCATCCTCGACGCCGAAGGCAACGAGCAGCTCGTCACCGACCACCTGCGCGAAACGCTGAAGAGGCTGGAGCCCGTCGCCGCCAAGCTCGGCTGCAGCGCGGAGCTCGCCGACGTCGAAAAGATCATCGAACGCGGCGCCGGCTACCAGCGGCAGCGCCGCGTCGCCGCGGAGCACGGCGGAGACCTGCGCGCCGTCGTCCTGGACCTGGTCGAGCAGATGCGCAAGGGGCCCGAAGCCTAGCTCCCCTGCCCGGGCGCCGGACCGGCTTCCTAGGCGGAGACGCTCGTTACCGGCATCGACGAGTCCGGTGCGAAGCCGATCCCGCTCGGCGCGGTTCCGGACATCACCAGCTGCGCACCGAGCGCGGCTACCATGGCGCCGTTGTCCGTGCACAGCGAGAGCGGCGGCACTGTCAACCGGATTCCTGCGGCGCTGCAGCGCTGCTCGGTCAGCTGGCGCAGCCTCGAGTTCGCGGCCACTCCCCCGCCGAGCAGCAGTTCGGTGATGCCGTTTTCGCGGCAGGCGAGGACTGCCTTGGCGGTGATGACATCCACGACCGCCTCCTGGAAGGCCGCCGCGACGTCGGCCACCGGCACTGCCTCGCCGCGCGCCTCAAACTGCTCCACGCAGCGGGCGACGGCGGTCTTGAGACCGCTGAAGGACCAGTCGTAGCGGTGCGGGCCGGGTTCCTCGGCGGTCCCCATGTATTTCGGCTGGGTCAGTCCGCGCGGGAAGCGGATCGCCTTGGCGTTGCCGGTGCGCGCGAGCTTATCGATGGCCGGCCCGCCCGGGTAGCCAAGCCCCAGCAGCCGGGCCACCTTGTCGTACGCCTCGCCGGCGGCGTCGTCGATCGTGGATCCCAGCAGCTCGACGTCGTCGGTGATGCTGCGGATCCGGAGGATCTCGGTATGGCCGCCGGAAACCAGGAGGGCACCGAGGTTCTCGGGCAGGGCGTTCGGGCCGGGCGCGGCCTGCGGGCCGCCGTCGTCGGGGCCGCCGTCCTCGGGCTCGAGCAGGCCGACGCCGACGTGCGCCACGAGGTGGTTGATCGCGTACAACGGCTTGCCGGTGGCAACCGCGAGCGCTTTGGCCGCGCAGACGCCCACCATCAGCGCACCGGCGAGGCCCGGGCCGGAGGTGACGGCGATGGCATCGATGTCCTCCAGGGTCACACCGGCTTCGGCGAGGGCTTCCCGGAGGGTCGGGACGAAGGCGTCCAGGTGCGCGCGGGAAGCAATCTCGGGGATCACGCCGCCGAAGCGCACATGCTCCTCCATGGAGGACGAGACTGTGTTGGCCAGCAACCGGGTGCCGCGGACAAGGCCGACGCCGGTCTCGTCGCAGGAGGACTCGATCCCCAGCACCAGCGGGGCGGAGCTGCGTGGGTGGTGGTTCATTCTGGGCCTGTTCCCCTTTGCTGTGTGTGGTCCGCGGTGCTGCCCGGAATTGCGCCGCCGGTCTTGTGCAGCTCGAGGCGCATGATCAGCGCGTCGACGCCGTCGCGGTAGTACCGCGGGCGGATGTGGATCTGCTCAAAGCCGAAACGCCGGTAGAGCTGCTGGGCCCGCGGGTTGTCCGCGCGCACCTCCAGCAGCACATCCGCGGCGTGCCGCCGCCGGCTTTCCCGGATGAGCTCGGTCAGCAGCGCCGAACCGATGCCCCGCCCTTCCTGCTCGGGCACCACCGCGATGGTCTGCACGTCCGCGATGGGTTCGATGCACATCAGCCCGGCGTACCCGACAATTGCGCCGCCGGACTCGGCGACGAGATAGCGCCGGGTCTCCGACTGGGCGAGCTCGTCGGCAAACATCTGCAGCGGCCAGGCGTCCACCGGGAACAGCCGCAGCTCGAGCGCGTGCACGGCCGGGATGTCCGCGGGAACCATGCTCCTGAGGTTCACTCCGGCCGGGGGCGTTACCGGCGCCGTTTCCGCGGCGTTCACAGGGCGCGCTTCCGCGGGCCCGGGACCTGCGCATCCGACTCCCGCAGGTACAGCGGGGTGGAGTCCAGGAGCTGCTCCCCGGCAGCGAGCCGCGCCAGCGCGAACTGGCCCAGCGAGAGCGCCTCGGGCTGCCGGGTGGCGAACCCGGGGACGGCGTTGAGCACGTCCGGGTACAGGCCGGCGCCCGCGCCGAAGACGGGAAGGTCCGGCAGATCGGCGGCGGAGCCCACATGCGGACCGTCCACCAGTTGCGGCAGCTGGCTCCCGGCCAGCGCGTAGCGGGCCCAGTAGACCTCCTTGCGCCGTGCGTCGGTTGCGACGATGAACTCGGCCGCCGCTTCCGTGGACTCCGCCACTTCCAGGGCGATGGCGTCCAGGCTCATGAGCCCGAAAAGGGGCTTTTGCCAAACGAAAGCCAGGCTGCGGGCGGTGACGATGCCGGAGCGCAGTCCGGTGAAGGGGCCCGGCCCCACCCCGGTGACAATGAGGTCGACGTCGGAGCCGCTGAGGCCCGCATCCGTGAGCAACTGCTCGATGCCCGGGGCAAGGACCTCGGCGTGGCTGCGGGTGTCCTCGGTCGCGAAGCTGCCGACGACCGATTCGAGCGAGTCGTCGGAAACGAGCGCCGCGCTGGCCACGGCCGAGGTATCGATGGCGAGAATCAGCATCTTCAGTCCGTTTCCGGGGTCGCGGGCAGCTCGGTGGTACCGACCATGTCGGGGATTACAGCCAGGGGGGCCGGCGGCTCGGCCCAGCGGGGGCCGAAGCCGCGGAACACTATGGTCCTGGGCTCGTCGTCGGCGTCGTCGGTGTCGAAGTCCAGCACGCCGCGGGCGGCCTGGGGGCTGGTCGGCTGGGTGCTGGCCGGTTCGGAGCCGGCGGGCTGGGCGCCGCCAAGCTGGCGGTGCAGCTCAACCTCGAGCCGGCTTTCGCTGAGGTGCTCCACCCGGTCACGGCCCCATTCCACGACGGTCACCGCGCTGTCCATGGTGTTTTCCAGGTCGATGTCGTCGATTTCCGAAGCCGAGGCGAGCCGGTACGCGTCAACGTGGACGAGGTCCGGGCCGCCCGGACGCGGGCCGTCCGGCAGGTTCGGGTGGATCCGCACCAGCACGAACGTGGGCGAAATGATCCCGGCGCGGACGCCGAGGCCTTCGCCGAGTCCCTGCGTGAAGGTGGTCTTCCCGGCGCCAAGCTCGCCTGTGAGCACCAGCAGGTCGCCCGCCTCCAGGACGGCGCCGAGCGAGGCCGCGAGGGCGTGCGTTTCCTCCGCGGTCCCGACTTCCAGGGTCCGCTCCCATGCCGGGTGGCTCACTGCGCAGCCCCTTCGCCGGCGGCGGGGTCCTCGTTGATGTAGCGGCGCGGTACCCGAGGGCTGATGCGGGTGACGATTTCGTAGTTGTTGGTGCCTGCAGCCCTGGCCCAGTCCTCGGCTGTGGGACCGCCGTCCGCGCCGTCGCCGAACATCACCGCTTCTGCGCCCAGCAGGCTGGGGCCACCCGCGGAGACCTGCAGCGGGCCGAGGTCGATCACCATCTGGTCCATAGCGATGCGGCCCACCACAGGGTAGTTCACCCCGCCCACCCGGATGGGGCCGCCGGTGGCGACCCGGGGCACGCCGTCGGCGTAGCCCAGCGGGACAAGGCCCAGTGTGCTGGCGCCGCTGGTGCGGTAGTTCAGTCCGTAGGAGACACCCTGGCCGGAGGGGACGTCCTTGCAGTGCGCAACGATGGTGCGGACCGTCATCGCCGGGCGCAGCCCGACCTCCGCGGATCCCTGTCCTTCGAACGGGGAGAGCCCGTAGATGCCCAGGCCCACGCGGACCAGGTCGAAGTGGGTGTCGGGGCGGGACAGGGTCGCCGGGGTGTTGGCGAGGTGGCGGACCTCGGGGTCGACGCCGGCGTCCTGGGCCATCGCCAGGACTTCGCGGAAGGCGGCAAGTTGCTCGTCGGTTTCGGGCCGCTCGGGTTCATCCGCTACGGCCAGGTGCGAGAAGATCCCGACGACGCGCAGCAGGCCCTGGTCCTGGTATTCCATGGCCTCGCCCAGCAGCGTGTCCCAGGTCTCGAGCGTGGCGCCGTTTCGGCCGAGCCCGGTGTCGACTTTCAGGTGGATCCGGGCCGGGCGTTCCTGCTCGCGGGCTGCGGCCACGATCCGGCCCAGCTCCCAGCCGGAGCAGCCGATGTCGATCCCGGCGGCGACGGCGGCGGCGAAGTTACTCTCGGGGGTGTGCAGCCAGGCCAGCAGGGGCGCCTCGATCCCGGCGGCGCGCAGGGCAAGCGCTTCGGAGATGTGCGCGACGCCGAGCCAGCTGGCGCCCGCCTCGAGCGCGGCACGGGCCACCGGGATGGCCCCGTGGCCGTATGCGTCCGCCTTGACGACGGCCATCACCTTCGCGGGCGAAGCGACCTTGGCCAGCCGCCGGACATTGTGCCGGATGGCTTCGAGGTCGATAACGGCCGAGCGCTCCTCGACATGGTCCGGACGCGCTTCCGCCACCGGCCGGAAATCACCTGTTGCTGCTGGGTATATCACTTTACGATTCTACGGGTGGTGGCAGACGGTGCTGAATTCCGCCGACGCCGCGCACCGCTGGACATGCTCATTCGCCGCCCGGCGGACATGCCCATTCCCGGCGGCCACGAGTGGGCAGATGCTGATCATGCCTATTCCCCGCGCCAGGCAACGGACATGTCCAACCCTGCCGGGGCCCAGCATGTCCGAATCCGCGCGCCGGCAGGCTACGCGTCGGACAGGTGCGCGATGGTCGCCGTCGCCCGGCGTTGCGCCTCCGGCGGGACGTCGCGCACGATGTCTTCCAGGAAACGGTAGCGGCGCAGCCATTGACTGCCTTGCCGTTCCTTGCGCGCGTTGGCCCGCTGCCACCAGTCGGCGAGGTCTCCCCAGCCCGGGGCGGCCAGCGAGCCGCCGACCTGCTGCACGGCAAGGGCCGCGCACAGGTTGGCGAAACGGAGCCGGTCCCCCAACGGCCAGCCGGCAAGGCAACCGACGATGAACGCGGCCCCGAAGCAGTCCCCCGCACCGGTGGGGTCGAACGCGGCAACGGGCAGCGACGGCACCCACTCCTCTTCACCGGTCTCGGAGTCCACCGCCATGGAGCCCTGCGGGCCCAGCGTCACCACGGCCACCGGGACCTTATCCGCGAGCGCGTAGAGCGCGGCCCAGGGGTTGTCCTTGCCGGTGAAGGCCATGGCCTCCTGCTGGTTGGGCATGAAGGCGTGGAAGTACCGCAGGTTATCCAACCTGGCCGGGGCCCACGTCCCGGTGGGATCCCAGCCGACGTCGCCGAAAAGCCACACGCCGGCCCGGTGCGCGTCGACAGCCCATGGCTCCAGCTCTTCACCCAGATCGGCGACGGCGGCGAGCGCGGGCGGCGGGCAGCCGATCAGTTCGCTCGAGGTGACAGGTGCCGGGTGGCCGTGGGTGACCATCGAGCGGTCCTTCTCGACGCTCAGCGACACGGTGACCGGCGAGTGCCAGCCGGGAACGCGCCGTGAGAGGGAAAGGTCCACATGTTCCTGCCGGTCCAGGATTTTCCAGTTGTAGTCGCCGTAGCCGTCGTCGCCGAACGCGGCGGCCAGCCCGGTGCGCAGTCCGAGCCTGGCCGCGGCGATGGCCTGGTTCGCCACCCCGCCGGGGCAGCTGCCCATCCCGTCGCTCCAGATTTCAGTCCCGGGCCGGGGAGCGTGCGGCAGCCCGGTGAAGATGATGTCCTGGAACACAGTGCCCGTCAGGAGCAGATCGAATCCTCCCGCCGCGGGGGTACGGACGGCGGCGAGCGGGTCGAAGCGCGGCGCTGGAATCGCGTCCATACACGGCACACTACGCCGTCCGGGTGGTCCGGGAAAGACGTCGCGCAGGGTCCTCCGGCGCGGCTCGGAATAGACTGCTGGCATGCGGCTCATGATCGCCGGCGGCGGCGGATTCCGGGTGCCCCTGGTTTACCGGGCGCTTTGCACCGGGCCCTTCGCCGGGCTGGTCCGGGAGCTGGCGCTATACGACGTCGACGCTGGCCGGCTCGCCGCGATCGAGGCGGTGCTCGCCTCGCTGCCGGGCCGGGGTCCGGGCGGCGGCCCGCCGGTACGCACCACCACGTCCCTGGCCGAGGCGCTGCACGGCACGGACATGGTGTTTGCCGCCATCCGTCCCGGCGGCACCGCCGGACGGATCGCCGATGAGCGTGTGGCGCAGGAGCTGGGCGTCCTTGGCCAGGAGACCACCGGTGCCGGCGGCATCTCATACGCCCTGCGCACCATCCCCCCGATGCTGTCCCTGGCTGCGGCCATGAATCGGTTCTGCCCCGGGGCGTGGCTGGTCAATTTCACGAATCCGGCGGGCATGGTGACCGAGGCATTGGTCCCGGTACTGGGCGACCGGGTAGTGGGCATCTGCGATTCGGCCGGCGGCCTGGTGCACCGCGCCGCGCTGGCTGCCGGCGTCGTGTTGCCCGAGGGAAGCCTCGACGGCGTCGGCTACTACGGACTCAACCACCTGGGCTGGCTGTACCGGCTGCAGTCCGCCGGCCGGGACGTCCTCCCGGCGCTGCTCGCCGATGCCCGGGCGCTGGCCGGCTTCGAAGAGGGCCGGCTCTTCCCGCAGCCTTTCCTCACCGGCCTGGGCTGCGTGCCGAACGAGTACCTGTACTACTACTACGAGACCGCCCGCGCCCTGGCCGCCATGCAGGGCGCCGCCCAGACCCGCGGCGAGTCAATCCACCGGCAGCAGTCCGAGCTGTATCCGCGGCTCGCGTCCGCCGGTCCGGAGGCATACGGGCTCTGGGATGCCGCGCGGCGGGCCCGCGAGGAGGGCTACCTGGCGGAGGCCCGAACCGCCGGCGAGCAGCGGGACGAGGAGGATCTGGCCGGCGGCGGGTATGAACGAGTCGCGCTGGCGGTGATGCGCGCCCTCTCCGGTGGCGGCGCCGCCGAACTGATCCTCAACACGCCCAACACAGCGACGGCGCTGGACGGGTCACGGACCCCCGCGATCCCCGGGCTGCCGGTGGACGCCGTCGTCGAGGTCCCCTGCAGGGTGGACGACGGCGGCGTGCGGCCGCTTCCGCAGGACCGTCCGGGCGAGGCGCAGCTCGCGCTGATGCTGCGGATCAAGGAGGTTGAACGGTTCGTGGTCCAGGCGACTGGGCAGGGGCCCGGGAGCCGGCGGCGGGAGGCGGCCCTCGCCGCGTTCGCACGGCATCCGCTGGTCGATTCGGACGTGCTCGCAGGGCGGCTGCTCGCCGGCTACGAGTCCGCGTTCCCGGACCTGGTCCGGCTCTGGCTGGGCGTGGCCCGCAGTTCCGGGGACGGTTCCTAGCCCGCTCAGCCCGTCCGGCGGCCCGTCTCATTGCCCTCGCTCGGCCCTCAGAGGCCCAGCCTCACCGCGCCGCTCGCAAATTTCTTGGGTTGAATCCGGGCGGGGCAGCTACAGCTTGCGGTACATCACATGCAGGCCCACATAGCCCAGTTGCGGGTGCCGGAAGGCCTCCGGGAGGGTTGCGAGGACCTCGAAGCCCATGGTCTGCCATGCGGCGACGGCCCGGACGTTGCTTTCCACCACGGCGTTGAACTGCATGGCGCGGAAGCCGGCGGCGCGCGCGGCGTCCAGGGAGTATGCGCACAGTGCGCGGGCTACACCCCGGCCGCCGTAGCCGGCCCGGACCATGTAGCCCGCATTGGCGACGTGGCTGCCTCCGCCGCCCTGGTTGGCGTGCAGTTCGCCGGTGCCCAGCACGACGCCGTCCAGCTCGCCGTTCCCGACAGCGACGAAGGTCCGGCCCGGGGCGGTCTTGAACCACTTGGCGCGCGCCTGGTCCTCGGTGGTCCCCCGGTCCCAGGTGAAGGTTTCCCCGGCCCGGATCACCGGCTCAAGGATCTCCCAGATGGCGGCCCAGTCCTCCGCGGTGGCTTCGCGGATCTCCCAGGACGCGGCGGCCGGCCGGACATCTGCGTTCTCGCTCATAGCCGCCACGCTAGCAGCCGGCCGCCCGCGAAGCCGCCGGGAGTTCAGGAGTAATGTTTTATCGAATCCACGTCACGCGAAGGGAAGGAAGAGAATGCCGCTGGTCCGCCGTGTCGCCTTCCTCTCCCTGCACACCTCGCCGATGGAACAACCCGGGTCCGGGGACGCCGGCGGCATGAACGTGTACATCCGCGCCCTCGCCGCGGCCCTGGCGGAGACCGGCGTCGAGGTGGAGATCTTCACACGGTCCACCGCGGCGGGACAGGCCGCCGTCGAGCACCCCAGCCCGGGAGTCTGCGTCCACAACGTCCTGGCCGGGCCGCCGCGGAAACTTCCCAAGGAGGAACTGCCGGCCCTGCTGCACAACATGGTGGCAGAGATCGACCGGATCAAGCAGCTCCAGCCGCACGGCCGCTACGACGTTGTCCATTCCCACTATTGGGTCTCGGGGGTCGCGGGCCTTGAACTCTCGGAGCTGTGGGGGGTGCCGCTGGTGCACACCATGCACACCATGGCGAAGGTCAAAAACCTGCTGCTGGAGTCCGGCGAGCAGCCCGAGCCGCGGCGGCGCGAGGAGGGTGAGCACCGGATCGTCGACGGAGCCACCCGGCTGATCGCCAACACCGGCGCGGAGGCCGCCGAGCTGGTCTCGCACTACGAGGCCGACCCGGACCGCATCGACGTGGCGCCCCCGGGAGTGGACCTGTCCGTCTTCACGCCCGCCTTCCGCAGCCGCGCCCGGAGCCAGCACGGCGTCCCGCCGGGCCGCTTCCACCTGCTCTTCGCCGGGCGGATCCAGCGGCTCAAGGGCCCGCAGATCCTGATCAAGGCGGCCGCGCTGCTGCGCGCCCGCCGCCCGGACATCGATCTGCAGCTGACCATCCTCGGCGCGGTGAGCGGGGCGAAGGATTTTGACCTCAAGGCCCTGATCACCGCTGCGGGAATGGACGACGTCGTCACCCACCATCCGCCGGTCAGCGCACCCAAACTGGCGGGCTGGTACCGCTCGGCCGACGTCGTCGTGATGCCCTCCTACAGCGAATCCTTCGGCTTGGTGGCCCTGGAAGCCCAGGCTTGCGGGACCCCCGTGGTCGCCACCAAAGTGGGCGGCCTGTCGCGGGCGATCTTCGACGGCCGGACCGGCCTGCTGGTGGAAGGGCACAAGGCATCGGACTGGGCCGACGCGCTGGAGGCCCTGCACGACGACGCTGCCACCCGGGAGGACATGGGCCGCGCCGCCTCGGTGCACGCCCAGGGCTTCGGCTGGCAGCGCACCGCCGCGATTACGCTGGAGAGCTACCAGTCCGCATTGGTCCAGTACCTTGGAACACGAAGCATCCCGGTGGGCCACACGCACTGACCGGGATGCAGCACGGAATCCAGGCAGAGCGCCTGGAAGGGCGTTTCGCCGGAACCGCCGGCCGCAGCGCCCCAAAGCCACGAGCTGAAGGGCAACGATGTCTGAGAACACCACGGAGACCGCAGGGGCCACCGCCGCGGCCGGACAGCCGGCAGTGTCGCCCGTCCTGAGCGATCTGGAGATTGCGCAGCGGGCCACCATGCGGCCGATCGAGGACGTGGCCGCCGCGGCCGGAATCAACCCCGAGGCGCTCGAGTTCTACGGCCGCTACAAGGCCAAGATCGATCCCGCCAAGCTGAAGCGGGACGGTGCACACGCGCCCGGCAAGGTGGTGCTGGTTTCGGCGATGTCCCCCACCCCGGCCGGTGAGGGCAAGTCCACCACCACGGTGGGCCTGGCTGATTCCCTGGCCCGCGCCGGGCACCGGGTGATGATCGCGCTGCGCGAACCCTCGCTCGGACCGATCCTCGGCATGAAGGGCGGCGCGACCGGCGGCGGCTACTCCCAGGTGCTGCCGATGGACGAGATCAACCTGCACTTCACCGGCGACTTCCACGCCATCACCTCGGCGAACAACGCCCTGATAGCTCTCGTGGACAACCACATCTACCAAGGCAACGCGCTGAACATCGATCCGCGCCGGATGACGTTCAAGCGGGTGCTGGACATGAACGACCGGGCGCTGCGCGAGGTCGTGATCGGCCTCGGCGGACCCACCCAGGGCGTGCCGCGGCAGGATGGCTTCGACATCACGGTCGCCTCGGAGATCATGGCCGTGTTCTGCCTGGCTACGGACCTGGACGATCTGCGCTCCCGGTTGGGCCGGATCACCTTCGGCTACACCTACGACCGCGAGCCGGTCACGGTTGCCGACCTCGGCGTCCAGGGTGCCCTGACCATGCTGCTCAAGGACGCGATCAAACCGAACCTGGTGCAGACCATCGCGGGCACTCCGGCGCTGGTGCATGGCGGCCCCTTCGCCAACATCGCGCACGGCTGCAACTCGCTGATCGCCACCCAGACGGCGCGCAGCCTGGCCGACGTCGTCATCACCGAGGCCGGCTTCGGCGCCGACCTGGGCGCGGAAAAGTACATGGACATCAAGTCGAGAATGGCCGACGTCGCCCCGGCCGCCGTCGTCGTGGTGGCCACCATCCGTGCACTCAAGATGCACGGCGGCATCGCCAAGGACCAGCTCAAGGAGCCCGACGTCGAGGCGTTGGCCGCCGGCGTCGCCAACCTGCAACGCCACGTGCGCAACGTGGAAAAGTTTGGCATCACCCCGGTGGTTGCGATCAACAAGTTTGGCACCGACAGCCAGGAGGAGCTCGACTGGCTGCTGGACTGGTGCGCCGCGGAGGGCGTGCAGGCGGCCGTGGCCGATGTCTGGGGCCGGGGCGGAGGGGGCGACGGCGGCGATGAACTCGCGGCAAAGGTGGCCGCCGCCATCGACGCGCCGCACGGCTTCCGGCACCTGTACCCGCTGGAGATGTCGGTGGAGGACAAGATCCGAACCATCGTGCAGGAGATTTACGGGGCCGACGGCGTCGACTTCTCCGTGCCGGCGCTCAAGCGGCTCGCGGAGATCGAGAAAAACGGCTGGACCTCGATGCCGGTCTGCATGGCTAAGACGCAGTACTCCTTCAGCGACGACGCCACCAAGCTTGGCGCGCCGAAGGGTTTCACCGTCCACGTCCGGGATCTCATCCCCAAGACCGGTGCCGGCTTCATCGTGGCGCTCACGGGCGCGGTGATGACCATGCCGGGCCTGCCCAAGGTCCCGGCGGCGATGCGGATGGACGTCGACGACGACGGAAACCCCGTGGGCCTCTTCTAGCCGCGACCCTCCCTCACCTCCGGCGCGTTTCCGCCGGACGCTCCCTCACATCCGGCGCCCCAAACCCGACGCTCCCTCACCTCCGGCGCCTCTAAACCCGACGCTCCCTCACCTCCGGCGCCCCCAAACCCGACGCTCCCTCACATCCGGCGCCTCTAAACCCGACGCTCCCTCACCTCCGGTGCCATTACGCCGGACGCTCGCTCAGATCGTGCGCGGCGACAGAGGCAGCTGTGGATAACTCCTGCACGGCTTTTCAAAGTCGCTCACAATGCCAGCATGAGAACAGAGCTACCCGGCGTGCTGGCGGCAGGTCCTTTTACCCTCGCGACTGCGACGGCATTGGGAGTGCCCAGGGCCAGGCTCCGGCAGGCGGACTTCAGGCACGTCAGCCGGGGTCTGTACCGGCCAGCGGGTTGGAGCTTCGAGTTGGAGGCTGCGGCCCGCGCGCTGTCCGCAGCTTCCCCCGGGGCATGGATCTCGCACGTTACGGCGGCTCAACTTCGCAGCCAGCTCTTGCCGCCGTGGCTCTCGGATTTCGAGGAGTTGCATCTGAGCAAGCCGCGCGCGCTCCCCGAAGTCCGTCGTAAGGGGATCGTCGGACACACGGTTATTGCGTTCGACGACGAGATCGAGACGGCGGACGGCATCCGGATCAGCACCCGGCCCCGGACGTGGCTTGACCTGGCCCGGCAATTGAGCCTGTACGAGCTTGTCTGCATGGGAGATGAGCTCGTTCGGATCCCCCGGTTCAACCTTGAGGGGCGGAGCGAGCCTTTCGCGACCATCGACGGGCTGTGGGAGATGCTGCGCCGTCATCCAAACCTGCAGGGGATCGTCCGCGCACGGGAGGCCTTGGATCTGATGCGGGTGGGAGCCGATTCAGGGCCCGAGACCCTCCTCCGCCTCGCGATGTGCGACGCCGGGCTTCCTGAACCAGAGCTGCAGATAGAGCTGCGCCCGGGAAGTGCAGGAACGCCGACGGCGGACCTCGGGTATCGGCGTCGGCGCCTGGCGGTGCAGTACGACGGCGGGCACCACCTGCTCCCTGCCCAGATCTTTAGCGATCGCCGGCGGGACAAGGCCTTCGAGGCCGCGGGCTGGACTGTTCTCCTTCTGACAAAAGAAGACCTTGCGGATGGTTTCGCAGGCGCCGTCGCCAGGATCAAGCGGGTCCTCCGCACTGCCTACATCAGCCCGCCAACCGCCGCCGGCTTTTAGAGCTGAGCTGAGGGAGCGTCCAGCCCAAACCCACCCGACGTGAGGGAGCGTCCGGTCTAAACCCGCCAGACGTGAGGGATCGTCCGGCTAAAACCCACCGGATGTGAGGGAGCGTCGGGAAGGAAGGCCGCCACGTACGCCGGAAACCACAACGCTCCCACACCATAGGTGCGGGAGCGTTGGGTTGAAACGCGCCAGAAGTGAGGGAGCGCCCGCCGAGGGCAGGGCGAAGGGGCTTAGCGCTCCAGGTCGCCGCGGATGAAGGCCTCGACCTTTTCGCGGGCGAGGTCGTCGTTGAACTGCTCCGGCGGGGACTTCATGAAGTAGCTCGAGGCGGAGAGCAGCGGGCCGCCGATGCCGCGGTCCAGGCCGATCTTGGCGGCGCGAACGGCGTCGATGATCACGCCGGCGGAGTTCGGGGAGTCCCAGACCTCCAGCTTGTACTCAAGCGACACGGGGGCGTCACCGAAGTTGCGGCCCTCGAGGCGCACGAACGCCCACTTGCGGTCATCGAGCCACTGGACGTAGTCCGACGGGCCGATGTGCACGTCCTTGGCGGCAAGGTCGGCTTCCACGTTGGAGGTGACGGCCTGGGTCTTGGAGATCTTCTTGGACTCGAGGCGGTCGCGCTCCAGCATGTTCTTGAAGTCCATGTTGCCGCCGACGTTCAGCTGGTAGGTGCGGTCCAGGGTGACGCCGCGGTCTTCGAAGAGCTTGGCCATGACGCGGTGCGTGATGGTGGCACCGATCTGGCTCTTGATGTCGTCGCCCACGATCGGCACGCCGGCTGCGGTGAACTTGTCCGCCCACTCCTTGGTCCCGGCGATGAACACCGGCAGGGCGTTGACGAAGGCCACGCCGGCGTCAATCGCGCACTGGGCGTAGAACTCGGCCGCTTCCTGGGAACCGACGGGCAGGTAGCAGACCATGACGTCGACCTGGGCGTCCTTGAGCGCCTGGACAACGTCGACCGGCTCCTCCGGGGACTGCTCAATGGTCTCGAGGTAGTACTTGCCCAGGCCGTCGAGGGTCGGGCCGCGCTGGACGGTGACGCCGGTCGGCGGGACGTCGGCAATCTTGATGGTGTTGTTTTCGCTGGCGAGGATCGCGGCGGAGAGGTCCTGGCCAACCTTCTTGCCGTCGACGTCGAAGGCCGCCACGAACTGGACGTCGTTGACGTGGTACTTGCCGAACTGCACGTGCATCAGACCCGGGATCGTGGCCTGGGGATCGGCGTCCCGGTAGTACTCGACGCCCTGGACCAGCGAAGTGGCACAGTTACCCACGCCGACGATTGCAACACGAATCGGATTTGTAGACACGAAACTCCCTTTGAGAACAAACTTCACGCGCCCGGCGCGGCCGCACTCTGATGTACGACGGCGGCAAACGGGCACAACGCCATGCGGCGCCCTTAGCATTCTAGTCAACGGCGCCGGGAGCTAAGTTGTTCCCGGCGCCGGTACCGAATCTGTTACGGCCGGCGGCGGCGCCACGAAACCGCCGGCCGGCAGCTTACTTCTGGGCCCAGAGGTTGATGTCGGACTCGACGGCGAACTCGTCGATCGCGTCCAGCTCATCGGCCGTGAAGTCCAGGTTGTTGATCGCGGCGAGTGTGTCTTCGAGCTGCCGGACGCTGGACGCACCGACCAGGGCCGACGTGACCGAGGTGCCCTTGCCCTGTTCGCGCAGGATCCAGGCGATCGCCATCTGCGCGAGGGTCTGGCCGCGGCCTTCCGCGATCCGGTTGAGCCCGCGCACGCGGTCCAGCTTTTCCCCGGTGATCATGCCTTGGTCCAGGGATTTGTCCTGCGCGGCGCGGGAGTCCTCCGGGACGCCATTGAGGTAGCGGTCGGTGAGCATGCCCTGCGCCAGCGGCGAGAAGGCGATGGCCCCCGCGCCAACTTGTTCCAGCGCCTCGTACAGGCTGGGGCTGCCGTTCTCGGTCCACCGGTTCAGCATCGAGTAGCTCGGCTGGTGGATCAGCAGCGGGGTGCCCAGTTCCTTGAGGATCCGGGCCGCTTCGAGGGTCTGTTCCGGGGTGTAGGAGGAGATACCCGCGTAAAGCGCCTTGCCGGAGCGGACGGCCTGGTCCAGGGCGCCCATGGTTTCTTCCAGCGGGGTCTCCGGGTCCGGGCGGTGGCTGTAGAAGATGTCCACGTAGTCCAGGCCCATCCGCGTCAGCGACTGGTCCAGGCTGGCCAGCAGGTACTTCCGGGATCCCCAGTTGCCGTAGGGCCCGGGCCACATGTCGTAGCCCGCCTTGCTGGAGATGACGAGTTCGTCCCGGTAGGGCTTGAAATCGTCCTTGTAGTGGCGGCCGAAGTTGGTTTCGGCGCTGCCGTAGGGCGGGCCGTAGTTGTTGGCCAGGTCGAAGTGGGTGACGCCCAGGTCAAAGGCGCGGCGCAGGATGGCGCGCTGGACCTCGAAGGGCTTGTCATCGCCGAAATTGTGCCAGAGGCCGAGGGAGATGGCGGGAAGTTTCAGCCCGCTGCGTCCCACCCGGCGGTAGGGCATGGTGTCGTATCGGTTCTCTGCTGCAAGGTAAGTCATGCGTTCTATCCTGTCCTATCGGGAGACGACGGCGGCGCTGTGGCCGGGCAGCCCGGCCCGGCCTCCGGTCAGCGTGACGCCGTCCTCGGTGGCCAGCAGCAGCGAGCCGCCGGTTACGGGGATCTGGCGTGGTTCGGCGGAGAAGTTCATCGCCACCTCCACGGTGCCGCGGCGCAACAGCAGCCAGCCCTCGTCTTCACTGAAGTCGACGGAGGTCTCGGCGAAACCGCCGTCGGCGAGTTCCGGCGTCGCGCGGCGCAGCGCGATCAGTTTCCGGTACAGCTCGAGCAGCCGGGCATGCTCCCCCGACCCGGCTTCGGACCAGTCCAGCTTGGAGCGGGTGAAGGTCGCCGGATCCTGCGGGTCGGGCACGACGGCGGGGTCCCAGCCCATCCGTTCGAATTCCTTGATCCGGCCCTCCGCGGTGGCCTTCCCGAGCTCGGGTTCCGGGTGCGAGGTGAAGAACTGCCAGGGGGTGGTGGCGCCGTATTCTTCGCCCATGAACAGCATCGGTGTGAACGGCGAGGTCAGGGTGGCGACGGCGGCGAGCGCCAACTGGCCGTAGCCAAGGCTCTGGGAGAGCCGGTCGCCGGTGGCCCGGTTGCCGATCTGGTCGTGGTTCTGGCTGCAGACGACGAGCGCGGCCGGGTGCACGAGGGAGGTGTTGATGGGCCGTCCGTGGTGCCGTCCCCGGAAACTGGAGTAGCTGCCGTCGTGGAAGAAGCCCTTTTCCAGGACCTTGGCCAGCGCCTCCAAGGAATCGAAGTCGCTGTAGTAGCCGGTGGTTTCGCCGCTGACGTTGACGTGGACCGCGTGGTGGAAGTCATCGCTCCACTGCCCGGTAAGGCCGTAGCCGTTGGCGTCCCGGGGGTAGAGGAGCCGCGGGTTGTTCAGGTCGGACTCGGCAACCATGGTCGCCGGGCGCCCGGTTTCGGCGGCGATTTCATCCGCGAGCGCGCCGAAGTCCTCCAGCAGGTGGACCGCGCGTTCGTCCTTGAAGGCGTGCACGGCGTCCAGCCGCAGGCCGTCCACGTGGTAGTCGCGCAGCCACATGGCGGCGTTGTCGAGGATGTAGCGGCGGACGACGTCGGAACCGGCGCCGTCCAGGTTGACCGAATCACCCCAGGTGTTCCCCTCCCCCGATTTGAGGTAGGGCCCGAACCGGGGCAGATAGTTGCCGCTGGGGCCGAGGTGGTTGTAAACGACGTCCTGGATGACGCCGAGGCCCGCCGCGTGGGCAGCGTCGACGAAGCGCTGGTAGGCGGCCGGACCGCCGTAGCCCTCGTGCACGGTGTACCAGAGCACGCCGTCGTAGCCCCAGTTGTGGGTGCCGTTGAAACCGTTGACCGGCAGCAGTTCCACGAAGTCGACGCCGAGGTCGGCGAGGTAGCCGAGCTTGCCGATCGCGGCGTCCAGGGTTCCCTCCGGCGTGAAGGTGCCCACGTGGAGCTCGTAGATGACGCCGCCCTGCAGCCCGCGGCCCTTCCACTGGCCGTCGGCCCACTCATGGCTGCCGGGGTCGAAGGTGCGGGAGAGCGAGTGGACGCCGCCGGGCTGGCGGCGGGACCGCGGGTCCGGCAGCGGGGTGCTGTCCCCGTCCAGCAGGTAGCCGTAGTCGACGTCCCCGGACGCCGGGGCGTCCGGGGCGCTCCACCAGCCCTCACTGCCCGCACTCCCCACGCCGGCGGCCCGGGTCATCGGGTACTTCCTGCCGTCGGCGAGGAGCGTGACTTCCTGCGCGTCCGGCGCCCAAAGATCGAAGCGTGCGGTTCCGTGTGCGGGCAGAGTCATTGCCGTTCCCCTCTATCGGTTCGTCTGTTCGTACGTGTCAGGCAGCCGGTGCCAGCAGGGCAACCGGGTAGTCGCGGAGGATCTCCGCCACGTCCACCGTGCCCGGGCCAAAGGACCGGCCGCTCAGCTGGTCCGTCATGGCGACGGCGAGGCTGATGGCGGTGTCCTGCCAGCCTCCCCGCTCCGCCAGCCCGCGGGGCAGCCTCGTGGCCAGGGTGATGGCACCCGGCGCGTCCGCCCCGCGGTCAAAGGCGACCAGGTGTTCCGCGGCCGCTCCGGTGGCCTGGACCGGGGAGTAACCGGTGAACAGCTCCGGGGCGTCCCGGCGCAGCCGCAACGCCCGCGAAGTCACCAGCAGCTTCGCGGTGTCTTCCCGGTACGACGCCGGACGCTCGCCGGCGTCGAGCGCCGCCAGGGCGGCCTGCCGGGCGCCGAAGTCGAACGGGCGCCGGTTGTCCGGATCGGTCAGCGACCGGTCCCAGAACTCGGTGCCCTGGTACACGTCCGGCACGCCGGGCATGGTGAGCTGGACGAGCTTGGCGGACAGTGCGTTGGCGGAGCCGTACGGGTCCAGCAGGGAAACCAGCGAATCCAGTTCCGCGCGCACCTCGGCGTTGTCGAAGGCCGCGTCGACGGCGGCCGCCAGCTTCGATTCGAACGCCTGATCCGGATCCAGCCAGTCGGTCGAGTTGCCAGCCTCCCGGGCGGCCTTCTGGGCGTAGGACTGCAGCCGTTCCCGGTCCGCGGGCCAAACCCCGACAATCGCCTGCCAGAGCAGGTTGGCCAGCGGGCCGTCCGGCAGCGGCGCGAGCTCCTGGAGCCGGCGCAGCGACGCCGTCCACTCCGGGGCCAGCTCGGCGAGCACGGAAATCCGCGCCCGGGTGTCCTCGCTGCGCTTCGTGTCGTGGGTGCTGAGCGTGGTCATGGACAGCGGCAGTTCAGCCTGGCGCCGCGCCATCCGGGCATGGAACTCGTCCGTGGACAGCGCGAACTCGGTGGGATCGGCGCCGACCTCGGTGAGGGTGCCCAGCCGGGTGTAGCGGAAGAAGGCGGTGTCCTCGACGCCCTTGGCCATCACCATGCCGGAGGTCTGCTGGAAGCGGCGGCCCAGCTCGGCGTCGTCCCCGGGCCCGGCGTGCAGCAGCAGCGGCAGCAGCGTCTGCACGACGGGTTCCAGCTCAGGCCGGCGCTGCACGGCGAGTTCGCATGCTTCGCGCAGCACGTCGTCGCCTTCGGGCAGGTAGCTGCGGTAGACCGGGAAGGCCGCGGTGATCTCGGAGAGGGCGTCGACGGCTTCTGCCGCGTTGAGCCCGGCGGATGCCGGCACCAGCCGGGCGAGCCGCAGCATCTCCGAATGCAGGATCCCGTCCGTGATCCGCCGCTTGGTGCCGCGGATCATCTCCTCATAGTCCGCGGGTTCGCCGCCCCGCAGCGAGGTGTCCAGGGCGTCGAGCCCAGCCTGGCCGGCGGGATCGACGAAGAGCCGGTCCACGTCCGCGAGGGCGTCGTACCCGGTGGTCCCCTCGCACTCGAAGGCAGCCGGGAGTTCCTCCCCCGGCTCGAGGATCTTCTCGATCAGCAGGTAGGCCCCGCCGGTCACCTCGCGCAGCCGGCGCAGGTAACCGGCCGGATCCGCGAGGCCGTCCGGGTGGTCGATCCGCAGGCCGTCAACAAGGCCTTCCCGGAACCAGCGGACGATCTCGGCGTGGGCTTCATCGAAGACCTCCGGGACCTCAACCTTGATCCCGGCGAGGGTATTGACCGCGAAGAACCGGCGGTAGTTGAGCTCGTTGTCCGCCCGGCGCCAGCCGACCAGTTCGTAGTGCTGCCGGTCGTGGACCTCGCGGGGGTTCTCCCCTTCGGTGTAGCTGCCTTCGGCCAGCGGGAAGCGGTGGTCGTAATACCGCAGTTCGCCGTCGCGGATCTCAAGCGCGTCCACGTCCGAGTCCTCGCCCAGCACGGGGATCCGGATCCGGCCGCCCCCGAAGTCCCAGTCGACGTCGAACGCCGGGGCGTACGGCGACTGCCGGCCTTCCTTGAGCAGCGACCACCACCACGGGTTCTGCACCGGGGTGGCGACGCCCACGTGGTTTGGCACAATGTCGACGAGCACGCCCATGCCGGCCTCGCGGGCCGCCCGGGACACGGCGGCCAGCCCCTCGGGGCCGCCGCGCTCCGGATCGATCGAGGCGGGGTCGGTGACATCGTAGCCGTGGTCCGAGCCCTGCTCCGCGGTGAGGATCGGCGAGAGGTAGACCCAGTCGACCCCAAGGGATTTCAGGTACGGCACGGTTTCCGCGGCGTCCTGCAGGGTGAAGCCCTGCCGGATCTGCAGCCGGTAGGTCGAGACGGGCGTCCTCATGAAGCGGTTGCCTTGGCTTCGCTGGCTTCAGCCGCCTTAGTCTGCGCCTCGGCCATCTCCTCCTGGGCGTCCTCGTGCTCAGCCATCGAAGCCAGCGACGCCGCGGCGGAGTAGTCCACCTCGACTTCCGGGCCCGAGTAGGCGCGCAGCACCACCATGGACTTGGCCGCCAGGGTCAGGGTGGTCCCGGCCTTGAGCGGTTCGTAGGCGTCGGCCTGGGCCGCGGTGTCGATGAGGACCTCCCAGTTCGGAGAGTACTCGTCGGCCGGCAGGCAGAAGTCAACGTTGTCGTCGTGGGCGTTGAAGGCCATCAGGAAGCTGTCGTCGGTGATCCGGCGGCCGCGGGAGTCCTGTTCCTGGATGCCGTGGCCGTTGAGGAACACGCCGATGGTGCGGCCGAAGCCGCTGTCCCAGTCCTCGGGCAGCATTCCGGTGCCGTCGGTCTTCAGCCAGACGATGTCCGGCAGCTTCTCGCCCTCGCCGCGGACGACCGGCCGGCCGTCGAAGAACCGGCTGCGGCGGAAGGTCGGGTGGTCGTGGCGGATCTTGTTGACGAAGGCCGTGAACTCCACGAGCGGCTGGTCCATGGCTTCCCAGTGGATCCAGCTGAGCTCGGAGTCCTGGCAGTAGGTGTTGTTGTTGCCCTGCTGGGTGCGGCCGAGTTCGTCGCCGTGCAGCAGCATCGGCACGCCCTGGGAGAGCAGCAGTGTGGCGATGAAGTTGCGCTGCTGGCGGGCGCGGAGGGCGAGCACGGTTTCGTTGTCGGTGTCGCCTTCCTCGCCGCAGTTCCAAGAGCGGTTGTGCGATTCGCCGTCGTTGTTGCCTTCGCCGTTGGCGTCGTTGTGCTTCTCGTTATAGGACACCAGGTCCCGCATGGTGAAGCCGTCGTGGGCGGTGACGAAGTTGATCGAGGCCACCGGGCGCCGGGCCGAGCTCTCGTACAGGTCGGCGGAGCCGGTCAGGCGGGACGCGAATTCGCCCAGCGTGGACGGTTCGCCGCGCCAGAAGTCACGGACCGTGTCGCGGTACTTGCCGTTCCATTCGGTCCACTGCGGCGGGAAGTTGCCCACCTGGTAGCCGCCGGGGCCAACGTCCCACGGTTCGGCGATGAGCTTGACCTGGGAGACGACCGGATCCTGCTGGATGAGTTCGAAGAAGGTGGAGAGCTTGTCGACGTCGTAGAACTCGCGGGCCAGCGTGGAGGCGAGGTCGAAGCGGAAGCCGTCGACGTGCATTTCGGTCACCCAGTAGCGCAGGGAGTCCATCAGCAGCTGCAGGGAGTGCGGGTGCCGGACGTTGAGCGAGTTGCCCGTGCCGGTGTAGTCCATGTAGTGCTTCTGGTCGCCGTCGACCAGGCGGTAGTAGGCCTGGTTGTCGATGCCCTTGAAGGACAGGGTGGGGCCGAGGTGGTTGCCCTCCGCGGTGTGGTTGTAGACGACGTCGAGGATGACCTCCATGCCCGCCCGGTGCAGATCGCGGACCATGGCCTTGAATTCCTGGACCTGGTGTCCGACGTCGCCGGAGGAGCTGTAGGTGTTCTGCGGGGCGAAGAAGCCGATGGTGTTGTAGCCCCAGTAGTTGTTGAGGCCCTTCTCCACCAGGGTGCCGTCGTTGACGAACTGGTGGACCGGCATGAGCTCAACCGCGGTCACGCCGAGTTTCTTCAGGTGCTCGATGACGGCCGGGTGGGCGACGCCGGCGTAGGTGCCGCGCTGTTCCTCGGGGATCTCCGGGTGCAGTTCGGTGAGGCCCTTGACGTGCGCCTCGTAGATGACCGACTCGTGGTACGGAATGCGCGGCTGGCGGTCGCCGTCCCACTCAAAGAACGGGTTGATGACCACGCCGTGCATGGTGTGCGGCGCCGAATCGGCGTCGTTGCGCGAATCGGGGTCGCCGAATTCGTAGGAGAAGAGCGCCGGGTCCCAGTCGATCTGGCCCTGGATGGCCTTGGCGTAGGGGTCCATCAGCAGCTTGTTGGGGTTGAAGCGGTTTCCGTTCGCCGGATCGTACGGGCCGTGCACACGGTAGCCGTACTTCTGCCCGGGCTGGATCTGCGGCAGGTAGCAGTGCCAGACGTAGCCGTCCACCTCGGTCAGTTCAATCCGCGTCTCGCTCAGGTCGTCGGCCAGAAGGCAGAGTTCCACCCGCTCCGCTTGTTCGCTGAACAGGGCAAAATTGGTGCCGGTGCCGTCAAAAGTGGCTCCCAGCGGGTAAGCCGTTCCGGGCCAGACTTCCATGTGTACTCCTCGTGCGATGCGGACAATCTCTAGACAGACTACTTGTAAGTAAGGTTACTAATTTACCGGAGGCGCAGGGTGTGCGCATTGTTACAGTCTCGCGATGACCTCCGGCAAGGCCTCGGCAATGTCCGACGCCGTCAGCGGTCCCCCGTTTGAGGCGGCTGTTCCGGCGCGGCCGTGCAGGCTGGCCGCCATCGCAGCAACGGCGGCCCACCGGTCCGGGCCGTCGAGCCGTAAGGCGCTGAAGGCGTCGGAGCCTTCCGCGAGTTGCGCCAGCAGGGCACCGAGTACCCCGGCCAGCACGTCGCCGCTGCCCGCCGTCGCCATCCAGGGACTGGCCTCGGCCTGGCTGAAGATCGCCCCCGAGGGCGCCGCCACCAGGGTGGTAGCCCCCTTGAGCAGCACGGTCGCTCCGGTGAGCCCGCTGGCCTGCCGGACGGCGGCGAGGGTGGCGTCCTCAACGGCGGTGCGCCCCGGTCCGGCGCCGTAACGCTCCAGCAAGCCGGCAAGTTCGCCGGCATGCGGGGTGAGCACGGTGTGCGCGGACAACTCCCGGGGCAGGGCCGGGAGTGCCCCGGCGTCGGCCACGGTGGGAAGGCCAGCGGCGGCCGCCTCGCGGACGCGCTCCAGCTGCTCGTGGGCCCCGTCGTCGAGTCCCGGCCCCAGCAGCCAGGCCTGGACGTGGGCGTCGGCCACGGACGTGCCGCACACTACTTCGGGGCAGGACTGGCGAACCAGGTCCGCGACCTCCGGCGGGCCTACGTAGCGGACCATGCCGGCACCTGCGGCCAGCGCGCCGCGGCAGGCGAGCACGGCCGCCCCCGGGTAGCGGGCGGATCCGGCGACGACGCCGAGCACGCCCCGGGAGTATTTGTGTGAGCGGCGTCCCGGATGCGGCAGGAGAGCCGCCAAGTCGGCTGTTTCCAGGCGCCGCAGCTCGGGGTCCGCCAGCGCGTGCTCGATGCCGATCGGGATGGTCCGGATGCGGCCGGTGAAGTCTGCTCCCGGGTCGGCGAGCAGGCCGGCCTTCGCCGCGCCGAAGCTCACGGTCACGTCGGCGGCCAAGACAGGGGCGTGCGCTTCGCCGGTATCGGCGTCGACGCCGCTGGGGATGTCGCAGGCCACCACCAGCCCGGGCCGGCTGCGCTGCAGTTCCTGGACCAGGACGCCGGCCGCTCCCCGAAGGCCGCCCTGGGCGCCGGTACCCAGCACCGCATCGATAACGACGTCGGCYCCGGCCGCGTCTGCAGCCAGCTCCCTGGCGTTGCCGTCGCTGAGTTCGGTGTCCCGGCCGCCCGCGGCGCGGAACGCTGCCAGCGCTTCGGGGTGGGCTTCGCCGGCGGTGAGCACCGCCGTCGCCCGCAGGCCGCGGCGGGCCAGCAGCCCAGCGGCGTAGAGCCCGTCTCCGCCATTGTTGCCCTTGCCGGCCAGCACGCTCACGCTGGACCCGTAGGCCTTCAGTCCGCGGTTCCGGAGTTCCCGGATCACCGTGTTGGCGAGCCCGTAGGCCGCCCGCTGCATGAGAACAGCGCCCATACCGGGGTCCGCACTCGCCTCAAGAAGCTGTTTCTCGAGGCCTCGAATGTGGGTTCCGGTATAGGCGCTGATCATGGTGCTCAGCCTTCGGCGATCACCGTGGCGGTGGCGATACCGCCGTCGTGGCTGATCGACAGGTGCCAGCGTTTAACGCCTTTCGACTCGGCTACCGCCAGAACCGTGTCCTTGACCTGGACCGTGGGACCGTTCTGGTCCAGCCCGATCCAGCAGTCCTGCCAGTTCATCCCGGCCGGCGCTCCGAGCACCTTGGCCACGGCCTCCTTGGCGGCGAACCGTGCGGCCAGGGACCGGGTGTTCAGTTCCCGCTCGGCCGGGACAAACAGCCTGTCGCGCAACCCGGGGGTGCGCTCCAGCTGCCGGCCGAACCGCTCAATGTCTACGACGTCTACGCCAATGCCAACAATCATGCGGCTATTCTACGGTCACGCTCTTGGCCAGGTTCCGCGGCTGGTCCACGTCGTAGCCCTTGGCGCTGGCCAGTGCCAGGGCGAAGATCTGCAGGGGCACGGTGGACAGCAGCGGGGCCAGGAGGGTCGGGGTCTCCGGGATGTAGATGACGTGCTCGGCGTAGGCCTTCACCGCTTCGTCACCCTCCTCAGCGATCACGATCGTCTTGGCGCCGCGGGCACGGACTTCCTGGATGTTGGAGACAATCTTGGCGTGCAGCGAGTCCCGGCCGCGCGGCGAGGGAACCACCACGAAGACCGGCTGGCCTTCCTCGATCAGGGCGATCGGGCCATGCTTGAGCTCTCCGGCGGCGAAGCCTTCGGCGTGGATGTAGGCGAGCTCCTTGAGCTTGAGCGCGCCTTCCATGGCTACCGGGAAGCCCACGTGGCGGCCCAGGAACAGCACGGACTTGGCGTCCACCATGTCATGGCCGAGCTTCTTGATCGCCTCGGCGTTGTCCAGGATCTGCTGGATCTTGGCCGGGATCTTGGCCAGGTCGGCGAGGATGTCCTTGATTTCGCCCTGGAACTTGTTGCCGCGCAGCTGTGCCAGGTAAAGGCCCAGCAGGTAGGCGGCGGCGATCTGGGCCAGGAACGCCTTGGTCGAGGCCACCGCGATTTCCGGACCAGCATGCGTGTACAGCACGGCGTCTGACTCGCGCGGGATGGTGGAGCCGTTGGTGTTGCAGATGGAGACAGTCTTGGCGCCCTGTTCCTTGGCGTACCGGACAGCCATCAGCGTGTCCATGGTCTCGCCCGACTGGGAGATGGAGACGATCAGGGTGTTGGCGTCCACGATCGGATCGCGGTAGCGGAACTCGTGCGAGAGTTCGACCTCGGTGGGGATCCGGCACCAGCGTTCGATCGCGTACTTCGCGACCTGGCCGGCGTAGGCGGAGGTGCCACAGGCCAGGACGATGATCTTGTCAACGCTCTTGAGCAGTTCCGTGTCGATCCGGAGCTCGTCGAGGGTCAGTTTGCCGTCGACGTCGGAGCGGCCCAGCAGGGTCTGCAGCACGGCGTCCGGCTGGTCGTGGATTTCCTTCTCCATGAAGGACGGGAAGCCACCCTTCTCCGCGGACGCGGGATCCCAGTTGACGTAGTATTCCTTGCCCTCGGCCGGGGCGCCGAAGAAGTCGGTGATCGAGACGGTGTCGGCGGTGATGGTGACGATCTGGTCCTGGCCCAGTTCCACGGCGCGGCGCGTGTAGTCGATGAAGCCGGAAACGTCGGAGCCGAGGAAGTTCTCGCCCTCGCCCAGGCCCACCACGAGCGGTGAGTTGCGGCGGGCGGCCACGACGACGTCGGGCTGGTCCGCGTGCACGGCGAGCAGCGTAAAGGCGCCCTCAAGGCGCTGGCAAGCAAGTTCCATGGCCTTGGTCAGGCCGCCGTTGGAGTTGTCGCCGCCGAGCTGGTTGCGGTAGATGTCACCGATCAGCGCAGCGGCCACCTCGGTGTCCGTCTCGGAGAGGAAGGTGACTCCTTTGGCCACCAGCTCCTGCTTCAGCTCCGCGAAGTTTTCGATGATGCCGTTGTGGATGAGCGCCAGCTTGCCGCCGTCGGACAGGTGCGGGTGCGCGTTCAGGTCCGTGGGGCCGCCGTGGGTAGCCCAGCGGGTGTGACCGATGCCGGTAACGGCGTCCGGCAGCGGGTGGGCCGCCAGTTCCTCGATCAGGTTGCTCAGTTTCCCCGACTTCTTGCGGGAGGAAATGGCGCCGTCCGCCACCACCGCGATCCCGGCGGAGTCATAGCCGCGGTACTCAAGGCGCCGCAATCCCTCCAGGACAACGTCCAGGGCTTTGTGTTCAGTATTTACCCGGCCAGCCGAGCGGCCTACATATCCAACGATTCCGCACATGGACACAAGCCTAACTGGTTTCCCGGTCGTCCGACGTAGGATGTGCCGCCCGCGACCGGTCCCGGGCGGCCGCCGGAGCGCCTATTTCGCTCTGGGCGTTGTCAAGGGCAGAATCTCTATGGTGACTTTGCAACGCAACGAAGCGAACGGCGAGGGCGTCTCCCCGTTCGTCGAGCTGGACCGGCAGACCTGGTCCCGGCTCGCTGCCCAGATGGAGCAGCCCCTCAACGAAGAGGACGTGCTCCGCCTCCGCGGCCTGGGCGACCCCCTTGACATGAAGGAGGTCCGCGAGGTCTACCTCCCGCTCTCCCGGCTGCTGCACCTCTATGTTGAGGCCGCCAACCAGCTTCACGCGGCCACCACGACGTTCCTGGGCGAGAAAACGCAGCGGACCCCGTTTGTGATCGGCGTGGCAGGGTCGGTGGCCGTGGGCAAATCCACCATCGCCCGAGTGCTGCGCGAAATGCTCCGGCGCTGGCCCGGGACCCCCAATGTCGAACTGATCACCACCGACGGGTTCCTCTACCCCCTTGCCGAGCTCAAGCGCCGTCAACTCCTGGACCGCAAAGGATTCCCGGAATCTTACGACCGCCGGGCGCTGCTGCGCTTCGTGAGCGAAGTCAAGGGCGGGGCCGAGGAAGTGCGGGCCCCTTGGTACTCGCACGTCACTTACGACATCGTCCCGGGCAAGGAAGTGGTGGTCCGCCGCCCGGACGTGCTGATTGTCGAGGGGCTGAATGTGCTGGCGCCGGCACGGCCGCGGCACGACGGCCGGCAGGGACTCGCGTTGAGCGACTTCTTCGACTTTTCCATCTACGTCGACGCCAAGACCTCCTACATCGAGGAATGGTACGTGGACCGGTTCCGCAAGCTGCGGACCACTGCCTTCGCACAGCCGGAGTCCTACTTCCACCGCTATGCCACGCTGTCCGATTCCGAGGCGGAGCAGACCGCACGGGACATCTGGAAGCGGATCAACGAGCCGAACCTGGAGGAGAACGTCCTCCCAACCCGCGGCCGGGCCCAGCTGGTGCTGACCAAGGATGCCGACCACTCCATCCGCCGCATGCTGCTGCGTAAGGTCTAGCACAGGTGTGCCACGACAGCTCCGGCGCTGCGCCGGGCCGGGACAAGGACCGCCGCCGGAAGGCCGGGCGCCTCGTCGCCGCGGCAACGGCCCTGGCCGTCCTGGCCGCTGTGGCGGGCTGCAGCCCGGGAGGCAACCCTTCTCTGCCCGGCTCCGGCACGACTGTGCCAACTGGCAGCCCCTCCTCCCCCACGGTGTCCGCCGCCGGTTCGCCGACGGCCCCGTCCGCCTCTGTCTCAGCCTCCGCGTCGCCGGCGGCCGCGTCTGCGTCCGCCTCTCCGTCGGCTGCGCCGGCCACTTCAGCGCCGGCCACTTCACTGCCGGGCCGGAAGTATTCGCTGGCGGACCCGGCAAGCCCGTGGGTGGTGGTGAACAAACACCGGCCGCTCTCCCCCGCGACCTTCGTTCCCGCCGAGCTCGTGCAGCCGGCCGTCCGGCTGGCGGTCTCCGGCGAGGCCGCACAGTTGAACCGCACGAYGGCGGCGGCGGCTGAGCGGATGTTTGGGCAGGCCGCGGCGTCCGGCGTCGTGCTGACCTTGGCGAGCGGCTACCGGTCCTACGCCACCCAGACCGCTACGTACAACGGCTATGTCTCATCCAGGGGCCGGGCGGAGGCGGACACCGCGTCCGCGCGGCCGGGCTACTCTGAGCACCAGACGGGCTGGGCCTTTGATATCGGCGACGGCGGCGGGGTGTGCAGCTTCCAGCCGTGCTTCGCCCAGCAGCCGGCGGCAGTGTGGGTCAAGGCCAACGCCTACCGTTTTGGCTTCGTGGTGCGCTACCCCTGGATGGAGCACCCGGTCACCGGCTACTTCTACGAGCCGTGGCACCTCCGCTACGTCGGCGTCGAAGCTGCCGGCGACATGCACCGGCGGGGCATCACCACCCTGGAGAAGTACTTCGGCCTCCCAGCGGCGCCGGCCTACCGCTGAGCACGGCCGGGTAGGCACCGGAAACTAAAGGTGGCCCGTTTCGTGACGGAAACGGGCCACCTTTTTGCATTCGGGAGGCTACTCGGTGACGAGCTCCAGCGCGAGCTCGGTCCTGACCACCTGGGCCAGGCCCTCGGCGACCTCCTGTGCCGTCTCCTGGTCCGCTGCTTCCACCATGACGCGGACCACGGGCTCGGTACCCGACGGGCGCAGCAGCACGCGGCCGGTGTCGCCCAGCTGGGCCTCGGCGCGGGCCACGGCCGCGGCCACGGTTTCGTCACCCTTGACCCGGCTGCGGTCGACGCCCTTGACGTTGATCAGCACCTGCGGAAGCTTCGTCATCACGGTGGCCAGCTCCTTGAGCGGGCGGCCGGTCATCGCCACGCGGGCGGCCAGCTGCAGCCCCGTCAGGACGCCGTCGCCGGTGGTGGCGTGATCGGAGAAGATCACGTGGCCGGACTGTTCACCGCCGAGGTTGAAGCCGCCTTCGCGCATGCCTTCGAGCACGTAGCGGTCCCCCACACCGGTCTCGCGCAGGCTGATGCCCGCTTCGCGCAGGGCAATCTTGAGTCCCAGGTTGCTCATCACCGTTGCCACCAGGACGTCGTCCTTGAGCTTGCCGGCTTCCTTGAGGGCCACGGCCAGGATGGCCATGATCTCGTCGCCGTCCACTTCCTTGCCCTCGTGGTCCACGGCCAGGCAGCGGTCGGCGTCGCCGTCGTGGGCAATGCCAAGGTCGGCGCCGTAGTCGAGGACCGCCTGCTTCAGCGGGCCGAGGTGCGTGGAACCCACGCCGTCGTTGATGTTGAGGCCATCCGGCTCGGCCCCGATCACCAGCACCTCTGCACCGGCGGACTTGAAGACCTCGGGCGAGCAGCCGCTGGCGGCGCCGTGCGCGCAATCCAGGACAACCTTCAGGCCGTCCAGGCGGTGCGGGAGGGTGCTCAGCAGGTGCAGGATGTAGCGGTCTTCCGCGTCGGAGAACCGCTGGATCCGGCCCACTTCGCCGCCGACCGGCCGGTACGGCTCCTTGCTCAGCTGTTCCTCGATCGCGTCCTCCACGTCATCGGGGAGCTTCTGTCCGCCGCGGGCGAAGAACTTGATGCCGTTGTCCGGGGCAGGGTTGTGGGAGGCGGAGATCATCACGCCGAAGTCGGCGTCGAGGTCGGCAACCAGGTACGCGGCGGCCGGCGTCGGTAGCACACCGGCGTCGTAGACGTCGATCCCGGAGCTGGAGAGCCCGGCCTCTACGGCGGCCGCGAGGAACTCGCCGCTGGCCCGCGGGTCGCGCGCGACGACGGCGCGCGGCCTGTTGCCGTTGGTATTGCGGTCGTGGCCAAGCACGACGGCGGCGGCCTGCGCCAGCTGCAACGCCAACTCTGCGGTCAGTAGGCCGTTAGCAAGGCCCCGGACACCATCTGTTCCAAATAATCTAGACATCGTGCCCAAGTTTAGTCGATCACGGGCTCTTGTCCCGTTTCGGGCCATCGAGGGCCCGTATAACGACGGAAGCCCGCCCCGCGCAATGCGGGACGGGCCTCCGGTTCCAACCGTGCCGCCGTGGCGACATCGGGTGGGAAGCGCTGTTTAGCGCTTGGAGTACTGCTGAGCCTTACGTGCCTTCTTGAGACCAGCCTTCTTACGCTCGATGACGCGTGCGTCACGGGTAAGGTAGCCGGCCTTCTTGAGGGTGGCGCGGTTGTTCTCGACGTCGATCTCGTTCAGCGAACGGGCGATGCCGAGGCGCAGTGCACCGGCCTGGCCGGAGGGGCCACCGCCGTGGATGCGGGCGATGACGTCGTAGGCGCCTTCGAGATCAAGGATCTTGAAGGGCTCGTTGACGTCCTGCTGGTGCAGCTTGTTCGGGAAGTAGTTCGACAGCTCGCGGCCGTTGATGGTCCACTTGCCGGAGCCCGGCACAACGCGAACGCGTGCAACGGCTTCCTTGCGGCGGCCAACAGCTGCGCCGGCAACGGTCAGTGCCGGACGTTCCTTCTTCGGCGCGGCCGCGTCAGCGGCACCGCTCTCCGAGGTGTAGCTGGTCAGGTTTTCCTCAGCCTCAACGGCTTCGGTGGTCAGTTCTTCGTTCTGAGCCACGATTCTCCTTGATAAAAAGTTGGTTGGTGGCCAGGACTACTGGGCGACCTGGGTGATTTCGAAAGTCTTGGGCTGCTGGGCGGCGTGCGGGTGCTCGGCACCGCGGTAAACCTTCAGCTTGCCCAGCTGCTGTGCAGCGAGGGAGTTCTTCGGGAGCATGCCCTTGATGGCCTTCTCCACGGCGCGGACCGGGTTGGATTCCAGCAGCTCCGCGTAGTTGACGGAGGTCAGGCCGCCCGGGTAACCGGAGTGGCGGTATGCGCGCTTCTGCTCCAGCTTGGCACCGGTGAGGGCGACCTTTTCAGCGTTGATGATGATGACGAAGTCGCCCATGTCCATGTGGGACGCAAAGGTGGCCTTGTGCTTGCCGCGCAGCAGGATTGCGGTCTGGCTGGCGAGACGACCAAGGACAACGTCGGTGGCGTCAATGACGTGCCACTGGCGGTTGATATCGCCGGGCTTCGGGGTGTACGTACGCACGGTGTTTGCCTCGTTCTTGTTCTGGCGTTCTTGTTTTAGGCGTCACGCAAAGGTGCACCTACTATCTATGCGCTACCGGAACAGAGGTGAGGGCTCTATGTAACCAGTCATCCTGTGGTCTCGAATGTGCACGTTGAGTAGCTATCCTGCAACCGGATTCTCAAGCGGGCACGCATCATCGAGATAGGACACGCACAACGACTACCAAGAATAGCGGAAGCCGGGGTCGTGGGTCAAAATGGGGTGTCCGGTGGTGCGCTGCCCTGCGTGCCGTTCGTTTCCGGCCCGCAGCGTTCCTGGAGGTACCGTGCCCGCTCCCGCCCTTGCAGGTTCCGCGGCACTGCTGTTCCTCGCCGGCGCGGCCATTGCCGGACTCTGCCTCGGGCTGCTCGCCGATGTGTTCGTCCGCCGCACCCTGCCGCACCTTGCAGGCCGGCCGGGCCGTGCGCAGAGAACGACGACGGCGGTTTCCGCCGCCGGCCTGTGCGCTCTCCTGGCCTGGCGCTTCGGCCCCGCGCCGGAATTGCCTGCCTTTATGCTTTTGGCGGTTATTGGCGTGCAGCTGGCTCGAATTGACGTTATTCATCATTTGTTGCCTAACCGGCTGGTCGTGCCCCTGCTGGGAGCCGGCGTCGTGCTCCTCGCAGCCGCTTCGCTGGCACTCGGTGGCTGGCTGTCGCTGGCCCGGGGCATCGCGGGCGCCGTCATTCTCTTCTTTTTCTACTTCATCTTGGCTCTCATCAGCCCCAAGAGCCTCGGAATGGGCGATGTAAAGCTCGCCGCTCCCCTCGGTCTGTACTTGGGGTACTTAGGCTGGACGCAGTTGTTCTATGGTGGCGCGCTGGGGTTTGTGGCCGGCGGCGTGGTTTCCCTGGCACTCGTGCTCAAAAACCCCGGAAACAAGCCCAAAGAGGTAGCCTTCGGGCCATCCATGCTGGCCGCCGCCCTGATCACGGCATTGGTCTCCGCGTAGCCTCTCCCCTCCCCCCTTTCCTGGTCGAACCAGTAAGCCCGCTTATCAAAACAAGTAGTTACCGCCGGGCCTCCGGAAAGAACTGAGTACACCTCTCCGGACGCCATACGTAAAACCCTCTTTTCGCCTCCAGAAGTCGAGTAGTCGAAGCCATTGCAACGCCGTTAATCGGCGTGCAAATGTTGTGCCAACGAAGCCCCACCAGATAGAAAAGGGGATTTGCTGGAGCTTCGTAAATCTATTCAAAACTCTGGAAAAGGACTTATAAAATGACTGGTCTCATGGTCTCAATGCTTTCTTTCATCGCCGGCGTCAAGGACCGCCTCGAATCCGAAAAGGGAGCGACCGCCACGGAATACTCGCTGCTCGTGGCCTTCATCGCCTTCATCGTCATCGGCGGCGTCACCATCTTCGGCCAGGGCCTCAGCGCCTGGTTCGCCGAGCTCGGTGGACACGTCGCCGCCTGGTCCAACTAGGCGCAGGCAGCTCAGCAGGTCTCAGCTCTACGCAATGTGCCGCGTCCGTGTCTCGCGGACGCGGCACATTTCTTAAAACCATTCGCTGCCTCTATCCCTGGGGGGATTCCATGAAACGCAGCAGTTCGCCGGCGCCCAAGTCTCGGGCGCAGGGGCGGGACCGCGGCTCGGCCGCCGTCGAATTCGCCCTCGTAGCACCGATCCTCCTGTCCCTGGTAGTGGGAATCGTGGAGTTCTCGTACACCTACAATCTTCAGATTTCCGTGACCCAGGCCGCCCGCGAGGCGGCCAGGACCATGGCCATCAAGAACAACCAGGCCGACGCAAGGGCGGCAGCTGTGGCCGGCGCGCCGGGGCTCAGCCCGGCCGGCTTCAGCTACACGTTTTCTCCCGCCGCCTGTGCCAACGGGAGCACCGCAAGAGTCAACGTCACCTACACCACGAACACTCTGACTAGCTTCTTCGGAAGCACCGTCACGCTGCATGGGACGGGAGCCATGCGGTGCAACGGCTGAAGGCTATGGCCACCCGCAAGCACCGGGACGAGCGTGGCGCAAGCGGCGTGCTGGCAGCGGTCATGATGCTGGTGCTCATCGGCGCCGGGGCCCTGGCCGTTGACACCGGCCAGATCTATGCCGAGCGGGCGCAGCTGCAGAACGCAGCGGACGCAGGCGCCATGGCCGCTGCCCAGCGGTGCCACCAGGCCGGCGGCTGCAGCGTTGGACAGGCCATGACGTGGGCCGCCGAGCTGAGCGGTCCCAACTCCAACGACGGCGCCACTACCGTTGACTCCGTCGACCTGTCAGTGCCCAACCAGGTCAAGGTTGTGACCTCCACGCGCGGCAGCAACGGCGCGGGTTTCTTGACGAAACTCTTCGCCAGCGCACTGAATGCTCCGCCGGTAACCGTCCGGGCCAACGCCATCGCGTCCTTCAGTAACAAGACGAACGGGTCCAGCTTCCCGCTGGCGTTGTCCGATAGCTGCTTCAACCTCTCGGGCGGAAGCCAAACCGCAGAGGTCCAGAAAGTCTCCTACAAGCCAGGCGGAACGTGCACGGGACCTTCGGGAACTCAGATCCCCGGCGGTTGGGGCTGGCTCGATCGGAGCTCCCCATGCATCGCTGAAACCACTACCGGAAACAACCGGGCGGGGTCCGACCCCGGCAACAACCCGCCGACTGACTGCGACACAGTGCTTGGCGGCTGGATCGCAACCATCCTCGCGGGGGGCGACGTCAAAGTGGCCTTCCCCGTCTTTGACAATGCCGGAGGCCAGGGGCAGAACGGCTACTTCCATGTGATCGGCTACGCCACTTTCAAGATGTGGGGCTGGAAGTTCGGCAATAACCACAATTACGAATTCCGCAACACTGCTGGAGATCCTGGCATGAACAGCGCCCTGGCCTGCTCCGGCGGCAACAATCGCTGCATCATCGGTCAATTCGTGAAATTCGAAACCATTGATTCGACTGGAGGTATTTCGGGGGGCGGAGCCGACTTGGGAACCGTTGAAATAAAGCTCATCAAATAAGCAATTTCTAAGGAGTTATGATGAAAACACGCCTGCTGGGGGGCATCGCCGCATTGCTTGTGGCAATTGTTGGAACCGTACTGCTGGTCTCATATGTTCAGAACGCCGATAAACGGGCGCTGGCCGGCACGGAAACAGAATCAATCTATGTTGTGCAAAAGGCCATTCCGGCCGGCACGCCCGCGGAAAAGCTCGCGGCAATGGTGACCAAGAAGGAAGTCCCGAAGCTGGCGCTGGCCGACAGCAGCGTCACGGATCTCGGAACGCTGGGGTCCAAGGTCACGGCTGTTACGTTGATGCCGGGTGAGCAACTGCTCTCCAGCCGGTTGGTGGAAGAGAACGCCTTCCTCGGCCCCGCTCGGGTCCAGGTGCCGGCAGGCCTTCAGGAGATCACCCTGAAGCTCCCCATCGAGCGAGTCGCGGGAGGCGTTTTGAAGGCCGGCGACACGGTGGGCGTCTTCCTCTCGCTGGAGGAGACCGGCGGCACGGCGGGGGTCAAGGTCAGCCGGACGCAGCAAACCTTCCACAAGGTCCTGGTCACGGCGTCGCAGTTCAGCAACGGATCAGCCACGCAGACGGGAACGGCTGACACCGAAGCCGGCGCGAGCCAGGTATCGTCCACTTCCTCCACCAAGGAGCAGGGTGACGGCAGCTATCTCATTACCCTGGCCAGGAACTCCGCAGATGCGCAGCGGATCGTCTTTGCCACCGAGTTCGGCAAGGTGTACCTGTCAAAGGAACCTGGCACTGCCGTCGAATCGGGCAAGGGCACAGTGGACGCGGCAGGGCTGTTCCGATGAGCCGCTTCGTCCTGATCACGCCGAACGCTGATTTCGAACGTCTGGTCCGTCTGGCCGTGGGCGGCATGCATGGTGACCTCCATGTCTTCAAGGCCGACTACCTGCCTGAGGGCCCCGCCGACATCATGCGCCAGATGGTTGGCGAGCCGCCGGAGGTTCTCATCCTCGGCCCGGGCGTGCCCGTGGCGGACTCCTTGAAGCTGGCGGCCGTGGTGGACCTCCAGTATCCCGAAATCAGCGTGGTCCTGGCCGTTACGACCAGCCCTGAAACTGTCGTCCAGGCAATGCGCGCCGGGGTCCGGGACCTGCTGGATCCCGGAGCGGACCCTGACACCATCAGGGTCATGCTGGAACGGGCCAGCCTCGCTGCGGCCGGCCGGCGTCGTGGACTTGGCCCGCAGGCCACCGAGCATGCCGACCACGGTGCGGGGCGAGTCATCGCGGTGATGTCTCCCAAGGGCGGTGTGGGCAAGACAACGGTCGCCACCAACCTCGCTGTCGGGCTCGGCAAGACTGCACCCATGGGCGTGGTGATCGTGGATCTTGACCTCCAGTTCGGCGACGTGGCCAGCGGCCTGCTGCTCGAACCGGAGTTCACCATCACCGACGCCGTGATGGGAGCTGCCAGCCAGGACTCCATGGTGCTCAAGACGTACCTGACGGTCCACCCGGCCGGCATCTACGCTCTCTGCGCGCCCCGGACGCCCGTCGAAATGGACCGCATCAGCGCGGCCCATGTCTCCCATCTGCTGGAGCAGTTGCGGAAGGAGTTCCGGTACATCGTGGTGGATACCGCACCGGGGCTGGGTGAGCATGTCCTCGCCACCTTGGAGCAGGCCACGGACGCTGTCTGGATCTGCGGCATGGATGTGCCCAGCATCCGGGGCATGCGGACCGGATTCCAAATCCTCGACGAACTGAACCTGGTGCCGGCGAATCGCCACATCGTGCTCAACATGGCTGATCGTCGGGCGGGGCTGTCGCTGAAGGATGTCGAGGCCACCATCGGAGCCCCCGTGGACGTGGTGTTGCCGCGCTCACGCACCCTTCCGTTCTCCACCAATAAGGGCGTCCCCATCCTCCAGGACGGCAGCCGGGACGCCGCCCTAAAAGGTCTCCGCCGGCTGGTCGACCGTTTCAAGCCGGACTGGGACGCCAGACCGCACAAGCAACTCCACAGAAGGGCGGTAGTCCAGTGAGCCTCACCGACCGATTCCAGCAACTCCGCGGCGGCCTTCCACCCGCCGGGCCCGAGGAAAAGCCGGCCGCCGTCGACGTCTTTGCTTCGCACGCCCAGCCGGCCACCCTCGGCCGGATCCTGGAGGCGAAGACGGCGGCGGAATCGCAGCCCGGGTTCTCCGAAATCCAGCAGACCGCATCCGTCGCCAGCGAGGCGCTCAACGCGCTCAAGGAACGCGCCAGCGAGGCCCTCTTCGAACGGCTCGGCTCGCGAATCACCGACTCATCAATTGACGAAGCGGAGCTTCACCAATCCGTCAAGGACGAGCTGAAGGCTGTTGTGGACGAGGAGCAAATCCCCCTCACCGCAATCGAACGGCAGCGGCTGATCCGCGAAATCATCGACGACGTATTGGGCCATGGCCCCATCCAGAGATACCTGGACGATCCGACGGTGACCGAGGTCATGGTCAACCGCTTCGACCAGATCTATGTGGAACGCCAGGGCCACCTTCAGCTGACCGATTCCAAGTTCACGTCCGACGACGCCCTGCGGCGGGTCATCGAAAGGATCGTTTCCAATGTGGGACGGCGGATCGACGAATCCTCGCCCTTGGTGGACGCCCGGCTGGCGGACGGGTCCCGTGTCAACGCGATCATCCCTCCGCTAGCCGTCAACGGGCCGGCCCTGACCATCCGGAAGTTCGGCCGGGATCCGCTCACCGTCCATGACCTCATTTCGATGGGGAGCCTCTCACCGGAAATGGCGGAGCTGTTGCAGGCCTGCGTACTGGCCAGGCTCAACATCATCGTTTCGGGTGGCACCGGCACCGGAAAGACGACCCTGCTCAACGTGCTGTCCTCGTTCATTCCGAGTTCGGACAGGATCGTCACCATCGAGGACGCCGTGGAACTGCAGCTGCAGCAGGACCATGTGGTCCGTTTGGAGAGCCGGCCCCAAAACATCGAGGGCAAGGGAGAAATCTCCATCCGCGACCTGGTTCGCAACTCGCTGCGCATGCGGCCGGACCGGATTGTGGTCGGCGAAGTCCGCGGCGGGGAGTGCCTGGACATGCTGCAGGCCATGAACACCGGCCACGATGGCTCCATCTCCACGGTTCACGCCAACTCCCCCAGGGATGCCATTGCCCGGCTCGAAACCTTGGTGTTGATGGCCGGCATGGACCTGCCGCTGCGGGCCGTCCGCGAGCAGGTTGCCTCGGCAGTGAACCTGATCGTCCATATTTCCCGGCTCCGGGACGGCTCCCGGCGCGTCACTCACATCACCGAGGTCCAAGGCATGGAGGGCGACGTCGTTACGCTTCAGGATGCCTTCGTCTTCGACTACTCCGCCGGCATCGACGCCAGTGGCAGATTCCTGGGAAAGCCCGTGCCCACCGGCGTCCGTCCGAGGTTCACCGATCGCTTCGCCGAGCTCGGGATCGCGATTTCGCCGGCAGTATTTGGCGCAGCGCCTGTCAGGGGGCGGTAACAGTGCAGGATCTGTCTCCCCTTGTCTTTGTCGCCGGCCTCGTCCTGGCGTACGCAGCCCTGGCGACGACGGTCGCCGTCCTCCTCAAGCCCCACGCGGTGCCGCTTTCCCGGCGCCGGCCCGATGAGGCGGCCGCCCACTCGTCAAACCTCACCAAGCTGACCGACCAAGCCGTGCACACTCTCAACAGGGGTCTCCGAAGCCGCGGCTCCGGACTGCTCAGCCGGGAGAAGCTCGAGCGTGCGGGGCTGAAGAAACAGCCGGGCGACTACGTACTGATGGGGTGCGCCCTCACATTCGTGGCCGCTGTCCTGGGCTTCCTCCTCGGCGGCCCAGTCCTGGCCGTGCTGCTGACGCTACTGACACCTGTCGGTCTCCTGTTGTTCCTCAACGTTCTGGTCTCGCGGCGTCGCAAGAAGTTCGACGAGCAGGTGCCGGACGCGCTGCAGATGCTCGCCGGCGGTCTCCGCGCCGGCCACAGCCTGCTCCGGGCAGTGGACGCTGCCGCCGAGGAGAATGAGGCGCCGATGAAAGAGGAACTCAGCAGGGTGGTGAACGAGACCCGCATTGGCCGGGACCTTGGCGATTCGCTCGCAGAGGTTGCCCGGCGCACTGCCAACGAGGACTTCGCTTCGATTACCCGGGCCATCGAGATCCACCGGGAAGTCGGCGGCGATCTCGCCCAGGTCCTGGACCACGTGGGCGAGACTATCCGGGACCGCAACCAGATCAGGGGCCAGGTCAGGGCGCTCAGTGCGGAGGGCAGGATGTCCGCCATAGTCCTGATGGCGCTCCCGGTGGTGATGTTTGTTGGCCTGACACTTTTCAACCCGCTGTACTCGAAGGTCTTCCTGACCACTTTTCCCGGGTTCCTGATGATCCTCGCGGCCCTGGTCCTGCTGACCGTGGGCGGCTTCTGGCTCAGCCGACTCATCAAGCCGAAGTTCTGAGAAAGGGAGAGAACCGTGCAAACTATTGCCTACGCCGCCATCCTGGCGGTCATCGCCCCGCTCTCGATCATGACCTGGCTAGCCTTCACCGGAGACCGGGCGGCCGTGCGAAACATCCAGGCCAATCTCGGTCGCGGTCCGCAGGCGACCGGATCTTTGCTCTCGGCCGGAGGCCAACTGGCGGAGCTGAGCCGGAAGATCACGCCCAAGGGCTACACGGCGTGGCTGGACAAGCAGCTCGCCGGCGCCGGCCGGCCGAAGGACTGGCCCTTGGGGCGTGTGCTTATGGTCAAGCCCCTGCTGGCTCTTCCGGGAGCAGTCATGGGAATCGTCATGGTTGCCGGAAGCCCCACGACGCTCAATGTCCTCCTCATGGTGGCCATGACCGCCTTGGCCTATTTTGTCCCGGATATCCTGCTCCGGAACCACGCCCAGAAGCGGCGCGAAGCGATCAAGTTGGAACTGCCGGACGCGTTGGACCAGATGCTCATCTCCGTCCAGGCCGGTCTCGGCTTCGAAACCGCCATGGCGCGTGCCGGCCAGAACGGCAAGGGTCCCCTCGCCGAGGAATTGATCAGGACCCTGCAGGATATCCAGGTGGGCCGCTCCCGCAAGGACGCGTACGTGGCCATGGCCCAGCGCGTCGACGTACCTGACCTGCGCTCCTTTGTCCGGGCAGTGGTGCAGGCCGACGCTTACGGCATCGCTATCGCGAAAGTGCTGAACGCCCAGGCGAAGGACATGCGCGTGAAGCGCCGCCAACGCGCGGAGGAGCACGCCATGAAGATGCCCGTCAAGATGCTGTTTCCGCTCATCTTCTCGATCCTCCCCACGTTGTTCATCGTGGTGCTGGGCCCCACGGTGATGAGCATCATGGAGGTCTTCGCCAACAGATAACCACGCGGCCGCGTTTGGACCGCCCCAAGACCGGACCCCCTTGGTACCCAGAGCCAAGGGGGTCCTCCCTTGTCCTCCTCCCTTTTACCGGGCGCTTTTGGCGCCCCAGCGCAGTATCCGCGCAGGGAATGTACAGGAAAAGGGCAGTTTGGGAAGTCTTGGCACAGGATGTTCGAAAGTCGGATTGACGGCGTGTCGGCGGTTGCTAAGTTCCTCTCAGTGCTGGTGCAGGGCCAGCCGCCCAACTCGCTCAGGAGTCACCAATGCGTTCCTACCTCTCCAACATCGCAACCCGCCTTCGCCGCGACCAGCGCGGCGCCACCGCCGTCGAATACGGCATCATGGTCTCCCTCATCGCCGTAGTCATCATCGTCGCCGTGACGCTGCTCGGCGGCAGCCTGCACGACACCTTCACCAAGGTCCAGTGCGACATCGCCGGCGCAGGGCACACCTATGCGGCGGGCGCCAAAGCCGGGGACGCTACCTGCACCCCGTAGCACCTCTCAGCAATCCACCAGTCAGGGTTGGGGAAGGCTCCGGCCTTTCCCAGCCCTGACTGTGTTCAGGCGCCAGCGAACAGTCAGCAAGGAAGGCGGTCCCCCATGTCCAAGACAAATCAACGGGGCGCCGTCGCCGTGGAGTTCGCCCTGCTGGCCCCGGTCCTGGTCATGATCCTGCTTGGCATCATGGAGTTCGGCCGCGCCTACAACGTGCAAATTTCGCTCTCCAACGCTGCCCGTGAAGGCGCACGAGTGATGGCCATCAACTACGCGGCGCCAGCAGCCGCAACGACCGCCAAGGCCGCGGCGGTCAGCGCCGCGAGCGTGCTGAAACCGGCTCTGGCGAGCGACAAGATAACTTTCAGATATCAGACGACGCCCGCCTCGACGCCCGCGCCAACGGCCTGCGCTGCGAACGTCCAGGTCACCGTGACAATCGACTACAACTTGTCCACTATGACCGGAATCGCCGGACCATTTCCGATGAAGGGCGTAGGTACCATGCAATGCGGCGGATAACAGCTTCGCGCGATGCGGAACACGGCGGGATCGCTGTCATTGTCGCCCTGCTCATGGTGGTTCTACTCGGGTTCGCGGCCATCTCCATCGACGTTGCTCGACTCTATTCCGAACGTGGCCAACTACAGAACGGGTCCGATGCGGTGGCCCTCATGCTGGCCCAAAAATGCGCCAGGAATCTGAACGACGCGGACTGTTCCGACACCGTAACTTCGCCCGCGGTTCTCGCCAGAACGCTTGCCAACGCGAACGCCGTGGACGGACAGAGCAATGTCAAGACCATCGTCTTGGATAAGGTGAACCGCAAAGCCACGGTCACCACGAGCGCCAAGGCGAATGGGGGCGCCCTCAACTCCGTACCGGACCAATTTGCCCGCGCACTGGGCTTTTCGAACTCTGAGGTCTCGGCTACTTCGAACGTGCAGTGGGGGACGCCGTCCAAAGGCACCGTCATCGTCCCCTTGGCCATCGCCGAGTGCAAATTCTCCCCCGACCCGTCTTACGTGCAGGTCCTCAATATGAGCGCGGGCGGATGCGCAGGGATCCCAGGAGGTTTTGGATGGATCATGGACCCCAATGCCGCCGATTCTGCGTGCAGCGTTGTGATCAGCGCCGGCGCCTCGAACGATCCAGGAATCTGGTTCAGCAGCGACACCGGCGCTTCCAGACCCTCGATCTGTTCGCCCGGGGACATCAGCGCTTTGAACGACCAGACCGTCCTCCTCCCGCTCTATGCCGTGGCCACGGGCACCGGATCCGGCGGCAAGTACTACATCAAGGGCTTCGCGGCTTTTCACGTCACCGGCTACCGCTTTTCCAGTGACACCTGGAATTCGAGCGGACTGGCCAACAAATCCCTCCGCGGATACTTCGTGAAATTCGTGTCCCTGTCACAAGCCTTCGAGCTCGGAAGTACTCCCGATTACGGTGCTTCCGTTGTCCGTCTCACCATTGGAGTGCCCTAACCGTGAAGTCACGCTTATTGGCAGGACTGGCCGCCGTCGTGCTGGCCATCGTCGGTGCCGTCCTCGTCGTCAGCTACGCCCAGGGCGCCGACACCCGCGCCGTTCAGAACCTGAATCCTGTCTCCGTCATGGTGGTGCAGCGGGCCGTTCCCGCCGGCACCCCGGTGACGTCTCTCGCGGCGTTCGTCACCAGCGAGGAACTCCCCGGCAAGGCCGTCTCCAAGACTGCGCTGAAGAATCTCGACAACGAGACTGGCAAAGTCACCGCCGTCGACCTGGTACCGGGCGAACAGCTCGTGGCAGAACGGCTGGTCCAACCGGAAGAGCTGAAGACCAGCGGATCGGTGCAGGTGCCCAAGGGGCTGCAGGAGGTGTCTTTCCAGCTTGAACCCCAGCGGGTGGTCGGCGGCCGCATCGCTCCGGGCGACCACGTCGGAATCTTCATCAACCTGAAGGATGGCGGCATCGAGGCCAAGCCGGAGAAGCAAACAACGCAGCTGACCGTGCACAAGGCCCTTGTAACGGCGGTCCAGCGTGCCCCCGCAACCACGCCCACTCCGCAGCCCTCGGCGAGCGGATCGGCCGCGCCGGCCGAGGACACCTCGCTCCCGGTGGGCTCGATGATCGTGACCGTCGCCGTCGACGACGTGGCCGCAACGAAGATTGTCTACGCCTCCAACTTCACGGATGCGGCGAGCATCTGGCTGAGCCGGGAACCGCTCGACGCCAAGGACAGCGGCCGCCCCGGAATCATCACCCGACCGGAGGTCTACAAGTGAGCCGCTTCGTCCTCATCACCCCCAACACCGACTTCGACGCGCGGGTCCGGCAGGCCGTTGCTGGCGGGCTACCGGGCGGCGTCCAGACTTTTGCCTACGTCAACCCGGCGGACCCCGGCGAGCTCTTTGCCAACCTCAACCAGGAGCGTCCCGAGGTGCTGATCCTCGGACCCGACGTTCCGGTTGAAGATGCGCTGCGGCTCGCCACCGTGTTCGACGTGCAACTGCCCGAGCTGAGCGTGATCCTGGTCGGCGAACCCGACCCGGATTTTGTGCTGCTGGCGATGCGTGCCGGGATCCGGGACATCCTTAGCCCCGCCTCGGACCCGGCCCAGATCCGGGTGCTGCTCGAACGTGCCTGCCAGTCCTATGCCAGCCGGACCCGGGGCACGGCCGTCCAGCAGCCGGACAACAACCCCAAAGGGCTGGTGATCGGCGTCTTCTCCCCCAAGGGCGGCGTCGGCAAAACCACCATCGCCACGAACATCGCGATCGGGCTGGGACAGGTCGCGCCGATGAGCGTGGTGATCGTGGACCTGGATCTGCAGTTCGGCGACGTGGCCTCCGGCCTGTACCTGAATCCGGAGCACACCGTCACCGACGCCGTTTCCGCCTCGGCAAGCCAGGACTCGTTGGTCCTCAAGGCCTTCCTCACGGTCCACCCGAGCAGCATCTACGCCCTCTGCGCGCCCCGCACCCCCGTAGAGGCGGATGACATCACGCCCCAGCAGGTCAGCCGGCTGATCGAACAGCTCGCGCAGCAGTTCCAGTACGTCGTCGTGGACACCGCCCCCGGCCTGCCCGAGGTGGGCCTGGCCGCCATGGAACAGTGCACCGACGTCGTCTGGGTCAGTGCGATGGACGTGCCCAGCATCCGCGGCCTCCGCTCGGGACTGGAAATCCTCCGTCGGCTCGACCTGCTTCCGGAAACCCGTCATGTGGTCCTGAATATGGCGGACTCCAAGTCCGGGCTCAGCGTCCAGGACGTCGAAGCCACTATCGGCGCCCCGGTGGACGTGAGCATTCCGCGCTCCAAGGCGGTGGCCTATTCCACCAACCGCGGGATCCCGGTCCTGCAGGACGGGCGCAAGGATCCGGCCGTGAAAGGCCTCCGGCAGCTGGTGACGCGCTTCGACCCGGCCTGGCGGGCCACCGCCCAGAAGAAGCTGCACCGACGGGTGGTTGTCTAGTGAAGCTCTCCGAACGCCTCTCCGCAGCCGAAGCCGGCGCCCAGCCGCAGCCCGCAGCACCGACGCCGTCGGCTGCCCCAGCGACGGCGGCGGCCACCGCCGGCCGACCGCTCCGTCTCTCCTCCCCGGCGGAACCGGCGCGTCCCGAGCCGTCGCGCCTCGCGGCGGCGGCCGCGCCGTCGTCCGTGGACCACCACGACGCCGCCCGCACCAAGGGCCAGCACCCGGTGGATGCCTTCGCCGCGCTCAAGGAGCGGGCGGCCACCGCGCTGTTCGAACGGATGGGCACGCGCTTCAACGACTCGGCGGTCACGGAAGACGAACTGCGCGCCACCGCACGCGACGAACTGACCCGCATCATCGACGCCGAACAGGTGCCGCTGTCCACCGAGGAGCGCACCAGGCTGGTCCGCGACGTCGCGGACGACGTGCTGGGGTACGGGCCGCTCCAACGGCTGCTGGATGACCCCGCGGTCACCGAGATCATGGTCAACCGGATGGACCAGATCTACGTGGAACGCAAGGGCCAGCTCACCCTTACCGATTCGCGCTTCAGTTCGGAGGACCACCTGCGCAAGGTGATCGAACGCATCGTCTCCAAGGTGGGACGCCGGATCGATGAGTCGTCCCCGCTCGTGGACGCGCGGCTCGAGGACGGCTCCCGCGTCAACGCGGTCATCCCGCCGCTGGCAGTCGGCGGCTCCTCGCTCACCATCCGAAAGTTCAGCAAGGTCCCGCTCACGGTGCGCAACCTGATCGACTTCGGCACCCTGACGCCCGAGATGGCTGAGCTGCTGAACGCCTGCGTCCGGGCCAAGCTGAACATCATCGTCTCCGGCGGCACCGGCACCGGCAAGACCACGCTGCTGAACGTCCTCTCGTCCTTCCTGCCGCACGACGAGCGCATCGTCACCATCGAGGACGCGGTGGAACTCCAAATCCAGCAGGAACATGTGGTGCGGCTGGAGAGCCGGCCGCCCAACACCGAGGGCAAGGGCGAGGTCACCATCCGCGATCTGCTGCGCAACTCCCTGCGCATGCGCCCGGACCGGATCGTGGTGGGCGAGGTCCGCGGCGGCGAGTCCCTCGACATGCTGCAGGCAATGAACACCGGCCACGACGGCTCGCTCTCGACCGTCCACTCAAACTCGCCGCGCGACGCCGTCGCCCGCCTCGAGACCCTGGTGCTGATGGCCGGCATGGACCTTCCCCTGCGCGCCATCCGCGAGCAGATCGCGTCCGCGGTGAACTTGATCGTGCAGATCTCCCGTCTGCGGGACGGCACCCGCCGCATCACGCACGTCACCGAGGTGCAGGGCATGGAGGGGGACATTGTCACCCTCCAGGACGCCTTCGTCTTCGACTACTCCGCCGGCGTGGACGCCCACGGCCGCTTCCTCGGCAAACCGGTGGCCACCGGGATCCGGCCGCGCTTCATCGACCGTTTCGAGGATCTCGGCATCCACGTCTCGCCCCAGGTCTTCGCGGCACCGCTGGCGCCGGCCGGCAGGGCGTGATCCGGCCATGACGCTGACTGTCGGCATCGTCTTCCTCGCCGCTGCCCTCCTGCTGCTGGCCATCACGGTTCTTTCGCCGGGAACCGCCCGGGTTCCGCTGGACCGACGGCGGCCGGTGCAGACGTCTCCGGACTCCTCGCTCAGCCGCTTCGCCGGCTCCGCGGTCAGCCTGGCGGAAGGCTTCCTTGCGCAGCGGAAGATCAGGCTCTTCAACCGGGAGGCCCTGGAGCAGGCGGGTCTGCGCATGGGCCAGGGCGACTTCTACGTGCTGCTCGCTGTCGGTGCCTTTGTGGGCGCGCTGGCCGGCTTCGTGGTCGGCGGCCCGCTGCTGGCCCTCCTGCTGGTCCTGCTCGCCCCGGTGGCGGGACACCTCGCCCTGAAGGTCCTCGCCGGCAAGCGTCGCGCAAAGTTCGATGACCAGCTCGGCGACACCCTGCAGTTGCTCTCCGGCGGCCTGCGCGCCGGGCACAGCATCCTACGGGCCATCGACGCCGCCGGCAGCGAATCGCAGAGCCCCACCGCGGAGGAAATGCGCCGTGTCATCACCGAAACGTCCCTGGGCCGCGACCTGCTGGCCTCGCTCAGTGACACCGCGGAACGGATGCGCAATGAAGACTTCGTCTGGATCGCCCAGGCCATCCAGATCAACCGCGAGGTCGGCGGCAACCTCGCCGAGGTGCTGGACCAGGTGAACGAGACCATCCGCGAGCGCAGCGAGATCAAGGGCCACATCAAGTCCCTCGCGGCGGAAGGGAAGTTCTCCGCCTACATCCTGATGGCCATGCCGGTCGGCATCGTGATCATGCTGATGCTGGTCAATCCCGGCTACATGAACGTCATGTTCACGAATCCGCTGGGCTGGGGCATGATCGCGGCGTCCGTGATCCTGATGACGATCGGCGGCCTGTGGATGCGCAAGATCATCGACCTGAAGTTCTGAGGCCCGGATGAAGCCCCTAATCCTGTGTTCCCTGCTGCTGATCTGCCTCCCGTCGGCCTACCTGACCTGGTCGGTCCTCTCCGTCGACCGCAAGTCCCAACGTGCCATCCGCGAAATGCTGTCGCTGGGCACCGGCCCGGTGGAATCCGCCGGGCCCAGGGAGAGCGCCCTGCTGGAGCGGATCGGCCACCGCCTGACGCCTCCGGCGTACGTCCGGAAGCTCGACCGGCTCCTGTCCCTTGCCGGACGCCCCGCTTCGCTCCCGCTGGGCCGGGTGCTGGCAGCCAAACCCCTGCTGGGACTGCTGGGTGCCCTCCTGGGTCTCTGGCTCGCCAGCACGCCGGCGCCGCTCCTGAAACTGGTGGGCTTGTTCGTGATGCTCCTGGGCTACTTCATCCCGGACCTGCTGCTGTACAGCAAGGGCCAGGAACGCCAGAAAATCATGCAGCTGGAACTGGCCAACACGCTGGACCAGATGCTGATTTCGGTCGAGGCCGGCCTGGGGTTTGAGGGCGCCATGGCGCGGGCCGGTGAAAACGGCAAGGGCCCGCTCGCCGAGGAGCTGGTCCGCACCCTGCAGGACATGCAGGTGGGGCGCAGCCGACGGGAGTCGTACCAGGCGCTGGCGGAGCGGACCAACATCCCGGAGCTGCKCAGCTTCGTCCAGGCCGTGGTGCAGGCGGACACCTACGGCATTGCCATCAGCCGCGTGCTCCGGATCCAGGCCAAGGTAATGCGCGTCAAGCGCCGCCAGCGGGCCGAGGAGAAGGCCATGAAGCTGCCGGTCACCATCCTGTTTCCCCTGCTGTTCTTCATCTTCCCGGTGCTGTTCATCGCCATCCTGGGACCTGCCGTAATCAACGCCATCGAGACCTTCAGCGGCCACTGACCGGCCGGCACGTTCGCAGCAGACGGCCCTCCGGGGTGCCCCTGAAACTACCGGCAAAAGTGCCCGCAAGTTTGCCCCAAAGGGCGGGACAAGGATAGCCGCAAGGTTTCCGCAGGAAACCCCGCCCCCTCGGGCGCCGGTCCGGACAGCTAGTACCGTAGTGCCATGTCTCTTTTAGCTCCCGGCCCTGACGACGGAATCGCGGGATCCCTGCTCGCCGCCGATGCCCCCGCCGGCGGGGCCGGACTGACGGCGCCGCTGCCCGAAACGGCCCCGCTGGTGGACCCCGCTGCGCTCCAGACCCTGGGCGAGCAGCTGGACAGCGCCGCCGTCGCCAAGGGCTTCGCACGGGACTACGCCGAGATGTGGGCCCAGCGCTATGAGTCGCTTGCCGGGGCCTTGGAGCGCCGTGACCAGGCCTCGGCCCTTGACGCGGTGCTGAGCGTCAAAACGTCCTCGTCGATGGTCGGCGGGCTGCGCCTGGCCGAACTCGCCGGCGAACTCGAGGAAGCAATCCGCGACGGGAACCTCGGACTGGCCGCCTCCCGGCTGGCCGAGGTCGCCGCCCGGGGCAGCGAAACCGTCGATGAGCTGCAGTTCAGCTACATTCTCTGGGAGCGCTAAGAACGAACAGGGGCCAGGCGGTAGCCCACGCCGCGCACCGTCTGCAGCCAGCGCGGCTGCACCGAATCCTCCCGGAGCTTCCGGCGCAGGTTTCCGATATGGACCTCGACGGCCCGTTCGTCGGATTCGCTGATATAGGCGTCGGCGCGGTAGTACTCTCCCCGCACCACACGGACCAACTCGGTCTTGGACTTCACTGCCCCGGCGCCGCGAAGCAGCGCGTGCAGGAGGTCGAACTCGCTGCGGGTCAAAGCGAGCGGCTCGTCGTCGACCGTCACCGAGCGCATCTCGGGGTTCAGGGCCAACCCGTTGTGCCGCAGCACGTTGTCCGGAACGGCGGCGTCGGCGCCCGGTCGTCCCGGCGCCGCCGTCGATGCGCCCTGGCCCTCACTCCGCGGCCGGCGCATCATGGCAGCCACCCGGGCCCGCAGCTCACGGGGCCGGAACGGCTTGGTCAGGAAGTCGTCGGCGCCGGTGTGCAGCGCCGTGAGCGTGTCCAGTTCGTCCGTCCGCGCGGTCAGCATGACGATGTAGGCATCGCTGAACTGCCGGATCCGGCGCAGCACCTCATAGCCGTCAATATCGGGGAGGCCCACGTCCAGCGTGACCACACTGGCTTCCCGCTGCCGGACGACGTCGACCCCCGCACGGCCCTCGGCCGCCGAGTGCACCTCGAAACCGGCCTGCCGGAGCACCGCCTCCACGAGGTTGCGCACATCCGCGTCGTCTTCAACAACGACGGCCACCCCAAGGTCAGTCATGCCACCCTCACATCCGATGCTGCTCCGTCGGCTGGCGGTGGACAAGCCCCCGCCGCCGCTACGAAACCGGGGCCCCATGCCCCGATGCCCAGCCCGTACCCAAGGGACACGGACTACGCATGTCCTGCCACAATACCCACAGGAGGCCTCAATTTCGGCCTCCGGCGCAGTAACACGGACAACAATAATATGTTTGATGTCAAGCAGGTGTGACAGCAATGTAAACTCCAGATGCGAGGAAGGGGCGCTTGGCATTGAATGAACAGCGGCTGTTTCGTGGCGCGGGAGTGGACCGCCACCTAGCAACCCTGCATCCGCGTGCCCGGGTGCTGCTCAGCCAGCTCCCGCTTGTGTTGCTGTTCAGCGCCGGCCTGGCGTCCACACCGGCCGCGTGGGACCTGCACTTGACCAGCGGTTGGGGCCAGGCGGCCCTCACGCTCCATGCCGCACTCCTCCTGGCCTGCCTCCTCGTCCCGTGGCAGCGGTTCGGACCGCTGGCTTCCCTGGTCATTCCGGTTCTGGACCTCGCCGCGATCGGCCTCAGCCGGGTCGCCGCCGCGGAAGTAGTGCCGGGCCTCGGCGTGCTGTCCGTGCTTCCCGTCGTCTGGATAGCCGCCTCGCAGCTCTCCCCCGCCGCTATCGTGTCGGTCAGCTTCCTCGGACCGCTGCTGGCAGGCCTGCCGTGGTGTTTCGCCGCTGGCCCCGAAGACAGCCCCGGCCGCAGCGCCACAGTGGTGTTGCTGGCACTGATGACCCTGGCGGTCGCGCTGGCCATGCAGTTCGTCAGGGCGCAACTGCGGCGCCAGCAGCGCAGGGTTGAAGCCAAGGAGGCGGAGTTGCAGGCCCTCCTCGCGGAGAGCCGGGAGCGCGAGCGGCTGCTCAACACCATCCTGGACACGGTCGACGTCGGCATCGTCGCGATTGGTGCGGACGGGCGGCGCCTGCTCACCAACAGCTGGCAGGCCCGGCTGGAGGCGTCCGCGGCAACCGCCGGGCCGGCCGGGCCAGGTGATCCAGGCTGGGAAGAGCAACTGCTGCTGACCGGACGGGACCAGGCCACACCGCTCCCGCCCGGCCGGCGCCCGCTGCGCCGGGCCCAGCAGGGCGAATCCTTCGCGGACCACTTGGTCTACTTCGGGGAAGCGCCCGGCAGCCGGGTCGTGTCCACCGGGGCGAGGCCGCTGAAAGACGACGACGGCGGTTTCGGCGGCGCCGTCGTGGTGTACAACGAGGTCACCGGGCTGGTCAATGCCCTCGCCGCCAAGGAGGACGTGGTCGCGACGGTTTCGCACGAGTTCCGGACACCCCTGACGTCGATCATCGGCAATCTGGACCTGGTGTTGGGCGATGACCTGCCGCTGCCGGTGCTGCGCCGGATTGAAGTGGCGCAGCGCAATGCCGAGCGGCTGCTGGCGCTCGTCTCGGATCTCCTGATGTCCGCCAGCTCCGCGGTGCAGGTCCACCCGCGGAAAACCGACCTGGCCGGGCTGGTGGAGGCAAGCCTCGGCTCGGCGCAGGCGCATGCGCAGTCCTCGCGCGTTTCGCTGGCAATGGACGTGCCGGCGCCGCTGTGGGCGAATGTGGACCCGCTGCGGATCGGCCAGGCGCTGGACAACCTCGTCTCCAACGCCATCAAGTATTCACCGGAGGGCGGCGCCGTCACTGTCACGGCCAGGGAGGACGACGGCCGGGTGCTGCTACAGGTGGAGGACAGCGGCATCGGCATGACCGCCGCGGACGCCGAACGGGTCTTCACCCGCTTCTTCCGGAGCCCGGCGGTGCGCGACGGCGCGATCCCAGGGGCCGGGCTGGGCTTGTCCATCACCAAGGCGATCGTGGAGGGCCACGGCGGCTCCATTAGCTGCAGCACCCTCCCCGGCTGCGGAAGCACCTTCACCGTGGACTTGCCGACGGACGGCCATCCGGCCGCTTTTTAGTCTCAGGGTCAGTCGCCGGGCCCCATTTCCCCAGCTTCGACGCCGTCGGCCGGCGTGTTGCGCCGACCCGCCCCCCTTGTAGGGGTTTCGCCGCGGCAAAGGTGGGGAAAATCAGCGGCCGGGCTACTCGCGCCTGGCCCGCGTCAGTTCGGCCCGGGCCAGCAGTCCGCTCGCTGAGGGGTACGCCACCTCTTCGAGTACCAGTGGATGCGGGGCGGCGAGGACGGAGCGCGCATCCCGCTGCCGGGCGATCAGGCGTTCGTACAGCCGCCCGGGCTGTTCGATGCCGGCTCCGACGTAGAGCGCCGACCCCACAAGCGAGCGAACCATGTTGTGGCAGAAGGCGTCCGCCTGCACGGTGGCGACGATGACGCCGTCCGCGCCGCGGGTGAACTCGAAACGCTGCAATTCCCGGATGGTCGTGGAGCCTTCGCGGGGCTTGCAGTAGGACCGGAAGTCCTGCAGTCCCAGCAGTTGGGCGGCCCCTTCGTTGAGCAACGCGGTGTCGAGCCGTTCCTTGTGCCAGAGCGTCGTATACCGGCCGAGCGGGTCCCACAGCGCCGGCCCGTCAGCGATCCGGTAGCTGTAGCGCCGCCAGAGCGCGGAGAAGCGCGCGTCGAAGCCTTCCGGGGCCAGGGCAGCGCGGTGCACCTCAATTGCGCCGCTGAGCTCACCCAGCCCCCGGCTCAGGGCACCGCGGAGCCGCCGGAGCAGCGCCGCCGAGGGGTCAAGCTCGGCCCCTCGGTTCAGTCCCCGCCATTCCGCCTCGCTCAGGTCGAGGTGGACCACCTGCCCCCGTGCGTGCACGCCGGCGTCGGTGCGCCCGGCCACGGTCACGCGGACGGGTCGTCGGATCAGCAGGGCGAGGGCTTCCTCCAGGACGCCCTGCACGGTGCGGCGGCCAGGCTGCAGCGCCCAGCCGCTGAAGGGGCGGCCGTCGTACGACAGATCCAGCCGGATACGCAAAAACCCGCCGCCCCCCATAACGGGGGCAGCGGGTTTGAGCTCATTCATAGACTTAAGTCTATAAGAAGGCCTTGGCGAATTACTTCGCGTCCTTCTCGGACTCGGCAGCAGCTTCCTCAGCGGCCGGAGCCTCTTCGGTCTCTGCAGCTTCGGTCTCTGCAACCTCAGCCTCGGGGGCCTCTTCGGTCTCCGCAGCTTCGGTCTCGGCAACCGGAGCGGCCTCGGCCTTGTCGGCGTCGCGCTTGGCAGCGGAAGTAGCCTCGGCTACCACGGCCTGCTTGGCGGAAACCGGCTCGAGGACCAGTTCGATGACAGCCATGGGAGCGTTGTCGCCCTTACGGTTGCCGATCTTGGTGATGCGGGTGTAGCCACCATCGCGGTTCTCCACTGCCTGTGCAATGTCGGTGAACAGCTCGTGGACGACGCCCTTGTTGCTGATCAGGCCGAGCACACGACGGCGGGAAGCCAGGTCGCCACGCTTGGCGAAGGTCACCAGGCGCTCTGCGTAGGGCTTCAGTCGCTTGGCCTTGGTCACCGTGGTGGTGATCCGCTTGTGCTCGAACAGTGAAGCTGCCAGGTTCGCGAGCATGAGACGCTCGTGAGCCGGGCCGCCTCCGAGGCGCGGACCCTTAGTGGGGGTAGGCATAACTATTTCTCCTCATATGGAAGCCGGCGGGCTGTGCACGCTGCGGTGCGTCCAGCCTGCTGGCCAAGATCTGTTTTAGAGCTCGTCGTCGCTGAAAGCGGCGTCGTCCTCTTCGATGGCTGCGGCGCGGGCTGCGAGATCGAAACCGGGAGGGGAGTCCTTGAGGGACAGACCCAGTTCAACAAGCTTCGCCTTGACCTCATCGATGGACTTCGCACCGAAGTTACGGATGTCCATCAGGTCAGCCTCGGAGCGGGCAACGAGTTCACCCACGGTGTGGATGCCCTCACGCTTGAGGCAGTTGTAGGAACGGACGGTGAGGTCCAGATCCTCGATCGGCAGGGCCATGTCTGCTGCCAGGGCAGCATCCGTCGGCGACGGGCCAATCTCGATACCTTCAGCTGCGGTGTTCAGCTCGCGAGCCAGACCGAACAGTTCCACCAGGGTGGTGCCTGCCGAAGCAACGGCGTCGCGCGGGGCGATTGCCTGCTTGGTCTCGACGTCGACAATCAGCTTGTCGAAGTCGGTGCGCTGCTCAACACGGGTAGCTTCCACGCGGAAAGTAACCTTCAGCACCGGCGAGTAGATCGAGTCGACCGGGATACGGCCGATCTCGGAGTCGCCGGACTTGTTCTGAGCTGCCGAAACGTAGCCGCGGCCGCGCTCGATGGTCAGTTCGAGCTCGAACTTGCCCTTCGAGTTCAGCGTGGCAATGTGCAGATCCGGGTTGTGGAATTCGACGCCGGCCGGCGGAGCGATGTCCGCGGCGGTGACGACTCCCGGGCCCTGCTTGCGCAGGTAAGCAACAACCGGCTCGTCGTGCTCGGAGGAAACCGACAGGTTCTTGATGTTCAGGATGATCTCGGTGACATCTTCCTTGACACCCGGAACCGTGGTGAACTCGTGCAGCACGCCATCGATCCGGATGCTCGTTACAGAGGCACCGGGGATGGAGGAGAGCAGGGTACGGCGGAGGGAGTTTCCGAGGGTGTAACCGAAGCCCGGCTCCAGCGGTTCAATGATGAAACGGGAGCGGTTATCGGAGACGACCTCTTCGGAGAGGGTGGGGCGCTGTGCAATGAGCACTTAGGTTTCCTTTCGGCGAGCATCCGCTATATGACGCAACACAGGTGGTGGAAAGATCGGTCTAATGACTTAACGCGGCTGGGCTTGCCCGGACCTGTGGGGGTCCGGGCAAGCACCGGCTAAGACTTAGACGCGGCGGCGCTTCGGCGGGCGGCAGCCGTTGTGCGCGCTGGGGGTTACATCCTGGATGGATCCAACCTCGAGGCCAGCGGCCTGCAGCGAACGGATTGCGGTCTCGCGTCCGGATCCCGGTCCCTTGACGAACACGTCAACCTTGCGCATGCCGTGCTCCTGTGCACGCTTTGCGGCGGCTTCGGCGGCCATCTGGGCAGCGAACGGGGTGGACTTGCGGGAGCCCTTGAAGCCAACCTCACCGGACGAAGCCCAGGAGATGACAGCACCGTTCGGGTCCGTGATGGACACGATGGTGTTGTTAAAGGTGCTCTTGATGTGCGCCTGGCCCAGCGCGATATTCTTCTTGTCCTTCTTACGCGGCTTGCGAACCGCGCCACGAGTCTTCGGGGGCATTATTTCTCCTACAGAAAGTTATTGGGGGAAGACGAGCTGATCCCGGAGGATTTAGCGGGTCTTCTTCTTGCCGGCGACGGTCCGCTTCGGACCCTTGCGGGTACGGGCGTTGGTCTTCGTACGCTGTCCGCGTACGGGCAGGCCCTTGCGGTGACGCAGGCCTTCGTAGCTGCCGATTTCAACCTTGCGGCGGATGTCAGCGGCTACCTCGCGGCGAAGGTCACCCTCAACCTTGTAGTTGCCTTCAATGTAGTCACGCAGCTGGACGAGCTCGGCGTCGGACAGGTCCTTGACCCGAACGTCCGCGCTGATGCCCGTGGCAGTCAGGGTTTCGTGTGCACGGGTCTTGCCCACGCCGTAGATGTAAGTAAGCGCAATTTCCAGCCGCTTTTCGCGGGGAATGTCTACGCCAGCGAGACGAGCCATAGTGGCAGTGCTCCTTGAATAAACCGGAGGTCGTAGGCAGTACACCCGCACAATCCGTACGGCCCCAGCCTCCGACCGGGGGTTAGCTGTCCGGACTCGTTATTGCTCAGTGTCCCAGATCAGCTTGTGCTGCCTTTTATTTACTTGCGTGGGTTAGCAACCCAGGGTTTCCCGTGAAGGAAATTAGCCCTGGCGCTGCTTGTGGCGCGGGTTCTCGCAGATCACCATGACCCGGCCATTACGGCGGATCACTTTGCACTTTTCGCAGATCTGCTTGACGCTCGGCTTGACCTTCATGGCGTTCCTTTGCGTGTTGCAGTTGGTCAGCTGGTCCGGCCTTCAGCTGTTGCCGAGGCCGCCCAGTGTTTACTTGTAGCGGTAGACGATACGACCACGTGTCAGGTCATAAGGGCTCAGCTCCACCACTACCCGGTCCTCAGGGAGAATCCTGATGTAGTGCTGGCGCATCTTTCCAGAGATGTGCGCCAGAACGATGTGCTTGTTGGTGAGCTCAACGCGAAACATCGCGTTAGGCAGCGCCTCGGTCACAACGCCCTCGATCTCAATGACCCCGTCCTTCTTGGCCATACCCTCCGCTAACTGTTGTTGCCACAGCCCCTCCGGCTTGCACCGGCGATCACTGCGGACGATTTTAATTGCTTGTTTTGCTAGCTTGCCTGCAGCCACCTGGCCACAAAAGGGCACAACAGGGCAGACAACCAACAGTCAACACTACGGCATTGCGGGCCGAATGTTAAATCCAGCCATGCTAGCGCACTCGGTCCCGGTATGCACGAAAGCGCCCCGCCGGAGTCTCCACCTCGAGTGCCGCGGCGATCCCGTCCAGGATGGCCAGCCGCACGACGTCGGCTGCCGCGCTTTGCAGGGTAATCAGGCTCAGCTGGCGTGCGGCACCGCTGCTGCGGTCCAACGGGAGCGCCCCGGTCGCGAGGCAAAAGACCGTGTCCCCGTCGGCGAGGGTGTGACTGGGGTCCAGGGCCCGCGCCAGCCCCGCGTGGGCGGCCGAGGCCGTGCGCTTGCACTCCGCCTTGTCCAGGATGGCGTTCGTCGCGACGACGACGAGGGTGGTGTTGAGCGCGGGCGGCACTGAGGTTCCGGCTGGGCCGTGGCCGGCTTCCGCCGCAAAAGGTAACCCGAGCGCGTTCACCACGGCGAGGGCCCCGACGACCACCGGGCCGTCCGGGGAGATGTTCTCCAGGGTGATGGAGGCGGTTCCCACTCCCCCTTTATACGTGCCCCGGCCGATCAGGGCTCCGGTGCCGGCTCCGGTGTTGCCGCGGTCGACGTCGTGCCCCTCCTGGCGGGAAGCGGCGTCGGCCGTGGCTGCATAACCCATCGCGGCGTCGGGGCGGGCGCCGAAGTCACCGCCGCGGCCCAGGTCGAAGATGGCGGCCGCGGGCACGATCGGCACCACCCCGCCGTTTACCGCGAAGCCCCTCCCCTGTTCTTCGCACCAGCGCTGGGCCCCGTGGGCGGCCGCCAGCCCGAAAGCGCTGCCGCCGGTCAGGACCACGGCATCGACCGCGGTGCTCAGGGTGGTGGGGTCGAGCGCGTCGGTCTCGTGCGTACCGGGGCCGCCGCCCCGGACGTCCACCGAACCGGCCGTGCCTGGCGGTGGCAGGACCACCGTGACGCCGCTCAGCCAGCCCTCACCGGTCCGGGAGGCGTGACCCACTCGGATCCCGGGAACATCCGTAATCGCAGTCATGGCTCCATTGTGCGCCTCACTGCCGGGACATCAGGCGCGGCGATCTCCCGGCTGGCAAACGAACGTTATGGAATACTGCAACCAACAAGAGGTAAACGGGCAAGGAAGCCTGACATAACAATGCTCTGACAAGGCCTTGTGCGGGGTTCCGCCCATCCAGTGTGTGGTGAAGTGTTCTTGATCCCCCCGCCCAACTGCCTGCCCTCGGCAGGCCCGGATCCGTTAGAGACCCCTATGACTAGACAATTGACTGACAGTCCGGCGACTACCGCCGGGGCCGTCACACGGGATCAGCGCCGGGGACGCTGGTCCGCCCGGACCCGCAGGGACTTCATTGTGTTCCTGGCGCTGGCCCTGCCGAACCTGGCACTGATAGCGGTGTTCACCTACCTCCCGCTCATCAACAACATCTACTACTCCACGCTGGACTGGACGCTGGGCTCCGCCTCCGCGACGGTCGTCGGCCTGGACAACTACATCAACTTCTTCACCAGCGCCGACGCCCCCAAGGTGTTGGGCACCACGGCCATCTTCACCGTCATCACGGTCGGCGGCTCCATGGTGCTCGGGCTGCTGGTGGCACTCGCCCTGAACTCGAAGGTCCGGGGCACCACCTTCGCGCGATCCGCCGTCTTCGCCCCCTACGTGCTCAGCGGCGTCGGCGTCGGCTTGGTCTGGCTGTTCATCTTCGACCCCGGCTACGGGGTGCTGTCCTGGCTGCTCCGCGGCATCGGGCAGCAGAGCCCGCAGTGGATCAACGATCCGCAGCTGTCCCTGGTCATGGTGATCACCGTCTACATCTGGAAGAACCTCGGCTACTGCGCCGTCGTCTACCTCGCCGGCCTCCAGTCGCTCCCGAAGGACGTCATGGAAGCCGCATCGCTGGACGGCGCCAACGGGTTCCGCCGCTTCATCAGCATGTCGGTCCCGCTGCTCTCCCCCACCACGTTCTTCCTGCTGATCACCACGATGCTCAGTTCCCTGCAGGCCTTCGACCTGATCCGGATCATGACCCCGCTCGGCAACGGCACGTCCACCCTGATCTACGAGGCCTACCTGCAGGCGTTCGGCGCCTTCAACCGGGCCGGCTACTCGGCCTCCATCTCCGTGGTCCTCTTCGCCATCCTCCTGGTCATCACCGTGCTGCAGGTGCGGTTCGTAGAACGGAAGGTGCACTACTCGTGAGCACACTCTCTCCCGTGAACCCCGACCCCGCTGCCAGCACCGGGCCAGTTCAGCGCCCCGAGGATCCGCAGCAGCGCCCACGGCCGTTTTCCCGCGCCAACCTGGCCCAGACCATCGCCACGGGCTACCTCCCGCTCATCCTCGCCACCCTCGTGGTGGTCTTGCCGCTGTTCTGGATGGTGCTGAGCTCCTTCAAGCAGCCCGGGGAGATCGTCACAACGGACCTCAAGATCCTCCCGGAGAGCGTGAACCTGGACAACTACCACGTCGCGATGACGACGGTGCCGTTCGCGCAGTTCTTCGTGAACAGCCTGATCGTCACCACGGTGGGATCCACCGTCAAGGTGATCCTGGCTATCCTGACGGCCTACGCCCTGGTCTTCGTCCGCTTCCCGTTCAAGAACGTCATCTTCATCGTCATCCTGGTCGCCCTCATGGTGCCGCCGCAGGTGTCCATCCTGCCCAACTACATCCTGATTGCGGGCATGGGCGGAAAGAACACCCTGTGGGGAATCATCCTGCCCGGGCTGGGGACCGCGTTCGGCACGTTCCTGCTGCGCCAGCACTTCATGACGCTGCCCGGCTCCATCCTGGAAGCTGCCGAGATCGACGGAGCGGGCCACTGGCGCCGGCTCTGGCAGGTCGTCGTCCCGGTCTCCGGTCCCTCCATCGCGACGGTTGCCCTGGTCACCGTGGTGAGCGAATGGAACGACTACATCTGGCCGCTCATCATCACCGACCGCCCGGAAACCATGACGCTCCCGGTGGGCCTGACCCTGCTGCAGAACTCGGAAGGCAACGGCTCCGGCTGGGGCATCCTGATGGCCGGCGCCGTGCTGGTGATCGTACCGATCCTGCTGGTTTTCGCGGCCCTGCAGCGCTACATCGTGGCCGGACTCACCCAGGGCAGCGTGACCGGGTGACCCGACCTCCCTCCCCCGAAACAACCCATCATCACAACGAGTCAACCCTTTTGAGAGGATCCACCATGGCAATCAATCTCGGCCGCAGACACTTCCTTGGCCTGGCCGGCGCGGGCGCAGGAGCAGCAGCCCTGTCGGCCTGCGGCGGCCCGTCCACGAGTGGCGGCACCGGAGCTTCCGGCGCGGCGGACATCGATTTCAGCGGCGTGAAGCCTGCCTCATCCATCGACTTCTGGACCAACCACCCGGGCAAGTCCCAGGACGTGGAAAAAGCGATTATCGAGAAGTTCCAGGCCAAGTTCCCGGAGATCAAGGTCAACCTGATCACCGCGGGCGCCAATTACGAGGAGATCGCACAGAAGTTCCAGACCTCGCAGGCGGCCAAGTCCGCCCTGCCCGGCCTCGTGGTGCTCTCGGACGTCTGGTGGTTCCGGTACTACACCAACGGCAACATCATCCCGCTCAACAGCTTGATCAAGCAGCTGGATATCAAGGTTGACGATTTCCAGAAGTCGCTCGTCGCGGATTACCAGTACGCCGACAAGCAGTGGGCCCTCCCCTACGGCCGCTCCACGCCGCTGTTCTACTACAACAAGGACCACTTCAAGGCCGCCGGCCTGCCGGACCGGGCACCCAAGACCTGGCAGGAGTTCGCCGAGTGGGCCCCGAAGCTCAAGGCCAGCTCCGGCGCCCAGTACGCCTACATTTACCCGGCGCTGGCCGGATACGCCGGCTGGACCCTGCAGAACAACCTCTGGGGCTGGGGCGGCAGCTGGTCGAACGAGTGGACCATCAACTGTGATTCCGCCGAGTCGGTGGAGGCGCTGCAGTGGGCCCAGGACTCGATCTACAAGGACAAGTGGGCCGGTGTTTCCTCCAAGGAAGCTGCGGACGACTTCGCGGCAGGCATCACCTCCGCCACGATCGCTTCCACCGGTTCCCTGCTGGGCGTGCTGAACTCGGCCAAGTTCAACGTAGGCGTCGGCTTCCTGCCGGGCGGTCCGAAGAAGGAAACCGGCGTGTGCCCCACCGGCGGCGCCGGGCTCGGCATCCCCAGCGGTGTCAGCAAGGAGGTCCAGCTCGCTGCCGCGACCTTCCTGAAGTTCATGACCGAGCCCGAGAACACCGCAGCGTTCTCGGCCGCCACCGGCTACATGCCCACCCGGACCTCGGCCGACATGACCGCGGTGCTCGCCAAGACGCCGCAGATCAAGACGGCCATCGACCAGCTCGCGGTCACGCACGTGCAGGACAACGCCCGGGTGTTCCTGCCGGGCGCGGACCAGGAGATGGCCAAGGCCGCCGCGAAGATCCTCACCCAGCAGGGCGACGTCAAGGCCACCATGACCGAGCTCAAGACCACCCTTGAGGGCATCTACACCAAGGACGTGAAGCCGAAGCTGAAGAGCTGACGCTTGCCCCCTGCCTGAGAATACGACGAATCCCTGGCGATGCTGGTAGTCCAGCATCGCCAGGGATTCGTCGTTTAATGGCCGCTCAGGCAAAGCCGCTGAGGCCAAGCCGCTGAGCCCGCTGGCCGGCTACGGGATCGGGACAGGCACGACGCCGAGGGGCGCCAGCTTCGCGGCTCCCCCGTCGGGCGCGGAGAGCACCCAGATCCCCTTCTCGTGCACCGCCACGGAGTGCTCCCACTGGCAGGAACGCTTCCCGTCGGTGGTCACCACGGTCCAGTCGTCGTCGAGGGTAGCGGTTTCAATGCTGCCGCGGACCAGCATGGGTTCGATCGCCAGGCAAAGCCCGGGACGGATCTTGGGCCCGCGGTGGCTCGTCCGGTAGTTCAGCACATCCGGGGCCATGTGCATCTCGGAGCCGATGCCGTGGCCCACGTAATCCTCCAGGATGCCAAGCGGCTTGCCCGGCACCGAAGACACGTAGTCATCCACCGCGTTGCCGATGTCACCGACGAACTTGCCGGTGGCCAGCGCCGCTATGCCATGCCACATGGCCGCCTCGGTGACGTCGGAGAGCCGCTGGTCCTCCGGGTCGGCCGTCCCCACGATGACGGTCCGCGCCGAGTCGGAGTGCCAGCCGTCCACGATCGCGCCGCCGTCGATCGAAATGATGTCCCCGTCCTTGAGCACACGGTCGCCCGGGATGCCGTGCACCACTTCCTCATTGACCGAGGTGCAAATGGTCGCCGGGAACCCGTGGTAGCCGAGGAAGTTGGACTTCGCCCCTGCTTCCTGGAGCACGCCGGCGAACACGGCGTCGAGGTCCCGGGTGGTGACCCCGGGGAGCGCGGCGGCCACGGCGGCGTCTAGCGCACGGCTGAGGACCAGCCCGGCTTCGTGCATGGTCCGCATCTGGGCGTTGGTCTTATATTCAATGCGGGTCTGGCCGAATGCCATCCTCAGCGTCCTTTCGGTGGTGCCGCTCCGCCCGGCGTGGGGTTTGCGGAGAAATGGCTGAGGCTCCTCCCGGCAGTGCGGGAGGAGCCTCGATAGTCACGGGCCCGGATCAGGCGGACTGGGCCGCTTTGATGGCCTGCATGACGCGGTCAGTGACCTCGTCGATGCCGCCGATGCCGTCGACCTGGGTGAGGATGCCGCGGTCGGCATACTTGGCCACGACGGCCTCGGTCTGGCCGTGGTAGAGATCCAGGCGGTGGCGGATCACGGCTTCGTTGTCGTCGCTGCGTCCGGTGTCCTTGGCGCGGCCCAGCAGGCGGGTGACGAGTTCCTCGTCATCGGCCGTGAGCTGCAGGACGACGTCGAGCTTCTGGTCGCCGTCGGCGAGGATCGCGTCGAGGTAGTCCACCTGCGCCGTGGTGCGCGGGTAGCCGTCCAGCAGGAAGCCGGCTTCGACGTCGTCTTCCGTGAGGCGGTCCCGGACCATCTTGTTGGTGACGCTGTCAGGAACGAAGTCGCCCGCGTCCATGTACTTCTTGGCTTCAATGCCGAGCGGCGTCTCACCCTTGACGTTGGCCCGGAAGATATCGCCGGTGGAGATCGCAACGACGCCGAGGCGCTCCGAAATACGCTCCGCCTGCGTTCCCTTGCCGGAACCGGGAGGTCCGATAATCAACATTCTCGTCATCGCAAAAGCCCTTCGTAGTGACGCTGCTGTAGCTGAGCATCAATCTGCTTGACGGTCTCCAAACCTACGCCCACCATGATCAGGATCGAGGTGCCACCGAACGGGAAGTTCTGGTTGGCATTGATCAGGACCAAGGCAATCAGCGGGATCAGGGCCACAAAGCCCAGGTAGATCGCGCCGGGCAGGGTGATCCTGGAAAGCACATACTGCAGGTAATCCGCGGTCGGCTTGCCGGCACGGATACCCGGAATGAAGCCGCCGTACTTCTTCATGTTGTCAGAAACTTCCTCAGGGTTGAAAGTGATCGCAACATAGAAGTAAGTGAAGAACACAATCATGGCGAAGTACAGGGCCATGTAGATGGGGTGGTCACCGCGGGTCAGGTTGTTGTTGATCCACTCAACCCACGGCGCGACGGGCTCGCCCGGCGCAGGCCGGTTGAACTGGGAGATCAGGCCCGGCAGGTACAGCATCGAGGAAGCGAAGATGACGGGAACGACGCCGGCCATGTTCACCTTGATGGGGATGTAGGTGCTCGTCCCGCCGACGGTGCGGCGGCCGATCATGCGCTTGGCGTACTGCACCGGGATGCGGCGCTGGGACTGCTCAACGAAGACCACCAGGGCGACGGTCAGCAGGCCGATGACGAGCACCATGAAGAAGGTGCCCGGGCCCTGCGCCTTCCAGATCGCGCCGAGGGAGGTCGGGAAGCCGGCGGCGATGGAAGTGAAGATGAGCAGCGACATGCCGTTGCCCACGCCCTTCTCCGTCACGAGCTCGCCCATCCACATGATCAGGCCGGTGCCGGCCGTCAGCGTGATGATGATCAGGATCGTGGTGATGATGCTTGAATCCGGGATGATCGGCAGCTGGCAGTTCGGCAGCAGCTGGCCGGAGCGTGCCAGGGAGACCAGCGTCGTGGCGTTCAGGAGGCCCAGCGCGATCGTCAGGTACCGGGTGTACTGGGTCAGCTTGGACTGGCCCGAAGCGCCCTCTTCGTAGAGCTGCTGGAACCGGGGAATGACCACGCGGAGCAGCTGGACGATGATGCTGGCCGTGATGTACGGCATGATCCCGAGCGCGAAGATCGAGACCTGCAGCAATGCACCGCCGCTGAACAGGTTGACGAGCTGGTAGATCCCGCCCGAGGTCTGACCGTTCTGCAAGCATTGCTGGACATTCTGGTAGCTCACACCAGGCGAGGGGATGAAGGCACCCAAGCGGAAGATTGTGATGATTCCCAGCGTGAACAACAACTTGCGTCGCAGATCAGGCGTGCGAAAGGCCCGGCCAAATGCGCTAAGCAAGCGTCCTCCTGAGTAATAAGTAAAGTCGTGTGAGATAGGTCAAATAAACCCAACAACCGAGTCTAACGGGTGGATGCGCCCGGCGAACAATCGGCGGGGCCGTGAAATGGAAAAAACTCCCGGCACCGGGGGCCTGAGCCCCACGGTGCCGGGAGTTTCTACAACGGGCTACTGCCCCGCCGCCTCGTTAGAGGGCGGTGGTGCTGCCGCCTGCTGCTTCGATCTTTTCTGCGGCGCTGGCCGAGAATGCGTGGACGGTGACGTTCACCTTTACGGTGATGTCGCCGGTGCCAAGCACCTTGACGGGCTGGTTCTTGCGAACGGCGCCCTTAGCAACCAGGTTCTCCACGGTGACGTCGCCACCTTCCGGGAACAGCTCGTTGAGCTTGTCCAGGTTTACAACCTGGTACTCAACCCGGAACGGGTTCTTGAAGCCGCGCAGCTTCGGCAGGCGCATGTGCAGCGGCAGCTGGCCGCCGGCAAAGCCAGCCTTGATCTGGTAGCGGGCCTTCGTACCCTTGGTACCGCGACCAGCGGTCTTACCCTTGGAACCTTCACCACGACCAACGCGGGTCTTGGCGGTCTTGGCACCCGGGGCGGGACGCAGGTGGTGAACCTTCAGTGCGTTCTGCTTCTCAGCAGCGGCGCCCTGTGCCTTCTCGGCGGTGTTCTTCTCTGCCATTTACTTCGCCTCCTCTACCTTTACCAGGTGCGGAACCGTGTTGAGCATCCCGACGGTCACGGCGTCGGCGGTGCGGACAACGGTGTGTCCGATCCGCTTCAGGCCGAGGGACCGAAGGGTGTCGCGCTGGTTCTGCTTGCCGCCAATGGCGGACTTGATCTGAGTGATCTCCAACTGAGCGTCGGAGGGAATCAGGTTCTTAGCCATGACTCAGACACCTGCCTTCTGGTTCAGGAGAGCCTTCACCATTGCCGGCGGAGCGATCTCGTCGAGCGGGAGGCCGCGGCGTGCTGCCACTGCTGCCGGCTCTTCGAGGCGCTTCAGGGCATCAACGGTCGCGTGAACGATGTTGATGGCGTTGGAGGAACCGAGCGACTTGGAGAGGATGTCGTGGATGCCCACGCACTCCAGTACTGCACGGACCGGACCGCCGGCGATAACACCGGTACCGGCGGAAGCCGGACGCAGCATGACGACGCCTGCAGCGGCTTCGCCCTGCACACGGTGCGGGATGGTGCTGCCGATGCGGGGAACGCGGAAGAAGGACTTCTTGGCCTCTTCAACGCCCTTCGCGATGGCGGCGGGAACTTCCTTAGCCTTGCCGTAGCCGACGCCGACCATACCGTTGCCGTCACCGACGACGACGAGGGCGGTGAAGCTGAAGCGACGACCACCCTTGACGACTTTGGAAACACGGTTGATGGTTACGACGCGCTCTACGAACTGGCTCTTCTCGGCTTCGCGGCCGCCGTCGCGGCCACCACGGCCACCACGGTCGCCACGGCCCTGGCCGCGGTCGCCACGCTCGCCACGACGCGCGCCACCACGGCGGTCGTCAGTGGTAGCAGGCGCAGCGGTCTCAGTTGCCGGAGCAGCTACAGCTTCAGTCACCTGAATGTCCTTTTCGTTATTTTCGGTCACAGTGCCAGCCCACCTTCACGTGCGCCGTCAGCGACGGCGGCGATCCGGCCGTGGTACTTGTTACCACCGCGGTCGAAGACAACAGCTTCGATACCGGCAGCCTTGGCACGCTCGGCAACGAGCTCGCCAACGCGCTTGGCCTTGGCGGTCTTGTCACCGTCGAATGCACGAAGGTCGGCTTCCAAAGTGGACGCGCTCGCTACGGTCAGGCCCTTGGTGTCATCGACAACCTGGACGAATACGTGGCGTGCGGAACGGTTGACGACCAGACGCGGACGTACAGCCGTACCGGAGATGCGCTTGCGGATACGAAGCTGGCGGCGGCTGCGCTGGGCAGACTTGCTCTTGTTCGTACGCTTCTTGTTAATTGCGATGGCCATGGTTACTTACCAGCCTTTCCGACCTTGCGGCGGATGACTTCGCCGGCGTAGCGGATGCCCTTGCCCTTGTAGGGGTCCGGCTTCCGCAGCTTGCGAATGTTGGCAGCAACCTCGCCGACCTGCTGCTTGGAGATACCTGAAACAGAGAGCTTGGTCGGGGTCTCAACTGCAAAGGTGATGCCGTTCGGAGCCGAGACGTTGACCGGGTGGCTGTAGCCCAGAGCGAACTCCAGGTCAGAACCCTTGGCCTGGACGCGGTAACCGGTACCGACAATCTCAAGCTTCTTCTCGTAGCCTGCGGTAACGCCCTGGATCATGTTGGCGATCAGGGTGCGGGTCAGGCCGTGCAGCGAACGGGAGGCGCGCTCGTCGTTCGGGCGGGCGACAGTCAGGGTGCCATCTTCCAGGGTGACCTCGATCGGGCTGGCCACAGTGTGGCTCAGCTCGCCCTTGGAACCCTTGACGCTGACGACAGAGCCGTCAACCTTGACCTCAACGCCGGCAGGAACGGTGATGGGGAGACGTCCAATACGTGACATTATTCTCTTCCTTTCCCGTTACCAGACGTAAGCGAGGACTTCGCCGCCCACGCCCTTCTTGCCGGCCTGCTTGTCAGTCAAGAGGCCGGAAGAGGTGGACAGGATTGCGATACCCAGGCCACCGAGCACGTGCGGCAGGTTGGTGGACTTTGCGTAAACGCGCAGTCCCGGCTTGGAAATACGACGAACACCAGCGATGGAACGCTCGCGGTTCGGACCGAACTTGAGCTCGAGGGTCAGCTTCTTGCCAACCTCCGCGTCTTCTTCCTTCCAGGAGGCGATGAAGCCTTCTGCCTTCAGGATGTCAGCAACGCGTGCCTTGAGCTTGCTGTAAGGCATAGACACGGAATCGTGGTATGCCGAGTTTGCATTGCGCAGACGCGTAAGCATATCTGCGACAGGATCTGTCATAGTCATGTGGGCTCTTGCCCTTCCTCATAACGGTTTCCGCTGTCCTGGAACAGAGCCAGGCAGCCGGACCTTTTACGTAGCTAGATTAATCTTCGGTCTTGAACGGGAAGCCAAGCGCCTTGAGCAGCGCGCGGCCTTCGTCGTCGGTCTTGGCAGTGGTCACGACGGTGATGTCCATACCGCGAACGCGGTCGATGGAATCCTGGTCGATCTCGTGGAACATAACCTGCTCGGTCAGACCGAAGGTGTAGTTGCCGTTGCCGTCGAACTGCTTGCCGCTGAGGCCCCGGAAGTCGCGGATACGCGGCAGTGCCAGCGTGACCAGACGGTCCAGGAATTCCCACATACGGTCGCCACGCAGAGTTGCGTGCGCACCGATCGGCATGCCTTCGCGCAGCTTGAACTGTGCGATCGACTTGCGGGCCTTGGTTACCTGCGGCTTCTGGCCGGTGATCAGGGTCAGATCGCGGACAGCGCCGTCGATCAGCTTGGAGTCCTTAGCGGCATCTCCAACACCCATGTTCACAACGACCTTTACCAGACGGGGAACCTGGTTGACGTTCTCGTACTTGAATTCCTCAACGAGCGAGCTCTTGATGGAATCCGCGTACTTGGTCTTCAGACGAGGAACGATCTTGCTTGCCGGAGTCTCGAGAGTCTCAGTCATTAGATGTCCTTCCCTGAGCTCTTGGCCACGCGGACACGCACTTCACGCTTCACGCCATCGCGCTCAACGGTCTCGGTGCGGAAACCGACGCGGGTGGGCTTCTTGGTGGACGGGTCAACCAGAGCCACGTTGGAGATGTGGATCGAAGCCTCAACGACCTCGATGCCACCGGTCTTGGTGCCGCGCTGCGACTGACCGACCTTGGTGTGCTTGGTCACGCGGTTAATGCCTTCGACCAACACGCGGTTGGTCTCCGGGAATACGCGCAGAACCTTGCCCTGCTTGCCACGGTCGCCGCCGCGCTCAGCCTTGGCGCCAGTGATGACCTGAACGAGGTCACCCTTTTTGATCTTAGCCATGGACTAGAGCACCTCCGGAGCCAGAGAAACGATCTTCATGAACTTCTTGTCGCGAAGTTCACGACCAACCGGTCCGAAGATACGGGTACCGCGGGGGTCACCGTCGTTCTTCAGGATCACAGCTGCGTTCTCGTCAAACTTGATGTAGGAACCATCCGCACGGCGGCGTTCCTTCTTGGTACGGACGATGACAGCCTTGACGACGTCGCCCTTCTTTACGTTGCCGCCCGGAATTGCGTCCTTGACGGTAGCGACGATCACGTCGCCGATGCCTGCGTAGCGACGGCCAGATCCACCGAGAACGCGAATGGTAAGGATTTCCTTAGCACCCGTGTTGTCGGCGACCTTGAGTCGCGACTCCTGCTGAATCACTATTTACTCCTTGCGTCGCGCCGGTTCTCAGGCCGTGATCTTGCTACGGAATGAGCCTTGCGGAACGGTTGATCGGGGTGTCTCTTGACCTGCCTGGATTTTGCCAGACCAAGCCTAAACGCCCGTGCCAAAAACAGTTGCATCCCGGGTGCGCGAGGCGCGAGGGGGCACTATGCCGTGGCACGATTGTTTACGAGGTTGATGATGACGCACGAAAGGCGCCATACAAACTCAATATCCTAGCACGGCCGGGGCCCCGTCGTAGAATCGGCCAATACCACAGACGCTCCCTCACTTTTGGCGTCCAATCCCCCGATGCTCCCTCACTTTTGGCGCCCACTCCCCCAACGCTCCCTCACATCCGGCGCGCGCGGCCCCGACGCTCCCTCACATCATGCTGAGCATGTCTTCCTGCCGGCCTTCACGAGCGCCAACCAGCGGGCGAACTAAGGTGAGGGAGCGTCCCCCACGAACACGCCACAGCTGAGGGAGCGTCCCATAGGAAAGCGCCACACCTGAGGGAGCGTCCCCCACAAACGCGCCAGAAGTGAGGGAGCGTCGGGAACGACGAAACCCCCGCTCCCAGGAGGGAACGGGGGTTTCGGCGCAGATCCCCTTGCGGGGCAGCTGCAGGTGTTACTTGGCCTTCTCGAGGATCTCCACCAGGCGCCACCGCTTGGTAGCGGAGAGCGGGCGGGTCTCGGCGAGGAGAACCAGGTCGCCGATGCCGGCGCTGTTCTCTTCGTCGTGAGCCTTGATCTTCGTGTTGCGGCGCATGACCTTGCCGTAGAGGGCGTGCTTCACGCGGTCTTCGACCTGGACAACGATGGTCTTTTCCATCTTGTCCGAGACCACGTAGCCGCGCTTCGTCTTACGGTAACCGCGCTCGTCAGCCTTAGCTGCGTCGGAAACAGTTTCCGTCACGTTCTCGTCCTTTTCACTCACTTGGCGTCCTCCTCGGTCTCAACCGTTTCAGCCTTGTCAGCCTTCTTGGTTGCAGCCTTCTTGGACTTCTTTTCTTCCTTGGCTTCCACAACCGGTGCGGCAACCTCGGCACGAATGCCCAGCTCGCGCTCACGGAGAACGGTGTAGATGCGTGCGATGTCCTTCTTTACCGCGCGCAGACGACCGTGGTTCTCCAGCTGACCGGTGGCGGACTGGAAACGCAGGTTGAACAGCTCTTCCTTGGACTTGCGGAGTTCTTCAACGAGACGCTCGTTGTCGAAACCGTCCAGCTGTGCGGGTGCGAGATCCTTCGACCCTACTGCCATTTCTATTCACCACCTTCGCGACGCACAATGCGTGCCTTCAACGGGAGCTTGTGGATTGCCAGGCGAAGTGCCTCGCGAGCTACCTCTTCATTAACACCGGAGAGTTCGAAGAGAACCCGGCCCGGCTTGACGTTTGAGACCCACCATTCCGGAGAACCCTTACCGGAACCCATGCGGGTTTCGGCCGGCTTCTTCGTCAGCGGACGGTCCGGGTAGATGTTGATCCAGACCTTGCCGCCACGCTTGATGTGGCGGGTCATCGCAATACGGGCAGATTCGATCTGACGGTTGGTGACGTATGCCGGGCTCAGAGCCTGGATACCCCACTCGCCGAACGAGACCTCGGTGCCGCCCGTGGCAGCGCCGGAACGACCCGGGTGGTGCTGCTTACGGTGCTTGACTCGACGTGGGATAAGCATTTAAGCCTGTCCTCCTTCTACTGCAGGTGCAGCGGCTTCGACAGCCGGAGCTTCGGCAGCAGGAGCTGCGTCGGCTGCCGGGCGGTCGTTACGACGACGGCGGTCGCCACGGTCAGCGCCACCCGGGCGGCCCGGACGATCGCCGGCACCACGGCCGCGGGACGGAGCAGCAGCTGCCTGCTGAGCCAGTTCCTTGGCGGTGACGTCACCCTTGTAGATCCAGACCTTCACGCCGATGCGGCCGAAGGTGGTCTTGGCCTCGTAGAAGCCGTAGTCGATGTTCGCGCGGAGGGTGTGCAGGGGCACACGGCCTTCGCGGTAGAACTCCGAGCGGGACATTTCTGCGCCACCCAGTCGACCCGAGCAAGCGATACGGATGCCCTTGGCACCAGCGCGCTGTGCGGACTGCATTGCCTTCTTCATCGCACGGCGGAATGCCACGCGGGAAGTCAGCTGCTCTGCAACGCCCTGGGCAACAAGCTGGGCTTCCATCTCGGGGTTCTTGACCTCGAGGATGTTCAGCTGAACCTGCTTGCCGGTGAGCTTTTCGAGCTCGCCGCGGATGCGGTCTGCTTCGGCGCCGCGGCGGCCGATAACGATGCCCGGACGTGCCGTGTGGATATCCACGCGGACACGGTCGCGGGTGCGCTCGATCTCAACCTTGGCGATGCCGGCGCGCTCCATGCCCGTGGACATGAGCTGGCGGATACGGATGTCTTCGCGAACGAAGTCCTTGTACCGCTGGCCGGACTTGGTGCTGTCGGCGAACCAGTGCGATACGTGATCGGTGGTGATACCGAGTCGGAACCCGTGCGGGTTAACTTTCTGTCCCACTTAGCGAGCCTCCTCTTTCTCCGGGGTAGCGACTACCACGGTGATGTGGCTCGTGCGCTTCTTGATCTGAAATGCACGACCCTGGGCACGCGGCTGGAACCGCTTCATGGTCGGGCCTTCATCAACAAACGCTTCGCTGATGATGAGGTCACCTTCGTCAAACGCCACGCCGTCGCGGTCCGCGAGGACCCGGGCGTTGGAGATTGCCGACTGAACTACCTTGAATACCGGCTCAGAAGCTGCCTGCGGGGCAAACTTCAGAATTGCCAGAGCCTCGTTCGCTTGCTTACCACGAACAAGGTTGACGACGCGCCGGGCCTTCATAGGCGTTACGCGGATGTGACGCGCAATTGCCTTGGCTTCCATTGCTTTCCTTCTCTCGTCTTTGACGTAAGTGCAGGCGCCTAGCGGCGCTTGCCCTTACGGTCGTCCTTGACATGGCCGCGGAATGTCCGCGTGGGAGCGAATTCGCCGAGCTTGTGCCCGACCATCGACTCAGTGACAAACACCGGGATGTGCTTGCGTCCGTCGTGCACGGCGATCGTGTGGCCGAGCATGTCGGGGACGATCATCGAACGGCGGGACCAGGTCTTGATGACGTTCTTGGTGCCCTTTTCGTTTTCCCTGGCTACCTTCACAAAGAGGTGCTGGTCAACGAAAGGACCTTTTTTCAGGCTGCGTGGCATGTGTCCAGGCTCCTATCGCTTGTTCTTGCCAGTACGACGGCGACGAACAATAAGCTTGTCGCTCTCTTTGTTGGGACGGCGGGTGCGGCCTTCGCGCTTACCGTTCGGGTTGACGGGGTGACGTCCACCGGACGTCTTACCCTCGCCACCACCGTGCGGGTGGTCGACCGGGTTCATGGCGACACCACGGACGGTCGGGCGGACGCCCTTCCAGCGCATGCGGCCGGCCTTACCCCAGTTGATGTTCGACTGCTCGGCGTTGCCGACCTCGCCGACGGTTGCGCGGCAGCGCACGTCAACGTTGCGGATTTCGCCGGAAGGCAGACGCAGCTGGGCGAAACGGCCTTCCTTTGCAACGAGCTGGATCGATGCGCCGGCGGAGCGGCCCATCTTGGCGCCGCCACCCGGACGCAGTTCAACTGCGTGGATCACGGTACCGACCGGGATGTTGCGCAGCGGCAGGTTGTTGCCGGGCTTGATGTCAGCGTCGGCACCTGCTTCCACGGTGTCACCCTGGGCCAGCTTGTTCGGGGCGATGATGTAACGCTTGGTGCCATCAACGTAGTGCAGGAGGGCGATGCGAGCCGTGCGGTTCGGATCGTACTCGATTTCGGCAACGCGGGCGTTGACGCCGTCCTTGTCGTGGCGACGGAAGTCGATCAGACGGTACTGGCGCTTGTGGCCACCACCCTTGTGACGGGTCGTGATCTTACCGGTGTTGTTACGGCCACCCTTTTTCGGGAGGGGACGTACCAACGACTTTTCCGGCGTCGACCGCGTGATTTCGGTGAAGTCCGCTACGCTCGAGCCACGACGGCCCGGGGTAGTCGGCTTGTATTTACGGATTCCCATAATTTATTTCCTCGTTAAAGTGGTCTCCGCTACGAGAGCGGACCGCCGAAGATGTCGATAGTGCCTTCTTTGAGGCTCACAATGGCACGCTTGGTGTTCTTGCGGGTACCCCATCCGAATTTGGTGCGCTTGCGCTTACCGGCACGGTTGATGGTGTTGATCGATTCGACCTTGACGGAGAAAATCTTCTCCACGGCCAGCTTGATCTCGGTCTTGTTCGAACGGGGGTCCACCAGGAAGGTGTACTTGCCCTCGTCGATCAGGCCGTAGCTCTTTTCCGAGACGACGGGTGCAAGCACGACGTCGCGCGGGTCTTTGATGGTGGCTGCGCTCACTTGGCATCCTCCTCGTTCTTTGCAGCCTTGTCAGCAACGAATGCTTCGTAGGCAGCCTTGGTGAAGACTACGTCGTCAGAAACGAGCACGTCGTAGGTGTTCAGCTGGTCTGCGTACAGAACGTGAACATCCTGGAGGTTGCGCACGGAGAGTGCAGCAACATCGTTGGCGCGGTCGATGACAACGAGCAGGTTCTTGCGCTCGGAGACGCCACGCAGCGTTGCCAGTGCTTCACGGGAGGACGGCTTGGTGCCGGCGACCAGTTCAGCAACGACGTGGATGCGGCCGTTACGGGCGCGGTCAGAGAGAGCGCCGCGCAGTGCAGCAGCAATCATCTTCTTGGGGGTGCGCTGGCTGTAGTCACGCGGCGTCGGGCCGTGGACGATGCCACCACCGGTCATGTGAGGAGCACGGATGGAACCCTGACGGGCGCGGCCGGTGCCCTTCTGCTTGAACGGCTTGCGACCTGCACCGGAAACCTCGGCGCGGGTCTTGGTCTTGTGGGTACCCTGGCGAGCAGCAGCGAGCTGTGCAACGACGACCTGGTGCAGCAGCGGCACGTTGGTCTGTACGTCGAAGATCTCTGCAGGCAGGTCAACCTTGACAGTGCTAGTCATTGAACTAGGCTCCCTTCACGGCGGTGCGTACGAGTACGACCTGGCCGCGGGCGCCGGGGACGGCGCCCTTGATCAGGAGCAGCGACTTCTCGACGTCAACCGCGTGGACCGTGAGGTTCAGCGTGGTGTGACGAACGGCGCCCATGCGGCCGGCCATTTTCATGCCCTTGAAGACGCGGCTCGGGGTGGATGCGCCACCGATTGAACCGGGCTTACGGTGGTTCTTGTGGGCACCGTGGGAAGCTCCAACGCCGTGGAAGCCGTGACGCTTCATAACACCGGCGAAGCCCTTACCCTTGGTGGTGCCAACGACGTCGATCTTCTGGCCGGCTTCGAAGAGCTCAACGGAGAGCTCCTGGCCCAGCTCGTAAGAGTCAGCATCTGCGGTACGCAGTTCTACGACGTGGCGGCGAGGCGTGACGCCTGCCTTTTCAAAGTGACCAGCCAGCGGCTTGGTGACCTTGCGGGGGTCGATCTGGCCGTAGCCGATCTGAACGGCGACGTAGCCATCAGTCTCTGCATTGCGCAGCTGCGTGATGACGTTCGAGTCAGCCTGGACCACAGTGACGGGGATGAGCTTGTTGTTCTCGTCCCAGACCTGGGTCATGCCGAGCTTCGTGCCCAGCAGGCCCTTTACGTTACGGGTTGCGGTCATAGTCTCTCAGCACCTCCCTACAGCTTGATTTCGATGTTCACGTCGGCCGGCAGGTCGAGACGCATGAGCGAATCGACAGCCTTGGGCGTGGGATCGATGATGTCGATAAGACGCTTGTGCGTGCGCATTTCGAAGTGCTCGCGGCTGTCCTTGTACTTGTGCGGAGAGCGGATTACGCAGTAAACGTTCTTCTCCGTCGGCAGCGGCACGGGGCCAACTACAGTTGCGCCTGCGCGCGTGACCGTCTCAACGATCTTCCGTGCTGAAACGTCAATGACCTCGTGGTCATATGACTTCAGCCGGATGCGGATTTTTTGTCCCGCCATGTCGCCTGACTCTCTTTCAGTCTGTGCTTCCCCTGGTTAGGGCTGCCCTGTTCACTTACTCGTTGTATGGCTGCCGAAGCATTTGAAGTCGTAACTACCATCAGCCGCACAAGCTGAATCCGGATGAATCCGGGTTCCTCAACCTGCCGGCCAACCGACCCCCGCGGTCGGGCGTGTCGCGCTTTTCACGCGTACTCGTCCGCAATTCCTTGGGGAGTGGGTTATGTTTGGTCTCTTACCTGGACCCTGACACCCGGCATTATCCGGATCGGGACGCGAAAGAGCGCTTGAACAACTCATCTAGTATGCCGGAATTATTCAGCAGAAGCGAATCAGCCCCTTCGGGGGTCCGACGGCGGACCCCGGGCCCCGCCGTCGGGCGCCTTCCGTCCCGGTCATTGCCTTCAGCAACCGCCGATACGAAGATAGGGGCATGACCGTGCAGGATTCCACCGCCGTCCAGGCCCTCGCTGCCAAGCTGCGGCCCGGCTTCATGCTCGGGGTGGCCTCCGCCGCCTTCCAGATCGAGGGCTCCCTGGCGGCGGGTGGCCGCGGACCCTCCGGCTGGGATGCGTTTGCCGAGAAGCCCGGCAGCATCCAGGACGGGCACTCCCCCGCCGTCGCCTGCGATCACTACAACCGCACGGACGAGGACATCCGACTGATGCGCGAGCTGGGCATTGATTCCTACCGGTTCTCGATTTCGTGGCCGCGGATCCAGCCGGACGGCACGGGCCCGTTCAACGCCGAAGGCCTCGACTTCTACGACCGGCTGATCGACGGTCTGCTCGAAGCCGACATCTCCCCGATGGCCACGCTCTATCACTGGGACACCCCGCTTCCGCTCGAACACCGCGGCGGCTGGATGAACCGGACGACGGCGGAACGCTTCGCCGAGTACAGCGCCGCCGCCGGGGCCCGGTTCGGCGACCGGGTCACCCAGTGGGTGACGCTGAACGAACCCGCCTCGGTCACCCTGAACGGCTATGCCCTTGGCGTGCATGCGCCCGGCCACGACCTGCTCTTCGACGCCCTGCCCTCTGTGCACCACCAGCTCCTGGCCCACGGGCTCGCCGTCCAGGCCTTGCGGGCTGCGGGCGTGGCCGGCGCCGTGGGCGTGACCAACCTGCACTCCCCGGTCCGGCCCGCCACCGGGTCGGTCACGGACAAGCTACTGGCCAAGGTCTTCGACCTGGCGCTGAACCGTATCTACGCCGACCCGATCCTGCTGGGCAGCTACCCGAAACCGCCGCTGGTGGCCCGCCCCTGGTTCCGTGCCCTCGGCAAGATCTCCGATGCGGACCTGCGCAATATCCACCAGCCCCTCGACTTCTACGGGGTGAACTACTACTACCCGGTGAAGGTGGCCACCGGCCGTGGCCCTGCGGACAGCCCGGTCGGTTCCGCCGAGGCAATGGTTCGGCTGCCGTTCCACTTCGCCGCGTTCCCTGAGTATGAAACGACGGGCTTCGGCTGGCCGGTGGCGCCGGACCATCTGGGTCCATTGCTTCGGGAGATGAAGGACCGGTACGGCGCCGCACTGCCGCCGCTCTTCATCACGGAGAGCGGTGCCAGCTTCCCGGAGCCGGACCACGTGGACGGGCCGATCCCCGACGCCGGCCGGATCAGTTACCTGGCCGATCATCTGGGGCACGCCCTCTCGGCGACGGCGCCCGGCGGCATCGCGGACGACGTCGAACTCCTGGGCTATTACGTGTGGACCCTGATGGACAACTTCGAATGGGCCGCCGGCTACTCCCAGCGGTTCGGCCTGGTCCATGTTGATTTCGATACCCAGGCGCGGACCCCCAAAGAGTCCTACTACTGGTACCAGGCCCTCAGCCGGGCCCGGCAGAGCCGTTCAGCCGGCTAGAGGCCTGCGCTACCGGTTCTTGTTGGCGCGGTCGATGCGCTTGGCGCGCTCGATCTCGTGCCGGAAGTACTTCTTGGCCCACAGCCCGGCCGCCACCACAGCGACAACCACCACCAGGAAAATGATCCATTCCATGCCGGAATCCTTTCGTCACCAGCAACGGTAGCAGGGGCGTTAAAACAGAACAGCCCCGCTGCAGTGCAGCGGGGCTGTTCCTTCCTTGCGGCGGCCGCGAGGCGGCGCGCCGATCAGGAAATCAAGCTCGGATCAGCAAGTAATTACTTGATGATCTTGGTGACGCGTCCCGAACCAACGGTGCGGCCGCCTTCGCGGATAGCGAAGCCGAGGCCCTCTTCCATTGCGATCGGCTGGATGAGCGCAACGGTCATCTCAGTGTTGTCGCCGGGCATAACCATTTCCGTGCCTTCCGGCAGGGTGATAACGCCGGTTACGTCCGTGGTGCGGAAGTAGAACTGCGGGCGGTAGTTGGAGTAGAACGGGTTGTGACGTCCGCCTTCGTCCTTGGAGAGGATGTAGACGTTAGCCTCGAAGTCGGTGTGCGGGGTGATGGAACCCGGCTTGACGACAACCTGGCCACGCTCGACATCGTCGCGCTTCAGACCGCGGAGCAGGAGGCCACAGTTCTCGCCGGCCCATGCTTCGTCGAGCTGCTTGTGGAACATCTCGATACCGGTAACCGTGGTCTTCTGGACCGGGCGGATGCCGACGATCTCGACCTCGGAGTTGATCGCGAGGGTTCCACGCTCGGCGCGGCCCGTAACAACGGTGCCACGGCCGGTGATCGTGAAGACGTCTTCAATCGGCATCAGGAACGGCTTGTCGCGGTCACGAACCGGGTCCGGAACGGACTCGTCGACTGCTTCCATGAGGTCCTCGACGGACTTGACCCACTCCGGGTCGCCTTCCAGAGCCTTGAGGCCGGAAACGCGGACAACCGGTGCTTCGTCGCCATCGAAGCCCTGCGAGCTCAGGAGCTCACGAACTTCCATTTCGACGAGGTCGAGGAGTTCCTCGTCATCGACCATGTCAGCCTTGTTCAGTGCCACCAGCAGGTAGGGAACACCAACCTGGCGGGCGAGCAGGACGTGCTCGCGGGTCTGAGCCATCGGGCCGTCAGTGGCGGCAACCACGAGGATTGCACCGTCCATCTGAGCAGCGCCGGTGATCATGTTCTTGATGTAGTCAGCGTGACCCGGAGCGTCTACGTGTGCGTAGTGGCGCTTCTCGGTCTGGTACTCAACGTGGGAGATGTTGATGGTAATGCCGCGCTGACGCTCTTCGGGAGCAGAGTCAATGGACGCGAAGTCACGCTTCTCGTTGAGAGTCGGGTACTTGTCGTACAGCACCTTGGAAATGGCGGCCGTCAGCGTCGTCTTACCGTGGTCAACGTGACCAATGGTACCGATGTTAACGTGCGGCTTAGTCCGCTCGAACTTTGCCTTTGCCACAGGTTCCTCCTAGAACGTTTTCAAATGACTTACCCTTCGACCGCGCTTGTCGCGGCAGAAACTCCAGTAAGTCTACTTGGGGGGCTTTGGATTGGTGAAATTGCAGATTCAGGAACTAATACTAGTCCCTCGAGCCTGTTCGTGTTGGCGGCCGGGGGCCGGCCGCCAACACCAGGTGAATCCCCTATTGAGGAAACGCACCCGAGTTTGATGCTGCTGCGGGAAGTCCTTTCGGACTACTCGCCGCGGCTCTTCTGGATGATCTCGTCGGCAACTGCCTTCGGGACCTCGGCGTAGCTGTTGAACGTCATGGAGTACACAGCGCGACCCTGGGTCTTCGAACGCAGGTCACCGATGTAGCCGAACATGCCGGACAGCGGAACGTGCGCGCGGATGACCTTGACGCCCTGGGCATCTTCCATGGACTGCATCTGGCCACGGCGGGAGTTGAGGTCACCGATAACTTCACCCATGTATTCCTCAGGGGTGCGGACCTCGACATCCATCAGCGGTTCAAGCAGGACAGGGTTCGCCTTGCGTGCGGCTTCCTTGAAAGCCATACGGCCGGCGATCTTGAACGCCATTTCCGAGGAGTCAACATCGTGGTAAGCGCCGTCAATCAGCGTTGCCTTGATGCCGACAACCGGGTAACCGGCCAGGACGCCGTCGTTCAGTGCATCCTGGATACCGGCGTCGACGGACGGGATGTATTCGCGCGGAACGCGGCCACCGGTGACCTTGTTCTCGAACTCGTACATCTCGCCTTCGGAAGTGTCCAGCGGCTCGATGGCGATCTGGATCTTTGCGAACTGGCCCGAACCACCGGTCTGCTTCTTGTGCGTGTAGTCGTGACGCTCTACAGCACGCTTGATGGTTTCGCGGTAGGCAACCTGGGGCTTGCCCACGTTTGCCTCGACCTTGAATTCGCGGCGCATGCGGTCCACCAGGATGTCCAGGTGGAGCTCGCCCATGCCGGCGATGATGGTCTGGCCGGTGTCTTCGTTGAGGGAGACCTGGAAGGTCGGGTCCTCAGCGGAGAGCTTCTGGATGGCCGTGGAGAGCTTCTCCTGGTCACCCTTGGTGTTCGGCTCGATTGCAACCGAGATCACGGGCTCCGGGAAGCTCATGGACTCGAGCACGATCTGGTTGGACGCGTCGCACAGGGTGTCGCCCGTGGTGGTGTCCTTCAGGCCGATCGCTGCGTAGATGTGGCCAGCGGTAGCGCCGTCGACCGGCATTTCCTTGTTGGCGTGCATCTGGAACAGCTTGCCGATGCGCTCCTTCTTGCCCTTGGTGGAGTTGACCACCTGTGCGCCTGCTTCCACGTGACCGGAGTACACGCGGATGAAGGTGAGCTGGCCGAAGAAGGGGTGTGCGGCAATCTTGAACGCCAGCGCGGAGAACGGCTCGTCAGCGGAAGGCTTCCGGGTCAGTTCCTTCTCTTCGTCGCGGGGGTCGTGGCCGACCATCGGGGGGACGTCGAGCGGGTTCGGCAGGTAGTCCACGACGGCGTCGAGCATCGGCTGGACGCCGCGGTTCTTGAACGCGGAGCCACAGAAGACCGGGTACAGCTCGGAGTTGATCGTCATCTTGCGGATGCCGGCCTTGAGCTCGTCGATCGAGATCTCTTCGCCCTCGAGGTACTTCTCCATGAGCTCTTCGGAGGACTCGGCAACGGTCTCAACGAGCGTTGCGCGGTACTCTTCGGCCTTTTCCTTGAGGTCAGCCGGGATCTCCTGGATCTCGTACTTGGCACCCATGGTGACGTCACCCTTGGAGTCGCCGGGCCAGACCAGTGCGCGCATGTAGAGCAGGTCGACGACGCCGATGAAGTCGTTCTCGGCGCCGATCGGCAGCTGCATGACGAGCGGCTTGGCACCGAGGCGGCTGATGATGGTGTCGACGGTGAAGTAGAAGTCAGCGCCGAGCTTGTCCATCTTGTTGACGAAGCAGATACGCGGAACGTTGTACTTGTCGGCCTGGCGCCAAACAGTCTCAGACTGCGGCTCCACGCCTTCCTTGCCGTCGAACACTGCGACTGCACCATCGAGGACGCGCAGGGAGCGCTCAACCTCAACCGTGAAGTCCACGTGGCCGGGGGTGTCAATGATGTTGATCTGGTTGTTTTCCCAGAAGCAGGTCACGGCGGCAGACGTGATGGTGATGCCGCGTTCCTTCTCCTGTTCCATCCAGTCGGTGGTCGACGCGCCGTCGTGCGTTTCGCCGATCTTGTGGTTCACACCCGTGTAGAACAGGATGCGCTCGGTAGTAGTGGTCTTGCCGGCATCAATGTGGGCCATGATGCCGATGTTGCGGACCTTGCTAAGGTCGGTAAGCACGTCCTGTGCCACGGTGTCTCCCTTTCGGATGGACTGCACGTTCGCCGCCGACTCGGTTGAGCCGGCGGCGTCCGGGAAGTATTACCAGCGGTAGTGTGCGAAGGCCTTGTTGGACTCGGCCATCTTGTGGGTGTCTTCGCGACGCTTCACAGCGGCTCCGAGACCGTTCGAGGCATCCAGGATTTCGTTCTGGAGGCGCTCGGTCATCGTCTTTTCGCGGCGGGCCTTGGAGTAGCCAACCAGCCAGCGGAGGGCGAGGGCCGTGGAACGGCCCGGCTTGACCTCGACGGGAACCTGGTAGGTTGCGCCACCGACGCGGCGGGAGCGGACCTCGAGGGAAGGCTTGACGTTGTCCATGGCCTTCTTGAGGGCTGCAACCGGGTCGCCGCCGGACTTGGCGCGGGCGCCTTCGAGTGCACCGTAGACGATGCGCTCTGCGGTGGACTTCTTGCCGTCAACCAGCACCTTGTTGATCAGCTGAGTGACCAGCGGGGAGCCGTAAACGGGATCTAGTACTAGCGGCCGCTTGGGGGCCGGACCCTTGCGAGGCATATTACTTCTTCTCCATCTTTGCGCCGTAGCGGCTGCGGGCCTGCTTACGGTTCTTCACACCCTGGGTATCGAGGGCGCCACGGACGATCTTGTAACGCACACCCGGGAGGTCCTTAACACGGCCGCCGCGGACGAGCACAATGGAGTGCTCCTGCAGGTTGTGGCCAACACCGGGGATGTAAGCGGTGACTTCAACGCCACCGTTGAGGCGCACACGCGCAACCTTACGCAGAGCCGAGTTCGGCTTCTTCGGGGTCGTCGTGTAAACGCGGGTGCAAACACCACGGCGCATCGGGCTGCCCTTAAGCGCGGGGGCCTTGGTCTTCGAGACCTTAGGCGTGCGGCCCTTGCGGACCAGCTGGTTAATCGTAGGCACTCTCGTGTTCTCCGTTTTATCCGGAGCGGCCGTTGGCGGCCGCTCTCTTGTCGCTGCGCCCCGCCGCTCGAGCTTTGAAGTTCTCTCCAGAGCAGCTGAGGCGAAGCCTTAATAGTCGGACCGCACACCCGGGCTCCGGACTCTCATCTCGAATGGCCCCTAGGCATGCGAAAATGTGGCATACGTTGCACAAGAACCCTGCAAACCGGAAACGTCGTCCTGGTTGAACCTTGCGGTCTCAACCGGCGCTCTCATCCACTGCCACAATAACAATTAGTCTCAAGTCTAACACGGACGGCCCCCAGCCCTTAATCGGCGGGCTTTCGGGCCCTTCCGACGCCCCGGTCGACCGCTCCGCTCCCCGCCGTCGCGTGTGCGTCGAGTGCTGAGATACGGCCCTTATGGAGCCTCAAAACGGCCGTATCTCAGCAGTCGACGGGTTGACTCGACGGGTTAAACGGGGATGGTCCCCCACCTTGCGGTGCGGGACCATCCTTCGGGGAGCAATTCCTTAGCGGAAGTCGCTGCCCAGGTCGTAGTCATCCAGCGGGATGGCGTGGAACTCAGGAGCTCCGTCGCCACCCAGGGAGTCGTAGGAGAAGTCGCTGAACGCGCTCGGGCCGGTGAACAGATTGGCCTTCGCTTCTTCAGTCGGCTCCACCGTGACCTCGGTGTAGCGCGGGAGACCCGTGCCGGCCGGGATGAGCTTACCGATGATGACGTTTTCCTTGAGGCCGAGCAGCGGATCGCTCTTGCCTTCCATGGCCGCCTGCGTCAGGACGCGGGTGGTCTCCTGGAAGGAAGCTGCGGACAGCCAGGACTCGGTCGCCAGGGACGCCTTGGTGATACCCATGAGCTCGGGACGGCCGGAGGCCGGCGTCTTGCCCTCGGAAACAACACGGCGGTTGGCATCCTCGAAGCGGCTGCGCTCGGCGAGCTCGCCGGGCAGCAGATCCGATTCGCCGGACTCGATGACCGTGACGCGGCGCAGCATCTGGCGGACGATAACCTCGACGTGCTTGTCGTGGATACCGATGCCCTGGCTGCGGTACACGCCCTGGACCTCGTCAACCAGGAACTTCTGCGCGGCACGGGGGCCCATGATGCGCAGAACCTGCTTCGGATCGACCGGACCGTTGATGAGCTTCTGCCCGACGCTGACGTGCTCGCCGTCTTCGATGAGAAGACGTGAACGGCGCAGTACCGGGTAGGCGATCTCTTCGGATCCGTCATCCGGGGTGATGACCAGGCGCATCTGGCGCTCGGACTCTTCGATGGTGATGCGGCCGGCTGCTTCAGCAATCGGTGCGACACCCTTCGGAGTACGGGCTTCGAAGAGCTCCTGGATACGGGGCAGACCCTGGGTGATGTCGTCGCCACCGCCGGCGGAGACAGCGCCACCGGTGTGGAAGGTACGCATGGTCAGCTGGGTACCCGGCTCACCGATTGACTGGGCGGCGATGATGCCCACGGCCTCGCCGATGTCCACGGTCTTGCCGGTGGCCAGCGAACGGCCGTAGCACAGGGCGCAGGTGCCGACGCTGGACTCACAGGTGAGTACGGAGCGGACCTTGACCTCGGTGATGCCGGCTGCGAACAGTTCGGCAATGACGACATCGCCGCAGTCGGTGCCGGCCGCTGCCAGGACCTTGCCCTTGGCGTCAACGACGTCCACGGCGAGGGTACGGGCGTAGGCGCTGTTCTCGACGTTTTCGTCCAGGACCAGCTCGCCGTTGGCGTCGGCGACCGCGATCGGGGTGACGAGGCCGCGTTCGGTGCCGCAGTCCTCTTCACGGACGATGACGTCCTGCGAGACATCCACCAGACGACGGGTCAGGTAACCCGAGTTGGCGGTACGCAGTGCGGTATCGGCCAGACCCTTACGGGCACCGTGCGTGGCGATGAAGTATTCCAGCACCGACAGGCCCTCGCGGTAGGAGGACTTGATCGGACGCGGGATGATCTCACCCTTCGGGTTGGCCACCAGGCCACGGATACCCGCGATCTGACGGACCTGCATCCAGTTACCACGGGCACCGGAGGACACCATGCGGTTGATGGTGTTCATCGGCGACAGGCTGTCACGCATCGCCTGGGCGATCTCGTTCGTTGCCTTGTTCCAGATCTCGATCAGTTCCTGGCGACGCTCGTCGTCGTCGATCAGGCCCTTGTCGTACTGGCCCTGGATCTTCGCGGCCATGGTCTCGTAGCCGGCGAGGAGCTCCGGCTTGGAGGCCGGGACCTCGATGTCGGAGATGGCGACGGTGACGCCCGAGCGGGTTGCCCAGTAGAAACCGGCATCCTTCAGGTTGTCCAGCGTTGCCGCCGTGACGACCTTCGGGTAGCGCTCGGCGAGGTCGTTGACGATCCGGGACAGTTCGCCCTTGTCGGCAACAGCCTCAACCCACGGGTAGTCCGCGGGCAGCGTCTGGTTGAAGATGACCTGGCCGAGGGAGGTTTCGACCAGCGCGGTCTGACCCGGCTCCCAGCCCTCGGGAGCTTCCCAGCCGGCGTAAGGAACGAAGTCCTCGAGCCGGATCTTGATCTTGGAGTTCAAGTGCAGCTCGTGCAGGTCGAAGGCCATGATGGCTTCCGAAATCGAGGAGAAGATCCGGCCTTCGCCAGCTGAACCGACACGCTTGGTGGTCAGGTGGTAGAGGCCGATGATCATATCCTGCGAAGGCAGCGTCACCGGGCGGCCGTCGGACGGCTTCAGGATGTTGTTCGAGGACAGCATCAGGATCCGGGCTTCGGCCTGGGCTTCGGGGCTCAGCGGCAGGTGGACTGCCATCTGGTCGCCGTCGAAGTCAGCGTTGAAGGCGCCACAAACCAGCGGGTGAAGCTGGATTGCCTTGCCTTCGACGAGCTGCGGCTCGAACGCCTGGATGCCGAGACGGTGCAGGGTAGGTGCACGGTTCAGCAGCACGGGGTGCTCGGTGATGATCTCTTCGAGGACGTCCCAGACCTGCGGGCGGTAGCGCTCGACCATCCGCTTGGCGGACTTGATGTTCTGTGCGTGGTTGAGGTCAACCAGGCGCTTCATCACGAACGGCTTGAAGAGCTCCAGCGCCATCTGCTTCGGCAGACCACACTGGTGCAGCTTCAGCTGCGGGCCGACGACGATAACGGAACGGCCCGAGTAGTCAACGCGCTTACCCAGGAGGTTCTGGCGGAAACGACCCTGCTTGCCCTTGAGCATGTCGCTCAGGGACTTCAGCGGGCGGTTGCCCGGTCCGGTGACCGGACGGCCACGGCGGCCGTTGTCGAAGAGGCTGTCAACAGCTTCCTGAAGCATGCGCTTCTCGTTGTTGACGATGATCTCCGGGGCACCGAGGTCAAGCAGGCGCTTGAGGCGGTTGTTGCGGTTGATCACGCGGCGGTACAGGTCGTTGAGGTCGGAGGTCGCGAAGCGGCCGCCGTCCAGCTGGACCATCGGGCGCAGTTCCGGCGGGATCACCGGGACGGCGTCCAGCACCATGCCGAGCGGGCTGTTGTTGGTCGTCAGGAACGCGTTGACCACCTTGAGCCGCTTCAGGGCGCGGGTCTTGCGCTGGCCCTTGCCGTTGGCGATGATGTCGCGCAGCAGGTCCGACTCGGCCTGCATGTCGAAGCTCTCAAGGCGCTTCTTGATGGCCTCGGCACCCATGGAGCCCTCGAAGTACATGCCGTAGCGGTCACGCAGTTCGCGGTACAGGCCCTCGTCGCCCTCGAGGTCGGCGACCTTGAGGTTCTTGAAGCGGTCCCAGACCTGCTCGAGGCGCTCGATCTCAGCATCCGCGCGCTTGCGGACGTTGGCCATCTGGCGGTCGGCGGAGTCGCGGGCCTTCTTCTTGTCCGCAGCCTTGGCGCCTTCACCTTCGAGGCGCGCGATCTCGTTTTCGAGGTCGCGGGCGATCGTGGCGATGTCCGAGTCGCGGTTGTCGATCAGCTGCTTCTTCTCGATGTCGTGCTCAACCTGGAGGTTGGGCAGTTCTTCATGGCGGGCATCGGCGTCGACGCTGGTGATCATGTAGGCAGCGAAGTAGATGACCTTCTCGAGGTCCTTCGGTGCCAGGTCGAGGAGGTAGCCCAGGCGGGACGGGACACCCTTGAAGTACCAGATGTGCGTGACCGGGGCGGCCAGCTCGATGTGGCCCATGCGCTCACGGCGCACCTTGGCACGGGTGACCTCAACGCCACACCGCTCGCAGATGATGCCCTTGAAGCGCACGCGCTTGTACTTACCGCAGTAGCACTCCCAGTCGCGGGACGGGCCGAAGATCTTCTCGCAGAAGAGGCCGTCCTTCTCGGGCTTGAGCGTGCGGTAGTTGATGGTTTCCGGCTTCTTAACCTCGCCGTAAGACCAGCCACGGATGTCTTCCGCGGTGGCGAGGCCGATCTGCATGAGGCCGAAGGAGGATTCGCTGGACATATGGTCCCTGTTCTCTCTTGTTCTCTAAATTCTGAAGTCTTGGGTTACGGGAAGAGGGAGGTGGCGTCCGACGGCGGGCGGTGGCCCGCCGTCGGACGCTTACCTGCTAAACCTCTTCTACGGAACTGGGCTCTGCACGAGACAGATCGATGCCCAGTTCTTCCGCAGCCGTGAAGACTGCGTCATCAGAGTCACGCATTTCAATTGTGGTTCCGTCCGTGGAAAGAACTTCCACGTTCAGGCACAGCGACTGCATTTCCTTGATCAAGACCTTGAAGGACTCAGGAACACCCGGCTCCGGGATGTTCTCGCCCTTGACGATGGCTTCGTAGACCTTCACACGACCGTGGATATCATCCGACTTGATCGTGAGGAGCTCCTGGAGCGTGTAGGCGGCGCCATAGGCTTCGAGCGCCCACACTTCCATTTCACCGAARCGCTGRCCACCGAACTGYGCCTTACCACCCAGCGGCTGCTGCGTGATCATGGAGTACGGGCCGGTGGAGCGCGCGTGGATCTTGTCGTCCACCAGGTGGTGGAGCTTCAGGATGTACATGTAGCCGACCGAGATCGGATCCGGGAACGGCTCGCCGGAGCGGCCGTCAAACAGGCGGGTCTTGCCCGAAGAGTTGATCAGGCGGTCGCCGTCGCGGGTGACGTTGGTGGAGTCGAGCAGGCCCGTGATTTCCTCTTCACGTGCACCGTCGAAGACCGGCGTCGCGACAGTGGTCTGGCCACTTTCACGCGGCAGGTTCGGCAGCTGCTTGACCCACTCGGGCTCGCCTTCGATCTTCCAACCGGTCTTGGCAACCCAGCCGAGGTGCGTTTCAAGCACCTGGCCGACGTTCATACGGCCCGGAACACCCAGCGGGTTCAGGACGATATCAACGGGGGTGCCGTCGGCAAGGAAGGGCATGTCCTCGATCGGAAGGATCTTGGAGATAACACCCTTGTTGCCGTGACGGCCGGCGAGCTTGTCGCCGTCGGTGATCTTGCGCTTGGCGGCCACGTAGACGCGGACCAGCTGGTTGACGCCCGGGGGCAGCTCGTCATCGTTGTCGCGGTCGAAGACGCGGACACCGATCACGGTGCCGGACTCGCCGTGCGGAACCTTCAGCGAGGTGTCGCGCACTTCGCGGGACTTCTCGCCGAAGATGGCGCGCAGCAGGCGCTCTTCCGGGGTCAGCTCGGTCTCGCCCTTGGGGGTGACCTTACCGACCAGGATGTCGCCGGCTTCGACCTCGGCACCGATGTGGATGATGCCGCGCTCGTCCAGTCCGGCCAGGACTTCCTCGGACACGTTCGGGATGTCACGGGTGATTTCCTCGGCACCAAGCTTGGTGTCGCGGGCATCGATCTCGTGCTCCTCGATGTGGATCGAGGACAGGACGTCCTCGGCCACGATCCGCTGGGACAGGATGATGGCGTCCTCGAAGTTGTGGCCTTCCCATGACATGAATGCCACGAGCAGGTTCTTACCGAGGGCGAGCTCGCCCTGGTCCGTTGCCGGGCCGTCGGCGATGATGCCGCCGACTTCCAGGCGCTGGCCTTCGTTTACCAGGACACGGTGGTTGTAGCAGTTGCCCTGGTTGGAGCGGGCGAACTTGTTGATCCGGTAGTTGGTCTCGGTGCCGTCGTCGTTGAGCATGATGACGAGTTCGGCGGAAACCTCGGTGACCACACCGGCCTTCTTCGCGATGACAACGTCACCGGCGTCGACGGCGGCGGCGCGCTCCATGCCGGTGCCGACGAACGGCGCCTCGGAGCGGACCAGCGGGACAGCCTGGCGCTGCATGTTGGCACCCATGAGTGCACGGTTTGCATCGTCATGCTCGAGGAACGGGATCAGGGCGGTAGCCACGGACACCATCTGGCGCGGGGAAACGTCCATGAACTCGACGTCGGCGGCGGGAACCAGCACGGGCTCGCCTCCACCACCACGGGCACGGACCAGCACGGTCTCTTCGGCGAAGCGCTTGTTCTCGTCGAGCGGGGCGTTGGCCTGTGCGATCAGGACCTCGGCCTCGTCGTCGGCGGTGAGGTACTGGACCTCATCGGAAACGACGCCCTCGGAGACAAGGCGGTACGGGGTCTCGATGAAGCCGAACGGGTTGATGCGTCCGTAGGAAGCCAGCGAGCCGATCAGACCAATGTTCGGGCCTTCAGGGGTTTCGATCGGGCACATACGTCCGTAGTGGGACGGGTGCACGTCACGAACTTCCATGCCGGCGCGGTCACGGGACAGACCACCCGGGCCAAGCGCGGACAGGCGGCGCTTGTGGGTGAGGCCCGAGAGCGGGTTGTTCTGGTCCATGAACTGGGACAGCTGCGACGTTCCGAAGAACTCCTTGATGGCTGCCACAACGGGGCGGATGTTGATCAGGGTCTGCGGCGTGATGGCCTCGACGTCCTGGGTCGTCATACGCTCGCGGACAACGCGCTCCATGCGGGACAGGCCGGTGCGGACCTGGTTTTCGATGAGCTCGCCGACGGCGCGGATGCGGCGGTTGCCGAAGTGGTCGATGTCGTCGATCTCGACGCGCAGCTCGTGGTCCTGGCCGTCGCGCTTGCCCATGAGGGTCTTCTCACCGGCGTGCAGGGCTACCAGGAACTTGATCATGGCAACGATGTCTTCAACGTGCAGCACGGATGCTTCCTTGTCGCCAAGGGAGCGGTCGATGCCGAGCTTGCGGTTGATCTTGTAGCGGCCAACCTTGGCCAGATCGTAGCGCTTGGAGTTGAAGTACAGGTTGTCCAGCAGGGACTGGGCAGCCTCGACGGTGGGCGGCTCGCCCGGTCGCAGCTTCCGGTAGATGTCCAGCAAGGCGTCTTCGCGGGTTTCGGTGGCGTCCTTCTCCAGCGTCGCGCGCATGGAGTCGTACTGACCGAACTCTTCGAGGATCTGGCCTTCGGTCCAGCCGAGGGCTTTCAACAGCACCGTGACGGACTGCTTGCGCTTGCGGTCGAGGCGAACGCCGACCTGGTCACGCTTGTCGATTTCGAGTTCGAACCAGGCGCCGCGGGACGGGATGATCTTCGCGGTGAAGATGTCCTTGTCGCTGGTCTTGTCCGCGGTGCGCTCGAAGTAGGCACCCGGGGAACGAACCAGCTGGGACACGACGACACGCTCGGTGCCGTTAACGACGAAGGTGCCCTTCTCGGTCATCAGCGGGAAGTCACCCATGAACACGGTCTGCTGCTTGATTTCGCCCGTGTTGTTGTTCATGAATTCGGCCTTGACGTACAGCGGAGCCGAGTATGTAGCGTCCCGGTCCTTGCACTCAGCCATCGTGTACTTGGGGTCAGCGAACTCCGGCTCGGAGAAGCTCAGGGACATGGTGCCCTGGAAGTCCTCGATCGGGGAGATCTCTTCGAAGATGTCAGACAGGCCCGACGTGGTGGCGACGCTGAGGTCGCCTTCTTCGACGGCCTTCGCAACGCGTGCCTGCCAGCGTTCGTTTCCGACCAGCCAGTCAAAGCTGTCGGTTTGCAGGGCAAGCAGATTCGGAACGTCAAGCGGTTCGTGAATCTTTGCGAAGGAGAGCCGGCGGGTTGCACCGTCGGTGCTGTCGGCATTGATAGCGGTAGCGTTGTTTACATTAGAGGTGCTCGAGGCGACCAAGAGGGATCCTTCCACAGACCTTCAGGCGTTTTCAGATCTCCCCCGTTATGCACCCTGCGAAGTGACTCCGCAGTGCTACCAAACCGGTTCCGCTATATGACCCGGGACCCCGCCGCCCATGCTGGTGCGCGTTGTAGACGGCACATTGATGGCGCAGCTGTCAGGCTAAGCCCACCGCTATATGAAGGCTGAAGGTAAACAGGGAAGACGCAAATATCTACGATACGGCAAAGCAACCTACTTGTCTACCCCACTTGCGGCGCGATTGCAAGCACGAGCCTGCGCACCCCAGCCGTACCACTGCCCGGCGCCCCGCACCCGGCCCGGTCCGCCGAATAGCTCAGTGATGGGGCTCACGATAACCTTGGGATACATCATTAGAGATCGGAAGAGATAACCATGAGCAACTCCGCGGACAACAATGATGTTGTCATCCTCGCCGCAGCCCGCACCCCCCAGGGACGGCTCAACGGGCAGCTGGCCAGCTTCACCGCCGTCGAACTCGGCGCCCACGCGATCCGGGCCGCCCTGGCCGCCAGCGGAGTGAAGGCCGACCAGGTCGATTCTGTGGTCATGGGCCAGGTCCTGCAGGCCGGCGCGGGACAGAACCCGGCCCGGCAGAGCGCCATCGGCGCCGGCATCGGCTGGAACGTTCCCACCGTCACCATCAACAAGGTCTGCCTCTCCGGCCTCACCGCCGTGATCGACGCGGCCCGCATGATCCGCAGCGGCGACGCCACCGTCGTCGTCGCCGGCGGCCAGGAATCGATGAGCCGGGCACCGCACCTGCTGCCCGGCTCGCGGCAGGGCTGGACCTACGGCTCGGTCCAGGCGCTCGACGCCGCCGCCCACGACGGCCTCACCGACGCCTTCGACGGCCAGTCGATGGGCCTGTCCACGGAAAGCAAGAACGTCACGCTCGGCATTGACCGCACCTCCCAGGACGAAGTGGCGGCCGCATCGCACCAGCGCGCCGCCACGGCCGCGAAGGACGGCGTGTTCGACGGCGAAATCGCCCCGATCAGCGTCAAGCAGCGCAAGGGCGACCCGATCCTGGTCGGCACCGACGAGGGGGTCCGCCCGGACACGTCCGTTTCCTCCCTGGCCGGCCTGCGCGCGGCCTTCGCCACTGACGGGACCATCACCGCCGGCAACTCCTCCCCGCTCTCCGACGGCGCCGCCGCCCTGGTGCTGACCTCGCGGAAGTTCGCCGAGGAGCACGGCCTGGAGTACCTGGCCGTGGTCGGCAAGCCGGGGCAGGTCGCGGGCCCGGACAATTCGCTGCACTCCCAGCCCTCCAACGCGATCAAGAACGCGCTGGACAAGGCAGGCTGGACCACCGGCGACCTGGACTTCATCGAGATCAACGAGGCCTTCGGTTCCGTGGCCGTGCAGTCCCTCAAGGACCTGGACTACCCGCTGGAGCAGTGCAACATCCACGGCGGCGCCATCGCCCTGGGCCACCCGATCGGCGCCTCCGGAGCCCGCTTGGCGCTGCATGCGGCCCACGAGCTCAAACGGCGCGGGACCGGCAAGGCCGCCGTGTCGCTCTGCGGCGGCGGCGGCCAGGGCGAGGCCCTGCTGCTGTACCGCGACTGATGTCCGAGCTGGACTCGGGCGAGAACCGCGGCGGCGGCGCTGGCAGGAAGCGATTCCTGGCCGACGCCGCCGCGCGCGGCCTCAAAGTGGAGCTGGTTGAGCGCCTGGCCGCCAGCAGCCTGGAGGAGGCCGCCGGGATCCTCGGGATCAGCCCCGGGGAGATCGTGAAGTCGCTCGTGGTCAAGCACAAGGACGGCAGCTTCCTCTTCGCCCTCGTCCCCGGCGACCGCCAGATCTCCTGGCCCAAGCTGCGCCAGCTGGTGGGCGTCAACAAGCTCTCGCTCCCCAGCGCCGACGTCGCCCTCGCCGCGACCGGCTACGAGCGAGGCACGATCACCCCGCTCGGCAGCACCTCCCCATGGCCCGTCTACGCCGACAGCACCATCGCCGGACGGCGGATTTCGATGGGTGCCGGCGAACACGGCTACAGCGCCTTCGTCGATGCCGACGCGCTGGTGGCCGCGCTGGGCGCCGTCGTCGCGGACATCACCGAGCCGCTGACCTCCATTTAGCACCCCCGGGTTAAGTGCCCCGCGACTGCGCCCGAGCCATCGATTGCTCCGTAACTGCCTTTATGGGGGCTGAAAACGGCAGTTACGGAGCAACCGATTGAGGCCGGGACCGGAATCAGGCGGTGACGGTCAGCGGCTCGCCCTTGACGGTGAGCCGCCAGTTGCTCTGGCTGAACACGGCGGCGTCCAGCGTGCCGCGGGCCACGACGTAGTCGATGATGCGCTGGCGGATCTCCTGCTGGCTGTTCGAGAGCACCGGCGCCGTCTTCACGGCCGGGAAGTTGCCCCCGCCGCTCTGCCGGTAGTTGTTGATGGCCATCGCGAACTCCTTGTCCGCCGGCACGGGCGCGCCGCCGTACGTCAGGTTCATGATCCGGTCCCCCACCGGGCGCGCCAGGTCAATCTCGTAGTTCAGCGGGGCGTCCAGGCCGTAGACGACGTCGTAGTTGTAGTCCGGAGTGCCGTTCGGCGCTATCGAGGTGGCGGCGTTGGTGACGTCCTGGGCGCTGGCCGTGGTGCCGGCTACCGGCTTGAAGTATTGCGCGGACCATTCGAGGTAGGCCTTGACCTGGGCGCCGGTGACCTTGATGGAGAGCAGGGTGTTGTCGAAGATGTACAGCCCGGCCACGTCGCGGATGGTCAGCGGGCCGGCCTTGACGTCCACCGCCCGCGAGAACGCTGCAGCGATCGAGAGCACCGGAAGCCCGGCTGCCGGACCATTGGCCAGCTCTGCCTTGATGGTGCTGGCCTGGACATAGTTGATCGCGTCGATCGCCGCAGAGTCTCCCCAGCAGGCGGTCGCCGTGTTCAGCGGCGCGGTTGAGGTGCCGATCACCTGGTTCACGTACTTCACGGTGGCCTCGTGCCCGGCCTGCACGGCCCCGATGACGGCGGGGTCGGCGTCGACGGTCTTGGCGTCGAGGAGGTGCGAATGCGCCGAGGCGACGCTCCACTGCCCCCGGTCTTTGACGAGCTGCAGGTCGATCACGGCGACGCGCATGCCCCATTTCAGCGGCTCGGTCAGGAGCACCTGCCGCCCGGTGGCCTTGTTGGTGACGAAGCGTTCCGGGATTTCCAGGTGCGCGTGGCCCACGAGGATCACGTCGATCCCGGGGACTTCCTCGGCGAGCTGCGTGGAGGCGTTTTCGGGGAACGGCAGCGCGTCACCATAGGACGAGCCCGGCGTGGCACCCGAGTGGCTGGAGACGATCACGACGTCGGCTCCGGCCGCCTTCATCTGCGGGATGACGGTCTTGGCTTCCTCGACGATCCCGTTGAAGTCCAGCTTGCCCTGGACGTTGTCCCGGTCCCAGAGCGCGCAGCCGGGCGTCACGAAGCCGACGAGGCCGACCGTCAGCCACCCGTTCTCGGTCTTGACGCGCTTGAGCACGTACGGGGTAAACGCGCGCTGGCCGGTGACGGCGTCGTGCACGTTAGCGCCGAGCAGCGGGAAGTCCAGCTGCTTCTCCCAGGTCCGCAGCATCGGGATGCCGTAGTTGAATTCGTGGTTGCCGAGGGCCACCGCGTCGTAGCCCACGGCGTTCATGGCCAGCGCCATCGGGTGCTTGACGGTGTCCGAAATGGGGTTGACCTTGGCGAAGTAGTAGGCCAAGGGCGTGCCCTGGATGGTGTCGCCGGAGTCGATCGTGAGGGTCTGGCCCGTACCGCGCTCGGCCCGGACCGCCTTGATCAGCGTGGCGGCCTGGGCGATCCCGATCTTGTTCCCGGCGTTGTCCGCGTAGGGCATGTCCTTGAAGTAATCCCAGTTGAAGACGTTGTTGTGCAGGTCGGTGGTGCCGAGCACGGTCAGCTGGAACTGCTTCTTCCCGTTGGCCGGCGCCGCCTGGGCGGCCGGGGCTCCGAGGGCGGCCGCGGCAGCGCTGCCGCCGACGAAGGCCGCGGCGAGCATGGCACGGCGGGAGAACGAAGGATTCGGATCGGTCATGGTGGGGACTCCTCAGGGTTGGCGGCCGGTCGGCACAAAGCCAAAGTCTAGGGGCCGTGCAGTCGCCTGAAAAGGAGAGACAACAATCATTTGCAAAAGATTCACTTGTTCCGCACTACGGGGCCGGAACGCAGGAAACCCCGCCCACCGGAGTGGACGGGGTTTCCCGGAAAGATTGGGGCGTTCGAACTAGTCGAGCGTCCCGGGCAGGGCGAGTTACTTGAGGGTAACGGTTGCGCCGGCCTCTTCGAGCTGAGCCTTTGCCTTCTCGGCGGCTTCCTTGGTGGCGCCTTCGAGAACAGCCTTCGGTGCACCGTCGACCAGGTCCTTGGCTTCCTTGAGGCCGAGGGAGGTGATGGCGCGAACTTCCTTGATCACTGCGATCTTCTTGTCGCCAGCAGCTTCGAGGATGACGTCGAAGTCGGTCTTCTCTTCAACCTCTTCAGCGGCGCCGCCGGCGGGGCCAGCAACAGCAACCGCAGCAGCGGTAACTTCGAAGGTCTCTTCGAAGAGCTTGACGAACTCGGAGAGCTCGATGATGGTCAGTTCCTTGAAAGCTTCAATGAGCTCTTCGTTGGTGAGCTTCGCCATGGTTGGCGTCCTTCCTATAGTGGTGCTTGGCGGCCTGGACCGTGCCCTCGCACCGGAGTCTGGTTTGAAAGAGAGTTAGTTCTCTTCGGCAGCTGCGGCTTCGGCCGGAGCTGCGGCTTCGGCGGGAGCCTCGGCTGCGGGGGCTTCTGCTTCTTCAGCGGCGGGCGCTTCGGCAGCTGCCGGTGCACCGTTCTCTTCTTCAAGCTTGAGGCGCAGTGCGTCGATGATGCGTGCAGCAGCGGCAGCAGGAGCCTTGAGGACGCCTGCAACCTTTGCGAGCTGCAGCTCACGGGACTCGAGTGCTGCCAGGGCAGCAACTTCGCTGGCGTTCAGTGCCTTGCCTTCGAAGTAACCGGTCTTGATAACCAGCTGCTTGTTGGCCTTGGCAAAATCCGTCAGGCTCTTGGCAGCGGCAACTGCGTCACCCTTGATGAACGCGATTGCAGTGGGGCCGGCGAGCTGGCCGTCGAATGCTTCGACACCAGCTTCCTTGGCTGCAATTGCGGTCAGGGTGTTCTTGACGACCGAGAACTTGGTTTCCTGGCCGAGAGAAACACGCAGCTGCTTGAGCTGTGCAACGGTGAGCCCACGGTATTCGGTCAGGACAGCGGCGGTCGATTCCTTGAAATCGTTAGTGATCTCAGCTACTGCTGAAACCTTGCTAGGCGTTGCCATAACCCTCCTTCCGGGGATAGTGCCGGTTCGTCCGGGTCCCCGCTCAGGTGAGCTAAAACTAAAAACGCCCCGCGCAGATGCACGGGGCTTGTCTCAACGCGGTCAAGCCGCGGAGCTTTGCTTCGTTCACCTGCGCCGGCCGCCCTATGTTCAGGGTCCTTCGTCTGGAGATCCACTGGCTCTCCCGGCGCAGCTGCAGATTTGAGCCTTGCTTGGGAGAGTGGATTTCCAACAACCGACGGTCTTTGGTTCCCCCAGCTTACGGGAAGGGTACCGCGCGCTCCAAATCGGCTCAGCTGACGCTGGGCCGGAAGTCCGGCAGTTCCTTTTGCCAGATCCCCGTCACACCCGCGGTGGTGAAGCCCAGCTGCTGGTTGACGGTGAGCAGGTAGCGGTTTTCCGGGGCGTTCCAGGTGTAGAGCACGCGTGCGTCCGGGAACTGCTCGGTCAGCCGCTCCATGTTGGCCACCTTGATCAGCAGGCCGAGTTTGTTGCCACGGTGCTCGGCCAGCACCACGGTGTCGTCCTGGAATACGACGTCGGGGCGCAGCGCCAGGACGCTGATGGTCGTCAAGCCCACCAGAGTTCCGCTGGCGATGTGCTCGACGGCGGTGACTACGGTGCGGCGCCCCTGCGCGATGGCGACGTCCTCCGTCTCGCGCAGCACGCCGCCGTCGAACACCAAGGCTCCGTCCTCGGCCCCCGGGATTCCGTCCTCGCCGGCCCGGTTCTCGAGGGCGGCCACGGCTTCGAGCCACTGCTCCGGGCAACGATCCGTCCAGTGATGCAGCCGGTAGCGTCCCGCGTTGGCCTCCTCCGCCTCCGCCTGCAGTTCGGCGACCAGTTTGCCGTCCAGCGGGAGGACGCAGGAGCTGAACTGCTCGATGTGCTGCAGGGTATAACCGGTGTGTTGGGCGAACTCCACCTCCCGGCTGTTCAGCGGCACGAATCCCATGCCGGTCCCGGGAATCAGCTGCCCAGCCTTGCTGTCACCCAGGGTCGCGGCCGGATGGTTGGTGTCGATCAGGATGGTGCTCCGCCCCTCTTCCCGGGCCAGATGCTCCGCGGCCTCCAGCAGCTGCCGGCCGACGCCGCGGCCCTGGTACTCGGGCAGGATGTCGAGGGTGAATTCGGCCAGGTCCTGGTTATCCGCCAGCGGCAGGGCAACGTCCACGGTTCCGACGATCTGCTGGTCGATCCTGGCAACGAGGATCACCTGGCGCTCGTAGGGATCGGCCATTTCCAGCAGCTTCTCCAGCGGGGAGTAAGCGAGGTCGTCGCTCCCCCAGGTCTGCATCCGGACCTTGCGCCCCACCTCGACGGCGGCGAGGAAATCCGCCGCATCCGGTCCGTCCAGCGAATCCGGAATCCAGAGCTGCTCGATCCGTACCTCTTGTGCCTTAGCGGGCATGTTCCCAGCCATCCTGCCGCCCAATGCTCTACAGCCTCATGCGCTGCCCTGCCCGCGCCGGGCTTCAAGCGTCAGCATATGCCCGTTCGGGTCCGTATTCCATGGCCTGAACGGGTAAGTTTGCGGGCGTTCGAAGGCTGGCGAGGGTCAGTGGGAAGCCGACGAACTTCCCGCGGCGACGGTCCGCTGCCATTCCCCGTCCCAGCCCGCGGGACGGAATCCGAGAGCCACGTTGATAGCCAACATGTGATCGTTTTCGGCAGCGTTGAAGGTGGCCACGCGCTCGATGTCCGGGTAGTCCGCCAGGCGCCGGAGGTTGGCGATCTTGACCAGCATGCCCAGGCGGTGGCCCCGGTGGCTGGCCGCCACCAGGGTGTCATCCTGCTCGGCGAGCCAGGGCTTGTTGGGCGAGAGTTCGAGCACGGAGTACGCGGCCAGTTCGCCCGTCTCCAGATGCCGGGCAGCCGCCACGAGCGAGACGTTCCCGGCTTGCTTCCAGGTGTCCTCGACGTGCCGGACGCGCGCGGCGTCCCAAGTCTCCTCCTCGAAGCTGAGGCCCCCGCTCGGCGCGTCCGTGCTCATCCGCGACATCAGCACGGCGAGCTGCTCCACCAGCTCCTCCGGGCAGTGGTCCGTCCAGGTCAGCAGCTCGTACCCGGCCGCCTTGGTCCGCGCTTCCCGCTCCAGGCCGTCCAGGGCCTGGGCCGCAGCGGCAACCTCCAGGCTGCTGTACCGTTCCACCTGCTCGAGCTGGTAGCCCGCCGCCCTAGCGAAGCGCACGCCCCGGGCCCCGGCCGGCAGGGCGCCCGTTCCCGTCAGCGGCGCGATCACGTCGGGGCCGTCGGCGTCGAAATCCGCCGGGTGTTCGGTGAAGCTCATCAGGACGCTGCGGCCCTCGGCGGCGGCCAACTGCTCCGCGTGGGCCAGCAGCTCCCGCCCGATTCCCCGCCCGGCGTACGAGTTCAGCACGGCCACGTGCACGAGTGCGCGGCCCAGGTTCTCCTGCTGCTCGAGGCGGATCCAGGACTTGGCCGCCATCCGGCCGTCGACGCGGACGAAGAAGCCCCGCACCCGGGCGTAGGCATTGTCGCGCCAGAAGCGCAGCCGCGCCGGGGCCGCCGTCGCCCGGTCCAGGCTCCCCCACGTTTCGAGGGTCAGCTCGTCACAGAGCCGGCCGAACTCCAGGAACTCCGAGGCGTCGGGCGCCTCAAGGCTTGCCGGCAGGACCAAGGGTTCGATGAGATACGTCGCTGGAGTCACCGGGACAGCCTAACCGCGGTCCGGAAAGCAGAAAAGACCGCCCCGCGGAGGCGGGACGGTCTTTTCGGTAATGCTGTGAGGACTAGACCTCGGTCAGGACCTTGGTGACGTTAGGGTCAACCGAGATGCCCGGGCCGAACGTGGTGGCCACGGTGGCCTTCTGGATGTAGCGGCCCTTGGAAGCAGACGGCTTGAGGCGCAGGACCTCTTCCAGTGCGGCTGCGTAGTTCTCGGCCAGCTTCACGGCGTCGAAGGAAACCTTGCCGATGATGAAGTGCAGGTTCGAGTGCTTGTCGACGCGGAAGTCGATCTTGCCGCCCTTGATGTCGTTGACAGCCTTGGTGACGTCAGCGGTCACCGTACCGGTCTTCGGGTTCGGCATCAGGTTACGCGGGCCGAGGACCTTACCGAGGCGGCCAACCTTGCCCATGAGGTCAGGGGTGGCGACGGCGGCGTCGAAGTCGGTCCAGCCGCCGGCGATCTTCTCGATCAGGTCGTCGGAACCGACGAAGTCGGCGCCGGCTGCGATTGCGGCCTCAGCCTTGTCACCGGTGGCGAAGACGAGGACGCGGGCGACCTTGCCGGTGCCGTGCGGCAGGTTGACCGTGCCGCGGACCATCTGGTCGGCCTTACGGGGATCGACGCCGAGGCGGAATGCGACCTCAACGGTGGCGTCGAACTTGGACGGGTTGGTGTCCTTGGCGAGGGTCACTGCCTCGAACGGCGCGTAGAACTTCTCCGCGTCGATCTTGGCGGCGGCTGCCTCATATGCTTTGCTGCGCTTTGCCATGCTGCTTATTCTCCTTGTGCAGTTGTGGTCTGCGGACCGCGCTGGGCCCTGCCACAGTCGGGATTCGAACGGTTGATCCGTCCTGGCTTCCCGATATTTCAATGTTTAGGTGTTGCCGGTCGCCCGGCCGTGCTGTCCGGCGTCGTTCACGGTTTCCCGGGCCCGGTGCCGCATCAGCGGTGGAGGGAATTAACCCTCGACGGTGATACCCATGGAGCGGGCGGTGCCGGCGATGATCTTCGCGGCGCCTTCCAGGCTGGTGGCGTTGAGGTCTTCCATCTTGGTGGAGGCGATCTCGTTGACCTGGGCCTGGGTCAGCTTGGCAACCTTGACGGTGTGCGGGGTAGCCGAACCCTTGGCGACGCCTGCAGCCTTCTTGATGAGCTCTGCAGCCGGCGGGGTCTTGGTGATGAACGTGAATGAACGGTCTTCGTAGACGGTGATTTCAACCGGAATAACGTTGCCGCGCTGGGCTTCCGTCGCAGCGTTGTACGCCTTGCAGAATTCCATGATGTTGACACCGTGCTGGCCAAGCGCAGGACCGATCGGCGGGGCCGGGTTGGCGGCACCTGCCTGGATCTGCAGCTTGATGAGGCCGGTGACCTTCTTCTTGGGAGCCAATGTAGGGTCCTTCTCTCAATTACGTCCTGGGACACAGGAGCGTGTCTCAGGTTGGTGGCCGCCATGGCAAGGCGGCCTGCCGCTCCAAGGCTGCTAAGCGGGCAGCCCGGGGCGAATTCTGTGGATGAAGCTAGATCTTGCTGACCTGGTTGAACGCCAGGGTGACCGGGGTCTCGCGCTCGAAGATGGAGACCAGCACCACGAGGGTCTGCGAGTCCACCTTGATCTCGGAGATCGTGGCCGGAAGGGTCTCGAACGGGCCCTCCTTGACGATAACCGATTCGCCGACCTCGAAGTCGACGTCGACCGCGGCGGCAGCGTGCTTGACCGGCTTGCCCTTCTCGGCCTGCTCTTCTTCGAAGACCGGGGCGAGCATGGAGAAGACCTCGTCGAGGCGCAGCGGCACGGGGTTGTGGGCGTTGCCCACGAAGCCGGTGACGCCGGGGGTGTGGCGGACGGCGCCCCATGAGGCGTCGGTCAGATCCATGCGGACCAGCACGTAGCCGGGGATGCGGACGCGGTTGATGACCTTGCGCTGAGCGTTCTTGATCTCAACGACTTCCTCCATGGGGACCTGGATTTCGAAGATGTAATCTTCCATGTCCAGGGTCTGGATGCGGGTCTCAAGATTTGCCTTGACGCGGTTTTCGTAGCCGGCGTATGAGTGGATGACGTACCAGTCACCCTCCTGGCGGCGCAGCTTGGCCTTGAATTCGTCGGCGGGGTCGACGTCGGCTGCGGCGGCGGCAACCGCCAGGGCGTCGCCTTCTTCGCCTTCTTCGCCGGTTGCGGTCTCCTCGGCAGCTACGGCCTCGTCAGCAGTCTCATCGGCGGCGTCGGATTCGGGCGCAGCAGAAACAGCCTCGGACTCTTCCGCGGCATCCACCGCAGCGTCCTGGCTCTTATCCAGCTCAGTCTCAGTTACCTCGAGCTCCTGCTCAGACACTTGGTCTCCTGCTTCCTCATTGCCTAACATGCCTATTTAAATGACTCAATTCCGCACACCCCGCGGAAGCTCCGGATTCCCGGAGGTCCACGCAGTCTGCGGACCGGTCGCCTTAGCGGTCCGTGGCGCCTGTTCCGCCGAAGACCCAGCTCACTCCGGTCCCGAAGGCCAGGTCCAGCAGGGTGACGATCACCATCATGATGACCACGAACACCAGCACCACGAGCGTGTAGTTGATCAGTTCCTTGCGGGTGGGTGCAACGACCTTCTTCAGTTCGCCGATGACCTGGCGGACGAAGAGTGCGATCCGAGCGAAGAATCCTGCCTTGGGGGCGTTCTTGGCGGGGCGGCCTTTGGAGCTGCTGGCAGCTGTTTCGGTCACCTGATCCTCACTCATCCTCGCGATGTCGGATACCCGGCTCTGGACTGAACCATGGTTGCTGCGCTTGTTCCGGTGAAGACCGGAACAGCTTGCGCAGGGCAGACAGGACTCGAACCTGCAACCTGCGGTTTTGGAGACCGCTGCGCTACCAATTGCGCCACTACCCTATGGATCGAAAACCGGTCAGACCGCGCTTTTCCGCAGGCTTCCCTGAGGCGCACGCCATCATCGTGTTTTCAACACCGGAGAACCAGTCTACGCAACATCTGCGTCCACGTCGAACCGGCTCCGTCCGGACCCCTGGCTGCCTGCGAATAAGGCGGACTCGTGAGTCTCATTTCCGCTGTGGGTCACATTCACACCCGGCACCCCGGGGGATCCGCTGAACAGCATAGAGTAGATTTCGTCGAATCCCACATCCAGCCACGAGCTGAACGCGAAGAACGGACCCGCAATGCCTGCCGCCCGCATTTCCCAGCGCATTTCCGCCATAGCCGAATCCGCCACACTGGCTGTCGATGCCAAGGCGAAGGCGTTGAAGGCTGCCGGCCGTCCTGTCATCGGCTTCGGCGCCGGCGAACCTGACTTCCCGACCCCCGGCTACATCGTTCAGGCCGCCATCGAAGCCGCCGGCCAGCCGAAGTACCACCGCTACTCCCCCGCCGGCGGGCTGCCCGAACTGAAGCAGGCCATCGCGGACAAGACGTTCCGCGACTCCGGCTACAAGGCCGAGGCGTCGCAGGTGCTCGTCACCAACGGCGGCAAGCAGGCCGTCTACAACACCTTCGCGACCCTGCTGGATCCGGGCGACGAGGTAATTGTCCCCACGCCGTTCTGGACCACCTATCCGGAAGCCATCCGGCTGGCCGGCGGCGTTCCGGTGGAGGTCTTCGCCGGTCCCGAGCAGGGCTACCTGGTGACCGTGGAGCAGTTGGAATCGGCCCTCACGGACCGCACCAAGATCCTGCTCTTCGTCTCCCCCTCCAACCCCACGGGCGCCGTCTACTCGCCGGAGCAGGTCAAGGAAATCGGCCAGTGGGCCGCCGCAAAGGGCATCTGGGTGGTCACGGACGAGATCTACGAGCACCTGACGTACGACGGCGTGCCGTTCACCTCGATCGCCACCGCTGCCCCGGAGCTCGGCGACAAGGTGGTCATCCTCAACGGCGTCGCCAAGACCTACGCCATGACTGGCTGGCGGGTGGGCTGGATGATCGGCCCGGCCGACGTCATCAAGGCCGCCACCAACCTGCAGTCACATGCCACCTCCAACGTCTCCAACATCATGCAGATCGCTGCCCTCGCGGCGGTGTCCGGCCCGCTCACCGCGGTTGACGAGATGAAGGTGGCCTTCGACCGCCGCCGGAAGGCCATCGTGGCCGGGCTCAACGCAATCGAGGGCGTGGACTGCCCCACGCCCAAGGGCGCCTTCTACGTCTATGCCGACGTACGGGCGCTGCTGGGCAAGGAGTTCCCGACGGCGAACGGACCGGTCCGTCCTTCGACGTCGGCCGAACTTGCCGCACTGATCCTCGACGAGGTGGAGGTCGCGGTGGTGCCGGGCGAGGCCTTCGGCCCCTCCGGCTACCTGCGCCTGTCCTACGCGTTGGGCGACGAGGACCTGGCCACCGGCGTCGGCCGCCTCCAGGACTTCCTCGGCAAGGCGAAGTAGCAACCCTCCCTCAGATCCTGCAGCTACAAAACGGACGCTCCCGCAGCTCCTGCACGATTTCCACGAACGCTCCCGCACTCACTGCGGGGGCGTTCGTCGTAAGACGCCCGGATGTGAGGGAGGATCCGTCGAAAGGCCGCCGGACGTGAGGGAGGGTTCGTCGAAGGGCCACTGGATCTGAGGGAGGGTTCGTCGAAGGGCCACCGGATCTGAGGGAGGGTTCGTCGAAGGGCCACCGGATCTGAGGGAGCGTCGGGTTGTAAGCCTCCGGATCTGAGGGAGCGTCAGGTGATAGGCCGCCGGATCTGAGGGGGCGTCGGGGGGTGTGGGGGCTAGAGGAGGCGGCGCTCCGCGGCCCAGCGGGTCAGCTCGTGCCGGCTGGAGAGCTGCAGCTTCCGCAGCACCGCGGAGACGTGGGTTTCGACTGTCTTGATTGAAATGAACAGCTCCTTGGCCACTTCCTTGTAGCTGTAGCCCCGGGCGATCAGCCGCATGACTTCCAGTTCGCGGGCCGACAGCCGGTCCARTTCGTCGTCCGCAATGTCGGCCGGGGCGGTGCCGAAAGCGTCGAGGACAAATCCCGCCAGCCGGGGCGAGAAGACGGCGTCGCCGCCCGCCACTCGGCGCACCGCGTCACTGATTTCGGCCCCCGAGATGCTCTTGGTGACGTACCCCCTGGCGCCGGCGCGGATCACGGAGACGACGTCCTCGGCGGCATCCGAAACGCTCAGCGCAAGGAACTTGGTGCTGCCCAGCAGCGCCGCGGAGCCGGCCAGAACCTCGCGTCCGCCACCGCCCAGACCGCCGGGGAGATGGACATCCAGCAGCACGACGTCGGGCCGGGCCGCTGCAATGACGGCCACGGCCTCCTCCACGGTTCCTGCCTCGCCGACAACGAGGATGCCGGGATCGAGGTCGGCCTTCAGACCGGAGCGGAAGATGGCGTGGTCATCGACGATCACCACGCGCGTGCCGCCGGGAGCCGCCCCAGTGCCGGCCTGTGCCTGCATGCTCATTGTTGGTCCTCTCCGTTGCTTCTGTTTGTCCCGCTTCCGTTGCCGGCGGGGGTGTTGTTTGCGTCGGCCGCGAGCGGCAGCCGGAGCCGGACCTCGGTGCCTTCGGGGCTGCTGGAGATGGCGGTGGTGCCGCCGTGGCGCCGCATCCGGCCAATCATGGATTCCCGGACGCCGAGCCGGTCGGCGGGGATGGCCGCCGGGTCGAACCCCGGCCCGCGGTCCTTGACGAAGACCTCGGCGGCGTCATCGGTGACTTCCAGGTACACCGAGACGGCTCCGCCGCCGTGGCGGGCCGAGTTAAGCATGGCTTCGCGCGCCGCCTGGACCAGGGCCTCAAGCCGTTCGTTCATGGCGCAGTCCCCCACGGTTACGACTTCCACGGCCTGCCCCAGCGAGTCCTCGACGTCCGCCGCGGCCGCCTTGATCCCGGCGGCGAGCTGGCCCGAGTCGCGGCCGGGGTCACGGTAGAGCCAGCCCCGCAGCTCCCGCTCCTGCGCCCGGGCGAGGCGGACGACGTCGTGCTCGTTAGCGGCGCGCCGCTGGATCAGCGCCAGCGTCTGGAGCACGGAGTCGTGCAGGTGCGCGGCGATCTCGGCCCGTTCGGTGGCACGCACGCGGCCGGTGCGCTCGGCTTCCAGATCACGCCAGAACTTCAGGCCCCAGGGCAGCAGCACCAGCGCCACGCCGCCCAGAACGGCCACGGAGGCCAGCAGGGCGAGCCAGGTCTGCTCCCAGGAGCCCGAGCCGGAGACCATCAGCAACACCCCGGCCACCACCAGGGCCAGGCCGGCAGCCAGGCGGGCCCAGCCGCCGGCCTGGTCAGCCTTGGTCTTGTCCACGAGGCCGGCCCGCCGGGTTTCGTCCAGCTGCATCCAGGCAATGGCGGCTCCGCCCAGGATCGCGGCGACCGGGATCAGCGTGCCCAGCGGCACATCCAGGCCAAGGAGCCTGGCGATCAGGATGCCGGCCGCCAGCAGCAGTCCGGCGCCGAGCAGGATTTCCTTGCCATACGGCATGCCCGGGAACCACGTCCGCCAGGATCCGGCCGGGGCGCCAATTCCGGCCTTGACGGCGTTCCCGCCCGCCGCCGGCGCATTCCCCGCGGGCCCATCCGCCGGGGGCGCGCTCACCGCAGGAGCTATCGGCGACGCCGGCCGGCGGGCATTGCGCTTGGAGTTCTCGTCCGCAGTGGGCACCATGATCCAGAGCCAGGCATAGAACGCGACTCCGGCCCCGCCCGCGAGCGCCGCCACCACCATGCCGATCCGGACCATCCGCACCGGCCAGCCCAGGTGATGGGCCAGGCCCGCGCAGACGCCGGCGATCACGCGGTCGCTGCTGCGGACCAGCGGCGGGCGGAAAGCGGGTGTTGTCATGGGTCAATCCAAACACGGACCGGGGTTTCCCGGAGCCGTTTTCAGGCCGAACCGGGGGCCGCTCAGGGGACGTTCAGGGTCTTCCCCAGTAGAGCCCCAGCCCCCGCGGGCAGGAGGATCGAAGTATGAACCCGCACACTCCGTACCCAGATGAGGACCCGAACGCTTCGCCCCGTCCGGACGCAGCTCCGGACGCCACTCCCGACGCTCCCGACGGTTCCGCAGACGCAGCTCCCAACGGTTCCGCAGGCGCCGCCGGAACACCAGGCGAGCCAGCCCCGGACGCACCGCCCCTGTATCCGCCCGGCGGCCCGTACCCTTCCGGCCCCGGCGTCCCTCCGCCGTACACCGGCGCCCCGCCTGCCCCGGGCATGCAGCAGCAGAACTTCTTTGACTGGATCCGCAGCCACGGAATCTACCGTGGCCGCGAGCGCTGGATCGGCGGCGTCGCCAGCGGCATTGCCCACCGGCTCGGCGTCGACCCCCTGATCGTGCGGGGCATCCTGATCGTACTGACCGTGTTCGCCGGCGTCGGCGTCCTGCTCTACGGCCTGGCCTGGGCGCTGCTGCCGGAGCCGGACGGCCGGATCCACGTCCAGGAGGCGGCCGCGGGCCGCTGGAGCTCGGGCATGACCGGCGCCCTGATCACCACCGTCATCGGATTCCCCAGCCTGGGCAGCGGAGTCTGGGGCTGGGACCGCTACGGCTTCGGCGCCTTCATCTGGACGGTGTTCTGGGTGGGCGGCGCGATCTACGTCATCTACTACCTGACCCAGCGCAACAAGGCCCGCGCCGCGGCATCCCACGGGTCCCCGGGCCACGGTGTCGGCGGAGCCGGCTGGAGCGCGACGGGCGCCAAGGCCAACGCGACCGGCACTCCTCCGGCCGGCCCTGCCGCTCCCGGCGGCGCGGGCTATGGCAGCGCCGGGCAGGCCACCACGGCCACCACGGCCACCACGGCCACCAACCAGACCCTCCCGCTGGAAGGACTCCCGGCCCGGAACTGGGCAGACCACTCCGGAACTGCCCCCGGCTGGGCGGCGCCTCCGCCCTCGGGCCCCGTCCCACCCTACGGCGGCGGTTACGCCCCGGTGCCCCCGGCGGCCCCGATCCCGGCCCCGAAGCCCCGCAACCTGGGGCCAGGCGCTCCCGCCGTGGCAATGACCGCCGGCCTGGCGCTCCTGGTCGGCGGCGGCATCAAGGCCCTCGATGCAGCCCACGCGATCAACCTCGGCACGGCGGCCAACGCCGTCGTCTGGGCCAGCGCCGCGGCGGTGCTGGGGCTGGGCATCCTGGTTTCCGGGCTGCGAGGCCGGACGGCCGGCATCCTTGGATTCTTCGCCGTCGTGGCATTGATCATCGGCGGAATCTTCAACCTGGTTCCCAACGCTGACCGCGCCCGTTTCCAGAACATCGACTGGGCCCCGGCGAGCATCGAGCAAGCCCGCGACGGGTTCGACATCACGGGCGGGACCGGCACGGTGGACCTGACCAAGATGAACCTGAACCCGCCGCTGGGGTCCGACGTCGTGGTCCACCTTGATGCCACGGCGAGCAATGTCACGGTGGCCATCCCCACGAACGTCCCGGTCCAGGTCCAGGCGGACATGACCATGGGGAACCTCAACGACAGCCGCGGCAACCACGGCGGCGTGACGACCCAGCAGAACGACTACAACACGGACAAACCCGGTGCCCGGCTGGTCGTCAAGGTCTCCGGGACCCTAAGCAACATCACCGTGAAGGAAGGGAACTGACATGAGCAGCTACGACCCGGCGGACACGGCGGCCGGCTCCACGGAGCCCGGTGGCACCCGCCCCCGCGTGGGGACCGTGGTGTGGGGCCTGATCGTGCTGGCTCTGGCCGCACTGATAATCGTCTCCCGACTGGGCCTCGTCGCCCTGAACGGAACCTACGTGCTGATCGGCCTGATGATCGGGGCTGGCGCCGCACTGGTGATCGGCGGACTGCTCTCAGCCCGCGGACGTGACAAAGAAACCACAACAGGGAAGTCTTGAAACATGGATAAGTTCTTCAGCATCGTCCGGGGCCTTGGCCTGAAACGCGGTCCGCAGCGCTGGCTGGGCGGCGTGTGCGGCGGGATCGCCGCCAAGCTGAACGTCGACGTCGCGTACGTCCGGATCGGGTACCTGCTGTTCGCCCTGATCCCCGGGCCGGCGTTCCTGTTCTACCTGGCAGCCTGGTTGATCCTGCCGGACCAGCGGAACGCGATCATCCTCGAGTCCTTCCTCGAGCGGCGCGCCGGCCGGCCCTGAGCCGGCCCTGAGCCAGTCCGCCGGACCACCAGCCCCACCAGCAACCCACAGTGCCCCCGCCGCTCCGGCGGGGGCACTGTGCGTTGGTCACGGTTTGTGTCCTGCCCCACATGCGCGATTAGACTTCTAGGTGAGCTCAGCGTGGCGCTCTGCCTGTACCCCTTCGAACCAGGATTTGAGCCGAGACATGAAAATTGGAATCCTCACCAGCGGCGGAGACTGCCCCGGGCTGAACGCCGTGATCCGCGGCGCCGTCCTGAAAGGCATCGCCGTACACGGCCACGAATTCGTGGGATTCCTGGACGGCTGGCGCGGCGTGGTCGAGGGCGACGTCATCGACATCCCGCGTGCACTGGTCCGCGGCATCGCCAAGCAGGGCGGAACCATCCTCGGCACGTCCCGCACCAACCCGTTTGAGAACAACGGCGGGCCCGAGGTCATCAAGGCGAACATGGACCGCCTCGGCATCGATGCCATCATCGCCATTGGCGGCGAAGGCACCCTGGCCGCAGCTAAGCGCCTGACCGACGCCGGGCTGAAGATCGTCGGCGTACCCAAGACGGTGGACAACGACCTCGACGCCACGGACTACACCTTCGGCTTCGATACCGCCGTCGAGATCGCCACCGAGGCCATCGACCGGCTCCGCACCACCGGGGAATCCCACCACCGGACCATGATCGCCGAGGTCATGGGCCGCCACGTCGGCTGGATCGCCCTGCACGCCGGCATGGCCTCCGGCGCCCACGCCATCCTCATCCCGGAGCAGAAGGCCTCGATGGAACAGATCACCGAGTGGGTCATCTCAGCCCGCGACCGCGGCCGCGCACCGCTGGTGGTCGTCGCGGAGGGCTTCGTTCCCGAAGGCCAGGAATCCCCGCACTCCGAGCGCGGTCTGGACACCTTCGGCCGGCCGCGCCTTGGCGGCATCGCCGAACTGCTGGCCCCCGAGCTTGAGGCCCGCACCGGGATCGAGACCCGCGCCACCGTGCTCGGCCACATCCAGCGCGGCGGCGTCCCCACCGCATTCGACCGAGTCCTGGCAACCCGGCTCGGCATGGCTGCGATCGATTCGGTGGTCGAGCAGCGCTGGGGAACCATGGTTTCGCTGAACGGTACCGACATCGTCCACGTCGGCTTCGATGCCGCACTGGGCAACCTCAAGAGCGTCCCGGCGCACCGCTACGAGGAAGCCGCCGTCCTCTTCGGCTGAGGCTTCCCCGTCCCCACGACGCTGGCTGGGTAGGGTTGAAGCATGACTCTTGCGCCCGGTTCCGCTGAAATCATCCAGCTCGCGTGGGCCCGCCGGCTGGGGCTCGACGACGCCGCTTTCGCCACCGCGGCGGGCCGCCGCCTCACCCGGGCGGACGACTCTGCCCGTTGGCTGCAGTTCGTCCGCCTGTTCGGCAGCTCGGCCCTGGTGGGGCCGCAGTGGGCGCTGGACGCCGCAGCCGGGTATTCGGACGAGGAACTGGCGCAGCACGTCACGCTGCTGACCATCACCCGCGCACACGGCGGGCACGGGCTGGGCGCCGCCGCATTGTTCTTCGCCGATGATCTGGCCCTGCAGCAGCCTGCCGAGGAGCTGACCGTCTCGCACGGCAACCCGGAAGCGGTCGAACTCGAGGCCCTGTGCCCGCCGGACGATGTCAACGAGGTGGGCCTGGCGGACCTTGAGCACCGCTTCACGATCATGCACCTCGAAGACGGCCGCCGCACCCCGGTGGCGTGCGGCGCCTACACCGAGTGGGAAGGCATCCTGGCCCAGCTTGGAGTGCTGGTGGCCCCCGAATGGCGGCGCCGCGGCCTCGGCACCCTTGCGGCCTCGATTGCGGCCCACGAGGCGCTGGCCTCCGGGCTGACGCTGCAGTGGCGCAGCGATGTCAGCAATCACGGGTCCCTCGCGCTGGCCCGGAGCCTGGGCTTCACCGCCGGTGGCATCCAGACCAGCGTGCTGCTCGGCTAAGCGGACACGGCCGGAGCCCGGCGTCGGCCTAGCCCCGCTTGGCCTCGGCGTCCTCTGCGACGGCGGCCACGCCGTCTGTTGCCGCCGGAACCGCGCCCGGCGTGCCCCAGCCCTGCTGCGGCTGGGGTTTGGCAAAGAACAGCGCCACGGCCGCGCCGAGCAGGATCACGGCGGCGGGCAGCAGGATGGACTGGCCCATCGCCGTCGAGAACCCTTCGTGCAGCGCCTCGGGCAGTTTCCCTCCGAAGGCCATCGGGCTCGACTTCGCGGACGCGCCCGGGGCCGGCGGCAGTTCCGCGGCAAGCCGGGCCTGGATCAGCACCGCGATGGCCGCGCTGCCCAGGACCGCGCCGATCTGGCGGGTGGTGTTGTAGACGCCGGACCCGGCTCCCGCGAGCCGGGGCGGCAGGTTGCGGGTGGCAGTGGAGCTCAGCGGAGCCCAGATGCCAGCGTTCGCGAACCCCAGCACGGCACTCGGCAGCAGGAAGAGCCAGATGGGAGTATCCGGATGCATCAGCGAGGCATTCCAGAACAGGGCCACGGACATCAGGGTCAGGCCGCCCGCCGTGATGAACTTCGGGTTGACCCGGTCGATGATCCTGCCCACGACGGGGGCCAGCCCGCCGGAGATCACGGCCATCGGAACCATCATGAGGGCCGACTGCGTCGGGGTCAGGCCGCGCACCACCTGGTAGTAGAAGATCAGCGGCAGGCCGAAGGCGGTTACGGTGAAGCCGACGGTGGTGATGCCGAGGTTGGCCAGGGAGAAGTTGCGGTCCTTGAACAAGCCCAGCGGCAGCAGCGGTTCGCCCTTGTTGTACCGCTGCCAGACCACGAAGGCGACGAGGACCACGATGCCGCCGATGATCAGTCCCCAGACGGTGATGGGCCCGGTGATGGTGCCCCAGTCGTAGGTTTCGCCTTCCTGGATTCCGAAGACCAGCAGGAACAGGCCGACGGCGCTGAGCAGCACGCCGGGGATGTCGAACTTGTGCGGGTGGGTGCTCAATGCGGGAACGAAGCGCAGGGCCAGGAAGAACCCGGTGATCCCCACCGGAATGTTGATGAAGAAGATCCATTCCCAGCCCAGTCCGTCCACCAGCACGCCGCCGAGGATCGGACCCACCAGGGTGGCGACGCCGGCCGTGGCGCCCCAGATGCCCATCGCGGCGCCGCGGCGGTCCGGCGGGAAGATGCGGGTGATGACCGCCATGGTCTGCGGCGTCATCATCGCGGCCCCGAGACCCTGCAGTACCCGGGCCTCGATCAGCGTCTGGACGTCGCCGGAGAGGCCGCACCACAGCGACGCAACGGTGAACACCACGAGGCCGGACAGGTAGAGCTTCTTCGGCCCGAAGCGGTCACCCAGCCGGCCGGTGATGAGCAGCGGCACGGCGTAGGCCAGCAGGTAGGCGCTGGTGACCCAGATTACCGAGTTGATGTCCGCGTTGAGGCCTTCCATGATCCGGGGGTTCGCCACCGAAACGATGGTGGTGTCGATCAGGATCATGAAGAATCCGATCACCAAGGACCAGAGGGCGGCCCACGGCCTCGCTACGTTTTCCATTTCGGTTCCTTACGGTGCGTGTTGCAGGCTAAGCGGGTGGTGGAGCCGGGGTGAAGCTGTGGGATCCGGCGCTGCTGGCTGGGCGGTGCCCGGTTCAGCCGAGGAGCGCCAGAATATCGTTGCGGGCAAACATTTGGGCGGCAGCCCGGGCGGAGGGACTTCCGGCGTCGGGGTCGGCGCCCGCCTCCACGAGGACCTGCACCACGTCCGGGTAACCCTTGAATACGGCGCCGGCGAGCGGTGTCTGGCCGCGGTCGTTGGCCGTGTTGGCGTCCCCGCCGTGCGCCAGGATCAGCCGGACGGCATCCGCCTGGCCGTGGTAGGCCGCAAGCATCAGCAGCGTGTCCCCCGTCGCGGTGGTCAGCGTCGCTGGGGCGCCTGCCGCGAGGTAGCCGCCGAGCAGCGCGGAGTTTCCTTCGCGGGCGGCGTCGAACAATGCGTGGGCCAGGGCGAGCGTCTCGTCGTCGGGGCCGGCCGGCTGGGGCGCCGCCGACTCGGTTCCGCCGCTCACCGGGTCCCCCGGAGGAAGCCGGTCTGGCGTCCCACGACCTGTCCGGCGTCGGGAGCCACGATGGGCTCCTGCGCCGCGGGGTAGGGTTCCTCGCCGTCCATCACGGTCAGCACCTGGTCCGGGGCGACGGAACGCTTGATGACCGCCAACGCCACCGGACCCATTTCGTAGTGCTGCGCCACGGATGTCACTGTGCCGACCTTCCGCTCGCCGGCCCGGACCTCGCTGCCGACAGCGGGCAGCGTGTGCTGGGACCCGTCGAGTTGGAGGAACACCAGACGCCGCGGCGGGTGGCCCAGATTGTGCACCCGGGCGATGGTTTCCTGTCCCTTGTAGCAGCCCTTCGCGAGGTGCACCGCCGTGCGCAGCAGGTCCAGTTCGTGCGGGATGGTCTTGTCGTCCGTCTCTGCTCCCCAGCGGGGACGCCACGCCGCGATGCGCAGCGCCTCGGCCGCCATTACGCCGGCCAGCGGGCGGTCCGCCACGGTGGCCTCAAGCTCGGTGGCCGGCACGAGGTATTCGAACCAGGGCCGTTCCAGGCCGGGGTGGGCATCCTCGCCAACCACCGCGTAGGAGTACCCTCCGGCACCGACGTGCGGCCACGGGTCTTCCCAGACCTTGTGTCCGGACCATTCCGGCACCGGCCGGGTGGTGCCCAGTACTGCCCAGTCCGCCGAGACGTCGGCCACCTCGACCCGGAGCATGAACTTCATCCTGGTCAGCCATTCGGCGAGCGGCGGGGCCTCTGCGGCCTCCACGATCAGCCAGGTGGTGGCGCCGTCGTCCAGAACCCGTGCGTCGAACTCGATCCGGCCCTGCACGCTGAGCAGCAGCAGTTCGGTGGACTGGCCCGGAGCCAGGGCGGTGAGCTGCTGCGAGGAGAGGGTGTTGAGCCAGCTCAGCCGGTCTGGTCCACTCACCGTGACTACGCCGCGCTGGGACAAATCCACGACGGCGGTTCCGGCAGCCAGTGCGCGCTGCTCGCGCAACGGTTCGCCGTAGTGGGCGGCGACGCCGGCGTCCGCGCCGGCCGCTTCGACGGCGCCCGGGCGCGACAGCAGGGGGCTCTTGGTAGTCATATGAAGTAGAAGTCCTCGGGGCTCAGCGGTATTCCGGATTTTCGAAGTCGAATCGGGTGCCGGCTTTCCAGTCATCAGGCAGGTTGCCGTAGGCGGGAATGCCCCCGGCATCCTTGAGCATCCGGGCCAGGTGCAGCAGGTTCCACGTCATGAAGGTGGTGTTGCGGTTGGTGAAGTCGCTTTCCGGGCCGCCGGAGCCTTCGTCCAGGTAGCTCGGACCGGGTCCAACCGCACCGATCCAGCCCGCGTCCGCCTGGGGCGGGATGGTGAAGCCGATGTGCTGGAGGCTGTAGAGCACGTTCATGGCGCAGTGCTTGATGCCGTCCTCGTTGCCGGTGATGAGGCAGCCGCCCACCTTCGGGTAGAACGCCCACTGGCCCTTGGAGTTCAGTTCGCCGGAGTGCGCGTAGAGCCGCTCGATCAGTTTCTTGGTCTGGGACGAGTTGTCCCCGAGCCAGATCGGTCCGGCGACCACCACAATGTCCGCTTCCCGCACCGCCGGGTACAGTGCGGGCCATTCGTCGCTCGCCCAGCCGTGCTCACGCATGTCCGGGTAGACGCCGCTGGCAATGTCGTGGTCCACCGTCCGGATGACGCTGGTGGCGACGCCCTGCTTCTCCATGATCCTGCGGCTGATCTCGATCAGGCCCTGCGTATTGGACGTCTCCGGGGACTTCTTCAGGGTGCCGTTGAAGAACACCGCCTTGAGGTCGCTGTACCTGCCGGATTGCGCCGTGCCGTTACCGGCGCCACTTGCTGTCTCGTTCACTGTGGTGCTCCCTGCGTTCGCTGCGGACAACGGAAATCCAGTGAGACCCCGGCCTACGCCGGACGTGCGGTTCAGTCGAGCTTGCTGAGGATGGCGGAGGCGTGTGCTTCCAGGCCGCCGCCCGGCGTCGTGCTCTGGCCCGCGGCAACGTCCCAGCGCCAGAGCAACTTGCCGTCGACCAAACCGAAGATCCGGGTGGCGGCCGTGTACTCCTTGGAGTGGCTGCCGCGCATCACCATGTCGGTGCTGAGCTGGATTTGCGGGCCCTTGATCTGGCCGTAGTACAACTCGGAAATCCCGCCGGGGTGTGAGATGGAGACGGAAATGTCGAAGCCGCCGTCGCTGTTGCGCAGCTCCTCGACCTCGTCGGCGCTCTTGAGCACCGGGACGATGTCGGCCGGGATCAGCCCAGGGCCGCCGTCCTCATCGCGCTGCTTGCGCTCCAGGGCCCAGAAACCGGTCTCCACGGTCAGCGGGCGGAGTTTGGTTCCCTCGTCGTCCGTCAGCCAGGACTCGGCCCGGTACTGCAGGTACGGCAGGCCGTTGTGGGTGAAGGAGACGTGCTGGAGGAAATGCTCCGAATCCTCTTCCCCGGCACCGAGCCGGCCGCGGCCCTCCCACTCACCAATGAGCCAGGACAGCGGAACGAGTTCGGGCGTCAGATCTGTAGGAATTTCAATCGGCACAGCAGCTACCTCTGGAAACTACGGGTTCTGGACGTTTATCGGCTTTTTACTTCTGGCCCTTGAAGAGCCGGTACACCACAAAGCCGGCAAACCAGGCCATGGAAAGGCCGGCGACGGCCAGCAGGACAAGGAAGAAGATCTCAAATGCAAGTACGGACATGATGCCATCCTAACGCTTAGTGGAGGAGTAGTTTGTCTATGAAGTAAGCGAGCGAACCGACCGCGGAAACCGGCGCCAAACCCATGCTCAGCACGGCCGGCAGGTTCAATGTCGCGCCACGGATGATGACCAGCCTGCGGAAGCTGACCAGGACGGCCCCGACCACGATCCCGACCAGGGCGGCAGGCAGTACGGCAATGTCGGAGAGCACGAGGCCGGCCAGCGGACCGGCGAGCCCCGCCCCGACGATGCCCAGCGGGGCGACGATCCGGTCCGGCCAGCGGATCAGGCCCGCCATCAGGGCGATCGCCGCGCTGATGGCGGCAACGAGCAGCATTTCCTTGACCCCGTTGAAGCGCGAGCAAGCGATCCAGCCGGCGCCGAGGCAGGACAGCAACACCCCGGCGCTGGAGCCCAGGGTGGATTCGAGGCGCTGGGCCTGGCCTGTGCCGCGGATGAGCTGCATGACAAAGATGGCCATCACGCCGGCCGCGACAAACGCGGGCGTCCAGTTCAGGAAGCCCGGCGCGGGCAGGTAGGTGGCGGCGATTGCGGAGCCGATTCCGGGGAGGCCGATCAGGGCGGCGAGGGTCTTCTTCGCCGGGATGCCGAGAAAGTGCGGCCAGCCGATGCCGACGCAGACGGCGGTGAGCACGGCGACGCCCAGGAGGGCCTCGGGCGTGGAGTACGCACCGGCAATGATCGCGGCGAGCCCGGCCAGGCCGATGACACCGACACTCCACGACTTCACAGTTCCCCCTCCAACGCTGGCCCGGACGCTCCCACCGGCAGGGCACCCCGGACACGGTCCCCCACGATCAAGTTAGCCACGATCAACCGGTACCTTCGCTCACTGCGGACCCGTAGGGCCTGCTCGACTCTGCCGGGCTGCAGGCCCTGACGGTTCAATCCTGCCTTATATGAACGTTTTGTGTCGTAAGAGAGCCAAGCTGGAGCGGCGGAACAGTGTCTGCGGGGGGCCATTTGGGTATACTCAAAGCTCAGCTACGCTTCCTCCGGCAACCGCAGGCAGGTCACCGTCCGGAAGCTCAGTACCGGCCGGTGAGAGCCCGGTTCAGACGCCCAATGATGCGCGGACACCCCTTGGAGGAACCATGTCGCACATCCTGCTACTGACGAACAGCACCGGATCATCGGTGGATGTCCTGCCTGCGCTGGAACTGCTTAACCACCGCGTCCACATCCTTCCCGCCGAGCCCACGGCCCTGCTCGACACCGACCCGTGCGACATCGTGCTGCTCGACGCCCGCAAGGACCTGGTCGGCGCCCGCTCCCTCACCCAGTTGCTCAAGGCCACCGGGTTGAGCGCTCCCCTCATGCTGATCCTGACCGAGGGCGGCATGGCGGCGGTCTCCTCGGCCTGGGCCGTGGACGACATTCTGTTGGAGTCCGCCGGTCCCGCGGAAGTCGAAGCCCGCATCCGGCTCGGCGTCGCGCGTGCCCTGCCTGATGCGGACGACACCCCCACCGAGATCCGAGCGGCCGGCGTCGTCATCGATGAAGCCAGCTATACGGCCCGGGTGAACGGGGCTGCGCTGAACCTGACGTTCAAGGAATTTGAGCTGCTCAAGTACCTCGCCCAGCACCCCGGCCGGGTTTTCACACGCCAGCAGCTCCTCACCGAGGTCTGGGGCTACGACTACTACGGCGGCACCCGCACCGTGGACGTCCACGTCCGGCGGCTGCGCGCAAAGCTCGGCGCCGACCACGAGAACCTGATCAGCACCGTCCGCAACGTCGGGTACCGCCTCACGCTGGTCCGGCAGCCGGACGAAGAGCTCACCGAGGCCTAGCCGGCAGGCCGCCCCGGCCAGAGTCAGGTCCGGACGCCGGCGAGACACAGGACCGGACACAGGCCAGGCAGTGGCCGGACACGCAAAAGCCCCGGACTCGAGAGTCCGGGGCTTTCTTGCGCTGCAGTGGAGGACATACGGGTCGAACGTATCGAGGCCACCCCAGTGGTGGATCCCCCTCGCATCCACTGAACGGTTTGGGCCGCTCAACCGGATGAGATAACGACTATACGTGCCCCGAGCCGATGCATCAAATCCTCGCCATTCCCGCCCGCCAAACCGCCACGGACGTATAGCCTTGCACCATGAGTCCCGCGAATCCGGAGAACTGGCCCGTACTCACCCTGCAGGGAGCTGTGGACGAACAGCTCCTGCGGGACGTCACGACTCTCGTGGCCGCCGCCGAAGAGTCAGACGGCAACCCGCCGCTGTCGGAGCAAACCCTCGTGACGCTTCGCGCCCCGGACGCCGGCCCGCACTCCGTGCTGGCCCTTGCTCTCTACTCCCCCGACTATTCCCGGGAGGACTCCGGCACGGATGCCACCGGCCACCGCGCCGCCGGCTCACCCGGTCCGGGCCGGGGCAACGACCTGGCGGGTTTCGCCGTCGTCGTCGAGGAAGCGGACGGCAGCGGGGTGCTGGAGGTGGCGGTCCATCCGAACTACCGCAACCAGGGCGTCGCGGACCGGCTGGTCGGCGAACTCCAGAAGGTGCGCGGCTTCGCGGGCCTGAAGGCGTGGTCGCACGGCAACCACGAGGCCGCCGCTGACCTGGCCGCCCGCTACGGCTACGCCCCGGTCCGCGAACTGTGGAAGATGCGGCTCGCGACGGCGGCCTCGGAACTGCCCGACGTCGCCCTGCCCGAGGGCGTCTCGCTGCGCAGCTTCGTCCCCGGCCGGGACGAGGAGGAATGGCTCGCGGTCAACCGGGCAGCCTTCGCCCATCACCCCGAACAGGGGAACATGAGCCGGGCAGACCTGGACGCCCGGATGGCCGAGCCGTGGTTCGACCCCGCCGGTTTCCTGCTCGCGGTCGACGCCGCCGGCCGGATCCTCGGCTTCCATTGGACCAAGGTGCACCCCCGCCACGGCGAGCACCCGGCGATCGGCGAGGTGTACGTCGTTGGCGTCGCCCCCGAGGCGCAGGGCACCGGCCTCGGCAAGGCGCTGACCGTCGCCGGCATCAAGCACCTGCAACAGCAGGGCCTGCACGCCGTGATGCTCTACGTCGATGCGGACAACATTCCCGCCGTGGCGCTGTACCACCGGCTCGGCTTTTCGCGCTGGGACATGGACGTCATGTACGCGCCGCTGGAAGGGCGTTAGCCGGAGCTGCGGCCGGGCCCCCGGCGACGGCCGAAACCTGGGCTCCTCCGGATTCGATTCCTTGTAAGGTTGAAGCTAAATCGCGCCAGCATTAGGAGAGACCATGCAACGGGAAACTGCCCGGACGGCCACGTCTGAAGCCGCAACGCCGGACAAGGCTGCCCGTCCTGTGCGGGCCCGGTTCGGCTCCTCCGAAGTGCCCGCCTCGCGCGCCACGCAGGACCGGATCGACATCCCCGAGTTCGCCCCCAACCTGGAACCGGAAGGCGACATCAGCCCGGACCGCTTCCTGGACCGTGAACTCAGCTGGCTCGCGTTCAACGCACGCGTCCTGGAACTCGCCGAGGATCCCAACCTCTACCTGCTGGAACGCGTCAGCTTCCTGTCGATCTTCGCGTCCAACCTGGACGAGTTCTTCATGGTCCGCGTCGCCGGCCTCAAGCGCCGCATCGCCACCGGCCTCGCCGTGCCCTCCCCCGCCGGGCTGAGCCCGATGCAGGTCCTGGAACAGATCGGCGACGCCGCGCACCGGTTGCAGCAGCGCCACGCCCAGGTCTACGCCGACCAGATCCGCCCGGCCCTCGCCTACGAACACATCCACCTGATGCATTGGGAGGAACTCGACGACCAGGCCAAGGACCAGCTCAGCGCCATGTTCGCGGAGAAGGTCTTCCCGATCCTGACGCCGCTGGCCGTGGATCCGGCCCATCCCTTCCCCTACATCTCCGGGCTCTCGCTGAACCTCGCCGTCGTGGTCCGGAACCCGGTCAGCGACAAGGAGCTGTTCGCCCGTGTCAAGGTCCCGGACCAGCTGCCGCGGCTGATCTCCATCGACGGCCCGCGCGCCGGCTCGGTGCCCGGGCGGGTGGCCCGCTTCATCGCGCTCGAGGAAGTCATCGCCGTCCACCTGGACCAGCTCTTCGCCGGGATGGAGGTGCTGGAGCACCACACCTTCCGCGTGACCCGCAACGAGGACGTGGAGGTCGAAGAGGACGACGCCGAGAACCTGCTGCAGGCGCTGGAGAAGGAACTGCTGCGCCGCCGCTTCGGCCCGCCGGTCCGGCTCGAGGTCACCAACGACATCAACCCCAACATCAGGGCGCTGCTGATCCGCGAGCTCGGCGTCGAGGAATCCGAGGTCTATTCCGTCCCGGCCCCGCTGGACCTGCGCGGCCTCTCCGTGATCGCGGGCATCGACCGCGCGGACCTGCACTACCCCAAGCACGTGCCGCACACGTCCCGGTACCTCAACGAGTCCGAGACGTCCAAGGCGGCGAATGTCTTCGCGGCCATGCGGCGGCGGGACATCCTGCTGCACCACCCGTACGACTCCTTCTCCACGTCCGTGCAGGCTTTCCTGGAGCAGGCCGCCGCGGACCCGAAGGTGCAGGCCATCAAGCAGACCCTGTACCGCACGTCCGGCGACTCACCCATCGTTGACGCCCTGATCGACGCCGCCGAGGCCGGCAAGCAGGTGCTCGCCCTGGTGGAAATCAAGGCCCGCTTCGACGAGCAGGCCAATATCTCCTGGGCCCGGAAGCTGGAACAGGCCGGGGTCCACGTGGTCTACGGGATCGTGGGGCTCAAGACCCACTGCAAGCTCTCCCTCGTGGTCCGCCAGGAAGTGGACGGACTGCGCCGCTACTGCCACATCGGCACCGGCAACTACCACCCGCGCACCGCGCGCTACTACGAGGACCTGGGCCTCCTGACCGCCAACGAGCAGGTGGGCGAGGATCTGTCCAGGCTGTTCAACCAGCTCTCCGGCTACGCGCCCAAGTCCACGTTCAAGAGGCTGCTGGTCGCCCCGAGGTCGGTTCGTTCCGGGCTGATCGACCGGATCGAAACCGAGATCCGCAACGCCCGGGCGGGAATCGCGGCCCGGGTCCAGATCAAGGTGAATTCAATGGTGGACGAAGCCATCATCGACTCCCTCTACCGGGCCTCCCAGGCCGGGGTGCAGGTGGACGTGATCGTCCGCGGCATCTGCTCCCTGCGCCCGGGCGTGCCCGGGCTCAGCGAGAACATCACCGTGCGGTCCGTCCTGGGCCGCTTCCTGGAGCACTCCCGCGTCTTCGCCTTCGCCAACGCGGGCGACCCGGTGGTCTACATCGGCTCGGCCGACATGATGCACCGCAACCTGGACAGGCGGGTGGAGGCCCTCGTGCAGCTCAGCAGCGGGGACGACACCACGTACGTCCTGGACATGCTCAACCGCTACATGGATCCTGCCACCGCCAGCTGGCATTTGGACAACAGCGGCGAATGGGTCCGCCACCACCTCGCGGAGGACGGCACCGCGCTGCAGGACGTCCAGTCATGGCTGCTCAACTCGCGGTCGCGGCAGCGCTCGGCGAGCCTGCGCTAAGGCACGGTTGTGAGCAGCGATTCACTGGTCGCGGACCAGACCGACCATCCGGGCGAAGCGATAGCGGTCGTGGCCGCCGGCGCCCTGCCCTGGCGCGTCAACAAGGACAAGCTTGAGGTCCTGCTGATCCACCGCCCCCGCTACGACGACTGGTCCTGGCCCAAGGGCAAGCTCGATCCGGGCGAGACCGTTCCCGAGTGCGCCGCCCGCGAGGTGGAAGAGGAGATCGGCCTCAAGGCGCCGCTGGGCATACCGTTGCCGCCCATCCACTACCACGTGGCGGCGGGCCTGAAGGTGGTGCACTACTGGGCGGTCGACGTCGACGGCGCTCCCCTCCGCCCCGACGGCAAGGAGGTGGACAGCGTCATGTGGTGTTCACCGGAAAAGGCAGCGGGCCTGCTCAGCAACCCCGGCGACCGTGCCCCGCTGGAACACCTCGTAGCTGCACATTCCCGCGGCGAACTGGACACCTGGCCGCTGCTGGTTGTGCGCCATGCCAAGGCTAAGCCCCGCTCGTCCTGGTCCAAGGCCGAGGGCGACCGTCCACTGGCGGCCACGGGGGCACGGCAGGCCCAGGCCGTGGGCCGGCTGCTTCAGGCCTGGAGCCCCCCACGGGTGGTCACGAGCCCCTGGCTGCGCTGCGTGGCCACGGTCGCCCCCTACGCCAAGGCCGTCGACGCCAAGGTGAAGCTGCACGAGTCCCTGACCGAACACCTGCACGGCCGGAGTCCGCACAAGACCGCGAACGTCGTCGAGTCCCTGTTTGACAAGGGGCGCGCGGTGGCACTGTGCACGCACCGGCCCGCGCTCCCCACGGTTTTCGCCCAGCTGGGCAAGCACATGAACTCACGGCTGCGCGGCTTGCTTCCCTCCACCGACCCCTTCCTCTCGCCCGGGGAGATCGTCGTCTGCCATGTCTCGCACAGCAAGGGCAAGGTCGTGGCCGTGGAGCAGTTCCGCCCCTTCGACGACTAGGGTGCTTGACCCCGACGTCCACGAACCCTAGTTTGTATCAAGTACTTGATACATAACTGCGGGGTCTTTGGGGGATTTCATGCCGGCCGAGTTCTACTTTCCATCGATGCTGCTGTTCGGTCCGATGATCGCTGCCGTGATCGTCTACGCCGTGCTTCGCTGGGTGATTTGGGCCCCGGACACCGGCACGTCACCGTCGTCGGTGTCCGAACACGCCCTCTGGGTGGGGGTCATCGGCTGGCTCGGGAGCTCCCTGCAGGGCGCCATGAACCTCGGCATCATCCCGGCCAACCCCTCCGTGGGCGGCGCCCTGACGACCGCGGGGACGATTATCCCCGCACTGGCCTGGCCGCTGCTGGGGTGCCTGGGGGTGCATGCCCTCGGCCAGATCAGCTATCCGGGCCCGCGCCGGATGCGTCGGCAGACCGTACTCTCCGTCCGGCGGATCCGCGACTTCCTGCCCCGCCGGCTGGCGGCGGTCACGGCGGCCGTCTTTGCCGCCGCCGGGGCCTTCATTGCATGGACCGGCACCCTTCCGGGATTCTCACCGCTTAGGCCCGAAACCGTGGTGGACGGGCCCTACACGCGGCAGACCAGCGGCGCCGACGGCCGGATACCAGGGCCGGAACTGGCCGGCTGGCTGGGCGGCGCCCTGGCCTTCCTGGCCATCGGAACCTGGCTGGTGCTGCGGCTGATAGCCAGCCGCCGCCAGTTGGAGGCCCTCGACGCCGGCGACAACGCCCTGCTGCGGACCATCGCGATGAACCGCCTGCTCCGTACCGTATCCACCGTGGCCGCCGGGCTGGGAGTCATCGCCGGAAACTTCGCGGCACGGCCTGATCCTTCCGCCGGCATCACGGGATGGACGAATCCCGCCGGCGTCGTCGGCATGGCCGTGCTGCTGGTGATGTGGTGCTGGCGGCCGCCCCGGCTCGCGGCCGCCGGGCTGGGCACGCGGAACCGGCCAGTCGCGGACCTGAAGACGGGCGGACAGCATCCCGCGGCCCGGCTGATCTCCTCGCTGGGTCCCCTGCTGGGCCTCGCGGCGGCGGTACCACTGCTGGCCGGGGTCTTCGTCGTCCCCGGGCTGACGGCCGCCGCGGCGGCCTTCGGCTTGGCAGGCTTCGTGGCGCTGATGGCGGCCGCGGTGCTGGGGGTCCTCGCCGCGGGCGAGCTGCTGCTGCAACGCAATTACGGGGACCCGACGGCGCCGCGCAGCTGGCCGCGCAGGCCGGCCAGCCCCGCGCTGCTGGCCACCGCAGCCCTGGCCGTGCTCATCTTCGTGCTCGTACTGTCCATCACCGCGGCCGGCCAGCAGAGGCTCTACGGCGAGTCGGACTGGCTTCCGCCGGCCCTCCTGGCAGCGGGCGGGGCGGCCGCCTCGGTACCGGCCTTCCTGGCGGCCAGGCGCCGGCAGGGTGTGCCCGGCCTTTCCACAGCCGGGGATGCCGCGTTGCGCGCCATCACGGTCCATCGGGCGCTGCGGACCCTTGCAGCTATGTTCACCGCCCAGGCGGCCGTCCTGCTGCTGGCCCATAGCCCGGCGTGGGCCGCGGTGTTCGCCGCCTCGTCCTTCGGTGAACCGTTCAATCCCTCCGCGGATACGTGGTGGCCGGCCACCCTGGCCGGCGCGGTCCTCGGCACCGCAGCCACCATCATCGCCGTCATTCCGGTCGTCGGCCCGGCCCGCACGCCGCGCCGCCCCGCGCCCCGGCCGGACCACGAGCCCGCGGCATGACCGCGGGAATCTCCGTCAACCTGGGCTCCGCCACGCCGCCGTACGAGCAGATCCGCGGGCAAATTGCCTCCCTGATCGCCATCGGAGCGCTGCCCACGGGCACCCGGCTGCCCACCGTGCGGAGCCTCGCCGCCGACCTTGGCATAGCTGCCGGAACCGTCGCCCGCGCCTACAAGGAACTTGAGCAGGCCGCGCTCATCACCACCGGGCGCCGCAACGGGACCGTCGTCGCCGCCCCGGCCGGCGGGGAGGGGGCCAAGGATCCGGCGTCGTCGTCCATCAGCACGGAGGTGTCCGACGCCGCCGACCGCTACATCGCCGCGGGCCGCGCGGCCGGCCTGGACGACGGCGCGTTGCTCGCCCTGATCCGCGCCAGGCTCGGCCACCGCCACAAATACGGCGAGCAAGGCAGTTCTCAGTAGACTGGGAACGTGAGCATCCCAACGCCCTACGAAGACCTGCTGCGCGACGTCTTTGAGCACGGTACGCACAAATCGGACCGCACCGGGACGGGCACCCGCAGCGTGTTCGGCCGGCAACTCCGCTTCGACCTGGGCAAGAGCTTCCCGCTCATCACCACCAAGCGCGTGCATTTCAAGTCCGTCGCCGTGGAGCTGCTGTGGTTCCTGCGCGGGGACAGCAACGTGAAGTGGATGCAGGACCAGGGCGTCACCATCTGGAACGAATGGGCGGACGCCGACGGCGAACTCGGCCCGGTCTACGGCGTGCAGTGGCGCTCCTGGCCGACGCCCGAGGGCGGCCACATCGACCAAATCGCGGACCTCGTGGAAAACCTGAAGTCCAACCCCGATTCGCGCCGCCACATCGTCTCGGCGTGGAACGTCGCCGAGCTCAAGAACATGGCACTCCCGCCGTGCCACGCCTTCTTCCAGTTCTACGTGGCCAACGGCAAGCTCTCCTGCCAGCTCTACCAGCGCTCCGCGGACACCTTCCTTGGCGTGCCCTTCAACATTGCCTCCTACGCCCTGCTGACCTGCATGCTGGCTCAGCAGACCGGGCTGGAACCGGGCGAGTTCGTCTGGACCGGCGGTGACGTCCACCTCTACGAGAACCATCTGGACCAGGTCCTCACGCAGCTGGCACGGGAACCGTACGAATATCCGCAGCTGAGGATCATCCGTAAACCCGAGTCCATCTTCGACTACACGCTCGAGGACTTCGAGGTGGTCGGCTACCAGCACCACCCCACAATCAAGGCCCCGATCGCCGTATGAGCCCCGAACCTCATAAGAACAGGGAGACGAGCAAAGACATGGAACCGGTCGACTTCACCGAACAGCTCCGCGGCACCCTCACCGGGCTCGGCCTGGTCTGGGCGCAGACCAACACCGGAGTGATCGGCCAGGCCGGCTCCATGCCGTGGAACCTGCCCGAAGACATGCTGCACTTCAGCCGCCTCACCACCGGCCACCCGGTCATCATGGGGCGGAAGACCTGGAAATCCTTCCCGGACAAATACCGGCCGCTGCCCGGCCGGACGAACATTGTCATCAGCCGGCAGGAAGGCTGGGGCGGGACGCCGGAGGCGGAAGGCGCCCTGGCAGTCAGGTCCCTTGACGACGCCCTTTTGGAATCGCAGTTCGCGCCGGACCACCAGATGGTCTGGATTATTGGCGGCGGCGAAATTTTCACGCAGTCCCTGGATCTTGCCGACGTCGCCGTCGTCACCACCATCGACGCCGCCACCGAGGGCGACACCTTCGCCCCGGAACTTGGCTACGACTGGACCGCGGAGGCCAGCCTCCCGGCCGACGGCTGGCTGACCGCCGCGAACGGCACCCGCTACCGCATCACCCTGTGGCGCCGGACGGAGACCAAATAGTGCTGCGCAAACCCGAAGTGCTCTTTGTTCTCGGTTACATGCTGCTGCCGCTGCTGGCGCTGCTGTCCGCGATCGTGGGACTGACGATGATCCTCGGCGGCAACAAGATCGCCGGCGCGATCGTACTCGTCGTCGTCACCCAGCTGTTTGCGTTCGGGGCGGTGTTCGCCCTGCGGCGGCGCAAGAGCGCCCTCCTGGCAGAGCCCGACGCCGACTAACGGCACCGCACGGACCGCCCCGGATGCGGGGATGGGGAGAGCACCCCATCGCGGTGTCCCCGCCTCCCGGCTAGATTGGGGCGGGTCAGATTCTTTGGCCACAATGCATTTGGCCAGAATGCATTTGGTTTGGCGGCAGCCGGTTAGGCTGTTGCCCGTAAAGGGGGGCCATCATGGCAGGAAACGTGTGGGGCGCCGACGTCGCCCAGTTGCGAGTGCTCGCGCAGCACTTCGGGAAGACGTCCGAGACGCTGCTGCAGCAGTCCACGGCACTGTCCACGGTCATCAACAACAACACCTCGTGGAAGGGCGCGGACGGCGCCCGCTTCAAGTCGGAGTGGAACGGCAGCCACCGGGCCCTGATCCAGCAGACCGCGCGCGCCCTGAAGGAACAGTCGAAGCGGCTCATGAGCCAGGCAGACGAGCAGGAAAAGGCTAGCAATGCAGCTCCGGGCTCCGGCGGCGGACCCGGTGCCGGGACGCCCGGAAGCACCGGCGGCCAGGGCCAGTCCGGCTCCAACGATCCGTGGGGACCCGACTGGCTCGCGGATCCGAATTCCCCCTTCCGCGACGGCTGGGACATCTACGGCTTGACCAAGGCCCTGCCGAATCTCCGCGCCGGCCTCTTCGACCTTGCACACTTCATCGGCAAGGCGGACAGCGTCTCCGAGTTCTTCTCCAAGGACTTCAGGAATGTGGCAAAGGCATTCCAGGACTCGAACATGTTCAGCCAGCTCTTCAACACCTCCTCCGAGCTCTTCGACGGCAGGTGGGACACGGCCCTGAACCTTGCCGAGGGCGGCAAGGCCGCAAAATTCTTTGAGTTCGGCGGGAAGGCCCTCGGCGGACTCGGCGTCGGCCTGGACCTGCTGGACACGGTCAACCACATCAGCGACGGTGAAAAGGGCGCCGCAATTTACTCCGGAATCAAGGCGGGCCTGGGCGTGGCAAGCTTTGCCCCGCCACCGGTAGGAACCGCGGCCATGGTCGCCTCCGGTGCACTCGCGATTTACGACAATGTGCCGGTGGTACATGAGGCTGTTAATGCCGTAGGCGAGTCCATCGCCGACGGCGCCGAGGCTGCCTGGGACAGCGCCGGAGACGCCGCCGACAAAGTCGGCGACTTCTTCGGCTTCTGAGCTCACAACGAAAGGTATCGACGATGACTGAAACTGCAACGGAGCGCACCGCCATACCGGATGCCCTCGGCTTCGGGTTTGCCGAGATAACTACCCTCGCCAGCCTCAGGGGCGGTGAAGCGGCGACCCTTAGCGCCGAAGCGCTGAGGGTGGGCAACTACCTGGGCGATACGGACATGGTGAGCGCGGGCGCGTCCTCCCTGGTCGCACGCGGGCTGGCCAAAGCCGAAAGCGACGGCCTGCTCTCGGTAGCCGGACCCACCGCCGCCGTGGCCGCGGTCCTGAGTTCCGCAAGCCGCCGCATGGAGATTTCCCTGCTCACGGCGGAGGGTGGCGACAGCGTCATCTTCATGGAAAGCGATGACCTCCATCTGCTGTTCCAGCCGCGCGCCTACTTCACCTGGTGGGCCATGGCGCAGCGGCCTGATGTCACCGCCGCCGAGGCCAACTTGATGGTCGTCAAGCAGCACCTGCAAACCCACCCGCAGGGCGGAGCCACCCTCCGCCGCAGGGAGGAGCCCACGGGGCGGACCCTGTACGTGAAAAAGGGCAGTGACGGGTCATGGACCATCGGCACGTCCACCGCGCAGCAGCCGGACATCACCGAGACCACCGGCCTGGACGACGCTGCCCTTCTCGACCAGATCCGCGCCATCCGACAAGACGAACTGTGAGCTTCGATCGCGAGCGTGAACGCCGCAACGACGAGGTGTATGCCGAGCACAAGGAGGCGCTCGCGCGGGGCGAGAAGCGCGTGCTGCGAAAGACCGACAACGGCGAACTGCACAGCTATCCGGCGGACGAAATCGGATTCTCTCCCGGCCGCGGCCAGGTGCAGGTCCGGTCCTGGTGGGGCATGGGAATCCTCACTGCCGTAATGGGGCTATTGGTCATCCTTTCCTTGGTGATCCTGCTGGCCCCCGCGGGCCGCGGTGAGCAGCCTTTCTGGGGAGCGCTGTTCCTGACGGCGTTCGGCGGTTTCGGAGCCTGGTATACCTTCGGCATGGCAAGGGACGAGTACCGGGCCAAAAGGCTGCGGGCGCAGCGGCAGGCGCCCGAGCCTGGAGCCGGGCACGTCTCGCAGTAGTTGGCACGCCCGGGCACCGTTCGCCGGCGTGACGTAACCGACTGCGGCCGGACGGCCGCAAAGTCTAAACTGGCCCAATGACTACAGCAGCTACCCCGTCCGTCGGACTGGTCGGTTGGCGTGGCATGGTCGGCTCCGTCCTGATGCAGCGCATGCAGGACGAGGGCGACTTCGCCAACATCAACCCGGTCTTCTTCTCCACCTCGAACGCCGGAGGCGCCGCTCCGGCCATCGCAGGTGCGGCGGCGGGCGCTGCCGGCAAGCTCGAGGACGCATTCGACGTCGAGACGCTGGCCAAGCTGCCCATCATTGTGACCGCCCAGGGCGGGGACTACACCAAGAAGGTGCACGGCGAACTGCGCAGCCGCGGCTGGGACGGCCTCTGGATCGACGCCGCTTCCACCCTCCGCATGAACGATGATTCCATCATCGTGCTGGACCCGATCAACCGCGACGTCATCGACGCCGGCCTCTCCGGCGGCGTGAAGGACTACATCGGCGGCAACTGCACCGTCTCCTGCATGCTGATGGGCCTGGGCGGGCTGTTCAAGAACGGCCTCGTCGAGTGGGGCACCTCCATGACCTACCAGGCAGCCTCCGGCGGCGGCGCCAGGCACATGCGCGAACTGCTGAGCCAGTTCGGCACGCTCAACGCCGAGGTCAGCAGCGAACTGGACGACCCGGCGTCGGCGATCCTGGAAATCGACCGCAAGGTCCTGGCGCACCAGCGCACCGACATCGACGCCACCCAGTTCGGGGTGCCGCTGGCCGGCTCGCTGATCCCGTGGATCGACGCCGACCTCGGCAACGGCCAGTCCAAGGAAGAGTGGAAGGCCGGGGTGGAGACCAACAAGATCCTGGGCACCTCCGACGCGGACCGGGTCATCATGGACGGACTGTGCGTCCGGATCGGCGCCATGCGCTCGCACTCCCAGGCGCTGACGCTCAAGCTCCGCGAGGACCTCTCCGTCGCCGAGATCGAAAAGCTCCTCGAAGCGGACAACGAATGGGCCACCGTGGTGCCCAACACCAAGGAAGCATCGATGGCCGACCTCACCCCGGTGGCGGCGTCCGGCACCCTGGACATCCCGGTGGGCCGCATCCGCAAGCTCGAAATGGGCCCGGAGTACATCAGCGCGTTCACCGTAGGAGACCAGCTCCTCTGGGGCGCTGCGGAGCCGTTGCGGCGCATGCTCAACATCGCCACCGGCACGCTCTAGCCGTCCTTAGCCTCAGCGCCCAAGGAACCGCCGGTACTTTGCGGCCTGCAGCTCGAAGGATTTTCGGGCCGCGGGCCGCAGCCCGTTAACCGCGTCGAAGGGCTCGGGCACGACGGCGGCGCCGCGGCCGTTGCCGGGCCCCGCCCAGGTGCCGACCACTTCGCCGCCGGCCACGATGGTCTTCTTGAACACCCCGTTGCCGCCGGGCACGATCTTGTCCGCGTGGTGCGACGGCAGGGCGATGGACCGGTCGGTATAGCCCAGGATGAACTCGTCGAATCCCGGCAGCGCCAGCACGGAGCGCTGGCCCGGCACGACGCCGTCGAGCAGGGCCGCCGTCTGCGGCGACAACCAGTAGGTTCTTTCCTCAAATTCCAGCTCCACCAGCTGGGCCCGCACCTCGGCCAGCGCCGCCCGGGTTTCCGTCAGCGAAATCCCGGACCACCAAGCGAAGTCCCGCTCCGTGGCGGGACCGTGGCTGCACAGGTAGCGCAGCAGCCACTCGGCGATCCCCTCCGCCCGATCCAGGGTCCTTGAGTCCGTGATCCAGTCGTCGAAGGCCACCACCAGCTGCTGGTTGCCGGCCAGCGGGCCCTGGACCAGCTGGGCCCGCTGGCACAGCAGGGCGAGCAAGTGGATGCCGCGCTGGCCCGCGGTGGACTGGCCGGCTTCCTCGAAGGCCTGGAACAGCTCCGCCCGGCTGGCGGCGCCCCCGCCGCCGACCCGCTGCAGCGCTGCGCCGGCGGCGGCGTCCACATCCGCGGGCGAGATGCCCAGCTCCCGGTGCCGCCCGGCGAGGCTCTTGATGAGGCGGCCGGAGGTGATGTTCAGGACCCATTTCAGGTCCTCGGGCGCCAAGAGGTGCAGTGTGCCGCGCATCGGCCAGGAGCGGACGATTTCGCCGCGGTCCAGCGCGGCACGGACGTCGGTCACACGGGAGCCCGGAACGCGCTGCCCTACCGCCCAGAGCGAAGCCTGGAGGTCCTGTGCCTGCAGGGCGGTCATGGCCCGGACCGACCCGGGAACGGACTCGAAGCCAGGCCCGGTGAGCCCCTGCGAGGCCAGACGGAGCCGGCCCATCACCGCCCGGCTCAATCGTGTGCGCACCTGTGCTGCCATGACCTCATCCTAGGGCCGGGGTCAGACGCTCCGGCGGAATCCGGCTGCCGCCCCGCACCCTCCCAGCCTGCGCCCAGCCGGCCTTATTAAAGTGGATGCATGACTTTGGGTGACGTGTGGCCGCTGCTGCGGCCCCTGTGCAGGAGGCTGGCCCTGCTGGGCTGGGCCTCCAGCGCGGCCGGCATGGCTGCCGGACTGGCCGTCGCCATCGCCAGCGGCACCCGCCTCTCCCCCATGATGACAACGTTCCAGACGGTGTCCGCCGCGTCCATGGGAGTAGCCGTACTCAGCTTTGTCACGGCTGCGATGATCCAGCCACGGCCCTCGGCATTGCAGAACGCCGAGCGCCGGGAACCCGAGCCCGACCCGGGGGCCGAGTTCCCCGCCACGGTTCACAGCTTCCTGCTCGGTTCGCTGGCGTTGCTGGCCGGAGCGGTGGCGTTCGCCTGCGCCGGGCTTCTGCTGCGGAGCGGGCCCAGCGCCCAGTCCGTGGCGTTCTGCCAGGTCTTCCTGCTGGGCGCCGCGGCGTCCGGCTTCACCTTCATGCTCTTCAGCAAGGTGGTCCCTCGCCGCGGCAGGAACTAGGCGCCCGCCTGCTGCTGTGCCTTACAACTCGATGCCGATCAGCAGTGGCTCGGGGTGCAGTTCGATGCCAAAGCGCTCGAGGACGCCGCGGCGCACCTCGCGGGCTATGGCCAGCAGGTCCGCCGCACTGGCGCCGCCGCGGTTCGTGATGGCCAGGGTGTGCTTGGTCGACAGCGATGCGCGGCCGCCGGAGACGCTGTCCGGCTCGAGCCCGAAGCCCTTTCCGTAGCCGGCATGGTCGATCAGCCAGGCTGCGGAGAGCTTGGTCAGCCCCTCGGCGCTGCCCGGGTAGCGGGGGGCGTCCTCGGGCAGCGCGGCCGCCACCTCGGCGGGCACGATCGGGTTGGTGAAGAACGAGCCGGTGGAGTATGTGTCCCGGTCCGACGGATCCAGCACCATGCCCTTGGAGGCCCGGAGCCGGAGCACCTCGCGCCGGACATCGTTGGAATAGGCCCGCTGGCCCGGCTCGACGCCGAGGGCCCGGGCCAGTTCGGCGTAGCGGATCGGGGCGCTCATCCGGCCCAGYGGCAGCTGGAATTCCACCGTAAGCACCACGTACCGCGGGGACCCGTTGGTGGTGGTCTGTTTCAGCACGGAGTCCCGGTAGCCGAACTTGAGCTCCGAATTGGTGAACGTCTGGACGGCGTTGCGTTCCCGGTCCCAGGTGCGCACCGCGGCAATGGTCTGCGACACGTCGGAGCCGTACGCTCCGACGTTTTGCACYGGGGTCCCGCCGGTGGCGCCGGGAATCCCGGACAAGGCTTCTATGCCCGACCAGGCATGCTTCACGGCGTGCTCTACGAGGGCGTCCCAGTTGTGGCCTGCCTGGACCACGACGGCGACTCCGCCGCAGGAATCTTCGGCGTTGACGGTGAATCCCTCGGAGGCGATCTTCACCACCGTTCCGGGGAAGCCGTCGTCACCGACCAGCAGGTTAGAACCCCCGCCGATGATCAGGAGGGGTCCGCCGTCGGCGTCGGCAGTGCGCACGGCGTCGATAATCTCCGCTTCGGTGCGGGCTTCGACATACTTGGCGGCGGGGCCGCCGACGCCGGCGGTGGTCAGGGCTGAAAGCAGAGTCTGGGTCACCCCACCAGCCTAGCCCGGTCCGGACCCCGCCCGGAAAGGCGCCGGGCCTGACCTAGCCGGCTTTGCGGGCCACCGGGGAGAGCAGGAAGCTGGCCACGAGCATCACCATAACGGCCAGCAGCGAGTGCAGGATGCCGACGTGCTCCGCCAGCAGGCCGAGCAGGGGCGGACCACAAAGGAAGGCACCGTAGCCGATGGTGGAGACCACGGACACGCGAGCCGCGGCCTTGACCGGGTCGTCCGCGGCGGCGGACATGCCCACCGGGAAGCCCAGCGAGGCGCCAAGTCCCCAGATGGCAAGCGCCACGAAGGCCAGCCACGGCACCGGAGCGAAGACGAACAGACCCAGGCCGGCCACGGCCAGCGCCGCGCACCAGCGCATCACCGGGACCCGGCCGTAACGGTCCAGCACCACGGTGCCGGCAAAACGTCCCACGGTCATAAACGTGACGAAGAGACCGTAACCGGCCGCTCCGGCGGCGTCGGACTGGCCGTGCCCGTCCGCGAGCGCCAAGGCCACCCAGTCCCCCGCCGCGCCCTCGGCCAGGGCGAGCCCCAGCACCAGGACACCGAGCAGCAGGGTCCGGCGGTCCCGCCAGGCCTGCGCGATCTGCCGTTTGTTGTCCAGCGGTTCCTCGGGGCCCTTGGTCGCCTGGCTGATGACGGGCAGCGGTCCGGTGGAGGGGTCCTCGAAGGTGTCCGGGCCGGAGGGGGTGAACTCCTTCTGCGCCTCGAGCGGGGTGATGTCGGCACGGAACCAGTTGGCGGCCGTGGCCACGGAGCCGGCGACGAGCAGGCCGACGGCGGCCAGGTGCCAGAAGACCGGAACGCCTGCGCCGGCGGCCCAGGCCCCCACGCCGGCGCCGGCCACGGTGCCCAGGCTGAATGCGCCGTGCAGTCGCGGCATGATGTGCCGCCGCACCGCGCGCTCGACTGCTGCGCCTTCCACGTTGGAGGCGGTGTTCCAGCTGGCCGTGCCGAGGCCGACCACCACGAGTCCCGCCGCGACCGCCAGCGGGTTGACCAGGACGGACGTTCCGAAGCCGGCAAGGATGAGGCCGGCACCCACCATGATGCTGCCGATCCGGATGGTCTGTTTGGAGCCGAACCGCAGCACGATCAGCCCGGACGCGGACACCGAGACAAAGGATCCCAGCGTCATGCAGAGCAACAGCAGGCCGACGTTACCGGGCGTGAGGTCAAGGCCGTCACGGATGGCCGGCAGCCGGGACACCCAGCTGGCGAAGGCTATGCCGCTGAAGGCGTAGGCTGCCACGACGGCGTTGCGCCACCGCGTGACCTCGGCGGGCTGGGCGGTACGCACCTTCACGGCTGAGTCATCCGGTCAGGCCAGCCTGACGACGGCCTGGGCCTTCATGAGCACCTTTTGGCCGCCGGCGACGACGGTGAGGTCCACGCGGGCGGTGCCGGCATCGGCGTCGAGCGCCCCGATGGCGCCGCTGACTTCGATTACCGCACCGGCATCCGGCGTCCCGGTGGTATCCGCGACCGGGACCGGCTTGCTGAAGCGGGTCTGGAAGTCCACGACGGCGGCGGGGTCACCGGCCCAGTCGGTGACCAGCTGGACGGCGGCGCCCATCGTGAACATGCCGTGGGCGATCACACCAGGCAGGCCGACGGCCGTGGCGAAGGCTTCGTTCCAGTGGATCGGGTTGAAGTCGCCGGAGGCGCCGGCGTATTTGACGAGGTCGGTGCGGGTGACCTCGATGCTCCGGCTGCCGAGATCCTGGCCGACGGTGAGTTCTGAAAGTGTGGGGCGCATGGCTTACTGTCCCTCTCCGCGGACCAGGATGGATGAGGTGGTGGTGGCGACGGCTTCGCGGCCGCCGTCGGAATCGTAGCCGGCGAGGGCGAAGATCTCGGAGCGGGTGGTGATCATGGCGCCTCCCCCCATCGCGCGGACGCCGTCGACGTGCAGTTCGGCGACCAGGCGGTCTCCGGCGACGATCGGCCGGTGGTGGACGAAGCGCTGGTCGGCGTGGACGACACGGGAGAAGTCGATGCCGGAGTCGGGGTCTTCGATCAGCTGCGCGTCGGCGCGCTGCGCGACGATGATCGCGAACGTGGGCGGGGCCACCAGGTCGCCGTAGCCCAGCGCCTTGGCGGCGTCGACGTCGAAGTGCGCGGGGTGGGTGGCCTTGACCGCGCGCGCGAACTCGCGGATCTTCTCGCGGCCGACGTCGTACACCTCTGCGGCAGGGTAACTGCGGCCCTGCAGATCCGGATTGATAGTCATGGTTCCAGCCTAGCGCCCTGCCTCCGCGCGGCTTTCCCCGTGACGCCGCACCGGGGTCTTGCATCCAAGCGATATGATGGAAACATCAATTCATAAATCCGCAGCCCGTTGCCGCCGGGCCGCCAGCCAGGAGAGCGCAGGACCGCCGTGATTTCCGCAGCACAGACCCCCTTGTACGAAATCAAGGCCAACCTGTTCAAGGCCTTGGCCCACCCGGCACGGATCCGGGTGCTGGAACTGCTGGCGGCGGCCCCGGACACCTCGGCGCCGGTCAGCTACCTGCTGGCCGAGACCGGGCTGGAGGCCTCGCACCTGTCCCAGCACCTGGCCACGCTCCGCCGGCACCGGGTGGTGACCTCGGTCCGGACGGCCAACGCCGTGACGTACCGGCTGGCCCACCCGAAAATTGCCGAACTGCTCGCCATCGCCCGGATCTTCCTGCTGGACAGCCTGGCGGATTCCGGCGAACAGCTCCGGCTGGCGCAGGAGCTGCCGGCCGCGCCGCTCCAGGGTTCCGCGTCATGACCGCCGCGACGGCTACCGGGGCGGCACGAGGCGCCCGGGGATCCCTCACCCGGTTCCTGCCCTCCCGCCGCGACTACGACGGGCTGCGCGGCTCGTGGCGGACGGACCTGCTCTCCGGCATCACTGTGGGCATCGTTGCCCTCCCGCTGGCCCTCGCCTTCGGCGTGAGTTCCGGCGTCGGCGCGGAGGCCGGGCTCATCACCGCGGTGGTCGCAGGGCTGGTGGCTGCCGTCATGGGCGGCTCACACGTCCAGGTGTCCGGGCCCACCGGCGCCATGGTGGTGGTCCTGGCCCCCGTGGTCGCCGCGCACGGCGCCGGCAGCATCGCCCTGGTCTCCGTGCTGGCGGGACTCCTGGTCATCGTCCTCGGCATCAGCGGCCTGGGCCGGGCCGTCGCGTTTATCCCGTGGCCGGTTGTGGAGGGCTTCACCCTCGGCATCGCCGCCATCATTTTCCTCCAGCAGGTGCCCATGGCCACCGGCACAACGGGCGTGCCGGGCCACAACACCGTGCTGGCCGCCGTCGAGAGCGCCGCCAAAGCCACGGCGCCCGCTGTGCTGCAGACCCTGGCCATCGTGGCCGGCGTCGCCGCGGTCATGTTGCTGTTGCCCCGGCTGAACAAAGCCATCCCGGCCAGCCTGGCCGCGGTGCTGCTGGCCACCGTGGCCGCCGAACTGCTTGACCTGCCCATACCGCGGATCGGCGCCCTGCCGCACTCCCTGGCCGCACCCTCGCTGCCCGCACTGGACCCGGCGTCCCTGGGCGGTTTGTTCATGCCCGCCCTGTCCATCGCCATGCTCGCGGCCATCGAATCCCTGCTCTCGGCCCGGGTCGCGGCCGGCATGGTCGGCCCCGACGGCCGGCCCACCGGCACCTACAGCCCGGACCGCGAACTTACCGGCCAGGGCCTGGCGTCGGTGGCGGCAGGGTTCTTCGGCGGCATGCCCGCCACCGGGGCCATCGCCCGGACCGCCGTCAACGTCCGCTCCGGAGCGAAGACCCGGCTGGCGGCGGTGGTCCATGCCCTGGTGCTGCTGGCCATCATTTACCTCGCGGCCGGCCTGGTGGGACGGATACCGCTGGCGGCCCTGGCCGGAATCCTGATGGTCACGGCCACCCGCATGGTTTCGCGGCAGACCGTGGCGGCGGTGCTGCGCTCCACCCGCGCCGACGCCTTCGTCTTTGTCCTGACAGCGCTGATCACCGTGGCGTTCGACCTGATCGTGGCGATCGAGATCGGACTGGTCGCGGCCGCCGTATTCACGCTGCGCAAGTTCGCCTCGCTCAGTGGCGTGCAGCGCGAAGACATCCCGGGCCCTGCGGCTCCCGGCGACGGGCACATCGCCGTCCTCCGGCTGGACGGTGCCATGTTTTTCGGGGCAGCGGAGCGGGTCCTGCAGGAGATCAGCCAGGTCAAGGACATCCAGGTCGCGATCATTCGGCTCTCGCAGGTCCGGATGCTCGACGCGACCGGGGCGCACACCCTGGTCGACGTGATCTCGGCGCTGGAGCTGCGCGGGGTCACGGTGCTGCTTAAGGGCGTCCAGCCGCAGCACCTGGATCTGGTGACCAATGTCGGCGTGATCCGGTCACTGCGGCACCACAAGCACCTGTTCGATACCCTGCCGGACGCCGTGGAGCACGCCCGCAGCCACGTGGCGCGGAACGCCGCCGCTAACGCTTGAGGTTTTTCCGGATGGTCTGGCCGCGGACCACGATTCCGGCGATGTGCAGGATGAGCCCGAGCCCGATGACGGCCAGCGAGGCCAAGGCAAGGCCCTGGTTGCCCGAGTTGTTGCCGACCAGGTTGAGGATGATGCCCGCGGCAATCAGGCCCATGGCGCTGAAAACGAGCACCTTGTAGGTGGTTGACGCGGTGGCCCAGAATTCGTTCAGCACCGTGCCAGTCTACCGGTGACCGCCGCACCCTCCGCGTCCGCGGCCTACCGGCTCACCCGGCGGCAGCCCCTCAGAACAGTGCTTCCTGCACCGCAGGAACGCCGGACCCGTAATCGCCGGCTTCGATCATCCGCGCCTTCAGCTGCCCCAGGTCCACCACGAATTCCAACGCGCTGCCGTCCAGCGCCGCCAACGCGATGCTGCCGCTCAGCGAGTCGACCCGGAAGCCGTGCGCGCCGCTTGCCAGGCTGTGCGGGTAGGCGTGCCGGGCGGCCGGGGCGCAGGCCGCGTCAGCCAGGCCGGGGCGCAGCCACCGTTCATCGACGACCTCAAAGCCCTCCAGCCCGGTGCCGCGCAGGAGTTGACGGACTCCGGCCGCGATCCCGGCATTCCGGGAGTCGAGGCCGGCGCCGGGCGGCGGGTCTGTGAGTCCCGCCGCCTTCGCGGCCGCGCGGACCTGCTGCGGCAGCCCGGCGTCGCGCGTGACCAGGTCCTCCAGGATTCTCACCACCCGCCCGTCATCGGCGCGGGCGACATAGCGGGCGACGACGGCGCCCTGCTCCGCAAGCCGGTGCCACTTCCGCAGGTTCGAGGCGGTGCCCACCTTGCTGGCGCCGTTGGCGAAGGTGGCGATGTAGAGCCAGTGCGGCTGCATCAGGTAGGCGCGCAGCCCGGGCGGGACTCCCCCGCCGCGGTGGAAGTCATGGATCAGCCGGGAATCGTCCACGGCGAAGCACGGCCCGCACTGGCTGCCTCTGGCTGCTTCGGCCCCGCTCGGACAGAGGATGTGGTCCCGGTCCGCCGGGCCGTGCACCCTGTGGTGGCCCAGGCAGTGCTTGCCCGCGGCCGCGAGCCGGAACCCTAGCCGCGTCCCGGCGTCGAGCGCCACCTCGGTGAAGGCGCCCGAGTGGTCCTGCAGGCGCAGGGCCGCGGAGCCGGCGCCCGGCCGTCCAGGTGCGGCAGCGTGGCCATCCCAAAAGACCCCGTGGACCAGATAACGGGTATCGGTCACGGGGTCTCCTCGGCGTCGGGGGCCGGCTACAGGGCCGGCTGCACCCCAAAGGCTACCGCGAGCTTCATGATCTTTTCGGCGCGGCCCAGGCGCGGCAGGTCGGAGCCGTCCCGGATCACGCGGCCGTTGGCTTCAAAGTCGGCCATGAAGTCGGTGGCCCAGGCGACGTCGGACGGCGTGGGGCTGATGACCTCGTTGATCACGTGGGTCTGGTCGATCGCGAGGCAGAGTTTGCCGGTCATGCCCATCATCACCGTGATGCCGGTCTGCTCGCGCAGGATCGGGTGGTTGGTGCCGACCGTGGGGCCGTCGATCGGGCCGGGCAGGTTGCCGACGCGGCTGGCGACCACGAGCTTGGCGCGCGGGTAGGCCATGGCTTCCGGGGTGGCGGCCATGCCGGTGTCGCGGCGGAAGTCACCGGAGCCGAAGGCCAGCCGGAACGCGCCCTGGGCCTTGGCGATGTGGTTGGCTTCCTCGATGCCGACGGCGGATTCGACCAGCGGAATCACCGGGGTTTTGCCGTCCATGCGGTGGAAGCTCTCGGTGACCTGGTCCGCGGATTCGGTCTTGGCGAGCATGACGCCCAGCAGGCCCGGGGTGCCGCGCAGGCCGGCGAGGTCATCGGCCCAGAAGGGGCTCGTGGCGTCGTTGATCCGGACCCAGGCGCTGCCGCCGGCGGTCAGCCAGTCCACGACGTGCTCGCGGGCGGCGTCCTTCTGGGAGGGATCCACCGCGTCTTCGATGTCCAGGATGATGGCATCCGCGCGGGACTCCGCGGACTGTCCAAAGAGTTCCGGCTTCATGGCGTTGACCAGCAGCCAGGAGCGGGCGATTTCGGCCGGGACGTTGCGCTGGGGCCGGACAATCCCGGCGGTGGTGGTAGAGGTCATGCCTCTACGCTAGCCGCCCGGGGCCACCCGCCGCCAAGTAATACCCCCGTTAAGGGCGACCAATACGACCAAAATCACCCCCGCACCCCAACTGGCTCGCAGTTGTTGTCGTTTTGAGGGCTGAGAACGACAACAACTGCGAGCCAGTTGGGGGTGGGTCTGTGGGCGGGTGCGCGGCTAGGGGATGTTGCTGCCCCGGGCCGTGATCCAGAGCCGGTACCACTCGGCCCGCGTCATGGCCGCGGCCACCTCGCCCGCGCCGGCGCCGGCCCGGATCCGGTCCGGCTTGGCGGTGCCTATCACGGGGGCAATTCCGGCTGGGTGCTTCATCAGCCAGCCCAGCAGCACGGCTTCGGCCGTGACACCCTTCGCGGCGGCCATCTCGGCCACGAGTTCGGCGGTGGCCGCCTCCGCCGCACTTGGATTCTCGGCGGGCGCCCCCGTGTAGAGCCCGCGGGACAGGGCGCCGTAGGCCTGCAGGGTGATGCCGTGCCGGACGCAGTGCTCCACGGTGCCGTGCGGGAAGCTGTAATCAGTGCCCTCGGCATGGTTGACCAGCACTGTGCTCTCCAGCCAGGCCCGCGCGGACAGGCTCATCTCCAGCTGGTTGGCGACCACCGGCACCTCAAGCCGGTCCTGCAGCAGCTCGATCTGCGGCGCGGACATGTTGGACACACCCACCGCCCGGACCTTGCCCTCGGCCATGAGCTGCGAAACGGCGGATGCCACCTCGGCCGGATCCAGCAGCGGGTCCGGCCGGTGCAGCATCAGCACATCGACGTAGTCGGTCCGCAGCCGGGCCAGGCTCTCGTTGACGCGCTCCAGGATGCCGTCCCGGCTCAGGTCGTAGAACGCCTCCAGCCCCTGCTCGCCGAGCCGGATGCCGCACTTGGTCTGCAGCCGGATCCGCTCGCGCAGCCCCGGGGTCTGCGCCAGGACCTCGCCGAACACCGCCTCGGCCTTGCCGCTGCGGTAAATGTCGGCGTGGTCGAACWGGGTGATGCCGGCGTCCAGGGCGGCGTCGACGGCGGCAGCCGCCTCGTACACGTGCGCGGACGAGTACGGCTCCGCCGACCAGCTGCCACCCAGGCCCATGCAGCCGTAGATCAGTTCCTGGGTAGGCGCGGCGCTCACCGAAGCCAAACGGTGGTGTTGCCCGGGAGCAGCTGCCCGTCCAGCGGGCCGCTGCTGACCAGCACCTCGCCGGCCGGGAGCTCGACGGCGTCGTCCCCGAAGTTGGTCACGGACTGCCAGCCGCCGTGGCGGCGGAAGTGCAGGACGCTGGCGTGGCCGGCGTCCAGCCATTCCAGTTCCTCGGAGGTCTGCAGTTCGCGGCGCAACTTCAGTGCCTTGCGGTAGAACTCCAGCGTGGAGCCTTCGATTCCGTCCTGGGCGGCCACGGCGTAGCGGCTGAACCACTCCGGCTGCGGCAGGTGGGCGCCGCCGTCGCCGAAGCCGAAGGAGGATCCCTCCGGGGCCCAGGGCAGCGGCACCCGGCAGCCGTCGCGGCCGATCTCGACGCCCTTGTTGCGGAAGAAGGTGGGGTCCTGGCGGTCCGCGTCCGGAATCTCGGCGACCTCCTGCAGGCCCAGCTCCTCGCCCTGGTACAGGTAGGCGGAGCCGGGCAGCGCCAGCATCAGCAGGGTCGCGGCACGGGCGCGGCGCAGCCCGAGTTCGACGTCCAGCTCCTCTGCCGGGGCGCCGGCCAGCAGCCAGCCCTTGCCGTCCTGGCCCTTGGCATGCTTGCCGCCGCCCTTGGGCAGGCCGTAGCGGGTGGCGTGCCGGACGACGTCGTGGTTGGAGAACACCCAGGTGGACGACGCGCCGGACTCGGTGGCCTCGGCGAGGTTGCGGGTGATGATCTCGCGGAACTCGTCGGCGTCGAAGTCGGCCTGCAGCAGGTCAAAGTTGAAGGCCTGGCCCAGTCCCTCGGGGCTGGCATAGCGGGCGCGGCGCGACGCGTGCACCCAGGCCTCGGCGACGGCGGTGCGCGGCGGGTTGTATTCGTTGAAGACCTCGCGCCACTCGACGTAGATCTCGTGCACCTCGTCGCGGTCCCAGAACGGGTGCGAGCCGTCGTCGAAGCCGTCGGTGCCGCTGTTGGCCTCGCTCAGTTCGACCTTGGACAGCAGGGGTTCGGTCAGGTCCTTGGTGAGGGCGTGCGCTACGTCGACGCGGAAGCCGTCCACACCGCGGTCGGACCAGAAGCGCAGCGTCTTGAGGAAGTCGTCGCGGATCTCGCGGTTGGACCAGTTCAGGTCCGGCTGTTCCTTGGCGAAGATGTGCATGTACCACTGGCCGGGGGTGCCGTCGGGTTCGGTGATGCGCTCCCAGGCCGGGCCGCCGAACACGGACTCCCAGTCCGACGGCGGGATCTCGCCGTTTTCGCCCTTGCCGTCACGGAAGATGTAGCGCTCGCGGGCGGCCGAGCCGCGGGGGGACGCGAGGGCTTCCTTAAACCATTCGTGCCGGTTGGAGGAGTGGTTCGGGACGATGTCCGCGATCAGCTTGATGCCGGCGGCGTGCAGCGCGGCGGACATCTCATCGAAGTCGGTCAGGGTGCCGAGCTTCGGGTCGACGTCGCGGTAATCGTCGACGTCGTAGCCGCCGTCAGCGAGGGCGGAGGGATAGAACGGGGAGAGCCAGACGGCGTCGATCCCGAGTGCCTTCAGGTACGGGACCTTGGCGGTGATGCCCTTGATGTCGCCCAGGCCGTCACCGTTGGAGTCGGCGAAGCTGCGCGGGTAGATCTGGTACACGGACGCCTGGCGCCACCAGTTGGGGTCGGCGGCGAGGTCGGAACCGGACAGGGTTGCCAGCGTGGCGGTGTTCGACAAGTTAAGTCCTTCGGGCTGGGGTGCGATGTCTGACGAAAGCGGTATCTGATAATTTAGATACAAGCTAAATATAATGCCGGTTCAATTATGGGTCCGCGCTCACAGGGAGGTCAAGATTCCAAAGAAGCCGCAGGGCGCCGCGACCCCTCAACTGCTGCGCCGGGTCAACGCCCAGGCCGTGCTGGCGGCCATCCGGAGCACAGAGGTGGCCACCGGCACGGAGCTGATGGCGGGTACCGGGCTCACCCGTGCCTCGGTGATCGCCGTCTGTGAGGACCTGATCCGGCGCGGCTGGATCCGGGAACTCGGCGCCCCGGCCAAGGACACTCCCGCCGCCGGGAGCCCGCAGAAGGGCCGGCCGGCGCGGCGTTTCGAGCTCCGGGCGCGGGCCGGCGTGGTCCTCGGCATCGACATCGGCGCCGCCACCACCACGGCGGCCGTCGCGGATCTCCGGGGCACGGTCCTCGGCAGCGCCAGCGGCAGTTTCCGTGCCGCGGACATCCCCGCCGCCGAGCGGGTCGACGTCGTGGACCGGACCTGCCGGCAGGCACTGGAGGCCGCCGGCGAGGTGCCGGCCAAGGTGCTCGCCGTGGGCGCCGGGATCGCCGCACCGGTGGACCGAGGCGGCAAGGTCCTGGCGGCCCAGCACTTCTGGAGCCTGTTCGACGTCGGCCTCCGCTCGGCCCTGCAGGAGCTGCACGGCTGGACCGTGCTGCTGGAGAACGATGCCAACCTGGCCGCGCTCGGGGAACGCTGGCGCGGCTCCGGCGCCGGCGTCGACGACCTGGTGGTGCTGCTGGCCGGCGAGCGGCTCGGCGCAGGCGTGCTGGAATCCGGACGCCTGCTGCACGGCCGCGGCGGCGGTGCCGGCGAAATGGGATTCCTGGACATGGTTGAGGGCGTCGGGTCCAGCGACGGCATCGCGAGCCTGGCCCGGCAGTGGCAGGCCTCCGACGGCGGACCCGCGGCCGGCGGCGAGGCAAGTGCCCGGCGCGTCTTTGAGGATGCAGCCGCCGGGGACTCCGCAGCCCTGGCCATCCTGGACCGGCTTTCGGAACGGATGGCCCGGGTGATCGCCGCCGTTGCCAGCCTGCTCAACCCGGAGCAGGTGGTGATCGGCGGCGCCGTCGCGGATTCGGCCGGCGCGCTGGTCCCCGGCATCACCGCCGCGCTGCCGCGTTTCACCGCCACTCCCCCGCGCGTCACGGCCTCTCCGCTGGGCGACAGGATTGTCACCGTAGGCGCCATCCGGCATGCCCTGGACTTCGTCGAAGCCAACGCCCTGGAACTGGAACTGGCCCGCTGACGGGGTGCCCGCGGGCTGGGTCTTAGCTGTGCCCCGGCCGGATCCGTTCCCGGGGCGTTTACTCCGGCATGATCATGGTGCGCAGATCCAGCTGCCGCAGCACCCGGTCCGCGACCTCGGGGTCCATGTCGGGTTCATTCCGGGCCGCCACGACCTCCTGACGCGCCGCGTCCAGCGCGATTGTCTGGACGGCGATGGCCAGCTCGCGGCCCCGCTTGCGTTTCTCGGTGACACTTTCGTTCCGCAGGCTGCCGTCCAGGAGTTCGGCATGGAGCCGGGTCATCTTCTCCTTCACCAGGGCCACCTTTTCCTGCGGCAGTTCCTTCATGAACTCGTTGTCCTTCAGCGCCGCGATGGCTGCCTGCTGGGCCCGGGAGGCCAGCAGCCGGGCGGCGTCGCGCTCCACGGAGCCGTCTTCGGAGGCTTTCAGGACCCGCATCAGCCAGGGCAGGGTCAGGCCCGGCAGCACGAGGGTGGCCAGCAGCACCGCGCATGCAATCACCAGCAGCTCGCTGCGGGCCGGGAACGGGGACCCGTCGGCCAAGGTGACCGGTAGAGCCAGCGCCAGTGCCAACGTCGCCAGGCCGCGCATCCCGCACCAGGAGAGGATCAGGACTTCCTTGGCGGAGGTGGGGCGTAGCGTGTTCTTCGAGCTCCGGGCCAGCCCGGACATCATCGCCAGCCAGCCGAAGCGCACGGCGAACACCAGTACGCAGACCACGGCGGCTGTCCCTGCCATGCCGAAGACGGCGGTACCTTCCTCGCGGATGACCTGCCGGATCTCCAGTCCCACCAGCCCGAAGGCGAGACCGGTGGCGAGCAGTTCCACCACGTCCCAGAAGGCGGTGCGGGTGACGCGTTCGGCGGCGTCCTCGGGCCGTGAATGCCGCTTGATCTCCAGCGCGGTGACGACGACGGCGATCACGCCGGAGGCATGGAGCTCCTCGCCGAGGATGTAGGCGGCGAACGGTACCACCAGCGTGACGGCGCTGCGGGCCACCATCGACTGCACCAACCGCGTGATCAGGCTCGTGAGCCAGCCCATGCCGATCCCGATTCCGACCGCCAGTGCGGCGCCGAGCACGAACTGCAAGACGACGCCGGGCCCGATCTTGGTGCCGGAGACCGAGGCCGCGACGGCGGCCTGGAAGATGACGATGGCCGCCGCGTCGTTGAAGAGGCCCTCGCTCTGCAGGACCGTGATGAGCCGCCGCGGCATGTGGACCCGCCCTGCGATCGAGTCCACTGCCACCGGGTCCGGCGGCGCCACCATGGCGCCGAGGGCTATTGCGGCCGGGATGCCGATCCCCGGGATCATGAGCCAGGCTGCGCCGGCCACGACCGCGGTGGAGACCACGACGAGGGCGACGGCGAGCATCAGGAGCGTGCGCCAGCGGACCCGGAAGACGGCCCAGGAACTGCGTTGCGCGGTCGCGAACAGCAACGGCGGCAGGAAGATGGGCAGGATGAGCTCGGGCGCGATGTCCATCTCCGGAAAGCCCGGGATGAAGGTCAGCGAGGCGGCCAGGATCAGCATCAGGACCGGGTACGGCAGGCGGAGCCGGTCGCCGATGCCGACGGCCACCACCGTGGCGAGGAGTAGTCCGACGATAAGGGCCAGCTGGTCCATGGGCTCTCTTTCCCCGGGCATTTAGGGCGGCCAGGACCCGGTCAATAATGCGCTGGCCGCCCCACTACCCTATCGGGGTGTCAGGGCTCGGAAACTAACTCCCCGGCTGCAGGGCTGCGGCGAGCGGCAGGGTTCCGTCGCGGAACTCGATGGTCCGGCCGGCGGTCTGCGGCAGGCCCAGCACCGCGGCGGCGACGAGGGCCACATTGGAACGCGAGGTGTCGGTGCCGTCTGAAGTGTCCGAGGGGTTGACGTCGAGCAAGCCGTTGCCCGGGCCGTCGGTCAGGGATCCCGGGCCCAGTATGGTCCATTCCAGGCCGCTGCCGCGCAGGTGCGCGTCCGCGGCGGCCTTGGCCTCGGCGTAGGCGTAGAACCCGTTGTCCTCGGGGACGCCGTGGTCCGGCCCGGCGCCGAGGTAGGAGACCATGACGTAGCGCCGGACTCCGGCCTGGTCCGCCGCGTCCATCGAGCGGATAGCCGCGTCCCGGTCGACGGCGTAGGTGAGTTCCGGGCTGCCCCCGCCCGCGCCGGCGGACCAGACCACGGCGTCGTGGCCCTCCAGCGCCGCGGCGATCTCCGCCGTCGTCGAGTTCTCCACGTCGAGGACCAGCGGGGTGGCGCCGGTGGCTGCCACGTCGTCGCGATGGTCCGGGTTGCGGATGATGGACGTAACGTCTGCCCCGTCCTTGGAGAGGATGCCGGACAGTTCCAAAGCCACTTTTCCGTGGCCGCCGATGATTGCGATTCGCGTCATCGTCCCATTCTGTCCCAAGCGTGCCGGCCCCGCACCCCCGGCGCCGCCCTCCGGCCCGTTTGCTCTCTCACCTAGGGTTGTTCTCAGGGCCTCGGAAGAGCCACAAGTGAGAGAGCAACGCAGGGGTTAAAACAAAAGGACCCCGCAGGCTGGCCTGCGGGGTCATTCTGTAGCGGCGGGGAGGCTCGATCTCCCGACCTCACGATTATGAGTCGTGCGCTCTAACCAACTGAGCTACGCCGCCACGAATGAGAAAAACCTGCGCCAAGCCGGTCAAAACCGCCTTGACGCAGGCCCTCATTCAGAGCCCCCCACCGGAATCGATCCGGTGACCTCGTTCTTACCAAGAACGCGCTCTACCACTGAGCTAGGGGGGCAACGAGTAAATACTCTACCGGAAGATTCGGCTCCCAACAAATCGGCCAGCCAACGGCTCCGCCCGGCCTAAAATCCCCGCGATTCCGGGGCTATCCGGGGACTTCCGCACTCCCCCGCGGCCCGTTCCGCCGGACACCCGTGAACGGATGTGACGAAGCCGACTAGCGGGTTCGGCGCGTGATCGAAACCGGGATCGGGACGGCCTTAAAGCAGAACAGGCCGGCTCGAAAAGAGCCGGCCTGTTCTGACGCTGCCTAGGAGCTAGCGACTACCACTTGTTGCGGGGTTTGAAGCCGCCTTCGTGGCGCGGCTTGCGGGTGTCGGAGCCGACGCCGCGCTCGTTGCGGTCACTGAAGGAGCGGCCGCCGCGGTCCGCGGTGGAACGCTCGCCGTCGTTCTTGCGGAACTCGCGCTTGAAGCCGCCGTTGCCCTTGAAGTTGCCGCTGCCGCCGGAGTAACCGCCGCGGTCGCCCCGGTCTCCACCACGGTTGCCCTGGTAGGCGCCGCGGTCACCGGAAGGCTTGCGGCCGTTGTCCAGCTCGAGGTGGATCAGCTCGCCGCCGATCCGCGTGCGGGACAGGGCTCGCAGCTGCTCGGGGCTCAGGTCCGCCGGGAGTTCCACGAGGGAGTGGTCCGAACGGATGTCGATGCCGCCGATCTGGGCCGAGGAGATGCCGCCCTCGTTGGCGATGGCACCCACGATGGAACCCGGCATGACGCGCTGGCGGCGACCGACGGCGATCCGGTAGGTGGCGTTGCCTTCGGTCAGCGTGCGGGTCGGGCCGCGGGAGCCGAAGCCGTCCTTGGAGCGCTCGCGCTTCTGGAATTCCGGAGCGGCCGGCAGTTCCTTGACCAGGAGCGGCTGTCCGCCCTGCGCCATGACGGCCAGTGCGGCGGCAATCTCGGCGGCCGGGACGTTGTGCTCTTCCTCGTAGGAGGCGATCAGGTCACGGAACGCGGCGACGTCCTCGGACTCGAGGGTCTCCGTGATCTTCTCCGCGAACTTGCCCAGGCGCAGGGTGTTGACCGTCTCGGCGGTGGGCAGGTGCATCTGCTCGACCGGCTGGCGGGTGGCCTTCTCGATCGAACGCAGCAGGTACTTCTCCCGCGGCGTCATGAACAGGATCGCGTCGCCGGAGCGGCCCGCGCGGCCGGTGCGGCCGATGCGGTGCACGTAGGACTCGGTGTCGTGCGGGATGTCGTAGTTGATCACGTGGCTGATGCGCTCCACGTCGAGGCCGCGGGCGGCGACGTCGGTGGCGACCAGGATGTCGATCCGGCCTTCCTTGAGCGCGTCGACGGTGCGTTCACGCTGCTGCTGCGGGATGTCGCCGTTGATGGCGGCAGCCTGGAAGCCGCGGGCGCGGAGCTTGTCGGCGAGGTCCTCGGTGGCCATCTTGGTGCGGACGAAGGCGATCACGCCGTCGAACTCTTCGACCTCGAGGATGCGGGTCATGGCGTCGAGCTTGTGCGGGCCCATGACCTGCAGGTAGCGCTGGCGGGTGTTGGCGCCGGTGGTGGTCTTGGACTTGACCTGCACCTCGGCCGGGTTGTTCAGGTACTGCTTGGACATCCGGCGGATCTGGCCCGGCATGGTGGCGGAGAACAGTGCAACCTGGCGGCCCTCGGGGGTCTGCTGGAAGATCTGCTCCACGTCATCGGCGAAGCCCATGCGCAGCATCTCGTCGGCCTCATCCAGCACAAGGTACTGGAGTTCGGACAGGTCGAGGGAGCCCTTGGCGATGTGGTCGATCACGCGGCCGGGGGTACCGACGACAACCTGGGCGCCGCGGCGCAAGCCGGCCAGCTGGGGACCGTAGGCGGAACCGCCGTAGACCGGCAGGACGGTGAAGTCATCGATGTGCTTGGCGTAGGAGGTGAAGGCCTCGGCAACCTGGAGGGCGAGCTCGCGGGTCGGAGCCAGGACCAGGGCCTGGGTCTTGCGGGACGGGCCGTTCAGGTCGTGGAGCTCGGCGAGGCGGGACAGCGCCGGCACTGCGAATGCTGCAGTCTTACCGGTGCCGGTCTGGGCCAGGCCCACGACGTCGCGGCCTTCGAGCAGCAGCGGGATGGTTGCGGCCTGGATCGGGGAGGGCTTCTCGTAGCCGACGTCCTGCAGGGCCGCGAGGACACGGGCGTCGATGCCGAGGTCGACGAAGCGGAGGCCCGTTTCGTCGTCGCCGCTGTTGTCGGCGGTCTTCTCGGCGTCGTTCGCGGTGGTGTTTACTGCCGCTGCGGCAGGCGTTTCGGTGATCTCGACGTCGGCCTGGGTGTTTTCGGTGTCGACGGAGTTGTTCTGATTTTCGGGCATAGGGGAATATTCCTCATCCATAGGGGCCAGGCGGCACAACCCGAGGTGAGCGGAGCCGCAGTACGCGTGACACAAGTTGCCGGGCATACGTTGACCGGCCGGTCACATAGAAGTCCGGCGCTTTCGCAATCCCGTGGCAGGACTTCCCGCTGCAACTCTTGGCTGCTATCCCAGCAGTCTGTACAGCGTTTTCTTTAGCCGGCTCTCCCTATGAAAATGCCCGCATCACATTTGCGGGCCCCAACACTTACCAGTCCTGCCTCAAAAATTGGGCAGGAATAAGGGATTTCCGGAGTGGGGGATGTTTCCAGTGTAGGGCATTCGTCCGCCCCGGCGCTAATGCAGAGGCCGACGACGGCGGTGACCTTGCGCACAGGCTGCGTCAGCCGTGGGCCGGAGCCTGCCGCTCCCCCGGCTAGGCCAGCAGCTTGGCGAATTCCTGGTGGTACTCCGGCTGCAGCCGGATCAGTCCGTCGGCGTCCGCGTCCCGCAGCGCCTCCATGTCCTGGACCGTGGGGTCGGAAAACCATTTGCCGATCGTCACGCCGTGGGCCGGGACGTAGAGCCGGTGGATGTGGTCCCCGGCTTGGATGCTGCCGGTGCGAACTACCCGCAGGTAGGTGCCCACCAGGCCCGCTTCGGTGAACCGCTTGACCCAGTGCGGTTCGTCGACCCGCCGCTGGAAGGTGCTGCACGGCCGCCTGGGCGAGGTGACTTCCAGTTCGACGTCGAGCCCGATCTTCCAGCGTTCGCCGATCACAGCGTTGGTGGCATCGACGCCCGCCACCCGAAGGTTTTCACCGAAATATCCGGGCGGGATCTCGCGGCCGAGTTCCGCGGCCCAGTAGTCGGCGTCGGCCTGGGAATAGGCGTAGAGCGCCTGGTCTTCGCCGCCATGGTCCATGCGGTCGGCCTGGATGTCGCCGCGGAGGCCCAGCCGGTGGACTTTCACGGGGCCGTCGATGGGACGCTTGTCGATGGCGGTCACGCCCAGCCTGCCCTCGTCGCTGAGCAGCTGGTGCACCCGGCAGACGGCAAGCACAGAAGCGGTGTTCATGGCACCAGTGTAGGCCTGCTGCGGCGGGGTGGCTTCGATACCCGGGAGACGCCCGGGCGACGCTCCAGCCCGGTTACTTCGCCACCGGCCGCACCTCCGGGCCGCGACGCCGGCGTGTCCGCCACATTCCGGGCGCCGGTCCCGAAGTAACTGGGCAGGAAGGTCCGCCGCACCTCCCACGCCCCGCCGTAGGATGCTCGCATGAGCACTGGCGAAGCAACAGATGTGTCCGATGTCCTCGCGATCGATTCGCTGCTGAGCGCGGAAGAACTCGCCGTACGGGAAAAGGTCCGCGATTTCACCAGCCAGCGGATCCGGCCCGGAATCGCCGCCTGGTACGACGACGGCGTCTTCCCGCTTGAACTGGCCGCGGAACTGGGTGAGCTGGGCGTGCTCGGCATGCAGCTGGAAGGGTACGGCTGCCCCGGCCGCTCCGCTGTCGAATACGGCCTGGCGGCGATGGAACTCGAGGCCGGCGATTCAGGCATCCGGACCTTCGTCTCCGTGCAGGGGTCCCTCGCCATGACCGCCATCCATCTGTGGGGTTCCGAGGAGCAGAAAGTCCACTGGCTGCCCCGGATGGCCGCCGGCGAAGTGATCGGCTGCTTCGCCCTGACCGAGCCCACGGCCGGCTCGGACCCGGCGGCGATGCGGACCTACGCGCGGCGGGACGGGTCCGGAGACGACGCCGGCTGGATCTTGGACGGGGAAAAGCGGTGGATCGGGCTCGCCTCCGTCGCGGACGTGCTGGTCGTGTGGGCGATGACCGACGACGGCGTCCGCGGCTTCCTGGTCCCCGCCGATACCCCCGGGGTCACAGCGATGCCGATCCGGCAGAAGCTCTCGATGCGCGCCTCGATCCAGTGCGATGTAGCGTTCGACGGCGTCCGGCTGGGTCCGGAGGCCCAGTTACCGGCCGCCAGAGGGCTGCGCGGGCCCTTCAGTTGCCTCAACGAAGCGCGCTACGGGATCGCCTGGGGCGCGATGGGCGCCGCCCGCGACTCCTACGAGGCCGCCCTGCGGTATTCACAGGAACGGCTGCAGTTCGGCAAGCCGCTGGCCGGATACCAGCTCACCCAGGAGAAGCTGGTGAACATGCTGCTCGAAATCCAGAAGGGCACCCTGCTGGCACTCCAGCTGGGCCGGCTCAAGGACGCCGGGAAGCTGCGGCCAGAGCAGATTTCGCTCGGCAAGCTGAACAACGTGCGCGAGGCGATCGCGATTGCCCGTGAGGCCCGCACCATCCTCGGCGGGAACGGGATCACCCTGGACTATTCGCCGCTCCGGCACGCCGCCAACCTGGAATCCGTGCGCACCTACGAGGGCACGGACGAGGTGCACACCCTGGTCCTCGGCCAGCACATCACCGGCCTCGCCGCGTTCCGCTGAACCCGAGATGACACTTCCCGGCAGTGTGGCCGCGAAACACTGCCGCGATGTGTCATCTCGACGGCGGGTGGCAGGAGGAGTCAGGCGGAGAAGCCGCCGTCGGCCTTGACCAGCTGCCCGGACACCCAGCGGCCCTCGGGCGAGAGCAGGAACGCCACCGTCCCGGCCACGTCGGCCGGAGTGCCGAGCCGGCCGCCGGGCTGCAGCCGGGTCAGGTCCTCGCGCAGCTGCGGGTCCATCCAGCCGGTGTCCACCGGCCCCGGGTTGAGCACGTTGGCGCTGATTCCCTGCGGTCCGAGCTCCCTTGCGGCCGCGATCACGATCCGGTCCAGGGCGCCCTTGGATGCACCGTAGGGCAGGTTGAAGGCGGTGTGGTCGCTGGTCAGGGCCAGGATCGCACCGCCCTCGGCCGGAGCCTGCCGGGCAAATGCGGCGATCAGCTGCCAGCTGGCGCGGGTGTTGACGGCGAAATGCCGCTCAAAGCTTTCCAGCGACGTGTCCAGGATGCCTGAATCCACGGATTCGGCGTGGCTCAGCACGAGGCCCTGCAGGGTCCCGGCGTCCTCCGCCACCGCGGCCATCAGCCGCTCCACGGCCTGCGGATCCTCGAAGTTGGCCGGCACGGCCACCACGGCGGCGCCGGTGGCCTGCAGCTCGGCGGTGAGGCGCTCGACGTCGTCGGGCTGGACGCCCCAGGGCATCCGGGTGTCGTAGTCCTGCCAGTAGGTGAGCACCAGGTCCCAGCCGTCCGCCGCGAGCCGGCGCGCGATGCCGGCGCCGATGCCGGCGAGCCGCCCGACGCCGGTCACCAGCGCAGTCTTGCGCTGCACCGGCGCAGCGCTCAGGTCAGGGTCGGCCGGGGAACCGGGCATTGTCGAAGTGGAAGGCATGCGCCCCAGCCTAGTGCCCGGCTTACGCCGGAACGGGAACCGCGGCCTTCGCCCCGGTGTCCTTGCGGATGGTTGCGCTGATCACGGCGGCGATGGTGCACATCGCCGCGGCGGCGAACCAGGCGTAGGTGTACTGGCCGGTGGCATCCCGGACGGCGCCGGCGGCCAGGGCGGCCGCGGCGGCACCGAGCTGGTGGGCGGCGAAGACCCAGCCGAAGACCACGCTGCCGTCCGCGCCGAACACCTGCCGGCAGATCGCAGCCGTCGGCGGGACGGTGGCCACCCAGTCCAGGCCGTAGATGACCACAAACACGATCATGCTGGGCTGGACCTCGGCGCTGAGCAGCAGCGGCAGGACCAGCAGGCCGATTCCCCGGAACTGGTAGTAGACCGCGAGCAGGATCCGCGGGTTGAACCGGTCCGTGAGCCAGCCGGACGCGATGGTGCCGAGGATATCGAAGATGCCGACGACGGCGAGCAGGCCCGCTGCGGTGGTTTCCGCCATGCCGTGGTCGTGGGCGGAGGGGATGAAGTGGGTGCCGATCAGTCCGTTGGTCGTGGCGCCGCAGATGGCGAAGCCGGCCACGAGTGCCCAGAACGTCCGGACCTTGCTGGCGCGTTTGAGCACCTGGAGCGCACGGACAGCCGCGTTCCGGCGGGGTTCGGCCGGGGCTGCGTCAGGGCCGGTCGTGCCGGAGCCGGCGCCCGCGGCCGCCGTGTCTGCCGTGTCCGCGCCCTCCGGGGACTCTGCCTCCGCCCCGTAGGGCAGCGCACCGACGTCGGCCGGTGAGTTCTTCAGGAATTTCAGCACCAGAGGCACCACGGCCAGGGCGCCGGCGGCGATCAAGAGGGAGGCCTGCCGCCAGCCCGGGTGCTGCGCAAGGGCTGCGATGAAGGGCAGGAAGACCAGTTGCCCGGCCGCGCTGCCCGCGGTGAGGATGCCGATCACGAGCCCGCGGCTCTTCACGAACCAGGTGTTGGCGATGGTGGCGGCGAAGACCAGCGCCATGGACCCGGTACCGAGTCCGATCAGCAGCCCCCAGGTCAGCAGGATCTGCCACGACTGGTTCACCAGGACGGTGAGGGCGCTGCCGGCGCCGATCAGCACCAACGCCACCGCGGTCACGGCGCGGATCCCGAAGCGCTCCATCAGGGCCGCAGCGAACGGTGCCGTGAGGCCGAACAGCACCAGGTTGATGCTGACCGCGGCCGAGAGGACGGTGGTGGACCAGCCGAATTCGGTCTGCAGCGGCACCATGAGCACGCCCGGGGCGGCGCGGAAGCCGGCCGCGCCCACCAGGGCCAGGAATGCGACGGCTGCGACCATCCAGGCCGGGTGGATCCGGCGCCGGGTGGAGGGCCGCTGGGTAGACGGGCGGCGGCCGGTCCGGGATTCACTCATGCTGCGTTTCCGTTCTTGCGGGGGTTCGGGGCGGTGGCGAGGGCCACGGGTGCCTCGGTCCGGGTGAGGCTGTGCCAGCTGGTGTTCTCGGCCGTGAGCCGCTCGCCGCAGCCCGTGCAGCTGTCCGCCGAGGAGGTGCGCTGGCCGCAGCCGCTGTGGATCACGAACATGTGCGCCTGTTCGGACGGAGCGTCCAGGTGCTTTTCGGCCCAGATGACGACGGCGTTGAGCACCGGCAGGGCGTCCTCGCCCTTCGCGGTGAGCACATACTCCTGGCGGGGACGGCCGCCGTCGTCGTAGGGCCGGCGGGTCAGCAGGCCGGCCTCAACGAGGGCGGCCAGCCGCCGGGTGAGCACCGAGTCCGCCGCGCCCAGCCGGTCCTTCATGGCGTCGAAGCGCCCGTTGCCGAAGAAGACTTCGCGCAGGACCAGCATGCCCCAAGGGTCGCCCAGGATGTCCAGGCCGCGGGCCATGCTGCAGTTGCGTCGGGACCAGTCGGATCGAAGTGCCATACCGGCAGAATAGCTGGCTTTCTTCAAGATAGCTAGGGCATGGAGCCCAGGCGCTGGGACTAGGCGCGCAGGCCGGCGCGGGAGGGCCGGTAAGCCAAGGCCCAGTACACCAGCATCGCGATCCCGCAGACCACGCCCAGGCTCGCGACGGTGAGCTGCCACGTCGTGTTCGGGTCCTTGCCCCACTCGTGCGCCCCGGCCATCACCGCGAGGTACTTGGGCGTCAGATAGAACGCGACAGCGGAGGCCGCCACGATGATCCAGCCGGCCAGTCGCATCCTGCCGTTGCGCGAAGGTACGCGGTGGATGGCGAACCCCATGCACGGCAGCGCCACGGCCATCCAGACCCAGTGGTGCGACCAGGAGACCGGGCTGATGAGCAGCATCAGCACCGCGGTGGCGGATACGGCCACGAAGTTCTCCTCGGCAGCGACCGCCCACTTGATCACCAGTGCGGCCACGGCGGCCAGGCCGAGGGCGAGCACCAGCCACAGCAGCGACGTCAGGGATGAATCCTGCAGGCCGAGGTGCAGCAGCAGCCCCTTGACCGAGAGGTTGTCCACATAGCCCGGGACGCCGATCCGTCCGGTGTCCGGCAGGATCTTGGTCCAGAAGGTCATCGAGGCAACGGGCAGCATGGCCCAGGCCAGCACGATGGAGCCCACGAAGCCAACGGCCATCCAGCCGAGGGCCTTGAAGTCGCGACGGACCAGGAAGTACAGGCCGAAAGCGAGCGGGGTGAGCTTGATCCCGGCGGCGATCCCGATCAGCAGCCCGGCCGGCCAGCGGAGCTCGCCGGCACGGGATTTTCCGTACAGCGCGAAGTCGGCCAGGATCAGGCCCATCAGGATGATGTTGATCTGGCCGAAGTCGAAGGTGTCCCGCCACGGCCCCATCAGCAGGATCGCCGCGGTGCCGGCCAGTGCCACGGACCGGAACCGCCAGTCCGCCACCGCGTCGCGCCAGCGGCCCAGCCCGAAGTAGTGCCGGGTCAGCCAGGCGGACACGACGGCGGCGCCGAGCAGTGCGGCGGCGATGAAGATGATGCTGCCGGCGCTCTGGCCCAAGGTGGCGAGGGCGGCGAAGACCAGGGCGGCGAACGGCGGGTAGGTAAACGGGAGGCCTTCGCGCGGGGCGTAGAGCTCGTTGACGCCGGCCTCGCCGGTCTGCAGCACACGGTTCCCGCCGTAGAAGTAGACCTCAAAGTCGTTCATCAGCGGGATGTAGGCCGAGTACAGCACCACCAGGGCGGCGACGACGGCGGCCGCACCGGCCGCCGTCGCGATCCAGCCGCGGGTGGCAGAGCCCGCGGCCCTGGAAGTGACGGTCACTGGAGGCTAGCTGCCCGTCTCAATGCGCGCGAAGGCCTGCTCGAGGTCCGCGATCAGGTCCTCGACGTCCTCGATGCCGCAGGAGAGCCGGATCAGGTTTTCCGGGACCGCCAGCTCGGTGCCCTTGACCGAGGCATGCGTCATCTCCGAGGGGTAGTTCATCAAGGATTCGATGCCGCCCAGGGATTCGGCCAGGGTGAAGACCGAGGTGGACTCGGCCACCTTGCGGGCCGCGGCTTCGCCGCCCTTGAACTGCACGGAGATCATCCCGCCGAACTTCTTCATCTGCTTCTTGGCCAGTTCGTGGCCGGGGTGCGAGGGCAGGCCCGGGTACAGCACGGCTTCCACCTCGGGGCGCTGCAGCAGCCATTCGGCCACGGCCTGCGCGTTGTCGCTGTGCCGGTCCATCCGCACGCCGAGGGTCTTCAGCCCGCGGGTGGTGAGGAAGGCATCCATCGGCCCGGACACGGCGCCGACGGCGAACTGCACGAAGCCGATCTTCTCGGCCAGCTCGGGGTCGTTCACGACGATCGCGCCGCCGACGACGTCGGAGTGCCCGCCGATGTACTTGGTGGTGGAGTGCACCACGATGTCGGCGCCGAGCGCCAGCGGGTTCTGCAGGTACGGGGACGCGAAGGTGTTGTCCACCACGAGGAGGGCCCCGGCGTCGTGCGCCACCTTGGCGAGCGCCTCGATGTCGGTGATCTTCATCATTGGGTTCGACGGCGTCTCCACCCAGACCAGCCGGGTCTTGCTGGCCGAGACGGCCTGTGCCACGGCGTCGAGGTCGGACATGTCCACCGGGGTGTTGCCGATCCCCCACTCGCCCAGGACGCGGCTGATGAGCCGGTAGGTGCCGCCGTAGGCGTCGTTGCCGAGCACGATGTGGTCCCCCGGCCGGGTCAGGGCCCGGATCATCGAGTCCTCGGCGGCGAGGCCGGAGCCGAAGGAGAACGCGTGCGAACCGCCTTCCAGCGCGGCCAGCTGTTCCTGCAGGGCGTCGCGGGTGGGGTTTCCGCCGCGGCCGTATTCATAGCCGGCGCGCAGCACTCCGATGGATTCCTGCGCGTACGTGGAGGAGAAGTGCAGCGGGGGCACCACGGCGCCGGTGCGCGGCTCGAAGGCCTGGCCGGCGTGCACGGCGCGGGTGTTGAAGCCGGCGTTCGTCGCGGAAGAGCTTTCTTGCTGGGACATGGGACTCCTTGGACTGGTCAGTTGCTGAGGTAGGCGAGGAGGTCATGGCGGGTCAGGATACCCACCGGAGCGCCGACGAACGTCACCATCAGGGTGTCGGTGTCGGAGAGGAGTTCGCGGGCGGTCGAGATCGATTCGAGCGAACCGATGACGGGCAGCCGCGCCTCCATGTGTTCGGAGATCTTGTCTGTGAGGGCCGCTTCGCCGCGGAAGAGTTTCGCGGTCAGGGTGCGCTCGTCGACGGCACCGAGCACCTCGCCCATCACCACCGGCGGTTCCTGCGACAGCACCGGGATGTGCGAGACCCCGTACTCGTTCATGATGTTGATGACGTCGCGGACGGACTCGTTCGGGTGGATGTGCACCAGGTCCGGCAGCTCGCCGGTCTTGGCCTTGAGCACCTCCCCCACCGAGGCCTCATCACCGCCGGACAGGAATCCGTAGGACCGCATCCACTGGTCGTTGAAGATCTTCGCCAGGTAGCCGCGTCCCGAGTCGGGCAGGATCACGACGACGACGGCGTCCGCCGGGAGGTCCTTGGCGGCCTGCAGCGCGGCGACGACGGCCATACCGGAAGAGCCGCCCACGAGCAGGCCTTCCTCCCGGGCCAGCCGGCGGGTCATGGCGAACGAGTCGGCGTCGCTGACGGCGATGACGTCGTCGGGAACGGCCTTGTCATAGTTCGCCGGCCACATGTCTTCGCCGACGCCTTCGACGAAGTACGGCCGGCCGGTGCCGCCGGAGTAGACCGAACCGGCCGGGTCGGCGCCGATGATCTTGACCACGCCGCCGTCGGCCTCGGCCCGGTCCGCGGAGACTTCCTTGAGGTAGCGGCCGGTGCCGGTGATGGTGCCGCCGGTGCCGGCGCCGATCACGCAGTGCGTGATCCTGCCGTCCGTGTCGCGCCAGATTTCCGGGCCGGTGGACTCGTAGTGGCTGGCCGGCGCGGCCGGGTTGGAGAACTGGTCCGGCTTGTAGGCGCCGGGGATCTCGGTTACCAGCCGGTCCGAAACGCCGTAGTAGCTCTGCGGGCTGTCCGGGGCGACGGCGGTGGGCGTCACCACGACTTCGGCGCCGTAGGCCTGCAGCACGGCGCGCTTGTCTTCGCCGACCTTGTCCGGGACCACGAAGATGCAGCGGTAGCCCTTCTGTTGCGCCACGAGGGCCAGGCCCACCCCGGTGTTGCCGGACGTGGGCTCCACAATGGTCCCGCCGGGCTGGAGCTTGCCGCTGCGTTCCGCCTCTTCGACCATTTTGGCGGCGATGCGGTCTTTGATCGAACCGCCGGGGTTCAGGTATTCGAGCTTCACCAGGACGGTGGCGGCGATGCCTTCGGTCACGTGGTTGAGTTTGACGAGCGGCGTGTTGCCGATGAGGTCCAGGACGGACTGGGCGTACTTCATAGGTACAAAGTTACCGCCTCCGGGGCAGCGGGCACGTCGCGTCGTCAGCGCCGCCGTGCGGGTGCGACGATAAGGCGGTGAAGCGAAGGACCTGGTTGAAGACGCTGAGGAGCTACCTGGTTCCCGGCGGCATGCTCGCGGCCGGGGCCGCGGCGCTGGCTACCGGGCTGTTGCCGTGGCCCGCATTCGAGGAGCTCACCGGCCGCACCGTGCCGGTACTGGGCTTCGTGCTGGCCATGTCCCTCGTGACGGAACTGGTCGACGACGCCGGCCTGTTCCGGGCTGTCACGGACCGGCTGGCGGCACTGGGCCGGGGCCGGGTACTGCTGTTGTGGTTGCTCGTGATCGCGCTCGCGTGCGTGGCCACCGTGTTCCTGTCGCTGGATACGACGGCGGTGCTGGTCACCCCCGTCGTCGTGCTCCTCGCCGTACATGCACGGATTCCGCCGTTGCCGTTCGCGCTGACCACGATCTGGCTCGCAAACACGGCCTCGCTGCTGCTGCCCGTGTCCAACCTGACCAACCTGCTGGCCCAGTCCCGGCTGGGGCTGAGCCCGGCCGGGTTCGCCTCGCTGGTCTGGGCCCCCGCCCTGGTGGGGATCCTGCTCCCGCTGGTGCTGCTCTGGCTCGCCTTCCGGAAGGATCTGCGGGGCCGCTACGCCCCGCAGCCCGCCCACCGGGTGCGGGACAAGGTGCTGCTCTATGCCTCGGCGGCCGTGATGGTGATCCTGCTGCCGGCGCTGGTGTCCGGAGTGCCGGTCTACATTCCGGCGACCGCAGCGGCTGCGCTCCTGCTGGCGCTGTTCCTGTGGCGCCGGCGCTCAAGCCTCCGCTGGTCCATGGTTCCGTGGCGCCCGCTCATGCTCACGGTCGGCCTCTTCATGGTCGTGGAGGCGGCGCACTCCAACGGCCTGTCGAAGGCCCTTGCCGGCGTGGCCGGCTCCGGGGAAAGCCTGCCCGCCCTGCTCCAGCTGGCAGGGCTCGGCGTCGGGGCGGCAAACACGGTCAACAACCTGCCGGCCTACCTCGCGCTGGAACCAGTGGGCGGCTCGCCGGTGCGGCTCGCGGCGCTGCTGATCGGAGTAAATATCGGCCCGCTGGTGACCCCGTGGGCTTCCCTGGCCACGCTGCTCTGGCACGAGCGCCTGCGGGCCCTCAACGTGGAGATCCGCTGGGGCGGCTTCGCGCTGGCCGGGCTCGCCGCCGTCGCCCTCACGGTTCCCCTGGCAGTCGTCGCCCTGTGGCTGACCAGCGGCATGCACTAGGCCGGAGTCAGGCCCCGAGGTCGTTCCCGGCCGCGGCTTCACCGGCAGTGCCCGCTCCACCCGGCGCCGCGGGCGCGGCGTTCTGCCACAGCCCCACCACGTTGCCCTCCGTGTCCGTGAAGTACGCGTTCCAGCCGGACCCCGGCACCTCCATCTTTTCCCGTTGGACCGAACCGCCCCGGGCCACGATCTGCTCCAGGGCGGCGTCAATGTCGTCGACGTCGACCGTCACCACCGGGGCCGTGAGCTCGCCGCGGCGGAACAGGCCGCCGTTGATGGATCCGGCGACGGCGGGCCGTCCCTGCTCATCCATCGGGGTGGTCAGGGCCAGACTGTATTCCATCTCCGGCATGACCTGGAAATTCCAGCCGAAGACCGAACTGTAGAACCCGCGCGCACGGTCCTCGTCGTCCGCGGGAAGCTCGAAGTGCACCACTCCACCAGCCATCTCATTCTCCTGACCATCAAGGGATCCGTTGCCGGGGCCTGGGAGTCCGGGCCCCAGCCGGATTCTAGCCCGCTCCGTGGCCGCGGATAAGGGCCCTCCGGTCCCCCGGAGCACGCCGCCGGACGGGCCCGGATGTGCCCGCCGTCGGCCGGGCGTGGGAACATGTTCGGGTGACCACCGCAGAGCTTCCCGCCGGCGTGCCCGCCGCGGCGGACGCCTCACTGCGGTGGCACCCGGGAGGTCCGTTCGATCTCCTGCAGACCCTCGGCACGCTCCGCCGGGGCCACGGCGATCCATCGATCCGGGTCACCGCGGACAGTTTCTGGATGGCGTTCACGACGTCGTCCGGCCCGGCCTCGCTGCGGCTGACCTCCGCGGGCCCGGCGGCGGCGCCGTGGATCGAAGCCCGGGCCTGGGGACCCGGGGCGGCCGAGGCGATCGGGGCCGTTCCGCGGATGCTGGGCCGCGACGACGACTGGACGGCCTTCGACGAACCCGCGTTCCACGCCACGCTCCCCCGGATGGTGGTCGAAGCACGGCGCCGTAACCCCGCGGTCCGGCTGCCGTCTACCGGGCGGATGATCGATTCCCTGGTGCCCACCGTGCTGGAGCAGAAGGTCACGGTGATCGAGGCACGCCGCGGCTACCGCTACCTGATGTACCGCTTCGGCACAGCCGCCCCCGGCGCGGGCACTGTGGCCCCCGCAAATCTCTTGGTCCAGCCCACGCCCGAGCAGTGGCTGCGCATCCCGTCCTGGGAATGGCACAAGGCCGGGGTGGGCCCGCAGCGCTCGGACACCGTGATGCGGGTGCTGCGCTCCGCCGCCGCGCTGGAACGCCTGGCGGCGCTGCCGGCGGCCGAGGCGGCCGCGAAGCTGCAGACTCTTCCCGGGATCGGGGTTTGGACGGCGGCGGAGGTCGTGCAGCGCACGCACGGGTGCCCGGACTCGATTGCCGTGGGCGACTACCACCTTGCCGCCTACGTCGGCGCAGCCCTGACCGGGCGGCGAACCGACGACGCGGGCATGATCCGGCTGCTGGCGCCGTGGGCGGGCCACCGCCAGCGGGTGGTGCGGATGATCGGCCTCAGCGGCTTCCGCAAGCCCACCTTCGGCCCGCGGATGACCATCCAGGACCACCGCGGCCACTGACCTGGCGCCGCGCTCAGAGCCCCAGCCGGGCCACGGCCTCCTGGCGCATGTCCACCTTCCGGATCTTGCCGGACACCGTCATCGGGAAACTTTCCCGGACTTCCACGTAGCGCGGGATCTTGTAGTGCGCCAGCTTGCCGCGGCAGAACTCCGCCAGGCCTGCCGCGTCCAGGGGTGAGGCCCCCGGCTTGAGGATGATGCAGGCCATCAGTTCCTCGCCGTAGGTGGCGTCGGGAACCCCGATCACCTGCACGTCCTGGATATCCGGGTGGGTGTAGAGGAACTCCTCGATTTCGCGCGGGTAAATGTTCTCGCCGCCGCGGATCACCATGTCCTTCATCCGGCCCTCGATCACCAGGTAGCCGTCCTCGTCCATCCGGGCCAGGTCCCCGGTGTGCATCCAGCCCTCGGCGTCGATGGCCTCCGCGGTCTTGTCCGGCTGGTTCCAGTAGCCCTGCATCACGGAGTAGCCGCGCGTGCACAACTCGCCGATCTCGCCGCGCTGGAGCACCTCGCCGGTCACCGGGTCGACGATCCGGCTTTCGAGCTGCGGCATGGTGCGGCCCACGGTCTGCGTGCGCTGGGCCAGGGTGTCTCCGTCGCGGGTCATGGTGGACACCGGCGAGGTCTCGGTCATGCCGTAGCAAATGGCGACGTCGCGCATGTTCATTTCCGCGATCACCCGATTCATCACCTCGATCGGGCACAGCGAGCCGGCCATGACGCCGGTGCGCAGCGTCGAGAGGTCGTAGGAGGCGAAGTCCGGCAGCGCGAGTTCGGCGATGAACATGGTCGGCACGCCGTAGAGCGACGTCCCGCCGAAGTCCTGCACGGCCTCGAGCGCGGCGGCCGGCGTGAAACCCCGGCCCGGAATGATGGTGGCGGCGCCGTGGCTGAGTGCCGCCAGGTTGCCGATCACCATTCCGAAGCAGTGGTAGAACGGCACCGGCAGCACCACCCGGTCGTGCTCGGTGTAGGACAGCAGTTCCCCGATGGCGAAGCCGTTGTTGAGCAAATTGTGGTGCGTCAGGGTGGCGCCCTTGGGAAACCCCGTGGTTCCGGAGGTGTATTGCAGGTTGATCGCGTCGTGCGGGTCCAGTTCGGCCATCCGCGCCTTAAGCCCGGAATGCGGGACGTCGTCGGAGCGCCGCAGCAGCTCCGCGTAGCTTTGTTCCGCCTCGCCTTCCGGGATCCCGGCGGCGAGGCCGGGCAGGCCGGCATCGGGCAGGAATACCAGTTCGCGCAGTTCGGGACATTCGGCCAGGGCCTGCCGGGCCATGCCGGTGTAGTCGCTGTTCTTGTCCGACGGCGCCGCCACCAGCATCCGCATGCCGTTCTGCTTGACGACGAACTCGAGTTCGTGGCTGCGGTACGCGGGATTGACGTTGACCAGGATCGCCCCGACCTTCGCCGTGGCGTACTGCAGGATGGTCCATTCGGCGCAGTTGGGGCTCCAGATCCCGATCCGGTCCCCCTTCGCGACGCCGAGCGCCAGCAACGAGCGGGCCAGCCGGTCGACGTCGTCGTTCATCTTGGTGTAGCTCCAGCGCCGGGCTTCGCCGCCCGGAACCGCTGCGGCCTCGATCAACGCATCGTGGAACGGGAACCGGGCGACGATGCGCTCGAAATGGTCGCCGATGGTTTCATCAATCAGCGGGACGTCAGTGTCCCCGGCTGTATACGCAAGCATGGTGCGACGCTACCAACAGCCCGGCGGCATGAGAAGACTTAAGCGTGGATGTCCTAGGAAATCTTCGGGAGATCTTCCGACGCCGGGGCGGCCGCCGGGTAGGGTAAAAACCATGAGCGCACCTATTGACCTGCGGGCCACTTTCATCCCCAACGACGGCGAATTCTTCCGAGTGAAGCTTGCCCTCGAAATCGCGATCGACGAGGTCGTCAACGAACCCGGCTGCATTCGCTATGAACTGACCGAGGCGAGCGAGGACAAGCTGGTGCTGACCGAGCGGTGGGCCTCCCAGGAAGACCTGGACAAGCACTCGAAGGGTACGGCGGTCCAGGACTTGAACGAATCCTTGAGCGCGCTGCTGGCCGAACCGGTCAAGCTGGAAAAGCTCTAGGGACCTTCGCCAACAAGGAACGCGGGGTCCCTCCACGCCGGCATCCCGTTCGGGATGGGCGCGGAGGGACCCCGCGTTGCTGTTTGTTGCGTTAGACCGGCCTAGGCGTCCGGGATCTGGGTGCCGTCCTGCTGGGTTGCGGCGGCCTCGGCCTGGGAGCGGGCCACGTGCGCGTGGACTTCCTCCATGTCGAGGGCCTTGACGGCGTCGACAACCTGCTCCAGCTGCTGGGCGTTCAGGGCGCCGGGCTGCGAGAACACCAGCACCTTTTCGCGGAAAGCCATCAGCGTGGGGATCGAGGTGATACCGGCCTCGGCGGCGAGCTGCTGCTCCGCCTCGGTGTCCACCTTGGAGAAGACCACATCCGGGTGCTTCTCCGAAACAGCCGAATACGTGGGGCCGAACTGCTTGCACGGGCCGCACCATTCGGCCCAAAAATCTACGAGGACAATGTCGTTTTCCTCGACGGTCGCTGCGAACTGTTCACCTGTAATGTCTACGGTAGCCATGGGTCAACGGTACGCGAGCCGCCCTCGAAAGTCCCCTGCGTTTCGCTGTTGGCACATCCCGGCCGGATTACGCCCAGACGTGCGGGGCGGGCCGGCGGGCGCCCGGCAGCGCGTTCGTTTCGCGCCACTCGTGGATCCATTCCGGCAACTCAAGGTCCGCCGGCGGGGCTCCGAATTCGCGGATGATCTCGTCCTGGCTGACCGGGCCGCTCTTGGTGACCAGCCGGGTGGCGATGTGGGCCCGGGCGTAGATTTCGCCGTCCACCACCATGCGCTGCTCAAAGTAGATGGCCTTTTCATCGAGGCCGATCACCTTGGACTCGATCGTGTACTGCTGCCACAGCTGCAGCGACCGGCGGAAGGCGATCGTCTCCCCGGCCACCACCGGCGTCCAGCCGCGCCGGCGCATGGCTTTCCAGGTGCCGCTGCGGGCCATCAGGTCGAACCGGCCCAGGTCCATCAGCGAGAGGTACATGCCGTTGTTGACATGCATGGCAATGTCGATGTCCGTCGGCAGGACCCGGAGCGGCAGCGAGGACGTGTCCCAGATGCTCAGCGGCGAGCGTCGGGCGGACCTGATGAGCAGGAGAAGGGTGCGGAGCAGCAAATGCATGGGCCCTATGTTACCCGCGAGTAACAAAGCTGCCAAGGGCGGCTATCCGGGCCGGCCGGCGGAGAGGACGGCTACCGTGGCTTTGCTCCCGGAGCCGCGGATGGACCAGCAGTTCCCGGTCCCGATCACCTCCAGGTCCTCCAGGTCGGCGTGGCGCAGCACCAGGGCAGTGTTTTCATCGATGGCCACTGCCCGGTCCGCGAGACCCTCCGCCACCGCCCCGACCGCCCGGCTCAGGGTGCCCGCCTGCGCCGCGTGGACGTCGACGGCGAACGGCACCAGGCCCAGCCCGTCGCGGACCTCAAGCTCGTCGAGGCCCTCCGAGCATTCCTCCGCGCACACCTCAACGCCGCGGATCCGGTAGCCGCCGATAAGGGCCCGCCGCGGTGCGATCATCGCCCCGGCCGAGAACCCCAGATAGGGTACGCCGTCGGCGGCCGCCGCCCGGATCGTAGCGGCCGCGCCGAGCAGGCCGGCCAGGTATTCCGGCGTGGGTCCGCCGCCGACGACGACGCCGTCGACGTCGGCAAACGCCACCGGATCGGCCGGCGCGCCGGTCCGCAGCAGGACCGGCGCCACCTCACAGGCCATCCGGTCCTGCAACGGTTCCAGGTAGGCCGGGAGGAAGTACTCCGAGCTGCCTTCGCGGTCGAACAATACGACGGCGATCCGGGGCGACCGGCCGCCGGCGCGGCGCCGGACGTGGCTCGCGAAGCGGTCAAAGACGACGGGGGTGGTGACCGTGTCGGGGCCGCCGCCCACCAAAATGATGCTCATGGGTATCACGGTACCCCGGAGACCCGCTCAGTCCGTGGCGACCAGCTCGACTTCGAAGCCGTCCGAGTTCACCAGGTAGGCAGCGAAGTGCCCGGCGCCGCCCGCATGCGGATAACTCTCCGGAAACAACTCGGTCCAGCCGCGACCGGGGGCGCCCTCGGCCAGGGCGTCCACGTGCTCCCGCGTTCCGGCATGGAAGGCCAGATGGTTCAACCCGGGCGCGGTGCGGTGGTGGGTCCGGCCGCTCAGGTCCGGCGACTCCTCGACCACGATGTAGGTGGGCCCGCGCCGCCAGCTCCGCCCGTGGGGCCAGTCCTGGTACTGCTCGTAGCCGAGCCCGGACAGCAGCCAGCCCCATTCCTCCCGGGCCCGGTCAAGGTCCGGCACCCACAGCTCGACGTGGTGCAGGGCGCCGAAGGATTCGTCATTCACCGTGAGAGTCTCGCACGCGGTTCAGTGCAGGATGAGCTGGAACAGGACATGGTCCTGCCAGCTGCCCGCAATCTGCAGGTAGTCCGGGGCCAGCCCGATCTCCTGGAATCCGGCCCGGCGCAGCACCCGTTGCGAAGCGGCGTTGTGCGGCAGGGTGGCCGCCTGGATCCGGTGCAGGCGCAGTTCGGTGCGCGCGGCAGCAACAACGTGGGCGACGGCGGCCGAGGCGATGCCGCGGCCGGTCAGATCCCCGTCCACCCAGTACCCAAGGTTGGCGCTGAGGAACGGGCCCCGCACAATGCCGCTCAACGTCATCGCGCCCACGGCCCGATCACCGGCCAGCAGGATCCAGGGAACACCGGTACCGGCGGCGAACATGCCGAGTTTCCCGCCGATATTGGCGCGCTGGCCCTCCGTAGTGAGAAACTCCGCGCTCCGGACCGGTTCCCAGGGCGCAAGATGGTCCCGGTTCCGCCGGTAAGCGGCACCCAGCCGCTCGGCGTCGGAGCCGCGGAGCAACCGCATATGGACACCGCCGGGCAGCTCCGCCGCCAGGGTGCCTGAGCTTTCAGTCATCACTGTCCCAATAATTCCGGATCTCCCCGGCTGCCGCAGCCAGCGCCTCGCCGCTGACCGGGACCGAGCGTTCGTCCATGCCGCGGTCGGGCCACCGCGCCACGACCCGCAGGTCCCCGCCCGAGGGCAGCGGCCACACCCAAAATTTAGCGGAGTAGCTTAGTTCCTCATCACTGCCTCCACCTCCACCGCCACTGGCCGGCGTGAGAACGGGGCCGTCGGGGCCGGTCTCCTCAGACTCCCAAGGGCGCATGCCGTCTTCCGTCGCCTTCCTCCCGTCCGGGTAGGCGACGCCGAAGCGGAGGCCACCGTCGCCGCCCACCGGGATGCCGTGGCGGAAGGCCGGCCGGTTGAAGCACTGTTCCGTCACGAGGGCCCATTCCGAGTCGGTCTCGTCCTCCCGGCGCACCGTCCACACCAGCTCGATGACACACCCGGTGCTGAACACCTCCACGCCCTTGACCGCCACCACCAGGCGCGGGGTGCGCTGCAGAAACTCACCGACGGACACGACGGCGGGAAGCTCGTCCGACGGCGGCGCGGCCCAGACCGGAGGAACGAGCTTGGGCATCCGTGGCCGCTGCGGCGGGGTGGGCAGGTCTTCGAAGAAGGACATGACCTCATCCTCGCAGCGCAGTCAACACCGCCTGCGAAGCCTGAAGGGTCCGTCTCGCGGCGTGCGTTAGACTCGGGCCATGTCGGCTCTGTGGGGGGCGCGGATCCTCAGCGCAAATGTGGCAATGCTGGCAATGCTCCTGCCCCTGGCGGCGTGCGAATACAGCCCCGAGGAACCACCCCAGCCCGTGCCGACCGCCACACGCTCGATCGATCCCGCGGTGTTCCTGGCCGAAGTGGCCCGGCAGCTCTCGGGCCCTCCTGCCGACCCCGGCATTCCGTACGCCGTCGGCAAGAGCGCCGAATGGACCACCGAGCTTGCCGCCGGGGACTACCTGCTGACCTCAGCCTGCTCCGGAGCCTCCCGGCTGGAACTGAAGGTGACGAGTGCCCACGGACTTCCGCAAGGCTGGGACTACCCCTGTGGGGAAGCCAACTCCGCGTTTTTCCGCCACAGCGGGGGCAGGCTCACGGCCCGCGCCACCGCGATCTCCGGCCTCGAGGCCGGCGTCGCCGGGGTGAAGATCGAGCCCAACACGGACGCGTCGCTGCGCGAGAATTTCGGCGCCAGCGCCTGGGCCCGGGACGTCCTGGGCCCGTCCAGGCCAGGCGAGTACCGAGGCTCCGCCACCTCCGACGAACGGACGGTCTTCGGCCTCACCGCCCCTCCCGGCCGCTACGAACTGAACTTCGCCTGCCGCGGGACGGCAGCGACGCGGCTGTCCATCCGTAGCTGGAACGGCGCCGAGGTTTTGCCCGAAGGGACTGTCCCATGCGGCGAGACCATCAGCATCGAGGTGCGGCTGCCTTCGGAGGGCGCCCAGCTGAGCATGGCGCCTTCCGGCGGTACCGGGCAGTACTCGTTCAGGCTCGTGCCGCTACGGACCGGAAAAGGCTAGTCCGCTGCACCGCCCCCGGCCAAGGCGATCACCATCCGTTCCATCCGGGCGACGCCGGCAAAGCGCCCGGCGTTGTCCGTCACCAGGAGCGAATCGAACCTTTGGGCCTTCGGCCTCGTCATGGAACGGGCGAGCGCCTCGCTGAGCGGCGTATCCAGGTTCACGCGCATCCCGGGACTGACCACGCCCAGCGCGGCGGCCCCGGCGTCCAGCACCGCGATCGGCCGGAGGTGCTCACCGAGCAGCACGACTTCCTCCAGCACCGGGCTGGAGGCAAACGCGTCGGCGGCCAGCGCGACACTGGCAGCGGTCGTCGCCGGTTCGACGACGTCGCGGATGACCGTTTTGTGGGCTACCGGACGGGAGGTGGCGAGGCGGTGCGCCAGGTCGAGGTCGATGCCGGCCCAGGGCGGGGCGGGCCGGGCGAGGTAATAACCCTGCACGAGCGGGACGCCCAGCGAGACGAGCGCCTCAAGTTCCTCGGCCCTCTCCACACCCTCGGCCAGGATCCATGCGTCGACGCGGCTCGCGAACGCGCCGAGCATGCCGATGAGGGCTCGCTTCGCCTCGTCGCGGTCGACGTCCTGGATCAGGTCCCGGTCGATCTTGATCAGGGCGGGCCGCAGGGCCAGCAGGTGGCGCAGCCCGGCATAGCCTGCTCCGGCGTCGTCGACGGCGATCATTGCACCGGCGGCGCGCAACTGGTTGAGGTCCGGCTCCAACTCCACGTAGGAATCGATCGGCGTCTGCTCCGTGAGCTCGACGATGAGACCGCCCAGTGCGCCCTCTTCGCGCCAGACGCTGCGGATGCACTCCGAGGTCAGCAGCTCGGGCGAGACGTTGAGCGTCAGGAAGCAGTTGGCGGGCAGCCCGGCGCGGGCCCTGAGTGCGGTCCGCAAGGCCGCCGCTTCCAGCTCGGCCGCTTTGCCATGGTTCCGCGCGGCCGCGAACCAGACCTCGGGGTTCTTCTCTGCGTAACCGGGAAACCGGGCAAGGGCTTCATAGCCCACCACGGTGCCTCGGGCAGTATCGACGATCGGCTGGTAGGCCGCCGCCAGGCCCTCGCCGCGGCAGGCCGAAGCCAGCACGGCCTCCCAGTCCGGCGGGGATCCGGTGCCGGACCCGGCCGGTGGCACGGCTTCCGCAGGAGTCAACTAAGCAATCAACTAACCGGGTGGATCGCTTTGTGAACGGAATCGACGAGCTCGGCGGGCAACTCGGTCAGGCCGTGTACGGAGGCGGCGTGGGCGCCGACCTGGACGAGGATCTCGTCCTCCGTGCTGCAGACCCAGCGGGCGTCACAACCGGGAACGACGTCACCACATGCAAACGACTTCAATTCAGCTCCTAAGGCTCTCTGGTTAATCGGCCTAAGCCTACTCTGGGGTAACGTGCATCCCACTGAAGCCAACGCCCGGTGTCGGGCGGCGTGTTGGCCGGCGGTGTCGGCGGTGTCGGCCGGCGAAGCAGGAGCCGGCCCGGGAGCGCTATCAGCCGGCGACGCTCTGGGGGTCGCCGCTGGTGGCCAGGGCATCCAGCCATTCCAGGGCATCGGCGCTGGAGGTGAAGTAGCTTTGCGGGCACTCATTGCCACGGCGCATCCAAGCGGCAACAACGCGGTCCACGTTCGACTCGCCAACCAGCGCCACCGAGGATACGAAACGGCTGTCGAGGTAATGGTTGCGGGCGCCGGCGGTCAGCTTCACGTCGCTGATGTCGATCAGCAGCGGCAGCATCCGCCCGGCGCTGATTTTTGTGACGGCAAGGACCGATTCGACGGCGTCCGCCGTTTCGATCGTGGATCCGGCGGCCCAAACCAGCTGCAAAATTCCGGCCTCATCCAGGCTGAGCGTTCCCTTGCCAGCCGCCAGGACTATCTCCATTTGTTTTCCCCTCCTGCGAAAGAGTAACGCCTCGCGCACCAAAAAGTGATGTCGGCCACTTTTGTGCACGGAAGAGACGCCCCTGCCGGCCGCCGGACATCGGTCCGCGGACTGAGGAGGGTCGCTGATAAGTGTTCCGGGCAAAAGAAAAAGCCTCCGGAACCGTGTGGTTCCGGAGGCTTTCCCAAGGGTGGCAGATGAGGGATTCGAACCCCCGTAGGCGTTGCCAGCTGATTTACAGTCAGCCCCCTTTGGCCGCTCGGGTAATCTGCCGAACTTCAAAAGAAGATCACTCGCAGCTTCGTCATCGAAACGCCTGTTTCCAGTCCGTTCCGCTTCCAGCAACCGCGGGCAAGACAACTTTACAGAACTTCCGCCGAAGAATCGAATCGGCGCCGCACGGCCCCCGGAGGCCCGGAATATCAGGCTTCTCCGAGGATCCGTCCGGCGAGTTTGGCCTCGAACTTCGCGGCCTGCTCGGCGGTGATCTGGTTCAGCTGCACCGCCCGGGCCAGGTCCGCTTGCACGCCGTCGAGCCTGGCGGACGCGTCCGCGGCCGGGCTGAGGATGATGGAGGTCGCCAGGGCTGCCGCGGCCACGGACGTCACCGCCGTCGTGATAGAACCCGCAGCTGCGGCGGTGGTGCTGCTGACGTAACGGATGGCCCTGCGGTTCATGTGCTTTGCCTTTCGTGCGGCTCGTCCAACGGGTCCAACCCTCCCCTGCCAAGCTTCATTCCTCCCGGGGTTCAGCTTTGTGCCCGCTGTGAGGACCAGCCGCACCTTCACATCCAGAGCATCCGTACTAGGCTGGAATGCAGAAAACACCGCCCTGAAGCAGGGCGTCCGGACAACATCAGGAGGACAGTCATGGCAGGCGAATCCACATTCGACGTCGTCAGCAAGGTCGACAAGCAGGAAGTCGCCAACGCGCTGAACCAGGCGCAGAAGGAACTGGCGCAGCGTTACGACTTCAAGGGCGTCGGCGCAGAGGTTGACTTCAGTGGCGAGAAGATCCTGATGAAGGCCAACTCCGAGGAGCGCGTCCTGGCGGTCCTCGACGTGCTGCAGTCCAAGCTGATCCGCCGCGGAATCTCGCTGAAGTCCCTCGACACGGGCGAGCCCTACCCGTCCGGCAAGGAGTTCCGCCTTGAGGCCACCATCAAGGAGGGCATCGCGCAGGACCTGGCGAAGAAGATCAACAAGCTGATCCGCGATGAGGGCCCGAAGTCGGTCAAGTCCCAGATCCAGGGCGATGAGCTGCGGGTGACCTCCAAGTCCCGCGACGACCTGCAGGAAACCATGAACCTGCTCAAGGGCTTCGACGAGGCCGACCTGCAGTTTGTGAACTTCCGCAGCTAGCCGGGCCGTAGGCCCACTGACGGCGCGCAGTGCAGCCGTCGGTCCAAAAAGGGCTGCCGCTACTCCGGTAGCGGCAGTCTTTTTTGTTGTCCGGCCCGTGCGCTCCAGCCCGGTTACCCGCCGGGCCGCCGACCGGCGTTGTACCTCAATACCGGAAACCCGGGGTTGCCGGTGGCTGGTGCCGGCCTGGCACCGGAGTAACCGGGGAGTAACGCACGCCTGGTGCAGCGTGCGTCGGGGCCCGGGTCAGCCCAACGTCCGGCCCGCCATCCCTTCCAGCCGGCTGATCCGCTCGCTCATCGGCGGGTGGGTGGAAAACATGCGCGCCATGCCGCCGCCGCGGAACGGGTTGGCGATCATCAGGTGCGAGGCGTTCACCAGCCGCTGGTCCTGCGGCAGCGGGGCCAGCTGCACGCCCTGCTCGATCTTGCGCAGCGCGGAGGCCAGCGCCAGCGGGTCGCCGGTGAGCGACGAACCGTCCTCGTCGGCGTCGTACTCCCGGGTGCGGGAGATGGCCATCTGGATCAGCGAGGCGGCAAAGGGGGCCAGCAGGGCCATCGCCAGCAGCGCGAGCGGATTGCCGTTGCGGCGGTCACCGCCGCCGCCGAAGAACAGCAGCATCTGGCCCACCGAGGTGATTACGCCGGCGACGGCGGCCGCCACCGAGGAGGTGAGGATGTCCCGGTTGTAGACGTGCATCAGCTCGTGGCCGAGGACGCCGCGCAGTTCCCGGGCGTCGAGCAACTGCAGGATGCCCTGCGTGCAGCAGACCGCCGCGTTCTGCGGGTTCCGGCCGGTGGCGAAGGCATTCGGTGCCATGGTCGGCGAGATGTAGATCCGCGGCATCGGCTGGTTGGCGCGCGCCGAGAGTTCCCGGACGATCTGGTGCAGCTGCGGCGCCTCGGCCTCGGTCACCGGGTATGCCTGCATGGACCTGATCGCGATCTTGTCGCTGTTCCAATAGCCGTAAGCGGTGGTGCCGACGCCTATCAGCGCCATGATCCAGATGGGCGCCGAGCTCCGCGTTCCGGACCCGATCAACGCGCCCAGGCCGAGCAGCACGGCCCAGAGCACGCCGAACAGGGCCGCCGTCTTCAGGCCGTTGTGATGGTTGTGCACTGTTCCTCCCAAACCGCCGACCAGCCGTCCGGCCGATCGCCTATCTAAGAAACGAATTGCTAGGGTACCGGGTTCCGCGCGTCGTACTTCAGGAACCCGGACTGCCAGCGCGCCACTGCCCACGCCACCGCCGCGCAGAGCACCCCGCCGGCGAGCAGTACCCAGCCCTCACTGAGCAGCTTAGTCGCGCCGCCGGCGAGCATGTCCCCTACCCGGGGACCGCCTGCCACGACGACGACGAAGACGCCCTGCAGCCGGCCGCGAAGATGGTCCGGGGTGGCCGATTGCAGGATGGTGGTGCGGAAGACCGCACTGACGGAGTCGGCGATGCCGGCGAGCGCGCAGCACACTGCGGCGGGCACCAGCCAGGGAGTCACGCCCTCAGCGCCGGACCTGCCGGCCAGCACGACCACGAGGCCCAGGCCCGCGATCGAGGCGCCCCAGCCCATAACCGACCAGACCACCGCCGCCCCCTGGGCCCGGACGGCACCGAGCGGCCCGGAAAAGAGCCCGGCCAGGAAGGCGCCGACGGCGGTGGAGGCCAGCAGCACACCGACCGTTGCTTCGCCGCCGCCGATCATGAGCGCCCCGATGGCCGGCAGCAGGGCCCGCGGCTGGGCCAGGATCATGGCGACGAGGTCGATCACGAAGGTCATGCGCAGGTTGGGCCGCGTGCCGAGGAACCGGAAGCCCTCCACGACGGAGCGCAGCCCGGCCCGGTGCGAGGCCTGCCCCGGCGGCATGGGCGGCAGCTTGAGCAGTGCCCAGACGACGAAGGCGAAGCTGGCCACGTCGATCGTGTAGGTCCAGGCGAAGCCGATCGTTGCGACCAGCACGCCGGCCAGCAGCGGCCCCGCGGTCATGGTCAGGCCGAAGATCATCATGCTCAGGGCATTGGCCGCGGGCAGGAGCTCCTTCCGGACGAGCACCGGGATGATGGCGCTGCGGGCCGGCTGGTTGATGGCCTGCGCGCCGCTCTGCACGGCGACGAGGAGGTAGAGCAGCCAGACGTTCCCCAGCTGTAGCCAGGCCTGCAGCGCCAGGGCCACGGTGGTCAGCCACAGCACCGCGGAGGCGAGTAGCGCGACCTTGCGGCGGTCGTGGGCGTCGGCGATGGAACCGCCGAGCAGGCCGCCGAAGACCAACGGCACCAGGGCGAAGATGCTCAACAGGCCTACGTACAGGCTGTCCTGGGTGAGCCGGTAGACCTCCAGGCTGACGGCCACAAGGGTGAGTTGGCTGCCCAGCGCCGAGGCGGCGGATCCCAGCCACAGGCGGCGGAAGGCCGGACTCTCGCGCAACGGCGTGATGTCCGCCAGGAATTTCCCCACCCGGCCACTCTAGTGGGATGAAGTTGAGAAATAAGCCGAACCTTATTGTGACCGAATCAAAATAAGTGTTTGAATGGGGCCATGACGGACACGGCGGGGACCAGCGAGGCATGGACCGCCGCCCTGCATGCCCACGGCCGCCGGGTCACCAAACAGCGGCTGGCGGTGCTGGCCGCCGTCGAACGCCATCCGCATTCGCCGGCGGAGGCCATCCTCGCCGCAGCCCGCGAGGATCTTCCGGAACTCACTGCACAGTCCGTCTATGTGGTCCTTGGCGATTTGACCGAGTTGCAGATGCTGCGCCGTTTTGAACCCCCGCACTCCCCCGCGCTGTACGAGACGCGGGTGGGCGATAACCACCACCACGCCGTCTGCATCAGTTGCGGCCGTGTGGAGGACGTCGAATGCGCCGTCGGCCACGCGCCATGCCTGACACCGCACTGGGGCTCCGGCTCCAAGCCCATGACCATCCAGATCGCAGATGTCCTGTACCAAGGCATCTGCGAGGACTGCCAGCGCGCCCAACAGCTCCCCTCCGAACGTAATTAAGTACAAACAAGAAATAGGAGAACGATGACTCAGAACATCTCTGCGCCTTCCGTGTCCACGACACAGTCCGGCGCCCCGGTCACGTCCGATGCCCACTCGCAGTCCGTCGGCGCCGACGGCGCGATCATCCTCACCGATCACTACCTGATCGAAAAGCTGGCCCAGTTCAACCGCGAGCGGGTGCCGGAGCGCGTCGTGCACGCCAAGGGCGGCGGCGCCTTCGGCACGTTCACCACCACGGGTGATGTCTCGCAGTACACCAAGGCCGCGCTGTTCCAGCCAGGCACCGAGACGGACATGCTCATCCGTTTCTCCTCCGTCGCCGGCGAGGCTGGCTCCGCCGACACCCTGCGCGACCCGCGCGGCTTCGCCGTGAAGTTCTACACCAGCGAGGGCAACTACGACCTGGTCGGCAACAACACGCCCGTCTTCTTCATCCGCGACGGCATCAAGTTCCCGGACTTCATCCACTCGCAGAAGCGCCTCCCGGGCACCCACCTGCGCGACGCCGACATGCAGTGGGACTTCTGGACCCTCTCCCCCGAATCCGCACACCAGGTCACCTGGCTCATGGGCGACCGCGGCCTGCCGGCCACCTGGCGTGAAATGCAGGGCTACGGCTCGCACACCTACCAGTGGATCAACGCTGCGGGCGAGCGATTCTGGGTCAAGTACCACTTCAAGTCCAACCAGGGCGTCAAGTCCCTGACCGGCGACGAAGCCGAGGAACTGGCCGGCGCGGACGCGGACTTCTACATCCGCGACCTGCAGGAGAACATCGACGCGGGCAACTTCCCCTCCTGGGACCTGCACGTGCAGGTCATGCCCTACGAGGACGCCAAGACCTACCGCTTCAACCCGTTCGACCTGACCAAGGTGTGGCCGCACGGCGACTACCCGCTGATCAAGGTCGGCACCATGGAGCTGAACAAGAACCCGGAGAACTACTTCGCGCAGATCGAGCAGGCCACCTTCGCGCCGTCGAACTTCGTGCCGGGCATCGCCGCCTCGCCGGACAAGATGCTCCAGGCCCGCATCTTCTCCTACGCCGACGCACACCGCTACCGCGTGGGCACCAACCACGCCCAGCTGCCGGTGAACCTGCCCAAGAACCAGGTCAACAACTACAGCCAGGACGGTGCCGCCCGGTACCACTTCAACGCCCCGTCGGTTCCGGTGTACGCGCCGAACTCCTTCGGCGGCCCGGCTGCCGTTGAGCCGCAGAACCCGGCCGGCGGCTGGGAGAACGACGGCGAGCTGACGCTCTCCGCCCACTCCCTGCACGCTGAGGACAGCGACTTCGGCCAGGCCGGAACGCTGTACCGCGAGGTGTTCGACGACGGCGCCAAGGCCCGCCTGCTGGACACCCTCACCGGTGCCGTGGGCGGCGTCAAGAACGCCGACATCAAGGAACGCGCCATCCAGTACTGGACCAACGTCGACGCCGAGCTCGGCGCGAAGCTGCGCGCCAACCTGGGTGCCGCCACCGGCGCTCCTGCCTCGGACGCGGAAGCAGCCAACAAGATCGGCTAGCCTTCCCAGCAATGAAAGAACACCCCGCCGCGGAGAACCGCGGCGGGGTGTTCTTTTCGGCCTGCGCCGGGTGGGGTAGCGTCCCCGGGCATGGCAAAATCGGGAGGGACTGCGGAATCTTCGGTTCCGCAACGTGGCGTTTCGATAGCAAATGTCCCGCGATCCCCACGGCCAGGGCCACATCCCGTGCCCGGCCACCAGAGCTAAGGACATCATGAGCGTCGCCGAGCAAGTGCGCACCGACAAGGCAGGCGTCCAGGCGGCTGGCACCGGCCTACGCCGGCGCCGGATCTTCCGCGCGGACATCCAGGCGCTCCGCGCCCTAGCCGTCACCCTCGTGGTCCTCAACCATCTCTGGCCGGACCGCATGACCGGAGGCTACGTCGGCGTCGACGTATTCTTCGTAATTTCGGGTTTCCTCATCACGTCCCACCTTCTTAAGGAGCTGATGGCGACGGGAAGGATCCGGCTGGGGCAGTTTTACGCGCGCCGTATTCGCCGGCTCCTGCCAGCGGCGCTGTTGGTGCTCGCGGTCGGGCTCGGAGCTTCCTGGCTTTTGCTGCCAAACTCCCGCTGGATCGACACCGCGCTCGAGGTCTTGTCCAGCGCCTTCTACGTCGAAAACTGGGTTCTGGCAGCGAAATCCATCGACTACTCAGCGTCGACAGACTCCGCGACCGTTGCCCAGCATTACTGGTCGCTCTCGGTCGAAGAGCAGTTCTACCTCATCTGGCCCCTGCTGCTGCTGGGTCTGTTCTGGATAGCCGCCCGGCGCCGCACCTCAGTCAGGGGCGTGCTGCTTGCCGGCGTTGCCGCCGTGATCGTGGCAGGGCTGGCCGCCTCTGTCCTCACGACGCAGGCGACTCCGAGCCAGGCCTATTTCGTGACGCCCGTCCGGGCATGGGAGTTCGGTGCCGGAGCGCTGGTGGCGCTAGGGCTGGGCAGGGTGCGGCTCGGAGCCACCGCAGCGAAGTGCCTGGGCCTGCTCGGACTCCTGCTTATTGGGCTTTCCGCGTTCACTTTCAACAGTGCCAGCCCTTTCCCGGGGTGGCTGGCGGCCCTTCCGGTCGCCGGCACATCGCTGGTCATTTTGGCAGGCAATGACGGCCGCCGGCCGGTGCTCAGGGGACCGGTCGGCTCGTTGCCTGTCCAGCACATCGGAAGCGTCTCTTATTCGCTCTATCTGTGGCATTGGCCCGTTATCGTTGTTTCCCCCTTCGTCCTGGGGCGTACGCCCACGGATATGGACAAGGCCCTAGTCCTGGCTCTGTCCCTGGTCCTGGCTTCGATCACCAAGGTACTTGTGGAGGACCGCGCGCAAGCATCCCGGTTCCTCAACACCTCGACCGCCCGCACCGTCACGGCCATGGGCGTGGCAATGGTGCTGCTCGCGGGACTCTGCTTCGCCCAGATCCAAGCCTCCGAGCAGCAGAGCGCCCGCGACGATCAAGCCGCGGCAGCCGCGGCGCTGGAGCCCTGCCGTGGGCCTGGTGCCCTGCTGCCAAAGGCCGACTGCCAAGGGAAGTTCGGTCCGGTCACGTCGCCGGGGAACCACGATGCCAAGAAGTACTGGCCGGTCCCGCCCGAGTGTGGCGCGGCCAGGGAAGAACTCATGACCGGCGATAAGAAGACGCACCACGTCTGCGACTTCTCCGCCGGCAAAAAGAACCCGAGCATTGTTTGGCTGGTCGGCGATTCCCACGGCCAGCACTGGCAAGGAGCCGTGTTCGCGGCCGCCCGGAAACAGCATTGGATCGTCAAGACTGCATTTGCCGGCGGTTGTCCGGTGGCAGATGTTCAGTACGTCGGCTACAACGGCCACACCGAGCGTGAGCCTGCCCTGAAGTGCATGGACTGGTCCCGCCGCGTCACGGCGGCCGTCGCCGCAGACAACCCTGCCGCGGTCTTCACCTCGATGTTTTCGAGGGAGCAACACGTCGATGACGGGTCCGGGCGGCCGGAAGCGGAACAGTTCGCCGAAGGGCTTCATAAGACCTGGCGACAGTGGACAGCCGCCGGCGCCACGGTTTACGTGCTCGCGGATACCCCCTTGAACGGAGCCGTGCGCGACTCTGACTGCACCCAGATTCACGCAGCCACCCCAGCGGACTGCGCCGTGTCGCGGTCCGCTGCCCAGCCCCCGGACCCGCTCGTTCAAGCCGCCAAATCCGACTACGACCGAGGCGTGCGGCTCCTCGACCTGACCGACTACTTCTGCGACGCGGAGAAGTGCTATACCGTGGTCGGCGGCGTCGACGTCTATTACGACGCCAACCACATGAACCGGGAATACAGCGAGCTGTTCGGACCCATTCTTCTGGCCAAGATGGGCCCAGGAGCGCCGTAGGCACGGGGTCGGGCCGCCGCCTCCCGGCACTGACGAAACACCCCGCCGCGGAGAACCGCGGCGGGGTGTTCTTTTTTCTTCGGGCGCCCGGAGGGGCGGCCGGCTAGGCGGCTACGAGCGGTTGAGCGCCTCCGCGTCGTCGCCGTCCGCAGCCGGCTTGGCAGCGGGCGCGGTGGCCGGAGCCGCGGCCGCGGCCGGGCCGTTGACGGCGGCCCGTGCCTCGGCGAACTTCTCGTTGAGCCGGGAGTGGCGCTGGCCGTAGGCGAAGTAGATCGCGATGCCGATGACCAGCCAGAGGGCGAAGAAGATCCAGGTCTCCACGGCGAGGTTGGTCATCAGGTAGAGGCAGAGCACGGCGGAGACCACCGGGACCACCTTGCCGAACGGCACCCGGAAGGAGGGCTTGAGGTCCGGGCGCTTCTTGCGCAGGACCAGGATGCCGAGGCTGACCATCACAAAGGCCGACAGCGTGCCGATGTTGATCATTTCCTCCAGCAGGTCCACCTTGGTCAGGCCGGCCACCACCGCCACGGCCGCACCGCAGATGATCTGCAGCCGGGCCGGAGTGGCGCGGATGGTGCTGGTCTTGGACAGGGAGCGCGGCAGCAGGCCGTCGCGGCTCATGGCCAGGACCACGCGGGAGAGGCCCATCAGCAGCACCATGATCACGGTGGTCAGGCCCACCAGCGAGCCAAAGGCGATCACCTTGGCGGCGTCGTTGTTGCCCACAGCCTCGAAGGCGGTGGTGAGCGTGGGGCTCTCCGCCTCGGCCAGCTTGGTGTAGGAGACCATACCGGTCAGCGCGAGCGAGACCAGGATGTAGAGCACGGTGACGATCGCCAGGCCGCCGAAGATGCCACGCGGCAGGGTCTTCTGCGGATTCTTGACCTCCTCGGCGGAGGTGGCGACGACGTCGAAGCCGATGAAGGCGAAGAAGACCAGCGCTGCCCCGGCGAAGATGCCGAGGGTGCCGTACTGGGCGGGGGCCGCGCCGGTGAGGAAGCCGAAGAAGGACTGCTTGAGCACGTCGGTGGCGCCGGTGCCGCCGGTGGGCTGTGAGGTCGGGACGAACGGGGTGTAATTCTCGAACTTCACGTAGGTGAAGCCCACGATGATGACGAAGAGGACGACGGCGATCTTGATCAGCGTGAAGACGTTGCCGACGCGGGCGGACAGCTTTGTCCCCAGCACCAGCAGCACGGTGAAGACGGCCACGATCAGGAAGGCGCCCCAGTAAAGGTCAACCCCGCCGAGGGAGATTGCCGGCGGGACGTCCAGCCCCATCAGCGCGAAGACCTTGCTGAGGTAGATGCCCCAGTACTTGGCGATCACGGCGCCGGCGGTGAACAGTTCCAGGATCAGGTTCCAGCCGATGATCCAGGCCAGCACCTCGCCCATGGTGGCGTAGGTGAAGACGTAGGCGGAGCCGGCCACGGGAATGGCGGTGGCGAACTCGGCGTAGCACATGATCGCCAGCGCGCAGGTGACGGCGGCGATGGCGAAGGAGATGGTGACGGCGGGGCCGGCGAAGTTGGCGGCGGCCTTGGCGCCGACCGAGAAGATCCCGGCGCCGACGGCAACGGCGACGCCCATGATCATCAGGTCCCAGGTGCTGAGCGAGCGCTTGAGCTTGCGGCCGGGCTCATCGGCGTCGGCCATCGACTGCTCGACGGACTTGGTCCGGAAAAGGTTCATTGGAAGGTCCAGGGTCTCTGTAGCAGGGGAAAACGGACCTATTAATAGTAGTGTCCATCCACTGGACGGCCGCTTTAATCCCAAATGGTGAGACGACGGGGGCTTCTTAGACCGGCCAATCCATCAGCGTCGAGCGGATCAGGAAGCGCTTCCCCTCGGGCGCCTCGACCGAGAAGCCGCTCCCCCGGCCGGTCACGACGTCGACCGTCAGGTGGGTGTGGCTCCAGTAGTTGAACTGTTCTTTGGACATCCAGAACTCCAGCGGCCGCGGCTGCGTGCCGTCCGAGATGTCGAACCGGCCCAGCAGCACGTCCGAGTCACCGGTAAGGAACTCCCCCGCCGGGTAGCACATGGGCGAGGAACCGTCGCAGCAGCCGCCGGACTGGTGGAACATGAGCGGACCGTGCTGCAGCCAGAGCTTGCGCAGGAGCTCAACGGCTTCGGTGGTGAGCGCCACCCTGGAAAAGTCCTCGCCGGCCAGCGTTACGGCGGCGTCGAGCCTGGTCTGGGTCATGGGGGCTTCTCCTCTAGCTGGGGATGACGGTTACGGACGAAACGGAAAAGGCGGGGCGGACCAGGTCCGCCCCGCCACGCCGGCTTAGAAGAAGCCGAGCTTGTTCTCGTTGTAGCTGACCAGCAGGTTCTTGGTCTGCTGGTAGTGGTCCAGCATCATGGCGTGGTTCTCGCGGCCGATGCCCGAGGACTTGTAGCCACCGAACGCGGCACCGGCCGGGTAGGCGTGGTAGTTGTTGACCCACACCCGGCCCGCCTGGATCTCGCGGCCGGCGCGGTAGGCGACGTTGCCGTTGCGGGACCAGACGCCGGCGCCGAGGCCGTACAGGGTGTCGTTGGCGATGCCCATGGCGTCGTTGTAATCGCTGAACCGGGTCACGGACACCACCGGGCCGAAGATCTCCTCCTGGAAGATGCGCATCTTGTTGTGGCCCTCGAAGATGGTGGGCTGGACGTAGTAGCCGCCCGCGAGGTCGCCGGACAGTTCGGCCCGGGCGCCGCCGGTGAGCGCCTTGGCCCCCTCCTGCTTTCCAATATCGATGTAGGAGAGGATCTTCTCCAGCTGGTCGTTGGAGGCCTGGGCGCCGAGCTGGGTGTCGGTGTCCAGCGGGTTGCCCTGGATGATCTTCTGGGTGCGGGCCAGCGCGTCGGCCATGAAGGAGTCGTAGATGCCTTCCTGGACCAGGGCCCGGGACGGGCAGGTGCAGACTTCGCCCTGGTTGAAGGCGAAGAGCGTGAAGCCCTCGAGTGCCTTGTCGTAGAACGCGTCGTTCTTGTCCGCGACGTCGTTGAAGAAGATGTTGGGGCTCTTGCCGCCCAGTTCCAGGGTGACCGGGATCAGGTTCTGGGACGCGTACTGGCTGATCAGCCGGCCCGTGGTGGTTTCGCCGGTAAAGGCGATCTTGCGGATCCGCGGGCTGGAGGCGAGCGGTTTGCCGGCCTCTACGCCGAAGCCGTTGACGACGTTGATGACGCCCGCCGGCAGCAGGTCGCTGATGAGTTCCATCAGCACCATGATCGAGGACGGCGTCTGTTCGGCCGGCTTGAGGACGACGGCGTTGCCCGCGGCGAGCGCGGGGGCGAGCTTCCAGACGGCCATCAGGATGGGGAAGTTCCAGGGGATGATCTGGCCGACGACGCCGAGCGGCTCGTGGTAGTGGTAGGCGGTGGTGTCGTCGTCGAGCTGGGAGAGCCGGCCTTCCTGGGCGCGGACGGCGGAGGCGAAGTAGCGGAAGTGGTCGGCGGCGAGCGGGATGTCGGCGTTGAGGGTCTCACGGATCGGCTTGCCGTTGTCCCAGGACTCAGCCACGGCGAGCATCTCGGTGTTCTCATCGATCCGGTCGGCGATCTTGTTCAGGATGGCCGCACGCTCGGCCACCGAGGTCTTGCCCCAGGACGGGGCAACCTTATGGGCGGCGTCCAGGGCCAGCTCGATGTCCTCTGCGGTGCCGCGGGCCACCTCGCAGAAGGCCTTGCCCGTCACCGGCGTGATGTTTTCGAAGTACTGGCCCTTGACCGGGGCGACCCATTCGCCGCCGATCCAGTTCTCGTAGCGGTCCTTGAAGGTGACCTTCGAACCCTCGGTTCCGGGCTGTGCGTAGACAGTCATTGCTAGCTCCTTTGCTGTGCAAGATGGGTGGCGGGAGCGGCCAGGATCTCTGCGGCCGCCGCTGGCACCAGCCTAGGAGCGGGCAGGTTGCAAGCAGGTTGCAACCTTGTGAGCCGGATCACTCCTTCGTCGGTGCGGGTCACCGCGTCAGGCGCTGAGCTCCGCTTCCAGCCGTTCCAGGTCAGCGACGACGGCGGCCCGCTTGGGCGAGCGCGGCGGCAGCAGCTTCAGCGCGGCGGCGCGGACCTCGACGTCGTCGCGCGCTTCCGGCAGCTCCGCATACTTCAGCAGCGATTCGGCGCTCCCGTCGGTCAGCACGGCTTCGCGCAGCAGGGACGCAACCCGGCCGCGGAGCTCTGTGATCCCCGGTGCCTCGGAGCGGGGAAGGACCGCACCGCGGTAGATTTCCAGCGCGATCCGGTGGGCTCCGCGCTGCAGGCAGCTGAGCACCTGGCCGGAATCCGGCATCAGGTCCATCGGCAGGCGGTAGGGCCGGGACTCCGGAACGGCGGCCGGGTTGAGCTGCTGCAGGACCTTGCGCAGGCGCACCATTTCGGCGCGCAGCGTCATGGTGGCGCCGTCATGCGGGTAGAGCAGGGCGGCCAGCTCCTCCGCGGTGAGGCCCGCCGGGTGCGTGCTGAGCAGGGCAAGAATCTCGCTGTGCCGGGCGGAGAGCGTGACAGTGCGGCCGTCGATGCTGAGCACCGCCTGGTCCCGGCCGAGCAGCTGCAGGCTGTTGCGGTAGAGGCTGCCCGAGGCCCAGGCGCGCGTTCCCGCGGCACTGGGTCCGGCCTTCGGAGCGCTGCTGCCGCCGTTGGTGGACACGGCAGCCTGCCGGCGTCGAGCAGGCGCGGCCTGCCGGGCGGCGGCAAGCTGGAGCCGTTCCACCCGCAGGTGCGCCTGGGCGGCGGCGACCGTCGCCTCGACGAGGGACAGGGTGTGCGGCGCGACGGCGGATTCGGTGCCGGTGATGTCGACTACGCCCAGCAGCGCACCGGAATCCGGATCGTGGAACGGCACGGCCGTGCAGCTCCAGGGGTGGACCGAGCGCTTGTAGTGTTCTGCGCCGGCGATCTGGATGCCGCGGCCCAGGGCCAGCGCCGTGCCGGGGGCGCTGGTGCCCACGGTGGCCTCTGACCAGTCCGCGCCCGGGACGAACATCATTCCCTCGGCGCGGCGCTGCATGGCGGGGTCCCCTTCGACCCAGAGCAGCCGGCCCACTTCGTCTCCGACGGCCACCAGCATGCCGCTGTCGTGGCTGGGCAGGACGAGGAGTTTGTGGATCACGGGCATGATCGCGGCCAGCGGGTGCTGCCGGCGGTATTCCTCGAGTTCCTCCCGGTCCATGGCCAGCGGGGCTTCGGGGTTGTCCGGGTTGGCGTGCAGTTGCGCGGACCGCTGCCAGGACTCGCGGATCAGGCTGCGGAGCCCGGGCAGCTGCTCGCCCTTCAGCCCGAGGGAGTCCAGCTGTTCATGGCCTGCGAAGGCGTACTGCTGGCGCAACTCCGGGCTCAGGCCCCGGCCGGAGCCGTGCGGGCCCGTCTGCTCGACCGGATTCCTCATTGAACTCCCACCTGGCGGACACCTTCTTCGGCGCGCGACGGCATGCCTTAGGCAGCGTCGTTTCATCGAGTGTACGGGGCGTACGGGAGCCCCGCCAGAGGGGTAGCGCGCGGCTTAGCCGCGGGAAATCTCGATCATCTCTTCCCGCGGGACCACCTTGATCCGTTCGCGCACCACACCGCCGTCGGCGTGGTCAGCGGACCACGCCGCGCCCAGGGCGAGTTCGTGGGCGTCCAGCTTGTTCCAGCCTTCCCAGGTGGTGTACTCGATGCCGCGTTCCTCGAGCAGGTCGATGATGGCCTGAGGATCCGGGTTCTTGGCCGGCGGGAGGCTCAGCCGGTCCTCGAGCAGGAAGCCGATGGTCTCCAGCGCATCGCCCTTGGTGTGTCCGATCAGGCCGACGGGGCCGCGCTTGATCCAGCCGGTGGCGTAGATGCCGGGCACGGGTTTGCCGTCGGCATCCAGCACCCTGCCGCCCTCGTTGGGGATGACGCCGCGCCGTGCGTCGTACTCAAGCTCGTCGAGCTGGGAGCCGTGGTAGCCGATGGCGCGGTAGACGGCCTGGACCGGGTATTCGACGAACTCGCCGGTGCCCTTGACGTTGCCGGTGCCGTCCAGCTGCATGCGTTCGAACTTGATGCCCGCCACCTTGCCCGGGTGCGCGGCGTCGCCTGTTTCTTCACCGAGAATCTCGACGGGGTTGTGCAGGAAGTGCAGGTGCAGGCGTCGGGAGGACGGCTCCTCGGCTTCGGCGTGCTCTTCGACGAGCCAGTTGCCGAGGGTGTTCACCATGGTCTTGATCTGGTTGTTCGTGCGGATGGCCTCGTCGGAGGCTTCATCGAATTCGAAGTCCTCCGGGTAGAGGACGATGTCCACATCGTTGGCGTGGCTGAGTTCGCGCAGTTCCAGCGGGGTGAACTTCACCTGGGCCGGGCCGCGGCGGCCGAAGACGTGCACATCGGTCACCGGCGAGTTCTTCAGCGCCTGGTACACGTTGTCCGGAATCTCGGTGACCAGCAGGTCATCGGCGTGCTTCACCAGCATCCGGGCCACGTCCAGGGCCACGTTGCCGTTGCCGATCACGGCAATCTCCTTGGCCTCCAGCGGCCAGTCGCGCGGCACGTCCGGGTGGCCGTCGTACCAGGAGACGAAGTCCGCCCCGCCGAACGAACCCTCGAGATCGATGCCGGGGATGTCCAGGTCCGCGTCCTTGATGGCGCCCGTCGCGAAGATGACGGCGTCATAGAAAGCGCGGAAGTCGTGCAGGGTCAGGTCCCTGCCGTAGCTGACGTTGCCGAGGAACCGGATGTCGCCGCGGTCCAGCACCTTGTGCAGGGCGTTGACAATCCCCTTGATGCGCGGATGGTCGGGCGCTACGCCGTAGCGGATCAGGCCATAAGGCGCCGGGTAGGCCTCGAACAGGTCGATGCTGACCTCGAAGTCGCCGTCCTTGACCTCGTTGGACTTGGTCAGGATGTCCGCGGCGTAGACGCCGGCCGGTCCGGCGCCGACAATCGCAACGCGGAGGGGACGTTTGGACGGACTTTTAGGCGAGGTTTCGGCCGAGTTGGACACCGGGAGCCCTTCTGAGTCTTGGCGAATGCGCCGGCAGATACGGCGCACAGTTCCCCAATTCTAAATGTCCGCGCCACGGCGTGGGTCCAAGTGAGGAAGATCGCAGGTTCCGGGGCCGTCCTGCAGCGCCAGGCGGCAGGAATAGGGCCACCGGGGGTGGTGTTATTGATCTTGTGCCTATCTCCGACGGATCCCGTCCCCCCGCAACCCTGACGTCCCCGGGCGGCGCTGCCCCCGCTGCCGGAGCCGCCGGCGACGGGCCCGGCGGTGTCGCCGCCAGCGGTCCCGCCGCCAACGCCCCCGCACTCAAGGCAGTGGACAAGGACACGACGGCGGGGATCCTGTTCGGCATCGGCGCCTACGGTTTGTGGGGGCTGCTTCCGCTGTACTTCTTCGTGCTGCACCCGGCCAGCGCCGTCGAAATCGTGGCCAACCGGGTGGTGTGGTCGCTGCTGTTCTGCGTCCTGCTGATCACCGTCACCCGCTCCTGGCGGGTGATCGGCGCCGCGTTCCGGAACCGCACCGTCATGGGCCCGCTGGCCCTCGCGGCCGGCCTGATCGCAATCAACTGGCTGACCTACACCTACGGCGTGACCACCGGCCAGGCCGTGGAAACATCGCTGGGCTACTTCATCAACCCGCTCGTCTCGGTGCTGCTGGGCGTTTTCGTCCTGAAGGAGAAGCTGCGGCCGCTGCAGTGGACCGCCGTCGGCGTCGGGTTCGTTGCGGTGGGCGTGCTGACGTATTCCTACGGCAAACTGCCCTGGATCGCCCTGACCCTGGCCTTCAGTTTTGGCCTCTACGGTTTCGTCAAGAAGCGGGTGGGTCCGCGGGCCGACGCCCTCACCAGCCTCTCCGTCGAGACGATCGTGCTGGCACCCATCGCCGGGGCGGCCATGGTCGTACTGGCCGTGACCGGGGCCGCCACGCTGACCAACAACGGCGCCGGGCACTTCTGGCTGCTCGCCGCGTCCGGCGTCATTACGGCCGTCCCGCTGCTTTTCTTCGGCGCTTCCGCCCGGCGGCTGCCGATGACCACGATCGGGCTGCTCCAGTACTTCGCCCCGGTGCTGCAGTTCATCGTCGCGCTGGTGGTCTTCAGGGAGGCCATGACCCCGGAGCGCTGGGTGGGCTTCGGCGTCGTCTGGCTCGCGCTGGCGCTGCTGACCGTGGACATGCTGCGCACGGCCCGGAGGAACTCCGTGACCCGCAGGCTGGCCCGCGCCGCCGCCTGACCGGCCCCGGAGAACTCCCCTCTTTCGGCTGCGGGTGGGCCTAGTCCTCCGGGCTGGTGTCGATGCGGACGTAGTCGCGCGGCACCACGACCATGGGGACCGGCAGGGCGCGGAGCACCTTGTTGGCCGTGCTGCCGATGAAGAGCTTGTTCTTCTCGGCCAGGCGGGAGGAGCCCACGATCATGATCTCGGCGTCGTCCCATTCGAGGTCATCGATAGCCTCCTCAATGGTCCGTCCGTGCGCGACCTCCACGCTCACGTGGTGGCCTTCGGGCAGGCGAGCGGCGGCGGCTTTGAGGACCGTGTTCGCGTGGACATGCGCGGCGTTGACGTTTTCGCCGCCGTCGCCCTCGGCGTCCAGTTCGACCAGGGAGACAAGCCGCAGCGGAACTCCGCGGYGGGCGGCCGACTCGATCGCGACGTCGATTGCTGCCTCGGCGCCGGTGCGCTCGCCGACCGCGAGGGTCAGCCGGGTGATCGGATCCGTGTGCCGGTAGCCGCGGGGGGCCAGGGCAACCGGGACCGGGGAAGCATGCAGGAGTGCGTTGGCCACGCTGCCGACGCTGTACCGCTTGAACAGGCCGCTGTTGGCGGCCCCCACCACGATCAGGCCGGCGCGGTACTCCTTGGCAGCGTYGATCAGCCCGGCGGCGAACGAGTCCGCCTGCCGCACGTGGAACCTGGCCTCCAGGCCCTCCGGAACGAGGGCAAGGCCCTGCCGCTCCGCCGTGAGCACGGACTGCTCTGCGGCGCTGACACGGTTGCCCTGCGGGTTCAGCGCGACATAGGGGGTGTTCCGGTCCACTACATGGACCAGGTCCAGGTGGGCACCCTGGGCACGGGCCATGGCGGAGGCGAGGGCGACGGCGTCGGCGCCGCGGTCGTTGGGTGTGTAGCCAACTACGTATCGCATGTAAGAACCCCTTATGGGTCTGGGGCAGAATCCAGCTTGGCTCCGGGGGTTCCGGGCGACGTCGGCCGGTCTGCGTTCCTGCAGTGGTAGGAAAGACTCTAGCCCAGCGCCGCGCCGAAATGTGGGTGACTTTTGGCCCTGCGCCGCCTAAGTTTCCGAGGTCTACGCTGAACGCGTGGAGGGGAGCTCACCATGAGTCTGATCAGGAACCACGGGTTCGCGGCACGAAATAGCGGACTGGGACTGTTGATTTTCCTGCTCGCACTGACCGGTTGTACCCCGTCCCCACCCCAGCCGTCCGGGACCAGCACTGCGCCGGCGACCTCGACGGCATCCGGGACGCCGACCTCCACCGCTTCCGCCACCTCGGTTGCCCCGTCCAGCAGTTCGACGCCGTCAACTTCGGCCACCGCCACGCTGCCGCCGGATTCCGATGAGACCAAGGCACCGCAGGACGGCGACCGCGTGCTCTCCTCGACCATCACCCACGACTGGGCATGGCCAGGAGCGAAGACGCCGTTCAAGACCACGCACAGCAACCCCGTACCGTTGGCTCCGCCGCCGGCGGCACCGCTGCCCACGCTGTACGCGATCGGCGCCGGCCAGCACCCCTCCGACACCCCGCCCTATGACCAGCTGAGCTTCCGCTTCAACGGCGCCTTCCCCAGCTACGACATCTCGTTCGTCCCCGAACTGCTCGCCGACGGCAGCGGCCTGCCCGTGCCGATGCCCGGCTCGGGCGCCATCCTGAAAGTAGTGTTCCACGGCGCCCAGGCACATACCGTGGACGGGAAGGCCAGCACCATTAAGAGCAGCCCGAAACCCTCGATCGGCTACCGTGCGCTTACCCGCTACGCCCCGGCCGGCGATTTTGAGGGGGTCCTCAGTTACGGGATCGGCGTCGGCCGGCCAGGCACCGCGGTGCCGCAGACCAAGGTGCGGGTCTACGAGGTCGAGAAGATCGAGCAGGGCCGGCATCTGTACGTCGTCGCGATCCAGCTCGACGCCAGCTCCTGGCGGTAGGCGCCGGAGCAACAGCACCCGAACGTGGACGAGCCGCGGACTTCCCAGTCCGCGGCTCGTCCACGTTGCTTCTGTGCGTTGCTTCTGTGCGTTCCTTCGGGGTCTCCCCCTGCTGGGCCGTGCCTAGGCGTTGGCGCGGACCGCCGCGGCCAGGACCTCGAGTCCGTCGAGCAGCAGCTCGTCGCTGATCACCAGCGGGGGGAGCAGACGGATCACGTTGCCGTAGGTGCCGCAGGTGAGGATGATGACGCCTTCCTTGAGGCAGGCGGCGGCAACGGCCTTGGTCAGCTCCGGGTTCGGCTCCTTGGAACCGGCCTGGACCAGTTCGATCGCCAGCATCGCGCCGCGGCCGCGGACGTCGCCGACCACCGTGAGCTCGGACGCGAGCTCGCGCAGCTTGCCCAGGGCGAGTTCCTCGATGTGGCGGGCCCGGGCGTTGAGGTCGTACTGCTCCATGGAGCCGATGGAGGCCAACGCCGCGGCGCAGGCCACCGGGTTGCCGCCGTAGGTGCCGCCGAGGCCGCCCGGGTGGACGGCGTCGAGCAGCTCGGCGCGGCCGGTGATGGCGGAGAGCGGCATGCCGCCGGCAATGCCCTTGGCCATGGTGATGATGTCCGGAACAACACCTTCGTGGTTCACGGCGAACCATTCGCCGGTCCGGCAGAAGCCGGACTGGACCTCGTCGGCGATGAAGACGATGCCCTTGTCCTTCGCCCAGGCCGCGAGTGCCGGCAGGAAGCCCTCGGCCGGGACAATGAAGCCGCCCTCGCCCTGGATGGGCTCGATGATGATCGCGGCAACCTGCTCGCCGCCGATCTGCTTCTCGATCATGGTGATGGCGCGCTTGGCGGCCTCGGCACCGGTGATCTCCGGGTTTTCCTCGCGGTACGGGTAGCTCATCGGCATGCGGTAGACCTCGGGCGCGAACGGGCCGAAGTTGGTCTTGTACGGCATGGCCTTGGCGGTCAGCGCCATGGTCAGGTTGGTGCGGCCGTGGTAGGCGTGGTCGAAGGCGACGACGGCGTCCCGGCCGGTGGCGAGGCGGGCCACCTTGACGGCGTTTTCCACGGCTTCGGCACCGGAGTTGAACAGCACGGTGCGCTTCTCGTGGTCGCCCGGGGTCAGGCGGTTCAGCTGTTCCGCGACGGCGACATAGCCCTCATAGGGGGTGACCATGAAGCAGGTGTGGGTGAAGTGCTCCACGGCTTCCTTCACTGCGCCCACGACGGCGGGGTCCGAGGCGCCGACGCTGGTCACGGCGATGCCGGAACCGAGGTCGATGAAGGAGTTGCCGTCGACGTCCTGGATGATGCCGCCGTCGGCGTCGGCGACGTAGACCGGGACGCTGGACGCGACGCCGGAAGCCACGACGGACTTGCGGCGCTCGGTCAGGGCCACGGACTTGGGTCCCGGGAAGTCGGCCTGGACGCGGCGCTTCTGCTCAAGACGGTAGGTGATGTCGTTTGCTGTGGTGGTCATGGGGGAAGCCTTTCTAAACGTGGGAGGGGCGGCGAAGCCGGATCAGTTACGCGACAGCGTTATGCATCCAATGCGCTCATGACGTGCTTGATGCGGGTGTAGTCCTCGACGCCGTACATCGAGAGGTCCTTGCCGTAGCCGGACTGCTTGAACCCGCCGTGCGGCATTTCGGCGGTGAGCAGGATGTGGGTGTTGATCCAGACGGCGCCGAAGTCCAGGTCCCGGCTGAGCCGCATGGCCGTGCCGTGGTCCGTGGTCCAGACGCTGGAGGCCAGCGCGTAGTCGACGTCGTTGGCCAGCTCAACGGCCTCGGCCTCGGTGCTGAACTTCTGCACCGTGATGACGGGGCCGAAGGTTTCCTTCTGCACGATGTCATCGCTCTGCTTGGCGCCGGTGATGATGGTGGGCTCGAAGAAGAAGCCCTTCTCCCCCGCGCGGTGGCCGCCGGTCTCGATCTTGCAGTTCTCCGGCAGGTGCTCGACGACGGAGGTGACCGCGTTGAAGTGGTTGACGTTGTTCAGCGGGCCGAAGTAGTTGTCTTCGTCGTTCTGTGAGCCCGTGTGCAGCGTCTTGGTGTGTTCCACCATGGCGGCCACGACGTCGTCGTGCACGGAGTCCTCAACCAGGACCCGGGTGATCGCCGTGCAGTCCTGGCCGGCGTTGAAGAAGGCGAACTCGGCGATGGCCGCGGCGCTCTTCTTGATGTCCGCATCCTTGAACACGATCGCGGGTGCCTTGCCGCCCAGTTCCAGGTGTGCACGCTTCAGGCCCTTGGCGGCGCCGGAGGCGACAGCGATGCCGGCCCGGACGGAGCCGGTGATGGACACGAGGCCGGGGACCTTGTGCTCCACCATCAGCGCGCCGGTTTCACCGGTACCGAGGACCACGTTGAGCACGCCTGCCGGGAAAATCTCGCCGGCCAGGCGGGCCAGGACCAGGGTCGATTCCGGTGTGGTGTCCGAAGGCTTGAGCACCACGGTGTTGCCGGCCGCGAGGGCGGGGCCGATCTTCCAGATGGCCATCAGGAAGGGGTAGTTCCACGGGGCGACCTGGGCGACGACGCCGATCGGTTCGCGGCGCACGTAGGAGGTGTGGCCCTCGAAGTACTCGCCGGCGGACTTGCCTTCCAGGATCCGGGCGGCTCCGGCGAAGAAGCGCAGCTGGTCGGCTCCGGCGGCAATTTCCTCGGAGGCGATCAGGGAGCGGACCTGGCCGGTGTTGCGGTGCTGGGCCTCGACGAGTTCGTCGCTGTTGGCCTCGACGGCGTCGGCGAGCTTGAGGAGCATCAGCTGGCGCTGGCCGGGGGTGACGTGCTTCCAGCTGGCGAAGGCGTCCTTCGCGGCGGCCATGGCGGCGTCGACGTCGGCCTGCACCGAAACCGGCGACTTGGCCACGACTTCCCCGTTGGTGGGGTTGACGACGTCCAGCAGGGCGGTGCCGGCGGGGGTGACGAACTCGCCGTTGATGAAGTTCTGCAAGGTTTGAACCACGGTGTACAACCTCTTTCGTGCTGGCCTCAAAAAGGCAGGGATGAGGGGATCTGCGACTGCTCCGAGCCTATGCCAGGCGCGCAAGGCAGGGAATAGGCAGCTGCACACCGAAGTCGAAGCCCTTTAGTGCGGTTGACCAGCCCCCGGCTATCCTGATTCCATGGCAATTTCACTGGCGGCCCTGCTGGGGGTTCCGTCCCTCAAGCTGACGAAATCGGGCCTCGCCGAGACCACCTGGCACCAGGATATCCACTGGGTGGCGGTGACGGAGCAGGAGGACCCGCAGCGCTTCCTGAACGGCGGGGAACTGGTCCTGACCACGGGGATGCGGCTGCGGACCGCCCCCGATCAGCGCCGCTTTGTCCGCCAGGTCCAGCGCGCCGGGGCGGTGGGCATTGGTTTCGGGGTGGGATTGACGCACGAGTCGGTGCCGCCGGCCCTGATCGCCGAGGCCAACCGCTGGGGCCTGCCGGTGGTGGAGGTGCCCTACGAGACACCCTTCATCGCGATCGGCAAGCTTGTGGCCGACGCCCAGTCCGCGGACCACTACGCCAAACTGGAGCGCCTGATCGCCGGGCACCAGGTCCTGGCCCGCGCCCTGCTGACCGGCGGTGGCCTCGCCGAGCTGCTCAAGCACCTCGGCTCGATGCTGCGCACCGAGATTGTCCTGACGCAGTTCACCGCGCAGCTCTACAACAGCGCCGCGGGCAGCCCCTCCCCCACGGCGGACGGCTGGGCCTCCTACCCGATCCCCACCGGCCGGCGGGACGCGTGCACGCTCTGGGTGCGTCACCCATTCGAGGATTCGGGCATCGTCGGCTATGCGCAGAACCTGATCAGCGTGGAGCTCAACAACATGGTCAAGCAGCGCCAGGCCCAGCGCGCCCTGGCCGGGCAGGTGCTTGAGGACGTGATCCACGGGACGCTCGAAACCACCGAGGCCACCCGGCGTCTCGCCGGCATCGGCGTCAACAGCACCCGCAAGAACGTCGTCCTGCTGGCGGAATCGGCGGCCCACGCGAAGCAGTTGGGCAGTTCCTCGCTGCCGCAGCCGCTGGCGACGGCGGTGACCGCCGTCGTCGGCAAGGACCTGGTGGTGCTGGTCCACGACGACGGCAGCGGCGCCAGCGCCCTGGCGCGCAGCCTCAGCGACCACCTCGCCGAGGCGGGGATCCACGCGACGATCGGCATCGGCGGGGCGTATACCAAACCGAACGGCCTGCGCTGGAGCTACTTCGAGGCCCGCGACGCGGCGAGCCACGGGCTGCCCGTCAACGAGCCGGAGCGGCTGAGCCTGACGTCGCTGCTGCTGGCCAGCGAGGACGTTCCGCTGGCGGATATGGCGAACGAGTCGCTGAACCCGCTTCGCAACTTCGACGCCGCCCACGGCGCCGAACTGATGACCACGCTCGAGAGCTACCTGAGCAACAACGGCTCGGTCGCCGCCGTGGCCGAAGAGCTCACCCTGCACCGCAACACGGTGCGCTACAGGTTGGCCCAAATCACCGAGCTGACCGGCTACGACCCGGCCCAGACCGCGGACCGGGTACAGCTCTGGCTGGCGCTGGCCGTGCAGCGGCTCAGCGCCCGGCACCCGCGCTGACGCAGCCCCGCCGGCCCTGGCAACGCGTTGGCGCACCCCGACAATAGGCGCCCGGACAACAGGAAGGCCACATCGCGCCCATCCGGGGACGGTCGCGATGTGGCCAGTAGTGCCCCGGACTAGCGGGAGAGGCCCTTGAAGACGTTCTTGGGCCGCTGCATCTCGCCGTGCTTGGCGCCGAGGACGATAACCCAGCCGGCGAAGACCGGGATGGCCCACTGCAGGACCTTCAGCTGCTGCTGCGCCGAGCGGAGTTCCTCCGAGGCGCCGGGCTTGGGCTCGGTGGCACCCTTGGCTCCTTCAGCGGCGAGCTTGTCCACCTTTGCGCCCTGCAGGCCGGCGTACAGTGTCACGGCGGCACCGGCCAGGGTGACGACGGACTTGTAGATGCTCAGCCGGGTAACTCCGTCCTGCTTGGCCATCCGGCCCTTGTTCTCCCACATGATGGCGAGGCCGGAAAGGAAGTGCGCGCCGAAGGCGGCCGTCTGGTAGGGGGCCCACTTCTTCCAGCCAAGGCTGGACAAGCGGGTGCGCTCGGCGGGATCCTTGGCCTCCGCCGTCGCGCCGTTCAGCCCGATGGCGCCCATCAGCGAACCGCCGAACCAGGCGCCGGCGGTCAGGTCGTGGATGGATCGGGCAACAAGATTACCTGCCATGGTGAGCTTCCTATCGTGTGAATTCGAATCCGAAAATGATGCGGCCACATGCGACGCCGCACCCCCGATATAGTAAGCACACTTACCAACAACTTGGTAGCCCCCGGTTTCGGGCCGGCGCACGCCGGACCGAACTTCCGGACCGAACTTCCGGACCGAACTTCCGGACCAGCGGCCCGTTACGCGTAAGCTCGAAGCAATGGAAGAAGTCAGCGGGGAGCTCCCCCACAGGCAGCTTGGGCCGCCGCCGGAGGCCGTCATCGGCGATGCGGCGGATGCCGCCGAGGCCGCCTCCAACAGCAGGCTGCTCGACGTCGTCGCGCGCTGGGGATTCGCCGTGATGGCCGTGCTCCACATCCTGATCGGCGCAATCGCCGTCGCACTGGTTCTGGGCGCGCCGGGCCAGGCCGAGCCCACCGGCGCGATCGAGCAGCTCGCGGCCAACCCCTGGGGTCCGGCCGTGCTCTGGGCCTGCTGCGTTGGCTGCGCCGGGTTGGCCCTCTGGCAGCTGAGTGAAGCGACCCTGCGGGCGCGGCACCTGCCGCGCGGCGAACGGCTGGGCAAGCTGGTCTCCTCGGGCTTCCTGGCCATCGCCTACGGCAGTATCGGCTTCACCTTCGCCAGCTTCGCGCTGGGCTTCCGGAGTGACTCCGGCGATTCCACCGCCGCGTTCAGCGAGGCCCTGATGAACCGCCCGCTCGGCGGGCCGCTGCTGATCGGGCTGGGCCTCACCGTGGGCGGAATCGGCGTGTACTTTGTGGTCAAAGGCCTCGGAAAGAAGTTCAAGGAAGAACTGGCGCACTTCGAAGGCACGCACCGGGGCCACCTGGTCAGCGTCCTGGGGGTTGCCGGCCATGTGGCCAAGGGCCTGGCGCTGGTGCTGACCGGCCTGCTGTTCGTCATCGCCGCAGCCACCGACGACCCGCGTTCGTCCACCGGGCTGGACGGCAGCCTCAAGGCGCTTCAGCACCACCCCTTCGGGCCGTACCTGCTGTTGGCCATCGGAGCCGGCTTCATCGCGTACGGCGTCTTTGCGTTGCTCCGTGCGCGGTTCGGGCGCATGTAGGGTCCCTTTCCGTCCTTGTTGCCGGGAGGGACCGGGGATATCGTTTTAGCTAGGCCCGGAACCGCGTTTCCTGCCCTTCCGGGCGGCGCCGTCCGCGAGCGGCGGATCGGCTTGTCGAGGTCAGGCCATGAGCTACGTCCCAGTCAGCAGGCGCACCATCCGGCGCCATCGTGAATCCGAGCGGTCCACCCGCCGCCTGGTGGTCGTGTTGTCAACGGTGGCGGCTGCCGCGTGGCTGCTGTCGGTCACGATGTCCACTGCGGTCCGGGTCGGCGGCTACGAACACGACATCGCCGTCGTCCTGCACGTCGTGTCCCTTGTGGTGTCCTTCGGCGCCATCCTCCTGGTCGACTGGCACGGGTTCCTGTGGCTCCTTGGCCGCCGCAAGCTGGCCGAAACCATCCGGCTCGACGGCGCAGCCACCCCGCTGATCTGGGCGGGCCTCGCCGGCCTGCTGGCGACCGGGGTGTTCCTGAACCCGCATCTGAACAACCCGATGACGGACGTCAAACTCGCCGCCGTGCTGGTGCTCAGCCTGAACGGCATCATGCTCATTCCGCTGATGCGACGGCTGGTCCATCTGCCGCCGGACACCCCCTTCCAGGGACTGACCGTAGGCCAGCGCGTCCACCTGCTGGTGTGCCTGGTCATCTCGCAGGCGTGCTGGTGGACGGCGATCATCATCGGATTCATCAACGCCGAGTTCTGACCGGCGGGCGGCGGGCAGACCCTCAGCGCAGCGGGACGACAGCGCCCTCCTGGTAGAGCAGTGCGCGGATTTCCGATTCGGCGGAATCCAGCCGCTTCGGGTCGATCGTTTCCCCGGCCGCGAAGTGATCCAGCAGGCGCGGATCCACGTAGCTCTTCCGGGCGATCGACGGCGTGTTGCCGAGCACCGCGGCGGCGTCGACCATGGCTCGACTGACGGCGCGTTTCCGGGCGGAGACCTTGGTCTGGGGTCCGCTGCGGGCCAGGCTCACGGCCGCTGCGACGGTGCCGCGCAGGGTCCGGAAGTCCTTCGCGGTGAAGTCCCCGCCGGTGCGTTCCTTGACGTAGTCATTGATCTCGGAACTGGTGACCGGGTGCCAGCTGCGGCCGTTCTTGTAGGCCAGCAGGCGGGCGTTCCCGCCGCGGCGCTTGAGCGAACGGACGACGTCGGCCAGGTCGGCGTCGTCGATCCTGGACTCCCAGTTCTTGCCGCTCTTGGCCGGGAAGCTGAGGCGGAGTTCGTCCTTGCGCACCTTCACATGGGCGCAGAGCAGGGTGGCGAGGCCGTGGCTGCCGTTTTCGTTGGTGTACCGTTCGGAGCCCACGCGCAGGGAGCCGCTGTCGAGCATCCGGAAGGCGGCGGCGAGGACCCGCTCCCGGGTGAGCCCCTCGGAGCGCAGGTCCAGGGTCACGAGCCGGCGCGCGCTCGGCAGGGTTTCCGCGAGCTGGAGGGAACGGTCGAACTTCAGCCGGTCCTTCCGCTCCCGCCAGCTGGGGTGGTAGATGTACTGGCGGCGGCCAACGGCATCGACCCCGGTGGCCTGGATGTGGCCGTTCTCGTAGGGCGCGATCCAGACGTCGGTCCAGGCCGGCGGGATGCCGATACTTTCCAGCCGCTCCCGCACCGGCCCGGCCGGCAGGGTGGAGCCGTCAAGGTCCTTGTAGCTGAACCCCGTCCCGGCGGGAACCCGGCGGTACCCGCGGCCGGACGCGTTGCTGTGACGGAGCCTCATCGGCGGGATCCTGGGTGGCTGGCGGTGTCCATAACGGTAAGCCTACTGACTACCCGTCGGGAATGCCGCCTATCGGGAACAACGCGGGGCGCTCAGACCTCCGCTGCGACGCCGCCGCGGGAGATTTCCACCATGTCCTCGCGCGGGACCACCTTGATGCGTTCACGCTGGACACTGCCAGGAGCCGCGCTCGCCTGGGCGCCGAGGGACCGTTCGTGTGCGTCCAGGGCGAGCCAGCCTTCCCAGCTGGTGTACTGCACGCCGCGGTCTTCCAGCAGTCCGACGATCGCCTCCGGGGCGGGCGCCGCGGCCAACGGAAGGGATTCGCGGTCCTCCAGCAGGTAGGTCACGGTTTCCAGCGCGTCGCCCTTGGTGTGGCCGATCAGGCCGACCGGGCCGCGCTTGATCCAGCCGGTGGCGTAGATGCCGGGCACGTGGGCGCCGGACGCGTCCAGGACACGGCCGCCGTCGTTCGGGACTACGCCCTTGCTGTGGTCGAACTCGACCTCGGGGAGGGCGGAACCGAAGTAGCCGATGGCGCGGTAGACGGCCTGGACCGGGTAGTCGATGAACTCGCCGGTGCCGCGGGCGTTGCCCGTGCCGTCCAGTTCGGTGCGCTCGAACTTGATGCCGGCCACCTTGCCCGGCGTCGCGGCGCCGTCGTACACCTCCACCGGGCTGTGCAGGAAGTGCAGGTGCAGGCGGCGGGACGCGGTGAGCTCGGAAGGGTCCTCGGGCTGCTCGGCGATCCAGTTGGTGAGCGTGCCCACCATGGTCTTGGTCTGGTTGTTGCTCTGGATCTGGCGGTCCGATTCGGCGTCGAACTCGAAGTCCTCGGGGTAGAGGATGATGTCGACGTCCTTGGAGTGGGACAGTTCGCGCAGCTCCAGCGGGGTGAACTTCACCTGGGCGGGGCCGCGGCGGCCGAAGACGTGGACGTCGGTGACCGGCGAGTTCTTCAGCGCCTGGTACACGTTGTCCGGGATTTCGGAGACCAGCAGGTCGTCGGCATGCTTGGAGAGCATCCGGGCCACGTCCAGGGCCACGTTGCCGTTGCCGATCACGGCGATCTCCTTGGCCTCCAGCGGCCATTCACGGGACACGTCGGGGTGGCCGTCGTACCAGGAGACGAAGTCGGCCCCGCCGTAGGAGCCCTCGAGTTCAATGCCGGGGATGTTCAGGTCGGCGTCCTTGATGGCGCCGGTGGCGAAGATGACGGCGTCGTAGTGGGTGCGGAGGTCCTCCAGCGTGAGGTCCGTGCCGTAGTCCACGTTGCCGAAGAAGCGGATGTCGCCGCGGTCCAGGACCTTGTGCAGGGCGTTGACGATGCCTTTGATGCGCGGGTGGTCGGGGGCCACACCGTAGCGGATCAGGCCGTAGGGTGCCGGGTAGCGGTCGAAGAGGTCGATGCTGACGGTGAGCTCGCCGGTCTTGACGGCCTCGCTCTTGGTCAGGATGTCCGCGGCGTAGACGCCGGCAGGTCCGGAACCGACGACGGCGACGCGCAGCGGGCGGGCGGCGGTTCCTACGGTGGTGTTCGTTGACACGGCTGTGTTCCTTTGGGTCGTTCCGGCCCAACTGACTCGCAGTAGTTGTCGTTTTGAGGGCTCATAACGACAACTATTGCGAGCTAGTTGGGTGGTGCGGATGGTGCTAACGGGCGGGGACGCGCGGAGCGTTCGGGGACGTGGTGCTGTAGTCCGCGGTCTTGAAGTGCGACGGCGCGAACGGGCTGACCCGGACCACGTCGCCGATCACGATCACGGCAGGGTTCGCCACGCCTGCGGCCTCCGCTTGGTCCGCGATGGTTTCGAGCGTTCCGATGGTCACCCGCTGGTTAGGCAGGTATCCATTCTCTACGATGCCAACAGGTGTCCCGGCTGGCAAACCGGCGCGTCCCAGCGAGGCCGCGGATTCGCGCAGCTGCCCCACGCCCATGAGCAGGATCACAGTGTGGTCGGCTCGGGCGGGCACTTCGCTGAGCTCCTCGTGGCCGGTGACCACGCTGAAACCCTTGGCGAGGCCGCGGTGCGTGACCGGGATGCCGGCGGCGGCGGGGACGGAGATTGCCGAGGTCACGCCGGGAACGACTTCCACCTCGACGCCGTGCTGGCGGCAGAACTCGGCCTCTTCACCGCCGCGGCCAAGAACATACGGGTCGCCACCCTTGAGCCGGACCACGCGGTGGCCGGCGAGGGCCTCGTCCACGAGGATCCGGTTGATGTCGGATTGCGGGACCGGATGGTGGCCGGGGGTCTTGCCGACCTCGATCACACGGACATCCGGGGCAAGTTCGCCGAGCAGATCACGCGGGCCGAGCCGGTCAGCAACGACGACGTCGGCCTGGCCCAGGAGCCGCCGGCCGCGGACGGTGATCAGCCCGGCATCGCCCGGGCCGCCGCCCACGAGGGCCACCATGCCGGCGCCGGCGGCTGAATGTCTTGCCGGAACCCGGTGCCGGCGCAGCGGCAGGTCCCCGGCAGCGAGGGCGGTGGCGACGGCGTCGCGCAGCGCCATGGCGCGGCGCGGGTCTCCCCCGGCGTTGACGGCGATCTGGACGTCGTCGACGACCGCGACGGCGGGCGTCCAGGCGGCGGACGCCTCGTGGTCGGAGGCGTTGACGCACCAGATCCGCTGTGCCTCGGCGTCGGCGGCGACCTGCGCGTCCACGGCGGCGTCGCCGGTGGCGGTCTGGACGAACCAAGCCCCCTCGACGTCGGAGCTGCGGTAGGGCCGGGGCTGCCAACTCAGCAGCCCTGCCTCGGCCAGGTCGTTCAGGGCGGGGCAGGCTAGCGGCGCCACTACGGTGACTCGGGCGCCGGCGTCGAGCAGTCCCCGGGCGCGGCGTGCTGCGACGGGGCCGCCGCCGACCACCAGCACGGGCCGGCCGAGCAAGCGCAGGGCCGCGGGGTAGATGTCCTGGATTGCCATGCATCGACAGTAGGGTGGCGTCCGAGAGAGGGACAACGGTGCGGAAACACCAGTTCACGCAGGGTCACGGGGCGTAACCTGTGGCGTCGCGTGCGCTGTCCCGTTCCGCGGGCCGGGGTTCCGCCGTCCGGGGGCACTTTGGTCAGCGGAGCGGCCGTATCCGGCAGTAAGGTCGGCGTGTCCGTGTCAACATGCCCCCGTTCGGCCGGCGAACCTGGCAGAGGCTGGCTCGTTGGGGCTTGGCGCCCGCTATTTCACGGCGATAACTTCGACCAGTTTGATGTCGGGGTCCTTTGACAGCAGGGTGGGGCCGTGTTCGCCGAGGGCCGCGGGGATGGCACCGTTTAGATGCGCCTGGCGGGCTTCCTCCGTGTCAAAGGTGTCGAAGATGCCGAAGGTGTACTCGTTGACCCGGAAGGCATACCAGGTCCGTGTGCCGGGTTCCTTGAGCACAGCGTCGCGGGCTCCATTGAGGAAGTCCCAGACCTCTTGTTCTTTCCCCAGCTTTGCCTCGACCAGTGCCAGCACTCCAAATTTTGGCGCCACGGCTGCCTCCTTGGATTCGGGATGGATCGGCCGCAAACCGGCCTATAGCCGTGAGTGTAGGGACGGCGCCCCGGCGGAGCAAGGGGCTTGTGGCGCCAAGGCGATATGGCGGTTTTGGGCCGGCTGCGAAGTGACACCCGAAAGCCCGACGGCGATTTTCGCCGTCGGGCTTTCCCGTTCTGTAGGGCCGGGGATCTACCGGGTGCTGCCGGTGAGGAGTCCCCGGCGGCGGAGCAGACGCTTTTCGACCGGGCCGAAGACCAGCAGTTCCACCAGGATGCCGACGGCAAGGATCAGCAGGATCGCGGCCAGCACAATGGTCATGTCCGCTAGGTCGCGGCCCTGGTTCAGCATCGACCCGAGGCCGAAGCCCATGCTGCCGCCCACTGTGATGATTTCCGCGGCCATGAGCGAGCGCCAGGAGAAGGCCCAGCCCTGCTTGAGGCCGCCGAGGTAGCCCGGCAGTGCGGCCGGGAGGACGATCTGCAGCGCAAGCTGGAGGCGGGAGGCACCCAGGACCGCTCCGACCCGGCGGTACTGCGGCGGAATCTGGTCGACGCCGGAGATCAGGCCATTGATGATCGACGGGATGGCACCCATCAGCACGACGAAGTACACGGTGGCATCACTCAGGCCGAACCAGATGATGGCGGCCGGCACCCACGCCACCGACGGCAGCACCTGCAGCCCCGAAATCAGCGGCCCGAAAGCACGCCGGAGCGGGGCGACCTGGGCCAGCAGCAGCCCCACCGGCGTCGCGATGACCACACTGATCAGGAAGCCCGCGACGCCGCGCTGCAGCGAAGTCCAGACCGCTTCCTGCAGCTTGCCTTCTCCCCCGAGGGTCCCGAGCTGGCCGATCACGTCCAGTGGTCCGGGCACCAGGTCGCGGCGTTTGATGCCCAGGGAGACGTACACCTGCCACGCCACGATGAGCACGGCGAGCGCTGCGACCGGCAACAGGATCCGGCTCCAGTCGATGCGGGTCCTGCGGACGGCGTCGGACTGGAGCGAGTCAAGCCCGGCTTCGAGTTCGCGCAGATCGGCCGGGCTCGTCGAGGTCCGGGTCAGGGCGGCATGCACCTTGTGCGTCTCGGCCGGGGCTTCCGCGACGGGGGCTTGGCTATTTGGCATGACGGCGGATCTCCTCGCGTAGCCGGGCGGTGATGATGCCGGTCAGCTGGCCTGCCAGGCCGGCGTCGGTGCGGTGTTCCTCGGAGACCTGCCATTCCTGGACCACGCGGCCGGGCCGCGAGGAGAGCAGCAGCACGCGCTGGCCGAGCCGGACGGCCTCCCGGACGTTGTGCGTGACAAAGACGATCGTGCGGCCGGTTTCCTTCCAGATCCGTTCCAGCTCGTCGTGCAGCAGGTCGCGGGTGATCGCGTCCAGCGCGGCGAACGGTTCGTCCATGAGGAGCAGCTGCCGGTCCTGGGCCAGGGAACGGGCCAGGGACACGCGCTGGCGCATGCCGCCGGAAAGTTCGTGCGGGCGCTTCTCCCCCGCCCCGCCCAGGTGCACCAGGTCCAGCAGCCCCTCGGCCTGCACCCGGCGTTCGGCTTTGCCGACCCCACGCAGTTTGAGGGCGAGCTCCACGTTTTCCCGGGCGGTGAGCCAGGGGAAGAGGGCCGCGTCCTGGAACATGTTGGCCGCGCCGTCGCTGGGCACTTCCAGGGCGCCCGACGTCGGGGCTTCCAGCCCGGCGATGATGTTCAGCAGGGTGGACTTGCCGCAGCCGGACGCACCGAGCAGGGCGACAAACTCGCCCTGCCCGATGCTGGCGTTGACGCCGTCCAGCACCGGGGCGCCGGCGCCGAAGCGTTTCCCCAGGTTTTCCAGTACGACTGGCATGGTCACGTCCTAACTAGTGGTGGCAGAGCGGGCGGGAGTCAATCCTTGCCGAGCCCCCGCGCGGAGGTCTTCGTTCCGGACACCGAGTTGAGCGTGCTCAGGTCGAAGATGCCGTTGATATCCGCTTGTTTGGTGGTGCCGGCATCGACGCCGTCCTGGAGCAGTTTCTTGTATGTCCCGGCGAGCGGGTCGACGGTGAAGACGATGTTTTTCAGCGAGCGGGCGACGACGTCGTCCGGGAGCGCCGCACCGCCGGACTCCTTTAGCGCGGCGTTGAGGACCCCGGCCTTCTCGGTTGCGGAGGCGGCGGTCAGCCATTGCACGGACTCCGCATGACCCTTCAGCAGGGCCTTCACCGTGGCCGGATGTTGGGCGGCGAACTTCTTGTTGACGATCAGCACGGTGGTGGGGAACTCGCCGGGCTTGCCTGTGAGCGAACCATCCCAGAGGTCCTTCTCGTCCACCAGTACCTTCGCGCCGGCCTGGAGCACCAGCCGCGAGGCCCACGGCTCCGGAAGCCAGGCGCCGTCGAGCTTGCCGTCCTGAAACAGCTTCAGCGTCTGGGCGTTCTCGGTGGGGTTGATGGTCACGTCCCCACCGCCGCCAGGGGATGTGTTGAAGCCCTGCTTTCCGAGCCACGCGCGCAGTGCCACGTCTTGGGTACCGCCGAGCTGCGGGCTGGCGAGCGTCTTGCCCCTGAGTTCCGCCGGCAAGGTGATGTCCGGCCTAACCACCAGCTGAGCACCGCCCGCGGCTGCCCCGGCGATGATGTTGATCGATTCGCCTTTGCTCTTCACGAAGGAATTGATCGCCGGGTTCGGGCCGATGTAGCTCGCATCGATGGCGCCGGCGTTCAGCGCCTCGATCGCGGCGGGGCCGGCGTTGAAGACCTCGGTGGTGAGCTTGGTCTGGCCCAGCTCCTTGGCGATGAACCCTTTGCTTACCCCCACCAAGGCCGGGGCGTGGGTGATGTTGCCGAAGTAGCCGAGTTTGAGCTGCGCAGCGGCTGCGGTGGTGCCGGCGGCCGGTGCTGCCTCGGCGTCGTTGTCGCGGGGCACCGTCGAGGCGACGGCGGCGCCGGCTCCGATCAGCAGGGCCAGGGCGGCGGCGACGCTGATCTCGAGCGTGCGCTTGCGTTTCGGCTTGGCCGTTTCGCCGGCGACGATCCGGGTGGTGCCGGGGGTGGGCTTGTCGGGGGTGGATGACATGGAAGGATCCTGTTCGTGGAGGGTGCGGGTGGGCCGGGCGGTGGTCAGCGCCGGCGACATCGCCCCTGAAGCGCCCCGCGGGAGGGGCCGGTGAACCGTTCCGAAGTGGTCATGGACTCACCCTAGGGACGGCTGGGAACCGGGTTCAATGGTGCGGAAACCCGGGGTCACGCGGGTTCATGCAGCGTCACATGCGGGCCCTGGATTCGCTCCCCGCGGCGGGTCAGTCGCCTTTGACGTTGACGAGCTGCCGGAGCTTGTGCCGCACCCTGACGAGGTCCGCGGAGTCGCGCATCACCAGGTCGATCGGCTTGTACGCGGCGGGGATCTCGTCGATGAAGGCCTCCCTGGGCCGGAATTCGATGCCCTGCATGGCGGTCTTCAGCTGGGCGAGCGAAAACGCCTTCCGGGCCGCGGTGCGGGAGAACTCCCGGCCGGCGCCGTGCGGTGCGGAATTCAGCGACGCCGGGTTCCCCCGCCCGACGACGATGTAGGACGCCGTGCCCATGGACCCGGGAATCAGACCGGGATCGCCGGCCTGTGCCCTGATGGCGCCCTTGCGCGAGACCCAGACGGACTTGCCGTAGTGCGTTTCCTGCGCGGTGAAGTTGTGGTGGCAGTTGATCCGTTCGAGTTCCCGGACCGGCCCGCCGATCCAGGACTCGAACTGCTGCACCACCCGGTCCATCATTTCCTCGCGGTTCAACAAGGCGAACTGCTGCGCCCAGCGCAGTTCCCTGATGTAGCGCAGGAATTCGGGGGTGCCTTCCTCGAGGTAGGCGAGGTCCCGGTCCGGCAGGGCGATGTGCCGGCGCAGGGCGACGCTCCGGGCCTCCGCGATGTGGTGCTGGGCGATCTTGTTGCCCACCCCACGGGAGCCCGAATGCAGGAACAGCCAGACCGCGGCGTTCTCATCCACGCACACCTCGATGAAGTGGTTGCCCGAGCCCAGCGAGCCCAGCTGCAGCTCCCAGTTCGCCGCGTACCGTGCGGGGTCGAAGCCCGCCTTCGCCGCCAGCCGCCGCAGCTCTGCGAGCCGGGGGCCGGCCGTGGCGGAGATCCTGCGGTTGAAGTGGCCGGCGGACAAGGGTATGGCCCGCTCGATTGCCTGGCGCAGCCGCTGGAGGCCTTTGGGCAGGTCCTTGAACACGTACTGGGTGCGGACGGCGATCATGCCGCAGCCGATGTCCACTCCCACCGCGGCCGGGATGATGGCTCCCACCGTGGGGATTACGGAGCCCACTGTGGCGCCCTTGCCCAAGTGGGCGTCCGGCATCAGGGCAAGGTGAGGGTAGATGATGGGCAATTGGGACGTGGCGACGGCCTGCCTGCGGGTCTCTTCGTCCAGGATGGAGGCCCAGCTGAGGAGACGCCGGTTGATGGCTTCCAACGGTTCAGTCCTGCATCCGCTCCAGCCGGAAGGTCAGCTTCGCCTCCCGTTTGGGATCGCCGCCCAGGGACTTGGTCCGTGCGATGTAGTCCATGCCCCAGGTTTTCAGCAGGAAGTCGTCGGCAATCCGCACATGGCCAGCGGGGAATTTGTAGTCCATTCGCTTCGCCACACCGGACCAGTCGGCGGCACCGAACAACTGCTCGGCGTCGGCCACTGTCCGCACGCCGTTGCTTGCCAGTACGTCGCCCAGCCAGCCGTACTGCCGGGCCTGGCTCCGGGGGTGCTCGGGCAGCAGGCGGGCCAGCATGTCGTGCAGGATCTCCCCGGTCAACTCGGTCGCAGGGTTCGCGGCGAACTCGGCCGTGCTTTCGGCCTGGCGGCGTTTGACGATGTCGTTGATCGCCGAAAACTGGGCGTCGGCGAGTTCGATCAAGGTCGACGCCATGGTGAACGCCCGGTCCACTTCCGCGTTGGCCTCGGCGAGCCCCTTGTACCGGATGTCATGCTCAAAGGCGGCCCATGCGTGCTGCAGCACCGTCCGGATCTGGACTTCGAAGCGGTCCCCGACGAACGGGTGGCAGCCCACGGGAACGTTCCCGGCAGGGACTTCGAGGATGAGGTGCCGGCCGGCATAGCCGATCTGGCCGTTCCGCCGCTGCGAGCTGGTCTTGTCGTCGTCCTCGCGGCAGTTGAACTGCCCCTTCAGGGCCGTAGCGACGTCCGCAATGTCCGGTTCCAGGAACATGATGATCCGGACGCCAATGAGGTCGTCCAGCTGTTCAAGGCCGCGTTCGTACTTGAATCTGCCGTCGGTGGTCAGACGGCCCAGTTTCTCCTTGACCGAGTCGGAGTCCTTGACCCGGGCCTGCACGGTGTGGTGGTTGAGGCCGTCGTCGCGGAGCCGGGCGCGGATGGCGTTCCCGATCGCCTCGGAGGCCGCATTCAGCCGGGGCAACAGGGCACCGTATTGCTCCAGGGACCCGGCTACAACGGAATCATGATCTTCCAACGGGTCCCCCTCGGATCCTCGCGCAGCGCCTCTCAACAGCAGGGTATCCAAGGCCGCCGGTTTCAGCTATCGCGAGGCGGAAAGCCGTAACGCGGCGGCCCGGATCAGCCAGCCTCAGATCGAGTAGCGCTCGTCCTCGTGGTCGCCGGGGTGGTCCCTGACGAGCCCGGCGGCGAGGGTGTTGCCGTCCTGCGGATCGATCAGCAGGACCGCACCGGTCCTCCGGTGGTGCAGGTAGTTCTCCAGCGGCAGCGGGGCCGCGAGCCGCAGCTGGGCATGGCCGATGTCGTTGAGCCCAAGCGTGGACGCGCCTTCGAGCTGGAAGGTGGCCAGGTCCAGTTTGCCGCTGACGTTGCGGACCAGCGCCTGGACGGTGCTGGTGCCATGCTTCACCAGGACCTTCGCGCCCTCGCGGAGGGGTTTGGGCGAGAGCCAGCACAGCGCCGCATAGAGGTCGGCGGTGGACTCCGGTATTTTGCCACCGGCGGGCCCCGCCGCTGCGATCGTGTCGCCGCGGGCCACGTCGACCTCGTCCGCAAGCCGCAGCGCAACCGACTGCGGCGCCACGGCTTCGGCCAGTTCACGGCCGGCAAAGTCGATCCCGATGACGGTGGTGGTGCGGGGTGCCTGTCCCGGAGTCAGGATGCTGACCTTGTCCCCCAGCCGCACCGTGCCCTCGGTGATCTGCCCGGCGTAGGCGCGGTAGTCACGGTAATTCTCGACGTCGAGTCCGCCTGCGACGGCGTCGGGCGCCAGCGCACCCTGCGGGCGGATGACCAGCTGGACCGGGAAGCGGAAACTCTCCAGGTGGCTCTCGAGTTCGTCGGCGGCCGGCAGCGTCTCCAGGACCTCCAACAGCGCCGGGCCCTGGTACCAGGGCGTGCGGCTGGAGCGGTCCACGACGTTGTCGCCGTCGAGCGCCGAGACCGGGATTACCAGCAGGTCACTGATGCCATCCGAACCCAGCCCGAGCTCGCGCCCCACCTGCTGGACGTCGGCCTCGATGGCGCGGAACACGTCCTCGCTGAAGTCCACGAGGTCGATCTTGTTCACCGCGACGATCACGTGCGCCACCCGCAGCAACTGCAGCACGGACAGGTGCCGGCGGGTCTGCTCCAGGACACCCTTGCGGGCGTCGATCAGCACGACGACGGCGTCCGCGGTGGACGCGCCGGTGACGGTGTTCTTGGTGTACTGCACGTGGCCGGGGCAGTCCGCGAGGATAAAGCTGCGCCGGTCCGTGGCGAAGTAGCGGTAGGCGACGTCAATGGTGATGCCCTGCTCCCGCTCGGCACGCAGCCCGTCGGTCAGCAGGGCGAGGTCGATCCGCTGTTTCCCGTTGGGGTCCGTGGCTCCGGATCCGCCGAAGCCACGGTCCGCGGAGGTGCGGGCGACGGCGTCGAGCTGGTCGGCGAGGATCGCCTTCGAATCGTGCAGGAGCCGGCCCACCAGGGTGGACTTGCCGTCGTCGACGGAGCCTGCGGTGGCGAAGCGGAACAGCGTGGCGGGCAGCGCGTCCAGCCCGGCGTCGGGGAGGAAAGTGTCCGTGCTCATTAGAAATAGCCGTCCTTCTTGCGGTCTTCCATGGCGGCCTCGGAGATGCGGTCATCGGCCCGGGTGGCGCCACGTTCGGTGATGGTGGAGGCGGCGACCTCGACCACGACGTCGCGCACGGTGGCGGCCGCCGATTCGACGGCGCCGGTGCAGGACATGTCGCCGACGGTCCGGTAACGGACGGTCTTGGTGATGACCTGCTCGTCCTCGCGGGGCTGCGAGACCTCGCCAACCGCGCGCCACATGCCGTCGCGGGCGAAGACCTCCCGCTCGTGGGCGTAGTACAGGCCGGGCAGCTCAATGTTCTCGCGCTCGATGTAGCGCCACACGTCCAGCTCGGTCCAGTTGCTGATGGGGAAGGCCCGGACGTGCTGGCCCACGGTGTGCCGGCCGTTGTAGAGGTTCCACAGTTCGGGGCGCTGGTTCCGCGGGTCCCACTGGCCGAATTCATCGCGCAGGCTCAGGATGCGCTCCTTGGCCCGCGCCTTGTCCTCGTCCCGGCGGCCGCCGCCGAAGACGGCGTCGAACTTGTTGCGCTGGATCGCGTCCAGCAGCGGGACGGTCTGCAGCGGGTTCCGGGTTCCGTCCGCGCGCTCGGCCAGCTCACCGGAATCGATGARCTCCTGCACGCTGCCGACGACGAGCCGGAGCCCCAGCCGTTCCACGGTCCGGTCCCGGAACTCGATCACCTCGGGAAAGTTGTGCCCGGTATCCACATGCAGCACCGGGAACGGCACCTTCCCGGGCCAGAACGCCTTGGTGGCCAAGTGCAGCATCACCACAGAATCCTTGCCGCCGGAGAACAGCAGCGCCGGCTTCTCAAACTCGGCAACAACTTCGCGGATGATATGGATCGCTTCCGATTCCAGAGTGTCCAGGGCTGAGAGGCGGGCCGCGCGAGTAGCCCCAGAACTAAGGTGACTCGACAAGAGAGCCGCAGCGGCAGATGCCGCCCCGCTCAGGCGACCCGACCGCGGAGCCGCAGCGGCAGATGCCGCCCCGGGAGTGGCATCGGGCCTGTCGGAGCGGGACGCGATGCTGCTTGCAGCATCGCCGTCCCGCGCAGGGGCGGGGGCGGCATCTGCCGCGGAGGCGGAAGTAACCGTCGTCGTGCTCAAAGTGCTCATACGTGTAGTCCGCATTCTGTCTTGTCGGTTCCTGCCCAGCGTCCGGCGCGGGGGTCGTCGCCGGGCGCCACCTTGCGAGTGCAGGGCTGGCAGCCAATGGACGGGTAGCCCTGTGAAAGCAGCGGGTTGACGGGGAGGAGGTGGTCCCCGGAGTACTGGACCAGCTGGTCGAAGGTCCAGGCAGCGACCGGGTTCACCTTCACCAAGCCGTTGGCTTCGTCCCAGCTGACCAGCGGGGTGTTGGTGCGGGTGGGGGCCTCGTCGCGGCGGACACCGGTGAACCACAGCTCGTAGCCGGCGAGGGTGCGGCGCAGCGGGGCCACCTTGCGCAGCGCGCAGCACTGGGCGGCGTCGCGGGCGAAGAGGTCCTTGCCCAGCAGCCGGTCCTGCTGCTCCACGGTGTTCTCCGGCAGCACGTTGACGACGTTGACGCGCAGCTTCGCGGCCACCTCGTCGCGCGTCGCGTAGGTTTCCGGGAAGTGGTAACCGGTCTCAAGGAACAGCACATCGACGCCGGGAAGCTGGTCCGCGACGAGCGCAGGCAGCACGGCATCGGCCATGGAGCAGGCGACGGCGACGGCGGGGAGTTCGAAGTTGCGCGCCGCCCAGCCGATCACCTCGCGGGCCGGGGCGTCCCAGCCGAGCTCGGCGGCGCCGGCGTCGGCGAGAGCCCGGAGTTCGTCGTGGGAGCGGAGTGCCACGGGCTGCATTCCCAGTGCGTGCTTGCTCACTGAAGGTCACCCTCTTCCGCGGCGAAGGCCCACTCGGCGAAGGTCTGGTCTTCGGCGCGGTTGGCGACGAATTTCCGGACCACCCGCTCCACATAGTCCGGCAGCTCCCCGGCCGTGACCTTGAGGCCGCGGACGGTGCGTCCCAGCCCAGCTTCCTCGCGGCTGTCGGACGCCAGTCCGCCGCCCAGGTGGACCTGGAAACCCGGGGTGGGGTCGCCGTCGGGCGTGGGAAGCATCATGCCCTTGAGGCCGATGTCCGCGGTCTGGATCCGGGCGCAGGAGTTGGGGCAGCCGTTGATGTGCAGCGACAGCGCCTGCGGGAGCTGCCGGGTCTCGACGAGGTCGGCGAGGCGGCGTTCGAGCTCGGCAACGGCGGTGGCGGCCGTGACCTTGGTTTCCACGATCGCGAGCTTGCAGAACTCGATCCCGGTGCAGGCGATGGTGCCGCGGCGGAACACGGACGGCCGCGCGGAGAGGCCCAGGGCGTCGAGCTCGGCCACGATGGGTTCCACCTCGTCCGCAGGCACGTCCAGGACCACGAGCTTCTGGTGCGGCGTGGTGCGCAGTCGCTGCGAGCCGCGGGCCTCGAGGGTGTCCGCGAGCTGGACAAGCTGGCTGCCGGAGAGCCGGCCGGCCAGCGGGGTGGCGCCGATGAAGAACCTGCCGTCCTTTTGTTCGTGCACGCCGATGTGGTCACCGGGCGTGGCCGGTTTCGGGGCGGCCGGGCCGTCGCTGAGCTTGTAGCCGAGGTATTCGTCCTCGAGGACCTGGCGGAACTTCTCCGGCCCCCAGTCGGCCAGCAGGAACTTCAGCCGGGCCTTGGTGCGCATCCGCCGGTAGCCGTAGTCGCGGAAGATGCTGGTGACGCCGAGCCAGACGTCGGCGGCCTGCTCCGGCCGGACGAAGGCGCCGAGCCGTTTGCCGAGCATCGGGTTGGTGGAGAGGGCGCCGCCCACCCAGAGGTCGTAGCCGGGGCCGAGTTCGGGGTGGACCAGGCCCACCAGGGCGACGTCGTTGATCTCATGGACCACGTCTTGGCTGGGGTGGCCGGTGATGGCGGTCTTGAATTTGCGCGGCAGGTTGGCCAGTTCCGGATCGCCGATGAACCGCTCGGCGAGTTCCTGGATCAGCGGCGTGGGGTCGATGATCTCGTCCTTGGCGATGCCGGCCACCGGGGAGCCGAGGATCACGCGGGGCACGTCGCCGCAGGCCTCGGTGGTGGACAGTCCCACGGCTTCGAGGCGGCGCCAGATTTCAGGGACGTCCTCGACGCGGATCCAGTGCAGCTGGATGTTCTGCCGGTCGGTGAGGTCGGCGGAGCCGCGGGCGAAGTCCACGGAGATCCGGCCGATGACGCGCAGCTGTTCGGTGGTGAGGGCTCCGCCGTCGATCCTGACGCGGAGCATGAAGTATTTGTCTTCGAGTTCGTGCGGCTCCAGGGTGGCGGTCTTGCCGCCGTCGATCCCTGGCTTGCGCTGGGTGTAGAGGCCCCACCAGCGGAAGCGGCCGTGCAGGTCCGTGCCGTCGATCGAGTCGAAGCCGTGCTTGGCGTAGACCGACTCGATACGCTCGCGGACGTTCAGGCCGTTGTCTTCCTGTTTCCAGGTTTCGTTGGCGTTCAGCGGCTCGGTACCGTCTACCTTCCACTGCCCGTGCGGCTTGGCGGCGGGGCGGGAGGGTCGTTTGGCGCGGCCTTTGGCAGCCTGGTCCGGGGACGCTCCGGCTAGAGCTGTATCAGTCATGGATCGACTGTAGGGGTGGCCGGAATGGCGCCACAAAGGGTCAGAAACGCGGGGTCACCTTGGGCAATATTTCGTCATGAAGCGCCGCGGGCAACTGCCTCGTCGTACCGCGCGAGTGCGATCTCGGCGAGGACCGGGGAGGGCAGCAGCGGCGCGGTGACCAGGTCCGCGCCGGCCTTGGCGAGCTGGTCGTGGAAGAAGCCCGGGGCCAGCAGATAGGAGGCGATGACCACGCGGCCGCCCAGGTCCACCGCCCCGGCCGAGAGCCCTGCGCCGGCGCCTCCCGCGGCTTCCTCGCGGAGCATGGCCACGGCCTCGGGCACCGACGGGGTCGCCGAGGCGCCGTAGGCTGCCACGATCCGGTTGGAACGGAGCGCGCGCAGCTGGCCCGCGAGCTCCTCCACGTTTTCCGCGGCGGTGGCGTCGGAGGACCCTGCGGCGGCGAGGATTACGGCGTCGTTGTCGGTCACGCCGGCCTCTCGGAGCCGCTGGTCCAGCAGGGCAGCGAGGCGCGGGTCCGGTCCCAGCGGCGCCGCGGCGAGGGTGCCGGGCCGGCTGGCCACGGCCCGGGCGATGTCCACCTTCACGTGGTACCCGACGCTGAGCAGCAGCGGCACGACGACGGCGGCCTCCCCCGCCGGGAGCCCCGCCACCACAGCCGGCAGATCCGGGTCCTGAACATCGACGTAGGCTTCGCGGACGTCGAGCCCGGGACGCAGCGCGGCGATCCCGGCCCGCAGGGCATTGACTTCCGCGGCCCCCTGTGGGCTGGAGGTGCCGTGGGCGCAGGCGATCAGGATGGGGCTATTCATAGGCGTTAGCGTAACCTTGGAGCCGCCCTATCCGCCCCCTGCAACCGACCGGGACGCCCCATGACTTTCTCCTTCAGCCTCGTTATGGTCTGGCTGGACCTCGCCGGCGTCTTCTTCTTCGCGGTCTCCGGCTCGCTGCTCGCGGCGCGGAAGCAGTTCGACATTGTGGGGTCCCTGCTGCTGGCCTCGGTGGTGAGCCTGGGCGGCGGCGTCATCCGCGACATCATCATCCACTCGGGACCACCGGCGGCCTTCACCAACCCGGCGTACCTCGTTCCACCGCTGCTCGCCACGGTGCTGGTGTATTTCCTCTTCTCGAGTGTCCAGCGCTTCACCTCGCTGCTAGTCCTCTTCGACGCCGGCGGCCTCGCCCTGTTCTGCATCACGGGCAGCCTGAAGGCCCTCGCCGCCGGGATGCATCCGGTGGCGGCGGTTCTTCTGGGCGTCACGACGGCGGTGGGCGGCGGCCTGCTGCGGGACATCACCGCCAATGAGGTGCCGCAGCTCTTCAACCCCAAGGACATCTACGCCCTGCCCGCGTTCGCGGGGGCAACGTTGACGGTGGTGCTGTCCGTCACCGGGGTGTTCACGGCATTGACGGCCAGCGCCGTGGCGGCCATAGTTTTCGCGTTCCGCGTCACCGCCTGGCGGCGCCATTGGTACGCGCCGCTGGCGGTCCGCGGCTGGCACCGGCGGGGCGCGGACGCGGCCGAAACCGGCCCCTCGGATTAGCTAGGATAAGAGCATGACTGACATGTTCCTCGAGAAGTTCCGTGCGCTTGTTCCGAAGTATCTCGAAGACGAATGGCAGGAAGAGGACGGGTTGCCGGCGGAGGAGCTGGATGCAGCCCTGGCCGAGCATCAATTCCAGGTCCCGCTGGTCCTGCGGGAGTTCTATCTGGCCCTTGGCGGCTGCGAGGACCTCATGGAGGCCTACCACTACTTCTGGGACCCCGAGGAGCTTGAGGTCGACGACGAAGGCTTCCTGATGTTCCTCGAGGACGAGGAAGAGCAGTTCACGTGGGGCTTCCGCGTGGGCGACCTCGGCATCCCGGACCCGATCGTGTACCGCCGCAACAACGCCCGCGGCCAGTGGAAGAGCGAGGAAGGCACGTTCTCCGAATTCGTCTTCGACATGTTCGAGTGGGCCTTCAACGACGAGGACGAAGACTAGGCACCCGTTGCCGGGGTGGGCCTTCGTGGCTGCGGGGTTTCCCCAGGTTTGAGCCGGACTGCCGGCGTGTTGTGCAGAACCGCCGGTCCATCCCGGGCCAGGCTGCCCAAACATGGGGAGATTCAGCGGACGACCCTGCCCCGCAGCACCTGCCAGACCTCCGCGACGATCTTCTCCGGGTTGAAAACGACGTCCTGGTAGCCATAGCGCAGCACCGCGTACCCGGTCAGGGTGCTGGCGTTGTTCCGTCGGCGGTCTTTCTTTACCTGCGCGGGCTCCAAGTGTGTGCCGCCGTCGATCTCCACGATGAGGAACCCCTCCAGCAGGAAATCCACGATCCCGATGCCGGGTAGGTCCACCTGGGTCTGCGTGAAGATCCCCTCACTTCGGAACAAGATCCTGGCTACCACCTCGATCGCGGATCCTGCCGAACCGTCCACCAGGTCCAGCACCGCCCGGGCTGAGCCGTTGCGGTTGCCCGGAAGACGCCGCCGAAGGTAGTCGAGCGTGGTGCGTCCCTGCAGCAGCGCGCTTTCCACCATGACGGCGGATTCCACGGGCGGCCGGCATCGGAGGGCGTGCAGCAGCGTATCCGTCAGCCCCGCCACGGGCCTCGGGAATTCGGGCGGGACCAGGCTCCCGCGGTGGATGATCACACCCGACGCCGAACCGTGGCGGCACAGGAGGTGCAGCCGCTCCGGTTCGTGGAGTCTCCAAAGCCTGTGGTGGCCAGCCGCCGAGACACAGGTGAGCACCCCGTTGTTCAAAACCGCGGCCACCAGGTCCGGCGCCGCGCCCGGCAACGCAACGACACCGTGCCGCAGCCGCATGAGCTCCCCCGAGGCAAGCGAGTTGAGGATGCCCCGTTCCCGGAATCCTGCCTGAAGCAACGTTCCGGTCCGCGCAACGGAGCCGGCAAATTTCATGTACGTCGTGACATCCACGCCTCAAGTGGACCCGCCCGCGCCCATTGCACGGCGGCCTTCCGGGTCCTATGTGGACAAGTCCGGGGCGGATTCTCCCCGGGTTCGGAGGTGCCCGACGGCGGGTCGGCACGACTCGCCGGTCGTCCGACGCCCCCGGCGACGATAAGCGGGGAAAGTCCGCCGCCCACCAACCGCAAAACCCGTGACAATCAATTTACAGATCCACTAGACAATGTGACACACCTGTCATATTGTTGTTCATGGGTTCACCAAATGCCTCCGGTGGATCTGATGCGAACGGAGAAATGGCCCCGGTTCCGCACAACGGACGACTCGTAACGTTGTGAGGAACCGGGGCCATTCCGTTTAAGTCCAGGCACCGGGACGAGGCGGCAGGTTCCGCCGGCGGACCCTAGCTGCTGCGGTCCACCACGGCGTGCGCGAAGCTGGTCAGCGAATCCTTGACCACGCCTTCGGGCAGCGGCGCCAGGGCGGCAATGGCCTCGTCGGCCCAGGCGCGGGCCACGGTCCACGATTCGGCGGTGACGGGGTGTTCGCGCAGGCCGGCGACGGCGGCGGCGAGGGCTTCATCGGAGCTCAGGTCGCCGTCGATGAGCTGCAACAGCTCGACGGCGGAGTGGTCGCCGTCGTCCGCTGCCTTGCGCAACAGCAGCACCGGCAGCGTGGGCACGCCTTCGCGCAGGTCGGTGCCGGGCGACTTGCCGGACTTGACCTTGACGCCCGTGACGTCGATGACGTCGTCGGCGAGCTGGAAGGCGACGCCCACCTTCTCGCCGTATTCGACCAGCAGCGACTCATAAGCCGGGTCGGCGTTGGCGAAGATGGCGCCGAGCTGGCCGGAAGCTGCCACCAGGGAGCCGGTTTTGTCCGCGATGACGGAGAGGTAGTGCGCCACCGGGTCCTCGTCCGGCCGCGGGCCGACGGTCTCGTGCAGCTGGCCCAGGCAGAGCCGTTCGAAGGTGCGGGCCTGGATGCCGAGCGCGCGGGAACCGAGCTCGGAGACCAGGATCGAGGCGCGGGCGAAGATGAGGTCACCGGTCAGAACTGCTACGGAGTTGCCCCAGACCTCGTGTGCGGTGGGGGCGCCGCGTCGGAACGGGGCCGAGTCCATCACGTCGTCGTGGTACAGCGTGGCCAGGTGCGTCAGTTCAACGACGACGGCGGCCTGCACGACGGCCGGAAGTGAGGCGTCGCCGAGGTGTGCGCAGAGCAGGGTCAGCAGCGGCCGGATGCGCTTGCCGCCGGCCTCCACGAGGTGGCGGGAGGTCGCGTCCGCCAGCGGATCCGAGTTGGCGATGGCCTCGCGCAGCTTCTTTTCCACGCGCGCGAGGTTGGTGGTGATGGCCGGGCCGAGTTCCGGGTCGCCGGCAATCGCGGCGAAGCCCGCCGGCAGTTGCAGGCCGGTGGCGATGGCGGTGGTGTTGAGACTGGGTTCGGCGCTCGGCAGGCCGTGTCCGGCGTGCGTCCAGCTTTGGTCTGCAGAGTTGGTCACGGGTTAACCCTAACTTTTTGTTGCGGAATCCGCGGATTTGAGTCTGTAACGGGCCGGTTGTTGGATGTCGCCGGGACTAGGGCCTCGAGGACGCGGATCATCCGGTCCTCGGTCCCCTTGGCTGAAGGGTCGGTCAGGTTCGCCAGCAGCCGGACGACGAACTTCATCAGCACGGGGATGGGCATGCCCGTCCGCAGGGCCAGTTTCATCACGGCCGGCTTGCCGATCAGCGCCGCGAAGGCCCGGCCCAGCGTGAAGTGCGAACCCCACTGGTCCCGCACATAGTCCGCATAGCCGGCCAGGTGGGCATCGGCGTCGGCCCCGCTCCAGGCGGCCGAGGCCGAACGCGCCGCGGTGTCGATGATGAACTCGGCGGCGAAGCGCGCGGATTCCATGGCGTAGGAGATGCCCTCGCCGTTGAACGGGGAAACCATCCCCCCGGCGTCGCCGAGCAGGAGCACGCCCGGTGAGTAGTGCGGGGTGCGGTTGAAGCCCATCGGCAGCGCTGCGCCACGGATCTCGCCAACCTGGTTTTCCGGCGCGAAGCCCCACTCGGCGGGCATCCCGGCGGTCCATTCGCGCAGGACCTGTTTGTAGTCGAGCTTGCCGAACTCCTTGGAGGAGTTCAGGATGCCCAGGCCCACATTCGAGGTGCCGTCGCCGACGCCGAACACCCAGCCATAGCCGGGCAGCAGCCTGCCGTCCTTACCGGGGAGCTCCAGCCAGCCTTCCATCCAGTCGTCGTCGTGCCGCGGGCTGGTGAAGTAGGTGCGCACGGCCACACCCAGCGGCCGGTCGTCGCGCTTCTGGATGCCGAGCGACACGGCGGTGCGGGTGGAGTTCCCGTCGGCGGCGAGGACGACGTCGGCGTCGAAGTCCCGCGTTTCGCCGGTCTTGCGGCCGGTGTCGTCCAGCAGCGCGGCCCGGACGCCGGTGACGCGGCCGTCCTCGGAGCGGAGCGCCTCGGTGACGCTGTGGCGTTCCAGGACGACGGCGCCCGCGGACTGGGCATGCCGGGCCAGTTCCTCGTCGAAGCCGAGGCGGGTGCGGATCAGGCCGTACTGCGGGAAGTCGGAGACCTCGGGCCAGGGCAGTTCAATGGTGCGGCCCCCGGCGATGAGCCGCAGGCCCTTGTTCCGCCGCCACCCCTCGGATTCCGGGTGCGGCAGGCCGAGCTTCTGGATCTCGCGGACCGCGCGCGGGGTGAGTCCGTCGCCGCAGACCTTTTCACGCGGAAAGCTCGTCTTCTCCAGGACCGTGACATCGAGGCCGGCCTGGGCAAGGTAGAACGCGGCGGTGGATCCTGCCGGACCAGCCCCGACGATCAGTACTTTCACGGCAGCTGTCAGCTAACGTTCGGGCCGGGTGATGTTGCGGCGCAGCTTGGCCACGGGTCCGGTGTGGTTTGCCAGCGCCTTCGCACCCGCGGCCGGGTCGGTTCCGGGGCCGGCAGGCTTCTGGGCGCGGTGGACGGCAACAATTCCGCCGCTGAGGTTGCGGTACGTCACGGACTCCCAGCCGGCTTCCTGCAGCCAGGCGGCAAGGTGGTCCTGGTCCGGCCAGGCGCGGATGGACTCGGCGAGGTAGACGTAGGCGTCCGGGTTGGAGGAGACCTTGACGGCGATCGCGGGCAGCGCGCGCATCAGGTACTCGGTGTACATGGTGCGCCAGAGCGGCACCACGGGCTGGGAGAACTCGGCGATGACCAGCCGGCCGCCGGGCTTGGTGACCCGGAGCATCTCGGCGAGGGCCTTCTTCGGCTCGTTGACGTTGCGCAGGCCGAAGGAGATCGTGCTGGCGTCGAAGCTGTTGTCCGCGAAGGGCAGGCGGGTGGCATCCCCGGCGATGAAATCGATGTCCGGGCGGCGGCGCTTGCCGACCTTGAGCATGCCGAGGGAGAAGTCGCAGGCGATGACGTCGATGCCGGCGTCGGCATAGGGCTCGCTGGACGTGCCGGTCCCGGCGGCCAGGTCCAGCACGCGCTGGCCGGCCTTCACATCCATGGCCTCGACCACGATCCGGCGCCAGCGGCGCGTCTGTCCCATCGACAGGACGTCATTGACGACGTCGTATTTGGGGGCGACGTCGTCAAACATCGTGGCCACTTCGTCCGGACGCTTATCCAAGGATGCTCGGTTCACCCCGTTATTGTCTCAAATCTTCGACGCACCCCCTAACCACCGGCCCGGCCGGGGCGCGGCGCGCGGCGGGAGTAGTGTTGTCTCATCATGACGAGCGCGCCCCTTAGCAGAATTATCAGGACTCTGACAGTCCCCCTCGATGCAGATTCATTCCCCGGGGGGCTGCCATCGTTTCTGGTCCGTGACGACGTGCTCTGCTGGACGCGGCGGGAGGCCGGGCTGGTCGGTTTCGGCGAGGTGGCAAGGTTCACCGCCACCGGCCCCGAACGGTTCCTCGAGGCGGACATCTGGTGGCGGCACCTGGTGCTGGAAGCGGAGATCGACGACGCCGTCGGCGGCCCGGGCACGGGACCGGTGGCCTTTGGCTCCTTCGCCTTCTCCAAGGTTTCAGAGCACTCCTCCCGGCTGATCGTCCCCGAAATCGTGGTGGGCCTGCGCGACGGCAACGCCTGGCTCACCCAGCTCACGTTCGACGACGGCGAGCTCACCGAGGCGGGCGCCCGCGCCGCCCTGCGCCGCTGGCTGGACGCGCCCGGTGCACCGGCACGGCCGTCCGCGCGGGAAGCCAAACTGAGCACCGGCTCGCTCAGCGAGGCGGAGTGGATGGCGGCAGTCGCTGAGGGCGTCGCCGAGATCCGCACCGGGGCGCTGGAAAAGCTCGTATTGGCCCGCGACATTGTCGCCACCCTCCCCGACGGCGTGAACGCCGCCGAAATCCTCCGCCAGCTCGCCGTCCGGTACCGCGAGTGCTGGACCTACGGCGTCGACGGGCTGGTGGGCTCCACCCCGGAAATGCTGATCCAGGTGGAGGGCCGCACGGCGCAGGCCCGCGTCCTGGCCGGCACCCTGGACCGCCGCGACGCCGAGGGAATGGCCGGCTCGCCGCTGGAGTTCGCCGAGCGCGTACTGGCCGGCTCCGAGAAGCAGCGGCATGAGCATGACATCGCCATCGCATCCCTCACCACCCAGCTGGCGCCCTTCTCCGAGGCCATGAACGCCCACAGCGAGCCGTTCATCCTGGAACTGCCGAACGTCTGGCACCTGGCCTCCGACGTCAAAGCCGAACTGACCGAGGTGGAGGGGCACGTCCCCACCTGCCTGGCGCTGATCAACGCCCTGCACCCCACGGCGGCGGTCTGCGGCACCCCCACCACCGTGGCCGGCGCCCTCATCCGCAAGCTCGAGCACCTGGACCGCGGCCCGTACGCGGGGCCGGTCGGCTGGCTCGACGCCGCCGGCAACGGTGAGTGGGGCATCGCCCTGCGCGGGGCGGTCATCGAGGGCCCGGACAACGTCCGGCTCTACGCCGGCTGCGGCGTCGTCGAGGGTTCCGTGCCCGAGGCCGAACTGGCGGAAACCTGGGCCAAGTTCCGCCCCATGCTGGAATCCCTCGGGATCAGCAGCTAACTCCCGGTCACGACCGGCTGACTCCCCGGCTAACGACAGGCTTTGCAGGCGTCTGTGGCGTCTGTGGCGCGTCCGCCAAATCCGGGATTACAGACAAGCACCCCGCCGGTAACCTTGCATTTCGACGCCCTTTAGTTATCCAATAGTGAAACTAAGTTTTCTGTGACGTACATCTCTTGTTCGGCGATACACTATAAACCGACTTAGTTTTCGCATCCCCTGCAACAAAAGGTAAGAAAAATGCAGATCTCCCGTTCGCTCCTGAGCGGCCCTAAGCTCACGGCCGCTACCGTCCTTGCCATCGGCGCCCTCGCCCTCTCGGGCTGCACCAACGCCTCCGAGACGGGTACCGGCGGCGCGCCCGCGCCTTCCGGCGCCGCGTCCGCGAGCTTCGACCCCGCGACGGTGCAGAAGGACGACTCCCTGGCGGCCATGGTCCCGGCGGCCATCAAGTCCAAGGGAACCCTGACTGTCGGCTCGGACACCAGCTACGCCCCGGCTGAGTCCCTCGGCACCGACGGCCAGACCCCGGTGGGCTACGACGTCGACATCGCCAAGGCGATCGGTGCGACCCTCGGGCTGAAGGTCCAGGTCCAGACAGCGGAATTCACCGGCATCCTCCCGGCGCTTGGCCCGAAGTACGACCTCGGCATCTCCTCCTTCACCATCAACAAAGAGCGCCTGGGTGCAGTCAACCTGGTCAGCTACTACCAGGCCGGCACCGCGTGGGCAGTCCAGAAGGGCAACCCGAAGAAGGTCTCCCTCGATGACCTGTGCGGTAAGTCCGTCGGCGTGCAGACCGGCACCATCCAGGAGGATCCGGACGTCTCGGGCCGCAACAAGAAGTGCACGGCCGCCGGCAAAAAGCCGATCGACGTCGTAACGCTCAAGAACCAGACCGACATCACCACCCGCCTGGTCAACGGAAGCATCGACGCCATGGCGGCGGATTCCCCGATCACCGGTTACGCCATCACCCAGACCAACGGTCAGTTGGAAAAGCTGGGCGACGTCTACGATGCCGCACCCCAGGGCATCGCCGTGGCCAAGTCCGACACCGCGCTGGCCGAGCTGATCCAGAAGACCATGACCAAGCTGATGGCTGACGGCTCCTACAAGAAGATTCTTGAGAGCTGGGGCGCCGCTGACGGTGCCATCAGCAAGTCCGAGGTCAACCCGGCGGCCGGCTCTTGAGTCTGCCCGACACCGACCACTCGTCAAGCGCAGCGATGAAATCCCAGCAGGACAGCACCGCACCGGTCCTGAATAAGGCCGTCCCGGTGCGGCACCCCGGCCGCTGGATCAGCGCCGTGATCATCGGCGGCGCCCTGCTGCTTCTGGTGCAGAGCGCCTTCACGAACCCCAACTTCCGCTGGGACGTCGTCGCAACCTACATCCTGGACGTGAAAGTGGTCCAAGGCGTTGGCTGGACCCTGCTCCTGACGGTCACGTCCATGGTCCTGGCCATTGTCCTGGCCATCCTGCTGGCTGTCATGCGGCAGTCGGACAACCCGGTCCTGCGCTACACCGCCTGGCTCTGGGTCTGGTTCTTCCGCGGCACCCCGGTGTACACCCAGCTGCTGTTCTGGGGGCTCGTAACAGTGCTCTACCCGGCCATCACGCTGGGCATCCCGTTCGGGCCGGAGCTGTTCAGGTATGCGTTGTCGGATCCCAGCAAGGGGCTGATCCCGGCAATCCTCGGCCTCGGCCTGAACGAGTCAGCCTACCTGGCAGAGATCTTCCGGGCCGGCCTGAAGTCCGTGGACAAGGGCCAGACGGAGGCGGCCGAGGCACTCGGAATGTCCAAGGGCAAAATCATGTGGCGGATCATCCTGCCACAGGCCATGCGGATTATCGTGCCTCCCACAGGCAACGAAACCATCGGCATGCTCAAGACCACCTCACTGGTCCTGGCTGTGCCGTTCACCCTGGACCTGACCTTCGCCACCAACGCCCTAGCAAACCGGATCTACCTCCCCATCCCGCTCTTGATCGTGGCCGCTTTCTGGTACCTGCTGGTCACTAGCATCCTGATGGTCGGCCAGCACTACGTCGAGGCGTACTACGGCAAGGGCGTGGACAACCTGGCTCCGGCAACGGTAAACCCCGGCGCTGTCAAGGCCGCTGGCGGCGGCGCCGATGTCAAGCGCTCGATTGAGACGGACTTCCCCGAGGAGAGTGCACGATGACGATCACCGCAGAAAAGCCGCTGGTCAAGATCGAAGGCCTGCACAAGTTCTACGGCCAGCACCACGTGCTGCGCGGCATCGACCTGACGGTCAACCAGGGCGAAGTCTCCGTCGTGATCGGACCGTCCGGGTCCGGCAAATCAACCATGCTGCGCTGCGTCAACTTGCTGGAAACCATTAGCGCCGGCCGGATCTCCGTGGGCGGCGACCTGATCGGCTACCGAGAGGTCAATGGCCGGTTGCACGACTTGAAGACCAAGGAAATCGCTGCCCAGCGCCGCGAAATCGGCATGGTCTTCCAGCGCTTCAACCTGTTCCCGCACAAGACCGCGCTGCAGAACATCATGGAAGCACCGGTCCAGGTCAAGGGCCAGTCGAAGGAAGCTGCCCGGAAGCGGGCATACGAGCTGCTGGAGCGGGTGGGTCTCGCGGACCGGGCCGGCCACTACCCCTCGCAGTTGTCCGGCGGACAGCAGCAGCGGGTGGCGATCGCGCGCGCCCTGGCCATGGAGCCCGAACTGATGCTCTTCGACGAGCCCACCTCTGCCTTGGATCCGGAGCTGGTGGGCGACGTCCTGAACGTCATGAAGGACCTTGCGAAATCCGGCATGACCATGATCGTGGTGACCCACGAAATTGGTTTCGCCCGCGAGGTCGGCGACCGGCTGACGTTCATGGACGGCGGCGTCGTCGTCGAATCAGGCGACCCGCGCGAGGTGCTGTCCAACCCGCAGCACGCCCGCACCAAGGAGTTCCTGAGCCGGGTGCTGTAGCCGGGTTCAATTCCTGCGCCGATTTTGGACAGCCGCTACGTGGTCCCACGTAGCGGCTGTCCTTCTTCGTGGCGGCAAACTACGCGCCCAGGACCCCGGTTACCGCGGCGTTCACGGCCGTACGGATGCGCCCATGCAGCTCGCGGAGGCCGCGGCGATCGGTGCGCACTTCAATGATGCTGCGGCCCGCCACGGGCTCGGCCAGCACCGCGGCGAGGTCAGCCGTCGTGGTCACCGCGCGATGTGCGACGCCGTACGCGGCGGCGAGGGCGGCAATGTCCACCGTGTGCGGGGTGCCGAAGAGGCGCTCGACGGCGGTGCCGTAGCGGCCCGACTGCTCGACGGCGCCGTGCTCAAGGAGCCCGAAGATGGCCCCGCCGGCGTCGTTCAGGACCACGATCCGCAGGTCCGGCACGGTCTCCCCCGCGCCCAGCAGCAGGCCGCCGGCGTCGTGCAGGAAGGTCACATCGCCCAGCAGCACGGTGGTTTCCTGCCGGCCGCCGGCCGCGATGCCGGTGGCTGTCGCGAGGGTGCCGTCGATCCCGGCGAGGCCTCGGTTGGCGAAGACGGTGGCCTGTGGCTCCTGCTGTGGAGCTCCGGCAAGGTCGACGTCGCGGATCCCGTTGGAGGAACCCAGGACGAGCTGACCGCGGACGTGTTCCCAGACCAGTGCGCCGACGGCGGGACCGGTTGCGGCGGATCCGGCAAGCACCAGGTCCAGGGCGTGCTGCGCGGCGGCGCCGGCCAGCAGCCACGCGTCGAGCCAGGCGGCCGGGCCCCGGCCGGCGAAGTCGGCCAAGTCCGCGAGGGTCTCCAGCGGCAGTTCCGTGCGGCGGCCGGGCTCGTACCAGGCCACCGGAACCGGCTGGTAGAGCGCGGACGGGACATCGGCGCGGGCCAGCAGGGCGGACACCGGCCGGGACAGCGTCGGGCGGCCGAACAGCACCACGCGTTCGATCGGCTGGCTGGATTCCGGGCCGAAGTGCTCCAGCAGCAGCCGGTAAGGCCCCACCGCGTTCGGGCCGAACCTGGCGTTGGAGGAGGGCTCGGCGAGCAGCGGCAGGCCGTGCGCGCGGGCGAATGCCTCGGCGACCGGGCCGGCGTCGTGCCCGGCCAGGACCACGGTGCGCCGCTCCGGCAGCGCCGCGGACGCTGCCGGGAAGTCCAGGGCGAGGGGATGCCGCGCGGCCTGGTAAACCCGGCGGCCGGAGGCTTCGCCCAGTCCGTCGCCGGGCGCCGGGATGAGAGGGTCGCGGAACGCGAGGTTGAGCTGCACCGGCCCGGGAGGGATGTCCGCGAAGGCGCCGGTGGCAGCGCTCAGGGCGGTCTCGACGGCGCGGAGCGGGTTGTCGCCCGCAGGCACGTCGGCGGCGAAGCGGACATGCTCGCCGAAGAGGTCCGGCTGCACGGTGGTCTGGTTGGCCCCGGTGCCGCGGAGCTCCTCGGGCCGGTCGGCCGAGAGGACCACGAGCGGCACGGCCGCATGATTGGCCTCCATCACGGCCGGCATCAGGTTCCCGACGGCGGTGCCCGAGGTGGTCAGCACGGCCGCGGGAGCGCCGGTGGCCAGGGCCAGACCCAGCGCGGTGAACCCGGCGTCGCGTTCGTCGATCCGGACCAGCAACTCCACCCGGCCGGCGGCGTCGGCCTCGGCAAGGGCGTAGGCCATCGGCGCCGAACGGGACCCCGGCGCCACCACGACGTAGCGCACGCCGGAGCCGATCAAGGCCGCGACGGCCATCCGTGCGGCCTCAACGGCGCCAAGGCCGCCGTGGGCAGGAACGTCCGGGTCCCCGGCCGGGCTCACATGTTCTCCGGCGTCTCGATGCCCAGCAGGTCCAGGCCGCTGGAGAGGCGCCGCAGGACCAGCCCGCACAGGGCCAGCCGCGATTCCCGGACCGTCTCATCGGCCTTGAGCACGGGGCACTGGTCGTAGAAGGAAGTGAACAGCTGCGCGAGCTCGAACAGGTAGGCGCACAGCCGGTGCGGTTCGAGCAGCTCGCCGACTTTCTGCAGCGTGGCGTCGTATTCGAGCAGGTGCAGGGCCAGCGCGCGTTCGGCGGGCTCGACGACGGCGACGGTCGCCGCGGGGGCTGGCGCGGGCGCGCTGGTGGTGGCGCCGGTTCCGGTGGTGGCGCTTGCGCCGCTGCCCGCCAGATGCTGCTCCAGCACCCCCGCCTTTCGCAGGATTGAGCGGATCCGGGCGGCGGCGTACTGGACATACGGGCCGGTGTTGCCGGTCAGCGCGAGCATCCGGTCGAAGTCGAAGACGTACTCGGTGTCATGGCCGGTGGAGAGGTCCGCGTACTTGACGGCGCCGATGCCCACCTGCCGGGCCGTGACCGCCCGCTCGGCCTCGCTGAGTTCGGGACGGCTGGCGTCAATGACGGCGCGGGCCCGGTCCACGGCCTCCTGCAGCAGCGCCATCAGCTTGACCGGGTTGCCGGCGCGGGACTTGAGGATCTTGCCGTCCTCGCCGAGCACATTGCCGATCTGGACGTGGGTGGCCTCGACCGTGTCAGGCAGCCAGCCGGCGTCGCGGGCCGTCGCCATCACCATGCGCAGGTGCACATTCTGCGGGGCGCCCACGACGTACAGCACCCGGTCCGCCTCGAGTTCGCGGACCCGGTAGCGGATGGTCGCGAGGTCGGTGGTGCCGTAGCCGTAGCCGCCGTCGGACTTCCGGATGATCAGCGGCAAGGGGTCGCCGTCGCGTCCGGTGAAGCCGGCGGGGAAGGTGCAGAGCGCGCCCTCGCTGATCCGGGCGATGCCGCGCTCTTCGAGTTCCTGGCACAGCTGTGCCAGATGCGCGTCGTAGGAGCTCTCGCCGGCGATGTGGTCGTCGGTGAGGCTGATGCCGAGCATCGCGTAGATCGCGTTGAAGTAGCGCTTCGACTGCGCCACGAGCCGCTGCCAGACGGCGAATGTTTCCGGGTCCCCGCCCTGCAGGGCCACCACGCGGAGCCGGGCGCGGGTGGCGAAGCCGTCCGGGTCCGCGGCCGAGGCGTCGAACTTCGCCCGCGCGGCCTGGTAGAACGCGCTCGGGTCATCGACCAGCAGGGCGGCCTCGGGTGAGTCCTCCCCCACCTCGAGCCAGTGTTCGATCAGCATGCCGAACGGGGTGCCCCAGTCGCCGATGTGGTTCTGCCGGATCACGGTGTGGCCGAGCGCCTCGAGCACGCGCACGATGCTGTCCCCCACCACGGTGGTACGCAGGTGCCCGACGTGCATTTCCTTGGCCACGTTCGGGGAGGAATAGTCGACGACGACGCGGTGCAGCGGCGTCGGCCGCTCGCTTCCGCCGGCGGGCACCGGAGCGTTGAGCAGTTCCTCAATCCAGGTGCCGTCGAAGGTGAGGTTGATGAAGCCGGGGCCGGAGATCTCCACGAGGCTGCAGACCCCGTCGAGGTCCAGGGCCTCCACGATCCGGGCGGCGGCGTCGCGCGGCGGCAGGCCGACCTTCCTGGCGAGGGCCATCGCGGCGTTGATCTGGATGTCCGCGAATTGGGAGGGCCGGATCACCGGATCCGTCTCGCGGAACTCCTCGCCGAACGCGTGGGCAATAGCTGCCTGGACTCTGGGGACAACCAATTCGGCCGGATTATTCACACTGTTCAAATTATCAGTTCCGCACACCCCCGGACGCTCCCTCACATCCGGCAGAACAAACGCAAACGCTCCCTCACATCCGGCCACCCCACCCCCAACGCTCCCTCACATCCGGCCACCGAAGAGCCAGACGTGAGGGAGCGTCACCCAAAAACCCGCCAGACGTGAGGGAGCGTCACCCAAAAACCCGCCAAACGTGAGGGAGCGTCACCCCGGAACCCGCCGGATCTGAGGGGGCGTCGGGAGAGAGGGAGGGAGGGGGTGCGTCAGGCGTCGGTGCGGAAGACCTGGACCACGGACGGCCGCGGAACGCGGGCCTGGCCGGCCTTCGGCGCAGCGCCGGCGGCGACGTAGTCCGGGAAGGCCGAGTGCTGGGCCTCGAACGAGCCCTCCTCACCGGGGTGCTGCACGGCGACGAAGACGTGCCGTTCCTCGTCGTGGACGATAGGGCCGCAGGTCTCGGCGTCGCGCGGCACGGCAAGGAACTGCTCCACGCGGCCTCGCTCCGGTCCGGCCAGCGTGACCTTGAAGAGCCCGTCGGCGTACCCGGTGGTCGAGGGCGCGCCGTCGGTGGAGATCCACAGGTTGCCCACCGAGTCGAAGGCCAGGTTGTCCGGGCAGGAGATCGGCGAGACCTGGCTGGCCGGGAAGCCGGCGAAGTACGCGGAGGTGTTCTTGGCCGGATCGCCGCAGACCATCAGCAGGTTCCAGTTGAACTTCGTGGAGGTCTGGTCCCCGGTCTCGGTGATTTCCACGATGTGCCCGTCACGGTTCAGCGTGCGCGGGTTGACCTCGATGGCGCCCTCCTTGCCGGTCTTGCCGCGGTCCGTGTTGTTGGTGCAGGCCACGTAGACCTTGCCGGTGTGCAGGCTCGGCTGGACGTCCTCGCAGCGGTCCATCTTGGTGGGGCCGACCTTGTCCGCGGCGAGGCGGGTGTAGACCAGGACTTCCTCGACCGACATGCCGGGCACCATGGACTTGCCGCTCACCACCAGCGGGAGCCATTCGCCGGCCCCGTCGAAGGCGCCGTCGGACGGCAGCTTTCCGGAGCCGTCGATCTCGGCCGCCGGGGAGTCGCCGCTGAACTTGGCCACGAAGAGGTCTCCCGCGGAGAGCAGCGACATGTTGTGCCGGCGGTCGGCCGCCGTCGTCCCGGGCCGGTACTTGTCCTTGGAAACGAACTTGTAGAGGTAGTCGAAGCGCTCGTCGTCCCCCATGTAGGCGACGACGTGCCCGGAGGCGGCCACGATGACGTTGGCGCCCTCGTGCTTGAAACGGCCCATCGCGGAGTGCTTCTTCGGCGTCGACGTCGGATCCTGCGGGTCCACTTCTACGATCCAGCCGAACCGGTTGCTCTCGTTGGCATAACCCGGGTTGCGGGTATCGAAGCGGGGGTCGTCGAGCTCCCACTGGCGGGCCGTGGGTTTACTGGTGAGGCCGTAGCGCTTGTCCTCGGCGGACGTTCCGGCGGACACGAAGTAGCCGTTGAAGTTCTCCTCGCCGGAGAGGATGGTGCCCCAGGGGGTGGTGCCGCCGGAGCAGTTGCCCAGGGTGCCCTTGATGGTCCGTCCGGCCGGGTCGGCAATGGTGCTGACCAGGGCGGAGCCGGCGGCTGGGCCGGTGAGTTCGTAGCTGGTGTCGCTCAGGAAGCGGCGGTTCAGCGGCGCGCCCTTGACGTAGCGCCAGGGCTGGTTCTTGTTCTTGCGCTCCAGCTCGACGACGGTGAGACCGTGGGCGGCGCGGCCGATGGCCCGGGTCTCCGCGGCGTCGAAGCCGGCCGGGAGCATGATGTTCTCGTTGGTGTACTCGTGGTTGGTGAAGAGCACGGCACGGCGGCCCTTGGCGTCGAGCGGCAGGATGTCCGTGTAGTCATTGTTGTAGCCGAACTGCCGGGCCTGTGCCGCGGCGCTCTGGCGGTCCACGTCGAAGGCGGGCGAGTCGTTGAAAAGCGGGTCGCCCCAGCGGATGATCGGCTGCCAGCTGAAGCCGGCCGGGACGGTGAACGCGTCGACGGCGGCGTCGACCGGGGCAATGGCGGTGAACTGCAGCTTTGACTTTCCGAAGCCCTTCTTCGCTGCGGCGGCCAGGCCGGGGCCGGCGGCGGCGGTTGCCGGTTCCGCGGAGGTGACCGCGTTGCCGAAGACGACGGCGAGCGCGCCGGCGGCGCCGAACCCGAGGGCGGAGCGGCGGGACATCGTTGCGGAGGCGATGTCGCGGAAGTAGTCGTTGGAGCTGCTGTTGCAGACCTCGCCCGAGCAGGCGTTGTCGCACTTGAGCGCGCACGTTACGGGACTGCGCTTGCCTTTGGTGTGGCCCAACATGGGCAGCAGGGCGAACTTGCGTCCGGAGGAGACAGACATGGGTGGGACCTTCCAGGGCAGAGGGATGCGTCCCCGTCACCCTGCCAGCGGCGGACAACGCGGAGCGGTCCCCCAGATGAAAATCGGGTGAACGCTCTCAATTCCCGCCGAACCACTTGCCGCTCAACCATTCCCGCTGAAACCCGGATCCGTTGCTCCGCAAACGCCGTTTTCAGCGTTCAAAAGGGCCGTTACGGAGCAGTCGACGCTGCCAGGACGGCGTACACACGCCGGAGCCGGTCCAGCCACCAGTCCCTGCGCTCCGGGGGCGCGGCATATTCCGCTAGCAGGTCCGGATCCACCGCGACGTCGCGCAGCCGGATGGCGCCGTCGTCGGGAACGAGCGCGTCACGGGTGACATCGGCGGCGAGCAGCGACACCGTCCCGAGCCCGCATGCGTAGGGCAGCTCGGGCAGGGCGGCGGCGAGCGCCAGCCCGGCGCGGATCCCCACGGAGGTGTCCAGCGCGGAGCTGACGACGGCGGGCAGCCCGGCCCGGGCCACGATGTCGAGGGCGCGCCGCACTCCCCCGAGTGGCGCGACCTTCACCACAACCAGGTCCGCGGCGCCGGCACGCGCCACCTTGAGCGGGTCCTCTTCCTTGCGCACGCTCTCGTCCGCGGCGATCAGCACCGGAACGCCGGCGGCCCGGAGCCGGCGGCGTACCTCCGCCAGACCGGCGATATCCGGCACCGGCTGTTCGGCGTATTCCAGTCCGACGGCGGCCAGCCGCGTCAGGGCTTCGACGGCCGCCGGCACATCCCAGCCGCCGTTCGCGTCGACCCGGATCGCGGCGTCCGGCAGTGCGGCGCGGACCGCGGCCACCCGGGCGGCGTCGTCGTCGAGCGTCTGTCCGGGCTCGGCCACCTTGACCTTGACGGCGTCCACCCGGCCGAAGCGGGCCAGGATCTCCGGTACCCGGCCCGGGCCAACCGCGGGAACGGTGGCGTTGACCGGGATGCTTTCCCTCAGGGGGTCCGGGAAGCCGTGCCAGCCGGCTTCTAGGGCGGCATGGAGCCAGCGGGAGGCCTCGGCGTCGCCGTACTCGGGGAACGGGCAGAACTCCCCCCACCCGAGCGGGCCGCGCAGCAGCAGGGCCTCGCGCTGCGTGATGCCGCGGAATTTCACCCGCATGGGCAGGCTCACCAGCCGGGCAAGATCCAGGAGCTCTTCGACGCCGCCGGGATTCAGGCCGGAAGCGGCGGGGAGATCGGGAGAGGTGGGCATGGCTGTACTCTACCCGCGGCACTCTACCCGCGGCCCGACGGCAGCTTGCTACGTGGCCCGGGGCTGCTCCAGGTCCCAGACGTCCGCGGACGCTCCATGCGGCAGCTCGAGCCGCCATTCCTCGCCCAGCGCGGGATAGGCACGCACCGTGGCCGGAACGGAACCGTGGCGGTAGACCTCCACGATCGAACCGTCCACGAAGATCCGCAGCTCGTCCCCGCCGGCCACAGTGTCCGAGAATATCGTCCGGGTTCCGGCCTCCGAGGCCAGAAGAAGACGGATCCGGCCCTCCCCGCCCGTGACCACTGCCTCGGCCTGCGCGGACAGGTGCACGGTCCCCCCGGCGCCGCTGGCGCGTTGCCGCCCGCGGTAGCCGCGCAGCTCCGGTGCCGGTTCGACGGCGAGGATTCCGCCGTGCACGGCAAGTTGCCGCGGAAAGGTCAGCACCCCGGCCCAGCCCGCGGCGTCCGTGGCCGCCTCGTCGCGGCCGGCGCTGCCGTCCCGGTCCGGAACCTCGTTTGCCCAGCCCCAGAGCAAGGCTCGGTCCGGCAGGGACAGGATCTGAGGGGCGTAGAAGTCCGGGCCCAGGTCGGCTTTGCCGCCTGCCTCCGGGGTGAACACGGGCAGGCCGGTGGTGGCGTCCTCGGCAAGCGAGCCCAGTAGGTAGCCCACGCCGTTGGGGTGGTGGTGATAGTCGGACGAGAGCCAGAGGGAGGCCATCAGCAGCCACGTCTCTGCCCCGGAGGAGTCCGGCACCCGGACCAGTTGCGGGCACTCCCAGATTTCTGCCGGCAGGTGCCTGGCCGCCAGGGCATCCTCGCTCGTGAACCAAATGCCCTCGTAGCGCCAGTGGCTCAGCTGGTCCGCGCGGTAGAGCAGCACGGCCGCGTGCCCCGATGCCAGCCCCGCCCCCTGGAGGGCATACCGCTGTCCGCGGAAGGTGAAGAGGTACGGGTCGCGGACGGCGGTGACGCTGGGGTCCGCAGGCACCGGCGCCGCCACCAGCCCTTCCTGCTGCCACTCGGTCAGCCCGCGGGATCCCGTCGCCAACACCACTTGGGACTGTCCGTCCGGGGCGGAGACGCCGGAGTAGGCAGCGGTGGGGACACCGCCGTCGACCGTGACGACGCCGCTCCAGCAGCCCAGCGCATCCGGTCCCCCGGGCTGGGGCCGCAGCGCCACGGAATGCAGTTCCCAGTGGAGCAGGTCCGGGGAGCTCATATGCCCCCAGCAGATCCGGTGGTGCCGCGCCGACTCGGGGTTGTACTGGAAGAACACGTGGAAGTGCCCGTCGAAGTAGCACAGTCCGTTCGGGTCGTTGATCCAGCCACGCGCCGGCCTCGGATGGAAAAGGGGAAAGGCGGGATCAGGGTGCCCCGCCGCCGCGTCCGCTCCGGGCTCTGCGCGGGCCTCCTGGTTGTCCATGGGATGACTCTTGTACCGTTCGCGTTCCGGGTCAATCCTCCCCGTCCCGGCGCCGCGGGGGACCGCGGGAGGGCGGTCCGGCAGGGCGCGCGCACACCCCCTCAGGCGGCTCGCAGCGTTCTGGCTCGCAGCGTTCTATGGGAACCTGTTACACGATGAATTTTCGACCGACCAGCAGCAACGACTCCACGGCAGCGGACGGCCCCTGGCCGGACCGCGCCTCGGAGCGCGCCCTGGACCGCGCTTCGGGGCGCCCGGCGCGCTCCCCTGAACCCAGCGTTCCGGGCCACGCCACAGGGCTGCTCTTCCTGCTCGGCACCCTTGGCTGCGTGGCCGCCCTCGCTGCCACGTACTACTTCTTCGTCCGCACCACCACCGGCCAGTTCATCGACGAGTCCGCCTTGGTCGAGGCAGTGGAGATCCATGGCGCGGCCGGCCGGGCGAGCAACAAGCTCCTGGACTGGCTGCCTGCGCTCTGCGTGCTGATCGGGTCCGTGGTGGTCCTCTTCGTGACCGTCGCCCGGCGCCGCTGGGCGGCCGCGGGAATCTCCGTCGCAGCGGCCGCGGGCGCCAACGTCGCCACCCAGATCTTGAAGGACCTCGTCCCGGTGCGGCCGTTCCGCGGGATCGAAACCCTGGACTTCAATTCACTCCCCTCCGGACACACCACCCTGGCGGCCTCGGCCGCCGCCGCGGTCTTCCTGATGGTCTCGCCGCGTTGGCGGCCGCTGGCCGGGTTCCTGGGCGGCAGCTTCGCCGTCGCCACCGGCGTCTCCACGCTCATCAACCAGTGGCACCGGCCAGCGGACGTGGTGGCCGCGTTCCTGATGGTCGGGGCGTTCACCCTGCCGGCGGGCTGGCTGATCATGCGCAGGGGACCCAGGTGGAACGTATGGGACGGCTACAACGCCCACTGGGCCTCAGCCCGGTTCTGGGTCGCCATCCCGGTACTGGCAGGGCTCGCTTCCGCCGCCGTGGCCACGTACTCGCTGCTGAAGATCGCCCCCGGGCCGGGCCAGGAAGGCAGCACTACCAACTACTTCTGGGCCGGCACCTCGCTGATCGTCATCACCGGCTACCTCGCCACCGTCGCCGGCGTGTGGCTTTTCGGCCACGCCGCAGGACGGCGGGCCCCAGCCCCTCAGTAGTTGCGCCGGTGCTTGAGCCGCGGAATGGTGATGGCGAAGACGGCGGCAGCGGCAAACCCGAGCACGCCCGTGGCGCCCACCCCCGCACCCAGCGACGCCGCGGCAGTGACGCCGGAGAGCAGCACCGGGCCGCCGGTGGCGCCGGCGTCGGCCATGAACCGCCAAATGCCGAGGAACTGTCCGCGGCCGTTGTCCGGCGAGAAGTCGGCTCCAAGGGTCATGTTCAACCCGGAGCTGATGCCGTTGCCGAACCCGATCAGGAGCGCGGCGAGCAGCAGGCCCGCGAACCCTGTGCTGAGCGGGATCAGCAACATGGCCGTGCCCATGATCAGCGTGGACGGCACGGCAACCCATTGGCGGCCTTTGCGGTCCATGAGCTTTCCGGCGGGGTAGAAGACGAGCATGTCTATGGCACCGGAGATGCCGTAGATCAGTGAGGCCTGGGTGGCGTCCATGCCCAGGTGTTCGGCCCACAGCGGGATCACTACCTGGCGGGACGCGCGCAGCGCGCTGAGCAACAGCACCCCGATGCCCACGCTCAGGAACACCCCGGCGTGCGAGGCCGCGACGCTGCGCAGCGTCGGTTGCGGGGCCCGGGGGCCGTCCGTTGGGGCCGCCGCCACGACGAGGTCCGGGATGGTGACGGACAAGCCGGCCGCCGCGGCCATGGCCACCACTCCGGCCCAGTAGGCCGCGGTGATGCCGCCGAACTGCATCACGGCGGCGCCGATGAAGGGCCCAATGAAGATGCCGATCCGGTTAACGCCGCCCAGGGTGGAGAGTGCCCGGGCACGCAGGATGACGGGGACAGCCTCAGTCAGGTACTTCTGCCGTGCCAGGCTGAACACGCTGGCGGCCATGCCGACCACCACCATGGCCGCTGCCAGCAGCCAGATACCGTCCGGCAGCAGCGGGGAAAGGGCGGCGGCGGCGAGGGCGACGGCGCTCGCGGCTGCCGCCCCGACAATCGCCCAGCGCTCGCCGAACTTCAGGGTGATCAGGGAGGCCGGCAGGTTGAAGAACCAGGAGCCGAGCCCGATCAGGGTGACGATCAGGGCCGCGACGGCCACCGAGGCGCCGAGGTCGCGGGCGGACAGTGCCACCACGGGAAGTATCGCGCCTTCGCCGATGCTGAACAGCAGTGCCGGTCCGAAGGCGGGGACGGCGATGCTGCGGAGGCTGAAGTCGGCAGGGCGTGTCGTTGTCATCACCTTCATCCTAGGCCCGGTGGTGCCACCGCTCCTGAAGGTTCACGCCCTCCGGGGTTCAGCCGTCGAAGTGGGTGTGGATTTCGTCGCCCGTGACGTTTTTCAGCACGTCCGCTGCGACGTCGCGCAGTTTCTGGTTCCGGTTGCTGGAAACCCGCGTGAGGATGGCCATGGCCTCCTCCTGCGAGCAGCGGTTCTGCGCCATCACGACGCCGCAGGCCAGGTCGATCGAAGTGCGGTGCTCCATGGCTGCCTGCAGGTCCTCGGCCCGCGTCTGGGCCGTGCCGATCCGTACGGCCAGGCGCAGCGCGCGGCCGGCCAGGTCCGCGAATCCCGAGGCCTCGGCGACGATTGCCGCGGTGAAGACGCCGGTCGAGGAGGCGAAGAAGTTCAGCGCGGCCGAGGAGTCCTCACCGATTTCCAGGGGTACGCCGAGGGTGCTGCGGCAACCGTGCGCGGCGAGCTGCAGCTGGTATTCGGGCCAGCGCGGGTCCGTGTCGACATTGGCCAAGAGCACGATCCCCCGGGTCCGCAGCGCCTCGATGCAGGGCCCCTCCCCCAGGCTCTGCTCGATCCGGTCAAGGATGACGGCGTTGTTGCTGCTGCCGGCCACGGTCATGTTTTTCTTCCGGCGCCGGAGCGTCACGCCGCACTCGATGTCTGCGCCAACGGACTGGCTCAGGGTGGAGGCGGAAAATTCCGCGAGGCGGTCAAGGAAGTCTTCGACGCTGTCGGTACCCACAATGAGGTCCTGCAGCTGGATGGCGGCGTCGTTCCCGGCGTACTTGCTCATGGCCTAAATGTAGCGGCTAAACGTACCCGTCGACGATTGCGGCGGCAATCTCCCGGTACGCCCGGCGGGTCTCGGGCCGGAGCGAGTCGAGCGTGACGAGGTCGCCGTCGGCCACGCCGCGGTCATGCGGGACGGCGATCAGCTGCCGGCAGATGCCGGAGAGGTGGTCCTCGATGGCATCCTTGTCCACGCGGGAGGAGACTTCGTCCTTGTCCGTGATGACCACGACGGCGTTCCGTGCGAGGTCCTCGTAGCCGTGGCTGGCGAGCCAGTGCAGCGTGCTGCGGGCGCGCTTGGCGCCGCTGACGGCGTAGCCTGCCGCGATGATCAAGTTGTCCGTGGACTGCAGGATCCCGCTCATCGCGTTGTGCGTAACGCCGGTGCCGCAGTCGGTGAGGGCCACGGAATAGTAGCCGGAGATGAGCTTGCGGATCCGCAGGTATTCCTCCGCGGTGAGCGAATCGGACACCTCCGGGTCCTGTTCGCCGGCGATCAGGTGCAGGCGGCCGGCGTGGTGCATGTAGCGGGCCAGCGCGGTGAGCGAATCGATGGATTCGACGTTGCGGAGCAGGTCGCTGATGGTCCGCGGGGCCTGCTGCTGGTAGATCCCCTCACCGAGGGCGCGCTCGACGAGGTCACCCGAGTCCGGGTTGGCATCGATGGCGCACGGCGGGTCGCCGCGGTATTCGGCCAAGGTCAGCCCGACGCCGACCGTGGTGGACGTCTTGCCGATGCCGCCCTTGAGGCTCAGCACCGCCGTGTTGTAGCTGCCCTGGAGCTGGCGGGAAATCCGGCGTGCCAGTTCGTCCTCTTCACGTTGCCGGGCGCTCGGGCCCAAATTCAGGCTGCCGCCCGTCAGTTTGTAGAGGGCGCCGCGCACCCCGCCGACCGGGCGGGGCTTCTGTTCCCGGACAAAGAGGCCCGGGGAGCTGATGAAGTCCGGAACCGGCCCGTTGGCCAGTGCGGCCGCACGGCTGGCCGAGCGGGTGGCACGGGTGGGCTGTGGCGGCACGGAGCCGGCTGCCGCGGGGGCCTCGGGGGCTTCGGGCCCTGCCGGCTCCTCCGGGGTTACCGGTTCCTCCGGCGCTGCCGGCTCCTCGGGCACTGCCGACGTCGGCGGGGCGGCGGGCGGCCGCGGCGCGGCCGGTACCTGGCTGATCACCGGGGTGGCCCCGGTAAGCGGGTTTCCAAAACGCTCATCTGCGGCTTCGGCGGCCTGCGCCCAGGAACTGCTGCGCAGCGGAGCCGTGCGGGAAGGGGCCCCTGAGGGCTCCGCGGGGATACTGCGGGGGTTGACGACCGGCATGGTTCCTGTCCGGACAGCGGAGGCCTCACCGTCGGCGCGACGCAGGTCGCGGCGACGGCGGAGTTCAGGCTGTCCTGAGTTTTCAGCAGTGGCAGCTGAGTTGTCTTCCACCGATTCGGGCATCTTTTGGTTTCTCCCCCAGGACTCACAGCGGAGCACGCTGCGGCGCTTGTTGTGACTACTTTCAAACAGCAAGTCTAGGCGCAGTCGCCAGTACCCTTAGCTCCTGCCCAAATCGGGGCCGGATTCGGGGCCCATTCGGGGCCCAATTGGCGGCGCAATTCGGGGCCCGTTCGCGGCACGTTCCGGGCCGCATCAGTGGTGGGCGCGGGTCTCCTGCAGGCGCCGGATGAACCACCGGGACTGTTCCGGACCGTACGGCAGGATCGGCACGGCCTTGGTGGCGTCGTTCGGCGTCTCCCGGGTGGCCTGGGTGGCCTGCCGCACGGCCGTGCTCATGGTGTTGGCCATGGTTTTGACGAACTGGTCACTGCACGGTTCGCCGTGGCCCGGGATCAGGAACTCGTAGCGGTGCCGCAACGCGGACAGGTGCCGCAGGGCATCGGCCCATTCCTCCGGGAAGGAATCCTCGAACGACGGGTGGGCGCCCTGCTCCACCAGATCACCGGCGAACAGTGTGGTGCCGGTGCCGACCAGCAGGTCGCCGTCGGTGTGCCCGCGGCCCAGGTAGAACAGCGTTGCCGTCTGGCCGCCCAAATCCACCAGCACCGGCTGGTCCTTGACGATCGCGTTGGGCACCACCAGTTCCACCGACTGGCCCTCGCCGGCCGCCATTTCCGGTTCCGCCGCCGCCACGAAGTGCCGCTGGGCGTCCCCGTTCTCCTCGATGTCCGCCGCGCAGTTTTCGTGCCCCCAGAACTCGGTCACGCCGTCTTCGGCGAACACGGCGTTGCCAAAGAAGTGGTCGTAGTGCGCATGCGTGTTGACCACCACCAGCGGCAGCTGCGTCTTTTCCCGGACGGCATCCAGGATCTCGCGGCCCTGCCGCGGCCCGCCGCCGGTGTCGATCACCATGGCGCGTTCGGCGCCCACAACCAGTCCGGTGTTGAGCAGGGATCCTTGCGTGGTCAGTACGTAGTTGTCCTGACCGACCTCGAGCCATCGTGACATGAAATCTCCGTATTCCGACGCTGCGCCGGCATGGTTGGTGCGATGTTCTGGCCTCGATTCTACCCGCGGGGTACCCGGAATTCCCGGCAGCGGCACCGGCGCCGCCTCCCGCCGCTGCTCCCCAACGCCCGGCGCCTACGCCGGCAGGATGCCCGAGCGGCTCAGCAGCGCCCGGGTTTTCGGATGCTGCGGGGCCGTGAAGATCCGGCTGGGCGGCCCCTCTTCCACGATGATGCCCTGGTCCATGACGACGATCCGGTCGGCTATGTCCCGCGCGAACTGCATCTCATGGGTGACGATCACCATGGTGGTCCCCTGCTGGGCGATTTTCTTGATCACCGACAGCACCTCGCCCACCAGCTCCGGATCCAACGCGGACGTGGGCTCATCGAAGAGCATGACACTCGGTTGCATGGCCAGGGCACGGGCAATCGCCACCCGCTGCTTCTGGCCGCCGGAAAGCTTGCTGGGGTAGTTGTCCATCTTGTCCCCCAGGCCCACCATTTCGAGGTTGGGGACGGCAATCTCCCTGGCCTCCGCCGCAGGCAGTTTCTTGACGTCACGCAGCGGCGCCATGACATTGCCCAGCGCGGTCTTGTTCAGGAAGAGGTTGAAGTGCTGGAACACGAAGCCGATGTCGGTCCGCTTCCGGGCCGTGACGGACGCCTTCTCGGCGATCAGTTCGCCGTTGCGCTCCTCGTAGCCGATCAGGTGGCCGTTGACGTAGATGCGGCCGGCGTCGATGGTCTCCAGCTTGTTGATGCAGCGCAGCAGAGTACTCTTGCCGGACCCGCTGGAGCCCAGGATGGCGATCGTTTCGCCCCGGTGGACCACAAGGTCCACGCCCTTGAGCACTTCCACCCGCTTCTGCACATGGGCCTTGCCGGTGAGCCGTTTCCACCAGGCCTGCTTTGAGGTCGAGACAAAGGTCTTGTATACGTCCCGGACGTCGATAATGGTCTCTTCAGCCATTGGCCCGTGCCTTTCGTTCAAGCACCACCACGACGCGCGAGAGTGGAAGGCTGATTATCAGATAGAGAATGGCCGCTGCCGTGTAGATGGCCGTGGTCTGGAATGTCTGGCTGTTGAGGATGTTGGCGGTCTTCAGGATCTCCGTCACGGCGATCACCGACGTCAAGGCGGTGTCCTTGATCATGGCAATGAAGTAGTTGCCGATCGGCCCCATGGAAACCACGAAGGATTGCGGTATGACCACTTTCCATAGGGTCTTGTTGGGCGTGTACCCGAGGGACAGCGCGGCTTCGGTCTGGCCGTGCTCCACGGAAAGGATCGCCGAGCGGAAAACCTCCGACAGATAGGCCGCGTAGTTGAGGCCCAGGCCCAGGATGCCGGCCGGTACCGGGTCGATGCTCACGCCGATGCTGGGAAGCACGAAGAAGATGTAAACCAGCTGTACCAGCAGCGGGGTACCGCGGAGCACCTCAAGGTAGACGGTGGCTATGCCGCGGAGGATCTTGATCGTGGAGATGCGCGCCAAGGCGATCAGGAGTCCCAGCACGAGAGCCAGCGCCATGGCGCCCAGCGCCAGTTGTACGACGACGGGTACCGCCTGCAGGAGCGCCGGGAACACGGCCATGGTGTTGGTAACGAAGTCCACTGGGAATCCCTAGCTTAGGGTCGGGCAGTGGCCGGCGTGCGCCGCGATGATGATGCGGCCGCCCGCCGGCCCTGCATGAGTCTGGAACTTATTTGACGGCGTTGGCTTCGGTCAGCCCGTACTTCTTGAGGATCTCCTGGTACTTGGGGGTCTTCTTCAGGTCCGCCAGCCCGGAGTTCAGGTCCTGGAGCAGTTGCGAATCGTCCTTGCGGACGCCCGCGCCGATGATCCCGGGATAGAACGGCTTGTACGGCGAGACAAGCTTCAGCTTGGGGTTCGGTTTCTGCACCAGGCTGTAGCCGATCACCGCACTGTCCGTGAAGACCGCGTCAACTTGCTTGTTCTCCACCGCAGCAAGCAGGGCCGCCTGCGAGTCGAAGAGCTTGACCTGGCTGCCGCCGAGGCTGTCAACGAGGTCCTTGAACACTGTGCCGGTCTGGGCGCCAAGGATCTTGCCCTTCACGTCATCGCGCGAGGCCAGCGTCGAATCCGCCGGAACCACCATTGCTTCACCCTCGGTGTACCAGGGGTCGGTGAAGTTGATCTGCTTCTTCCGCTCGTCCGTGATGTACATGGCGTCGACGATGACGTCGGCTTTCTTGGCGTTGAGCGCCGCGATCAGGGTCGCGTACTCGGAGGTGAAGACCTTGATCTTCCAGCCTTTGGCCTGGGCGATGGCGTTGATCATCTCGCCGTCGATGCCTTTGAGCTCTCCGGAGGCCTGGTCGGTGAAGGAGAACGGGGCGTCGTTGGACGTTGCGATCGTGATGGTTTTCTCGCCGCCGCCGCTGGCCCCGGACCCTGACCCGCCGCCGGACGAGCCACAGGCTGTCATGGCCAGGGCCACTGCGACGCCCATGGGCACCAATGCAGCAAAGCGCTTGCGGAGGATTTTTCTATTCATCATGAGGTGCCTTTGCTAGAGATGGATTTCTACCGGTTGAAGCGGTCCAGCCGCAGTGTGGCGGTTGCCTTATGGGCTGCCATTCCTTCGGTGTCGGAGATCGTGGTGACGTAGTTGGCCAGTCGCGGGGTTGCACTCTTTTCGATGCGCTGGAACGTGAGGGGTTTGAGGAACCGGGACACGGAGAGCCCCGCGGATGATCGCGCGCCGCCTCCGGTCGGGAGCACATGGTTCGTGCCGGATGAGCCCTTGTCGGAGTAGGCCACCGTTGACCACTGGCCCAGGAAAATGGAGCCGTAGTTCTGCAGGTTTTCGTGGTAGTAGGCATCGTCCGAGGTCTGTATTTCCAGGTGTTCCGGTGCCAGCAGGTCCATGATCCGCACTGCCGTTTCCCGGTCCTCGGCCACGTAGACGGTGCCGTAGTCCCGCCAGGCCGGCCCAGCAATCTCCCGGGTGGCCAGGGTCCGCAGCTGCTTGTTGATCTGCCGGATGACCTCCTCTCCGAGCGAGCGGGAGGTCGTTACGAGGGATGCCGGGGACTGCGGGCCGTGTTCGGCCTGGCCAAGGAGGTCCGCGGCGACGAGTTCGGCGTCGGCAGATTCGTCTGCGATGACGGCGACCTCGGACGGACCGGCCAGCAGATCGATCCCGACGCGTCCGAACAGCTGCCGCTTGGCCTCGGTCACGTAGGCGTTTCCTGCGCCGACCAGGATGTCGGCCGGCTGCTCCCCCAGCAGTCCGAAGGCCATGGCAGCCATGGCCTGGACGCCGCCGAGGGCAAACGCCCTGTCCACCCCGGCCAAATAGGCGGAGTACAGCACCGCGGGGTTTCCGCGGCCTTCGGCTGTGGGCGGCGTGCAGGCCAGGACGTTCTGGACGCCGGCGGCTTTGGCCACTCCCACCGTCATAAAGGCGCTGGCGAGTATCGGAAACCGGCCCGACGGAAGGTAGGCACCCACGCGCGCCACCGGGACGTATTTTTGTCCGGTGAAGACTCCTGGGATGAGCTCGATTTCAAAATCGGAGAGGTGCTCTCGTTGCTCCACCGCGAACAACCTGGTTCGCTCGGCACTGGCCATCAGGGCCTCCCGCAGCTCCGCGGAGAGGGCCTCGCCGGTCTTCGCCAGCACCTTCTCGCCCATCTCCAGGCTCTCGCCCTGCCACCCGTCCAGCTCCCGGGCGTATTTGAGGGCCGCGTCCATGCCGTTGGCCTCAATGTCGCTCAGCATCGAGGAGACGGTCGCCACAACTTCGGGAAGCCGTTGCGCCGGCACGTCCTCGATGCCGGGGGCCTTGAGGGTGACAAAGTTTCCGGGAATGTGAGCCTTGTCACTGTCGGTGATGTGCATGGCTACAAGGTACTTACGCCCGGGCCATCGCACAACGGGACCCCGTCATGTGTCTTTCATAGGGTTGCCCTATGCTTTGACTAGCTGATTCCGCGCCAGCGGGCAGTGCATCCCATGCCTGAAGATCGTTCACAAACCCGCGGATTGCCTTCTGATAGTTAGGGTGAGCCATGACACTCGCGCAACTCCGGGCCTTCCTTGCGGCCTACGAACTCGGGTCTTTCACTGCCGCGGCACGAAAACTGGAAACAAGCCAGGCGTCCGTCTCCGAGCTCATCAGCAGGCTCGAACACGAACTCAACCACAGCCTCTTCACCCGGGGCGGCCGGCAACTCATTCCCACCACTGCCGCTGTTGAGCTGCAGGTGCACGCGCTGCAGTCCGTCACGTCCTTCGACAACGGCATGGAGGCGCTGAGGTCAATGTCGGCGCTGGAGGGTGGCGTCTGCACCTTCGGTGTGCTGCGCTATGGAGCCCACTACGACCTGGCCGATCTGGTGCAGCGCTTCCACCGCCGGTATCCCAAGGTGAAGGTGCGCCTGGTGGGGTTGAACTCCGTGTCGGTGGCCGAGTCCGTCGCGTCGGGCGAGGTTGAGGCCGGGCTCATTGTCCTGCCGGTTGCCGCGGCAGGGCTCCAGGTCAGGACACTGTTCCGGGACGAAGTCTTCTTCGTCTCGGCCACCCGGGACCCCTCACGCGGCCCCATGACCATCGAGGAACTGGCGGCGTCGAAGCTGGTGCTCTACGACGCGTTCGCCGGCTGGCGCGACCCTACCCGCCGGCAGATATTGGAGCGTGCCCACCTCAAGGGGCTGAAGATCGATCCGGCGATCGAGGTGGAGCATGTCGATACGGCCCTGGGACTGGTGGCTGCCGGCGCCGCGGACACTTTCGTTCCGCAGGCCATTGCCAGCGGCCCGGGATTTCCGAAAAACGTCCATGCCGTCCCGTTTGCGGAACCACTGTTCGACACGATCGCCCTGATCCAGCGGGAGGGCACTTTCCTGTCGCCGGCGACCCGCAAGATGGCCCAGATGGCCGCCCGCACCCTGCTGTCCCGGGTGGCGCCGGACATCCGGCCCGTCGTGCAGTAGCCCCGGCCGTCTCTTACAGATCGGCCAGCACGGACCCCGGGTTCTCGATCGCGTCGGCAACGTAGCGCAGGAATCCGCCGGCGGTTCCGCCGTCGCAGACGCGGTGGTCGAAGGTAAGCGTCAGCTCGGTGACCTTCCGCACGGCGAGCTCGCCGTTGACCACCCACGGCTTGTCGATGATGCGCCCGACGCCGAGAATCCCCACCTCGGGGTGGTTGATGATCGCCGCGGAGCCGTCCACGCCGAAGACGCCGTAGTTGTTCAGCGTGAAGGTTCCGCTGCCCAGTTCCGCAGGCGTCGCCTTGCCGTCGCGGACGACGGCGGTGAGCCGCCGGATCTCCGCGTCCAGTTCGCGGGCACTCAGTTTGTCCGCGTTCCGCACGGAGGGGACCATCAGGCCCCTGTCCGTCTGCGCCGCGAAGCCGAGGTTGACGCCGTCGAAGGCCACGATTTCCTGGCTGGCCCCGCCGGCGGCGTCCTCGGTGGTCACGATCCGGGTGTTCAGCTCCGGGAACTTCTTGAGCCCGGCGGTGACGAAGCGGGCAATGAATGCCAGCAGCCCCGGGGTGTGGTGCGGGTCGGTCTTCTTCAGCGCGGCACGCAGCTCCACCAGCGCCGTGGCGTCCACGTCCACCCAGACGGTGGCCTCGGGAATCTCCGAGCGGCTGCGGCTCATGTTCGCGGCCACGGCCTTTCGCACGCCCCGGACCGGGGTGCGCCCGGAGATGCCAAGCCCGGTCCGCGCGTCGGTGGCACCGCCAGTCTCGCCCGCCGGCACCGGCGCCTCATCAGGCTGCGCGGCAGGGCGCTCAACCGCCGGAGCAGGCTTGATCGCGGCCTCGACGTCGCGGCGCATGATCAGCCCGCTGGTGCCCGAGCCTTGGAGTTCCCCCAAATCAACCCCATGGTCCCGCGCCATCCGCCGCACCAGCGGAGAAATCACAGCCCCCAGCTTCCCCGGAACCCGGGTCCGCAGGAGCAAAAGGTCGTCAGCAGCCTTCTCAGCATCCGATACCTGCACTGACGACGCAACGGCACGCTTGGGAGCCCGAGTCCGCCGAGCAACCCCATGCCCGCCCGGCGTCCCGTACCCAATGAGCACGTTCCCAGACCCAGCCTTCTCTTCCTCGCGGTAAACCTCGGCAGCAACAGCAGCCGGCGATTCGGCCACAACGGAAGGCGAGTCAGCGACGGAACCAGCCGACGCAGGCAATGCCGCCCCGGGAGTGGCATCGGGCCTGTCGGAGCCGGACGGCATGCTGCTTGCAGCAATGCCGTCCGGCGAAGGGGCGGGGGCGGCATTGCCTGTGGCGGCGCCCCCGGCAACGGAAGCTCCAACCGGCATCACCGAAATCAGCGGCTTCCCGACGTCGAGCGTCTGGCCGGGCTCGCCGTGCAGCACGGCAACGGTGCCGGCGTACGGGGAGGGAACCTCGACCATGGACTTGGCCGTCTCCACCTCGGCGATCGGCTGATCCACGCGGATCTCGTCGCCCACGGCCACAAGCCAGTTGATGAGTTCGGCTTCGGTCAGGCCCTCGCCGAGGTCCGGCAGGAGGAATACTTTGGGTTCGCTCATGGTCAGTCTTCCCACTGGAGGTCGTCAACGGCGTCGAGGATGCGGTCCACGCCGGGCAGGTAGTAGTGCTCGAGTTTCGGCGCGGGGTAGGGCACGTCGAAGCCCGTGACGCGGCGAATCGGCGCGGCGAGGTGGTGGAAGCAGCGTTCCTGGACCCGGGCCACGATCTCGGAGGCGACTGAGGCGAAGCCGTGGGCCTCGGCAATCACAACGGCGCGGCCGGTCTTGCGGACGGAGGCGCAGACCGTCTCGTCGTCGAACGGCACGATCGAGCGGACGTCGATCACCTCGAGTGAGCGCCCTTCCTCGGCGGCGGCGGCCGCGGCGGCGAGCGCCGTCGGAACGGAGGGGCCGTAGGCGATCAGCGTGGCGTCGGTGCCGGGGCGGGCGACGGCGGCCCTGCCCTCGGAGGAGGTCCCGCGTTCGGTGTTCGCGGCATGCTCGGCGCGCAGTGCGTCCAGGTCCACCTGGTCCTTGGACCAGTACAGCTTCTTGGGCTCCATGAACATCACCGGATCATCCGAGTCGATGGCTTCGCGGAGCATCCGGTAGCCGTCGGCGACCGTGGCCGGCGTGAAGACCTTGAGGCCCGCGGTGTGGGCGTAGTAGGCCTCGGAGGAGTCGCAGTGGTGTTCCACTCCGCCGATCCCGCCGGCATAAGGGACGCGGATGACGATGGGCAACTTCACGGTGCCTTTGGTGCGGTTGTGCATCTTGGCCACGTGGCTGACGATCTGTTCGAACGCCGGGTAGGCGAAGGCGTCGAACTGCATCTCGATGACCGGGCGCATGCCGTTCATCGCCATGCCCACGGCCATGCCCACAATGCCGGACTCGGCCAGCGGGGTGTCGAAGCAGCGGCTTGTCCCGAAGGTCTTGGTGAGACCGTCGGTGATGCGGAAAACGCCACCGAGCATCCCGACGTCTTCGCCGAAGACCAGGACGGAGTCATCGGCGTGCATGGCGTCGGCCATGGCGGTGTTGAGCGCCTTGGCGAGGGTGATGTTCTGCGGACCTGATTTTTCGGCCTCAACCGCGGCCTTGGCGGCAGCCCGGGCCGTGGCAGCGCTGACGTTGCCGTTCGCCTCGGAGGAGGTGGTGATGGTGGGGCTCATCGTCCGGACTCCTCGGAAGTCGTGGCGGAGGCGGCGTCGCGGGCCAGTTCATCGGCGAGCATGGCGGACTGTTCCTTCAGCTGCGGGGTCGGGGTGGAGAAAACGTACTTGAAGAGATCCTGGGGATCCACCGGGACGTCCTCGCCCAGGCCCTCGCGCAGCTGCGCGGCCACGGCTTCGGCCTTGCCGGCGATCCGGGCGGCGCCGTCGTCGTCGAGCAGCCCGCGCTCGGTCAGGTAGGTCTTCATCCGGCTCAGCGGATCCTTGGCCACCCATTCGGCCACTTCGCTGTCCTGCCGGTAGCGGGTGGCGTCGTCGGCGTTGGTGTGCGCCTGCATCCGGTAAGTGTGCGCTTCCACCAGAAGCGGCCCGGAGCCCTCGCGGGCCAGCTTCACGGCCCGGCCCAGCACGGCGAGCAGCGCCACAATGTCGTTGCCGTCCACGCGTTCGCCGGCCATGCCGTAACCAACGGCCTTGTGCGCGAGCGACGGCGCAACCGACTGGTGTGCCAGCGGCACGGAAATGGCGTACTGGTTGTTCTGGACGAAGAAGACCACCGGGAGGTGGAACACGGCGGCGAAGTTCAGCGCCTCGTGGAAGTCCCCCTCGCTGGTCGCGCCGTCGCCGCACATGGCCAGCACCACGGTGTCCTCGCCGCGCAGTTTGGCTGCGTGGGCAACACCGACGGCGTGGAGCAGCTGGGTGGTGAGCGGCGTGCACTGAATGCCGACCTTGTGCTTGGCCGGGTCATAGCCGCCGTGCCAGTCACCGCGGAACAGCGTCATGGTCTGGACCGGGTCCACGCCACGGGCCATCACGGCCACGGAGTCGCGGTAGGTGGGGAAGATCCAGTCGCCGTCGGAGAGGCAGAGCGCCGCCGCAACCTGGCAGGCCTCCTGGCCGTGGCTGGAGGGGTAAACGGCCATCCGGCCCTGCCGGACCAGGGCGGAGTTTTGGTCGTTGACGCGGCGTCCGACGACGAGCTGCTCGTAGGCGGCCATCAGTTCAGCGTCCCCGGGGAGGCTGTATTCGTGGCCGGGCTGGGCGCCCTGCTCGGTGTCGGCGTTCACCGCGCCGTCGGGTCCGACGATCTGGATCGGGTGCCGGGCGGGCAGCATGTAGTCCTCGACCGTGATGCCGAACTTGCGCACAGCCTCGCTGGCGGCGTTTTCCGCCATGGTGGAGGCCGCCGGTCCGGGGGCCGGCTGTCGCGCGTCCACAGGCTGCTGCGCAGGGTGGTCTGCGGAGATCGTCATTGGTCCGTCCTTCTGTAGCCACTATTCCGTCCCAGTATGGCGCCGGGGGCTGTTTCGTATCCACCGCTGGGCCAAATCGTGGAGAAGTCCCGGAATTTGCCCTAATCTGGAAGACAGAATGTAAGTGTGAGCTGGATTACCGGCGGGGGTTGTGGACAAATGGCAGGGACAGAAGCGGATCAGGTGGTCCCGCTGGACGACGTGGACCGGGACATCATTGCGGAGCTGACTCGGGATGGGCGGATGTCCGTCACCCAGGTGGCCGAGAACGTCCACATTTCGCGCGCCCACGCATACACCCGGATTGCCCGGCTGACCGGCGAGGGTGTGCTCACCAAATTCACGGCGCTGGTAGATCCGATTAAGGCCGGGCTGAAATCCTCCGCGTATGTGACCCTGAAGGTCCGCCAGCATTCCTGGCGCGAACTGAGGGAGTTGCTTCGCGCGATTCCCGAGGTGCACCACATCGCGCTGGTAGGCGGGGACTTCGACGTCATCCTGCTGGTCCGCGCGGTGGACAACGTGGATCTGCGCCGCGTGATCTTCGACCAGCTGCAGTCCATGCCCGGGGTACTGGATACGCAGACGTTCCTGGTGTTCGAGGACCTGGATACGCGCTAGCTGCCGGAAGGGCGTTAGTTGATGAAGCCCTTGAGCCAGATTTTGAGTTCTTCGCCGAACTCCACGCGCTCGGAGGCCAGCGAAATGACGGCCTTGAGGTAGCTGAGTTTGTCTCCGGTGTCATAGCGCCGGCCCTGGAAGATGACGCCGTGGACGCCGCCACCCTCGGCGTCGGAGGCGGCGAGGGTCTGCAGCGCGTCGGTGAGCTGGATCTCGCCGCCACGGCCGGGGCCCGTCTCTTCGAGGACGTCGAAGACGGCCGGGTGCAGCACGTACCGGCCGATCACGGCCAGGTTCGACGGCGCGTCCCCGGGCGCGGGTTTCTCCACCAGACCGTTCACCTTGAAGTACTCCTCGCCGGCCACCGGCGTGACGGCGGCGCAGCCGTAGGAACTGATTTGGGAGGGGTCCACCTCGATCAGCGCCACCACCGAGCCGCCGGTCTTGGCCTGTACGTCGATCATGGCGCCCAGCAGTTCGTCGCGTTCGTCGATCAGGTCGTCTCCGAGGAGCACCGCGAAGGGCTCGTCGCCGACGTGCTGCCTGGCGCACAGCACCGCGTGCCCCAACCCTTGGGGGTCCCCCTGGCGGAGGTAGTGGATGGGGGCGATGCTGGAGGCGTGCTGCACCGCCTCCAGCCGTTCCAGGTCGCCTTTGAGCTCCAGCCTCCGCTCAAGGGCGGGCGCCCGGTCAAAGTGGTCCTCCAGGGCGCGTTTCTGCCGCCCGGTGATCATCAACAGGTCCGTGAGTCCGGCCCGGACCGCCTCTTCCACCACGTATTGGATGGCGGGCTGGTCCACGACAGGCAACATTTCCTTTGGCATCGCCTTCGTTGCCGGCAGGAAGCGGGTGCCCAAGCCCGCAGCGGGTATGACAGCCTTTGTTACGGATTTCCCCAAATTCATAACCGAACCTTACAAGCGGGTCCGGGAAATGAGAATGCTTCGGAGCAAAGACAGGTACCCGCCTGGGCTTACCCTCGCCGTCCTTCCACCGGGGTCCGGGAGGAGCCAGCCTCCGCAAGGAAACGCACGACGGCGTCCCTCAGGGCAGCGCGCGAGGCCTGGCCGGTGAGGGCCACCAGCGAGCTCCGCAGCCCCTCCCCTGGCTCACTGTCCGCAGCGTCGTCCCGGCCGCCTCCGGGCAAGCCCAACAGGCCGCTCGGCTGCCGGGCGAGAAGGTCCACGTCTGCGGGCAGCTCCCGTTCGGGGTCGGCGACAATTGCTACCGGATACCCGGCCACGCAGGCCTGGACCACTGCCGAACTCGTCACGGCCACCACGCCGTCGCCCGGCTGGAGCTTTGCAAAGAAGTCACCCTCGGCCAGTTCGGTCCGGTCCGCTAGCTCCGCAATGGGTTCCCAGCTGCCGAGGTCCGTCTGGTTCCGGGCTCTGGGGTGCAGCCTGAGTTCACTGGCCACACCCCGATCGCGCAGATCCGAGACCAGCCGCCGCAACGAGAGGGCCTCGGTTTCGGAGAGCTCCTCCATCGAGTGGCAGAGGATGACACGCCGCAGCGGGCCGGCCGGCGGTTGGAACTCTTCGGCCTCCGGACGCCCGATCACCACCCGCGCGGTCCCGGGGCTGTGCCGGCCAAACCACTGGTCCTGCGCCGCTCCCCAGACGCCCACCCGGTCGGCAAGGACCGGGACGTAATTCAGCTGGTTCGGCGTTCCGTGCACCAGGGTCATCGTTGGAATGCCCAGCTTCTTGGCCGCCCAGACCAGCGGGCGGCAGTAGTTGTGCCGGTCGAAGTCCGTCAATACCAGCGCTGCCCCGGCCAGTGCGTCTTCCGCAGCCTGGTACCGCACGGCCTGGGCAAGGAAGAGGTATTCTCCGTACAGGCGGGCCACCGGAAGGGTCCTTAGGGCCCCGGCGGGAAGCGCCCGTCGGAGCCGGACTGCGTGGCCCAGGCGCTGCCAGCCGCTGACCTGCAGCATTGAAGCCGGCGCCAGCCCGGGGAAGGAGAACCCCACCTCCAAGTCTTTGGAGGCGTGCCTGGCATCGGTGACGAGTTCCGCAGTGAGGCCCGTCAGCGCCGCCCCCACGGCCGTGGCCAGGGTGGCGCCGTGCGCGACGGTGCTGGCGAACACGGTCAGGACGGTGCCGTCGACGGGACGGCGGCCGGCGCCGCGACGCCGTGCTGCGCCGCCGAGCAGGGCGCCGAAGCCCGCGGCTGCCCGGAGCCCCTGGCGGTCCAACGACGTTTCCGTCCCGATTGCGAGGGAGGCGGCTATCTCCGCCGCCAGCTCCGTGCTAGCCACGGCGGAGCGAGGCGAGGCTGTTCCGCACCATCCGCCAGGCCGCCAGCACGCTGCCGGCTGCTGACTTCGCCAGCGACTGGAGCCAGGGGAAGCCCGGTTTGCCGATTGCGGCTCGGGGCCGCCGCGGCACGGGTTCCGCGCCCCAACGCGTGGCCCTCAGGTAGTCCATGCCGTGCGTCTCGTCCGGCTCCAGGTACGAGCCCTCCGCCCATTCGTTCCAGGCGTTGACGAAGACCATGCCGTTCGGCCGCCGCGCCTCGCTGGCGCGGGCAAACTGCAGCCAGCGGCGGTAGCCTTCGGGCGAGGAATCCAGGTAGATCGTGGAGTTGTTGGAGCGCCGCGCGGTGTTGTCCCACCCGGGGGCAACGGCGCGGTAGCGCACAAAGCCGGGCTCCGGGCGGCGCATGAAGCGGTCCACCATCCGCGGGTAGGACATGATGCGGCCGCGGAAGTCCGGGCTTAGCCCGGCCGGCGGAGCCAGCTTGGCGGCGGCCAGGGTGTTGGAGCCGACCGGGGGGAACTCGCTGACGGCGTCGAAGCCGAACGGGGCCGGGCGGATGCCGGGCTTGGTCTCGGCCGCGATGAGTTCCAGCGGGCCCACGCCGTGCTGGTCGGCCAGTTCACGCCATGTCCGCGCGAACTGCGGGGCGTCAGGCAGGTGGTCCACCCGGTGCACCACAATGACCGCGCGCCCGTCGTTGCGCAGGTAGCGGGAGTCCCGGAGGTAGGGCAGGAAGTCCAGGAAGACCTGTTCTGCCGTGCCCTCCGCGTAGTCCTGGCCGATCAGTACGGACTGGTCCTGGCCGTCCCAGCGCCGCGTCCAGTTTTCGTTGGCCCAGGAGATGCAGAACGGGAAATCGGGCCCGCGTTCCACGTAGTCGTCAATGGGGCGTTCCAGCAGCCGCTTGCCAGCGAACCAGTAGTAGTAGAAGCAGAAGGCGTCGACGTCGTTGGCCCGGGCGAGCTCGGCCTGCCGGTCGGCGACACCGGCCACAGTCAGGTCGTAGTAGCCGAGGTCGGCGGGCCGACGCGGATGGTCATGTCCGTCGAAGAGGGCCGTGGCCTTCCGGACGTTCGTCCACTCGGTGAAGCCTGTCCCCCACCACTCATCGTTTTCGGGAATCGCGTGGTACTGCGGGAGGTAGAACGCCACCGTGAGGGGGCGGTGCGGATCCTTGCCGGGGTCCGCCGCGGCCGTCTCCTCGCCGGTCACCTCGACGGCGCCCCGCGCGCCGGTCCCGTTGCGGGACGCGGCGGCGATGAGCGCGCCGACGCCGACGGCCAGCAGCAGGAAGCCCAGTACCTCGTAGAGGGAGCCCCGCAGGACCATGAAGAGCAGGCCCGCAACGGATGCGGCGATTGCACGGCCCGAGAGCCCCGCCGTGGTTCCGGGGAACCGCGGACCTCCCCATGCGAGCAGTGCCCCCAGCAGGAGGAAGGCGCCGACGACGCCGAGGAATCCGCCTACCAGGTGGGCTTCACCCCAGAGCGGCATGGAGACGTTCGTGTAGCCCATGCCCGTCAGTTTGGCCACGACGGGTCCGCTGGCGTGGCCTTGGACGAGGTTGGACAGCGCGGGGATCCAGCGCAGGAAGGGTGCGATGAACAGGTCCAGCCGGCTGGGCATGCCGGCCGGGATGGACTGCACCGAGACCTCGCGCAGCAGCATCTCGAACGCATCGAAATCGAAGTTGAGGAGCGTGGCGCTGGGCAACGATGCGCCGACAGAGCTGGAACCGGTACCGTCGCCGCGCATGAGGTCCAGGGTCGGGAAGACGGTGACAAACACCAGTACCGTAGATGCCGGCAGCCACCGGAGCCATTTGCTGTTGATCAGGTACGCCGCGACGAGGGCGAGCATGAAGGTTCCCGTCAGGAACCGTGAGCCGATCAGCGGGTTGGTCACGATTGCTCCGGCGACGACGGCCGCCACCAGGAGCTTGCCGGAGAGTTTGGTTCCGCTGCGGAACAGCGCTACTCCCGCGGCCGGGATGGCGATCGCCCCGGCCTCGGCGAGGAAATAGAGAGTACCCCCGCCGGGAAGGTCGGCGATGCGAAGCAGGGTCTCGCGGAACGCCGCGCGGCCCGTGACCAGTCCGGTGCCCATCAATGCTGTGAAGAGGACGCCCGTGGCGAGCTGTGCCCAGAGCAGGGCAGTGACAACGCTGGCAACCCCCGGCCGCCACCGTCGAGCCGGGCCGCCGCGCAACGCCGGATCAAGCTGCCACGGAAGGCGGCGTGCAACGAAATACCCGAGGGCGGCCGCGGCGAGGCCGGCGAGGACCACCTGTTGCGCCATCGCGACGGTCCCGGCCGCGAACGTTCCCTTCCACGGGTAACGCGAGGCGGCCAGCTGGAAGGCCGGCGCCAAGGCCATGAAGATGAATGCCCAGGTCCAGAACACGGTCCAAGCAATGTTGAAGGTCTGGCTCACCACGCAGCGGTACAGCATCACCGAGGTGATAACCAGTGTGATGACGGCCTGGCAGATCAGCCACCCGTCGCGGGTGGAGCCGAACGCCACTGCTCCCGCGGCCCAGGCCGCCAGGACGAAAAGTACTGCCGCGGAAAAGACCCGGACCGTCCGGCCGGCCGGGGGCAACGCGCGGGACGCGGACGGCTGGAAAGCTTCGGCCCAGCGGTTAGCCAAAACCGGGGCGCTCACTTGCCGGCCCCAACCGGCTGGCCGGAACGCTCAATAATCGCCGCGTAACGGCGTTGCGCCGGCCGCCGCACGGGCAGCAGCAACAGGGGGTGCCTCCGGTAGAACCTCACGGCGGACGCGACTTCCCGCACCCAGGGCATGAGCCTCACGCCGTGCGTCTCGCGGCGCCAGCCGTGGACCCACCGGCAGGTGGGATCCACGATCACCGGCGCATTGTTCTGCCACGCGTCGAGGCCCATGGCGTGGTCCTCGTAGTAGAGGAAGAACCGCTGATCCCAGCCGCCGGTGGTTTTGAAGTATTCCGTGGAGCCGCAGACGGCTGCGCCCATGGCCCAGGCAACGTAGGTGGGCGCTGGGGACGTTGACGGCAGGTACGCCTCGGCGTCTGCACCGGGAAGCGAGATCCCGCGGTGGGCGAATTTGTCCATCAGGAACGGCAGGCCCCTGCCATTGGGCTGCAGGGTCCCGTCGGGGTTGACCAGCTGGGGTGCGACGACGGCGCCGTGCGTCCGGCTCATCTCGGCCAGCCGGGGCAGATCCCCCGCGTTCACCGACACGTCCGGGTTGACGAAGGCGACATAGGGAGTCTCGACCAGCGCGAGGGCGGCGTTGTTGGCGGTGGCGAAGCCGAGGTTTTCTGCCTGCGTGATGACTTCGGCGCCAAGGCCACGGGCCACCGCGACGGAATCGTCTGTTGATCCGTTATCCACCACGATCCAGCGGTAGGGCTTGGGCGTCTCGGCCGCCCACCACTGTTGAAGGTCAGCCGTACTGTTGTAGCTGACCGTGATGATGGTCCAGTTGGATGCGGTCATGTGAGGGTCCTCCTAGTACGCCCCGCCCAGATGCTGCCGGCCAGAATGGCCAATGAGCGTGCGGGAGGTGAGTGGTGTGCAACGACGGCACGAATGATGATGTTAGCAAGCTGCAGGTTGGCGGAACGTGCGGCGAACGCCTTCACGATCCGCAGTTTTTCCTCAGGAATAGGTGCCCGCTCGAGGAGCGTCCGGCACATCCGGGCCCTCCAGCCGAAGCGGTGTTCACTGAGGTGGTCCAGTTGGCCGCCAAGCCCTCCGGCCGAGGCGCCCCGCAGTTTGGCAAGGCGGCTGGCGGCGGAGCGCCCCAACTCTTCGCCGATAACGTTTGCCCCGTGCTGCTGGTAGTCCTGGACGACGTCGGGCAGAATCTTGAGTCCGCCGTCGACGTCGGCGCAAAGCGCGAGCCAGTGGTCGTGGTACGCGGCGTCGGTCGGCGCCGGGAAAGGCAGTGCCACCTTAAGGAGCGAGCCGCGCATGACAGACAGGCTGCCGGTGATGCAGTTGTCGAGGAGCAGCGGGCCAAGCCCGTGCATGGTCCGGTCGGTGAAGGTGTCCGGCGCGGCGTCGTCCCCGCCGCGCAAATCAACGATTCGCGCCTGGCCGGCCACCAAGGCATGCGATTCCAGCGCTGGCACCATGATTTCGAGCTTGTTCGGGTACCAGTAGTCGTCCTGGTCGGCCAGGGCCACCCACACGGCGTCGGGGTGCACCTCCGCCATGGTCCGTTCGAAGTTCCGGTAGAAGCCGAGGCGGTTGGGGAATTCGCGGATGACGAAGCGGGCGTCGGAGCCGACGACGTCGCCGATCTGCCGGACCGCGTCTGGATCGCGCCCGTCGATGCCGATCACGCAGGTCCAGTCCGCCAGCGTCTGGGCGGCGATTGACTCGAGCTGCACCCGCAGCAGGCCGGGATCCGGCCGATACACTGCCAGGCAGATGGCGCCAGGTTGATTAGGCCGCACTGGTGGTCCTCACTTGGGCGGTGATGTGCCGCCTGTTCTGGAATACGCCGAGGGCAAGCGCCGCGACGGCGACGACCAAGGCCACCCGGAAGTCACCGGTAAAGGCGCCCGCCGCGAGGGCAGGCAGCCCCAGCGCCGAGGTAATGATGCCGCCAAGCGTGGGGGCCATCGGCAGCCCGGTGCGGCGGCGGAGCCAGAGGCTCCAGAGCCACTGGAACAGCTGGAATGCCGGGACCGCGGCGGCGACCGCCCACAAGGGGCTGGACGCTTGTCCTGCGATGACCGCGGCCAGGGTTACGGCCGCGGCAGCTGCCAGCGGCGTGGTCAGCGCCAGCAGCCCGGTCCGGCCGCTGAGGAACACGAGGTGGGTGTTGACCAGGTAGGCGCTCATGGCCGCCGTGGCTGCTGCGACCACCATGGCGCTCTGCACGACACCCGGCTGGTCGGCCACCGGACCGCCCACCAGATGGATGACCGGCGGACCCACGACTGCGAATCCGGCCAGGAGCAGGAGCACCAAGAGGGACACCGTGCGGAAGGTGCTGCCCAGGAGGGCGGTTCGTTGCGCTTCCGGGCTTCGGTAGACCATCGGCGCCCAGGCGTTATTGATCGCGCCCAGCAGCACCATCGGTGTCGAGCCAAGCGTGATGGCCAGTTGCAGGCCACCGGCGATCGCCACTCCGGAGGATGCCACGGTGACCGCCACCAGGACCACCAGCAGGAGCGAGCTCGCAACTTGGTGCGGGACCGTCGGCAGCCCGACGCGGAGCGCTGCGAGCGTCTCTTGTACGGTGATTCTTGGGCGCGAGCCGCGGCAGGCCCAAAGCATGGAGAGGGCGCCGACGGCCAAGTGCCCGGCGGCGACGAAGGGCAGGTAATTGGCCGCGGTCGCCCCAGTCAGCGAGGCCATGATCAAGCCGAGGCCGATGGGGACGACGGCGGAGAGCGCCGCGAAGAAGGTGAAGGCACGGACATTCTCGGAAGCGCGGAACATGGACTGGCTCCCGGTCAGCACCGATAGCCCCACCGCGGAGATCAACGGCCAGACCACCAGGCCGTGATGGCCGGCGGGCATCATCAGCGGCGCCCACAGCGGTGCCGCGGCCAGAAGTACCCCGGCCAGCAACACCGCGAGCAGGGCACTCGCGGCCGCAATGCCCCGCGCGCCCGATAGGCCCGACTTCTCCACGATTGCGTGGCGCGTGATGGACGTGGCGAATCCGAGGCCCAGCAGGACTGCCCCGAGCTGGTAAAGCGTGATGGAGACGCCCACCAGGCCGTATTCGAAGGGTCCCAGCAACCGGGTCAGGACCGGGGTGAGTCCGAGCGTCACCAGGATGGGCGCCACTGTCGCGACGGCGTAAACGCTGCCCTGGCCCAGCAGTTTCCGGCCGGCGGCGGGCGCAGCTTGCCCCTCGATCAAACGGGCCGCCATCTAGCGCGTCACCGTCCGAAGGACCATCAGTAGGCCCCTTCACTGGCGTAGACGGCGCGCAGGGTGCGGGCGAGGATGCGCATGTCGGTCGTCAGCGACCAGTTCTCAACGTAGTACAGGTCCAGCCGGGCGCTGTCGTCAGGGCTGAGGTTGTTGCGGCCGCTCACCTGCCACAGGCCGGTGATCCCAGGCTTGACGTAGAGCCGGCGCGTCAGGTGGTTGTCGTAGAGGTCAACCTCCCGCTGGATTTGCGGGCGCGGACCCACGAGGGCCATATCCCCGGCGAGGACGTTGATCAGCTGCGGCAGTTCGTCGATTGAGTAGCGGCGCAGGATGCGGCCCAGACGGGTGACCCGGGGGTCCTTCTTAGCCTTGTAGAAGACCCGGAAGCCGTCCTCCGCGTCCAGCACACTGTCCAGGTCGTCCTGGGCGTTGGCCACCATGGAACGGAACTTCCACATGCCGAAAGGCTTGCCGCGGAGGCCGATCCGTTCCTGGCGGAAGAACACCGGGCCCTTGCTGTCGAGCTTGATGGCGATCGCGACGGCGATGAAGACGGGCAGGAGTGCGATGAAGCCGACAGCCGACACCAGGAAATCCGCCGTCCGCTTTACAAACAGTTTGGCGCCTTCGTAATCGGGGAGCTCCACGTGCACCAGCGGAAGACCCTCGACCGGCCGGACGTGGATCCTCGGCCCGGCAATATTGGTCAGTTCGGACGCGACGATCAGCTCGGCGCGGATCTCTTCCAGCGCCCAGCCGAGGTCCCGGATGTATTCAAAGCGCGGCTTGGTCTGCCCTGCGACGACGACGGCGTCCGCCCGGGCGCGGAGTACGGCGCTCACGATGGTCTCAGGGGGCCCGACGACGTCGACGACGTGGCCGGAGATGTTCAGCGAACCTGATTCGGGCCCGTCGAGGAGGGCAGCACCGACCACCCGGTATCCCGCTTCGGGGAGCTGATCGAGCCGCCGGACGACGCGGTTAAGGTCGTCGTGGGCGCCGACCACCAGCACGCGGGAGGAGTACTCGCCCCTGCGTCGCTGCTTGGTAAGCCATTTGCGCCAGAGCCACCGGCTGAGCAAAAGTCCCAAGGCCCCCACCGGGAAGGAGAGGGCCAGGTAGCTGCGGGCAATGTCGATCTGGAACACCATGGCGATGATTGCCGTCAAGCCAAAGACCCGGAGGGTTGCGGCCAATGAACGCCGGTATTCGTCGGCGCCGAGCCCCAGCACCTTTGCATCGGCCGTCTTGTAAACGATGAGGGAAAAACACCAGGCCAGGCCGATAAGTACCGACAAGAGTTCGTAGCTGAACCTGAAACTAGTTCCCTGGACGGGCTCACTCGGGGGCCCGAACTTGGCAGCCTGCGCCAACATCACTGCGGCAGCCACGACGACGAAATCAGTAAAGCGCAGCCACCGCGTATGCCTTTTCAGAACATTGGTTACCCGGTCCCGGCTGGGAATCTCTGCTGCCGGAACCTCGACTGTCGTCAGAGTTTCCACGAGTCGAAATTCCTCCGCTTAGCAGCGGATTCGCTGGCGCCGCAGACTGCGGCTCGGCAACTTCCCCCAAACAATGCACTTCCCCTTACTTGAACTTGCTGGTGCCCCCACGCTGGAACAAATTCGTCCGTGCCGGCACTAGAGCAGACTACACCGCCCGGCACAACAGCTTTCGCTGCGAACTCCCCGGACCCGGCGCGTGCCTGCCCGGCTGCTTATTTTCCTTGCTTCGAAGCCTGCACGTAGGAGGCCATGGAGTCCGATTTCAATGCCTCGGACACTTTGCGGATTTCGTTGTAGTCCGGCACGACAATTGACTGGCCGTCGGCGGAGGTGCCGGTGCCCAGGTTCGGCAGGGTGAACATGGTGACGTTGGAGGTCCGCACGTCCTTGAGCTGCACGCCCAGCGCCGCCACGGCGCCGGCGTCCAGGGATTTGTCAACGCTGACGAACGGAGAGAACTTGGTCACGATGTCATTGATGGTGACGGGGTTGGACAGGGTGCCCGCCGTCAGCATCTTGGACATCACTGCCTTCAGGAAGGCCTGCTGGTTCTTCACCCGCTGGTAGTCGCCGTCGGGGAAGGCGTAGCGTTCCCGCACGTAGGCCAGCGCCGTGGCGCCGTCCATCAGCTGCCTGCCCTTGGCGAACGTCTTGCCGGGCATGTGGAAGGACTTGAATTCGTAGGGCACGTCAATTTCGACTCCACCGAGCGCGTCTGTCAGCGCCTCGAAGCCGGCAAAGTCCATGCCGGCAACATGGTCGATGCGCACGCCGAACAGGCCCTCAAGCGTCTGGACCACCAGGGGCACCCCGCCGTTCGCGAGAGCGGCGTTGATCTTTGCTTCGCCCTTGCCCGGGATATTGATCCAGGTGTCGCGCATGACGGACATCACATAGATGTTTTTCCGGTCAGCCGGAATGTGAAGCAGCATCAGGGTGTCCGAGCGCTGGTCGCTCGCTTGTCCGTCCTTGGATGCGTCCACCGAAGCGCTACGGGCATCGCTGCCCATCAGCAAGATATTTACCGGAGCCGGCTTGCCGTCTTTGCCTTCCGCGGCCGCGGGCCGCAGGCTCTCGTCCGGGAATGCCGACTCGATCTTCTGTGTGTTGTTGTTGAAACTACTGGCGAGGTTATAGGCGTAGGCGCCCACCGCGACGCCGGCAATCGCCAAAACTGCAACCACGGAGATGATGACTATGAGAAGCGGCCGCTTGGATTTCTTCTTCGACAGGTGGCGGGAATTAGCCGGCTCCCGCTTGCCGCCATTTTCGGTGCCTTCATACGACTCGGTCACAGTCGCCCACTCCCCCAACTAGAATCCACAAGGGCTCAATAGTAACCGAATGGGGCACGGACATCTGACAGCTCGGATCCTCCCCTAGCGGCCGGAAACCAGCCGTAATTGGCAGAAAAACTGTTCGGGACCGTTGTGCGTGGAGCATTGTGAAGGGCACCGCCCAAGGTTTTTAAAGGTTGCCGCAGGCAGGATGAGCCTATTAGCCAACTCTTGGAGATGGTCATGAAACCTCATTCCCGTGGTCCTTCAATTCCAGAGTTCGATCGCCGGCGTTTCGGCCTTGTTATTGGCGGTGGCGCGCTGCTGCCGGCCGCTTTAGGGAAAGCCACCCTCCCCGATGCGCGGCTGACGGTCCCTGCGAGCCTTGCCAGCGGCCAACTGGTGCTCAACGTCCAGGACTATGGCGCCAAGGGCGACGGTAAAACTGACGACACAGCAGCCCTGCAGGCCGCCATTGACGCAGCGCAGCCGGGGTCGACGGTTTACTTCCCTGGCACCGGGTCGGGCGCCTGGTACACGGTCAGTTCGAGTCTTAGCGTGACCAAGCCGAACATACGGTTTCTCGGGCAGCCCCGCGATGGATATGCCGTGTCAATCCGGCCATCCGCCTCGAACATCGCCGTCATCGTTGTGAAGCACGCAGGATTCGTTTTCGAGGACATGGCGATCATCGGCGACGGCGGCGGGAACATGACGTCGACAACCGTAACGGGCATCGACCTTTACGGTTCAACGAACGCCGACGTCGACTGCTCCATCATCGGCGGCACACTCCAGTGGTGCCGGATCGGAATCATGGTCCGCGGCCGCAATGCTGCCATCACGAGAACGCTGTTTTCGAGCTGCGCCCGGGCTATCGTCGTCGACGGGCTGAGTGCATTCCACGTCGGTGCCGGCGCCGGTAGCGGGAACCGCGGGACCACCATCGAAAACTGCCGGTTCCACGGAACGGGGACTGCCGCCGTCGACATCACCAGCACGGCAAAGGTCCGGCACATGCTCATAGCCGGCAACTACTTCGACTCAAACGGTTTCGGCACCCACGTGCGTGCCACGGGGACAAGCACGGCGGCCCACGAGAAGCTGACGATCCGCGACAACAAGTCAACCGAAGTTGCCGCCGTCGTCTACTCACTCACGTACGTCAACAATTCGACCATCGACGGCATCGACATCATGGGGGACACAACGACCCCGAACTACGCCAATGGCATAGAGCTGAACAACTGCAGCACGGTGATGGTCCGGAACGTCTTCGGCGTCCAACTTGGCGGCGGCGGAATTTACGCCCGCAATTGCTCCTTCCTGGTCATCGAAAGCATCAAGTGGCGCGCCCTCGGAATGGGAGGACGGGCCGCCCATGGCTTCGACGTCGACTCCACCAACTCACGATGCACGCTGGACGGTCTCCGGGTGGAACGGACCACCGGCTGGGGGTTGAGCGGCTCTCCGGCCGACTCCTCCATGACCAACCACGAATTCCTCGCCTGCGCCCTCGGTGGCATCAACTCGGAGACCCTCCTTAGCAGGGCAAGCCAAGGACGGAACGTGTACATCGAAGGCGCCGGCGGCCGGAAACAGGACTATGCGTCGAAGTCGTTCGATCTCGCCGCAGGTGCAGTCACACCCCTGGCAACAATCGCGTCGAACAGCAATTACAGCTCGTTCGAGGTCGAGGTGAAGGTGGTCGGCCGCAACGCGGCCGGAACGGTGTATGCCAGATACATCCGCTACGTGCGGCCGGAAAACGGGGCTCCGCAGTACATAACCCCGGTGGCTGACGTAATCCAGGGAACCATTACCCTGTCCTTCTCGGCCTCCGGGACCACTGGAGTTTCGGTGTCCGCGAAGGCAAGCGGTTCCTCGGCCTTCGTGACAGCGCATGTCACCGCCCTGGCGGGCGGCGGCGCGTCGAGCGCCAACGCCCGTGGCGTCACCGTGAGAATGGCCTAGACCGTCGCAGCTTCCGGCGCAGCTTTCCTAACGACGATTTTGTCCTTCAGCTTCAAAATCGGACTTTCCACAAAACGGAAACTCAGCCATGCCGCGGCGTAGGTGAGCACGGCCGCGATCACGGTCATCGTCCCGCCATGTTTGTAGCCCAGCATCCCCAAAGCCGAAAGCACCATGTAGTGCCAGAGGTACAGTCCATAGCTGAGCACTCCGAAGTGGACGAAGATGCGGGATGAGAAGAAGCGGACGAGGGGTCCCCGACCAAACGCCAGATGCAGGATGAGGAACGGAACAGTGAGGCTCACGAGCGGCAGTGTCCAGTCACGCCCAATCGCGCCCACCGACTCCAGGTACGCACATGCGACGAACAGACCCACCGAGAGGTACGCCAACGCCGGGCTCTGCCATGTACGCCGCTCGACGAGGAACGCTACCAGGCAACCAATAAGTAGCCCGCCGGCCTTCAACAGCGGGTTGTAGGGCTGGTCCGCTCCGAAAAGCGACCACGCGGCTAGCCCTCCGGCCGCGAGGACTGCCAGGAAGAACTCCGGTCGGCGGAACCGGAGCAACACCAGCAGCAGGATCGGCCAGACAAGGTAGAACTGCTCTTCCATCGCCAACGACCACGTATGCGACAAATGACCGATGTAGGTTCCAGTCACCGTCATCCAGATGTTCGAAATATAGGCGAGCGCCACTCCCGTCACTTTCAGCAGCGCGATCGGCAGCGCATGCCGCAGAGCGACGAAGAAAACAATGAACGCCACACACGCCAAGAGCAAGGCCGGATAAAGTCGCAGCGCCCGCTTCAGGTAGAAGGCACGCAAATCAATCCGCCCGTCACGCCGGTACTCGTTTAGCAGGATCCGCGTGATCAGGAACCCGCTGATCACGAAGAAGACGTCTACCCCTAGTCCGCCGGGGAACCGGAGCGCGGGCAATGCGTGGACGGTGAATACCATCCCCACCGACAGTGCCCGCAAGCCGTCAAGCGCAGGCATGTACTGCAGCGATTTTGAACGCAACCGATCCCCCATAGTTTAAAAGTCAACGACCCAATGCTACCCAGCACTTCTTTCCGCGCTGAACGGGCGCTTTGCTGCCGGGTTCCCGCCGAAGCCGGGCACGCCGGCCGGGCCACATAGTGAGTCGTCAATTTTTCTTCCACCGTAGGCGGCATGAGTTCGCCCGGCCGACCGGCGCATTGCGCCTGCCCTAACCGGCAAGGGCTAAGCATCAGCGGGGCTTGAACACGCAGAATTGCGGCGCCGCCAGGGGGCGAGCCCCGGGTTAGCCCTTGAAAACAGGCGTGCGCTTCTCCTGGAACGCGAGGAACCCCTCGGCGTAGTCTTCGCTCTTGCAGAGGCGGGCCTGTTCGGCGTTCTCCTCCTCCATCGCTTCCCAGAGGCCCAGGCGCTGGTCGCGGATGTGCGCCACCAATTCCTTGCTGGCGTTGAAAGCTCCGGTGGCGCCGGTGGCAACCTTGGCCACGATTGACCGGGTGTTCTCCAGCAGTTCCTCCGCGGGCATCGCGCGGCTGAAGAGCCCCTGCGCCACCGCCTCCGCACCGCTCATGAGCTCGGCCGTGTAGATCAGGTCCAGGGTGCGGTGCATCCCGAGCCGTTCGGTGAAGTACCAGTGCCCGCCGGAATCCAGCGTGGCCCCGAGCTTCGCGAAAGGGGATCCGAACTTCGCCGTGTCCGCGACGTACACGACGTCCGTGGCCAACAGCAGGCCGAGTCCCACGCCCAGGCATGCGCCCTGCGCTGCGGCGAAGGTGGGCGCCGGGAAGGAGCTCATCTTCTTCAGCAACGGCTGGACCAGCCCGCCCAGGTAGGCCTGGGCGTCGTCGTTCGCGGGGGTCACGCCGGCGATGTCCCTGCCCGCACAGAAGGCACGGCCCTCGCCGCGGAGCAGCAGTGCCCGCACCTCCCCGCGGGAGGCCGCCTCGGCGGCGTCGTCGTACGCCTGTGCCAGATCCTGGAGCGCCTGCTCGTCCAGCGAGTTCAGCTTCTGCGGCGCGTTCAGGACAACTTCAGCGATGCCGTCGGCGATGGTCAGGGAAATCATGCGGCTCCTTGGGTGGTGAAGGCTTAGACGTCGAAGTCGACGGTGACTTCGGCGGTGGTGGGGTGGGACTGGCAGGTCAGGACGTAGCCCTTGTCCAGTTCGTCCTGCTCCAGCGCGTAGTTCTCGTCCATCGTGACCGAGCCGCTGACCACTTTCGCGCGGCAGGTGCCGCAGACGCCGCCGGCGCAGGCGAAGGGCACGTCCGGGCGGACCCGCAGGGCCGCGTTGAGGATGGATTCGCGGGCGTGCGTGGGGCTCGCGACTTCGCCCTGGAGGCCGTCGAGCTTGAAGGTGATCTTGTACGTCTCCTTGGACTCGTCCGCGATCACGGGCCGGCCGATGTTGCCCTCGGGACGGTCCGGCTTGCCGGTGGTGAACAGTTCGAAGCGGATGTGGTCCGGCTCGACGCCACGTTCGGCCAGGGTGTCGCGGCACAGCTGGACGAGCTCGAACGGCCCGCAGAGGAACCATTCGTCGACGTCGTCCGCGTGGATCGCGGTGCCCAGCAGCGCCTGCAGCTTTTCGGCGTCGATCCGGCCGCTGAGCAGCGGGGCGATCCGCTGCTCACGGGACAGCACGTGGTGCAGCGCGAGCCTGGCCGGGTACTTGTCCTTGAGGTCCGCGAGTTCCTCGAGGAACATCACGTCCATGGCGGCCTTGTTGGCGTAGATGAGGTCGAAGCGGGTTTCCGGGTGGGCTGCGAGCAGCGTCCGGGCAATGGCGATCACGGGAGTGATGCCGGAGCCGGCGGCAATCGCGACGAACGCACCGGGCTCCCCCGCGAGCTCTTCCGGATGGTTCATCGAGTTCATCAGGTTCTGCTCTTTGCCGTCACGGCCGTGCTTGGACACGAACGCGCCCATCGGGCTCATGACGTCCAGGACGTCGCCGGCCTTGAGCTCGGCGTTGACCCAGGTGGAGAAGAGTCCGCCGAGGTCCTTCTTGACGGCCACGCGGATTTCGCTGCTGCCGTCCGCAAAGCTGCGCGGTTCGGCACAGATCGAGTAGCTGCGGCGGATCTCCTTCGGCTCACCGGACTCATCCGGCAGCGTGGTGCGCAGGGCGACGTACTGGCCGGGGAGGTAATCGAACTGGCCGGCGAGCTCAGCCGGAACGCCGAAGGTCACCTCGACCGCGTCGTCGGTGAGCCGGCGGACTTCGTTCACCGTCAGGGCGTGGAAGGACGCACGACGGCGGCCGGTGGCTGCGGCCGACTCGGCGGCGGTCTGGCGGACAACAGTCATGGAGGCACCTGTTCCTTACAAAACTTTGAAGTAGTCGAACGGTTCCTTGCAGTCCTGGCACACGTACAGCGCCTTGCAGGAAGTGGAACCGAAGCGGGTGAGTTCCTTGGTGTTCAGCGATGAACACTGCGGGCATTTAACGGCGAGGGACAGGCGGATCGGCCCGGCGTGCCGTACTGCGCTGGAATGGCCGGAGGGCGGGGCGATCCCGTACTCCTCCAGCTTGGCCTTGCCGGACTCGCTCATCCAGTCGGTGGTCCATGCCGGGGAGAGAACCATCTCGACGTCGACGATGGGGTAACCCTCCCGGTGGAAGGCGGTCTTGAGGTCGTCGCGGATGGCGTCCATGGCAGGGCAGCCCGAGTACGTGGGCGTGATGGTGACCTGCACTGCGGGAACCATCCCGCCGTCGTCGGCCTTCGGTTCCTTGGTCACCCGCACGTCGCGCAGAATCCCGAGGTCCGCGATGGTGAGGACCGGAATTTCCGGGTCGCAGACGGTGGCGGCGACGTCCCAGGCCTTCTGGTCCGCAGTCTTCTGCTCCCCCGGAGCTGTGGCGTCGGCGGTGGGGTGGCTGATGAACATGTCCGGCATGGCTACCAGCTCGCTCCGGGGAATTCGCGCGCCAGGACCTGCATCTCTGCGAGGAGGTAGCCCAGGTGCTCGGAGTGGAGTCCGCGGCGGCCGCCGCCCGGGGCGGGCTGGACCTGCGGTACGTCGAGTTCCGCTTCTGCGAGCACCGCGCCCGTGAGGCGGTCGAAGTCGGCCCGCAGGCTGGACGGCTCGACGGCGGCGCCGGACGCGCTGAGGCGGCCGGTGAGCTCATCGTCGCGGAAGAGTTCGTCGACGTAGGGCCAGATGACCTTGAAGCCGTGGATCATCCGCTGGCGGGACTCGTCCGTGCCCAGGGCCAGGCGCAGCACCCACTGGGCGCTGTGGTCGCGGTGGTAGTCCACTTCCTTGACGGCCTTCGCCGCGATGCCGGCGAGGGTGGCGTCGGTGGAGTCGACCAGCCGGCGGTACAGCTCGAACTGGTAGTAGCTCACGACGAATTGCCGGGCGATGGTGACGGCGAAGTCGCCGTTGGGCTGTTCGAACAGCTCCACGGAGCGGAATTCGTGCTCGCGGCGGAAGTACGCGAGCTCGTCCTCGCTCTTTCCGTCCAGGCCGCCGGCGTAGCTCAGGAGCGAGCGGGCGTGGCCCAGCTGGTCCAGCGCGATGTTGCCGAGGGCGATGTCCTCTTCGAGTTCCGGGGCGCGGGAGATCCAGTGGCCCAGGCGCTGGGCCAGGACCAGGGCGTCGTCGCCCAGCCGCAGGGCGAACTCGGCGACGTCCTCGCTGGGCTTGGCGGTACCGCGGCTGACTGCCAGGGCGATGTCCTCCGGGCGGAGGGCATTGCCCGGGGTGATCCGGGTGGCGCTGGCCGCGCCGTCGCCACCGGCTCCTGCACCGGTGACGCCAACGGAGATGTCCCCGTGGCCGCCGTCGTGGACGTTGGCTTCAGTCGTTGCTTCGGGAGTGCTCACAGGTGCTTCACGCCTTCACTCTTGGTGTAATACGTCGCGTGCCGGTAATCCTTGCCCTGCGGCGACTCGAAGAAGGAGCCCTTGGAGTCCGGGTCGGACGAGGCGATGGCGTCCGCGGGGACCACCCAGATGGAGACGCCTTCATTGCGGCGGGTGTAGAGGTCGCGCGCGTTGCGCAGCGCCATGGCGGCGTCGGGTGCATGCAGCGAGCCGGCATGCACGTGGGAGAGGCCGCGGCTGGAGCGGACGAAGACTTCCCAAATGGGCCAGACGTTGCCTGCGTGGGGTTCGGGGGTTGTCATGCCACTTCCTTCTCTGCGTGCTTTTTGGCCTGCTTTTCCGCGTAGGCAGCGGCTGCTTCGCGCACCCAGGCGCCGTTCTCGTGGGCTTCGCGGCGCCGTTCCAGACGCTGGGCGTTGCACGGCCCGCGGCCGGCCAGGACCTCGTGGAATTCATCCCAGTCCAGCGGCCCGTGCTCCCACTTCTTGGTTTCTTCGTTGAAACGGATGTCCTTGTCCGGGAGGGTGAGCCCCAGGACCTTGACCTGCTCCATCATCATGCCGACGAAGCGGTTGCGGAGCTCGTCGTTGCTGAAACGCTTGATGTTCCAGGCCATGGACTGCTTGGAGTTGGGGGAATCGTCGTCCGGCGGGCCGAACATCATCAGGGCCGGCGCGTACCAGCGGTTCACCGCGTCCTGGGCCATCTGCTTCTGCTCGGGGGTGCCGTTCGAGAGTTCCAGCAGGATTTCGAAGCCCTGCCGCTGGTGGAAGGACTCTTCCTTGCAGACGCGGACCATGGCGCGGCCGTAGGGGCCGAAGGAGGCCCGGCAGAGCGGCACCTGGTTGGCGATCGCGGCGCCGTCGACCATCCAGCCGATGGCACCCATGTCCGCCCAGGTCCGGGCCGGGTAATTGAAGATGGAGGAGTACTTGGCCTTGCCATCCATCAGGTCCTGCATCATCGCATCGCGCGGCTGGCCGAGGGTCTCGGCGGCGGAGTAGAGGTAGAGGCCGTGGCCGGCCTCGTCCTGGACCTTGGCCATCAGGATGGCCTTGCGCTTGAGGCTCGGGGCGCGGGAGATCCAGTTGGCTTCGGGCTGCATGCCGATGATCTCCGAGTGGGCGTGCTGTGAGATCTGGCGCAGCAGGGTCTTGCGGTAGGCCGGCGGCATCCAGTCACGGGGTTCGATCCGGGAGTCCTCGGCCATGACTTTGTCGAAATAGGCCTGCCCTTCGGCATCACGGCGGGCCGCGTCCTCGGGGCTCATTTCGTGCCGCGTTTCGTGCCGTGCCGGCGATGGCTCGGCGGGCACTGACTGCAGGGTCTGCGATGCCATGGTTGCTCCTATGCATTTCCGATAAATAATTACCGACCGTTCGTTCAGGATATGCGGAAGGCGGGAAGGGAGTCAAGCACCCCGGGCCCCGCGCGGCAGCCGACACGCGGGGCACCCGGCGGGCCGCAGTAGCCGGACCAGCCATACCCGCCGGTGATAATGTCCGGTCATGGCAACGCCGGAAGCAGCAGAACCACCAGCAGCACCACCCCCGCCACCGACGGGCCAGCGGCGCCGCCGGATCCTGTTCACCGCCCTGGGGCTGCTGCTGGCCGTCGGCATTGCCGCAGCGGCCTTCCTGATGGCACCACGGACGGAGAACGCGGCTCCGCCGCAGACCCCGACGGCGACGCCCAAGGCCACACCGAAGCCCACCCCCAAACCCGCCCCGCCGCCGGAGCCTCCGCCCACCGCGCTGAATATCCTGCTGGTCGGCAGCGACAGCCGGGACAACCAGCGGGCCGCGGCCGCGGCGGGCAAGCCGTCCAACCAACTGGCGGACAGCATCGTGTTCCTGCACATCCCCGCCAACCGGAAGCAGGCCTACGGCATCTCCCTGATGCGTGACCTGTGGGTGGATATCCCCGGCCACGGCCAGGCCAAGATCAACTCAAGCATGCTCATGGGCGGCCTCCCCTTGGTGACACGGACCGTCGAGTCCCTGCTGGGCCAGCACATCAATCACACCGTCATGGTCGATTTCCAGACTTTCGCCGCCCTGACTGACGCAGTCGGCGGCGTCGACGTCAACGTGAAGCTGCCCTTTGAGTCGACCATCGACCCGGGGGTCAGGTTTCCGGCCGGGGTCAACCGCCTCAACGGCGCCCGGGCCCTGGACTTCGTCCGCGAACGAAAGGCGTTCGTCGACGGCGATTACCAGCGCGTCCGCAATCAGCAGACCTTCCTCAAGGCCGTGCTGACCAAGGTCGTCAAGCAGGGCGCGACCGACCGCGCCACCGCCCGCAAGCTGGCAACCACCGCGCTGCCGCGCATCACGGTGACTCCGGGCCTGACCCTGGACGCCCTGGCCCGTCTGGCGTTCAGCTTCCACACCACCCCGGCCAACGGCGCCGTGTTCTTCACCCTGCCGACGGCGGGGGTCGGAACCAGCGCGGACGGACAATCGATCGTGCTCGAGGATCCCGCCGCCACCGCAGAGATCGCGGCAGCCCTCCGCGCGAACAAGATCAGCAACTACGTGGCCGCCCACAAACTGCAAAACGGCAACTGAAGCGGCTGGCCTCGGCCAGTCATAGCCAGTCCCAGCCGGCCCTAGCCAGCCAGGAAGTCGGCGAGGTAGCCGGACAGGGCCTTGTCCATGTTCCGCGGCCGGAATCCGGCCGCGTGAATCTTGTCCAACGACAGGACACTGTTGAGCGGGCGCGGCGCGGCGGCCTTCCCCTGGAAGTAGTCCTCGGTGCTGACCCCGGCGACTGCGTCCCGCGGCTTGCCGCACAATTCGTACACGTCCGCGGCGAGGTCCGCCCAGGACTTGGGCTCGCCGTCGTTGCTCAGGTTGTACGTCCCGTACTCCGCCCCGGACTCCAGCAGGTGGCGGATGCCGGCGGCGATATCCTCCGTGAAGCTGAGCCGGCCAATCTGGTCGTTGACCACCGAGGGCTCGATGCCGCGGCCCGCGAGGGATGCCATGGTGCGGACAAAGTTGTTTCCCTCGCCCACAACCCAGCTGGTCCGCACGATGTAGTGCTTCGGCACCACGCTGACGGCGACGTCCCCGGCGGCCTTGGTCTGTCCGTAGACCCCCAGCGGAGACAAGGGCTCGTCCTCGGCGTGCGCACCGCGGGTCCCGTCGAAAACGTAGTCCGAGGAGACGTGGACGAGCACCAGGTCGTGCTCGACGGCAGTCCGCGCCAGGCGCGCGACGGCGGTGGCGTTGACGGCCCACGCCGCGCAGCCGCCCTCGGCGGTCTCCGCCGCATCGACGGCAGTGTACGCGCCCGCGTTGATGATCGTGGAGTAGTTCTTCCAGTTCCGGGAGCTGAGCGCTTCCGCGCTGCCCAAATCGAAGTCCGCCCGACCGGCGAATTCAACCGAGGTGTCGCCGTCGTACGCCTTGCGCAGGGCCTTGCCGAGCTGGCCGTCGGCGCCGAGGACGAGGATTTTCTTCCTCCGCATCGGGGTGACGTCGGCGAGACGCGGGTGGGTTTTGTCCTTATCGGAGAGTTCGGCCTGGGCCAGGGGTATGGGCCACGCGATGGCTGCGGTCTCGTCGGCGAGGTTGAGGAACGTGTACTGGCCCTGGGCGTCCGCCGACCAGTGGTCGTTGACCAGGTAGGAGTACGCCGTGTTGTCCTCGAGCGTCTGGAAGGCGTTGCCCACACCGCGGGGAATGAAGATGGCCTGGCTGGCATCCAGCTCGGCGGTGAACACAGCCCCAAACGTGGGGCCCTCGCGCAGGTCCACCCAGGCACCGAAAATGCGCCCGGTGGCGACGGAAATGAACTTGTCCCACGGCTCCGCGTGGATGCCGCGGGTGGTTCCGGCCGATTCGTTGAACGAGATGTTGTTCTGAACCGGACGGAAGTCCGGCAGGCCCAGCGCCACCATCTTTTCCCGCTGCCAGTTCTCCTTGAACCATCCTCGGTTGTCACCGTGGACGGGGAGGTCGTAGAGGACGACGCCGGGGATCGGGGTGTTGCGGGCGGTGAGCTTCTTCGAGAACTCGATCGACATGCGCTACTGGCCCTGTTCCGTGTACTTGGCTTCCGTCGCGGCCTTTTGCGGACGCCACCAGTCCTCGTTGTTTCGGTACCAGTCGATGGTGTCCTCGATGCCGGTGTCGAAGTTGGAGAAGCGCGGCTCCCAGCCGAGTTCATCGCGAAGCTTGGAGGAGTCGATGGCGTAGCGCAGGTCGTGGCCGGGCCGGTCCACCACGTGGTCGTAGGCGTCCGGGGTCTGGCCCAGGTGCTTGAGAATGAGTTCGACGACGTCCTTGTTGTTCTTCTCGCCGTCGGCACCGATCAGGTAGGTCTCCCCGATCCGGCCCTTCGCGATGATTGCCAGGACGGCGGATGAGTGGTCATTGGCATGGATCCAGTCGCGGACGTTTTCGCCCTTGCCGTACAACTTGGGCCGGACGCCGTCGAGCACGTTGGTGATCTGCCGCGGGATGAACTTCTCCACGTGCTGGAACGGGCCGTAGTTGTTGGAGCAGTTGCTGATGGTCGCCCGCAGCCCGAACGACCGCACCCAGGCCCGGACCAGCAGGTCCGAGCCTGCCTTGGTGGAGGAATACGGGCTGGAGGGGTTGTACGGGGTGTCCTCGGTGAACCGCTCCGGATCGTCCAGCTCGAGGTCCCCGTAGACCTCGTCGGTGGAGATGTGGTGGAAACGCTTGTCGTGCTTCCGGGCGGCCTCGATCAGGGTGTACGTGCCGATGATGTTCGTGTCGAGGAACGGGCGCGGATCGTGCAGCGAGTTGTCGTTGTGGGATTCCGCGGCGTAGTGCACCACGACGTCGGCCTCCGCCACCAGCCCGTCAACCAGCGCCGCATCGCAAATGTCTCCCTGCACGAACTGGAACCGCTCCTGGGGCAGGTCGCTGAGCGACGCCAAATTGCCCGCGTAGGTGAGTTTGTCCAGCACCGTGACGTGATCGTCGGTGTTCTCGAGAACGTAGTGGACAAAATTGGAACCGATAAAGCCGGCGCCGCCGGTGACAAGAAGTCGCTGCATGCCCTCCATCGTTCCACAGCATGTCAGATTTGGTTGAACGTGAAAGCGCAGTGGAAGATTGGCCTCATGCGCGGAATTATCCTCGCCGGGGGGACCGGTTCAAGACTTCATCCAATTACCCTGGGCATCAGCAAACAGCTGGTCCCGGTTTATGACAAACCAATGATCTATTACCCGCTCTCCACGCTGATGCTGGCTGGAATTCGGGACATCCTGATCATCACCACCCCCCTCGACGGCGACCAGTTCGAGCGCCTGCTCGGTGACGGCAGCCGGTTCGGCGTCAACATCACCTACAAACAGCAGCCCTCCCCTGACGGGCTGGCCCAGGCGTTTGTACTGGGCGCCGAGCACATCGGCGACGGACCAGTCGCCTTGGTGCTGGGCGACAACATCTTCTACGGCCACGGCATGGGGACACAGCTGCGCCGCTTCGCGAACATCGACGGCGGCGCCGTCTTCGGCTACTGGGTTGCCGACCCGTCCTCGTACGGCGTCGTGGAGTTCGACGAGTCGGGCAAGGCTGTCTCGCTCGAAGAAAAGCCCGCGCAGCCCAAGAGCCACTACGCGGTGCCCGGGCTCTACTTCTACGACAATGACGTCGTGGACATCGCCCGCAACCTTAAGCCCTCTGCCCGCGGCGAGCTGGAAATTACCGACGTGAACCGCGTTTATTTGGAACGCGACAAACTCCAGGTGGAAATTCTTCCCCGCGGATCGGCGTGGCTGGATACGGGAACATTCGATTCGCTCAATGAGGCATCGGAATTCGTCCGCACGGTCCAGAAGCGCCAGGGCCTTTCCATCGGCTGCCCGGAGGAAATCGCGTGGCGGCTTGGATTCCTGGACGACTCCGAGCTCCGCGAGCGCGCCGAGCCGCTGGCCAAGAGCGGCTACGGGAGCTACCTGCTGGAGTTGCTGGCCCAGTAGTTTCCGCTTTGATCCCTCTACCGTAAGCCAAACGTGCGGGGCCGCCGCGGCGGCTCTATATATTGGTGAGCATGACTGAGATTCCCGCGACTCGTGGCCCGTCCGGCACCGTCGACCATTCCGCCGTAACCGCCCCCGTCGCCAAGAAGGTCCCGTCCCGCCGCACCCACCACGGCGACGTGTTCGAGGACAACTACGAGTGGCTGCGGGACAAGGAATCCGCCGAGGTCGTGGAACTCCTGAAGGCAGAGAACGCCTACCAGGAAGCAGTGACCGCCCACCAGGAACCGCTGCGCGAGGCCATCTTCCAGGAGATCAAGGGCCGCACCCAGGAGACCGACCTCTCGGTCCCGAACCGCAAGGACGGCTGGTGGTACTACACCCGCTCGGTCGAGGGCAAGGAATATGGCATCCAGTGCCGGGTCCGGGCGCAGGACAGCGGCGATCGCGTCGCTGACTGGACTCCGCCCGCCGTCGAGGTCGGTGTCGAAATTCCCGGCGAGGAAGTACTCCTGGACGGCAACGCGGAAGCTGAAGGCAAACCGTTCTTCGCCGTCGGCGGCTCCGCCGTGACCATCGACGGGAACCTGTACGCCTACGCCGTGGACAACGCCGGCGACGAGCGGTTCACTCTCCGGATCAAGGACCTGGGGACCGGCGACCTGCTGCCGGACGTAATCGAGAACGTCTTCTACGGCATCTCCTTCTCCCCTGACGGCAGCCGCATCTTCTACACCGTGGTCGACGCGTCCTGGCGCCCGTACCAGGTGAAGTCCCACGTCCTGGGCACGCCCGTCAGCGAGGACGAGGTGATCTACCAGGAGGACGACGTAGCCATGTGGCTCGGCTTCGAGCTCTCCGCGGACCGCCGGCACCTGGTCCTCGGCATCGGCTGCTCCGAGTTCAGTGAGACCCGGCTGCTGCGCTTCGATGACCCCGACGCCGCCCTCACCACCGTCATCTCCCGCGACGAACGGATCCTCTACGAGGCCGAACCGTTCCTGCTGGCCGGCCCGGGCGGCGAGAAGACCGAGACCATCCTGCTGACCCACAACAAGGACGCCATCAACTCGATGGTCTCGCTCGTGGACCCGGCCGAGCTCGCAAAGCCGGCCGCCGAGCAGCAGTGGCGGACCGTCGTCGCGCATTCCGACCAGGTACGCGTCAACGGAGCCGGCGTCACCTCCACCCACCTGGTGCTGTCCATCCGCAAGGACACGATCGAACGGGTCCAGGTCCTCCCGCTGGCGGGGCTCGGCACCCCGGACCAGGGCGCGCCCGTGGAGCCCGCYTTCGACGAGGAGCTGTACACCGCCGGGGTGGCCGGCTCCGACTACGAGGCGCCCGTAATCCGGATGGGGTACACCTCCTACTTCACGCCGTCGCGCGTCTACGACTTCGTTCTCCCGACGGCGGAGCAGCCGGCCGGTGAGCTGCTGCTGCGCAAGGAGAGCCCGGTGCTGGGCGGCTACTCGGCCGCCGACTATGTCGCCACCCGGGAATGGGCGGTGGCCTCCGACGGGACCCGGATCCCGCTCTCGGTGCTCCGGCACGCCTCGGTCTCCCGCGACTCCTCGGCGGCAGGCCTGGTCTACGGCTACGGCTCCTACGAAATGAGCATGGATCCGGGCTTCGGCATTCCCCGGCTCTCGCTGCTGGACCGCGGCATCGTGTTCGTGATCGCGCACGTGCGCGGCGGCGGCGAACTCGGCCGGCACTGGTACGACGACGGCAAGAAGCTGCACAAGAAGAACACCTTCACCGACTTCATTGCAGCCACCGACTGGCTGGCCGGATCCGGCTGGGTGGACCCGGCCCGGATCGCGGCGATGGGCGGCTCCGCGGGCGGCCTGCTGATGGGCGCCGTGGCGAACCTGGCGCCGGAGAAGTACGCGGCGATTGTCGCGGCCGTCCCCTTCGTGGATGCCCTGACCACCATCCTGGACCCGGAACTGCCGCTCTCGGCGCTGGAGTGGGAGGAGTGGGGAAACCCGATCACCGACCCGGATGTGTACGCCTACATGAAGTCCTACACCCCGTACGAGAACGTCCGGGCGGCGTCATACCCCAAGATCGCCGCGGTGACCTCGTTCAACGACACCCGGGTGCTGTACGTCGAACCGGCCAAGTGGGTGCAGCGGCTGCGCGAGGCGAACACGGGCAGCGAGCCGATCGTGATGAAGATCGAGATGGAGGGCGGCCACGGCGGCGCCTCCGGCCGCTACGTGCAGTGGAAGGAACGCGCCTGGGACTACGCCTTCGTCGCTGATTCCGTCGGCGCCACGGAGCTGCTGCCCGGCGCCGGCCTGAAGTAGCCCGATCTCGATCGATTGCTCCGTAACCGCCCTTTTGGACCCTCAAAACGGCGGCTACGGAGCAATCGATGGGTTACTCGATGGTTTCGTCGATGGTTTACCGGGCCGCCCGGGTACCCAAAATTGATCATCATGCTTACTATTGACCTGCACTAGGCACGTCGGTGGTGGTACTGCTCACTGGGGGCAGCAGCAACCGTGCCGGAATTGGAGTCAATCGTGAGCACCGAACAAGCAATGAACGGCCTGTCCGACGAGGAACTGATGGCAGAGAGCGCCACCGCCCTGCCGGACAAGGAAGTGGCGTCCGTATTGGATTTGAACGCCGACCTGAACCTCGGCATCGAAGCCGCGGCGCCGATCGACCTCGGCGTGGCAGCCAACGCCAACGTGGCCGCCCCGATCGACGCGGCCGCCTCGGCCAACGTCCTCTCCTTCGGCTCTGAGTCCCAGGCTCTTGCCGACCAGGGCACCATCATCAACCAAGGCGTCACGGGCGACGCCACCGCGCACTCCGTCCAGGACAGCGGCATTGACCAGGGCGGCACCACCGACGCCGGAACCGCCACCGACCCGGCCGCCGCACCCGCCACCACGGATCCGTCCTCCGCCGATCTCGCCGCGGGCGTGGATGCCGGCGCTGTTCCCACCGACGCCACGGGCGGAATCCTGCCCGACGGCACGGCTTCGGACCTGAGCGGCGCCACGGACGCGGTCGGAGCTGCCGGTGCTGCGGGTGCCCTGAACGGCAACCTGCTCAACGTCGACGTGAACCTGGATGCCAAAGCCGGCATCGCAGCACCCATCAACGGCGCGGTGGCTGCCAACGCCAACGTGGCGGCGCCGATCGACGCTGCCGTCGGCGCCAACATCGGCTCCATCGACAGCAACGCGTTCGCCGTCGCCCAGCAGGATGCCATCATCAACCAGGACATCCACGGCGATGCCACGGCTTCGGCCGACCAGCAGTCCGACCTGAAGCAGTAGCACCTAGATGAGCACTGTTGACGGAGGGCCGTCCGGACAGGACGGCCCTCCGGCCCTGTCTGCCGCCGGCAGCGCCGTGTCCGGAGCCCAAGCCGGCGCGCCCTACAGCGCCGACGGCGGCGTCCAGGCGTCCGCTGGTGCCGGCCACCCCGCGGCGTCCGCTGGCGCCGCCCAGCCCGCGGCGTCCGCTGGCGCCGGCCTCCCGGTGTCGTCGGCCGTGGCCGGAACGCTGCCGCCGCCGGCTTTGGCCGACGGCGTCCAGCTGATCGGCGAGACCAAGGGCTCCGGCTACAAGCAGGCCCCGTCCCTGGTCCGGCGCGCCGACGGACAGACCCTGCAACTGACCCGTCTGCTCTACCTGGTGCTCGAGGCCGTGGACGGCCGGCGGGGGCCCGAAGAGATCGCGGAGCTCGCGAGCGCTAAATCCGGCAAGCAGGTGAGCGCCGAAAACGTCCGAACGCTGATCGATTCCCAGTTGCTCCCGCTGGGCCTCCTGCGCCTGGCGGATGGCTCACAGCCCGAAGTCAAGAAGGCCAACCCGCTCCTGGGCATGCGCTTCCGGTATTCGGTCACAGATCCTGAACGCACTCGGAAACTCACCGCGCCCTTCGCCACACTGTTCAGCCCGCTGATCGTGGTGGCCGTGACCGCCGCCTTCCTCGCCACCTGCTGGTGGGTGCTGATGGTCAAGGGACTCGCCTCCGCCACCCATGAGGCCTTCGCCAACCCGGGCCTGGTGCTGCTGATCCTGCTGGTCACCGTGCTGTCGGCCGGCTTCCACGAATTCGGGCACGCCGCCGCCGCCCGCCGCGGCGGCGCAACACCGGGCGCCATGGGAACCGGCCTGTACCTCATGTGGCCGGCGTTCTATACCGACGTCACGGATTCATACCGGCTGGGCCGCGCCGGCCGGATCCGCACCGACCTGGGCGGCCTGTACTTCAACGCAATCGTCGCCGTGGCCATCATGGGCGTCTGGTGGGCCACCGGTTTCGACGCCCTGCTGCTGGTGGTGGTCACCCAGATCCTGCAGATGGTCCGGCAGCTCATGCCGATGGTCCGCTTCGATGGGTACCACATCCTGGCCGACGCCACCGGGGTCCCGGACCTGTTCCAGCGGATCAAGCCGACCCTGCTGGCCCTGATTCCCTGGCGTAAAGCCGATCCCGAGGCCCAGTTGCTGAAGCCCTGGGCGCGCGCGGTGGTCACTGTCTGGGTGCTCGTCACGGTGCCGCTGCTGGCGTTCAGCCTGGTCACGATGGTGCTGACCCTGCCCCGGGTCCTCGGCACCGCCTGGGACAACGGCTTCAAGCAGCAAGCCATGCTCTCCCACAGCGTGGCCTCCGGAAACTTTGCCGACGCCGCCGTGCGCGTGCTGGCCATCATCTGCATCGCGCTGCCGATCCTGGGCATCTTCTATATCCTGGTGCGCTTGGGCCGGCAGTTCGTGACCGGTCTCTGGCAACGGACGCGCGGCAAGGCACTGCAGCGCGGCGTCGCGATGGCCGCCATCCTGGCGGTCACGGCGGGTCTCGCGTGGGCTTGGTGGCCCGGAGCCGAGACCTACCGCCCGGTCCAGCCCTACGAACGAGGCACCCTCAGCGACATCACCACCACTGTCCTCCCTGCCTCCTCCGCCACGGCGCTGAAGGAGGGCCAGGCCGGCCGGACCGTGGCGCTCTGGCCTGCCGGGACGAAGAAACCCACCCGCGATGAACCACAGCTCAGCATGGTGCTGGTGCCCCGGGGGACGTCCGTCCCGACCGGTGGGTCCGGCGGCACTACGGCTGCGCCGTCCTGGGTTTTCCCGTTCGACAAACCGTCCGCGCCCGAGGAGGGCGGCAACCAATCGCTTGCGGTCAACACCACGGATGGCTCGGTAGTTTACGACGTCGCCTTCGCCTTGGTCTGGGCCGAGGATGGCGAGGACGTCCGCAACCGCAACGAGGCCTACGCCTTCGCCAGCTGCAAGGACTGCGCCGCCGTGGCGGTGGGTTTCCAGGTGGTGCTGATCGTGGGGCAGGCGGATGTGGTGGTTCCGGAGAACCTCTCCGCGGCAGCGAACTACAACTGCCTCCGCTGCCTCACCTACGCCCTGGCCAGCCAGCTGGTCCTCACGCTCGACGGGCCGCTGAGCCCGGAGGGGATGTCCCGGCTCAACGCGCTATGGCAGCAGATTGCGGACTACGGCCGGAACCTGCAGAACGTGCCGCTTTCCGAGATCCAGGGCAAGCTGAGCGGGTTCAAGGAACAGATCATGGAGATCGTCCGGACAGATCCCAGCGCCACACCGGGCGGGGACGGCACCCCAACGGCACCGGCAACGGCCTCCCCCGGGGCAACGCAATCACCGTCGCCCGGCGCCACGGACCAGCCCTCACCGGGTGAAACCGTGGTGCCTGCGCCGGCCGAAACGACCGCCCCGGAACCCACCCTGGCGCCCGAGCCCAGCCAGCCGGCCGGCGGCGCCGTCGAACCGGCCCCGGTCACGACGTCGGCCGCCCCCACGGACACTGCCCCGCCGGCACCGTAGGGGCCGGGCCGGGGCTGTAGGTGAGGCTGGGCCTGCAGGTCAGGCCGGCGCGAGGCAAGCCGGAGCGGGGGCGTATCCGGGACTGCAGGCCAGGCCGGAGCGCGGGCGTATCCGGGACTGCAGGCTAGACCGGAGCCCTACGCACAGGTCCGTTTGCCGAAGATGGCCGTTATGGAACTCCCATAGCGGCCATCTTTGGCAATTCACCGACGTCGTGGCCTCGCCGTCGGCGTCCCCCACAGCCCAGACAACCCGCCGGGTCCTCGCTGCGGAGCTCCCGGCACGACAGGCTCAGCGGGACTTCGGGCGCGTTGTGCCTACCGCATCGGAGGCTCCAGCCCAGTTACCTGCTGCCACGCTCCTGGCTAGCGGCAAGCAAACCGCGAGATTCCGGGCCCGGGCGGCGCCGAGGCAGGCTACGGACAGGAGTAACTGGGCAGGAGCGTACACCTCAGGTCCGGGTGGACTGCCCCGCGCAGGTCCGTTAGCCGAACATGGCCGCTCTGGAACTCCCATAGCGGCCATCATTGGCGATTCAACGAGCTCGTGGTCTCGCAGTCGACGACCGCCGCGGTCGGGGCAACCCGCCAGGCCCCCGCTGCGGATCTCGTGGCACGTTCTGCCTCCCGCACCGCGGCGTTCCAGCCCAGTTACCTGCTGCCACACTTCTGGATAGCGGCAAGAAACCGCGAGATTCCGGGCCCAGAGCGGCGCCGAGGCGGGCTGCGGGCCGGAGTAACTGGGCAGGAACGTACGGCTCAGGCCCAGGTGGACCGCCCCGCACCGCCGGACGGCTCAGGGCCCGCTGCAGATCTCCTGGCTGAGCAGGGCCGCCGACCCCCGACGCCTACCCCGGTTGCCGGGCCTGCCATTCCTCGGCGAGCAGCGCGTAAACCACCTCGGTGGCCCACTGTCCCTTGTAGTGCCACTTGTCCACCTGGGTGGATTCCAGCCGCATCCCGAGGCGTTCGCAGAGAGCTGCGGAGGCCGTATTCAGGGCATCCAGCTTGGCGTCAATCCGATGGAAGCGAAGGTCTTCGAAACCCAGCTTCAGCATCGCCGCGGCAGCCTCCGCCGCGTACCCTTTTCCACGGGCTTCCGGCGCCAGGCTCCAGCCGACCTCAGCCTGGCCGCAGCCCGGCAGCCACTTGAGCACCACTTCACCCAGCAGGCCCGGCGAATCCGCCGCCTCAATCGCCAGCGCCACCCAGTCGCCTTCCTTCTCGAATTCGAAGTTGGCGTACTTGCCCACGTATTCCATCGACTGGGTGTAGCTCTTGGCCTCCCGCGGCAGGAAGCGCGCGGTCTCGGGCAGCGAGTGGTAGGCGTGGAAGGCTTCCAGGTCCCCGGCCTCGAAGCGGCGCAGGATCAGTCGCTCGGTGCGGAGCGGCAGCTGGAAGGAGAGATTCAAGTCGGTCATCCCCCTAGCCTAGGACCCGCTCCCCCGAACCATTGCCCAGCGAGCGCCGTCCCGACCGGCGGAGGCGCTGCTACCGAGCAACCGAAGAGTGGGCGACGACGGCAGCGGTCGCCTCCGCGATCGCGCGTTCCTCGTCGGTGGGCACCACCAGCACCGGCATGGCCGACGCGGGCGTGGAAATCACGCGGGGTTCCTTGGAGCGCTCACGGTTCAACCCGGCGTCGAGCTCCACGCCGAGGGCACCGAGACGCTCGGTGACAAGGCTGCGGAACTGGTGCGAGTTTTCGCCGATCCCCGCCGTGAAGACGAGGGCCTTCGCGCCGCCGACGGCCACGTGGTAGCCGCCGATGTACTTCGAGAGCCGGTAGGATGCCACGGCGAGGGCCATGGCGGATTTGGCATCCCCGGCCTCGGCCGCCTCGACGACGGAACGCATGTCGTTGTTACCGGCGAGGCCCTTGAGCCCGGATTGGCGGTTGAGCATGGAATCGAGGTCCTCGGCGGACCAGCCCGCCCTGGCGAGGAAGACCAGGATCGAGGGATCCAGATCGCCCGAGCGGGTGCCCATCACAAGTCCCTCGAGCGGGGTGAAGCCCATCGACGTGTCGATGGACTCGCCGCCGCGGATGGCGGTAACCGAGGCGCCGTTGCCCAGGTGCGCGATCACGGCGTCGAACTCCTCCACCGGGACGTCCAGCAGGGCGGCGGCGCGGTGTGTCACGTACTCGTGCGAGGTGCCGTGGAAGCCGTAGCGCCGGATCCCGTGGTTCGTATAGAGCTCGTCCGGCACGGCGTAGCGCCAGGCGTGCTCGGGCAGACTGCGGTGGAAGGCGGTATCAAACACGGCGACCTGCTGCAGCTCCGGCCATTTCTTCGCGATCGCGCGGATGCCGAGCACGTTGGCCGGGTTGTGCAGCGGCGCCAGCGGGTTCAACCGCTCGATCGCGCGGGTGATCTCGTTGTTGACCAGGACCGGCTCGGCGAACCGCTCGCCGCCGTGCACCACGCGGTGGCCGACGGCGTCCAGCGGCCGGTCGCCCAGGGCCTCGTGGATCGCTCCGTCCACCTGTTCCAGGGCCTCCGCATGGTCGCGGGGGCCCTCGATCGCGCCGTCCCCTTCCCCGCCGTTGCCCATCCCGATCTTCTCAACCAGCCCCTCCGCGAGGACACTGCCCGCTTCGACGTCGCGGACCTGGAACTTGAGCGAGGACGAGCCTGAGTTGATGACGAGCACGAGCATGGGGCCTCCTAAGCCTTGGCTTCGACGATCGGTTCGGCGGGCTGTGCGGTGGGCTGTGCGGTGTCCGGCCCGGCCGGGCCGGACGCGGCTGGTTGCACCGACTGGGCCTGGATCGCGGTGATGGCGACCGTGTTCAGGATGTCGTCCACCGTGCAGCCGCGGGACAGGTCGTTGACCGGTTTGCGGAGTCCCTGCAGCACGGGTCCGACGGCCACCGCGCCCGAGGACTGCTGGACTGCCTTGTAAGTGTTGTTGCCGGTGTTCAGGTCCGGGAAGATGAACACCGTCGCCTGGCCGGCCACGGACGACCCGGGCATCTTGGACTCGGCGATGGCGGCGTCGACGGCGGCGTCGTACTGGATGGGGCCCTCGACGGCGAGGTCGGGGCGGCGCGCACGGACAAGCTCGGTGGCCTGGCGGACCGCGTCGACGGCTTCGCCTGCCCCGGATCCGCCGGTGGAGTAGGACAGCATGGCCACGCGGGGCTCGACGCCGAACTGGGCGGCTGTCTCAGCCGAGGCCAGCGCGATGTCCGCGAGCTGCTCCACATTCGGCTCGGGGTTGACCGCGCAGTCGCCGTAGACCAGCACCCGGTCCGGCATCAGCATCAGGAACACCGAGGAGACGATCTTGACGCCCTCACGGGTCTTCACGAACTCTAGCGCCGGCCGGATGGTGTGCGCCGTGGTGTGCGCTGCGCCGGAGACCATGCCGTCCACCACGCCGAGCTGGACCATCATGGTGCCGAAGTAGCTCTCGTCCTGCATCACTTCGAGCGCCTTCGCCAGGTCCACGCCCTTGTGCGCGCGCAGCTCGGCATACTTCTGCGCGAAACCCTGGCGCAGCTCCGAGGTGGCCGGGTCCACGATGTTGATCCCGGTGAGGTCGATCCCCTGGGTGGCGGCAAGTTCGCGCACGTCGGCCTCACGGCCCAGCACGGTGAGCTCGCAGACGTCGCGGCGGTGCAGGATCTCCGCGGCCCGCAGGATCCGGACGTCCGTGCCCTCCGGCAGGACGATGTGGCGGCGCTGTGAACGGGCCCGTTCGATCAGGTCGTGCAGGAATCGCAGCGGCGTCATGCGCTCCGGCCGGGGCAGGTGCAGCCGTTCCAGCAGTTCGGCCTCATCCACGCGCTTGGCCCAGAGGCCCAGTGCGGAGGCGACCTTGCGCCGGTGGCCGGACCAGATTTCGCTGCGCACCTCGGAGACGCGTTTGGCGGTCACATAGGTGTCGTCCGGTGCGGCGAAGATCGGGAAGGGGGCCTGCGCCAGCAACGAATAGATGGTGGGATCCGGGGCCAGGCCGCCGCTCAGGATCAGCGCCGACGGCACCGGGAACTCCGGCGAGAAGGAGGAGGCCAGGCAGGCAACCAGCACATCCGCCCGATCGCCCGGAACGATCACCAGCGCGCCGTCGTCGAGCACGTGCAGGAAGTTTGCCACGTTCATGGCCGCCACCTTCACCGAGTGCACATCGCGCTCCAGATCCGGCAGCCCGGCCACCTGGCCGATGCCCAGCGCGGCCGCCACCTCACCGGTTGTAGGGCGTGCAATGTCCTCCAGTTCCGGGAAGACATACACCGGTCGGCCGGAGGCACCCGGGCGTACCGCGGCGGCGATCGCCTCCAGGTCCTCGGGGTCGGCGCGGTTGACCATAATCGCCAGCAAACTGCACCGCTCGGCCAGGAGTTCCTTACGGGCCACCTCGACGGCGTCCGCGGTTTCAGCGACCGTGCGGCCCTTAGCCCCGACGACGGCGACCATCGGCGCGGCGAGGTTGTTGGCGAGCCGGGCATTGAGGTCGAATTCGACGGCGGCATCCTGGCCGGTCAGGTCCGTGCCCTCGATGATCACCACGTCGCAGTGGCGGGACATCTCGGCGAAGATCTCGACGCAGCGCGAGTCGATTTCCTCGCGCTTTCCTTCCGCGAGCAGGCCCCGGACCTCGGCGAACGTCAGGCCGCCGCGGCAGCGCTCGTCGTCGAGGTCGAAGCGGGACTTCATCAGGGTCACCATCGGGTCCGCGTCGGCGCGGCCATGCACCACAGGCTTGAAGAAGCCGATGCGGTCCGCGTGCCGGTGCAGCGTGTCCGCCAGGCCCAGGGCGATGAGCGACTTCCCGGATCCCGGCGTCGTCGCGCTGACATATATTCCTTTGGCCATGTGTCCCAGCATACTTACACCCCTTGACAGCAGGCACCCAAATGGGATTACCTAATGAACATTCGGTAAATAAAGCTGGAGGCAATGACGCATGGCTGAACTGACGATTTCGGGTGACACCCACCCCATCCTGAAAGACGACTACGCCTCAGAGTGGATGGGTATTGAGGTGCTGTCGCTCGACGACGGCCACGCCACCATCCGGATGCAGCTCCGGCAGGAGATGCTCAACGGCTTCGGCATGGCCCATGGGGGCATGATCTTCGCCTTCGGCGACACCGCCTTCGCCCTCGCCTGCAACCCGATGAAGCCGGCGCCCGGCGAGGAGAACAGCATCACCGTCGCCTCCGGCGTCGACATCAACTTCATCAAACCGGCCTTCCGCGGCCAGATCCTGACCGCCGTCGCCAACCACCGCGCCAGTACCGGCCGCAGTGGGATCTACGACATCCAGATCTACGCCGCGGATCCCGGACTTCCCGCCGACGCCTCCACCCCCGCTTCCGCGGGAGAACTCATCGCCGAGTTCCGCGGCCGCAGCCGCACCATCTCCAAGAAATAGAAACAGGGAACCCCAGATGACCACCCCCACCGCTGAATCTGCCCTCGCCCCCAGCGACGCCGTCCTGGACCGCGAAGAAACCATCTCCCGCGACGAGCTCGAGGCCTTGCAGCTCAGCCGCCTGCAGCACACCGTGGCGTACGCCTACGACCGTGTTCCCCTGTACAAGCGCAAGTTCGACGAGACCGGGGTGCACCCCACGGACCTCCGCGAGCTCTCGGACCTGGGCAAGTTCCCCTTCACCACCAAGGAAGACCTCCGGCTCGAATACCCCTTCGGCATGTTCGCGGTGCCGCAGCGCGAAGTGGCCCGGATCCACGCCAGCTCCGGCACCACCGGCCGCGCCACCGTGGTGGGCTACACCAAGAAGGACCTCGCCGACTGGGCCAAGCTCGTAGCCCGCTCGCTCCGTGCCTCCGGCGTCCGGCCGGGCATGAAGGTCCACAACGCCTACGGCTACGGCCTGTTCACCGGCGGGATGGGCGCCCACGCCGGCGCCGAGGCGCTGGGTTGCACCGTGATCCCGATCTCGGGCGGCCAGACCGAACGCCAGATCACGCTGATCCAGGACTTCCAGCCCGATGCCATCCTGGCCACCCCCACGTACCTGCTGACCATCGCCGACGCCATGATCAAGCAGGGCATCGACCCGGCTTCCACCTCGCTCAAGTACGCCGTCCTCGGCGCTGAGCCCTGGACGGAGGAGATGCGGCACGAGCTCGAAGTCACCATGAACATCAAGGCCTGCGACATTTACGGCCTCTCCGAGGTGATGGGCCCCGGCGTCGCCGGCGAGGCCGTGGAAACCCAGGACGGCAGCCACATCTGGGAGGACCACTTCCGGCCCGAGATCATCGACGCCTTCGATCCCTCAGTTGTCCTGGGCGACGGCGAGCCCGGCGAACTGGTCTTCACCTCGCTCACCAAGGAAGCCCTGCCGATCATCCGGTACCGCACCAAGGATCTCACCCGGCTGCTGCCCGGCACTGCCCGGCCTGCGCACCGCCGCATGGGACGGATCACCGGCCGCAGCGACGACATGATCATCCTGCGCGGCGTGAACCTGTTCCCCTCGCAGATCGAGGAAATCGCGCTGCGCATCCCGGAGCTCAGCCCTCACTTCCAGCTGGAGCTCACCCGCCCCGAGGGCCAGCGGATGGACCAGCTGACCGTCAAGATCGAACGCCGCGAGGCCGTCACGATCGAGGGAAGTGCGGCGGCGGCGAAGGTGCTGCAGCAGCAGATCAAGATCCACGTCGGATCCTCCTGCACCGTCGACGTCGTCGAGCCCGGTTCGCTGGAACGGTCCAACGGCAAACTCCGCCGGATCTACGATATGCGTCCCAAGGGCTGACCCGGCCCTCCTTCTGGCCGGTCCGGCTGCCGCGTCCTTAGGGCCGCGGCTGCCGGGCCGACGACCGTTCATGAGAAACTAGCGAGTATGCCCAGCACAGCAACCACCACCAAGCGCGGCCGTCCCGGCTATGACCAGCAGTCGGTGCTGCTGATCGCCGTCGACGTCTTCAACCGCCACGGCTATGACGCCACCTCGATGGGCATACTTGCCGAGAACCTGGGCATCTCCAAGTCCGCGATCTACCACCACGTGCCGTCCAAGGGCGACCTCCTGAAGCTCGCCCTGGAAAATGCGCTGGGCGGCCTCGAAGCCATCCTGGACCGGCCGGAGGCGCAGACCGGATCGGCCGATGCCCGGCTGGAATTCTTGGTCCGCGAGACCATCTCCGTCCTGGTGGAGCGGCTGCCGTTCGTCACCCTGCTGCTGCGGCTGCGTGGAAACACCGAGATCGAACGGGACGCCCTGGAACGCCGGCGCACCTTCGACCACAAGGTGGCCGCCCTCATCTCCGCGGCCCGCGACGAAGGCTCACTGCGCCAGGACATCGACCCGCGCACCGTCACCCGCCTGCTGTTCGGCACCATCAACTCGATCGTCGAATGGTACAAACCGGGCGGTTCGCTCTCCCCCGAAAAGCTGGCCGACGACGTCATCACCATGGCCTTCAACGGCCTCCACGTCCCCAGCCGGGACTGACCCAAACCCCAGCCGCCGTAGGCCGGCAGGGTCCGTCCCGGTGGCCCCATTGACGGGCCGCCGGCGACGGGCCACGCTGTGAGGATGGCCACCAGGTTATCCGAGGTGCTCATCGGCACCTTCCCCCAGTTCCGCTACGAGCCCACGGCCAAGCGTATCCGCGCCAGCCACGACGGCGTGCCGGTGGTGGACACCTCGCACGCGTACCTGGTCTGGGAACCGCGGCGGATCACCCCGATCTTCGCCGTCCCGGAGCAGGACCTGCTCGCCGGGCTCGCTCCCCCGTCACTGCCGGCGTCCGACGTCGAAGAGCACGCCTTCGCGCTTCGGGCCGGTACCGCTGCCACGTCACTGGACCCCGTCACCGGCTTCGGCCGGCACACCGCGCCCGGCGAGGAATTCGACGTCGTGACCCCGTCCGCCACCGTCGCCCGGGCCGCCTTCCGGCCCGCGGACCCGGACCTGGCCGGGCACATCGTCCTGGATTTCGCGGCCTTCGACTGGCTGGAGGACGATGAGGAGATCGTCGGCCACCCCCGCGATCCGTTCCACCGGGTGGACATCCGCACGTCGTCGGCGGAGGTGGAGGTGGCGTTCGACGGCGTCACTCTGGCCCGAACCACCGGTGCGCAACTGCTGTACGAAACCATGCTGCCGGTCCGCTACTACTTCCAGCCTGCGGACGTGCGACTGGACCGGCTGGTGGCCAGTCCCAAGCGGACCGTTTGTCCGTACAAGGGCGAGGCCAGCTACTGGAGCTACCCGGCGTCGGAGCAGGGCAGCAACCTCGCCTGGAGCTACGACCGGCGGTTCCGCGATGCCGCCCAGATCCATGGCCTCATTTGTTTTTTCAACGAACGGCTGGACCTGACGGTCGATGGGGTGCTGCAGCCCCGGCCAGTGTCGCCGTGGTCCCGGCCGGACCGGCCAGGCGGCCCGGGGGCACCTTGACCTCTTGCCCGGCCTCTCGGGGAGGAAATCCCGGCGTGTCCGTGCCAATGTACCCCCGCCCGGCGGGAGGCGGTAGGCCCGGGTGCAGAACAGCACCCCGGTGGACCGGGGTGCTGTTGACCGTTCTCAGAGCTGGTAGTCGGCCGCCGTCGTGATGTTCTCGTGCACGCAAAGAATGTTGTGCTCGGAGTCCATGAACCAGGCGCACTTTTCAGAATCCGTGGTGCAAATGTGGTTCTCGGTTTTGAGATCGGGGAGGTTGTAGTCCTGGAACATGACGCCCTTGGCTTCCATCTCCCGGACGGTGCGTTCGATCTCGCTGACTTCGAAACTCAGGGTGGTGTGCTCTGAATGCTTTCCATCCTTGACTGGCATCAGCTGCAGCATCGGGCCGCCTTCTGAGCCGAACAATTCGCTTCCGTCGTCTGCCACGCCACGGTGCGGGAGCCCCAGGGTGTCCGCATAGAAATGCCGGGCACGCGCTGCATCATCGACTGGCAGGACTGTTGTGGCTTTGCTAAGTACTAGGGACATTTCGCCACCTCCTACGAGCACGATTTTACGCCGGGCCAGGGTGGAAAGAGCCCTGCACTTCCCCTCCCCGCCAACGCTCCCTCAGCTCCTACCGCCCAACCACAAACGCTCCCTCAGCTCCTACCGCCTAACCACAAACGCTCCCTCACGGAAGTGAGGGAGCGTCATGCAGGACCCCACCGAACCTGAGGGAGCGTCCGGCAGGACGGCACCGGACCTGAGGGAGCGTCCGGCAGGACGGCACCGGAAGTGAGGGAGCGTCCGGCAGGACAGCACCAAATGTGAGGGAGCGTCCGGAAGGAAGCCACCGAACCTGAGGGAGCGTCCGGGGTGGGAGGGGTTACTTCTCCACGAGGGTCAGGACGTCGTAGGTGGCCACGATTTCGTCGTTCTGGTTGGTCAGGACGGCGTCCCAGGCCACTTCGCCGTACTCATCGGTCTCGCGCGGGGTGATCTTCTTGGCCGTCAGGGTGACCCGGATGGAGTCCCCGGCCGCGACGGGCGTGATGAAGCGCAGGTTCTCCAGGCCGTAGTTGGCCAGCACCGGGCCCGGCGCGGGTTCCACGAACAAGCCGGCGCCCCAGGCCAGGAGCAGGTAGCCGTGGGCAACGATGCCCGGGAAGAACGGGTTGGCCTCCGCCGCCTCCTGGTTGGTGTGGGCGTAGAACGTGTCGCCGGTGGAGTTGGCGAACTTGGTGATCTCGTCCAGCGACACCTCCCGCAGCTCCGAGCGGATGGCGTCGCCGATGTGCAGCGTGGCCAGGGACTTCCGGAACGGGTGCTGGCCCTCGGTCTCGAGCGTGAAGTTACGGTCAGCGCCGGTGTGCCAGACCCCGGTGACGGCCGTGAGCATGTTGGGCGAGCCCTGGATGGCGGTCCGCTGCATGTGGTGCATGACCGAGCGGATGCCGCCGAGTTCCTCGCCGCCGCCGGCGCGGCCCGGGCCGCCGTGGACCAGGTGCGGGACGGGCGAGCCGTGGCCGGTGGAGCTGCGGGCATCCTCGCGGTTGAGCATGAGCACGCGGCCGTGGTGGGCTGCGATGCCGGTGACGAGTTCACGGGCCACCGCCGGATCGTTGGTGCAGACCGAGGCGACCAGCGAACCCCCGCCGCGGGCGGCAAGGCGGACGGCGTCGGCGAGGTCGGTGTAGCCGATCACCGAGGAGACTGGACCGAAGGCCTCGAGGGAGTGCACCTCCTCGGCTTCCGGGTCGGCCCAGCTCAGCAGCACCGGGGACATGAAGGCACCGCCGTCGACGACGCCGACGCTCCCGTCCGCGCTGGTGACCTTCGGCGAATCGAGGCTGCCGTAGGCAAGCTCGCCGCCGGCGTCGAGCATCGACTGGACGGCGGCGCGCACGTCGGCGAGCTGCTCCAGGGAAGCGAGGGCGCCCATGGTGACGCCTTCGGCGCGGGGGTCGCCCAGCACGACGCGTTCGGTGATCCGCTCCCCCACGGCGGCGACGACGTCGGACACCAGTTCCTGCGGCACGATTGCGCGGCGGATCGAGGTGCACTTCTGGCCGGCCTTGGCAGTCATCTCGGTGACGAGGGACTTGATGAAGGCGTCGAATTCCGGGGTGCCCTTGACGGCGTCCGGGCCGAGGATGGCGGCGTTGAGGGAGTCGGTTTCGGAGGTGAAGCGCACTCCGCCCTTGACCACGTTGGGGTGGGACTTGAGCGTGTTGGCGGTGGACGCGGAGCCGGTGAAGGCGACCAGGTCGCGGTAGTCGAGGTGATCGAGCAGGGTGCGGACCGAGCCGGAGACCAGCTGCAGCGAGCCCTCGGGCAGGATGCCGGATTCGTCGATCGCCTTCACCACGGCCGCGGCAACGTAGCCGGTGGGGGTGGCCGGCTTCACGATGGTGGGAACGCCGGCGATGAAGGCCGGGGCGAGCTTCTCGAGCATGCCCCAGACCGGGAAGTTGAAGGCGTTGATCTGTACGGCGACGCCGGGGATCCGGGTGTAGATGTGTTCGCCGGCGAAGGAACCGTCCCGGGACAGGATTTCCATGGGCCCGTCCACCACTACCTGGGCGTTGGGCAGCTCGCGCCGGCCCTTGGAGCCGAAGGTGAACAGCACGCCGATGCCGCCGTCAATGTCGATCATCGAATCGACCTTGGTGGCACCGGTCTGCGCGGAGAGCGCGTAGAACTCGTCGCGGCGGCCGTTGAGGTACTGGGCCAGTTCCTTGAGCTTGAGGGCGCGCTGGTGGAAGGTCAGCTTCCCCAGTTCCGCCTGACCGGTGGTGCGACCGTAGTCGACGACGGCGGCCAGGTCGAGGCCCTCGGTGCTCACCTTGGCGAGGAGCTCACCGGTGCTGGCGTCCAGGACGGCGGCAGCCCCGGCGGCGGCGGCCGCATCGGGGGTCCACCACGAGTTCCGGACGAAACTGGGGACGATCTCGACGGTGCCCACTGAGGGTTCCGGAGCTGTGGCAGTGGTGGTCATCGTTGACGGGTCCTTCCAACGCGGGGCAAGATCAACACGGCCAGCGCATTACTGACCGTCCGTTCGGTAATATGTCTACAGTACATGAAGGAGCCCTGCGGCACACTAGTAGCGGCAGGACCAACCGGCCCGTGACAGGCCCGAGCCCCCAGAGGAGACGCAATGACGCCCGATCCCCGCGGTACCGAGCTGTGGAAGATCACCCTCGGTGAACTTGACGAGAAGATGGGGGTCAAGATCGTTGAGCAGTCGGTGGAACGCGTCGTGGCCACCATGCCGGTGGAGGGCAACCGGCAATCCTTCGGGCTGCTGCACGGCGGTGCCTCGCTGGCCGTCGGAGAGGCCGTGGGCTCCTGGGCCGCGGTGATCCACGCCAGCACCCTGGGCAAGACCGCCGTCGGCGTCGACGTCTCCGCCACCCACCACAAGTCAGCCCGCGAGGGCCTCATCACCATCACGGCCACCCCCATCCACCTGGGCGGCACGATGACGACCCACGAAGTCCTGATCACCAACGCGGCCGGCCAGCGGTTGTGCACGCTGCGGATCACCAACCTGTTGCTGGACCGCAAGGACTGAACAGTTCCGCTGGAGCGCCCGCCTGCCTACCCGACCTACGGCAGAGTGCCGGCTACGGTGCTGGCCCGGACGACCAGGCGCGCGGGGTAGATGAGCGGCTCGCGGCTGGCCCCCGGGTCTTCGATGTCAGCGAGAAGCAGGCGGCCCGCTTCGGCAGCCATTTCCACCGTGGACTGGTTGATGGTGGTCAGCGGCAGTTCGCCGGGAGCCGTCAGATGGTCATCGAAGCCGACGACGGCGACGTCCCCGGGCACCGACCGGCCGGACGCCAGCAGGGCCGTGATGGCGCCGCGGGCCATCAGGTCTGAGGCGGCAAAGATGCCGTCCACGCTGCCGTCCTCGGCCAGGATCTGCTCGGCGGCTGCGGTGCCACCGGCGGGCGTGAAGTCTCCATGGGCCACCGGTCCCGCCGTCAGCCCGGCTTCCCTGAGGCCCGCCTGCCATCCCGCGAGCCGGTCCGCGGCCGCGGTCATGTCCAGTGGGCCGGTAATGGTTGCCAGCCGGGTGCGTCCCGCGTCGGCCAGGTGGAGCGCGGCCAGCCGGCCGCCATCGAAGCTGTCCACGTCGACGTAATGGATCCCGAGGCCGGTATCCCACGGCCTTCCGATGAAAACGGTGGGCAGCCCCGACGCTGCGAGGTCCTCGGTCCAGCCGTCCGCCTTGTGGTGCGAGACGACTATGGCGCCGTCGACGTGGCCGCCGCGCAGATAGCGGACCGTCCGGGATGGATCACCGCCGGCCCGTGACATCAGGAGCACCAACTGCATGTCCGTGTCACGGAGCGCCTCGGTCACGCCGGTAATGACGGCGGCAAAGAACGGATCCATCATGACGCGCGCGTCGGGTTCGTTGATGACCAGGGCGATGGACGAGGTCCGGCGGGTGACGAGGCTGCGGGCGGCCCGGTTCGGGGTGTAGCCGAGGGAAATTACCGCGGCGTCCACCGCGGCCTGGGCCTCCGGGCTGACGCGGGACCCGCCGTTGATAGCCCGCGACGCGGTGGAGCGGGACACTCCGGCCGCCGTCGCGAGGTCTTCAAGGGTGGGGGTGGGTTTGGCCGGTCCGGCCCGGAGACCCCGGTGGATCTGTGCGCTCATTACCTCGAGAATACGACATCCCCGGTGTCCGCTTTGACCAACACTTCCTGCTGCGCCGGCAGCGCGTTGGCCGCCGCCGCCGTTGCGTACCAGAGCCCGCTCGCCTTGGGGATGCGCTCCAAGGTCTCGTAGTCGACCCGCACCAGGCCGAAGCGCTGGTGGTATCCGTAGGCCCACTCGAAATTGTCCAGCAGCGACCAGGCGAGGTAGCCGCGCACGTCCGCGCCGTCGTCGATCGCTGCCCGGACCGCGCGCAGGTGGGCGTCGAAGAACGCAAGCCGGTCCTGGTCGTCGACATAGCCGTCGGCGTCCGGCGCGTCCGGGTAGGCTGCGCCGTTTTCGGTCATGTAGATCGGGATGCCGGCCGGGCCGGTGTACTCGCGCTGCAGCCGGGTCAGCAAGCGGTGCAGGCCCTCGGGCTGCACTTCCCAGCCCATTCCGGTCACCGGCAGGCCGCGCGGCACGGAGTGCACACCCTCGGCGGAGACGAACGGGGTTGCCTCCGGCTTGCCGGCGGACTCCGGCGCTGCCTGGGCCGTGGTCGTGACGGTGTCCTGCGTGCCCTGCTCATCGGCGGCTGCCGCTTTGGTCAGGGCTTCACCCTGGTAGTAGTTGACGCCCAGCAGGTCCATGGGCATCGAGATGACGGCCAGGTCGCCGTCCTGCACCACGGCGTCGAAGCCCAGGCCGGCGACGTCGTCGAGCACATCTGCGGGGTAGGCGCCGCGGAAGAGCGGGTCGAGGAAGATCCGGTTGTGCAGGCCGTCGATCCGGCGGGCCGCGTCCCGGTCCTCCGCGGAAGCGGGGTCTGCCGGGTCGGCGACGGTGAGGTTCAGAGTGATGCCGAGGATCGCTTCCGGGTCGCGCCGGCGCAGTTCCGCGGCGGCGAGTCCGTGCCCGAGCAGGAGGTGGTGCGCGGCGGCGAGGGCGGCCGCCGGTTCCTGCCGGCCCGGGGCATGGACGCCGGCGGCGTAACCGAGGAACGCCGAGCACCACGGTTCGTTGAGTGTGGTCCAGATGCGGACCCGGTCGCCCAGGGCCGCATGCATGAGCGCCGCGTAGGCTGCGAAAAGCTCGGCCGTCTCGCGGTTGGCCCAGCCGCCTTCATCCTCCAGCGCCTGGGGCAGGTCCCAGTGGTACAGGGTCAGCCAGGGAGTGATGCCCGCGGCGAGGAGCTCATCGACCAGCCGGGAGTAGAAGGCGATCCCCTCGGGGTTGGGTGTCCTACCGTCGGGCATGCAACGCGCCCACGACGTCGAGAAGCGGTACGCCTTGAGGTTCAGCGATTTCATCAACTCGACGTCCTGGCCCGAGCGGTGGTAGTGGTCGCAGGCCACGTCGCCGTTGTGGGCGTCCGCGACGGCGCCCGGGACCCGGGCGAATGTGTCCCAGATGGAGTCCTGCCGGCCGCCCTCATGGGCGGCTCCTTCGATCTGGTAAGCGGCCGTGGCCGCACCCCAGAGGAAACCTTCGGGGAAAGCTAGCGGGGTGATGCTCATCCTTTGACTGCTCCTTGCATAATTCCTGAAACGAGTTGGCGACCGGCCGCGATGAAGAGCAGCAGGAGCGGGATGGTGGCCAGCACAGCGCCGGCCAGCACCACTGAATAGTCGACGAAGTGGRCTGCCTGCAGCAGCTGCAGTGCCACCGGCAGAGTCGGGTTGGACGGATCCAGCACAATGAAGGGCCAGAAGAAGTTGGTCCACGTGGCGACGAAGGTGAAGAGGGCCAGCATGGCCGCAGCGGGCCGCGCCGCGGGGAACCCGACGTACCAGAAGGCCTGGATCATCGAGGCCCCATCCATCCGGACGGCTTCAATGAGCTCGTCCGGCAGGGCGTCACGCAGGTACTGGGTCATCCAGAAGACGCCGAAGGCCGTGACGACGCCGGGAATGATGACGGCCCACAGGGAGCCTGTCCAGCCCAGCTTCGCCATCACGATAAACAGCGGAACCACGCCGAGCTGGGTGGGCACCGCCATGGTGGCGATCACGAAGACGAGCAGGCCCTTGCTGCCGCGGAAGCGAAGCTTGGCGAAAGCAAATCCCGCGAGGGTCGAGAAAACCACCACCGAGCAGGCCGTCACCGTGGAGACCAGAAGGCTGTTGCCCATGGCTTTCCAGAACGGGATACTGTCGAAGACTTTCGCCGCGTTGGCCAGGAAGTTCCCGCCCGGAAGCAGCGGAATCCCGCGGCTAAGCGCCGTGCTGTCGTGGCTGCCCACCAAAAAGGACCAGTACAACGGGAACAGGGACGCCAGCAGCACTGCTCCCAGGGCGCCGTAGCTCAGGGCTCCCGGACGGCGCACGCCCCCAGCGCCGCCTCGGTTGCGCCCGGGGGTGCGTCCGCGGCCGGGACCGGCAGGCCGGTTCAGCCGCTTGGCGGCCGTCTTGGCGGCGCCCTCACCGACGGTCTGTCGGATCATGGGGATGGAGCTCATTTGCGGCCTCCTTGGCTTGCGATGCGCCGCGTGAGAAGGAAGTTCAGGAGGGCGATCAGCACGATCATCAGGAACAGCAGCCACGCGACCGCGGATGCCCTGCCGAAGTTGCGCTGTCCCCAACCCAGTTCCCAGATGTACATGGTCAGCGTCTGCCACTGCCGGTCGGCGCCGCCGAGCCCGGACTGGTCGAACACCCTCGGCTCGTCGAAGATCTGCAATCCGCCGATCGTGGACGTGATGGCTACGAAAATCACGGTGGGCCGAAGCATCGGAACCGTCACCGACAGGAACTGACGGACGCGGCCGGCCCCGTCGATGGTGGCGGCCTCGAAGACGTCCCGCGGGATGGCCTGCATCGCCGCCAGGAAGATCAGCGAGTTGTAGCCGATCCAGCGGAAATTCACCATGGTGGCGATTGCGAGGTGGCTGGCCAGCTGGTCGGAGTGCCAACGGACCGGGTCAAGGCCGGCAAGGCTCAACAGCTCGTTGACGAGACCGAACTGGTCTGCGAACAGGTTGTTGAAGATCAGTCCAACGGCCACGGGAGCGACGACGAATGGCACCAGGACACCAATCCGCCAGAACGTCTTGGCCCGCAGGTTCGCGTCCAGCGCGGCTGCGATCAGCAGCGCCAGCACGACCTGCGGCACGGAGGAGAGCAGGAAAATGCTCAGCGTGTTCCCCACCGCGTTCCAGAAGTACGGCTGTCCGAGGACAAAGCCGAAGTTCTCCATTCCGATGAACTTGCCCTGGCCACCGATGAGATTCCAGTTGTGCAGGGAAACCCAGCCGGTGTAGAGCAACGGAAACAATCCCGTGAGCGCAAACAGCAGGAAGAACGGCGAGATGTACAGGTAGGGCGAAACCTTGACGTCCCACCGGGACAGCTGCTGCGAGAACGCGAGCCGCCGCACACTCTTCGCGTCCGTTCTTTCCTCGTCGAACAATGATTCTTGGGGCCTGACCCGGTCCGTTACCGGCATGACTTACAGGGACTTCACAGCGGTGAGGAACTTCGCCCAGGAGGACTCGGCGTCGTCCTTCTTGTCCACGTCCACGCGGGTGAGTGCCTGCTGCATGGCGTCGTTGATGGCAAAGAACTTCGGGCCCTTGAACGGGGTGGCGCCCACGGCCTTGGCCCGCTCGGCGAAGATCTTCCCGGTGGGGGCGTTGTTGAAGAACTTGTTGGTCTGGCCGAGCAGCGCTTCGCTGTCCAGTGCCGCGACCTGGCTCGGGAAGGTGCCCTTGGCCTTGAAGGCCTTGATCTGCTGTTCGGGGGCGGTCAGCCAGGCGGCGAGCTTCTTGGCTTCGGCCTGGTGCTTGCCCTGTGCCGGCACGGTCAGGTACGAACCGCCCCAGTTTCCGCCGCCGCCGGGGAAGACGTTGGCGACGTCCCAGCCCTTGACGCCGGTGGCGTTGCCCTCGATCACACCGAGCATCCAGCCCGGGCAGAGCGTGGTGGCGAACTTCTGGGACTGGAATCCTGCTACCCAGTCGTTGCTCCACTGGCCCAGGTGAGCCGACAGGTTGTCCTTCGTGGAGGCGTTGAGGACCTTGGTGTAGACCTCCTTGACCGCAGGGTTTTCGGCGGCGATGACGGTGCCGTCTTCGTTTTCGTAGGCCTTCTCCAATTGGTTGCTCATGCCCTGGTAGATGGCTCCGGCGGAATCGAACCAGGCCGCCCCGGTCTTCGCGGCGACAAACTTCTTGCCGGCGTCGAAGTAGCTGTCCCAGGTCGTGCCGAGCATCTTGGCGACGGACTCGCGGTCAGTCGGCAGCCCGGCCGCCTTGAGCAGGGACGAGTTGTAGCAGACGGCCTCGGGACCGGAGTCGGTGCCGTAGCCGATAAGGTGGCCGTCCTGCGTGGTCGCCGCCTTCGTCTTCCAGTCCAGCCAGCGGCCTTCCACGGCGGGATCCTTCAGGTCCACGAACTGGTCCGGATACTGCTTGAGTTCGGAGAGCCAGTCGACCTCGATTGCTTCGACGTCAGAGAGGCCCGAGCCGGCGGCCAGGCGGGTGGTCAGGTTGTCACGCGCCTCGTTGGTGGTGGCGGCCTTCTTGTGCTGGATCTTGACGTTCGGGTTGAGCGATTCGTACTCCTTGAGCAAGCTTTCGTAGCCGAACTCGTTGAACGTGGCGAGAGTGAGGGTCACGGGCTCCTTCCCCGTCTCGCCGGTGGGTGCCGCGGCTTTGGGTGCGTCTGCTCCGCAGGCGCTCAAGGCAAGGGTGAGGCAGGCAGCCGACGCCGACAGTGCGGCAAGCTTGCTGGGGAATTTCACGCAGGGACTCCTTTGTCGGGATGAGGCACGAAGAGTGCGGGGCGATGCGCCCAGATTGGGAGCGCTCCCACATACAGCATGGGAGCGCTCTCACGAGCATGGTGTCGCACATCACAGCGGCTTGTCAAGACGGCGCCCAGGGCCGGATTCGGACCCTTGCCCGCCTCCGGGGGCGGTGTTAGGCTTCCCGGCGGGAGCGCTCCCACACCCGGCCTTCACCAGAGCCGGGCGCCTCATTCCCTTCACTCCCCTTCCGCAGCCCGTGCAAAATCCGCACCCCAAGAGAGCAGGACAAGCAATGCCGCTAGCCCACCTCCGCCGCCGCCGGGCGGCCCATCCGACGTCCTTCCGGACGCCAACGCACCACCAGAGACGGCTGCTTGCCGGCGCGGTAGCGGTGATGCTTGGCGTGCTGGGCGCCGGAGCCGCCCCCGCCGCCAACGCCGCACCGCCACCGGCGATGAACCCGGCGATAAACCCGGCGATGAAACCGGCCAAGGCCACGCCCGCGCCGGCCCCCGACTTCGGCGCCAACGTGCGGATCTTCGATCCGAGCATGCCTGTCGCCGACATCCAGGCCGAGGTGGCCGCCATTGCGGCCAAGCAGGTCGACGACGAGATGGGCACCAACCGCTATTCCCTGCTGTTCAAGCCCGGCACCTATGGCAGCGCGGAAACGCCGCTGATCATCCAGGTGGGCTATTCGACCGAGGTGGCCGGCCTGGGCGCCTCACCCACGGACGTCACCATCAACGGCCATGTGGACACGTACAACCGGTGCCTCACCGCGGACAACTGCATCGCCCTGAACAATTTCTGGCGCTCCGTCTCCAACCTCACCATCAACGTCACCGGGCTCGAGGGCTGCCGCAGCTCGGCGAACTTCTGGGCCGCATCGCAGGCATCGCCCATGCGGCGGGTCAACATCACCGGCGGCAACCTTTCCCTGATGGACTACTGCACCGCCGGCCCGCAGTACGCCAGCGGCGGCTTCATTTCCGATTCAAAAGCCGGCACGGTCATCAACGGTTCGCAGCAGCAGTACCTGGTCCGCGACAGCAGCATCGGCAGCTGGTCCAACGGCGTCTGGAATCAGGTCTTCTCCGGGGTGAACGGGGCCCCGGCCCAGTCCTTCCCGGATCCGCCCTACACCACCCTGGCCAGCACCCCGGTCAGCCGGGAAAAGCCCTACTTGACCCTGGACTCCGCCGGCCAGTACAGCGTCTTCGTTCCCGCGGTGCGCCGGGACTCCGCCGGCACCACATGGGAAAACGGTCCGACGGCGGGCCGCAGCATCCCGCTGTCAGACTTCTTCCTCGCCCGGCCCTCGGATTCGGTCCAGACCATCAACTCCCAGCTGGCCCGCGGCAAGAACCTGCTGCTGACCCCGGGTGTCTACGACATTGACCGCAGCATCGAAGTCAAGCGCGCCAACACCGTCGTCCTCGGGCTCGGCATGGCCACCCTCACCGCCGTCGACGGTTCCGTGCCGCTGACGGTCGCGGATGTCCCCGGCGTCGACATTGCCGCCGTTACCGTGGACGCCGGCGAGAAGAATTCACCGGTCCTGCTGCGCGTCGGCACCCAGCGTGCCGCAACGGGCAGCGCCCGCGCCCACAACGGCTGGAGCGATCCCGCCAACCCCACCACCCTCCACGATGTGTTCTTCCGGATCGGCGGGCCCCACGTCGGCAAGGCCTCGCTGAGCCTGGAGGTCAACAGTGACAACGTGCTCCTGGACCACATCTGGGCCTGGCGCGCCGACCACGGAAACGGCGTGGGCTGGACCACCAACACCGCAGACAACGGCGTCATCATCAACGGCGACGGCGTCACCGCCACCGGCCTGTTCGTGGAGCACTACCAGCAGTACAACGTGATCTGGAACGGCGAACGCGGGAAGACCATCTTCTTCCAGAATGAGCTGCCCTACGACGCCCCCAACCAGGCTGCCTGGCAGCACGACGGAGTCCTGGGCTGGGCCGGTTACAAGGTGGCCGACCAGGTCAAGAACCACGAACTCTGGGGCGGCGGGAGCTACGTCTACAACAACGTGGATCCCTCGATCCACGCCACGCGGGGCTTCGAGGTTCCGGTGACGCCAGGGGTGAAGCTGCACAGCCTGCTGACCGTCAACCTCGGTGCAGGAACGCTGGACCACGTCATCAATGACACCGGCGCTGCGGTCTCGACCGACGCCGTGGGCAAGCCCAGCTACGTAGCCAACTTCGGCTGAAAAACGGCGGGCGGGAGCCCTAAGGCCCCGCCCGCCGGCAGCTAGCGAAGCGCCATAACAGAAAGGCCGACTGCTGACAGCAGCCGGCCTTTCTGTTACGTCCGGTCAATCCGTTCGCGGGGAGAGTCTCCTGCCAAGTGCGGCGTTGGCCGGGCAGCTAGAGAGTACCGCGGCGGCGGGCAATGCGCGCGCCGACGAGTACGGCGGAGCCCAGTAGCATCGCGCCGGCGGCGAGGCCCGCCAGCGGCAGGAATGACCCGGCCGCCGTGCCGGGTTGCTGCACCGCAGCCGGGGTCCGCCCGGCGTCGGCGGGGTTTAACGCCTCGGTGGAGCTCCAGGCAGGTGTCGGGGTTCCCTCCGGAGCGCTGGGCACTGCTGTGGGGGCCGGCGCCGGGGCCGTGGCAGGCGCCGACGGCATCGAGCCCACGGCGGCGGGCGCTTCGCCCTCAGTGGGAGCCGGCGGAACGGCGTGGAGGCCCGGAGCGGGCGCGGGAGCCATGACGGGAACCTCCGCCACGGGGCGGGCGGCGGGTGCGGGCTGTCCCGCGGCGGCCGCACCGGCCGCCAATTCGACGCGGAGGGTGAAGTCCATCGCGCCCGAGCGGCTGTAGCCGTTGACGGTCTCGGCCGTGAACTGGAACGCGCCTTCCGAGGACGGCGCGCTGAAGGACCAGTTTCCCGCGGCGTCAACCGGGACTTCGACGGCATCCTGGTTCGGGCGAACCAGGCGCACCAGGGAGTTTGCAGCGACGCCAGAGGCGGGGGCTGCAGGCACGCGGCCCCGAACCAGGCTGCCCGGCGAGACCGTGGCGGCCTCCGTCGGCACTGTGAGTTCGGGCTTGTTCAGGAACAGCTGGAGCTGGACGGGCCCGGGAACGTAGCCCAGCGCGTCCTCGAGCGTCGTTGCGACGGCGAAATTCTGCGCCGCGCCCCGTGGTTCCCCGGCGGAGTGTGTGCCGACGGCGAAGTTTCCGCTGATCCAGGGCCCCCCGGAGTCTCCGCCGCCGGACTGGACGTCGTAGGACAGGAACCCTTTGAAGGCCCGCAAGTCTCCGGCGGCGGCGGTCCGCCCGCCCACCACGTAGATCCCGGTTTCCGCCACCTTGCCGCAGGACCATCCGGTTGTCCGACCGGACCGGCAGACAGCCTGGCCTTGGTACGGCGCGGCGGTACCGATGATCTTGACGGAGGTCTTGGCGGGGCTGGCCATGTTGTCCCAGGTGATGGCAGAGGACTGCACCGTGAGCCCGGGCCGCAGCTCATTGATGACGGCGATGTCGGTGCCAACGTTGCCCGGGCTCGACTCCGAGCCGGTGATCGGGGAGTTGTTCGTGCCGCCGAATTGGCTGAACCCGAACGTTCCCAGGGACTCGAGCACATCCGGGCGGGGTGTCGTGGACCCGCCGGCCGGCGCCGCGCTTAGGGGTTCGACGTCGGCCTTGACCGCCGTCCCGTCTTCGGCGCAGTGCCCGGCCGTCAGCACCAGCGGCAGGCCGGACGGGCTGAAGGCCCCAAAACCGGCAGAACAAATCGTCATGTTGTCGACGACGTATCCCTGGCCGCCGTAATAGTCCTCTTCGGTCTTGATGGCGGCGCCCTTTTCCAGCTCCACGTTGGCGTAGCGGGAGACGAAATCCGCGGCCGAGATCTTTCCCGGAGCCGGCTCGGCGACCGGCTCCAGGCCCCGGGGCGCCAAGGCTGCCACGGCAGCCGAGCCTTCGGCCGTATTGGTGCCGCCGGTGCGGATGACAAAGTGGCCGTCGGTAAAGGCCACAGCCTGCAGCCCGGCAGGGCCGACTTCACGGAGGTATGCCTGGAAGAGCTGCTCGGCACTGCCGGCGACGAGTTCGGGCTTCGGGGCGGCGGCCGGCGATGCCGCGGTCCCCGCGGGAGCCTCAAGCGTGCGCGCGGCCGGCGCCTCCAGCGTGAACAGGGCCGGGCCGGGCTGGTTCAGTTCATCAATCCGGGTCCGAAGTTCGGCGCCGCTGCCCTGGACCACGATTCTTCCGTCCCGCAGGACGATCCCGACGTAGCCAGGCAGCCCGCGCATCGACGGGACGGCGTCGGCGGCGCGCTTGGCCAAGGCACCCGCGGCGTCGAACTCCTCCATCGTCATGCCGAGATCCCGCTGGACCGCGTCGGCGAGGCCGGCGTCGCTGATACCCGGCTGCGGGGACGGGGACGGCTCAGCGGACGGCGCCGGGGCCGGGGTCGTGACTTCCGGGCTGGCGCTGGCCGAGGGCGAAGGGGACGCCGCTGCCGGGTCGGGTGAGCCGGACTCAGCCAACGCGGGGACCGCCAGGGTCGAACCCGCGAGCGCAATGGCGACAGCCGCCGTCGACCGCATTACCAGCGCATACGTGGGACTCTTCACCCGGTTACTCTAGTGCCCCAATTTGCCCCGAACGGCAGTCAACTCAGGAACCGTTACCCCATTGTGGCCCAAAAATTCGGCAGTTTTTACCTCGCGCACAAAGCGGAGCAGGCTTTCCTGTCGTGCCTTGACCAGCGGCTCGAGTACGTCCTCGGGCAGGTAACGCTCATGCGGATGCGGGGTGGCCGACACCCGGTGGTGTTCGTTGATCCCCCGCATGGCCCGCGCGTAGGCCAGGGCAATGGCGTCCTCACCGGCTCCGGCGAGGTCCTGGAGCATGGCCGCGATCATGCCGCTGCGGTCCCGTCCGGCCGAACAATGGATTATGACGCCGCCGGGAGCTGCCGCTACAGCTTTGAACACCGCCGCGAGCTTCCCGGGGAAGATCCTGGCGTTGTCCGGGTAGGACACCGGGTTGTTCAGGTACGGCACACAGAGCGCGCGGAATTCAGCGTTGCTGGGATCCTCGGTGGGCGAATGCACAATGTCGAACGCCGCCAGGGTCTCCTCGCTCACTCGTGGATCGGTGTCCCGCCGGCGGATTTCGTCCGGATTCCGGAGGTCGATCACTGTCCGGATGCCGCCGTCGTAGGCCTGCTGCCAGCCGGTCTCGGTGAGCCATTCGCGGCGTCCCATCCGGTACACGCTGCCCGCAACGTGCCAGGCGTTGACAGCCCCGTCCCAGTTGACGGCCCCGCACTCCGGCAGGCTACCCACGGGGTCCCTGCTCCCGCTGCTTGGCCAGCCGGAACTCCAGGCCGCTTCGCACCATCGGCCATTCATGTTCCAGGATGGAGAACACCACCGTGTCGCGCAGCACGCCGTCGGCCGTGCGGGTGTGGCTGCGCAGTACGCCATCCTGTTTGGCGCCGAGCCGGGCGATCGCCTCCCGCGACTGGTGGTTGAGCCAGTGCGTGCGGAATTCCACGGCCGGGCAGCCGAGTGTTTCGAAGGCATGCCGGAGCAGCAACAGCTTGGAGTCCGGGTTGCTGCCGCTGCCCTGCGCCGACGCGGCGTTCCAGGTGGAACCGATCTCCACCCGGGGTGTGGCGGCGTCGATGTTCATGTAGGTGGTCATGCCGATCACCTTGCCCGGACCGCCCGTGGCCGGGTCGAGCAACCGGGTGGTGAACGGCAGCATCGAGCCGGCCTCCTGCAGGGCGAGCCGCCGGTCGATCTCGGCCGCCATCGCCTCCGGAGCCGGGACCGAGGTGTACCAAAGTTTCCAGAGCTCCCCGTCCCGGACCGCCTCCACCAGGCCGTCGTGGTGGGCATGGCTCAGCGGCTCCAGCACCACGTGCTGGCCGGTGAGCGTGATGGGTTCAATGCGCGGCGGGGTGGTGGTCGGCGGGGTGGTAGTCACTGCACCATCCTAGGCACGCCGGCGGCCGCGGGGCGCGGCCTGGGGGGGTCGGTCGCGGGTCGCCCTGGGGGCTGGACGCCGCGGGTAGGCTGGGCCCATGATCACAGTCACCGGTACGGTCCGCACGCCGCTGGAGGCCGGCCGGGCCTTCGACTACCTCTCAGCCTTCGAGCACACCCCCGAATGGGACCCCGGCACCCCGGTCGTCAAGAAGCTCACGGACGGGCCGGTCGCCGTGGGCCACCGCTACCGTGCAGAGGCGGAGTTCCGCGGCAAACGGCAGGCGCTGACCTACGAAGTGGTGGAACTGGCCGGATCCGTGATCAAGCTGCGCGGCGAAAACAAGAGCGTCGTTTCCGTCGACACCATCGAGGTCCGGCCGGCGGGATCCGGCAGCGAGGTCCGCTACACCGCGGAATTCCAGCTGAAGGGCTGGCGGAAGGTCGCCGAACCATTCGCCAGGCCCGCCTTCCAGTCCTTGGCTGACCCCGCGATGGACGGCATGAAGCGGACGCTGGACTCGCTAGCCGCGCACTAGGAAGCGCGCGGCACCCGTCCCGTCCGGGAATGGCTCAGGCGGTCCAGTCGAAGAATCCCTTGCCGGTCTTGCGTCCCAGTTCGCCGCGGGCCACCTTGTCCCGGAGGATCTGCGGCGGCGCGAAGCGCTCCCCCAGCGTGGACGCCAGGTACTCGGCGATGCCGAGCCGGACGTCGAGGCCGACGATGTCCGTGGTGCGCAGCGGGCCGGTGGGGTGCTTGTAGCCCAGGACCATGGCGTTATCGATGTCTTCGGGCGAGGCGACGCCCTCCTCCACCATGCGCATCGCTTCGAGGGCGATCGCGACGCCCAGCCGCGAGGAGGCGAAGCCCGGGGCATCGTTGACGACGACGGCGGTCTTGCCGAGCGCGCCGACCCAGCCGCGGGCCGCGGCGGCAAGCGTTTCAGAGGTCTGTTCGCCGAGGACGACCTCGATCAGCGTGGATGCGGGGACCGGGTTGAAGAAGTGCAGGCCCAGGAAGTTCTGCGGACGCTTCAGCTCGCGGGCCAGCCCGTTGACCGAAAGCGAGGAGGTGTTGGAGGCGAGGTAGGCATCCGCGGCGAGCCGTTCCTCGATTCCTTGCAGCGAGGCGACCTTCAGGTCCCAGTCCTCGGGTACGGCTTCGATCACGAGCTGCCGGTCCCGGAAGTCGTCGTAGTCCACGGTGACGGAGAGCCGGGAGACCATTTCGTCGAGGTTGGCGTCGGTGGCGCCGCGTTCGATGCTCTTGGCCGCCGCGGACTCCACGCGTTCGCGGGCCGCTTCGGCGGATTCCTCATCGCGTTCGACGACGAGGACGTTGGCGCCGTTGACCAGGAAGGCGTGCGCGATGCCGGCGCCCATCCGGCCGCCGCCCAGAACTCCGACCGATGCGGGAAGGCCCTCGGTGTGCACGGAATTGCTCATGGTTACTTCGTCCCGTCTTGCTGGTCTGAACTCTTGGCTGTCTTTTTGTTCTTCTTGTCCAGGAAAGCCTGCATGCGGTCGAACTTCGCCTGCGACTCGAAGAGAATGCCCTGCGCCAGCTGGTCGATCAGCGGGTGCGCCTCGGCGGGGGCATGGAACACGGACTTGGTGATCCGCACCGCCAGCGGGTCCTGCTGCGCGATCCGGTCGGCCAGCGCGTGCGCGCCGTCCATCAGTTCTGCGGGTTCGTGAATCTCGGTGATGAGCCCGACGGCGAGGGCCCGCTCGGCGCGGAGCACAGCGCCGGCCAGGAGGATGTCCTTGGCCACGGGCTCCCCCACCAGCTCCTTCAGGCGCCAGCTGGCCCCGGCGGCGGCGAGGATGCCGAGCCCGGTTTCCGGGTTGCCGATCCGGACCCCGGGCGTGCCGATCCGGAAGTCCGCCGCGTAGGCCAGCTCGGCGCCGCCGCCCAGGCAGAAACCGTCGAGCGCCGCGATGACCGGCATCGGCAGCTTGGCGATCCGCACGAAGATGGTGGAGTTGATGCCCTGCAGGGCGTCGTCGCGACGGCGTTCGCGCAGCTGGGCGATGTCGGCGCCGGAGGCGAACACCCCTTCCGCGCCGGTGAGGATCAGCACCTTGGGGGTCTGCTCGAGGTGGGCGCAGACGCTGTGGAGTTCGTCGACCATCTGCTGGTCGATTGCGTTGCGGACCTCCGGACGGTTGAGCTGCACCACCAGCCGGTCCTCGCGCTCCTCGACCAGGAGCGTCCCGAAGCCTGCGGCGTTCAGGCCGCCCAGCCCGGCCGCCACTAGACGCGCTCCAGCAGCATGGCCGTGCCCTGGCCGACGCCGATGCACATGGTGGCCAGGCCGATCTTGGCGTCCTCGCGTTCCATCCGGCCCAGCAGGGTGATGGCGATCCGGGAGCCGGACGAGCCGAGCGGGTGCCCCAGGGAGATCGCGCCGCCGTCGCGGTTGACGATCTCCGGGTCGAGCCCAAGCCGGCGCATGCTGGCCAGCGACTGGGTGGCGAAAGCTTCGTTGAGTTCGACGGCGCCGAGGTCGCCGACGCTGAGCCCGGTGCGCTTGAGGACCTTCTGGGTCGCCGGGACCGGGCCGATGCCCATGATCTCGGGCTCGCAGCCGGCGGAGGCGCCGTCCATGATGCGCGCCCGGGGGGTGAGGCCAAGCTTCTGGATTGCCGCTTCGGAGGCGACGATGATCGCGGAGGCGCCGTCGTTGAGGGTCGAGGAGTTGCCGGCGGTGACGACGGAGCCGCCCGCGACGACGGGACGCAGTCCGGCGAGCACGTCCATGGTGGTGCCGGACCGCGGGCCTTCGTCGGTGTCCACGATCGTCTCGCCCTTGCGGGTCTTGACGGTCACGGGAACGATCTCGTCGGCGAAGCGTCCGGCGGCGATCGCATCCAGTGCCCGCTCGTGCGAACGGACGGCGAACGCGTCGGCGTCCTCGCGGGAAATACCGTCCACACGGGCTACTTCCTCTGCTGTCTCGGGCATGGAGTAGGTCATTTTGCCATCCCGGGAGAGTTCGCCCTTTTGGAACAGCGGGTTGGCGAAGCGCCAGCCGATCGAGGTGTCGAAGATCTGGCCCGGCTTGGCGAAGGCGGTCTGCGGCTTCTCCTGCACCCAGGGCGCGCGGCTCATGGATTCAACGCCGCCGGCAATGACGATGTCCGCGGCGCCGGACTTGATCATCTGGCTGGCCATGATGATGGCGCTCAGGCCGGAGGCGCAGAGCCGGTTAACGGTGATGCCGGGGATGTGGAGCGGGAGTCCGGCCAGGATGGTGGCCATCCTGGCTACGTTGCGGTTTTCCTCCCCGGCCCCGTTGGCGTTGCCGAGGATGACCTCGTCGATGGCGTCCGGGTCCACTCCGGCGCGGGCCACGGCTTCGCGGACCACCAGCGCCGCAAGGTCATCGGGCCGGACCGCCGAAAGGGCGCCGCCGTAACGCCCCACCGGAGTGCGGGCACCGCCAACAAGAAAAGCCTCGACCATGAGAACATCCTTCACCAAGGGAGCAGGGCCGGCAGCAGAGTAAATTACCGACCGTTCGTTCTATAAAGATTACACAACGGGTCAAGGGGGTCAACCGGACGGCCCCGGATGACGCGGCCGGAAGTCAGGCCACGGTGATGCCCAGGTGCCCTGCCAGCAGCGGGGCCAGCAGGGTGAGCTGGTACTCGTCGACAATAAGCCCCGCAAGGCTGCCGAGGCCGCTGAGGGACCGGAACTCCGTGCCGCGGAGGTCGAAGTCCTTCAGCCGGGCGCCGGTGAGGTCCAGGCTTCCGATGGTGCAGTTCCTTAGGGCCATGCGGGTGGCCGTGCAGGAGCCAAGGTCCAGCTCGTTGATGATGCAGTCGCTGATCTGCACATCGACCAGCTTGGAGCCGCGGAGGTTGACGTAGTCCAGCTTCCCGCCGTCGATCCGCACCGACTGCCAGCCGCTCTCGTAGAGCTCGGCGGACCCCCAGCGGGGGTTGCGGATCTCGACGTCGCGCAGGCTTGAGCGCGCGGCGGTGAGTACCGGGGCGTAGACCTCCGCCAGGCGGCAGTCGCGGAAGCTGGCACCGCGCAGCTGGGTCTCGTTGAAGGATGCGCCGTTGAACTCGCACTCCGCGAAATCCGTGCCGCTGAGCTCCAGCCCGTCCGCGGCCGCGCGGCTGTAGCGGATGCCGTCGTAGCGCTCTCCGCGCCGGAAATCGGGGGCGGGATCCTCCGTGAGTTCGGTCAGCCGGACCGGGGCGAGGCGCGGCGCAGTGACTTTGGGCGCGCGCTGGGGCATGGCCATCACAGCGGCACCGCCTCGTTCGCGGCCCCGGCGGGGGCGGTGTTGGACTCCATGACTAGAGCCTAGCCGCGCCCGGGAAACCTCCGGGAAAACCTTCAGCCGGGGCCGGGCCGATTGATTCGGCAAAGGACTTGAAATAGTAAGCATGCTTCGTGTTATGGTGAAACTGCGTTGAATTTCAACCGGAAACGAAAGGTGGAGCACACCATGGGTATCGGAGACAAGATTCAGAACGAAGCGGAGCACCTCGGCGGCAAGGCCAAGGAAGCTACCGGAAACGCCACGGACAATGACCGCCTGAAGGCCGAAGGCCAGAAGGATCAGGTCGTCGCCGACGCAAAGAAGGTCGGCGAGAACGTCAAGGACGCGGTCAACCGCGACTAATCCTCGACATCGACGGCGTCGGACATTCCTTTGGGGGATGTCCGGCGCCGTTTTTTGTGCCCGGATGGAAGACTGTCCGAACATGGCACCAGCGTGACCCGGCAGTACGACACAGGAGCGAAGATGGCCAGCAACGCCCCCGAGGGGAAACAAACCCCGGATCTGCACAATGTCGACCTCAGCAAGGCCAGCATCGCCGCCGGCGGATCGCCGCGGCTGCTCGGCTACCTGGCGGAGCCGGAGGGCGAGGGGCCCTTCCCCGCCGTGCTGATGATCCACGAAGCCTTTGGCCTGGATGAAATCACCGTCCGGCACGCGCAGCGGATGGCGGCGGCCGGCTACCTGACCCTGGCGGTGGACCTGTTCAGCGACGGCGGCACCCGGCGCTGCCTCGTTTCGACCATGCGGTCCCTGGCCGCCGGGCAGGGCCGGGCGTTCACCGACCTCGCGACGGCCAGGCAGTGGCTCCTGGACTCGGACCGCACCACGGGAAAGATCGGCGTTATCGGTTTCTGCATGGGCGGCGGCTTCGCCCTACTGCTGGCCAATGACGGCTTCGACGCCGCGGCGGTGAACTACGGCAGGCTGCCGAAGGACCCGGAAACCGCGCTGGCGGGTGCCTGCCCGATCGTTGCCAACTTTGGTGCGAAGGACCGCAGCCTGCGCGGTACGCCGGCCCGGCTCACGTCCGTCCTCGAGGGCCTCGGCGTCGAGCACGATGTCAAGGAATTCGCGACCGCCGGCCACTCTTTCCTAAACGACGCGGAGATCGGGCCAAAGGCGCTGCGTCCGCTGTTCCGGGTGATGGGCGTGGGCCCGGATCCGCAGTCGGCGCCGGAAGCCTGGCGCCGGATCGAGGACCATTTCGCCCGGCATTTGAAGGGCTGAACCTCGTCGATTGCTCCAAGGACGCCGTTTTGAGGCCTCAAAACGGCGCCAACGGAGCAATCGATGGGTCCGGGACAGACGACGGCGGCGGCCCCCTTGCACAGGTGGCCGCCGCCGTCGTCGTGTGTGGGTTGGAACCCGCCGGCTAGCTGTACAGCTCGCTCTTGGGCTCGTTGTGTTTGACCTTCTGCCAGCCGAGCCAGAGCACCACCGCGAAGAACGGGATGGTCGCCAGGGTCCAGAGGCCCAGCTGGAAGACCTCGCCGGACTTGCTGGTCATGGTGTCGAAACCGATCAGCACCGTGATGGCCAAGAGTGCCACGAGTCCGGCCCAGCTGGTCCACGGCGACCCCGGCATCGGCAGGGAGGAGGCCTTGCCCTTGGTCTTGCGCAGTGCGATCTGGCTGGCGAAGATCGAGCCCCAGGTGAAGATGACGCCGATTGAGGCGGTGTTCAGCGCCAGGTCGAAGGCGTGCGAACCGCCCAGCCAGATGTTGAGCAGGATGCCGACCAGGTAGACCGAGCCGATTGCCAGGATCGCGGCGTAGGGCACGTGGCTCTTGGACATCCGGGTCAGCCACTGCGGGGCATGCCCGTTGTTGGCCATGGTGCGGAAGATCCGGCCGATCGAGTACAGGCCCGAGTTGCAGGAGGACAGCGCGGCGGTAATGACGATCATGTTCATCACGTCGCCCATCCACGGCAGGCCCATCTGGCCGAAGACGGTGACGAACGGGGAGGTGCCGGCCTTGTACTGGTCCGAGGGAAGCAGCATGGCCAGGAGGGTCACCGAGCCGACGTAGAACACCACGATGCGGATCACGACGGCGCGGATCGCCTTGGGGACCTCCTTGGCCGGGTCCTCCATCTCGCCGGCGGTGATGCCGACAAGTTCGATGGCGTTGTAGGCGAAGATCACGGCGTTCAGCACGAGGATCATCACCAGGGCGCCCTTGGGGAACATGCCGCCGTCGGCCGCGAAGAGGTTGTTCACGGAGGCGTGGCCGGCGCCGACCTTGGCGTTGGTGACCACCATGAAGGTGCCGACGGCCAGGAAGATCAGGATCGCGGCGACCTTGAGGACCGAGGCCCAGAACTCGAATTCACCGAAGGCCTTGACGCTCAGCAGATTCACGCCGACAAGGAGCAGCAACGCCGCGATGGCGGTCAGCTCCACCGGCACGTTGGGGAAGAAGAACTGGAAGTACAGCCCGATCGCGATCAGCTCGGCGATGCCGGTCATGGCCCAGTTGATGAAGTACATCCACCCGGACAGGTAGGCGCCCTTCCGGCCGAACATCTCGCCCGCGTAGCTGACGAATGAACCGGACGTCTGGCGGTACATGATCAGCTCGCCCAGGGCCCGCATCAGCAGGTAGGCGATGACGCCGGCGATGGCGTAGGAGAAGATCAGGGCGGGGCCGGTGGAGGCCAGGCGCCCGCCGGCGCCCATGAAGAGGCCGACGCCGATTGCGCCGCCCATGGCGATCATGGTGACCTGGCGGCCGTTCAGGGACTTCTTGTAGCCCTCGGCGCTGAGGGTCGAGTCGACGACGGCGGATTGCGCCGGCGCGCTCTTAACATCTGTGGAAGTACTTTGTGGCACAACTGTTCCTTGTAGGTCGGGGTGTTGGCGGGACGGACATCGGCTCCGGGAGCACAAATTCGACCGAATCCTGCCCTTTGCCCGGGGAAACGGGCAGGGGCGAAGGCCGAAACTCTCAACGGGTTGCAGCGTCGCGCGGCACGTCCATACTACTAGCTTTCAGCGCCGCGCCGTGACGCGGGCTACACCGGCTGGTGCGCCCAAACCGCCCGCCAGGGGGCAGGAAACCGCAATTAAAACCGTGTTTTGCCGCAAAGTCGCTGGTCAGGCGGCAGTTTCCATTACTCTAAGCACACCGGCCGGGACTTGCTCCCGGCCGTGACGCCTGCAACATCACTGCAGGCCACGGCGGTACGCCGTGAGTCAGGGGGGACTATGAAACAGAGAGCGCTACTGCCCGCAGTGCTGCTTCTCGCACTAGCGGGGTGCTCGAGCGCCGGTTCCGGTCCGGCCGGGCCCAGCGAAAGCCGCACCGCAGCACCATCAGCAACAGCAACGCCATCGCCGGCGCCGGACACCTCCGCGCCCGCAGATGTTTCCACTTCGCTGAACGCACCCGACGCCTTGCGGCAGCCCGTCTGCCGCGCGACGGCCGGCGGGTCGTGGTCCTTCACGGGGACCCTCGTCAACAGCAGCGACAAGAGCAAGGTGTTCACCGTGGCGATCGCGGTCACCTCGGGCCCTGCGGTGGCAGGGCACACGATCATCACCAAAACCGTCGCTGCAGGCCAGTCGGCCCAGATCACAGCCACGAACTTTGCCAAGACCAACGACAGTGCCGGGACCTGCACGCCGGTCGTCTCCGTAGAGGATGCGAAATGAAAAAACTACTTCTCGTCACCGCGGTGGTCTTCGGCTTGGCCGCCCCGCTGGGGGTTGGACCGGCCTTCGCCGAGACGGCGCCGGAGGTCACTTCCAGCCCGACAGCGACTCCCACCGACACTGCGGTGCCGACCGAGTCGGCGTCGGCCCCCGCAGATCCCAGCCCGGAAATCACAGTGAGCCCTGCGGTGACGGTGGAACCCACCGTTGAGCCGACGGCTCCGGTTGTGACGCCGAGTCCGACTCCGACGCCGACTCCGACTCCTACCCAGGAACCGACGCCCGCGCCCTTCGTGGTCGAGGGAGCCATCCAGGCGAAGTGGACCGAACTGAAGGGTGCAGCCGGTCCCCTTGGCGCGGCGACCGCCAACCAGGTGTGCTCTCTGGGAGTCTGCAGCCAAGCGTTTGTGGGCGGATCCGTGTTCTGGACCGCCGCCACCGGCGCCCACGCGGTCCTGCGGACAGCCGGCCACGCCGGCCCCCGCTGGCACGTCCAGGGCGGCCCGGAGCTCTACGGCTACCCGGTCACGGACGAGACAGCCGTCTCCGGCGGAACGATCCAGAAGTTCTCCAGCGGCCGGTACCTCGCGTGGACCACGAAGGGTATCCAGCAGATTTGGTCGCGGGGCGGCATTGGAGGCCTGTGGCGCGCCATGGGTGAGGTGAACGGGCTCGGCCTGCCGGTCTCCGCCGAGGTCTGCGGGCTGACGGCCCGGGGCTGCTCGCAGTTCTTTGTCAACGGAGCCGTGTTCTGGTCGCCGAAGACCGCAGCCCAGGTAATCAAGGGAACGCTTTACACCCGGTGGAAAGCGGCACGCGGGGAAGCCGGCGTCATGGGCTATCCCACCGGCGCGAGAATCTGCGCCCAGGCGGGCGGCGGATGCCTGCAGCGTTTCCAGGGCGGAACCGTTTACTGGTCCTCGACGACCGGTTCATGGATCTCGCGCGGCGGCATCGGCGCCCGGTACGTCACCGCCGGCGCCACCCGGAGCAGCCTGGGATATCCCCTGGCGAACGAAAAATGCGCCAGCGGGCAGTGCATCCAGGCCTTCCAGCGCGGGTTCATCGGCTGGGCAGGCCGAGCGGGCGCCCGGGTGTACGGAATGACGGAGTGCCAGAACCTCAACAACGGCAAGTCCAAGTACCCCACCTACGGAGCAAACCGTGTCCTGCTCACCTGGACACAGGGTTACGGGCTGAACCACGCAACCAACCTGTACTGCATGAAGGTCGCCGGAACGTATGTGCCGGACTGGCGGACTGACGGTTATGTCGGCAAATCCGGGTTCAAGGCACCGGGAGTGCCGTCCGGCCCCACCCGGAACCTGTTCTCCCCCACGGGCTCGTTCTCCGTGACCGAGGCCTTCGGCCTGGGCAACCCGGGAACGAAGCTTTCCTACCGGACGCTGAACCCCCGTTCGCGCTGGGGCGGCAACCCCTGGACGGCCACGTACAACAAGTACCACGAGTCCTCCTCCTGGGTGGGCTGGGATGAGAACATGTGGTGGTTCGCCAGCCTGGGCTACTACCGCCAGGGCGTGGTGATCAACTACAACCGGCCGAAGATTGTCCAGGATGCAGGCTTCGCCATCTTCCTGCACATGAAGAAAATCCCGACGGCCGGCTGCATCTCGCTGGATGACTGGGCTGTGGTCGACTACATCCGCAAGTCCACCCCGGGAGACCGGATCATCATGGGCACCTACAAGTCGCTGTTCCGGTAGGAACACGAAGATCAGCAACGGCAGCTAACGCCCGGCGCCCTCGGCCCGGGCGTTAGCTGTGTCCGCGCAGCGGCGGACTAGGCTGGGGTTATGGGCACAGCTCTCCGTCAACCACCCCCGCCGCGTCCGGAACTGTATGCCTTCTCCCGGCTGGACTACTTCACGGCGGGAATCTACGTGGCAGTGGCCGCCTTATTCGCCGTCGCCTCGGGGCTGCTGGCACCGCTGGTGCTGCAGCTCTCGCCCAATCCGGCGGTGGCGTCCTACGCCGTGAACCTGGCCTTCTATACGGTGATCGGTTTACTCGCGCTGGCAGCCGCCCGCCAGGTCGCCCGCCGGGACCTGCGCGTGCTGGCCACCAGGCCCTGGTTCACCCTGCTGATGGTGCCGCTGGCGGTTGTGGCTGCGATGATCCTGACCGCCGTCCTGGTGGCCGTCAGCGGCCCTCCGCAGACCTCCGCGAACCAGGCCGGCCTGCAGGCCATCATGCAGCAGGTGCCCGCCTGGCTGATGGTTCCCCTGCTCGTGGTGGTGGGGCCCTTTGTGGAGGAGTACATGTTCCGCCACCTACTGATCGGCAAACTGAGCCGGAAGCTGAACCTCTGGCTCTGCTGTGCGCTCTCCGTGGTGCTGTTCGCGGCCCTGCACATCGTCGGCCAGGAGTCCCTGACGCTGCCGGTGCTGATGCCATATCTCGCCATGGGCGCTACCTTGGTGTTTGTCTACGTCTGGACCGGCAAGAACGTGATGTTCTCCTACTTTGTCCATGCCGCGAAGAACCTGCTGGCTGTCATCTTCATCTACGCCATCCCGCCGGAGATCCTGGAGCAAGTTCAGTAGCTCCCGCGCGGAGGGGGCCACCGCGGTGTAGGCCTTTACGGGTCCGGAGGGAGTCGCGCAGCTCGGGCAGCCCGAATTCGCTGAGCAGGGCAAAGTAGGCCAATGCGTGAGCATGATTGGAGGCAAAGCGGTGCTCTGGGTCCATGTCCAACATCATGGAGCGCACCTTGTCGTCGAATGGATCAAAGAGGAGTGGAACCAACCTGTCCGCCTCCCAAAAATCGCGTGCGGACAGCACCAAGGTACTGAGTTCGTTGAAGGTCACATCGACCCGGGCCAAATAGGCGAAGCACGGCTGCCAGCGTTGGGTATCCAGGAAGACGCCGGTCCGTTGCAGCGAGATGACACGCGCCAACGACCCCACGTCGTTTCCCAGCGCCATCTCCTCCTTCAGCCCGCGAAGCGCAGCGACGTCAGGATTTAGCAGGTTCGCGGCGTCCACGTCCGTCGGCAAAACGCCTTCCGCCACAAAATGGACAGACGCTCGAGTTTCTGCACCGTCGCCGTCGAAATCGCTTGCTACGAACGTTCGGCCGCGCACTCCCAACACCATGTAGTCATCCTTTGTCACGACGACGACGCCGCATCCCAATTTCGCCGGGGAGGGAAGCCCGCTGAGATCTTCGAGCCGGGTTGGCCGCTTGTTCCAGCGTTCCCGCAGGGTCTGCTCGGGACCGCCGATGGCAGCCTTTTCCTCCGCAGTGAGATGCCGGTCCAACGATGCGCTCGTCGATGCCCAGACGAAGTAACTGGTCTTCCTCGGTACCAGCTCGTACACCGTTTCGCTTAGGGCACGGGAGCGTACGGTCTTCACCACTCCTGCATTGACGATGTCGATCGCTTCGTCGTCAGTGAACACCACGGACTCAGCCGCCGCCTTGCGAACCAGGTCCTGCAGTCGTCCATCCCTCAGCGCTGGCCATTCCTCCGGAACGCGCTGCTCCCGGTCGTCAAGAGGGGCAAACTCGAAGCGCACATGCGTTGACAGCGGGTCGCTCCCCATCGATGCCACCGGGATGATGCCGGGGATTGACATCTCACCCAGAACAAGGGCCCGCCCGTGTTCGGCTTGCCGTCGAAGGGCGGCGAGAACTCTGTCACGACGACGGCGGCGTATCCGGGCGGATAACGCATAGAACGTGATGATGAGAGCCGTGGCGGCGTTGACAGCCGCGCCGAGAGCTGCCGAGCCGAGTTGGCCCATGAATCCTAGGAAGCGTCCGTCGTCGGACGGCTCGCCCATGGCCAGAAGGAACCACGATGCCGCCAGCAGCACCATGACCAGCAGCAGCCACAATCCCGCCGTCCTCAAATTCGTCTTGAACAACACGCCCCCATAACTTCCTGTGCAGATCCGCAAAAACCCGAGTCTACGCTCGAGGATCTTGCGATCAGCCGCGAACGCCTAGCGCCGCGGACTCCGTCGTCGTAGGTTTCTCCCATGGCACTGAACATCCAGATCGCAGTTGACTGCATCGATCCGCACGGCCTCGCCGATTGGTGGGCCGAAACCCTCGACTGGGCCGTGGAGCCGCAGGACGAGGACTTCATCCGCTCCATGATCGAACAGGGCTTCGCAACCGACGCGGAGACCAAGCTGCACCACGGGAAGCTGGTCTGGCGGACCGGCGCCGCCATCCGGCCGCCGGAGGACCTCGAGGCCAAACCGCCCACCCGGCGGATCCTGTTCCAAAGCGCGGCGGAGCCGAAAAGCGTCAAGAACCGCATCCACTGGGACGTAAACCTGGCCGGCGCGGACAAGGACGAGGTCCGGGCCACCCTCGAGGCCCGGGGCGCCACGTTCCTCTGGACTGCCAACGAGGGCCCGCATTCCTGGCACACCATGGCGGACCCGGAAGGCAACGAGTTCTGCATCAGCTGAGCCGATTACTAGACTCGGACTGTGAGCAACGAAATCCCCGCCAAGGTGTCCGACGTCTTTGACCCCACCCGCTGGCGCACCGTAACCGGCTTCGACGACTTCCAGGACATGACCTACCACCGGCAGGTGGAGCGCGCCGCGGATGGCACCGTGGTCCGCGACCTCCCCGCCGTCCGGATCGCCTTCAACCGTCCGGAGGTGCGCAATGCGTTTCGGCCCGGCACGGTGGACGAGCTGTACCGCGCCATGGATCACGCCCGGATGACCCCGGATGTTGCCACCGTCCTGCTCACCGGCAACGGCCCGTCCGCCAAGGACGGTGGGCACTCCTTCTGCTCCGGCGGAGACCAGCGGATCCGCGGCCGCGACGGGTACCGCTATGCGGATGGCGAAACGAAGGAGACCATCGACCCCGCTCGCGCCGGCCGGCTGCACATCCTCGAGGTCCAGCGGCTGATGCGGACCATGCCCAAGGTGGTCATCGCCGTCGTCAACGGCTGGGCAGCCGGCGGCGGCCACTCGCTGCACGTCGTCTCCGACCTCACCATCGCTTCCCGGCAACACGGAAAGTTCAAGCAGACGGACGCGACCGTGGGCAGTTTCGACGCCGGCTACGGCTCGGCGCTGCTGGCCCGCCAGATTGGCCAGAAGGCCGCCCGCGAAATTTTCTTCCTGGCGCGCGAATATTCCGCCGAGGACATGGTCCGGATGGGCGCCGTGAACGAGGCCGTGGACCACGAACGGCTCGAGGAGGTGGCGCTGGAGTACGCCGCGGACATCGCCCGGCAGTCCCCGCAGGCCATCCGCATGCTCAAATTCGCCTTCAACCTCGCCGACGACGGCCTGGCCGGCCAGCAGGTCTTCGCCGGTGAGGCCACTCGCTTGGCGTACATGACGGACGAGGCGGTGGAGGGCAAGGAGGCCTTCCTGGAGAAGCGTGATCCGGACTGGTCCCAGTTCCCGTACTACTTCTAAGGGAACCGCCATGACTTCCGGAGCGGTGAACATCGAGCCCGCCCTCGCAGCCCTCGCGGCCGCCCTCCGAGGGGAGGGACCCGCCGTCGAACTCTCCGCCGGCCCGGACGGCTCCCCCGTCGTCGGGCTGGTGGAAACGCCCGGCTTCGAGGACGCCGCCGTCGTGGTCCGGACCTCCGGCTCCACCGGCGTGCCCAAGGCCACGGTCCTGACCGTGGACGCCCTGGCCGCCTCCTCGATGGCAACGGCCATGGCACTCAAGGGCGAAGGCCAGTGGCTGCTGGCCCTGCCGGTGCAGTTTGTGGCCGGGGTCCAAGTGCTGGTCCGGTCTCTCTTCGCCGGCACCCGGCCGTGGGCGATGGACCTCTCTGGCGGTTTCACCCCGGAGGCCTTCACTTCCGCGGCCCGCGAACTCACGGACAAGATCCGTTTCACTTCCCTGGTTCCCACGCAGTTGCAGCGGCTGCTGGAGGAGCCCTCGGCGGAAACACTGGCAGTCCTCCGGCGCTTCAACGCAGTCCTGCTGGGCGGCGCCCCGGCGTCGGCGGAGCTGCTCTCCGCGGCCCGCGAGGCCGGCGTCCGGGTGGTCACCACCTACGGCTCCGCCGAGACCTGCGGCGGCTGCGTGTACGACGGCGTCCCGCTGGAGGGCGTCGAGGTCAGCATCGCCGCGGACGGCCGGATCCTGCTCGGCGGCGCCACCATTGCGGCCGGGTACCTCGACGAGCCCGGGCTCACGGATGCCGCGTTTACGGAGGCCGACGGGACGCGCTGGTACCGCACCAACGACTTGGGCGCGCTGTCGGCGGACGGAGTCCTTGCCGTGCTCGGGCGCGCCGACGACGTCGTCATCACCGGCGGCGTCAAGGTCTCCGCCGCGCATGTGCAGGCAGAGCTGGAGAAGCTCGACGGCGTCCGGGCGGCCTTCGTGGCGGGTGTCCCCTCCGCCGAGTGGGGCCAGTCGCTGGCGGCCTACGTCGTCCTGGCCGACGACTCTCCGGAGGCGGCGGATGACCTCGCAGCGCGCTTGGCTGCAGGCGACGCCCCGGGGTTGGCGGGGGCGCTGGTCCCTAAAACCCTGCTCACCGCCGCGGAACTGCTGATGCTTCCGAACGGAAAACCGGACCGGCTGGGCATGACAGTTCGGCTGGACGCCCACCATCAGGGAAAATAGAAAAGCTTCACGCACGTCTCTTCACCAGATCAACACCCAAACCAACGAGGTACTGAACGTGGCCACAGCCGCACAATGGATCCAAGGCGCCCGACTGCGCACCCTGCCAGCCGCGATCGCGCCGGTCCTGATCGGGTCCGCAGCCGCCTATGAGATGAACGCGTTCCGGCCCGTCAACGCCCTGTTGGCCGCCATGGTGGCCTTGCTGCTCCAGATTGGCGTGAACTTCGCCAACGACTACTCGGACGGCATCCGCGGCACCGACGAGGACAGGGTGGGCCCGCTCCGCCTGGTGGGTTCCGGGCTCGCGGAGCCTGAGCACGTCAAGCGCGCTGCCTTCGCGGCGTTTGGCCTGGCAATGCTGTTCGGACTGGTGCTGGTCATCATCACGCAGGCTTGGTGGCTCATCCTCGTGGGTGTGGGCTGCGTTCTCGCTGCCTGGGGCTACACCGGGGGCAAGAATCCCTACGGCTACCTTGGCCTGGGCGACCTGTTCGTCTTTGTGTTCTTCGGGCTCGTCGCCACGCTGGGCACCACCTACACGCAGGCCGGCCAGCTCAGCCTCGCGGCCATCATCGGCGCGATCGGCACTGGCCTCATCGCCTGCGCCCTGCTCATGGCCAACAACGTGCGGGACATCCCCACCGACCGCGTCGCCGGGAAAAAGACACTGGCTGTCCGGCTTGGAGACAAGCACGCCCGCGAAAGCTACGTGCTGATGCTCGCCGTCGCGATCCTGCTGGTGATTGTGCTGGCGCCCGGGCGGCCGTGGATGCTGATCGTGCTGCTGCTGATCCCGGCAATCCTGATGCCGTCCTGGCTGATGATCGCGGGCCGGCGCCGCAAGAGCCTGATCCCGGTGCTGAAGCAGACGGGGCTGATCAACCTGGGCTACGCCGTGCTGTTCTCGCTCGGCCTGGTGCTGAGCCGCGGGTTCTAGGGGCGTTCGGGGGGGTCTGGGGGCGCCTTCGGGGCACTCTGGGGGCTAGGGGCGCTCTGGGATCTTCTGAGGGAAACTCTTAGTGCCCTCTGCGAGCCTGGGCCGGTCGCTCTGGGGGCACCTGCGCGTTAGGCTTTCGTAGACTGGTGCAGCCCCGCCTCAGTCGGGTTACCGCAGGTGCTAGGAGTCCTTGGGCCGGCTGTCGGTGCGTACGGTGACGTCGGGGTGCTCGTCCACCAGGCGGTCCTCAACGGCGGCGTCCTCGACCTCCCCCGCGCTGCGCAGCGGCTTGGCCTTGCCGGAGAAACGCTGGTGGATCGAGGCGGTGGCCGCGTCGCGCTGCTTTTGGAAGAACAGGAAGCTGATCGCGAAGGCCATCATCCCGGCGCAGAGCGCGGCCAGCAGCCAGCCGAGCTGCAAGTAGACGAACAGGGCGAACAACGGCACGAACAGCACCAAGCGGATCAGGGAGTATTTCAGGAAAGCCACACTCCCAGTTTAGCCGTCCGGGCCCGTCACAGGCGCCGGTGGCCGGGTAGCCGGGTGGTGGCGGTGCGCGAAGATAGCGCGGGTGGGTAGGTTCAGGGCCGGCCGCCCGGCGGTTGCTCGGCGTCGGCCCCCCGGCGCCGGAAGCTCGCGCGGAGGCTAAACTGAAGCTATGCTCCGTGTCGTGGTACCAATCGTTGTACTGGTCGTCTTTGTCTACGGACTGATCGACCTCATCCGGACTGACCCACGCCTGACCAAGGGCATTTCCAAGCCGGCCTGGATCGTGGTGCAGATCCTTCTCCCGGTGATCGGCGCGGTTCTCTGGTTCCTCATCGGCCGGCCCCGCGGCGAGGCCGCAGCAGCCCCGTCCAGCTACCGCCACCCCACCGCCCCGGACGACGATCCGGACTTCCTCCGCAATCTGGAGCTGCGCCGGCGCAACCAGGCGGAGGCCGACCGGCTGAAGAAGCTGAAGGACGAACTGGACGCCAAGGAGCGCGAACTAGGGGACGCAGGCGACCACCGCGGCCCGGGATCCGGCGAAGCCCACGGCAGCGGAGACCCCACGCAGGGCACCGACGAGGTCAAGTAGCTCCGGCTCCGCCGCTCTAAAGACACCCGAGGGGCCGCCAAGCACGTTGCTTGGCGGCCCCTGCGCTTTCACGCCCAGCCCAGCCTGCCGATTTCATAGCTCCCGCCACGCTTCCCTCGTACCGCGGCCTTCCCTCCAGCTCGCGCCATTCGCCACAGATGGCCGGTATGGCCGCCCGCCTGGGGCCATCTGTGGGCGAACCGCCGTCGCCTGTTGGCCGTCCCTGCGCCGGGCCCCTGGCGCCCACTAGTCCTCCACATCCTCCCTGTCCTGTGGATAACGCCCGACCCTGCTCGTACCGGGCGCAGACTTTCCATATGCGCCATCCCAGCGAGCTCCCACCGAGGCTTCGAAGCACGCCATTTACGCTCGCGGAGGCCCGAGCGGCGGGACTGAGCCGGCGTCGGACACGCTCCCGCGATCTTGTCAGCCCCTGCCACGGAGTACGCGCCGCCGCCACGACGCCGCGCACCCTACTGGCACGCGTGCATGCCTTGGCTGCTGTGACGTACGCGGTGGTGAGCCATGCAACCGCTGCCCTGCTCTGGGGCTTTCCCCTCCCGGCGGCTGTGGCGGACCTCGACGTCGTTCATCTAACCAGCCGGCCGGGCAATCGGGCTGTGCGTCGAAAGAATGTCGTGGGCCATCAACGGTGGCTTGAACCCGAAGAGATCGTGGCCGGTTCTAGGGTCCATTGCACATCACCGCTGCGGACCTGGTTCGACCTGGCCAGCATGCTTAGCCTCGACGACCTGGTGATTGCCGGCGACTTCCTGCTGCAGCGGAGGCATCCCCTGGCCACGCTCGACGAGCTCGACGCGTACCTCAGCGGACGGAAGGGAAGGCCGGGTTACCCAAAGGCCATGCGGGCCAGGGCGCTGCTCCGCGCTGGCACGGACTCCCCCAAGGAGACCGAGCTCCGCCTGCTCCTTGTCCGCCACGGCCTGCCCGAGCCGGCCATCAACGTTCCGATGTTCGATGCCACCGGCGGCTGGATCCAAGACCCCGATCTTTCATACGAACAGGAACGCGTCGCAATACAGTACGACGGCGGCCACCATGCCACTCCGGCGCAGCGTCGCAGTGACATCTTCCGGGACGAGAGCGCGCGGGATGCCGGGTGGCGGGTAGTCGTGCTGACCCAGTGGGATCTGACCCCCCTCGGTCCGGGCATGGAGCCAACGGCTGTCACTAGGGTGCGGGCCGCGTTGATGGAGCGAGGCTGGGCGCCCGATCGCAGACGGAAGCCGAAGCGGTCCGGCCGCACCTTCGGCTCCGATCTGACGCAAACGGCCGCTAACCGGGCGGGATAGCGGCCATCTGTGGCGAATGGACGGTTCACGTGGAAGGCGTAGCGGCCGTCTGTGGCGAATCGCGGGGTACGGGCCACGTTGGAGCGACTGGGTTGGAGGCCAAATGCGGAGGGAAGCCGAACCCCCTACGCACCCACCCCGACACCCCGGTACCCAGCCGATCGGGCTGTAACTCCGGTGCCATCAAGCCTGGCCGACGCCGTCGTCGCCACCCATCTGATACAAATGGCCGCTAACCGGGCGGCTTAGCGGCCATCTGTGGCGAATGGATGCTTCCCGCGGAGCGCGTAGATCGCTGGCGCGACGGGGTTGGAGGCCAGGTGGAGAAGTAAGCCTGGCTCCAATTCGCAGCCACCCCGACGCCCCCGTGCCCAGCAATTCGAGGTACAACTCCAGTGCCATCGAGCCTCGCCGACGCCGTCGTCGCCACCCATCCGACGCAAATGGCCGCTAACGGGGCACGTTAGCGGCCATCTGTGGCGAACCGAGCACTCGGCCGCAGCGACTCAAACCGATTCTGCACCCCTCGTCGCCGAAGCGCAGGAACTGAGCGTCTACAGCCCCGAGTAGGAGTGCAGTCCGTTGAAGAACTGGTTGACGATGGTGAAGTTGAAGACCACGCACAGGTAGCCCACGATCGAGAGCCAGGCCGCGCGTGTACCGGTCCAGCCGCGGGTGGCCCGGGCGTGCAGGTAGCCGGCGTAAACCACCCAGATTACGAAGGTCCAGACTTCCTTGGTGTCCCAGCCCCAGAACCGGCCCCAGGCCTTCTCCGCCCAGATCGCGCCGAACATCAACGTGAAAGTCCACCCGACAAAAGCAATCGCGTTGATGCGGTAGGACAGGTTCTCCAGGCTCAGGGCGTTGGGAACGAGGCGCATGAAGCCGAGCTTGTCGGCGCCACCGGCGGCAACGGTCTTCTGCCGGTGCGACTGGACCAGCTGCAGCGCGGACATCGCGAAGGTCAGCGTGAAGAGGGCCGAGGACAGCACCGCGATGGAAACGTGGATGATCAGCCAGTAGCTCTGCAGCGCGGGCACGAGGTGTCCCACGGGCGTCCAGAACGCGACGGACGCGGCGACCAGCATGATGATGGCCAGGCCGATCACGAAGGTGCCGAGGAAGCGCAGGTCGCGGCGGATCAGCACCAGCAGGAAGACCGCAACGGCCACGAATGCGCCGGTGGTCAGGAACTCGTACATGTTGCCCCACGGCACCCGGCCCGCGCCGAGCGCACGTGTGATGACGCCGGCGGCGTGGATGGCGGCACCCAGCACCGCGAGGGCGACGGCGACCCGCGCCGGAACGCGGCGCTCAGCGCCGTAGCGCATACCGCCGTCGGCCGTCAGGCCAGCCCCGCTGCCCTGGCTGCCGGAGACCGACGACGTCGGGCGCTCGGCCCGGCCGACCGGCCCGGCCACCTCGGAGTCGGCGCGGTCCACGGAGGCCGAAGAGGCCCCGACACCGGCACCCACCGGAACGCGGGCTGCCTCGGCGCCGGAGAGTTCCGCTGCTTTCTGGTCCACCGCGCGCAGGGTCTTGCTGCTCTTGGCCAGGTCCCAGGCGAAGGCGATGAACGCCACCGTGTAGGTGCCGGCCGCGAGCAGCATGAAGAGCTCGCTGTATTGGCCCATGGTTTCGTTGATGGGGAACATTACTGATCCTTCTTTGACTCAGGAGAGCCTGCTGTGGACTGGATGAAGTCTGTTGCGGGTTGTTCCGAGGAGGCGTCCGTGCCGGTGTCGGCGCCGGTGTCCGCCCGGCCATTATCCGCCGTCGCGCTGGGAGCAGGCTGGGAATCCTCCCCCGGTTCGTCCAGCGGCCAGGCTGCCGAGAGCAGGGCGCGGATGGCGGCGGCTTCGCCGGCCAGGCGGTGGTCCTCGCCGCGGGCCAGCAGTCCGTACTCCACCATGGTGCGGCCGTCCGCGTGGGTACCGGTGCGAACCCAGACACGGCGGCGGTTCACGTACAGCGAGGTGACCAGGCCGGCGACGGCGAGCAGCGCGAAGAACAGCGCGTAGCCCTGGCCGGGGTTGTGGTGGATATCAACGCCAACGTAGCGCTTGACGCCGTCGAAGCTGATGGTGCCCTTGCCGTTGGGCAGGGTGTGCGTGGTTCCCGGGGTCAGCACGATGCCCTTGGTGGGCAGGTTGCGGGCGTTCAGCGGCGTCAGTTTCTTCACGTCGAGCTCGAACACGTTCTGCGGAGAGCCGCTGTCCAGTCCGAGGTCGCCGTAGTACGAGTTCAGCGTCAGCTGCGGATTGAACAGTTCCGGATCGCCGCTGAAGGAAACGCCTTCCTTGGTGATGAACGCGGTGGGCAGGAAGAAGCCGGCGAAGGCGAGCTGCTCGGGCTTGGCGTCGGGAACCTTGATGACCACCGAGGAGTAGTAGTTGTCGCCCTGCAGCTTGGCCACCACCGGGCCCTGCATGGCGATGTTGCCGGCGCCGTCCCGCACCGTGACCACCGGGGCGTAGCCGTTGCCGGTCAGGTAGATGCTGGTTCCGCCCAGGCTGAGCGGGTCGTTGACCTTCAGCACTTCCTTCTTGGCAGGCGCGCCCGGGTTCTCCTTCGTGGTCACATCGGCCTGGAAATCGATGGGCTGGCCGAACTTGCCCTTCGATTCGCGGTCAAAGGTGATGTGGAACTTGTCCAGCTGGATGGAGTAGGGCTCCAGCTGGCTGCTCTGGAAATTGGTGCCCGGGCTGAACTGGTCGTAGCCCACGAGGGTGTTCACGAAGGTGTCCCCCTCGACCAGGATCCGCTGGCCGCTGTAGCCGAACAGGCCGCCGGCCGCGACGGATACCAGCACGCCGATCAGGGCCGTGTGGAAGACGAGGTTGCCCACCTCCCGGAGGAAGCCGCGTTCCGCGCCGAGCGAGGGCCGTTCGCCGTCGCGGTCCCGCACGTCGACGCGGTAACCGCGTTTCTTCAGCAGGGCGGCGGCGTCGTCGATGGCCCGCGACGCCGGGATGCCGGCGTCGGCGGGTACCACCAGGGTGCCGTACTCGGGCAGCCGGGACAGCCGCGCCGGGGTGCGAGGGGGCTGGGAGCGCATCGCCTTGTAGTGCACGATGGCGCGCGGCACCACGCAGCCGATCAGCGAGGTGAACAGCAGGATATAGATGGCGGAGAACCACGCCGAGGAGTAGACATCGTAGAGCTGCAGCGAGTCCAGGATCTTGCCGTAATCCGGGTGGTCCTTGATGTACTGGGTCACCACGGCGGGGTTCGCGGGCCGCTGCGGGAACAGCGAACCGGGAACGGCGGCGACGGCGAGCAGGAGCAGCAGGAACAGCGCGGTGCGCATGCTGGTCAGCTGCGTCCACGCCCAGCGGAGCATGCCCACCGGTCCGAGCGACGGCAGTACAGCGTCAGCCTTGGCGGCGGAAACAGCGGTGTCGACGGAGCCGCTGCCTGCCTCGGGCGTGCCGGGGGACGGGGATTTCTTCTCTACGTTCACTCGCTCGCTCATCAGATCGGCAATTTCACATCGGTTTGGAACCAGTACTGCAGCCCGGAGACCCAGGCCCCCCAGACCCCGCTGGCCATCAGCACGCCCAGGACGATCAGGATCCCGCCGCCGGTGCGCTGGATGGCGAGCCGGTGCTTGCGGAAGAAGGAGAGCACCCCGATGCCGCGGCGGACGGCCAGGGCGATCAACAGGAACGGGATGCCCAGCCCAAGGCTATACACGAACGCCAGGAGGGCGCCCTTCGCCGCGGACGATCCGCCGGACAAGCTCAGCAGCTGGACCGCCGAATAGGTCGGGCCGATGCAGGGCGCCCAGCCAAGGCCGAAGGTGATGCCCAGTAAAGGCGCACCCCAAAGCCCGGCGGGTGGCTTCGCGTGGATCTTCGCATCGCGCTGCAGCCAGCCGAAGCCGCCCATGAACACGATGCCCATCACAATCACCACGACGCCGAGTACCTGGGTGATCCAGGCGTTCTGCGACCCGGTGATCAGCGTTCCCAGCTGGCCGAAGGCCCCGCCGAGGAGGACGAAAATCACCGAGAAGCCGAGGACGAACAACCCGATCCCGGCCAGCATTCGGCCCCGCTTCTGCTTCTGCAGGTCGACGCCGGTCAGGCCCGTCACATAGCCGAGGTAGCCCGGCACCAACGGCAGCACGCAGGGCGAGAGGAAGGACACGAGTCCCGCCAGCAGCGCCACCGGAATGGCGAGCAGCAGCGAACCGTTCAGGATGGCTTCGGCGAAGGGGCTGTTCATGGCGCGTGCCCTACTCGGCCACGGCGGCTGCGATGAGGGACTTGAGGGTGCCCTTCTGGATCTCGCCGAGCACGCGGGCGGAGACCCGGCCCTGCTTGTCGAGCACCAGCGTGGTGGGAACCGCGCCGGGCGGAACCAGCCCGGAAACGGCCAGCAGCACCGCGCCGTCCTTGTCGTTGAAGCTCGGGTACGTCAGGTTGAAGGTCTTGTCGAACGCTTCCGCGGTGGGTTTCTCATCGCGCAGGTTGACGCCGAAGAACTGGACGCCTTGGCTCTTGAATTCCTGGTGCAGGGCTTCCAGCGACGGCGCCTCCACCCGGCAGGGCGCGCACGCGGCGAACCAGAAGTTGAGCACGGTCACCTTGCCTTGGAACTGCGACGCCGTGACGGTGGTGCCGTCGAACAGGGTCCCCTTGATCTCCACCGGCTTTTTCCGGTCGGCAGCGGCGAACTCGGTCACCGAGCCATCGCCGGCGACGTAGTTCTTGTTATCCCCCGCCTTGGCCTGCTTGGCGAGGTCGTCTTCCTGCGCGCAGCCGGTGAGCCCCAGAATGGCGGCCAAGGCCGCACCGCCGGCGGTGAGGGCACTGCGCCGGGACAACCCCGCATCGTTTCCGAACATGCTCAAGCCCCCGGGGTGCTGGACGCACCGGGCAGGAGGACGGCGGCAGGCTCGCTGTAGTCGACGCGAAGAAGCGTCCCGTCCTCGTTGAATACGAGGGAAGTCACGGAGGTGAGTGTGCATTCGCGCTTGCGCGGATCGTGCCATAACGGCCGGCCCTCTGCACTGAGCCGGGTGGCCCAGATGGGCAGCTGGTGGCTGACCAGGATCGCCTCGGCGCCGTCGCCACCGAGCTCAAGGGCACGGAGCCGCGCATCCTGCACCGCGGCGGTCACACGCGCGGCCTGCTCCTTGTACGGCTCGCCCCAGGACGGCCGGAGCGGGTTTCGCAGCATCGGCCAGTGCTTGGGCTTGAAGATCTCGCCCTTGGAGACCTGCAACCCCTGGAAGTAGTTGGCGGCCTCGATAATCCGCTCCTCGGTGGCGATCTCGAGGCCGAGGGCCTCGGAGATCGGCTGCGCCGTTTCCTGCGCGCGGGTCAACGGCGAAGCCGCGAGGTGAACGATTTTAGCCCCCTGCGCGGCCCGATCGCTGAAGTGCCCGGCAAGCATCCGGGCCATCTCTCGGCCCAGTTCGGAGAGGTGGAACTCAGGCAGCCTGCCGTACAGGACGCCTTCGGGATTGTGGACCTCGCCGTGGCGGAGCAAGTGAACAGTGGCTTGGGGCATGTGTACCAGTTTCTCAAAGGGCAGGGGCAATGACGAAATCTTCTACGAGAGGTAGAACTGAAACTTTTTCCGAAATGTTCCCCGGGTGCGGAATAAAAGATGCAAATGCATGTTTATACTGGGTGAAGCAGTTAGTTGAGACTTCAACCAATGAAGTTCCGGCCGACGATCAGATGACCTTCCGCACGACCCACCCGACTCAAGGAGAACCACCATGGCACTTCCCGCAAACCTCACCACCGGCACCTGGACCCTCGACTCCTCGCACAGCGAGATCGGCTTCACCGTCCGCCACGCGGGCATCAGCAAGGTCCGCGGCCAGTTCAAGGAAGCCGACGCAACCCTGGACCTCGCCGAGAACGTCGCCGACTCCAAGGTGAACGCCACCATCAAGACCGCGAGCTTCGATTCCGGCGACGCCAACCGCGACGGCCACGTCCGCGGCGAAGACTTCTTCGACGTCGAGAAGTTCCCGGAGATCTCCTTCGTTTCCAACGCCATCGTCCCCAAGGGCGACGCCTACGAACTGCAGGGCGACCTGACCATCAAGGGTGTCACCCGCCCGGTGGCGCTGGAAACCGAGCTCAACGGCGTTGCCGTTGACCCGTTCGGCAACACCCGCGCCGGCCTGACCGCCGAGACCACGATCAGCCGCAAGGACTTCGGCCTGACCTGGAACGCCGTCCTCGAGGCCGGCGGCGTGCTGGTCAGCGACAAGGTTGCCATCAACCTCGAACTGGCTTTCATCGCCCCCGCAGCGTAGTACCTCTCCGTCCCGAGCGACGGACGGAGCCGGCCCAGCGCCGGCACCCCTCCAGACACCCCGCGCCATTCCCGGATGGCGCGGGGTGTCTGGCTTTCCAGGGTCCGGCCCCGGGGCCAGCCAGGAGTCTGACCCAGGGTCCGCGCAGGGGTGCGCTGGGCGCGTTGAACAAGGGCGCCTGGGCGCGTTGAACAGGGGCGCCCAGCAGCCTCGCGTCCGGCTCCGGCGCCGGCTAGGAAGCACCGATTCAGCGGTCTAAAGTGAAATCCATGAGTACTACCGGCGACGTCCCCGAGCCAGATCAGCCAGGCGCCAATCCGCAGGGACCGGGCAACGTCCCGCCGGCCGGACCAGGCCCCGAGGGCCCAGCGTCGCAGGGACAGCCCGGGGTGCCGGGCCACCCAGGCGCCCCCGGACAGCCGGGCCGCCTCGGCGGATTCCGGCTCGAGTGGCCGGCCGACCGGCCCCAAAACTTTCGAGGCACCCTGCCCGTGGGCGGCTACTCCGGGATATTCAGCGTCCCGGCCATGCCGATGGAGCTGAAGGCCTCTTACTGGGTCTGGGTCATTGGCGGGTTGCTGGGCTTGCTCGCAGGGGTGATCGGCGTCTTTGGCGCCCTGGTGCTCTTTGTGGTTTCGCCGCCGTCGGGCATCCTGCTGCTCTTGCTGGTACTGGTGGCGGTTGGCTTGGCCGCCGCGCAGGTAACGCTGGCAATGAAGATGAAGGAGGGCTGGGAGTGGGCCCGCTTCGCGCTGACCATTGCCGCCGGAGTCAGCCTGGTGCTGGCGTTGGCCAGCATCGGCGTCGCTGGCGGCGGCAGTTGGCCCGGCTTCGCCATCAGCCTGCTGGCGACCGTGCTGATGTGGCTGCCAAAGTCGCAGGCCTGGTTCGACGCAACCAAGGGCCGCATCTGACGTTCATTTGCACGGAGCGGCGCCATGCCGCCCAAGGTCCGGAAGCCCGGGCTGCGCGGTCACGGCGACCCCGAAAATGCCCCTCAGAATCCCTCTGCGGAATGACCCAAACGGGCGCAGGCGCGGGGTACGGTGTAGTTAAACCACGCTGGGGGCAGGGTTATAGACACTGGTCCCGGCAGCCCATCCCGTCATCGAATGCAAAGGACCGCCATGAGTAACCCGCCAGTCGAGCCTTCCAACCCGGACGGACCCGAGTCGGGCAAGCAGGCTCCGCAGTACGGCCAGCAGCCGCCCGCCTATGGGCAGAACGCGCCCCAGTACGGCCAGCAGCCGCCCGCCTACGGGCAGAACGCCCCGCAATATGGCCAGCAGTACGGCCAGCAGGCGCCTGGATACGGCCAGAACGCTCCGCAGTACGGCCAGCAGTACGGCCAGCAGCCGCCGGCGTACGGGCAGAACGCGCCCCAGTACGGCCAGCAGCCGCCGGCTTACGGGCAGGCGCAGGGCCAATACGGCCAGAGCCCCTATGGCCAGTCCCCCTACGCACAGTATCCCTCGGAGCTCCCCGCGGGCGGGGCCGGGACCCGGCCGGCTCAGCTGGACCTCGCCTTTTGGCTCATCATCGGTGCGGGCATCCTGTCCTTCATCAGCAGCCTGGTGATCGCCTTCACCGCCCCGGACTACCTTGAGACCTCCATGCAGCAGGCCGCGGCGCAGCAGGGCAAGAGGCTCACGGCTGACGATCTCAACGCCGTGCGCGCCATCGTCCCCATCAGCGGCATCATTGGCGGCCTCATTTCCTTGGGCCTCTATGCCCTGGTTGCATTCCCGGTCCGCAAGGGCAAGAACTGGGCCCGCATCCTGGGAACGGTCTTTGCCGCCTTCTCGCTGCTGGGCCTGTTCGGCGGCGCGTTCGCCCTGGGTGTCCTCTCCGGCGTGCTGCAGATCATCGTGATCCTGATGGGCGTGGCCGGCATCGTGATCCTCTACCTGCCGACGGTGTCGCCCTACTTCAGCAAGCAGCAGCCGTTCGCCAACCCGTACGCGCAGAACCCTTACGGCCGCTAAGCCGGGGCCGTAAGCCAGCACCTCAGCAGGGGGCGTGGGAGCCGGAGGGACCGACTGAACTCAGTCGGCGTCTTCCGGGTCCTGCGCCCTTTGTGCGTGGTAGGCGAGGATCTGCAGTTCCGTGGCCATGTCCACCTTGCGGAGATTGACTCCCGGCGGCACCTGCAGCATGACCGGGGCAAAGCTCAGGATGCTCCGCACGCCCGCGGCCACCACCCGGTCGCACACGCTCTGCGCCACAGCGGCGGGCAGCGCCAGGACCACCATGTTGGTCCGGGTGCGTTCCAGCACGGCTTCCAGGTCAGCGGCGTCGCTCACCCGCAGCCAGCCCACCTCGCTCCCCACCACCATCTGGTCGGCGTCGAGGATCGCAACGATGTCAAAGCCCCTGGATTCGAAGCCGCCGTACCGGGCCAGGGCCTTGCCGAGGTTGCCGGCACCGACGATCGCGACCTTCCAGTCGTGAGTCAGGCCCAAGGCCGCGGCAATGTGCCGGTTCAGGTACTGCACCTCATAGCCCACGCCCCGGGTTCCATAGGAGCCCACATAGGAGAGGTCCTTGCGTAACGTGGAGGAGCTGACGCCGGAAGCCTCAGCCAGCGACTCGGAGGAAACGCGGTCCACGCCTTCAGCCAGCAGGGTGGTCAAGGCGCGCAGATAGAGCGTCAGCCGCGCCACGGCCGCGGGCGGGATCTGCTTGGCGGCAGGTCCGGCTCCCCCGGGCAGGGCGTCGGGTGAAGAATCCAGCGAAGTCACTATCTGCTCCATTGCGTCGCGTTGTGACTCCACTCTAGAGCCCCCGCAGTTCAGGCCACAAAGCAGCAGCCCGCGGGTCCCCGGTTGCCTGGCCGGGGCGCGCTCAGGCCGACTGGCCGAGGGCGCGGCGCAGGGTCCGGGCCAGCCGGACCTCGTCGATCCGCCAGAAATCCCGCTGGACTCCGTCCACCAGCAGCACCGGGATCTCCTCGGCATAACGCTCGCGAAGCTCAGCGTCGTCGTCGATCGACCGCTCGGACCAGCCGAGCCCCAGCGCAGCGGTGACCCGGCCGACGGCGTCCCGCGCGTCGGCGCACAGGTGGCAGTCAGCTTTGGTGATGAGTACGACGTCGGGGCGGGGCGCGGTTTCAGCCATGCCTCCACGGTAGCCCGGCGCCCGGCACGACGTCGACGCGAGGCTCGTCCGGCTCGCGCGGCCGGTGCGGCGGCGCCGTTCTGCGCGTGGGATCCCCCGGCATTGACTAGACTCGTGGCATGCCCGAGGAGAAGATCGTCGCTGTGGCCACGCGGCCCGTTGCGTCACCGCAGCACGGCGAAGCCGCCTTCTTCGACGTTGACAACACCCTCATGAGGGGCGCCAGCCTCTTCCATGTGGCCCGCAAAATGCATCAGCGCGGGGCGTTCACCATTCCCCAGGCGGCGGGCTTCGCCTGGAAGCAACTGATGTTCGTGTTCCGCGGCGAAAACATCGAAGACGTCCACGCCGTCCGCGACACCGCGCTGAGCCTCGCCTCGGGGTTCACCGTGCAGGACATCGAAGCCCTCGGCGAGGAAGTCTACGACGAGATGATCGAGTCGCGGATCTGGCCCGGCACCAAGGCCTTGGCCGAACAGCATCTCCGGGTGGGGCGCCGCGTGTGGCTCGTCACCGCCACGCCGATCGAGGTTGCCACCGTAATTTCCACCCGGCTGGGCCTCACCGGTGCCCTCGGCACGGTGGGCGAGATCCGCGACGGCTCCTACACCGGGAAGCTGGTGGGCGACATCCTGCACGGACCGGCCAAGGCTGTCGCAGTGCGCGCGATTGCCGAGGCGGAGGGCCTGGATCTCAACCGCTGCTGGGCCTACAGCGACTCGCACAACGACATTCCGCTGCTCAGCATGGTCGGCCACCCGGTAGCCATCAACCCCGATGCACGGCTGCGCCGCCACGCCCGCGAGCACAACTGGCCGGTCTACGACTTCCGGTCCGGCCGCCGCGCCGCCACCCTGGGCCTGAAGGCCGCCACCATCGGCGGAGCCATCTACGGTCTTTGGCGCGGCTTCTCCCGCTTCCGCGGCCCCACCGTCTAGCCGCCCTCCCCCGGGACCGCCCGGCCCGCCGCTGCGCCTTCGGACGGCCGCGCCTTCGGACGTGCGCACCCCGGATCCGCGGCGCGCTTGTCCGCCACCGCCGCGTCTTCCCGTCTCCGAGGCCCAAAAGAAAATGCCCGCCGCCGGAAAGGCAACGGGCATTGACGCTGTTCGAAGTATCTCTACTTCTTATTGCGACGCTGGTGGCGCGTCTTGCGAAGCAGCTTGCGGTGCTTCTTCTTGGCCATACGCTTGCGACGCTTCTTAATAACTGAACCCACGAAAGTTCCTTACCGGCTAGATGCAGTACCTGCCTGTTGGGGACGGTCCGCGGGCTAGGCAAGCAGACTAAACAACTGACAGGTTCTTACAATGACGTAAAACGTTCCTTAACAGGGTACCGCCTATCCGGGGCACACCACGACCGCAGGCCCCGCGGAGGGGTCTGTCGCGGCCCGGTATGACAGTGGAAGACTCAGGCCGTCTCGGTGTGTCCGTCGACGACAGCACCCTTGAGGTACTGTTCGACGGCGTTTTCCGGAACCCGGTAGGAGCGGCCAAAGCGCACCGCCGGCATTTCGCCGGAGTGCACCAGGCGATACACGGTCATTTTGGATACCCGCATGACGTCCGCGACCTCGGCCACGGTGAGAAAGCGCGCGTTGGAGAAGTTGGCCTCCGAAGACATTTCCCTATTCCTTTTGCTCAAGCGAACGGCTGCCCCGTCTGAACGACATGGCGGTGTGCCGATGCTGAGCCATCAAACAACCATGTGCTAGATACTCTAGGGGTTCATGGTGCCAATGTGAAAGGTTTCCGCAGGATTCTGCGAAGGATTTCCGCAGGATTTTTCCGCCCGGGCCGCCCTCCGGCACCCGCACTCAGCCCCGGACGCGCCGGGTGCGTGCCGAGGCCGCCAGCTGGTCCAGCAACGACGCGGTGACGTCCCAGTCCATGCAGGCGTCGGTGACGCTCTGGCCGTAGAGCAGCTGGTCGGCTCCGGCAGCGTGTTCGGCAACGTCAAGGGACTGCGCCCCGCCCACGAGGAAGCTCTCCAGCATGATGCCGGCGATGGCCGAGGCGGAGGCTCCGCCGTCTTCGAGCTGGGCGCCGATCTCCAGTGCCACCTCGGCCTGCCGGTGGTGGTTCTTGCCGCTGTTGGCGTGGCTGGCATCCACGATCAGCCGCGGGTTCAGGTGCTTGGCGGCAAGCCTGGCGGAGGCAGCCTCGACGTCGACTGCGGAGAAGTTGGGGCCGTCGCTGCCGCCGCGCAGGATGACGTGGGTGTCGGGGTTGCCGGCGGTGCTGACCAGGGCCGCCCGGCCGTCGTCGTCGATTCCCAGGAAGGCCTGGGCGGCCCCGGCGGCGCTGCAGGCGTCGAGCGCCACCTGCAGTCCGCCGTCGGTCCCGTTCTTGAAGCCGATCGGCATGGACAGCCCGGAAGCCAGCTGCCGGTGGATCTGGCTCTCGGTGGTGCGCGCCCCGATGGCACCCCAGGCGACGAGGTCGGCCACGTATTGCGGGCTGATGGGCTCGAGGAATTCCGTGGCGGTGGGCAGTCCCAGTGCGGTGACCTGCTGCAGGAACCGGCGCGCGGCGCGCAGGCCCGCTGCAATGTCGTGGCTGCCGTCCAGCCGCGGATCGTTGATCAGGCCCTTCCAGCCGACCGTGGTGCGCGGCTTCTCGAAGTAGGTGCGCATGACGATCAGCAGGTCTTCGCGGTGCTTCTCGGCCTGGCTGACCAGCCGGCGGGCGTATTCCAGCCCGGCCTTGGGGTCGTGGATGGAGCACGGGCCGACGATCACCAGCAGCCGGTCGTCGACGCCGTCCATGATCGCGCGGACCTCGTCCCGGCCGCGGCCGACGACGTCGGATCCCCGGGCATCCAGCGGGAGTTCCGCGATGATTTCCTGCGGGGTGGGCAGCGCGGTGAATTGGCTGACGCGCAGGTTGGATGTGGCCTGGTGGCTGTCAGGGGCTGCTTCGATGCTCATGTTCGGGTCCTGTTCCGGGTGCGGAGCGGGCCCTGATCAGAACCCGCCGGAGAAATGGCGAAGGGCAGAGAATCATCTCTGCCCTGTTGGCTCTGAAGGTGTGTTGGATGCGTGTCAGTTAGACGCGGGCCCCTCCAGAGCCAACGAAAAATACGCATACCAACGGTTAGTCATGCCATTGACCATAGCCCGCTCCGGCGCCGGAGCACAAAGCGGCGGCGTAATATTCCGACGGCCGGCCCGTCAGCCCTGCGGTGCGGCCGCCCCGTGCCCCGCAGGCGCTTCGCCAAGCCCGGCCTCCGCGTAGTAGCCCTCGATGTGCTCCGCCACGAGCCTGGCCGCCCCGGCGCCGTCGTGCTGGTTGATGGCGGCCAGGATGCCCCGGTGCTCCTGCCGCAGCCGCGCGGCGGTGGCGTTCCAGTCTGGCAGGTTCCCGGTGAGCCGCCCGGCGTAGTCCTGGATGGCCTCGCGCAGGGAGCCCATCATGGCACTGACCACGGCATTGCCCGCGGCGTCGGCCAATGCCAGGTGGAACCGGACGTCGAGTGCCAGGAACTCTTCGGTGGCTGTGCAGCCCTCCATTTCCGCCAGGAGGGCGGCCGCCTCAGCCAGCGCCGCCGATCCGGGCTGCGCGCGGGCCGCGGCCCAGGACTCGAGCAGCACCCGGGTCTGCACTATGTCCGCCACGGGGAAATGCGACGTGGCGACGTGGAGCCGCAGCGCCGCGCCGAGCGCCGACGTCGGGTCCGAGATCACCACCGTGCCGGCGTCGGGACCGGAGCCCACCCCGGCTCGGACAACGCCCATGGCCTCCAGGATCCGGATCGCCTCGCGCACCGAGGTGCGGGAGACGCCCAACTGCTCGGCAAGGGTGCGCTCCGCCGGAAGCCGGCCGCCCACCACGAGCCGTCCGGTGGAGAGCTGTTCTTCGATCCACTGCAGGACGAGGCGGTGCGTGCGCATGAACCAATCGTAGTTGATGTGGTTGGACCACATACCCTAGAGTGTGGTTGGACCACAGTCTTGGCTTGAGACCCGTCGGAATCAGACGCCCCGGAGGCAGCAATGACGCAACCCCTGAAGTTCAGCAACCCCGGCAACCCGGAGGCCCCCACGACGCCGGAGGACACTGCCACCACCCACGACAGTGCGGTGCCGGCTGCCGATGGCGTTCCGGCGTCTGGTGGTGTGCTGCCGGCCGCGCTCAGGCGCCGGGTACCCAAGTACGCGGACCTCGCACCGCTGATGCAGTTCAAGAAACCGGAGTTGGGCCGCGAGGCCAGGTTGCGGAGGGCGAGCACCATCTGGGACCTCCGTGACATGGCCAAGCGGCGCACGCCCAAGGCACCCTTCGATTACACGGACGGGGCGGCCGAAGCGGAAATCACCCTGCGCCGGGCACGCCAGGCCTTCCTCGACATCGAGTTCCGTCCCGGCATCCTGCGCGACGTCTCCAGCGTGGACCTCAGCACGCAGATCCTGGACAAACCCTCCCGGCTGCCCTTCGGCATCGCGCCCACAGGCTTCACCCGGATGATGCAATCCGAAGGCGAGTATGCCGGCTCTACGGCCGCCGCGGCCGCCGGCATCCCGTACACGCTCTCCACGATGGGCACCGCGTCGATTGAGGACGTTGCCGCGGCCGCCCCGGGCGGACGCAACTGGTTCCAGCTCTACCTCTGGACCGACCGGGACCGCTCGCTGGAACTGATCGAGCGCGCGGCCAGGGCAGGCAACGACACGCTCATGGTGACGGTGGATACCGCCGTCGCGGGCGCCCGCCTGCGCGATGTCCGCAACGGCATGACCATCCCGCCGGCGCTGACGCTCAAGACCGTGCTGGACGCCTCCTACCGGCCCGCGTGGTGGTTCAACTTCCTCACCCACGATCCGCTGACCTTTGCCTCCCTGTCGCGCTACACCGGCACCGTGGCGGACCTCATCAACTCGATGTTCGATCCCACGCTGACCTTCGAGGACCTCGATTGGCTGCGCGAAACGTGGAAGGGCAAGCTCGTGGTCAAGGGCATCCAGACCGTCGAGGACGCGCGCAAGGTTGTGGACCACGGGGCGGACGGCATCGTGCTCTCCAACCACGGCGGCCGCCAGTTGGACCGCGCCCCCATCCCGTTCCACCTGCTCCCCGAGGTCTCCGCGGCGCTCAAGGCGGACAACAGCGGCGCTGCCGTCATCCTGGATACCGGCATCATGAGCGGCGCGGACATCATCGCCGCGCTGGCGCTGGGTGCGGACTTCACCCTGATCGGCCGCGCCTACCTCTACGGCCTGATGGCCGGCGGCCGGGCCGGCGTGGACAGGGCCATCCAGATCCTGGAGACGGACATGCGCCGCACCATGGCGCTACTGGGCGTCAGCCGGATCTCAGAGCTCACCCCGGACCACGTCCGGCTGCTGACCCGCTAAGCCTCCGGCGCGCGAGAGGACAGCTCACGGCGGTGTTTTTGCCGAACACTGCCGTGAACTGTCCCCTCGGCGGGGAGGCCTCAGATAAGGCCCTGGGCGAGCATCGCATCGGCCACCTTCACGAAGCCTCCGATGTTCGCGCCCAGCACGTAATTTCCGGGCTCCCCGTATTCCTCGGCCGTGGCAGCACAGCGATCGTGGATTCCGATCATAATTTCGCTCAGCCGGTCCTCGGTGTGCGCAAACGACCACGAATCGCGGCTCGCGTTCTGCTGCATCTCCAGCGCGGACGTGGCGACGCCGCCCGCGTTGGCGGCCTTCCCCGGGCCGAACAGGACACCGGCCTGCTGGAAGACGGCCACGGCTTTACGGGTCGAGGGCATGTTGGCGCCCTCGGCCACGGCAAGCAGTCCGTGGCGGACCAGCCGGGCCGCTGCCTCGCCGTCGAGTTCGTTCTGGGTGGCGCACGGCAGCGCGACGCTCGCGTCGAGGTCCCAGACGGAACCGCCCTCCACGTAGTCGACGGCGGAGCGCCGGGCCGCGTAATCCTTGAGCCGTCCGCGCTCGAGCTCCTTGATCTGGCGGAGCAGCGGGACGTCGATCCCGGCCTCGTCCACGACGTAGCCGGACGAATCGGAGCAGGCCACTACGTTGGCGCCGAGGGACTGGGCCTTGGCGATTGCGTGGATTGCCACGTTGCCGGAGCCGGAGACCACCACGCGCTGTCCGTCGAAAGACTGGCCACGGGTCTTGAGCATTTCCTCGGCAAAGATCACGGTGCCGTAGCCGGTTGCCTCCGGCCGCACCAGGGAGCCGCCCCACGTGATGCCCTTGCCCGTCAGCACGCCAGATTCGTAGCGGTTGGTGATCCGCTTGTACTGACCGAACAGGTAGCCGATTTCACGGCCGCCGACGCCGATGTCCCCGGCCGGGACGTCCGTGTACTCGCCAATGTGGCGGTACAGCTCGGTCATGAAGGACTGGCAGAAGCGCATGATCTCGGCATCCGAGCGGCCGCGGGGGTCGAAGTCGGAGCCACCCTTGCCGCCGCCGATCGGCATCCCGGTCAGGGCGTTCTTGAAGATCTGTTCGAAGCCGAGGAACTTTACGATGCCCAGGTTCACGGAGGGGTGGAACCGCAGCCCGCCTTTGAAAGGCCCGAGCGCGGAGTTGAACTCCACCCGGAAGCCGCGGTTGATCTGGACGCGGCCGGAATCGTCCATCCACGGGACCCGGAAGATGATCTGCCGCTCGGGTTCGCAGAGCCGTTCGAGCACGGCTCCCTCGAGGAACTCCGGGTGGCGGTCGTGGACCGGGCCGAGGCTTTCGAAGACCTCGGTGACCGCCTGGTGGAATTCCCCTTCGCCGGGGTTCCGCGCCAGCACCGTGTCCCGGATGGCTTCAAGCCGTGCGTCCATTGCAACTCCTCAACCCATGGCGCCCCTCATTGGGCGCAACAAAACAAGCCTTTCCATAGTTGCACCGGGCAAGTGGGGAATTCTATTCGGGCAGCCGGGTGAGCCCCCGTATGACGTGCGCGCCGGAACGGCGAGGCAGCTACTTCTTGCGGCCGAACTTCGGCAGGTTGGCGAGCAGGTCCGCGGCCCGGGTGGCGGCGCGGCCCACCGTCCGGCCGATCTGCTGCGGCCGCCTGTCATCCCCGGCGGTGCCGACGGGAAGGGCGACGGCGGGGCTCAGCGTGCTGCCCGCCGGCAGGTCCGCCAACGCGGGAGCGGCCGGCTCGGATCCGGCCGCTGCCGCGGCGGCGAGGCTTTCCGGAACAGCCGGGGCCTGGGCGGCGGCCTGCGGCGCCGGTTCGGCAACGCGGCCGACGTCGAACGTCTCCAGCCAGCTGGCGACGCCGGCAAGCGGCTTGGGGTTGAGGGCGTAATAACGCTTCTGGCCCTGGGCACGCATGCTGACGAGGTCGGCCTCGCGCAGGACTTTGAGGTGCTTGGAAATGGTGGGCTGGCTCGCCTCGAGTTCCTCGACCAGCTCCCCCACCGCTTTGTCCCCCTCGCGGAGGGACACCAGAATGTCGCGCCGGGTTGCCTCAGCAATGACGGCAAATACGTCGTCTGTCACCATGCTCTCCACCCTAGCGACATATACGCCAGATGGCATCCACTAAATTACGGGCGTCCGGATGGGCGCTGCCTGGGCCGGGCCGGCGGTTCGAAAACGACCCTCAGTCGAACCACGGATCCAGGCCGTAGAGCGGGAAAACTTCCTTGCGGGTGGCCATTACGGTGCGGTCCACCTCGTCGTTGGGGTCGAAGCCGACCTCCCAGGACCGCCACCAGAGATCGACGTCGTCGCCCATCACCGTGGGCGGTTCGACGCCGTACTTGGATCCGTATTTCTCGCGCACGTACCGCCGCCAGTCCTCGGGAACCGGCGTCCGCAGCGGCACCGGCCGCCCCGCGGCAATCGCGACCAGATGGCTCCAGGAACGCGGCACCACGGTGATGACGTTATAGCCCCCGCCACCGGTGGATATCCACCGGTTGTCGCAGTACCGGGCCGCGAGGTTGCCGATCGCGGTGGCGGCCTCACGCTGCCCGTCCACGCTGATGTTCAGGTGTGTCAACGGGTCCAGGCGGTGCGAGTCACAGCCATGCTGGCTGACGATGACTTCAGGTTCAAAGGCTCCCACGAGCTGCGGCACGATTGCGTGGAAGGCCCGCAGCCAGCCGGCATCCCCGGTCCCGGTCGGCAACGCAACGTTCACGGCACTGCCCTGTGCATTGGGGCCGCCAATCTCGTTGGCGAAGCCCGTTCCCGGGAACAGCGTCAGCCCGGTCTCGTGCAGCGAGATCGTCAGCACCCTCGGGTCGTCCCAGAAGATGCTCTGCGTTCCGTCACCGTGGTGGGCATCGACGTCGACGTAGGCCACCCTCTGCACGCCGCCGTCGAGCAGCCGCTGAATGGCCAGGGCGGCGTCGTTGTAGATGCAGAAGCCGCTGGCCCGCTCGCGGGAGGCGTGGTGCATGCCGCCGCCGAAGTTGACGGCCCGGACCGCGCTGCCGTCCAGGATGGCGGCCGCCGCGAGCAGGGAACCCCCGGCCAGCCGCGCGCTGGCCTCATGCATGCCGGCGAAAGCCGGGTCGTCTTCGGTGCCGAGGCCGCGTTCCAGGTCCGGGGTGTCCGGGTCGGCGCTGACCCGGCGGACGGCGGCGACATAGTCCGCGCTGTGCACGGCACCCAGTTCCTCATCGGTGGCCACCGAGGGGGCCGCCACACTCACGTGGTCCAGGTCCAGCAGGCCCAGGCTGCGGGCCAGCCGCGCGGTGAGCTCCATCCGTTCCGGCGCCATCGGGTGGCTGTGGCCAAAGTTGTAGGCCGTCATGGCGGAGTCCCACACCACCGTCGTCGGCAGGGCGGTCTGGGCGAGTCCGGGCAGGAAGGTCATCAATCACAGGCTACCGGAGCGCACCGCGCCGATCCCCAGTCGTTGCGCGGAATATAGTGGTTTACTACTGAAGGACGCCGTTTCAACCGAGGACAAGCCGCACATGACGCAAAGCCAGTCGAGGTCACCGAGCCCGACCAGCTGGCACCCCGGCCAGCCGGAACGCGAGGGCCTGTGGATCTTCACCCGGCTGCGGGACTTCGTCGACGACATCGCCAATACCTCCCCGGCCCGCCTGGCCGTCTCCGCCTTCGCCATCGTCGTCCTGATCTTCACCACCCTGCTTTCCCTGCCGGCGTCCTCCGCCACGGGGCAGGCAACGCCGCTGCACCAGGCCCTCTTCACTGCCGTGTCGGCCGTGTGCGTGACCGGGCTGACCGTCGTCTCCACGGCGGTGCACTGGTCCTTCTTCGGCCAACTCGTGATCCTGGTCGGCATCTTTGTCGGCGGTCTCGGCACCCTGACGCTGGCCTCGCTGCTGGCCCTGATGGTCAGCAAGAAGCTCGGCGTCCGCGGCAAGCTGATCGCCCAGGAGGCCATGAACAACGCCGGCCGCCTCGGCGAGGTTGGCACCCTGCTGCGGATCGTCATCGTTACCTCCGTGGTGATTGAGGCTATCCTGGCAGCGGCGCTCATTCCCCGGTTCCTGGCCCTTGGCGAAAGCCTCGGCCAGTCGGTCTGGCACGGCGTGTTCTATGCCATTTCCGCTTTCAACAATGCCGGCTTCACTCCTCATTCGGACGGCATCGTGCCTTACGAGACGGACCTGTGGATCCTCATTCCGCTGATGATCGGCGTCTTCCTCGGCAGCCTCGGCTTTCCCGTGGTCATGGTGCTGCAGCAAAACGGGCTGAACTGGAAGAAATGGAACCTGCACACCAAGCTGACCATCCAGGTCTCCCTGATCCTGCTGGCCGCCGGCACCGTGCTTTGGGGCCTGATGGAGTGGGAGAACATGCGCACCATCGGCGGGATGAGCTTGGGCGACAAGATCACCCACTCGCTCTTCGCCTCGGTGATGACCCGTTCCGGCGGCTTCAACCTCGTAGACCAGAACCAGATGGACTCCACCACCATGCTGCTGACGGACGCGCTGATGTTCGCCGGCGGCGGCTCGGCGTCGACCGCCGGCGGTATCAAGGTGACCACCATCGCGGTGATGTTCCTGGCCATCATCGCCGAAGCCCGCGGCGACGCGGACGTGAAGATCTACGGCCGCACCATCCCGGAAGGCACCATGCGGGTGGCTATCTCGGTCATCGTCGCCGGCGCCACCCTGGTGGCCGTCTCCGCCCTGCTGCTGCTGCAAATCAGCGGCGCGTCCCTGGACCGGGTGCTGTTTGAAACTATTTCCGCATTCGCCACCGTGGGCCTGAGTACCAACCTCAGCGCCGAACTGCCCCCGGCGGGCGTCTACGTCCTGACAGCCCTCATGTTTGCCGGCCGCGTCGGCACCGTGACCCTCGCCGCTGGGCTGGCCCTGCGCCAGCGCAGCCAGCTGTACCACTACCCGGAAGAGAGACCGATCATTGGCTAGTTCCTCAGGCGCCGTCAACCGCCCCGCCCACAACGCGCCCGTGCTGGTGATCGGGCTGGGCCGCTTCGGCGCGTCCACCGCCGAGCAGCTCGTGAAGCAGGGCCGCGAGGTGCTGGCGATCGAACGTGACCGGAACCTCGTGCAGAAATGGGCCAGCGTGCTGACCCACGTGGTGGAGGCAGACGCCACCAACATCGATGCGCTCCGCCAGCTCGGCGCGCAGGAGTTCAGCTCCGCCGTCGTGGGCGTGGGCACGTCCATCGAGTCCTCGGTGCTGATCACGGTCAACCTCGTGGACCTCGGCATCGAGCACCTCTGGGTCAAGGCGATCACGCCCTCGCACGGCAAGATCCTGACCCGGATCGGCGCCAACCACGTGATCTACCCGGAAGCCGACGCCGGTGTCCGCGCCGCGCACCTGGTCTCCGGCAGGATGCTCGACTTCATCGAGTTCGACGACGACTTCGCGATCGTGAAGATGTACCCGCCGCGCGAGACCGTGGGCTTCACCCTGGACGAGTCGAAGGTGCGCTCCAAATACGGTGTCACGATCGTGGGCGTGAAATCACCGGGTGAGGACTTCACCTACGCCCGGCCCGAGACCAAGGTTTCCGCGCGGGACATGCTCATTGTTTCCGGCCACGTGGACCTGCTGGAACGCTTCGCCGCCCGGCCGTAGCGCCTGCGGTTGGTAGCTAACGCCGCCGCCTGCCTGGCTCAGCCACCCGGGCCGGCCGCCGCCGCCTGCCTGGCTCAGAGGGCATCCGGCGGCGGGCCCGCTGCGAGGTTCCTGGTGGCGGGCCCCTGGAGCACTGTGCCGTCAGTGCTGAACCGGGAGCCATGGCAGGGGCAGTCCCACGTCACGTCGGCCTGGTTGAACTCCACGGTGCAGCCGAGGTGCGTGCAGACGGCCGAGACCGCACGGACTTCCCCCGCGGGACTGACGTACACGGCGGTCTTGGCACCGTGGACGTCCACCACCTTGCCTTCTCCCGGCGCCACGTCCGCCGGAACACCCCCGGATCGCGGCGTCTCCTCCGCCAGCGGCCGGGACGGGGCCGCAATTCCCCCCTGGCTCCGGGTGCTGTCGAACACGGCTGCCCACGCGTTAGGGGTGCCGCCCAGGGTGTCCCGGAGGATCAAGGCAGCGGCAGTGCCGTTGCTGAGTCCCCATTTTCGCAGCCCCGTGATGACGTGGACGTGCCGGAACTCCGGGGCCAGGCGGCCGACGTAGGGCAGCCCGTCGGCGGGCATCGCGTCCTGGGTGGACCAGCGGAAGGCGATCTCCCCGGCTCCCAGGCGGTCGCGGGCAAAGGTCCCCAGCCTCCGGTAGCGTTCGGCGGAATCGACGGTTTCGGAGGCCCGGTGTCCTTCGCCGCCGGCCAGCACGTAACTGGTGCCGTCGACGTCGGCGGTGAGGATGGAGCGCATTGGCTCATCAACGCTGACGAAGCTGGCATCCAGCGGGGCGACGGTGCTGCGGGCTGCGACGACATACGAGCGGTGGGCGTAGCAGCGTTCGGCGTAGCGTGCGCCGTCACCGAACGGCAGGTTGGTCGCGACGATGATGTCTTTCGCCCGGACCCTTCCCCGGTCCGTCTCCACCACGGCGGGAGCGCCGTCGCGGTAACCGGTGGCGGCCGTCTCCTCAAAGACGAAGCTGCCGTTTCCGTCCACGGCACGGGCCAGGCCCTGCACGTACCGGAACGCGTGGATCTGGGCCTGCCCGTCGAAACGGACGGCGCCCCGGACCGCGAACGGAAGCGGGACATCGGTGGTGAAGGATGCGGGCAGGCCCAGCCGCGCCGCCAGTGCCGCTTCCTCCCGGACCCGGGCCAGCGCCTCGACCGATTCGGCGTAGGTGTAATTGGCCACCCGCCGGAAGCCGCAGTCGATTCCCTCCGCCGCCACAACGGCCGCGATGTGTTCAATGGCCGCCTCGTTCGCCTGCCCGTACGTGGCGGCGGCGCTGTCCCCGTGGCGGGCCGCAAGGTCGGTGTAGGCAAGCCGGTGCAGCGAGGTGACCTTGCCCGTCGTGTTCCCGGTGACGCCGGTACCTACCCGCGCCGCCTCCAGGACGGCCACCGTCTGGCCGGCCCGTTTCAGGGCCAGCGCGGCAGTCAGTCCTGCGATGCCGCCGCCGATCACGGCAACGTCCACGTCCAGGGGCGCGTCGAGGGGCGCGTAGGTGGCAGTCCCGCCGGTGGCAGACCAGAGGGAGAGGAGTCGTCCTGCCGGCTGTTCATCCACGTCCCCGACCTCCACGCGCTAGGTACCTCCGCCGTTCCCTCCGACGTCGGGCGTCCCGGCGTCGGAGGCTGAGCTACCGCAGGATCAGGGCCCTGCGGTCTTCGCCGTCTTAGCCGCGGCCTTGGCAGCCTGCTTGCTGGCCCGAACCTTGCTCAGCGACTCCGGATCCACAATGTCAGCGACCGACAGGTAGGAGTTTTCCTGGCCGTAGTGGCCGGCAGCCTCGCGCCAGCCATCGGCCTGGAGCCCGCACTGCTTACCCAGTAGCGCCAGGAAGATCTTCGCCTTTTGCTCGCCATAGCCGGGTAAAGCCTTAAGCCGCCGCAGCACTTCCTGACCGTCTGGCTCGCCCCTCGTCCAGATGGCAGTGGCATCGCCGTCCCAGTTCGTCTGTACGGTCTCAGCCAGGGCTTGGACGCGCCCGGCCATGGATCCGGGAAAGCGGTGCACGGCCGGGCGCTCCTTGAACAGCTCGACGAACTGCTGCGGGTCGTAGCCTGCAATCGCGGCGGGATCCATGGACCCAAGGCGGGTCCGGATCTTTTCCGGGCCGGCAAAAGCCGATTCCATGGTCACCTGCTGGTCCAGCAACATGCCGGTGAGCAGGGCAAAGGCGTCGTCGCTGAGGAGTTTGTCCGCCGCAGGGTCTCCGGTGATGTGCAGTTCCATGGGTCCTATCCTGCCACCCGGCCCGCTCCGCGTCATGGGCTGCGCCGGCGTTCCGGTCAGCCGAGCTGCTTGGTGATTTCGGCCGCGCGCTCGGCGGCGGCCCGGGCGCCGTCGGCGATGATCGCCGGGAGTCCGCGCTCGTCAAAGGTGGCGATCGCCCGCTCCGTGGTGCCGTTCGGGCTGGTCACCGCCTTGCGCAGGGCGGCGGGGTCGGCGCCCGGCTCGGCCAGCATCAGCCCGGCACCAGCAACCGTTTCGCGAGCCAGCAGCAGCGAAAGCTCGGCATCCAGGCCCAGCTCGGCGCCCGCCGCCGCCATTGCCTCGGCCAGGTAGAAGGCGTAGGCCGGGCCGGAACCGCTGATGGCGGACAGCGCGTCCACCTGTTCCTCGGGGATCTCGACGACGGTGCCGACGGCGGCGAAGATGTCCTTCGCCTGCTGCAGTTGCTCCGCCGAGCAGTGCTTCCCGGCGGAGACGGAGACGACGCCGCGGCCCAGCCGTGCAGGCGTGTTCGGCATAGCGCGGATCACCGGCTGTCCGGCCGGAAGCGCCGCTTCCAGCTGCTCCAACGACACCGCCGCGGCGACGCTGACCACGATGGTCTCCGGCGAGAGCGAACCGCTGATCTCCCGGGCCAGATCGGCGATGCCCACCGGCTTGACGCCCAGCACCACGACGGCGGCGCCGGTGGCGGCCTGGGTGTTGTTCTCCGGTTCTTCTTCGCCGGCGATGGCCGTGATGCCGTGGTGCCGCTCGGCCAGTTCGGCCGCCCGCTCGGCGCGGCGCACCGTGGCGACGATGTCCGCGGGGTCCGTGCCGCCCGCGATCATGCCGCCCATGATTGCCTCGTTCATTGACCCACAGCCCAGGAATGCGATTCGGTTGCTCATTCCCCCATCATTGCAGTCCCGCCCGATTCACAGCCAGCTCACATCCTCAGCGCAGCTTGCTCACAAACTCGAAGATTAGCGTAGGTACTACCTCATTGAGGGTGCGAGTGATGATAGGCAGTCATGCGGATGTCTGCCCGGCACCGGTGGGCTGCAGCGGGTTTCCCCCATTTTCCCGTAGCAGACCGCCGGTGCCTTCGTCGTTTAACGTTGTTCCGCCTGTCTCGTCCCGTCGAGTGCTGGACTCCGGGCTAGTGCCAGGTTCCGGGCTAATGCTGGATTGGCCGCACTTCGATGGGAAGCGTGGTGGCGCGGGCCATCTTCCCCGCCCAGTCCAGGGCGGCGTCGAGGTCGGGCGCGTCAATCACCGTGAATCCGCCCAGGTGCTCCTTCGCCTCGGCAAAGGGGCCGTCCGTGATGAGCATCCCGGCCCCGTCCTGCCGCACGACCGTGGCCGTGTCCGTGGGGTGGAGTCCCGCGGCGAAGACCCACGCTCCGGCGGCCTTCATTTCACGGTTCAGGGCCTCGAGGTCCCGCATGATGGGCTCCAGGACCTCCGGGGCCGGAGCCGGTCCGACGGGCTGGTAAACGCTGAGCAGGTACTGTGCCATGATGCGGTCCTCCTTGACGATTGGGCCGGCGGATTACCGGCCTTCACCCTTAAGACGAACGGCGCGCCTCCGGATCGACACCTGGGCTCTCGCGCCCGTTACGTTTCGTCCGGGCCCTCGGGGTCGGGGAGCTGCGGCACGGCGGGCTCGTCGGCCTGGGCAACATGCGGCGCGGGCTGCAGCGGCCCCTCGAAGACCAGCTGGTCCAGCCGGCGGAGGATCAGCCCTTCACGGAGGGCCCAGGGGCAGATTTCCAGGCTGGGAAACTCGAACATTTCGAGGGCCGCTTCCGCCACCAGCGCCCCGGCCAGAAGCTGGTGGGCGCGGGCTTCGGAGACGCCCGGAAGGTTCAGCCGGTCCTCCACCTCCATGGCCGAGATGCGTTGCGCCCACAGGCCAAGGTCCGTGGCGAACAATTCCCGCTTGACGTAGGGCCCGGCGCCGCTGGGGGCCGCGCCGGCGATGCGGGCGAGCGAGCGGAAAGTCTTGGAGGTGCCGGCCACGTGGTTGGCCTTGCCCAGCTTCTCGAAGTCCCGCACCACCGGCTTCAAGGTGGTCCGGATGTGACGGCGCAGTTCCTTGACGCTCTTGGCCGACGGCGGGTCCTCCTGCAGCCAGTCGCGGGTGAGCCGGCTGGCGCCGAGCGGGACCGACGTCGCCAGTTCGGGCAGTTCGTCCTCCCCGTAGGCCATTTCGAAGGAACCGCCGCCGATGTCCAGGTTCAGCATGGGGCCCGCTCCCCAGCCGTACCAGCGGCGGACGGCGAAGAACGTCATGGAGGCCTCTTCGCTGCCGGAAAGCTCGCGGAGGGTCACGGTGGTCTCGTCCTTGACCCGGGCCAGGACGGCCGAGCCGTTGGTGGCCTCACGGATCGCGGAGGTGCAGAACGCCAGCAGGTCCTCGGCCTTGTGCTTGGCCGCGAACTCCCAGGCTTCGAGGACGAACTCGATCAGCTCATGCTGGCCGGAGTCGTTGATGTTGCCGTCCGCATCGAGGAACTGCACCAGGGAGAGCGGGCGCTTATGCGAGGCGAACGGAACCGGGCGCGCGCCAGGGTGGGCATCCACGAGGAGGAGGTGGACAGTGTTGGACCCGATATCGAGGACGCCTAGCCGCATGCTGCCATTATTCTCCCCGGAGGGACTCTGCCCTAACCGGGCGCCCGGCGGGGCGTCGTGCAGAGTCCGCCCGGCGTGGAGGCCTTAGGCCTGGCTGTCGTCCTCCGCGTCCGGTTCCTGCTCGGCCGGCTTGAAGTCGCGGCGGATGTTGGCCACGCCCTCCGGATCGATTTCAAAGCCGTAGACGGCGCCGGGGTTGATGACCATGCCCAGCTGGTCACCGAGGTTGCCGATGATGGCCGAGCCCTGGGTGCCGAGCACGTTGGGGGCCGCCGCGAGGTACTGTTCGGCGACGCGGCTCGGGTGCGAGAAGACGGCCAGCACGGGCTCGCCGGCGGAGTTGGCGAGGACCAGCGGCTCCACCTGGGAATCCGGGCCTTCGAGCGTGTCGGAGCTGACGATGTAGACCTCGTTGTTGAGGAAGGACAGGATGACATCCACCGGGTTGGCGTCCGGCTGCTCCCCCCGGGCGAGCTTCTCTTCGAGGTCGTTGAGCGGCTGGAGGTCCATGGGTGCTGGCTGTTCAGTCATGTTCCTACTCGATCACGTTGAGCCTTGGTCCGCAATTCCTTCCTGGGCGCCCGGCCGGTTCGCGGGTTCCCTTCCTGCTCGCGGTACGGACACCGCGAGCCCGGCTCAAGCCCGCAAGCAGACGGCCATCTCAACCAGCCAGCAACCGAAGCAGCCTAGCCTTCAGCTCCTGCTCGCGGAACAAGTCCCGCCATTCGAGCCGGATGAACTTCCAGCCGAGTTCCATGAGTGCTTTCTCGCGGCGCCGCTCGGCAAAAACGGCCTCGGCAGTGGGCTGATAGTCGAAGTATTTGCCGCGGCCGTCGAACTCCCCCGCCACCCGCTGCTCCGGCCATGCGAAGTCCAGCCGGCATGTCCCCAGCCTCGTCCGGACCTCGAATTGGAGCTCCGGGGCAGGGATCCTCAGCCGCCTGAACAGGTCGCGGGCAAGGGTTTCGCCGGGCGACTCGGAGCGCGGATCCGCATGCGCGAGCACCTTCTTCAGCGTCGCGACACCGGGCGCCCCACGGAGCCGGGCGCACTCCAGTTCCAGTGCCTCCCGGCTGGCACCGAGGCGTAGGGCATGGTCCATCAGGATCAGTCCCTGCGAGTAATTGAGCACCAGGCAGCTGTCCGCAGCCGTTCGAACCAGCGAGGTCACCCGGTGCCCTGCCACGTGCACGATATCGGCGGGAGCCAGCGCCCGGGTGTGGGCCTTCACGTCTCCTGCGTGGCCACCGGAGGACGGGAGGAACGGCACCGTGAGGTGGATCGTATCGTCTACTTGCCAAAGAAAGAGCCCGTGGAGCCTGGCTGCAGTGGTGTGGCTAAACACGTAAGTGCCCGTTGAGCTCGTCAGGCAGCGGTGGGCGTAGGCCTCGATCCGGCAGCGGGAGGCCCCGTTCGCATCGAGAGTCACCCAGAAGGAGCGTCGGACGTAGCAGCCGCGGCGCAGCTTGAAGATGGCGCCGCTTCCAGCCAGCTGCCGGATTTGCCGTGCGGACAGGCCTCGGTCCAGCAGTTCCTCGGTGCGCCACAGCTTGGCGCTACCGGACAACGTCGTGTCCAGGACTGCTGCCGAGGGGTGCCGGGCCGTCGTCGCGGGCTGGACCGGCTCCGCGGAAGCGGCCCAGAGGGCGGCGAGGGGGTCCTCAGGCTGGGCGGTGGCGTATTCCATGCCGCCAGCCTGCCTCCGCCGCCACGGACGCGACAGCCCCGTGCAGCAGTTATGTGGACAACGACTCGCGGGTTCCGTCCGCCGTCGGCGTCTTCTGACGTCGAGCAGGGAAGGAACCCGCGAGCTGGAGCGAAATGCCGCCTATTTCTTGGCGGCGGCCTTCCGGGCGGGGGCCTTGCGGGCCGCTGGCTTGCGCTTGACCGGGCCCTTGGCGCGCTTCTCTGCGAGGAGTTCGACGGCCTGTTCCCGGGTGAGCTCCTCGATGGAGGTGCTGCGCGGCACGGTGATGTTGGTGACGCCGTCGGTGATGTACGGGCCGAAACGGCCTTCCTTCACCACGATGTTCTTCTCCGAAACCGGATCCGGACCGAACTCCGCCAGCGGCGGCACGGCGGCACGGACGCCGCGCTGCTTCGGCTGCGAGTAGATCTCCAGGGCCTGTTCCAGCGTGATAGTGAAGATTTCCTCTTCCGAGCCGATCGAGCGCGAATCCGTGCCCTTCTTCAGGTACGGGCCGAAGCGGCCGTTCTGCACCGTGATGGGGTTGCCCTCGGCGTCCTGGCCGAGCACCCGCGGCAGGCTCATCAGCTGCAGGGCCTCGTCCAGGGTCACGGTGTCCACGCTCATGGAGGCGAACAGCGAACCGGTGCGCGGCTTGGCCTTGACCGGCTTTTTCGGGGGCTTCGGCTTCCCGTTCTTGTAGTACTCCACCGGCTGGTTGGCGAGCTGCTCCTCGGTCATCTCAGGGATGACCTCGGTGACGTAGGCGCCGTAGCGGCCGTTCTTGGCGACGACGGTGTGCCCGGTGTGCGGGTCCGTGCCGAGCACGCGCTCCTCCGGGGCTGCGGTCTCCATGAGCTCGACTGCCTTGGCTGCGGTGAGCTCGTCCGGAGCCAGGTCCTCGGGGACGTTGGCGCGAGCGGACTCGATGACCTCGCCGGTCTTCGGGTCCACGGTGGGCACCGAGCTTTCCAGGTACGGGCCGAACTTGCCCACCCGCAGGGTGATGCCGTCGGTGATCGGGATGGAGTTGATTTCGCGCGCGTCGATCTCGCCCAGGTTGTTTACGATGCTCAGCAGCCCGGGCTCGGAGTCCTCGCCGAAGTAGAAGTGCTTGAGCCAGGCCGGTCCGGCTTCCTGGCCGTTGGCGATCTTGTCCAGGTCGGCTTCCATATCGGCCGTGAAGTCGTAGTCCACGTAGTCGTGGAAGTGCTGCTCGAGCAGACGGATCACGGAGAAGGCGATCCAGCTCGGCACCAGCGCGGAGCCTTGCTTCCGGACGTAGCCGCGGTCCTGGATGGTGGAGATGGTGGAGGCGTAGGTCGACGGACGGCCGATGCCCTTCTTTTCCAGTTCCGCGGTCAGCGACGCTTCGGTGTAACGCGGCGGCGGGGAGGTTTCGTGCCCGACGGCGACAATCTCCGAGGCGGTCAGGGCGTCGTCCTTGGCCACGTTGGGCAGGCGGCGCGCTTCGTCGGAGTCCTCGTCGCCGCGGCTCTCGTCCTTGCCTTCCTCGTACGCTGCGAGGAAGCCCGGGAAGGTGATGACCGTGCCGGAGGCGGAGAACTCGGCGTCCCGGCCCGCGGCCGCGCCGCCAACGGTGACCGCACCGAGGCGGATGGTCGCGGTGGAGCCCTTGGCGTCGGCCATCTGGGAGGCGACGGTGCGCTTCCAGATCAGCTCGTAGAGACGGAACTCGTCGCCGGAGAGCTGCTTGGCGACCTGCGCGGGGGTGCGGAAGGAGTCGCCGGCGGGGCGGATGGCCTCGTGGGCTTCCTGCGCGTTGGCTGCCTTGCCGCTGTAAACGCGCGGAGACTGAGGGACGTACTCGGGACCGTACAGCTCGGATGCCTGGCGCCGCGCGGCGGTGATGGCCTCGTTGCTCAGCGCATTCGAGTCGGTACGCATATAGGTGATGTAGCCGTTTTCGTAGAGCCGCTGCGCCACCTGCATGGTGCTCTTCGAGGAGAAGCGCAGCTTGCGGCCGGCCTCCTGCTGCAGCGTGGAGGTGGTGAACGGCGCCGCGGGACGGCGGGTGTACGGCTTGGTGTCGACGGAGCGGACACGGAAGTCCGCGTCCTGCAGGCCGGCGGCGAGGGCGCCGGCGAGTTCCTGGTCCAGGTGGACGACGTTGCGCGAGGTGAGCTCGCCGTCGTCGTTGAAGTCACGGCCGCTGGCGACCTTGGAGCCGTCCACGGCGGCCAGTTTCGCCTTGAAAGAGCCGGAGTCCGCACCGAACTGGCCGGTCAGGTCCCAGTACGACGCCGACTTGAAGGCCATGCGCTCGCGTTCCCGGTCAACCACCATGCGGGTCACCACGGACTGCACGCGGCCGGCGGACAGGCCGCGGGCCACCTTGCGCCACAGCACCGGGGAAATCTCGTAGCCGTAGAGGCGGTCCAGCACACGGCGGGTTTCCTGCGCGTCGACGAGGTCCTGGTCCACATCGCGGAGGTTGTCCATCGCGCGGTGGATGGCTTCCTTGGTGATTTCACCGAAGGTCATCCGGTACACGGGGACCTTGGGCTTGAGGACTTCCAGCAGGTGCCACGCGATGGCCTCGCCCTCGCGGTCCCCATCGGTTGCGAGGTAGAGCGCGTCGGCGCCCTTGAGCTGGGCCTTGAGTTCGGCGACCTTCTTCTTCTTGTCCGGAGACACGACGTAGTACGGCTTGAAGTCGTGTTCGATATCGACGGCGAACTTGCCCAGCGGCGTTTTCTTCAGCTCGGCGGGGAGCTCGGACGGCTGCGGCAGGTCGCGGATGTGACCGATGGAGGCCTCAACGATGAAACCTTCGCCCAGGTACTTGGCGATGGTCTTGCTCTTGGCCGGAGACTCCACAATCACGAGTTTCTTGCCGGTGGGGGCCTTGCTTGGCACGGTGCTCCTACAGAAAAAGGTTGCTCGGGCAGATGCGCCCATACCCGCCTAGTTCACCATATTTTGCAGATTCCCGCGCATCCGGCTGCAAAAGTCGGCCCCACGGGCACGACTTGCGGACGTCACGAAGCAACCGCGGCTGCGGCCGGGGGAACTGCGGCGGTTCCGCCTAGGAGGGCTGCGCGGCAGTGCCCCGGTCATCGGGAATCATCGACCACATGGTGGCCATCCGGACGGCCCCCTCRGGCACCCGGTCCGGGTCCTCGAGCTCGTAGTCCTTGAGCAGCTCGAAGAGCCTGTCGTTGAGCTCCCCGGCTTGGGCCGGCGTCAGGTGAAGCAGGTTGCTGGCCAGCACCACGGCCGAGGTGCCGTCCACGGCTTCGCCGCGCTGGCGCCGTTCGTCCCTGGCCTTGGCGTAGGCGTTGACGCGCCGGCGGTACGCGTCCAGCTCCAGGTCCAGGACGGCAAATTCCGGGCTGGCCACTCCCCCGCCCGAATTGATGGTGAAGTCTGTGCCGGCCGCCTTCCAGCGGCGCTCCCGGGCGTCGCCGGCGGTCGCAGCAGGTACCACAATGCCCCACTTTTGCAGGGCCCGCAGGTGGTAGCTCATGGCGCTCGGGGTGAGGCCGGTCTGCGCAGCCAGCTCCGTGGCCGTCCGGCTGACCTGGGTGGAATACAGCTCGGAAATGACCTCGAGCCGCGCGGCGTGGGCCAGGGCCCGGATCGCCTTCGGGTCAGTGATCTCGACCTTTTTCTCCGGGCGCGGCCTGCGCTTGGCGGCCGGAGCGGCGGTCTCAGCGGACAGCTCCGCCTTCGGGGTTTCTGCATTCACGTTCCTAGTCTACCGACGGCCGCCAAACTATGAAAGGAATGCTTGACACCACCTTCCCGGCGGGATACTTTGCACTTATGAAACAGATACTTCATAAAGAGCGGGTCGCCGACGGCACGCCCTCGCTCTGGGGCAACCGCGACTTCCTGCTCGCCAGCAGCTCCAGGTTCCTGGCGACGGCCGGCATGGGCGCCGTCGTCGTCAGCGTGATGCTGCACCTGCAGAACGTCGCCGCCGCCGGGACGACGCCGGCTGCCGGGCCCTGGCTCGTGGCGGCCTACCTGTTGTGCTCGGCGTTGCCGCTGGTGCTGCTGGCCCCCTGGGCGGGCCGGCTCGCGGACACGCGGGATTCCCGCACGCTCGCGACGGCGTCGTCCGTGCTCAGCGCGGTGGCCGTAGCCGGCATGGGGCTGGGCCTGCAGTACGTGGACAACCACATCCCGGTGCTGTTCGCCATGACGTTCCTCCTCGACACCGCACAGGCGGTGGCGGGACCGACCTGGCAGGCCTTGCTGCCCCGGATCGTCGGAGAGGAACGCACCCCGAGGGCGCTGGGCACCATGCAGGCCACCATCATGATCGCCGGAATGGCGGGGCCGGCGGCGGGCGGGCTGCTCAGCGGCTGGGGCGGCTCGGGGCTGGTGTTCGCCGTGGCGAGCGGCTGCTACCTGGCGATGGGGGTGGGCGCACTGCTGATCCGCACCCGCCGCGGTACCGCGGCCGAGCTGGCCGGCCGGGAGGCGCCGGCCCTGCTGGATGGCCTGCGGCTGATCCGGCGGGACAGCCTCGTGTGGGCCCTGGTCCTGGGGGCCTTGTTCTTCATTCTCGTCGGCGAGGCCACCAACGTGTTGGAGGTCTTCCTGGCCCGGGGTGAACTCGGCGCAACCGAGACCGAGTACGGGCTGCTGGCCGCGGCATTCGGGCTCGGCATGGCGGCGGGTGCGGCCGTGGCGGGCCGGATCAAGACGCCGCAAGCCCGGCTTCGGGTGCTGCTCGCAACCATGGTCCTGACCTCGGCCTTCCTGGGGGTGATGGGGCTGGTGCCGACGGTGGGGCTGCTATTCCTGGCCTACACGGCGATGGGCACGGCCTGCGGTGCACTGAACGCCTGCTTCGGCGCGATCGCGATCCTGCGCATTCCGGAGAGCGGGCGCGGGCAGGCCATGGCCATCATCGGCGGCATGACCCGCGCCGTGTCCATTGCCGCCTTGGCCATCGGCGGCCTGCTCGGCGCGGTGCTGCCGATCCGGCTGAGCTTCCTCCTCACCGGCGCGGGYGRCGTGCTGGTGGCCCTGGCCGTGACCGCCTACGTGCTGCCCAGGTTCGGGCACGAGGGTGCGCCCGCCGCGGCGACGCCGGCCGCGGCGCAGGCGCCGGCCCTGCCCGCGGAATCAGTCGCTGGCGGGGAGCAGGAAACCGTCGCGCACCAGGTTGCCGACCTCGTCCAGGAGCCCTTGCCGGAAGGCCGCACTGTCGTACCCCTCGAAGCCGCCCAGCAGGGCGTCAAGGGCGCCGATGATCTGCCCGACGGAGAGTTCGCCGTCGCACGCTGAAACGAAGCCGGCCAGCTCGGTGCTGAGCAAATTGGTGCGGCGCAGGCCGGCGCCCTGGCGCAGCAGGATCACGCCGGGGTGTTCGGCGCCGGGGCGCTGGTGCCTTTCCTCGGTGACGTCGTCGGCCACCACCAGGTGCGCGGATTCCAGTTCGTGCGCGGCCAGCCAGTCGGCGCGCTCGACGGCGGCGCCCAGGTGCGGACCCACCGGCTGTTCGATCGGGTAGCCGATCTCCTCGAAGCGGGAGATCACCGGCCGGGCGCCGGCCGCGGGGCGCCGCAGCCAGATCATTCCGAAGCCGATGCCTTCCACGTTCCGCGCGGCGAAGTCGTCCAGATACGCGGCGTACGACTCCTGGTAGAGCCGCCGGTCGCGCGCTTCGGAGGCGTCCTGCAGCCAAGTCTCGGCGTACTGTTCCGGGCTGACCTGTTCGCGCTGGATGAACCAGACGTCCGCGTCCGGGCTGGCCCAGCTCCGCGGCCGGTCGTCCCACGCTGTGCCCGCCGGGATCTCCCAGTTGCCCAGCAGCTGGGCGGTGCCGCCGGGGGCGAGGACCGAAGGGAGGTCCCGGACGAGTGCGGCCACGATCTCATCGCCCGGGAGGCCGCCGTCGCGGTAGGTGAACTGGTCCGCGGCGGTTTCCCCGGCGCCGCGCGGGGTGATGACAAAGGGCGGATTGGAGACCACCAGTTCGAATTCCTGGCCCGCCACCGGATCCAGCAACGAGCCCAGCCGCAAGCTCACCCGGCTTTCCAAGTCGGCGGGGTCCAGTTGCAGCGCCGCCGCGTTGAGCATCAGGTTGAAGCGGGTGAAGGCCAGGGCACGTTCCGAGATGTCGGTAGCCGTGACGTGCTCGGCATGGTGCAGGAGGTGGAAGGTCTGGATGCCGCAGCCGGTGCCGAGGTCCAGGGCGCGGGACACATGCCGGCGGGCGGTGACCTGCACCAGGGTGGTGGACGCCTGCCCGATGCCCAGCACATGGTCGTGGCGCAGCACGCCCGGCCGCTGGTGGGCGGCCAGGTCGCTGGCCACCCAGAGCTCGGCCCCGCCGTTGCTGACGGTGTCTTCCCCGGAGCTCCCCTCCCAGCCGTACGGACGCAGGTCCACCTTCGCCTGCACCCGACCGTCCCCCGACGCCTCCACCAGACCCAGCTGCAGCAGTCCTTCGGTGCGGATGCCCGGCAGGGCGGCGTCGAGCGTTCCGGCCGACTGCGGTTCGGCCAGCAGCCACAGACGGACGACGGCGGCGAGCGCCGCCGTCGTCGTCCCGTCCTGGGCAGCGTGCCCGGTGACGATCAGGGCCGGAATGAGCTGGTCCCGGGCCAGGGCCGCGTGGGCGGCCTGCCCAAGCAGCTCCGCGACACCGTCGACCGTGTAGCCGATGCGGCGCAGATCCGCGGCGAGCGCCGGCAGCAGATCCGGGAGATCGCTGCGGGGAGCGTCGGGGGTGTTGCCGGCCGTGAAAAGCGTAGAAGGAGTCACCGGACAAGTTTAGGCGCGGCGACTACCGTGCTGTGGGTTCCCGCCCCGCTTTCCCCGCCGCCCGGCTCCACGCGTCCCCGCTCCACGCGGCCCCGCCCCCCGGCTCCATGCAGCCCCGGCTCCACGCGGCCCGGTCGATGTCGCCATCCCGCCGATGTCGCCATCCCGGAGCTGCGCTGCGGCGTTAGAGGTGCTTGTCCGCGTACGCCTGCAGTGCGTCCCGCACGAATGCCGCCCCGGCGGGGCCGCCGTAGTTGGCGGCGAAGCGCGGATCCGCAACGTACATCTCGCCCAGGCCGGACAGGTATTGCTTTACGTTCCCGCCGGCTGCGGGGGTTCCCGGGATCCCGGCGAGCCATTCGACGTGGCGCCGGGCGAGGTCCTGCGCTTCCGGGCCGTCCGGGGCGACGCCGGACTCCGCCGCCGTAACCCACTCCTGGCTTAGCCGCGTGGACCGCTCTTTCCATGCGTCCTTTTCGGCAGCACCCATCCCGCGCCACCAGGCGTCGCCCTGCGCGTACGCGTCCTTGCCCCAGCGCTCTTGCACCTCGCCCTTGTACTGGGTGTGGTCGAAGCCGTCGAACATTTTCTCTGCCATGAGTTCCCTCCCTGCCTTGATTTCCCTGAGTGTGTGCTGGACCGAGGCGATCTGCCGCGCCAGCCTGTCCTGCTCCTGGCGCAGCCATTCGAGGTGGCCGGCCAGCGCGGGTTCGGCCTCCTGCTCCTGGTCGAGGACCTCGGCAATGGCCGGCAAGCCCAGGCCCAGGTCCCGCAGCAGCAGGATGCGCTGCAGCCGCAGCAGTGCTGCCTGGTCGTAGTACCGGTAGCCGTTCTCCCCGACCCGGCTGGGTTTGAGCAGCCCGACGGCGTCGTAGTGGCGCAGCGTCCGGCTCGTGGTGCCGGCGATCTTCGCGACCTGTTGCACCGACCAGTCCATGGTTCTCCCTCCCGCCGCCATGGGTTGCTGGCCGCTACGCCGAGCCTAAAGCTTGACGCCGCGTCAAGGTCAAGGATCACCTAGCACCGGGGTCGGGTGCTCGAGCTGATCGCCAGCTAGGGGTCCGGGGCCCGGTTCAGGAAGGCGCGGTCCCAACGGGTAAGTTGGAGGCATGCTTTACGCTCCGCCGCTGCCGTCCCGCTCCCGCGTCGTCCGTCGCCTCCTCGCCGCCGCGGCCGGCGCCGCCGTCGTGGTTGGTGCCTCGGCGTGCGCGCCCGGGGGCTCCATCGAATCCGCCGAYGTGAACGCGTGGAAAGCCACCGCCCTGCCGTCGGCCAGCGGCGTCGTGCTGGCCGACGCCGGCAAGATCCTGAACCGTGACCCGGTCGCGAAGGACGCCAGGGTCGCGGCCGGCAGCTACACGCTGACCATGACGTGCGACGGCGGCGGCAAGGAGTTCTTCGAGGTCACCCTCGACGGGAACCACCTCACTGAGGCCGGGGCCGCCTGCAACGGCAGCCGGGAAACCGCCAGGATCAAGGTGCCCTCCGCCGGCACGCTGAAGATCAGCGCCTCGAGCGTGGACGCCCCGCTCATCTTTGCCTACCAGTTGGTGGCCGCGGCCTGACCTGACTTGCGCCGGGCGTCGCTGCCACTAGGCTCGGGGCATGATTGCTGCTGGGGGTAAGCAAAGGGCCCGTGCCTGGGCGCCGCTGTTCGCGTTGGTGCTGGCGGCAGGGCTGGCCGGCTGTGAGGTCGCGGACGACGTCGGCGTGCCGGGTCCCGACGCGGCTCCCTCCGCAAGGTCGGCCGCACCCCGGCCGCCGGCGCCAACCCAGGATGCGGAGCTGGCCGCCCAGACTGCCAAGAGCATGACGGAAGTTCAGCGGCTCCTCGGGGGCCCGTCCAAAAACGAACTGATGTCGGCCTTCACCGGGGTCGGCTTCCGCCAGACCACGCCGCGCACGGCCGGCGGCCCGTATACCGTGCGGATCGCCTGCGCCGGAACACCGAGCGTACGCCTGACGGTGACACAGCCCGACCGCCGGGACGGGACGAGACTGACGCGCAGCGTCACGTGCGGGCGGCCCGTCGAGGCTGTAGTGAAGCTGGGTTCGGGGCCGACCACGGTGCAAATCGCCCCGAATACAACCGAACCCGATCCGGCAGCCGCGGTGGGGTTCCGGCTGGAGCGCCGCCCGTCCGCATAGGGCCGCAATCGCCAGGCCTGCGGTGCTCTGGCCCGCCGTCGCGGCCGGGCATACAGTCGGAGTATGCCCTCCGCGCAGGCGACCCTGCCGCTGCGGTCGCGCGGCGTGCTCACCGCCGTCGTGCTGGCCGTTGCACTGGCGTGCAGTTCGTGGCTGGCCGCTTGCGAGTACAGCTACGACGACGGTCGTTCCGCCGGGGAGGCTTCGTCGCAAGCGACCACGTTCACGGACGCGGCCCTCCCCCAGGACCCCGCCATGAACCGGCCGGTGATGGGGGCGGAACTCAAACACTGGGTGGGGGAAGCGATACCGGATGCCCAGGGCCAGGTCTTCCATACGGGCTATGGGCTGCTCGACGCCGGCGCGACGCGGACTGAGACCACCACGCAATTGCCGAGCGGAACCTACGCCCTGACGCTGGTCTGCCGCAGTACCCGGCGGGTGTCATTCACCGTCCGGGACAAGGAGAGCGTTCTGGTGGATTTGAGCCTGCGGTGCGGCACCTCGCGGGTAAACGTGGTGCAGCTCGGCGCGGACACGTTGCTGAAGGTTCGGATCGAATCCCAGGCGCCGGCGAACTTCGCGTACCGCGTGAGCAGGATCTGAGCGCCGCCCGTTAGTGGCGGCGGGGCGTGGCCTCAGGCGGGGCGTGACCTCAGGCGGGGCGTGACCTCAGGCGGCGCAGCCGTCCGGGCACCGCAGGGTGGCCGGGTCCGAGGCGCAATCCGCGCAGTACAGCGTCAGGGTGCGGCAGCTCGGGTTGGAGCAGTTCTCGAACTTGCTCGTGGGGGCGGCGCAGCGGACGCACTGGCCGATGGTCTTGGCATCCTCGCTGAACTCCAGGTGCATTCGCTTGTCGAACACGTACAGCGAGCCTTCCCAGAGCCCCTGGTCCTTGAAGGCCTCGCCGTAGCGGACGATGCCGCCGTCGAGCTGGTAGACCTCTTTGAAGCCCCGGTTGACCATCAGGCTGGAGAGGACCTCGCAGCGGATGCCGCCGGTGCAGTAGGTGACCACCGGCTTGTCCTTGAGCGCGTCATACTTGCCGGACTCAAGTTCCTTGATGAAGTCGTGGGTGGTCGCGACGTCGGGAACGACCGCGTCCTTGAATTTTCCGATCTGCGCTTCGAAGCCGTTTCGTCCGTCGAAGAAGACGACGTCTTCCCCGGCCTGCTTCTTGGTCTCCACGAGCCGGTGCAGTTCCTCGGGTGCCAGGTGCGTTCCGCCGCCGACGACGCCGTTTTCGTCCACCTTGAGCTCGCCCGGCGCGCCGAAGGAGACAATCTCGTCGCGCACCTTGACGCTCAGGCGGGGGAAGTCCGCCGCACCGCCGTCGGACCACTTCACGTCGATGCCGCGGAAGCCCTTGTATTCCCGGGTGGTCTTCACATACTGCTTGACGGCGCCGATTTCGCCGCCGACGGTCGCGTTGATGCCGTCCTTGGAGATGATGATCCGCCCGGTCAGCCCGAGTTTCTCGCAGAGGGCACGCTGCCAGAGCCGGACCGCCTCCGGGTCCGCGATCGGGGTAAAGCCGTAAAAGAGCACAATTCGATTCAAAGCCACGTATTTAAGCGTACTGGGCGGGGCAAAACCCGGGGCGGGTCCCGGCGCTTAGGCGGCGGCGCAGGCGCGGGGGGCGCCCTTCACTGTCACAATTGCGTAAGCAACGGCCCTCACCGAACCCGGCCCCTGTTGCTTGTGGCGGGGCTGGAATACGCTCATCTCATGAGTCTTGAAGCCATGGTTGACGACACCACCCACCTCCTTGAGGTCTGGGTTGCCGGGTGGGCCGGTTGCCGGGGTTATGAGACGCGCACGGAGGGCCGCTTCCCCGCGGCGCTCAGGGCTGACACGACCCACGAATGGGAATACTTCGCCCATGACCCCTCGGAATCCGAGTTCGAGGCGCTGGCGGCCAAGACCGCCGAAGTCCCGGCCCGCATCCTGACGATCCTCACCAACGATGTGCCGCGCTACACGGCCCTGGCCCAGCAGAACGGGCTGAACGTCACGTCCGCCACCCAGACCATGATGATCGTGGACATGGAAACCCAGGACGCCGAGGACCCCTGGCTTCCGGACGACGACCTGCGCTGGGTGCCCTCCACGGCGGGCGGAGTCCACCACGCCGTGGTCTACGCCGGCGAAGAGGTGGCCGCCAGCGGGCGGGTGTTCGTCGCGGACCACACTGCCGTCTTCGACAAGATCGTCACCGAACCCGGGTTCCAGCGGCGCGGACTCGGCAGCTTCATCATGCGGGCCCTGGCCGCGCAGGCATTCGAACACGACGTCGAGAGCGGGCTCCTGCTGGCCTCCCTCGACGGCCAACAGCTCTACTCGCATCTTGGCTGGACCACGGTGTGCCATGTGTTGATGCTCTCCGCCTCGGACGAGGGCGCCGACCTGTCCGTGGGGTGAGCCTGCCTCCGCGTCGATGCCTGCCCCGGGCGATTTGAGCCCGGGTGAAACAATGTTGGAGTGAATCCACATGAGTCCCTGATCCCGTTGCTGGGCCGCGGCCCGGACCCGGAACAGCTGCGGCATGTGCGCACGATACCTGCCCGGAAAGCCGTCAACGAACCGTGGCCGGAGTGGGTCCACCCCGATCTGGTGCAGGCCTACGGCTCGCTCGGCATCCACGAGCCCTACCGCCACCAGGTGCAGGCGGCCGAACTCGCCCACGCAGGCGAACACGTGGTGATCGCCACCGGCACCGCCTCCGGCAAGTCCCTGGCCTACCAGCTGCCGGCACTGGACGCGGTGCACCGCTCCGAACTGCGCGTTTTGGCCGACCCCGGCAAGATCCACGACGACGGCGCCGTGACCCTCTACCTCTCCCCCACCAAGGCGCTCGCCGCCGACCAGCTGGCTGCCATCCGCTCGCTCAACCTGCCCACGGTCCGTGCGGAAACCTACGACGGCGATACCGACCCGGCGTCCCGCCGCTGGATCCGGGACCACGCCAACGTCATCCTGGCCAACCCCGACATGCTGCATTTCGGCATCCTGCCCAACCACGCCTGGTGGGCCCGGTTCTTCCGCCGGCTCCGCTACGTGATCGTGGACGAGGCACACAGCTACCGCGGCGTGTTCGGCTCGCACGTAGCCAACCTGATGCGCCGTCTGCGCCGGATCTGCGCCTACTACAGTCCCGGCACCTCCCACCCCGGGCCTGTGTTCATCGCCGCGTCGGCCACCGCGTCAGACCCGGGCACCTCCTTCGGCCGGCTCATCGGCGCTCCGGTCCGCGCGGTGTCCGAGGACTGCTCGCCGCACGGCGCCACCACCGTCGCGTTCTGGGAACCCGCGCTGACGGAGTTGCGCGGCGAAAACGGCGCCAAGGAACGCCGGACCGCCGTGGCCGAAACCTCGGACCTGCTGGCCAACCTCGTCTCCTCCCGCATCCGCACCATCGCGTTCATCAAATCGCGCCGCGGAGCCGAGACGATCGCCTCCATCACCAAGCGCCTCCTGGATGAAGTGGACCCCAGCCTGCCGCAACGCGTGGCGGCCTACCGCTCCGGGTACTTGCCGGAGGAGCGGCGGGCCTTGGAAAAGGCGTTGCGCTCCGGCGAGCTGCTGGGGGTGTCGAGCACGTCCGCGCTGGAACTGGGCATCGACATCTCGGGGCTCGACGCGGTCCTGGTCGCCGGCTGGCCGGGAACCCGGGCCTCGCTGTTCCAGCAGATCGGCCGGGCGGGCCGCGCCGGGCAGGATGCCATAGCCGCCTTCGTCGCGAGCGATGATCCGCTCGATACGTACCTGGTGAACCACCCGGAGGCGATCTTCGATGTCTCGGTTGAGGCCACCGTCTTCGACCCCTCCAATCCCTATGTCCTGGGGCCGCACCTGTGCGCCGCCGCGGCGGAACTTCCCCTGGGCTACGCCGAGCTGCAGCTGTTCGGCCCGACAGTCGAGAAGCTGCTTGACCAGCTGGTCGCCCAGGGCTACCTGCGCAAACGTCCCGCGGGCTGGTTCTGGACCCACCCCCAGAGCGCCGCGGCCATGGTGAACCTGCGGGCCGACGGCGGCGGTCCGGTGAGCATCGTGGATGCCGACACTGGGTCTTTGCTCGGCACCATGGATTCGCCCCAGACGCACTATCAGGCGCATACCGGAGCCATCTACGTCCATCAGGGCGAAAGCTACGTCGTCGAGGATTTGAACGAGGACGAGCACTGCGTCGTCGTGCGCCGGGCCAACCCCGACTACTACACGACCGCGCGGGACGTGACCCAGATCGAGGTCCTGGAGACGCTCCGCACCACGCAGTGGGGCGACGTCGCGGTGCACTTCGGCGACGTAAAAGTGACGACACAGGTGGTCTCCTTCCAACGCAAGGCGCTGATTTCGAACGAGATCCTCGGCGAGGAACCGCTGCAGCTGGGCGCCCGGGACCTCTTCACCAAGGCGGTGTGGTTCGTGATGGACAACCGCTCCCTGACCGGCGCAGGGCTGATCGAGGCACAGTTCCCCGGCGCCCTGCACGCAGCCGAGCATGCGGCCATCGGGCTGCTGCCGCTGGTGGCCTCCAGCGACCGCTGGGACATCGGCGGCGTGTCCACGGCCATCCACGCCGACACCGGCGTGCCCACGATCTTCGTGTACGACGGCCACCCCGGCGGCGCGGGTTTCGCCGAGCGCGGCTACGACAAGGCCAGGGTGTGGCTCTCCGCGACACGCGACGCCATCAAGGCCTGCGAATGCGAGTCCGGCTGCCCGTCCTGTGTCCAGTCGCCCAAATGCGGAAACAAGAACAACCCGCTGGACAAGGACGCCGCCGTCGCGCTTGTCGAGATGCTGCTGGCCGACGCCACAGACCTCATGGGCGGCAGTGCCGAGGACCAGGGAACCGCGCCGGCCGCCGGGCACGTCAGCCACCAGCCAGGCTAGACCGGCGACCGTTTTCCGGGGCCCGCTTACCTGGGCCCGTGCGCCGGCCCGGAGCCCTCCGCCGGCGGAGGTCCTGCCCGGGCCAGGCCGGTGGCCGAACCGAACACCGTGCGGGATCGGAGTTCCGTCCGGACCTGGACGGTGTCGCCGGATTCGACCGAACAGCCCACGAGCCGCGCACCATGGCGTCCAGCGGCGTCGGCGGCTACGGCACAGGGTTCGCCGCTAGTGAGTCCACGGGCGGCATCCGCGGCCGCGAGTGCCGCCATATCCGCTGCCGTCGCGGCCTGCGAAGCCATTACCGCGGCCTGACCCAGCAGGACGACGATGGTCGTCGCCAGCAGCAGCACCATCCCCAGGCCCAGCGCAAGGACGCTCCCCGCACCTAGTTCCGGGTCCCGCACCATGGCCGGCATCACGCTGGACAGGCGAGGGCAAGGGGCGCCGTCGCCGGGGCGGAGAGGGACGGCGCGGATAAGGCCGGCGCGTCAGGGGCCTCGCTCCGCGCCCACGCCTTCGCGGTGAGGGTCCATGGGACCAGCGGACCCACCGCGCCGCTGACGGTCCCGGACACGGTGACGCTGAGCCAGACGCCGTCGGAGGCCACGGCAGCCAGCGCCGAATCCCCGGCAAGCTGCCGGACGATCCCACCAACGGCGGCTGCGTCTTCACCGCGCGCGAGCGCCCTCGCGCCGGCCCGGGCGGCTTCCTCGAGCCGAAGCTGCGTCAGCCCCGCGGCGGACCCGGCCAGCAGCAAGCCAAGCAGGAGCACTACGGCCGGCAGCGCGACGGCGAACTCGGCCGTTACGGCGCCCCGGGCCGGTGCTGCGCCGTTGCCCGCCCGGGATCCTCGCATCAAGGCGGCCACGTGCCGCGGCCGGCGAACTCCCGTTTGCGCGGAGGTACGTGCCAAGGCGCCCGGCCCGCCCCGGGAGCACCGGATCACGGCAGCGCCAGCGCAGTGCGGATGAGGTTCAGCAGAAATCCCCGGACCTCGTCGCTGCGCATGATCAGCACGAGCAGACCTGCGAAACCGACGGCGGCGAGCGTGGCGATGGCGTATTCAGCCGTTGCCATCCCCGCCTCGGACCCAAAGAGCCTTCCCCATCTGCGGGCCAGACGGGGAACGGCCTGGACCGGCGGCCCCTGCCGGGCGCCGGGGTAGATTTCCAGCACCTCTGCGGTTCCAGTCTCGGCGGTCGCACGGTCGGTTCCGGCGGGGGTGCTGCGGTGAAATGTCATGGGATTTCCTCTCTGGTTGTTCCGGTGCAGGACCGGCTCATTCCAATGTCGATCCCACGCCGTGCGCCGGTAAGTGCGGTCCGTGGCCAAGTGGACAACTCCGGCTGTTGAGGAGAAGTCGGTGCACCGCGGATCCGTCCCTCAGGGTCCGTGGGGCAGCATCGCCAGTAGCACCGGCACGATGCCCAGGCACACAAACGCGGGCAGCGAACACAGCCCGAGCGGGACGACGAGCTTCACGCCCAATGCCGCGGCCCGCTGCTCGGCAGCCCGGAAATGCTCGCGGCGCAGCCGGGCGGCTTGCGCATAAAGGATGGCCGCGGACGGCACGCCGGTCAGCGCGGCGAAGGCCAGGGCGTCCCTGAGGGCCAGCAACCGCGCTGGAACTGCATGGGTACTCCGCCACGCCGTCTCCCAGTCGGCGCCGATCGCGAGGGCGGAGACGACAGGCGTCAGAGCGCGCCCGAGCTCGGGGTCTGCGCGGCCGGCAACTAGTTCCAACGAGCGCCCGAGCCCTGCTCCGGCGTCCAGCATCGCACCGATCAGTTCCAGCATCAGTGCCGGATCACGGAGCCCGACGCCCGGTTCGGGCGCCGTCTTCGCGTCGCCGCCTGCGCCTCCCGCAGGCGCCCCGCCAGGCGGACGTCGGCCCAGCCGCCGCCACCGCATGCCTGCACGGCGTTGGTCGGCGAGCGCCACGACCACCGCCGCGGCCAGCAGCGCGGCCACCGCGAAACTGCCCACCGGAGGGATCACCACTGCAGCCGGGCTGCCGCCCGGACGAGACGGGCGGACCAGATCCTACCCGCGGCGGTGAGGGCGAGCCCGGCGACGAGCGCCGCCATGCCGAAGGGCGTCCCGAGCAGGATGCTCAAGGGGTCCACGCCGAGCAGGACACCGAGGCCAAGCCCCAAAAAGGGCAGCCAGGTCAGGATGCGGACGGTTGCCCGGGGGCCGGCGAGTGCGGTCTGCCGTGCGGCTTCGGCGTCCTCCTCGGCTTCCAGGTGGGCGGCGAAGCGGTTCAGGACCTCGGCAAGCGGGCAGCCGCTGGCCTCGGCGACGTCGAAGCATGCTGCAAGTTCCACCCAGACCGCCCGTTTCCTTTCATCAGGACCAGCGTGGGCGCCGCCGCCGGCACCGGTGGCAGCGCACGTCCGGATGGCCGACGCGACCGGGGCTCCCCGCAGTGCGGCAGCCCGGGCTGCCGCCAGAATCGCCCGCGATGTCGCATCCAAGGCGTCGGGTGGCCCGGTGCCCCGGTTGTGTCGCCAGCTCCTGCCCTGCCTCCTGCCCTGCGTGCGGTCAGGCAATTCCCGGTCCGCGTAGAGAAGCCAGAGTTCGTCCCACAGCCGGGCGGGTGTCCGGCCGCCCTTCAACAGCGCGGCCAGCTGCTGAACCAGCACGGCCATGGGGACAGCAGCCGCCACCCTGCCCTTCCTGCGCAGCGGCGCGAAGCGGCCACCCCGGCCTTCTGCCCGCCGCCCGACGGACAGCTCCGGTGCGGACCTCACGAAGCGGCCTGGAAGAGACCGCCGAATACGCCGGGCGGGCCCACCGGGCGGCGCTAGCGCCAGCCAGGATGCGAGGGCCAAGACTCCGGTCAGGAGGGCCGTCATGGCGGGCCGGCCGCGGCGCGGATGCCTGAGTTGTCGGGCGCAGCAGCCGGGTCCAGGCCCAGGCGGTCGGCGAACTCCGGCCATGCGGGCCCGGCGCGGACCTCGCCTCCGACCGTTTCCAGCGCTACGGCCACGGCCAGGCCCCCGGCGTCTTCCCCGACCAGCCCCACCGATGCCACCCGACGGCCGAGTCGTGTCCGTTCCAGGTGCACGACGGCGTCGAGGGCGCTGGCTGCCTGAAGTCGGACGGCGTCCGGCCCCATCCCCGCGAGTGCCCCGAGCGCCGTCAGCCGGGCCGGGACCGCCGCGGCGGTGTTGGCGTGGATCGTGCCGCCGGCCCCGTTGTGCCCGGTGTTCATGGCGGAAAGTAGCTCCCGGACCTCGGCGCCGCGGCACTCGCCCACCACAAGCCTGTCGGGCCGCATCCGCAAGGCCTGCCGGACCAGCTCGCCGAGATCAACGGCGCCGCCGCCCTCCAGGTTGCTGTGGCGCGATTCGAGGGACACCACATGCGGATGGATGGGATTCAGCTCCGAAGCATCCTCGATCAGGACCAGCCGCTCACCGGGCTCGCAGAGCCCCAGCAGCGTGGCAAGCAGTGTCGTTTTTCCCGAGCCCGTCGCGCCGCTCACCAGGAAGCTCAGGCGCCGGGCCACCATTCGCCGAAGGACGTCCTCGATGAACAGGCCGAACATGCCGCTCCTGCCGAGCTCAGCCAGGGAGAAAACGGACTCTCGGCGAATTCGCACGCTTAGCAAGGTCCCGGCCGTGGAGATCGGCGGCAAGACGGCGTGCACCCGGTAGCCGCGGTCGAGCCTGACATCCATACAGGGCGAGCCGTCGTCCAGCCGCCGGCCGCCGGCGGCCACCAGCCGGGCCGCCAACGCACGGACCTGCGCCTCCCCGGCAAAGCTGACCGGGGCGCGTTCAAGACCGCGCCCGCGGTCCAGCCAGACCGAGTCCGGGCCGTTGACGAAGATGTCCGTCACGAGCGGGTCGCGGGTCAGCGGCTGCAATGGCCCCAGCCCATTCAGTTCGGCACTGATGCTTTCGACAGCCGCCAGCGCCCCAGCGGTGCCGAGGAGTTTTCCGCTCCGTTGGACGGCTGCGGCCACCCGGGACGGGGTGACGGGCCCGGCGTCGGCCATGACCGACTCGCGGACGGCCTCAAGCAGCCGGGCGTCCACGCTCGGCTGGTGCCCCCTCGGCCTCCGGAGCCGCGGGCCGTCAGCGTCCGGCGCGCCGGCCGCGTGGGAGCTCACGGGTACTCGTCAGCGCCGAAGTCAAGGACAGCGTCGGTAAAGCGCTTCACGCTGTGCCGCCGTCCGGCTTCCAGCAGGCGGCCTAGCTCCGTGGCGGCGGCCGTACCGCGGACCTCGGGCATGATGCTCTGTACCGGCAGCCCCACGGCTTCGGAAATGAGCCGGACGTCCAGCGCGGCTCCCGGCTTCGCCCGGATAACCAGCGAGGTGTCCACCGGGGGAAGTTCGGTCACCAACCGGGCGGAGGCCACCGCGGCCCGGAGCTGGGCTGGCAGGACGACGAGCACGCGGTCACATTCCCATGCGAAGGCGCGCAGCGATTCGCGTCCGCGGCCGACATCGAGCACGACCAGTTCGTAGCAGCGGCGTGCGGCGTCGAGCACGCCGGCCACCGCGGCCGCGTCGACGTGCGTGGGCCGTTCCCTGTTGCCGGGCCAGGACAGAAAGGAGAAACCACCCGTCTCGGGCAGCGACTCGTGAAGTTGGTCCGGGTCGATGCTGCCGCTGGCCTCGGCAAGGTCGGGCCAGCGGAGCCCGGGCACGTCCTCGGCTGCGAGGGCCAGTTCGAGGCCTCCGCCCCAAGGATCCCCGTCGATCAGGAGCACACGGGCACCGAGCCCTGCGGCGGCCTCCGCCAGCCAGATAGCGGCGGTGGTGGCGCCGGCACCACCGCATCCACCGACCACTCCAAGGACATGGCCACCGGGGTCCGGCGCGTGGGAGCGGCTGAGGTACTCGGCAAGCCAGGGTCCTCCCTCCGGGAGGACGGCTACACGTTCCGCCCCCATGACCGCCGCCAACTGCCAGAGGCCGTCGCCTTCGCCGCTCAACCCGACGAGGACTGCCGGCGCACGGCGCCGGATCGGCAGTTCGCGGACGTCACATCCAACCAGCACCGCCCAGGCAGATTCCCAGTGCTGGGCCGCCTCCGCGGCATCCCGCGCCACAATTAGCTGCCTCCCGGCTGCGGCCACAATCCCTTCCACTTCGCCGCGCAGCACCTCGGAGCCCGTCACCAGCAGCGTCTCCGCAGACCCGCCGGGAAGCCACGACCCGGGGATAGGGGCCGCGTCGGGTGCGGCGTCCGGTCCCGACCTGCTCACCGGCTGACTCGAAGGGAGCTGGCTGCTAAGGGGCTCGCGGAGTTGATGCCTGCTCATGCCACCACTTTCTGCGCTGCGGGCGCTGCTTCCACCCGCCGACGTCGGCTATGTGGAAAACCGGGGCGATTCCGTGTGCCCCGGCACGGTCCGGCGCGCCCCGGGGCGGCCCGGTCCCCTCCGCCCCCAAAGCGCCCCGCCCAGACAAACGGCCCCGCCCCCACCCCGGTCCACCTGCCCTGCCCCGGCAGGGCAGAATTGAGCCTATGCATCTGCTGCTCGCCGCCCACGCCGACGGCGCCGCCCTGCAACGGCTCACGCCGGCCGGCCACCCCGATCCCGAGGCCCCGGCGGCGCGCGTTGTCAGCGCCGACGAGCTGCCCGGCGTCGTTCGCCAGCTGGAGCAGCAGCGCCCGCGTTGGATCTGGCACCGAACGCAAGACTGGTACCCGGCGCTGCTGGCCGCCGGGGTAGAGCTGGAACGCTGCTATGACCTGACCCTGTGCGGCGCCATCCTGGCTCATTCGGAGTTCACCTCGCATACCGAGTATGCCCGGAATGCGGAGAAGCTCACCCAGGACGACGACGTCCAGCAGCCGCCGCGGGCACTGCAGCCCCCTCCCCCGCCCGCTGACCAGGGCGCCTTGTTCGAGGACCCGGGGCTGCGCGCGGCCCCGCGTTATTCCGCCGAGCAGCTGCGCGCAGAATACGCCGCGCAGCAGGAAGCCTTGTCCGACGTCGCGCCGGACAGCGTCGCGCCGGACAGCGTCGCTCCAAATGCCGTCACTCCGGACGGCGGACGCCGGAAGCAACGGCTCCAGTTGCTGCTGGCCGCCGAATCCGCCGCCGCCATGATTGCCGCCGAGATGCAGCACACCGGCGTCCCCTGGCGCGAGGAACTGCACGAACGGATCCTCGAGGACTACCTCGGCCCGCGGCCGGCCCTAGGCCACCGCCCCGCCAAGTTGGAGGCCCTGAATAGCGAACTCCGCCGCCTGCTGCAATCCCCGGCGCTGAATCCTGACTCCCCACAGGAACTGATGCGGGCCCTGCACCGGAACGGCATCGAGGTAAAGAGCACGCGCCAGTGGGAGCTGAAGGAATCCAGCCACCCGGCGATCGAACCGCTGCTGGCCTACAAGAAGCTCGCCCGGCTGCACGCCGCCAACGGCTGGGCGTGGCTGGACGCCTGGGTCAAGGACGGCCGCTTCCGGCCCGAATACGTGGTGGGCGGGGTTGTGTCCGGACGCTGGGCCTCACGCGGCGGCGGGGCACTTCAGATCCCGCGCCAGATCCGCGGCGCCGTGCACGCCGACCCCGGCCACAAGCTGATCGTCGCCGACGCCTCGCAACTGGAGCCCCGCGTGCTGGTGGCGCTTGCCCAGGACTCCAGGATGGCGGAGGCCGCCCGAGACAAGGACCTCTACGCCGGCATCGCCGCGCAAGGTTTCGGCGGCGACCGGGCAAAGGCCAAGGTCGCGTTGCTCGGCGCAATCTACGGTGCCACCACGGGCGAATCCGGACGGCTGATGCCGCAGCTGGCCCGGACCTATCCCCGCGCCGTCGGCTTTGTCGAGCAGGCCGCGCGCGAGGGCGAAGCGGGCAAGACCGTCACCTCCCGGCTGGGCCGCAGCAGCCCGCCGCCCTCGGAGCGGTGGCTGCGTAGCCAGCAATCCGCCACCGCAGAGGAACAGCGCCGGGCCGAGTCGCTGGCGCGCTCGCGCGGGAGGTTCACGAGGAACTTCGTGGTCCAGGGTTCCGCCGCCGACTGGGCAGCCTGCTGGCTGGCGGAATTACGACGGCGGCTGCGGGGGTTGCGCGCGGACGGCTCTGCCGCCGGGGAACTGGTCTTCTTCCTGCACGATGAGGTCATGGTGCATTGCCCTGCCGACGCCGTCGATGCCTGCATCCGGGCCATCGAGGAATCCGCGGCCGCCGCCAAAGAGTTGCTGTTCGGCAGGATACCGGTGGAATTTCCGGTGAGCGTCGCCGTCGTCGACTCCTACGACAACGCTAAATAGCTGCCCATATGCGCTGTCCGACGCCGGGCCGGACACCCTGGGTAACGTACCCGTCAGTAGCGTTGCGCCCGCTCTGAGAGCCCCGTTACGCTCGAAAGAGGCCGGCGATGATCCCGATTGATCCGCCGGTGCAATGCAACAAGGCAGGGAATTGGGGAGGCAGCAGAGTGGCTGGCGTTTTCGAGATTGCAGAAGCCGGAGACGAGTCGTATTTCTTCAGGCTGACGGCACCGGACGGGACAGTAGTTGCTGTTTCACCGCTTTTCAACACCATCAAAGGAGCGGCCGCGGGCATCACCGCGGTGCGCGAGAACGCCGCGACCGGGTTGGTCGTGGACCGGTCCGGCGGAAAGCCTGGCGGCAAGCCGGGCGCCCGGCAGTCCGTCACCCAGTCCGGTAACAAACCCGCCGCGGCGGCGTACTGACGGCCCGCGGCGGCGTCCTGACGGCACAATATCGGGGACCCGACCTCAGCCGTCTATCCCGTGAAGGCGCGTCCGGTCCCACGGGACAGCCCAGCCGAGCTGGTCGAACAACTGATTGAGGATCATGCCGGTGAAGCCCCAGACCACCACGCCGTTGACGGTAAAGGCCGGGCTCTGAAAGGTCTGGCCGGCGCGGCTGACGGTCGCCATCACCCTGTTGTCGGGGTCCAGCAGGTCCCGCACGGGCACCCGGAAGACCTGCGAGGACTCGCCATAGTCCACCACCCGAACCGGTGACTGGGACGCCCACCAGCCCAGCACGGGGGTGACCAGGAAGTTCCCGCGGGGCAGCGCCAGCTCGGGCATGACGCCGAGAACCTCCACACCCAGCGGGTCCAGCCCCGTCTCCTCCTCAGCCTCCCGGAGGGCGGCCTCGATCACGGATTCCCCGGGGTCGATGCCGCCGCCGGGGAAGGCCACCTGGCCCGGATGATCATCCAGGGTCTGCGCGCGCTGGAGCAGCAGTACGTCCAGATCCGCCGGCGCCAGCAGTTTCACCGACGTCGCGGGGACGTCATCCAGCGAGCCGAACAGCATCAGCACGGCGGCCCGGCGGACCCGTTCGCCGGGCTCCACCGTAAGCTCACGCCAGCGCGGATCCGGTGACGGGGCCGTCCCGGCCTGCACCGCGGCCACGAGGTCGATCAGGTCCTGGCGGGCGGTCATTGCGGCCTTCTCTGCGATTCCATCCGGATTTCGGCGGCGCGATGCGTTTCGGCCAGCAGCTTCGCCAGCAGTTCCTCCTGGCCCGGGGCGAGTTCGTACTTCAGCAGCTTCCTGGCCTTCTCCGGATCCGTTTCGCCGGCTCCGAAGCTGGGGCACCAATTCGCCACGGCGCAGGCTCCGCAGGCCGGCTTGCGGGAATGGCAGACGCGCCGACCGTGGAACACGACGCGGTGCGAGAGCATCGTCCAGTCTTTTGGCTCGAACAGTTCGGCGACGTCAGATTCGATCCGGACCGGATCATCCGAATCCGTCCAACCGAAGCGGCGGGCCAGCCGGCCGAAGTGCGTGTCCACCGTGATGCCGGGGATCCCGAACGCGTTTCCCAGCACCACGTTGGCGGTCTTGCGCCCGACGCCGGGCAACTTCACCAGGTCTGCCAGCCGGCCGGGCACCTCGCCGTCGTAGTCGTCCACAAGCTTGGTGCACAACGCCATCAGGTTCCGCGCCTTGGCCCGGAAGAACCCAGTGGGTTTGATGATCGCTTCCAGCTCTGCGGGCTCGGCTTCGGCCATGCTGCGGGCGTCGGGGTACCGGGCGAACAACAGCGGAGTGATCTGGTTGACCAGCACATCCGTGGTCTGGGCCGAGAGCACCGTGGCCACCACGAGTTCGAAGGGACTGCGGAAATCCAGCTCTGCGTGCGCATACGGATACTGCTCGGCCAGTGCCTTGTTTATCCGGCGGGCGCGTCGCTTGAGTCCAAGCAAGGTCTCCCCACCAGCCTGCACGCGAGGCTTCACGGCAGCGGGCTTCGCGGTAGCGGGCTTTGCGGCGCCGACTTCGGTGGCCACGGTCCGGCTAGCCGCGTTCGATGTTGCTGAGATCCCGGAGCACGCCGACGCGGCCGTCCGTGTGCTGGACCAGGAACTCGTGGCCGCGGTCCTCCAGGGCCAGGACCCAGCCGCCGGGTTCGACGACGAAGGCCGGGGCGCCGGTGCGCTCGTCCACGGCGGTCCGGGGCTGTGCAACGGCGAACCAGAACGCCTCGTAGGCCGGGGCGGCCGCATTGCTCTCGGGGCGGCTTGCCGGGTCCACCGTGGCACCGATCGGCTCCTGCGAACGGACCTGCGGGGTGAGGGCCGTGGGTGCCTCGTGGCCTGCGGCGGACGGCGCCGCGGCCGCTGCCGCAGCCGGGACGCTGGCCGCCTGCGTCTCCTCCAGGGCCGCGCTCTGCCGCGCGGGTGCCTCCGAGGTGGCCGGGGATCCCGTTGAAGTTGCCGCAGCGGGAGCGGCCGCGGACTGCTCCGCGGCCACCCGGGCCGCTTCGCCTGCGGCGGGAGCCGGGGCGTACGCCGCCGTCGGCGTCGGCGATACGGCCGGCGTCGCGGTGGGGACGACGCCGTGAGCCTGGGTGGCGGGCTCGGCGGCGGCCGGGCGGGCGTATGCCGCGGCGGCGCCTGCGGCTCCTGCAGCTGCAGCGCTTGCACCTGCACCGGCGGCACCGGCTGATGACCCGCGGCCTTCGCTTGCAAGCGGGGCCTTTTCGGCAGGGCCCGCCGTCTTGTCCGTGGTCATCCGCTTGACCCAGCCAGCCAGCGGGCTGCCGCCTTCCCGGGGCGTTGAGGCTTCGCCGGCGGGCTTGGGTGCCTTGGGCGCACGCGGCTTGCGCACCGGCACCGCGGCTTCCCGCGCCACAACGTGGGCGGGGGTTTCGGCGCGGTGCAGGAAGTCGCCGGCGAGGCTGGGAATCAGCCGCGCGAGCACGGTGGCGGTGAAGAGTCCCAGCGAGCCAACGAGCCCCACCAGAAGGCTCGGCACGAATGCGCCGGCAGAGGCCAGGAAGAAGAACGCCAGGCTAAAGGACGCCACCACGGAGGCGAACTGGTCGATCGAGAGGGAACCGATCCGGATCTTCGTGCCCGGGCTGACGCGTCGGGCCACGAAGAGGGCGGCGACAATCAGCGGCAGCAGGACCCCCAGGCCCAGGAAGAAGAAGTTGCCCAGGCTCCACAGGTTGTAGCGGTCCACGAACATCGGGATCAGGGAGGCGATGAAGAGCAGCAGGGTGGAGCCGAAGACGGTGAGGTCGCGGACCGTGAAGGGCCCCACGACGGCCTCGTTGTTCTTCGGGTTCGGCTTGTCCACGGTGAAGCGTGGCTGGTCCCCCTGGCCGCCGGCCTGCGCCGGGCCTGCCTGGCCCTCGTTGCGGAGGGGCGCGTGGAGCTGCCCGTTGCTTTGCTCGTTCATTCTGTTCTCCTTAGCGTGGCCGCACCCTGGACAGTGCCGCCTAACGGCAGGCGAAACAGGACCGCCAGCGGCCCCGTCGCCCCCCATTGGATGTCACAACTCCGTCTCAGCCTAGCCAAGTGCAGAACCGATCACTAGCTGCCCGGCCGTAACTCCAGCACCACTCCGGGGAGCCTTTCGCCCTGCGCGTAAAGCGGGGTTCGGCGCGGCTCCCCGCAGGCCACGCCACCGCCCGCACCACTCGGCGCTTAATAAACACCGCTCACGGCTCCCTTTGTGACGGGGCACACGTTCTGTCACACCTGCGCGTTAGTGTGTATTTCGGAACAGCTCTTTGCGGTACGCCCGTGACCAGCCGATGCCCGGTGCCACGCAAGCACCGGGGACAGCGGCGGGATCGGTCGTTCCGCACAGCACGGATCGATGAATGATGAGGTTCACCATGTCCCAGCAGACCCCCGGCTCCACCACGGCCACCCAGGCGCCCCGGCAGGGCGATGCGTTCGAAAACCTGTCGCAGGAGAACCGCAAGTTCGCCCCTTCGGCCGAGTTCGCCGCCAACGCAGTGGTCACCGCCGCCGATTACGCCGAGGCCGACGCCGACCGGCCGGCTTTCTGGGCCAAGCAGGCCCGCGCGCTGCTGAGCTGGAGCAAGGACTTCACCGAGACCCTTGACTGGTCCAATCCGCCTTTCGCCAAATGGTTCGTCGGCGGCGAGATCAACGCCGCCTACAACGCCCTGGACCGTCACGTCGAGGCCGGCAACGGTGACCGGGTTGCCATCTACTTCGAGGGAGAGCCCGGGGACACCCGCAGCTACACCTACGCGCAGCTGACGCAGGAGGTTAAGAAGGCCGCCAACGCCTTCGAATCCCTCGGCGTGGCCAAGGGTGACCGCGTGGCCGTATACCTGCCGATGATCCCCGAGGCCGTCATCACGCTGCTGGCCTGCGCCCGTATCGGCGCCATCCACTCGGTTGTCTTCGGCGGCTTCTCCGCCGAGGCGCTCCGTTCGCGGATCGACGACGCCGAGGCCAAGCTGGTGGTCACCGCCGACGGCACTTACCGCCGCGGCAAGCCCAGCGCCCTGAAACCGGCCGTCGACGAGGCGCTGGCCCACGACGGGCACACCGTCCAGAACGTCGTCGTCGTCAAGCGCAACGGCCAGGACGTGGACTGGCACGAGGGCCGGGACCACTGGTGGTCCGACACGGTCGATGCCGCCTCGGACGAGCACACCGCCGTAGGACACGACTCTGAACACCCGCTGTTCATCCTCTACACCTCCGGCACCACCGGCAAGCCCAAGGGCATCCTGCACACCACCGGCGGCTACCTCACCCAGGGGGCCTACACGCACAAGGCGGTCTTCGACCTGCACCCGGAAACGGATGTGTACTGGTGCACCGCCGACGTCGGCTGGATCACCGGCCACTCCTACGTGGCTTACGCGCCGCTGATCAACGGCGCCACTCAGGTCATGTATGAGGGCACCCCCGACTCGCCGCACCAGGGCCGCTGGTGGGAGATCGTGGAAAAGTACAAGGTCTCCATCCTCTACACGGCCCCGACCGCCATCCGCACCTTCATGAAATGGGGCAAAGAAATTCCGGCAAAGTCGGATCTTTCCTCCATCAGGGTGCTGGGCTCGGTGGGCGAACCCATCAACCCCGAGGCGTGGATGTGGTACCGGGAGGTCATCGGCGCCAACGCCGGAAAGAACGGTGAGAAGAAGGAGAACCCGGCCCCGATCGTGGACACCTGGTGGCAGACCGAAACCGGCGCGCAGATGATTGCGCCTTTGCCCGGGGTGACCGCCACCAAGCCGGGATCCGCCCAGGTCCCGCTGCCCGGCATCGCCGTGGACGTCGTCGATGAGGCCGGTGAATCCGTTCCCAACGGCGCCGGCGGCTACCTCGTGATCCGGGAGCCATGGCCGGCCATGCTGCGCGGCATCTGGGGTGACCCGGAACGGTTCAAGGAAACCTACTGGTCCCGCTTCGAAACGATGTACTTCGCCGGCGACGGCGCCAAGAAGGACGATGACGGCGATATCTGGCTGCTCGGCCGGGTCGATGATGTCATGAACATCTCCGGCCACCGGCTCTCCACCGCGGAGATCGAGTCCGCCCTCGTGTCCCACCCGGCCGTGGCGGAAGCCGCCGTCGTCGGCGCAGCGGATGAGACCACCGGCCAGGCAGTCGTGGCGTTTGTGATCCTGCGCGGGGACGCGGTGGACTCGGGCGACTCGATCGTCCAGGAGCTCCGCAACCACGTGAGCAAGGAGATCGGGCCGATCGCCAAGCCCAAGACCATCCTGGTGGTGCCGGAACTGCCGAAAACCCGCTCCGGCAAGATCATGCGCCGCTTGCTCAAGGATGTCGCCGAGGGCCGCGAGGTGGGTGACGCCACCACCTTGGCGGACAACACCGTGATGGCCCAGATCGCGCACTCGCTCAAGAAGTGAACACGGTTCCCGTCCTGGGCCGCACCGGGTGACTTTTTCCGTATCGCGCCGGGTCGACGCGCCGGCCGAGGTGGTCTGGAAGCTGCTCACGGATACCGGCCAGTGGCCGGCGTGGGGGCCATCAGTCAGCGGCGTCGAACCGGCAACAGCGGGACTGGAGTCTTCGGAGCTTCGGTCCGGCAGCCGCGGAAGGGTCCGCACCATCCTGCGGGTGGCCCTGCCGTACACCGTGACGAGGTTCGAGGCAGGGCGGTACTGGCAGTGGTCTGTTGCCGGGGTGCGCGCCACCGGGCACCGGGTGGAGCCGCAGAAGGATGGCGGCTGCCTGGTCATCTTCACCGTGCCCTGGTGGGCGCCGGCCTACCTGCCGGTCTGCGCCCTCGCGCTGCGGCGGATTGAACGGCTCGCGAGCGGTCCGGGCAGTCCTGCCGGCCGGGGACAGGTCCGTGAATGATGAACTTCGCAGGACACATCAGGGGCATGGTCCGGGACAACGCGATACATTGGCAGGCATGAGCGAAGCCACCTCCCCGGACGCCCGGCGCGGCACCATCCTGGTCCTGAACGGGCCCAACCTGAACCTGCTGGGCACCCGTGAACCGGAAAAGTACGGCACGGCCACCCTGGCCGACGTCGAGCAGCTTGCCAAGGAGGCCGGCTCGGCGCACGGATTCGACGTCGATTGCTTCCAGTCCAACCATGAAGGCGCCCTCGTTGATGCCATCCATGCCGCCAGGGGCAAAGCGGTCGGCATCGTCCTGAACGCCGGCGCCTACACCCACACCTCGGTGGCCATCCGGGACGCCCTCACCGCAGTGCAGCTTCCCGCCGTCGAGGTCCACATAACCAACGTGCACGCCCGCGAACCGTTCCGGCACCACTCCTATCTCTCGGACATCAGCAAGGCCGTGATCGCCGGGGCGGGCATCCTGGGCTACCGCTTCGCCGTCGACTACCTCGCCGAGCTGCACGCGGACCGGGACTGAGCATGTCCCCCGGGGCGCAGCCGGCAGGGACGGCGGAGTGGTACCGCCACTTCGGCACCGTCGACGCCCCCGGCAACTCCCCCTGCTACGCGGAGTGGTCGCAGGGCATCGCGGACGACCCCGAACTCATCCGGCGCATCGACGCGTGGCCGCACAACAAACGCCAACCGCTCCTGATGCTGGCGGCCGCCCGCTTCCTCGGCGCCCGGATCGGCCCCTATGCGGAGTTCCGGAGGTTCCTGGACGCTCACTGGGACGGCATCTCCCGGATTGTCTTTTCCCGGTCCACGCAGACGAACGAGGCCGGCCGATGCGCCGCGTTGCTCCCGTCCCTCGCCCGGATAGCCGCCGCGGAGAAGCGTCCGTTGGCCCTTATCGAGGTCGGCGCCTCGGCGGGCCTGACGCTGTACCCGGACCACTACGGCTACGAATTCGACGACGAGGCGGGCAGCGTCACGCAGCTGGCTCCGGCGGGCGCCGCGCCCGGGACCTACCCGGTGCTGCGTTGCGCCACGGCAGGGCCGGTGCCACTGCCGGCCGCGCTGCCACTGGTCGCGTGGCGGGCCGGCATCGACCTGAACCCGCTGGACATCCGGGACCCGGAAGATGTCGCCTGGCTGGAGGCGCTGATCTGGCCCGAGCAGGAGTTCCGCCGTGAGCGGCTGAGCCAGGCAATCGCCGTCGCGCGGACGGATCCGCCGCTGCTGGTGGCCGGGGACCTCAACGAACAACTCGTCTCCCTGGCCGGGCAGGCACCGCCGGAGGCCGCCCTGGTGGTGTTCCACAGCGCGGTCATGGCCTACCTCGATGCCGCCGGCCGCGAACAATTCCGTGACACCATCGCCCTGCTGGCCGCGGACCGGGGCTGCCACTGGCTCTCCAACGAGGGCCACACCGTCATCGTGCAGGCGGACGGATCCAGCGTGGTTCCCGAAATGGACGAAGCACGGCTCCGCGGTCGTTTCCTGCTTTTGGAGGACGGCCTGCCGGTGGCGATCGCTGGCCCGCACGGCCAGAGCCTGGAGTGGATCGAGGCCGCCGGCGGCTGACGGGCTGGGCCGCCCGTCCCCGACTAGTTCGGCGCAGGCTATTTCTTAATGCACTGGCCCGGCGACACGGCGTCGCCCAGGCCCGGGGCCTTTGCAGCCACGGGGCCGAGGTCGTTCATGGTGATGGCGAAGCCCAGCGAAGGCTCGGACGTCGACTTCGCGAAGACGACCCCGGCCACCTGCCCGCCCGTGGTCAGCAGCGGACCGCCGGAGTTCCCGGGCTGCACGTCACCCGCGAGCCGGTACACATCCTCGGCGGCGGCGTTGTTGCCGTAGATGTCCGGGACCAGGACCGTCGTGATGTCCCGCACCGTGGCCGGCTTGGACTGGAACGGGCCGCCGTGCGGATAACCCGCGAACGCTGCCGGGCTGCCAGCGGGAAGGTCGCGTCCCAGCGGCAGCGGCGCGGCGCGTAGCCCGTCCACGGCCAGGATGGCGAGGTCATGCCGGCTGTCGAAGTACACCACCCGGCCGGGGAGGGCTCCCCCGCCGGGGACCTCGACAACGGGCTCCGGGACGCCGGCCACCACATGGGCGTTCGTCACGACCCGGCCGGGCGAGACCACAAAGCCGGTGCCGGTCTGGTTCTGGCCGCACTGGTAGGCGGTCCCGGCGATCTTCAGCACGGACGCGGCTGCCTTATTCAATGCGGGGGTGTCGGTGCTGGCATCCGGCACTGGCACAGGCCGGCCGCCGACACCACCTTCAAACAGAGTCGGAATCCCGTCCCCGATCACGGCCGAGCGCAGCTGGGCCATGGAGGTCTTCAGGGGCGTGGGCGTAACACCGTCGATGAAGCCGATCACCTTGGAGTCGGCCAGCTGTTGGGAAACGACCGGAACGCCGAGCGCGCTGATGCTGAACGCCAGCATGGACATCACCAGGGCGGACACGGCGAGGTTGACTCCGCCGCCCACCACCCGGTCGGCCAGCCGGAGCGGGCTGATCTTCACGACGCTGCGGATCCGCCGTCCGATCATGGTGCCCAAGCCGTGCCCCAGCATCATCAACAGCACGGCGGTGGCAATGATGGCGGTAAGCCGCCAGCCGGGATCGCCCACGAGGTCGCTGACGATCGGAATCGACACGAAGGCCGCCACGGCCCCCGCCGCGAACCCGGCAATTCCGCCAAGCGTCACCAGGAAGCCGTTGCGCAAGCCGTAGATCAGGTAGGACAAGAGCGTCAGAATCAACGCCAAGTCCAAGATGGTCAAGCCGAACACCGGGGCTCCTTAATGACTGGTAGGTGCCCATTCTACCGGCGCGGGCTGACAGTTTGCCGGGTCCCGCAGCAGCCCGGGACGTCACCCGCCCGCCGTTTAGTGCGTTTCGGTGCCAAGTACGTCACAGAAGCCGCAAAATTCTGAAACAATGGCTGAAGCGCCCCAGCCGACACAGTAAGTCAGGAGATTTCATGGATATCGAGGTATTGCGCCGCGCACCCCTTTTCGCCACGCTCGACGACGAGGCGTTCCGTCTGCTGACGGACGAACTCACCGAGGTGGACCTCTCACGCGGAGCCTCGGTATTCCGGGAAGGCGACCAGGGCGACCAGCTCTACTTCATCGTCTCCGGCAAAGTGAAGCTCGGCCGTACCTCCCCGGACGGCCGTGAGTCCCTGCTCGCCATCCTCGGCCCGGGCGAATTGTTCGGCGAAATGGCGCTGTTCGACCCGAGCCCGCGGACCGCGACGGCCACCGCCGTTTCCGAGACCCGCCTGGCCGGGCTGAAGAACGAGAGCCTCAACGCCCTCCTGCGCACCCGCCCCGAGGTCTCGGCCCAGCTGCTGCAGGCCCTCGCCCGGCGACTTCGCCGCACCAACGACTCGCTCTCCGACCTGGTCTTCTCCGACGTCCCCGGACGCGTGGCCAAGGCGCTGCTGGACCTCGCCGACCGCTTCGGCCGCCCCGCGACGGACGGTGTCCTGGTGGCCCACGAACTCACCCAGGAAGAGCTGGCCCAGCTGGTCGGCGCCTCGCGCGAGACCGTCAACAAGGCCCTCGCCGAGTTCGTCCAGCGCGGCTGGCTGCGCCTTGAGGCCCGCGCCGTCGTGATCCTCGACATGCAGCGCCTCCGCCAGCGCTCCCGCTAGGGTTCCGCACCGAGTTCGATAACCACAGAGTGCCGGCCCGTTTCCATGGGCCGGCCCTCGGTGGTTTTCGCGGCAGTTACCTCCGGACATGCCCATCCTTGCCCGCCAAGAGTGGACATACTCCCACTATGTCCATTGCCCAGCTGGGACGTTGAGCATGTCCAGCAACGAATTCCGGTCCCAACGAGCATGTCCATTTCTCACCTCGAACGATGAGTAGGGCCGGCTCGAACGATCGGAGCCGGCCCTTGGCATGTCGGGATCCGGAAAGTGGCATTCGGAAGCGTGCGTCTAAGCAGGGCCCCCGCCGTCAGGGTTCCCTGGCCGAGCTTGCGAGGTTAGGCAGACGGTGGGGAGGAACGAGCGAGCACGCGGAGGATGTCGCTTTTCGGGGCCAATACCGGCCCGGCGGGCACGTTACCGTTCGCGCTGAGGTTCCCCGGCCACGGTCTTGGCGGCCTCGACTTCCAGCATCAGGCGGCCGCCTTCCTCCACCAGGGCCGGCTGATAGGCGTGCGCCTTGCGTTTATAGCTGAGGTAGGCGATGCAGCCGTTGGCCGCGGCCATCTTCTCCAGCATGATCTCCGATCCCGGGACCAGGAGCTGGCCGAGCTTCAGGCCTACTGTGTTCGGCTGGCCCACCTCGTCGCCCAGTGCGGTGGTGTCGCGCTCGGCGATCGCCTTGCGGACGCACACCCAGCGCGCCCACACGCCCTTGCTGGCCAGCAGCGAGGGCTGCTGGTTCATCGGGATGGTCGCGGCGAAGTAGCGCGTGTTGAAACGGCGGTGGGCGAAGTCGGGGCTCAGCCAGTTCACCAGCGGCTTGAGCAGGTCGGTCCGCACCGAAAGCCCGCGCTTGGCGAGCACGTCGGTGAAGGACTTCTCCTGGCCGGCCACGGCTTCGCGGGCGCGCATCCACTCGGCCGTGGACGTCGCCTCCACGGTGGTGGAAAGGTCCGGCCCGGCCAACAGGACGCCCGTTTCCTCGAACAACTCGCGGATGGCGCCGATGACGTGCCGGCGTGCCAGCCCGACGTCGGACGTTCCCATCTGCTCGGCCCACCACTGCGGGGCGGGGCCCAGCCAGTTCACGGCGTCGTCGTCGGACGTTTCGAGCGAGCCACCGGGAAAGGCGAGGACGCCCAGCGGCGAGGCCCCGGGCCGGTAGCCCAGCCAGGTCTCCAGGCCGGTGGGCGAATCCCGGAGCAGGACCACGGAGGAGGCGTAGCGCGGTGCCCGGGGGGTCCGCTCGCCGTGTTCAAGCCAGCTGCGGGCTGCCCCTTCAAGGTCCGGGGGAAGATCGAACAGGCGTCGTGCTAGGTGCGGCAAGGAAAACGACCGGCCTTCTAGGCGAATTCGGCGATCAGTTCGACCTCGACCGGAGAGTCGAGCGGCAGAACTGAAACGCCGACGGCGGAACGTGCGTGCTGGCCGGCGTCACCCAGGACCTTGCCCAGGAGTTCGGAGGCGCCGTTGATGACACCGGGCTGGCCGGTGAACGAGGGGTCGGAGGAGACGAAACCGACCACCTTGACGATCCGGGTGATCCGGTCCAGGTCGCCGATCACGCTTTTCACGGCGGCCAGGGCGTTGACGGCGCAGACTTCGGCGTAGCGCTTGGCCGCTTCCGGGGACACGGTGGACTCATCCGAGGTCCCCTCGGTCCCCGAAGAGACCTTCCCGGTGGCTTCGAGCTTGCCGTTGATGAAAGGCAGCTGGCCGGAGGTGTAGACGTGGTTGCCGGAGATGACGGCCGGAACGTAGGCGGCCACCGGGGCGGCTACCTCGGGAAGCGCCAGGCCGAGCTCGGCAAGGCGCTGTTCGACGGCGGACGACGCGCCGGTGCCGGCGGCACTTTCGGCCGTGCTCGCGGGGCTCGCTGCCGCGGCCGGAGCGGTCGTTTCGGGGGTGCTCATGGCTAGTTCTTCTCCCGCTTCAAGTAGGCAACCAGGCCGTTTCCGTCCGGGCCCGGAACAACCTGGACGAGCTCCCAGCCGTCGTCGCCCCACTGGTCCAGGATCTGCTTCGTCGCGTGGATAATGAGCGGAATCGTGGCGTACTCCCATTTGGTCATGAAGTAAAGCCTAGTCCTTGCCGGTAAAGTGGAAAACATGGCGACTGGTAAGAACCCTTTATTCGACACGGCCACCACCCTCGGAAAGCTCGTACTTTTCCTGGGCGTGAGCGCGATTTGTGGTGTCCTGGCGGCGGGCCTGCTGGTCCCCGCGGCCGCCGTCTCCGGGAACGCGGCGAGCGGTTCGATCAAATTCTTCGAGACCCTGCCGGCCGAATTGAAGGTTGAACCGCCGAGCCAGTCGACCAAGATCCTGGCCTCGGACGGCAGCGTCATCGCCACAATCTACAAAGAGAACCGCACCCGCGTGTCGCTGGATCAGATGTCCCCGTACATCAAGGACGCGGTGGTCGCCATCGAGGACAGCCGCTTCTACGAGCACGGCGGCGTGGACACCACCGGCATTCTCCGCGCACTGGTCGCCACCGCGCGCGGCAATAAGCAGGGCGCCTCGACCATCACGCAGCAGTACGTGAACAACGTCATCAACTCCTCCCTCGAATCCGAGGGCAAGAGCGACCAGGTCCTGCTGAACGGTGTTAACAAGGGCGTCGGTGACAAGCTACGCGAGATGAAGCTGGCAATCGCGCTGGAAAAGAAATTCTCTAAGCAGCAGATCCTTGAGGGCTACCTGAACATCGTCTTCTTCAACCGCGATGCGTACGGCATCGAGGCGGCGTCGCGGCTGTTCTTCAGCACCTCCGCCAAGAACCTGTCGCTGCCGCAGGCCGCGCTCCTGGCCGGCGTCGTGAACAGCCCGTCCTTCTACGATCCGGTCACGCACCCGGACAACGCCAAGGTCCGCCGCAACCTCGTGCTCAAGGCGATGCTGGCGCAGGGCAAGATCAAGCAAGCGCAGTACGACACCGCCGTCGCCACCCCGGTCAAGACCAAGGTCACCCAGCCGCGCCAGGGCTGCGCCTACTCGTCCACCGCTCCGTACTTCTGCGACTACGTGCTGCACCTGCTGCTCAACAACCCCGCCTACGGCGCGGACGCCAAGGAACGCGAGCGGAAGATCTTCCGCGGCGGCCTGACGATCAAGACCACGCTGGAGCCTAAGGCCCAGAAGGCAGCCGAGGCGCAGGTCGATGCCGCCGCCGGCGCGAACCCGAACAAGTGGGGAGCCTCCCTGGTCTCCGTCGAACCGGGCACGGGCAAGATCACCAACATGGCCCAGAACACCAATTGGCTGCCGGCCAAGGGGAAATTCGACACCCAGATCAACTTCAACGTCGACAAAAACGACGAAAAGGGCAATGACCTCGGCGGCCTGGGCGGCGCCCAGCCAGGCTCCACCATGAAGCCGTTCACCTTCGCCGAATGGTTGGACGAGGGCAAGTCCATGAACACGGTGGTGGACGGCTCGGTGCGCGAGTATCGGACCGGCTTCCCTTGGCGGAACTCCTGCGGCACCACCGTCGGCACGTACAGCACCGCGGAGAAGAACGCCGGCGGCAACGCCACCGATGACCTCCAGAACGCGGAGCCGGACTACTACAAGCCCATGACGGTCCTTAAGGGTCTCTACAACTCGATCAACACCATCACCTTCGCCTCCGCCGCACAACTGGATTTCTGCGGCATTCAGCGGATCGTGGACGCGGTGGGCCTGCACAACGGCCTAGACAACAAGCCGATTGACATGTTCAGAGTGCCTAACCTGCTCGGCTCCACCCAGACCTCGCCGCTGACCATGGCCACCGCGTTCGCGACGTTCGCGAACGATGGCCGGTACTGCGCACCGATCGCGATCACCTCGGTGACGGATGCCACCGGAGCCAAGCTTCCCGCCCAGGCCACCAACTGCCGGGACGCCCTGAAGCCAGAGGTTGCGCGCGGCGTGAACTACGCGCTGCAGGAAGTGCTCAACCGCGGCTCCGGCTCGCTGATCCAGCCCCGCATTTCCACCCAGACCAACTTCCCGATTGCGGCCAAGACCGGTACCTCCAACAACAACGGCTCCACCTGGGTGGTGGGCCACACCACTGGCCTGGCGACGGCGGCCTGGTTCGGCGATCCGCTGGGTGGCCAGACACGGTCCGGGCAGAACATCACGATCAACGGCCAGTTCTATGAGGGCATCGACGGCTACATGATCGCCGGGCCGATGTTCTCCAGGTTCATGGCCGAGATCGCCCCGTCGCACGGCACCGATCCGTTCCCGGAGCCGCCGTCGAACCTGCTGGCCGAGCCATACCAGCAGCCCACCAACAACGACGCCGGCAAGAACAACAACTTTGTGCCGCCGGCGAAGCAGAACCCGGCGCCGTCGTCACCGGCTCCGTCGGCACCGGCTCCGGCACCGGCACCCAAGCCCGGGCCCTCGAAGAAGCCATGATCAGCGGAACCAAGCTGGCCAGCCGCGCCCGAAGCATCGGGCGCGGCTTTGCCGTAACCACCGCCGTCGGCGCCGCGGCCGGGGCCGCCGCGACCGGTTACGGATTGTGGGAGAAGAACCAGTTTGTGCTGCGGGAGGAGTCGCTGGCCATCCTGCCCGCCGGGTACGGTCCGCTCCGGGTGCTGCACCTGAGCGACATCCACTTCGTCCCCGGCCAGCACCGCAAGGCCGCATGGCTCCGCTCCCTCGCCGAGCTCCAGCCGGACCTGGTGGTGAACACCGGCGACAACCTTAGCCACACCAAGGCAGTCGATCCCCTGCTGGAGGCGCTGCAGCCGTTGATGGAGTTCCCGGGCGTCTTCGTCCCCGGCTCGAACGACTACTTCGCCCCCCGGCTCAAGAATCCCGCTTCGTACCTGCTGGGGCCCTCCAAGTCGCGCCCGGACCCCGTCGAACTGGACTGGCCGCGGCTCCGGGCAGGCTTCGGCATGGGGGGCTGGATTGACCTCACCAACCGCTGCCAGTCGCTCGTGATTCGGGGCCTGCGCGTGGACTTCTCCGGCGTGGACGATCCGCACCTGCGCCTCGAGCGCTACGCCGGCTGGCCGCGCGGCACCAAGGGCCAAGACGCCAAGCCGCACCTGCGGATCGCCGTCGCCCATGCCCCGTACCAGCGCGTGCTGGACCACTTCACCGAGGACGCCGCGGACCTGCTGCTGGCCGGCCACACCCACGGCGGCCAGATCTGCGTCCCGGGCTACGGCGCCCTCGTGGCCAACTGCGACCTGCCCACCTGGCGGGCCAAGGGACTGCACGACTGGGAAAGCAACGGACGCACGACGCCGGTCAACGTCTCGGGCGGCATCGGCACCTCGCGCTTCGCCCCGGTCCGGATCGCCTGCAAGCCCGAGGCCGTGCTGCTCACGCTCACCGCCCGGGCCTAGGCGCGGAACTCCTCGTCTTCCGGGGGACATGCCCATCCCCGGGCTCCATTGCGGAACATAATTACTGCAACAGATTTCGGAACGGCCCGATATCCTGTGAACCGGGTCACGCGATGGCCTAGGGTAGTTGCTACAGGAAACTACATCCAGTTGCGTAATCCATTTCGCAGTTGCAGCTAAGAAGCAGGCATGGCCAAGCAGACCCCGTTTTTCTCATCCATCAGCCGTCTCTATCCGCACGTCAGGCCGATCATGCCGCGCCTGGTCATGGGCCTGTTGTCCGCCCTGCTGGCCAGCATCGTCGCGCTGGCCATCCCCCAGGTCTTGCGGGTCCTGATCAACGATTGGCTGCGGCCCGGCGGCAGCGGCCAAGCCGTCTGGATCGCCTCGGCCGTGATCCTGGTGCTGGGCATCGCCGAAGCCGGGCTCGTGGCACTGCGCCGCCAGTTCGTCATCAACCCGGCCACCACCGTGGAGACCCGGATGCGGGTGTCGCTGTACGACCACCTGCAGGACCTGACGGTGTCCTTCCATGACCGCTGGGGTTCCGGGCAACTGCTCTCGCGCGCCATGACAGATCTGAACTTCCTCCGGCGCTGGATGGCCTTCGGCGCGATCATGCTCGTGGTCACCACGCTGACCGTGGTGATCGGCGTCGTCGTTATGTTCTCCATGAGCTGGCAGCTGGCCCTGATCTTCCTGGCCGCCGCGGTGCCGATCATGATTTACGGCTTCCGCTTCCGGACCCGCTTCAGCAAGGTGGCCCGCCGCAGCCAGGACCAGGCCGGGGACCTGGCCACCACGGTTGAGGAATCCGTGCACGGCATCCGCGTGCTCAAGGCGTTCGGACGCAGCCGCGAGGCGCTGGAGAACTTCAACGAACAGGCCGAGGAGCTCCGCCAGACCGAGATCTCCAAGGCCAAGCATCTGGCCGCCTTCAGCCTTGTGGTGACGCTGCTGCCCGAGCTGGCCCTCGGTGCCGGGCTCGTCGTCGGCGTCATGCTGGCGGCCGGCGGCCAGCTGAGCATCGGCTCGCTCGTGGCCTTCTTCGCCACCGCGGCCGTCATCGCGGCGCCGGTGGAATTCTGCGGCATGCTCCTGGCGATGGCGCTGACCGCCAAGACCGCCGTGGACCGGCACTTCGAAGTGATGGACTCGGTCAACACCATCACCAGCCCGCCGGAGCCGCGCCGTCCCGCCGAGCTCAAGGGCGCCCTGGGCTTCCACAATGCCAGCTTCGCCTTCGAGGACGCGCCGGACAAGCCGATCCTCAAGGACATCAGCCTGGACATCCGCCCCGGCGAAACGATGGCCCTGGTGGGCATCACCGGCAGCGGCAAGAGTGCCCTGCTGCAGCTGGTGCCGCGCCTCTTCGAGGTCAGCTCTGGCTCCGTCACGATCGACGGCGTGGACCTGCGCGACTTCAGCGTGGAAGAACTGCGCACCGTCGTCGCCGTCGCCTTCGAGGACACCACCCTGTTTTCCAGCTCCGTCCGGGACAACGTGCTGCTCGGAGTGCCGGGACACGAGTCGGCGGAACGCCGGGAGCAGATCCTGGCCGAGGCGCTGGACACCGCCCAGGCACACTTCGCCTACTCCCTCCCGGAAGGACTGGACACCCTGATCGGCGAGGAGGGCCTCAGCCTCTCCGGCGGACAGCGGCAACGCATCGCCCTCGCCCGGGCCGTCGCCGCCCAGCCCAAGGTCCTGGTCCTGGACGACCCGCTCTCCGCGCTGGACGTGAACACGGAGGAGCTGGTGGAAGCCAGGCTGCGCGAGGTGCTTGCCGACACCACCACCTTGATCGTGGCCCACCGGCCCTCCACCGTGGCGCTGGCCGACCGGGTGGCGCTGCTGGAGGACGGCCGGATCTCCGCCGTCGGCACCCATACGGAACTGCTCGCCGAGAACAGCCACTACCGCTACGTGATTGCCAGCCTGGACCCGGAACCACGGGACCTCGACTCCGAATTGTCCGCGCTCGAGGCCGAGGAGGTTTCCCGATGAGCACCACCACCTTCGGCACGGCCAACGAGGACAACGCCAACCTGTCCAAGGCCGAGAGCAAAGCCGTCCGGCGGCGCTCCCTGGCCCTGCTCGGTTCGCTCATCCGGCCCGTGCGCCTGCGCTTCTGGCTGACCATCGCCGCCGTCGTGCTGTCCCAGGCCGCCCGTGTGGCCGGTCCGGCCCTGATTGCCTTCGGCATCGACCACGCCCTGCCGGCCCTGCGCGGCGGGGACAACCTCCCGCTGGTGCTGGCCGGCGTGGCCTACCTGGTCGCGGCCGTCGCGACGGCCGGGCTGACCGCCCTGTACGTGACCTCGACGGCGCGACTGAGCCAGGCGATGCTGCTGGACCTGCGCGTGCGGGTCTTCCGACAGACCCAGCGGCTGAGCCTGGAGTTCCACGAGAAGTACACCTCGGGGCGCATCATCGCCCGGCAGACCTCGGACCTGGAGGCGCTGCGCGAACTCCTCGATTCCGGGGTCAGCTCGCTCGCCTCCGGGTTGCTGTTCATGATCTTCACCGCGGCCACCGTGTTCGCCCTGGACTGGCGCAGCGGGCTGCTGGTGCTCGCCGCCGGCGTGCCAATGTATTTCCTGTCCCGCTGGTACCAGAAGCATTCCGAGATCGCGTTCCGTGAATCCCGCGTCGTCTCGGCCCGGCTGATCGTCCACTTCGTCGAGACCATGACCGGCATCCGCGCCGTCAAGGCCTTCCGCAAGGAACGCCAGAACGCCGAGCGCTACGCGGAACTCTCCGAGGACTACCGCAAGGTCACCGTCCGCTCCATCAACCTCAACGGCGTCTTCCAGCCCGGCCTGGTGCTGATCGGAAACGTCTGCGTCGCCGTCGTGCTGCTGTCCGGCGGTTTTCGTGTCCTCAGCGGCGAGCTCGCCGTCGGGGTCCTGCTGGCATTGATCCTCTCCACCAAACGCTTCTTCCAGCCTGTGGACCAGATGGCGATGTTCTATAACTCCTTCCAGAGCGCCCAGGCGGCGCTGGAGAAGGTCTCCGGCCTGCTGGAGGAAGTTCCCACCGTCCGGCCGCCGAAAAACCCCGTGGCACTGCCTGAGGCGAAGGGCCGCATCGACTTCGAGAATGTCGAGTTCCGCTACGGCGACGGACCGGTCATCATTCCCGCCATGGACCTGCACATTCCCGCCGGCCAGACGGTGGCGCTGGTGGGCCAGACGGGCGCCGGGAAGTCCACCCTCGCCAAGCTGATCGCGCGCTTCTACGACGTTTCCTCCGGTTCGCTCACGCTCGACGGCGTGGACCTGCGACAGCTGACGACGGCGGACCTGCGCCGCAACGTCGTCATGGTCACCCAGGAAGCCTTCCTGTTCAGCGGCTCCGTGGCGGACAACATCGCCCTCGGCAGGCCCGAAGCTTCCCGGGAGGAGATCGAGGAGGCAGCAAGGGCCGTGGGCGCGCACGAGTTCATCACGGCGCTTCCGGACGGTTACGACACGGACGTCAACAAGCGCGGCGGACGGGTCTCGGCCGGGCAGCGCCAGCTGATCAGCTTCGCCCGGGCCTTCCTGGCCCGGCCAGCCGTCCTGATCCTCGACGAGGCCACGTCCTCGCTGGACATCCCGTCTGAGCGGATGGTCCAAGCCGGGCTGGCGAGCCTGCTGCAGGGCGTGAGCTCCGGCCAAGCGGGCCGCACCGCGCTGATCATCGCGCACCGGCTCTCCACGGTGGAGACCGCGGACCGCGTCCTCGTGGTCCATGACGGCCGCGTGGTGGAGGACGGTACGCCCGCGGAACTGATCGGCGGCGGCGGCCGCTTCGCCAGGCTGCACGGGGCGTGGAAGGATTCGCTGGTCTGATTCCCGGCTCCGGTCCCCCGCGGGCGGCGTCGTTTGCGGCACCGATTTCGCATCCGGGGCCGGAATCGGATACTCTTGTGAAGTTGCTTTTGAAGTAACGGATCGGGATGTGGCGCAGCTTGGTAGCGCGCGTCGTTCGGGACGACGAGGTCGCAGGTTCAAATCCTGTCATCCCGACCAATCAAAGAGGGCCTTCCACTTGGAAGGCCCTCTTTTTTGTCCCCGCCAGCCATCGACTGCTCCGTAGTCGCCGTTATGACCCCTCAAAAGGGCCGTTTCGGAGCACTCGATGGACTGGGCCGGGCAAAAAGGAGCCCCGGGACACCTAGGGTGTCCCGGGGCTGCCTGGAGCGTTGCTTACATCGGGTCCGGCCAGTTGCCGATCCGGGTGGTGCTCGCCATCGGATCCGGCCAGTTGCCGATCGCCGAAAGCGTGCCCTTGCTCGTGCCCATGGGATCGGGCCAGTTGCCGATCGCCAGAGTGTTGTTGCTCATGGGGTCCGGCCAGTTACCGATGGCACTTACTGACAGCACTGCGGGAGCCGCTGCGGAGAACGCCAGAGCCCCGGCCAAGGCGACGGAGGCAGCAATCTTCTTGAACATGTGGGTTCCTCAATACGAGTCGGAAATACGATTCGGAAAGTTACAAAGCCAGCACCAGCCCTTGTTGACATACATTGTAAAATTACTTGCACAGAGACTGTCAAGCATTTAGTACATCGACTGTCCGGAATTAGGAGGAACCCGTGGGGAACGGATTCGGGGAGAAACTCCGAGCTGAACGGCTGGAGCGCGGCCTCACCCAGGCGGAGCTGGGCAAGGACCTTTTCTCACCCAGCTACATCTCGCTGCTTGAGACTGGCCGCCGTGAACCGACCGCGGATGTTATCGAAGAGCTCGCCCGCCGGCTGGAGCTGGCGCCCAAGGCTTTGGAGGCCTGGAGCCAGCCGGTGTCGGTCAGCGACGCCGAATACGTGCTCGCGGGGCTGTACGCGCGACAGGCCTGGGATCTGCGCGATTATCCGCTGGCCGCCAGCCACGCCGCCACTGCCGCCCAGATCGCGCTGGAGGGAAAAAACACCAGCGCCTGGTGGAACATGACCTACATGCAGGCGGAGTGCCTCATGAAACAGGGGCAGTTGAAGGAGTGCCAGAACTTGGTGCAGCGGCTGCTGGACCACCCCATGGCCGCCGAATCGGCCGGCCTGGGGGTGCGTGCCCGGCAGATGCTGGCCGCCGTGTGCCACGGCCAGGGCCAGCTGGCAGTCGCCGTCGAGCACGCCCAGGAAGCGGTCCGGCTCTGCGCCCAGCTCCCCAAGGGCTCCACGTTGATCATTGGCGCGCTCCGCGCCCTGATCGGTGCCCTCGCCGAAAGCGGCCGGCTCGACGAAGCCTGGCAGTACTGCCAGGAGATGAACGAGCAGATGGATGGGCAGTCCATCTCCCAGCTGGCCGGCGAGGTCGCCTGGGTGATCGGGAACGTGGCGTTCATGCGGCACGACTACGCCGAGGGCATCAAGTACCACGAGAAGGCTGCCACGCTGCTCTCGCCGGCAAGCGACATCGACCTCTGGGCCAGGTTCAACAAGGCCTCCGCCGCCGTGCGCCTGTCCTCCGGGATCGTCGAACCGGAAACCCTGTCCTCGATCGAACGCGCCGAACTGGCCCTCTCGATCGTCGGCGGCAACAAGACTGACCGGCTTGAGGTGGCCTTCATCCGGGCCCGCTGGCTCTACCTCACCGGGGACATCGTCGGCGCGGTTCAGAAGCTGCGCGAGATCCACGCCGAACGGGACGCGCTGGCCAAGCACGTCGCCGGCGAGGTGGCCCTACTGCTCGGCAAGGCGCTCAAAGCAGCCGGCGAGTCCGATGAAGCCCTCGTCTACCTGGAGGAAGCGCAGAAAGACTTCAGCGCCGCCGGGGCCTCGGACCGGGTCCAGCAGGCCATGGACGCGGTGCTGGAAATCCGGCTGGCCAAGCGCCGCGCCGAAGCCGCCGCCGCGGGCAGCTAGGCGACCCGGCAGCTAGGCGACCCGGCCGCAAGGCAGCGCTTAGGCGAAGGTCCTGCCGGTGAGCAACTCGTACGCCTCCACGTAGCGGCTGCGGGTGCGGGCGACGACGTCGGCCGGCAGCGCCGGCGGCGGGGTGTCGGAGGACTTGTCCCAGCCCGATTCCGCCGAGGTCAGCCAGTCGCGCACGTATTGCTTGTCGTAAGACGGCTGCGCCTTGCCCGGCTCGTAGGTGGCGGCATCCCAGAACCGCGAGGAGTCCGGCGTCAGGACCTCGTCGGCGAGGGTGATGACTCCGGTCGCGGCGTCGATGCCGAACTCCACCTTGGTGTCCGCCAGGATGATGCCCCGGCCGCGGGCGATCTCCTCCGCTTTGGTGTAGATCTCCAAAGTCAGCTCGCGGAGCCGGGCGGCGACGTCCTCGCCCACCAGGTCGACGACGGCGTCGTAGGTGATGTTCTCGTCGTGCTCCCCCACCTCGGCCTTCGCTGACGGGGTGAAGATGGCCTCGGCGAGCCGTGACCCGTCCACCAGGCCGCCCGGCAGCGGGATGCTGCACACGGTGCCGGACTGCCGGTATTCGACCAGCCCGGATCCGGTCAGGTACCCACGGGCGATGCATTCCACCGGGAACATGTCGAGCTTCTTGCAGATCATGGCGCGGCCTTCGACCGCGGCTGGGACACCGGCGTCGACCGTGGACGCGAGCACATGGTGCTCCACGCCCAGCTGTTCGAACCACCACAGGCTCAACTGGGTGAGGATACGGCCCTTGTCCGGGATCTCGCTGGCGAGGACATGGTCGTAGGCGCTGATGCGGTCGCTGGCAACCACCAGGACGCACTCGTGGCCGACGCGCTCGGTGATGGACTCGTCCGCCGGGATATAGAGGTCGCGAACTTTACCGGAGTAGACGTGCGTCCAGCCGGGAAGGTCCAGCGCCTCGGTCTCCAGGCCGCCGGCGGGTTTGGCGGATTCGGTGGTGTTCATGCTCAAGCCTTCGCTTTCCCGGCAGCGGCGGCCGCGACAGCCGAAGCTGCGCCGGGCGCCGTCACCTTGATTTCGCCGCGCGCGGCCTTGCCGCCGATGTCGGTGCGGAACTGGCCGCCGTCGAGCTGGACGAGTTCGACGCCGTCGTACGCCCGTTCGCGGGCCTCCACGAGGTCCGTCCCGAGCGCAACCACCGCGAGGACGCGGCCGCCCGCGGAGACAACCTTGCCCTCGTCGTCGAGCTTGGTGCCGGCGTGGATGACGTGCACGCCCTCAATGGCCTCGACCTTCTTGAGCCCGCGGATCCGGTCACCGGTGCGGGGCGTGCCGGGATAGTTTTCGGCGGCGACGACGACGGCGACCGCCGACTCCTTGGACCAGCGCAGCGGCTGGACCTTGTCCAGTTCCCCCTTCGCGGCAGCCATCAGCAGGCCCCCGAGCGGGGTCTTGAGCCGGGCCAGGACAGCCTGGGTTTCCGGGTCGCCGAAGCGGACGTTGAATTCGATGACGCGGGTGCCGCGCGAGGTCAGGGCGAGGCCGACGAAAAGCACGCCGACGAACGGTGTGCCGCGGTGGGCCATCTGGTTGACGGTGGGCTGCGCCACCCGGTCGATGACCTCCTGGACGAGGCCTTCGGGGGCCCAGTCCAGCGGCGTGTAGGCGCCCATGCCGCCGGTGTTGGGACCCTCGTCGTTGTCGAAGATCCGCTTGAAATCCTGCGCGGGGGAAAGCGCCACCGTGGTGCTGCCGTCGCAGAGCACGAACACGGAGACCTCGGGGCCGTCGAGGAATTCCTCGATCACCACGGTCCCGCCGGCGTCGAAGCAGCTCTGCGCGTGCGCCAGCGCCTCGTCCCGGTTGCGGGTGACGACGACGCCCTTGCCGGCGGCCAGCCCGTCATCCTTCACAACGTAGGGGGCTCCGAAGGTGTCGAGGGCGTCGGCGGCTTCCTCGGCGTTGGAGGCTACGCGAGCCATCGCGGTGGGGACGCCGGCCTCGGCCATGACCTCCTTGGCGAAGGCCTTGGAGGCTTCAAGCTGGGCGGCGGCCTTGCTGGGGCCGAAGACCGGGATGCCTGCGGCGCGGACCGCATCGGAGACCCCCGCGGCCAGTGGTGCTTCCGGTCCGACCACCACGAGGTCGACGGCGAGCTTGGTGGCCAGCGCGGCGACGGCGTCGGGATCGTTCGCGTCGATGGCGTGCGTGGGGACCAGCTTGCTGATACCGGCGTTGCCCGGGGCCCCGTGCACCTCGGAAACGTTGGGGTCGGCGAGCAAGGATCGGACAATGGCGTGTTCGCGGCCGCCGGGGCCGATGACAAGTACCTTCACAGTTCCCAAGGGTACTTTGTGGACCCTGCAGGCTCCTAAGCTGTGACCGTCGCCGGGCATGCCCAGTCCACGCCGCGAGCGCCGGACATGCCCACTCCCCGCCGCAGGCGCCGGACATGTCCGCTCTTCGGCTCTCGGGACAATCCGCGGGCCCTCCCGCTCCGAACATCCTGTATGAACATGCCCAGCACCCCGAAGCCCGGCACCACCCGCCAGCCCAGGAAGCGGCCAGCGCTGCTGTCCGGGCCCACCGCGCTCGCCGCGCTGGCCGGGGTGGTTTCGGCCGCCGTCGTGCTGGCCGTCGCGGAACTGATCGGCGCCTTCTTCACGGCGCGGGCGACGCCGCTGATCGCCCTGGGCTCGACCTTCATTGACTTCACCCCGCCGTGGATGAAGGACTTCGCCATCGCCACCTTCGGCACGAATGACAAGGCCGCCCTGTTCGTGGGGATGGGCCTGACCATCCTGCTGCTGGCCTGCGTGCTGGGCATCGTAGCCTTCCGCAAGTGGGCCCTGGGCGTGGCCGGCGTGCTGCTCATGGGCGCGGTGATCGTAGCCAGCGTGGTGACGCGGGCCAGCGTGAAGCCCCTGGATGCCATCCCGTCGCTGATCGGCACCGTGGCCGGCCTGGTGGTGCTTCGGTTCCTGATCGGCAAGCTCTGGCGGACCCGGGAATGGCCGGAGGTGGCCTCCGACCGGGGCGCCAAGGAGCCGGACCGCCCCGCCACAAGCCGCCGCGCCTTCTTCACCGCCAGCGGCATCACCGCGGTGGCCGCCGCAGCTGCCGCCACCGGCGGCCGGCTCCTGAGCGCCGCCCGCAGCAACGTCGCCCAGGCCCGGGAAGCCCTGAAACTCCCGGCCCCGGCGAAGGCCGCCGCCGCCGTCCCCGCCGGCGTCCAGTCCAAGGCTCCCGGCGTCACCCCGTGGCTCACCCCGAACAAGGATTTCTACCGGATCGACACCGCGCTCAGCGTGCCGGAAATCGACGCGCAGTCCTGGGAACTGCGCATCCACGGCCTCGTGGAGCAGGAGGTCCGGCTCAGCTTCCAGGACCTGCTGGATGCCCAGCTGATCGAATCCCACGTCTCGCTGACCTGCGTCTCCAACCCGGTGGGCGGCAACCTGGCCGGCAACGCCAAATGGCTGGGCATGCCCATCCGGGATGTGCTCAAGATGGCCCGGCCCAAGGACGGCGCGGACATGGTGCTCTCCACCTCCGTCGACGGCTTCAGCGCCTCCACCCCGCTGGAGGTCCTGCAGGACGACCGGGACGCGATGCTGGCGATCGGCATGAACGGTGAGGCCCTTCCGCTGGAGCACGGCTACCCGGTGCGCATGGTGGTTCCCGGGCTGTACGGCTTCGTCTCGGCCACCAAGTGGGTCGTGGACCTGGAAGTGACCCGCTTTGCGGACAACAAGGCCTACTGGACGGAGCGCGGCTGGTCCGAGCGCGGTCCGATCAAGACCATGGCCCGGGTGGAGGTCCCCAAGTCCTTCGCCAAGGTCCGCGCCGGAAAGGTCGCGATCGGCGGCACCGCCTGGGCGCAGACCCGCGGCATCACCAAGGTGGAGGTGCAGATCGACAACGGCCCATGGACCGAAGCCGTCCTCGCGGCGGAGGCCTCCGTGGTGACCTGGCGGCAGTGGTCCTTCGAGTGGGATGCCACCCCGGGACCGCACTACATCAAGGCCCGCGCCACCGACGGAACCGGCGAAGTCCAGACGGACAAGCGCGCCGATCCCGTGCCCGACGGCGCCTCCGGCTGGCAGTCCGTCATGGTCACCGTGGAGTAACTCGGCTGAGCCCGTGGAGTAACCGGGCTGAGGCCGCCACGCACCATAGACTTGCAGCATGCCTTTGAACTCGCATGCCACCTTCACTGTTGAGTCCGCCGTCGAACTGGCAGTCGTTGAACGCAGCGGCTTCATCGAATCCCGCCACATCGGTTCCGCCGTCGTGATGGCCGCGGACGGCAACGTCGTCACCGAACTGGGCGACATCACCACACCGATTTTCGCGCGGTCCACGCTCAAGCCGTTCCAGGCCCTGGCCTCCATGCAGTCGGGCGTCCCGCTGCGCGGCGCGCAGGTGGCGATTGCCTGCGGCAGCCACGTCGGTTCCCTCGACCACATGGATGTGGTGGAGGGCATGCTCAAAGCCGCGGGAGTGAAGGAAGACCAGCTCCAGTGCCCCGCCGCGTGGCCCGAGGACGAGACCGCCCGGACCTGGCTGGTCCAGACCGAACGCGGGAAGTCCCGACTGGCCTTCAACTGTTCCGGGAAGCACGCCGCGTTCCTGTGGGCGTGCACCGAGAACGGCTGGGACACGCACAGCTACCTTGAGCCCAACCACCCGCTGCAGCAGCGCATCCGGTCCGTGATCGAGGAATACTGCGGCGAGAAAATCGCGCACCTCGGCATCGACGGCTGTGGCGCACCGGTGGCCGCCGTGTCGCTCACCGGCCTGGCCCGCGCCTTCTCGAGGCTTGCCAAGGCTCCCGGAGACAACAACTCCAACGCCCGCGCCGCCACGATCGCCACCTCCATGCTGGACTACCCGTGGGCCGTGCAGGGCCGGGGGCAGGCCAACACGATCGTCATGGACGAGCTCGGGATCATCGCCAAGATCGGCGCCGAGGGCGTGCTGGTCATGGCCACCCCGCAGGGGGTCTCGGTGGCGTTGAAAGTCCTGGACGGCAACATCCGCGCGACGACGCTGGTGGGGCTGACCCTGCTCGCCGCCGCCGGCGCCGTCGAGATCCCGGAGGTCTCCAGCGTGCTGGAGAAGGTCGTCGAACCGGTGCTGGGAGGCGGCCGTCCGGTCGGCAAGATCCGCCTCGGCCACGCCGTCTCGGCGCTGCTGGACTAGGCCGTGGCAGTCTCACGGCGCCGGATCCCGGTGGACGAGGGCCGCGCGGCCTTGGCCTCCTGGCGGGACGCCACCGCACCGGCACCCGACGTCGCACCCGATGTCGCAGGGAACGCAGCGGCGGACCCCGTTGCCGGCTCAGCGGGTCCGGTGTCCCGCAGCACGCTCGCGACGGCGGTGCGCTACTCCCTCGAGGAAGTCACCGCCCGGGCACCCGGCAATTCGGTGGAGGTCCGCGTCCCGCCGTTCGGGGTCACGCAGTGCGTCGAGGGTCCGCGGCACACCCGTGGCACTCCCCCGAACGTCATCGAATGCGACGCCGCCACCTGGCTCGCGATGGTCACCGGCCGGTTGAGCTGGGCGGACGCCGTCGACTCCGGCCGGGTGGCCGCCTCGGGGCTCCGGGCCGACCTGTCCGCACTGCTGCCGCTCTAGGTCAGTCCAGCCAGCGCAGTCCAGTTCCGGGGCGACTCCCGCGCCTAAGATTCAGCCGCGCCCGATGAATGGCATCCCCGCGGCGGTGATGACGAGGGATCCCACACTCGCGGAGGCGGGCATTCCGGCCATCAGCAGCACGGCGCGGGCCGCGTCCTCAACCGGAAACGTCGGCTCCGGCCTGCGGCTGCCATCGGCCTGGAGCGCGCCGTCGTCCACGCCGATCTCGTCCATCAGCCCGGTGGCGGCGTTGCCGATGTCGATCTGGCCGCAGCTGATGCCGAAGCCGCGGCCGTCGAGGTCAATGCTCTTGGTCAGGCCGGTGACCGCGTGCTTGGTGACCGTGTAGGCGACGGTGCGCGGCCTGGGTGAGTGCGCCGCGATCGAGCCGTTGTTGATGATCCGGCCGCCCTGCGGCGATTGCGCCTTCATCGCCCGGACCGCGGCGGCGGTGCACAGCATGGAGCCGGTCAGGTTCACGGCCACCGTGGCATTCCAATCCTCGACGCTGACCTCATCCACCGAGGCCTCGGGACCGAACACGCCGGCGTTGTTGAACAGCACGTCCACCCGGCCCCACTGCTCGAGGGCGACGGCGAAGAGCCGTTCGACGTCGGCCGGGCGGGTAACGTCGCAAGGGAACGCGAGCGCCTGCGCGTGGCCGGCCCCGGTCGCCAGGAGCGGCTCCTCCCGCCGGCCGGCCAGCACGACCCGGTAGCCTTCGGCCAGCATGAGCCGGGCCACCGCCCGCCCGATCCCGGAACCCGCTCCGGTCACGACCGCGACCCGGCCAAGGTGGTGCTGGTGCGTCATGTGGGGCTCCTGGGGTGGCGTGGCGGTTCCGGTCCCGGACAGCCTATGCCGAGATGACACTTCGCGGCAGTGCCGGAGACAAACATTGCCGTGATCTGTCATCTCGCGGCCCACGTCAGGGTCTTGCACCACGAAGTAGAGTGAAGCGTGGCAACCACCGCGGGCGAGGCCTTGCTGGCTTACCTGGACCAGCAGCTCGCTGAACTGCGCCAGCACGCCCCAGGAGTCCGGGAGAGACAGCCGGAAGCGGTCCACCAGATGCGTGTCGCGGCCCGCCGCCTCCGCTCCCTGCTGGCCTCGGGTCGGCCGTTGTTCGACGACGGCGCCGTGGAACCGCTACGGGACGAACTGCGCTGGCTCTCGGGACTGCTGGGCACGGCCCGCGATCCGGGAGTGGTCCGCGAGAGGCTGGCGACCCTGCTCGCCCAGGAGCCCGAAGCGCTCCGCGGGATTTCCGGACCGCACGGCCCGGCCGCCACCCGGATCGACGAGGAGCTCGATGCCTTGGCCGCGGCGGGATTCGTCACGGTCCTCGAGGCGCTCAGAAACGAGCGCTATGCCCAGCTGCTGGCGGATCTGGAACGATTCGTCACCGACGCTGCGCTGTCACCCACGGCCGCCGGCGCTCCCAGGGCGAGGTTCGGCAAGCTCGTGACCAAGGACCGGCGGCGGTTACAGCGCGCCGTCACAGCGCTTCCAGCAAGGGCAGGCGACGCCGGCGCCCGGGATGCGGGCCTGCACGAGGTCCGCAAAGCGGCGAAGCGGCTGCGCTACTCCGCCGAACTGGCCGCCTCACTACCCAAACGCACCGGGAAGAAGCACGCAAGCAAGAAGCGGCGCCGGACCGCCAAACGGACAGCGAAGTCCGCGCGGACAATCCAGCAGTTACTGGGCCTGCACCAGGACAGCGTGGTGGCACGGCAGCGGCTGGAGGAGCTGGCCCGCCGGGCCCAGGACAGCGGGGAGAACGCCTTCACCTACGGACGGTTGCACGCAAAGGAGGAGGCCCTGGCGGCCGCCACCGAGCGGGACTTCCTGGACTTCTGGGATTCGTCGTCCCGGCCTGCGCTGGGCGGGTTGAGGACAAAACAGCCGCCCAGCTAGCGGCCCATCAGGCGCGGCCCGCCGCCCGGGGAAACGCGGCACGGACTGCGCGGCACGGACTGCGCGGCCGGTCGTACAGGATTAGCGCCCGCGGGTTAGCGCACTACGGTGCGGTGGCCGGCATCCAAACGCCGGGTCCAACCGCGCGAGTCAAGATGCTCCAGCAGTGGAACCGCGATGCGGCGGGTGGTGTCGAGCGCCTGACGCGCCTGGCTCGTGGTGAACGGCTGCTCAAGGCGGGCCAGCGCACGCATGGCAACGGCCGGCGCCGAAGGTAGCAGCACCACCCCGTCGCGCAACCGCAGCAGGCGGCCCGCCCGTTCGGCGGCAGCCAGCTCCCGGGCGCCCAAGCCCAGCGCGGTCAGGTCGTCGGCTTCCGGGGCGTGGAACGGGGCCGCGGAAAGCCGGCGCTCCAGCTCAGCGACGGCGGGCTCGGCGGCGCCGAGGTCGTCGCGGCTACCGGGCACCCGGATGTGTCCGGCGTCGGCCTCCAGCGTCGCGCCGTCGATCACGTGCGGCAGCAGCCGTTCGTCCGGCAGGCTCAGCAGGCCGGCCGCGGCCCCCATGGAGAGACCGGGGGCCAACGGGTCCCGTTGCCGCAGCTCCTCGACGGCAGTCCGCAACCGCTGCTGCCACGCCTCGAGGACGGGAGCGTGCACCCACCAGTCCCCCATGACATGGATGTCGTCGAATCCTGCGGGGTCCTGACCGGTCAGCAGCCCCAGCCGCCTCAGGTGGTCCTCCCGGACCGCACCGCGGGCCGCTACCGCCCCGGCGAGGTCGCCTGTGGGGTCCATCGCGGCGAGCCGCCGCGCCCACTTGGCCCCGTCGCCGCGGCGCACCAATTCGGGCGGGTCGGCGTCGAGGATGCGGGCGCCGCCCAGGACGGAGTGCCGCCCCGGATCCCGCAGCACCAGCCGGTCCCCCAGCACCAGGGGCAGGGCCCGGTCGAGGACCAGACGGGCAAGGTCGGCACCGAAGGGGCGCAGCCGGGCTGGCACCGCGGCGGTTCCCACGTGCACCATGATGTTCTCCGGCACCTCCGTGTACTCCAGGCCCGAGGCTCGTTGGATGCCGACGACGGCGGTGGTGGGCCAGGCGTCCGGAGTCACCAGCACGTCGCCCCGGTGGATCTCGGCGGGGCCGACGTCGCGGAGGTTCAGGGCCACCCGGCTCACCGGTTCCACGGAGGTCCGCGCGATGTCGCAGCTTTGCAGCGCGCGGATGGCCACCGGCCGCTCGGTGGCATCCCCCAGCAGCATCAGCCGGTCGCCGCGCGCCAGGGTTCCGGCGGCGAGGGTTCCTGTCACCACGGTCCCGGAGCCGGTGATGGTGAAGGACCGGTCCACCCAGAGCCGCACTCGGCCGGTGAGGATTGGCGCCGGCACCCCGGCGAGGACGTCGTCGAGCGCGGCGCGCAGCTCGTCCAGCCCGGTGCCGTCAATGGCGGAGACGGCGACGGCGGGAGCGTCACGCAGGCCTGTTCCGGCCAGCTCGGCGCGGGTCCTGGCCAGGACCTCGGCGCGCCGCTGCTCCGTGGCCCGGTCGGAGCGGCTCAGGACGATCACTCCGTGCTCGATGCCGAGGGCCACGACGGCGTCCCGGTGGTCACTGGACTGTGCCTGCCAGCCCTCGTCGGCTGCGACCACGAAACAAACTACGGGCGCCGGGCCGATACCGGCGAGCATGTTCCCGAGGAACCGCTCGTGTCCCGGCACGTCGACGAAGGCCACGTCGCGGCCGGAGGGCAGCGCAGTCCACGCATAGCCCAGGTCGATGGTCAGTCCGCGGCGGCGTTCCTCTTCCCACCGGTCCGGTTCCATCCCCGTGAGGGCGCGGACCAAGGTGCTCTTGCCGGAATCAACGTGCCCGGCCGTGGCGATGACGTGCATAATTCAGGCTGCGCCCCCGGCATCGGCCGCCGCAAATCGTGACTGGGCTTGGCGGACTGCGTCGAGGATCCGGTCGTCGTCCGCGGCGGGCACGCAGCGAAGGTCGATCAGGCAGGCGCCGTCGTGCACGCGCGGAAGCACGGCCGGGCTGCCGGTACGCAGCGGCCCGGCGAGCCGCTCCGGCAGCCGCAGGGCCCAACCCGGCAGGGGCACGCCGGGGGCGCCGCCGCCGCCGACCCTGCCGTCGTGGGCCACGACCGGGACGCCGAGGGCCGCGGCGAGCCTGTCGGTGCGCCGGCGCAGCTCCCCGACGTCGGCGTGCAGGGCCTGGGACACGGGCGTGGCCCCGCCGGTGAGGGTGGCTTCGAGGGCGGCGAGGGCGAGTTTGTCGGCACGGACCGCCCGGGCCAGGGGATGGCGGGCCAGCCTGTCGATGATGTCCTTGCGGCCCAGCAGCAGGCCCGCCTGGGGCCCGCCCAGCAGCTTGTCGCCGCTGGCGATGACGACGTCGGCTCCGGCCAGCAGCGCGGAGGTCACGTCCGGCTCGTCCGGCAGCAGCGGGTCGTGCGTCAATAGTCCGCTGCCGAGGTCGGCCACCAGGGGCACGCCGCCGGACACGGTGAGCCGGCTCAGTTCGGTCAGCGGCACGGCGGAGGTGAATCCGTCGACCCGGAAATTGCTGGGGTGCACCTTGAGCACGCACCCCGTCTGCGGTCCCAGGGCGTCCGCGTAGTCGGCCAGGTGCGTCCGGTTCGTGGTGCCGACCTCCCGGAGCACCGCGCCGGTGGACTCCATCAGGTCCGTAAGGCGGAAGCCGGCGCCGATCTCGACCAGTTCGCCGCGGCTCAGGACCACGTCCTTGCCGGCCGCCAGGGCGGTGGTCGCCAGAACGAGTGCGGCCGCTCCGTTGTTGACCACCAGCGCGGCCTCCGCCGCGGGGCAGGCAGCAAGCAGGGCCGCCCGGGCGCCCGCTCCCCTGCTGGAGCGGCTGCCGTCCCGAAGGTCGAGTTCGACGTCGACGTAGCCGCTGGCGGCGACGAGGGCTTCCTTGGCGGCGTCCGAGAGCGGCGCGCGCCCGAGGTTGGTGTGGACAATGACGCCGGTGGCATTGAGCACCGGCCGCAGGGTGGTTGCCCGGCGGCCGTTCACCGCCGCCGTCAGCGTCGTTTCCACCAGGGCGGGGGCCAGTTCGCCGCGCCGGGCCCGGTCCTGGACGTCCCGGACCAGCTCGCGGATGACGTGGCCGCCGAGCCGCCCGGCGGCTTCCCGGACGGAGGGCAGGGCAAGCAGGTCGTTCGTCCGCGGAATGAATCGCCGGGGGTCGATCTGGTCCACGGTCCTCCTCGGCCGGCGGCAGTGACGCCTGAAGTTGGCGGTGGCGGACGGGAATCGAACCCGCCAGGCCGAGATGCTCGGCCGCACCGGTTTTGAAGACCGGGGGGCCCACCAGGACCCGGACGCCACCGCGCCTCAATATAGCAGGGTTGCCTTGGGGGTACGCTGGGCGGGTGACCGAGGCCCAGACACCCACCCGGAAGCCGGAGGAGAGCGCCGCGCCCATCCGGCTCACAGGCTTTGCCCACGGCGGAGGATGCGCCTGCAAAATCCCCCCGGGCGAACTCGAGGACGCCGTCCGCGGCCTGATCGGGCACCCCGGGCCGGAGGTGCTCGTCGGACTGGACAGCGGCGACGACGCCTCCGCCGTCCTGGTCCGCGAGGATCTGGCGGTGCTGACCACGGCCGACTTCTTCACTCCCGTGGTCGATGACGCGTACGACTGGGGCCGCATCGCCGCGGCCAACGCCCTCTCCGACATCTACGCCATGGGCGGCCGGCCCGTGACGGCCATCAACCTGCTCGGCTGGCCGCGTGGCGTGCTGCCGATGGAACTCATGACAGAGGTGCTCCGCGGCGGCCTGAGCGTCGCCGCCGAGGCGGGCTGCCCGGTGCTGGGCGGCCACTCCATCGACGATCCGGAGCCCAAATACGGCATGGCCGTCACCGGCGTCGCCCACCCCGATCGGTTGCTGCGCAACGACGCCGCCGAGCCCGGACTGCCCATCACGCTGACCAAGCCCATCGGCGTCGGGTTGCTCAACAACCGCCACAAGCAGACCGGCGAGGTCTTCGCCGAAGCGATCGAGACGATGGCGCGGCTCAACCGCGACGCCTCCGACGCCGCCCTAACCGCCGGGGTCAAGGCGGCCACCGACGTCACCGGCTTCGGCTTGCTGGGACACCTCTACAAGATGGTCCGCGCCTCCGGGATCGGCGCCGTCATTGACCTGCAGTCCGTCCCCCTGGTGGACGGCGCCCGGGCGGCGCTCCGCGACGGATTCGTCTCCGGCGGCACCAAGCGCAACCTCGACTGGGTGCGCGCCCACCTCGACGCCGACACCGGGATCACGGAGGATGACCTGCTGCTGCTGGCGGACGCGCAAACCTCCGGCGGCCTGCTCGTGGTGGGCGAGGTGCCCGGCTACCCGGTGATCGGCCATACGACGGCGGGCCAGGGCATCCGGATCCGCTAGACCCGGCGCGCCGACGGCCCGAGCAGGGCTGACTGCCCGGGCCCGGATCGTCAGCTGCCGGCGCGTCAGCTGCCGGTGGTGATGGCGTCGCCGGTAATGCCGGCGGCACGCCGCGCCGCCAGGCGCCGCTTCTGCGGTTCGATCGTGTAGCGGGGATCCTTGGCCGAGGCGAGCCCGGCCTCGAACACGCCGAAGCGGGTGAGTGCCGAGCCTGCCAGCAACGCCAGTCCCGACGCCGCCGCGACCGCCCGGTTCCGGCCTCCGAGCAGGGTGCCCAGTCCGCCGGCCAGGACAAGCCGCTCGCTCCACTTCAGCATGGTGCCGGCTTTGCCTTGGTGCAGGGGCTCCGCGGCCACCGGATCCATCCGCCGTTCCATGATCTTCATCGCCACCACGTCCCCGACCACGCCGAGCAGCGCGAGGTTCCGAGCGGGTCCGGCCTCGCGGACCGGGGTTGTCACCATCGCGAGCCCCGCGGAGGCCAGGCTGGCGGAGCTGACGAACACGAACGGCAGTTCCCCGTGCATCTCGTTCCAGGTCGGCGTCGCGGTGTCGCCCAGCAGGACGGCCGTGTAGGCCGCCAGCGGTCCCGCGAAGACGGCGGCTTCGAGGCCGGCCGGGCCTTCGACGGCGCGGAGCACGCCCCGCAGCGGTCCCAGCGGCAGCCGTTCGCCGCTCATCCGGTCGATCTCCGCGACGGCGGCCACGCCGGCTCCCGCGCTAAACGCGCTCAGGATCCACGAGCCGACGCTCATCGGCGAGGTCACCTTGAAGGTGCGCAGCATGTTCAGGAAGCGCTCCGGGCGTCCGAGGTCCTTGACCAGGGCGCCAGCGCCGAGGCCGACGGCGCCGAGGGCACCGAGCCGGGCGTTCCGGCGCAGCAGCGGCCGTCCGCTCAACTGGCCGCCGGCTGCCAGCAGCGCAGAGCCCCCGGCAACACCGCCGAGGAAGAGGTATGCGGCGACGTCGTCGCCCCAGGGGGCCGGCTTGACCACCGGACGGCCGTAGTACGAGGTGAATTCAGGTTCCGGCACCATGGGCACTTCCCGGGAGCCGTCACCGTTTTCCCTGCGCCGGCCGGTGCCGCGTTTACCGCCCTCCCGCCGGCGTCGGGCAGGCTCGGTGGGCCGGAAGCTGTCGAATTCCGAGAGCGTCACTCGCGTCCTCCCAGGAACGCCACCGCGGCGGCGACGGCCATGCCGGCTACCGCCATGCCGGCCCGCCGGTACATCTTCGGCAGGTCCGCCGTGGGCACCCGCGGGTCCGGCGGGAGGCCGTAGACCTCGGGTTCATCCAGCAGCAGGAAGACAGAACCGGTTCCGCCGACGCCGTCGTTCTCGTTCGCGCCGTACAGCCGGGCCTCGGTCATGCCCTGGGCGTGCAGGGTGGCAACCCGTTCCTTGGCGGTCTCCACCATGTCGTCGTGGTCGCCGAACTTGATGGACGTCGTCGGGCAGGCCTTGGCGCACGCGGGCGTCTCGTCGGCCACCAGCCGGTCGTAACACAGGGTGCACTTCTGGGCGACGCCCGCGTTGGGGACGTCGGCATGCTTGGCGTGCTGTTCCTCCCTGCTGGCGGCAACCTTCACGGTGCCGTTGCTGCGGCGCTCGATCACGCCGAACGGACACCCGGCCACGCAGGTTCCGCAGCCGTTGCAGACGTCGTCCTGGACAACGACGGTGCCGAACTCGGTGCGGAACAACGCTCCGGTGGGGCAGACGTCGAGGCATCCGGCGTGCGTGCAGTGCTTGCAGACGTCAGAGGACATCAGCCAGCGGAAGTCCGCCGTGTCCGGCGGGGTGGTATCGGCGTCAGCGAGGTCCGCCACGCTGGGTGGGGCCGGCGGACCGATGCGCGGCATGCCAAGGCTGACCAGGGCACGGCCTGATTCCCGGGCCTCAGCAATGCGCTCCTGGCCCTGTTCGATGAAGGCGACATGCCGCCAGGTGCTGGCACCCAGCGACCCGGTGTTGTCATAGGAGGACCCGAGCAGTTCGAGGTTTCCGTCCTGCGGGTTGTGGTTCCACTCCTTGCAGGCAACTTCGCAGGCCTTGCAGCCGATGCAAATCGATGTGTCGGTGAAGAACCCCTTGCGCGGATGGTTGTGCTCCCAGTGGGCATCGGCGGTGGGGTCGGTCGGTCCGGTCAGCTGGCCCATTCGGTCCTCCAAAGTCGGGTCGGTGTCCGGGCGGCGGCGATGTGCCGCCACCCGGACCGGGCAAGATGTGCTGCGCTCGGGGCAGCTGGCGGGGCGGGGATCACGGCGTCTGCCCGCCCGGATGTTCGCCCTCGGCGGCCGGATGGGTCACCGTGCTGTTACTGGTCTCCACCGTGAGCCCGGCCCGCGCCTGGTACTCGGCGACGAGCGCCAGCAGCTCCGGTCCCCGCGGCCTGCGCCCAGGGCGGATGTCACAGGAGGCCACCTTCGATTCCTGGATCTGGACGTTGGGGTCGAGGGTCACGCCCAGCAGGTCGTTGGCAGCGTCGCCACTGACGACGGCGCTGTTCCCGACGCCCCAGTGATAGGGCAGCCCGATCTGGTGCACGGTGTGGCCACCCACGGTCAGCGGCGTCATCCGCTCCGTGACCAGCACCTTCGCCTCGATGGCCGAGCGCGCCGAGATGATGGTGGCCCAGCCGTACGGCTCCAGTCCGCGCTCGGCGGCCAGTTCCGGCGAGACCTCGCAGAACATCTCCGGCTGCAGCTCGGACAGGTACGGCAGCCATCGGCTCATGCCCCCGGCCGTGTGGTGCTCGGTGAGCCGGTACGTGGTGAACACGAACGGGTAGACGTCAGCGCCAGGGTCGCCTGCGCTGGGCGCGCTGAGGTTGTCCTTCCGGGGGTACTTCAGGCGCGCCGGGCTCTGCTGCTGCGGGTACAGCCCGTTGGCCACTGGCGACTCCTGCGCCTCGTAGTGGGTCGGCAACGGACCGTCCACGAGTCCCTTCGGCGCGAACAGCCAGCCCTTGCCGTCAGACTGCATGATGAACGGATCGTCGCCGCTGAGCGCGGCCGGACCGCCCACCGACGGGTCGGGCTTGCTGCCGGGGGCGAGGGTCGGCGGGAAGTCCGGGACGTCGTCGCCCACCCACTTGCCCTGCTCCTCGTCCCACCAGATGTATTTCTTGCGTTCGCTCCACGGCTTGCCGTCCGGATCGGCGGAGGCCCGGTTGTACAGGATCCGCCGGTTGGCCGGCCACGCCCAGCCCCACTCGGGGGCCGCGGGGCCCTGCTCCTGGCCCGGCTTCCGGTTGGCTGCCTGGTTGACGCCGTCGGCGTAGACGCCGGTGTAGATCCAGCAGCCCGCCGTCGTGGAGCCGTCGGCGCGGAGTTCGGTGTAGGCGGAGAGGGGCTTGCCCGCGTCGGGGCCGGTCAGGTGACGGCCGTTGATTTCGGCAAGCACCGACTCGGGGTCCGGATCGCCGTGGTCGTCAGTGGGGTAGTCCCACGTCAGGTCCAGCAGCGGCCGATCCCGTTCGTCCTGGGAACCGGCAAGCCTCTGCCGGATCCGGTGCCCCAGTTCGTAGAAGAACTGGAGTTCGCTCTGGCACTCGCCCGGCGGGGCCACGGCCTGGTGGCGCCACTGCAGCAGCCGCTGGGTCTGGGTAAAGGACCCGGCCTTCTCCACGTGCGTTGCCGCCGGCAGGAAAAAGACCTCGGTCTCAATGTCCTCGGTGCGGAGCTCCCCGGATTCGATTTCCGGGCCGTCCTTCCACCAGGTCGCCGATTCGATCATGTTCAGGTCGCGGACCACCAGCCACTTCAGGTGGGACATGCCCAGGCGTTGCATCCGGCCGTGGGCCGAGCCGACCGCAGGGTTCTGGCCAAGCAGGAAGTAGCCTTCCACCTCGTCCCGGAGCATGCTCATGACGGTCTCGTAGGTCCCGTGGGCACCGGTCAGGCGGGGCAGGTAGTCGTACGCCCAGTCGTTGTCCGCGGTCGCCGCGTCACCCCACCAGGCCTTGAGCAGGCTGATGGTGTACGCGTCGGCGTCGGCCCAGAATCCCTTCTGGTTTTTCGAGGCGTTCGCCTTGAGGTACTCCTCCAGGGTGTCGTGCCGGCCGGCGCTGGGCATCGGCAGGTAGCCGGGCAGCAGGTTGAACAGCGTGGGAATGTCGGTAGAGCCCTGGATGCTGGCATGGCCGCGCAGGGCCATGATTCCGCCGCCGGGGCGTCCCACGTTCCCCAGCAGCAGCTGAAGGATGGCGGCGGCGCGGATGAACTGCGCTCCCAGGGAGTGCTGGGTCCAGCCCACGGCATAGGCGAAGCAGGTGGTCCGGTCGCGGCCGGAGTTCTCCGTGAGGGCCTTCGCCAGATAGGCAAAATCCGCTTCGCTGATGCCGCACATGTCGCGCACCATCTCCGGGGTGTAGCGGGCGTAGTGCCGCTTCACGATCTGGAAGACGGTCCGGGGGTTCTGGAGCGTGTCGTCCCGCAGCACCTCGGCGTGCTCGAGGGGCGGGCCGCCGCTGCCGAAGGTATCACCGGAGGCCCGGGCGCCGGCCTCTGCGCCGTGCTCAGGACCGGCCGGTTCGCCGATGGAGCCTTCCTCGGCCTCCTCGTAGGCCCAGGACGAGTTGTCGTAGGCGCCCTTCTCCGGATCGAACCCGGAGAACAGGCCGCCCAGGTCCTCGGCGTCGCGGTAATCCTCGTGGACCAGCGTGGCCGCGTTGGTGTACGCGGTCACGTACTCCTTGAACCACAGGTCATTGGCGATGACGTAGTTGATGAGGGCACCAAGGAGCACGACGTCGGATCCGGCCCGGATCGGCAAGTGCTTGTCAGCGACCGCCGAGGTGCGCGTGAACCGGGGGTCGATGTGGATGACCTTGGCTCCGCGCGCCTTGGCCTCCGCCACCCACTGGAATCCGACCGGATGGCACTCGGCCATGTTGGATCCCTGAATGATGATGCAGTCGGCGTTGGCCATGTCCTGCAGTGATTGCGTTGCACCACCGCGTCCAAACGAGGCTCCCAAACTGGGAACCGTGGCGGAGTGTCATATACGGGCTTGGTTCTCCGTCTGTACCGCCCCGGCGGCGGTGAAGAGCTTCTTGATCAGGTAGTTCTCTTCGTTGTCCAGGGTGGCCCCGCCCAACGAGGCGATACCCATGGTGCGCCGCAGCAGGCGGCCTTCGTCGTCTTCCTGCTGCCAGGTCCTGCGCCGGCTTTCGATGAACCGGTCGGCGATCATGTCGACGGCGGTGGAAAGGTCCAGCCGTTGCCATTCCTTGGCGCGCGGGGCACGGTACAGGACCTTGGTCTGCCGGCCCGGCGAGTTAACCAGCTGTTCGCTGGCGGAGCCCTTGGGGCACAGCCGGCCGCGCGAAATGGGCGAATCGGGGTCGCCCTCGATCTGGACAACCTTCTCGTCCTTGACGTAGACGCGCTGTCCGCAGCCGACCGCGCAGTAAGGGCAGACGCTCTGCACGACGCGGTCCGCCGTGGCGGTGCGCGGCGCGATCGCCTGGGTCTTGGCCGAGGTCACGGCGGGCCCGCGCCCCAGCAAATCGCCGGTGCTCAGCTGCCGGATAACCGGCCATTGAAGAAAACTTCGCGGTGCCATTTCAGGAGCATATCCCAATCCAGGAACGAGTGACAGGACAGGTTTTCGGCATATCCGCCCGCGTTCCTACGTGTTTTCAAGGGCAGTCTCGCTGCCGGTCGGCCCCCGGAGGACAGACCGGCAGCGGCACCGCTACGGCTTCAGGACAACCTTGATGCAGCCGTCCTGCTTCTTCTGGAACTTTTCATACATGGCCGGGGCTTCGTCCAGGCTGGCCTGGTGCGTCACGAGGTCCATAACCCCCAGCGGGTCGGCGTCGGCTTCGACCAGCGGCAGCAGGTCCTCGGTCCACCGCCGCACGTTGCACTGGCCCATCCGCAACTGGATCTGCTTGTCGAACATGTGCATCAGAGGCATCGGGGTCGCGCTGCCGCCGTAGACTCCGCTCAGCGAGACGGTGCCGCCCCGGCGGACCGCATCCAGCGCCGTGTGCAGGGCGGACACCCGGTCCACTCCGACGGTCTCGAAGGCCTTCTGTGCCAGCTTGTCCGGCAACAGCCCGGCCGCGTGCTGGGCGAAGGCAGCCACGGGCGAATCATGGGCCTCCATGCCGACCGCGTCCACGACCGAGTCGGCGCCGCGGCCCTGGGTCATCGAGCGCAGCTCATCGGCCACGCCCTTGGAGTAGTCAAGGGTCTCGACGCCGTGCCGTTCCGCCATCGCGCGGCGCTCCGGCACGGGATCGACACCAATGACGCGCAGGCCGAAGTGTTTGCCGATCCGCGAGGCGAACTGTCCCACGGGTCCCAGGCCCAGCACCGCGAGGGTGCCGCCGTCGGGTACGTCCGCGTACTTCACGCCCTGCCAGGCCGTGGGCAGGATATCCGAGAGGAAGAGGTAGCGCTCGTCCGGGAGTTCCGATCCCACCTTGATGGGGCCGTAGTCGGCGTGCGGGACCCGCAGGTATTCCGCCTGGCCGCCCGGCACGGAGCCGTACAGCTCGGAGAAGCCGAAGAGTGAGGCGCCGGAACCCTTCTCCTTGACCTGGGTCGTTTCGCACTGGGACTGCAGGCCCTGGCGGCACATGAAGCAGTGGCCGCAGGAAATGTTGAACGGGATGACCACGCGGTCACCCTTGGCCAGGTTGGTGACGGCGCTGCCCACCTCCACGACGACGCCCATTGGCTCATGGCCGACGATGTCGCCTTTGTGCATGTAGGGGCCGAGGGTCTCGTAAAGGTGCAGGTCCGAGCCGCAAATAGCCGTCGAGGTGATGCGCACGATCGCGTCAGTGGGTTCCTGGAGCACCGGATCCGGAACTTCTTCCACGCTTACGGACCGTTTGCCCTGCCAAGTAAGTGCCTTCATGTGCTTGCCTTTCGGTTGCGGTCTGAGGGGAACAGTTGGGGAAGGGGGCSGGGGGTGCGGGCCGGGGGCGTCAGTTGCCCCGGACCCGCGCGGCCAGCTTGCCGATGGCGCTCCCGGCGAGGTTGTCCAGCAGCGCCCGCGGGCTTTCATAGACCTCCGCGGCGCCGGCTGCAAGGAGTTCAGCCTCGCTGGTGCCCCCGCAGGTGAGGCCGATCGCCGGGATGTCCAGCTTTCCGGCGGCGTAAATATCCCAGACGGCGTCCCCCACGTAAACGGCGTTGCCGGCGGGTACGTCGACGGCTTTGAGCGCCGCGGCCAGGATGTCCGGCGCGGGCTTGCTTTCCTTCGCGTCCGCGGAGCTGGTGGCGGCGTGGATGTAGGCATCGGCGTCGATGGTGGCGCGGAGAATTTCGAGGTCCCGGTCCCGGGCGGAAGAGGCGAGCGCGACGGCGAGGCCCGACTCGAAGCACTGCGCCAGCAGCTCCCGCGCACCGTCGAGCCGGCGCAGCGAGGGCCAGAAAGTAGAGAAGACGGCGGCATGGGAGGTCATGATGTCCGCGTCGCCGTCCGGATCGCGGTTTCCGGCAGCAGACGGTCGAGGATCCGGTCCCCGCCCATCCCCACCGAGCGGTGGATGCTGGCCATCGGGACGTCATAGCCCGCCTGCCGGAAGGCCTGCCACCACGCGAGCGTGTGGATATAGGACGAGTCGACCAGCGTCCCGTCGACGTCGAACAGGACCGCGGCCTGGCGCTCCCTGGCGGGCTGGTTGTCAGTGGTGGGCACGGGTACGCTTCGTGGCCGCCAGGGTGCCGCCGGAGAGCGAGGAGCCGCGTCCGGCGCCCCCGCCGGTCCGCCGCTTGGCCAGGGAGGCCATGACGGCCGACTGGCTGTCGCCGCTGCGGTCACGGATCAGGCCGGTGCCGGCGATCTCCCGCGCCTGGGCGATGCCGGCCACGGCCGCGCGCTTCGTGGGGAAGGTAACCGAGACGGCCATCAGGTCCCCGGCAGCGTCCACCATCCGAATCCGGTAGCCGCCGTCGGGCGCATCCACGAGCTCGAAATATCCAGCCATTGCATACTCCTTCAATCCTCCACCCCGCCTGGGGATATTAGTAAGTATACTTATCTAAGCTCTGGAGGAAAGTCCGGATCCGCCTCGGGGCCATGACCTACGCCGCCGGGCGGCCCGGTTGGCGGGCGGTTTCAGCAGCCCGGGTCAGCGGCCGTCCCCCTGCAGGTGGAGGGCGCTGCGCACCAGGGCAAAGTGGCTGAAAGCCTGGGGCGTGTTCCCCAGTTGCCGCGCCCCCTCGACGTCCCATTCCTCGCTCAGGAGCCCGACGTCGTTGCGCAGCGCCAGCAGCCGTTCGAACAGCTCCCTGGCCTCACGGCGCCGCCCGGCACCGATCAGCGCGTCCACCAGCCAGAAGGAACACGCGAGGAAGACACCCTCGCCGCCGGGGACGCCGTCGTCGCTCTGATCCTGCCGGTAGCGGAGCACAAAGCCGTCCTGGGTGAGTTCCCGCTGCACCGCCTCGATGGTGCCGATAACCCGCGGATCATCCGGGGCAAGGAAGCCCACCCGAGGAATCAGCAGCAGGCTGGCGTCGAGTTCGGGCCGCCCATAGGACTGCACGAAGGTGTTGCGTTCGGCGTCGAAACCGTTGGCCATCACATCGGCGTGGATCTTGTCCCGCAGGGCCTCCCAGCGGTCCGCCGGGCCGGAGAGGCCGAAATCACGGACGCCCTTGACCATCCGGTCCGCCGCCACCCAGGCCATCACCTTGGAGTGGGTGAAATGGCGGCGCGGTCCGCGCATCTCCCAAAGACCGTTGTCCGGCCGGTCCCAGGCGGTCTCCAGATGCTCCATCAGCGCCACCTGGACGTCCCAGGAATCATCGCCGTCCTGCAGCAGCGAGGTCCGGGTCAGGGCAAGGCAGTCCAGCACCTCGCCCCAGACATCCAGCTGCAGCTGCCCCGCCGCGCCATTGCCGATCCGGACGGGCGCCGACCCCTCGTAGCCGGCCAGCCAGTCCAGCGTCATTTCCGGAAGCCTCCGCTCGCCGTGCAGGCCGTACATGATCTGCAGGTCGGCCGGATCCCCGGCCACCGCCCGCAGCAGCCAGTTGCGCCACGCCGCGGCCTCCTCGGAGTAGCCGTAGGCCAGCAGCGCCTGGAGCGTCAGGGTCGCGTCACGGAGCCAGCAGTAGCGGTAGTCCCAGTTGCGTTGGCCGCCGAGCTCCTCCGGCAGGGAGGTGGTCACGGCGGCCACAATGCCGCCGGTCGGAGCGAAGGTCAGGGCCTTTAGGGTGATCAGCGAGCGCAGCACGGCGTCACGGTAGGGGCCGGTCACATGGCACTTGGCCGACCATTGCTGCCAGAACGCTTCGGTGGCTGCGAGGACGCCTTCCGGATCCACCCTGCGCGGACGGCCGAGGTGGCTGGGCGCCCACGTCAGCACGAAGGGAATGCGCTGCCCGGCTTTGACGGTGAAGTCGCTGGCGGTCTCCATGTGCTCGCCCCGGAGCGGCGCCTCCGTGACCAGGTATGCGGCATCCGGGCCGGCCACCGCGTGGATCCCGTGTTCGTCGTGGCGCACCCAGGGAACGATGTGGCCGTAGTCGAAGCGCAGCGCCAGCTCGCCGCGCATCCTGACCGTCCCGCGGATCCCCACCACGATCCGCACGATGTCCGCTGCCCCGTCGCGCGGCGACATGAAATCGATGACCTTGGCCTTGCCGTCCTCGGTCTCCCATTCAGTCTCAAGGATGAGGGTGTTCTTGCGGTAACGCCGCCGGGTGCATTCGCCGCCGGACGCCGGCGCCAGCAGCCAGCGGCCCGCCTTGGGGGTGTCCAGCAGGGCGTTGAAGCAGGCGGGCGAGTCGAAGCGGGGCAGGCACAGCCAGTCGATGGAGCCTTCCGTGCTGATCAGGGCGGCGGTGTGCAGATCGCCGACCATTGCGTAATCCTCGATGCGTGCCATGCCTCTTACAGTGCCACACGGGACGCTGCCGGACGAGGAGCCCGGCGCTCCTCCAGGGGGCAGAGGGCTGGGCGCGGCCGCCCGCCCGGGCTAGGATTCAGGCATGCCCGAACAGGATTTCCGGGCTCCGGGTGCGCCGCACATCGGAACCAGCGGCTGGAGCTATGACCACTGGGAAAGTGTGCTCTATCCGCCCGGGCTGCCGGCACGGGACCGGTTGGCCCACTACGCCTCGCGGTTCACCACGGTGGAGCTAAACGCGAGTTTCTACCGCTGGCCGCGGGAGAGTTCCTTCGCCGGGTGGCAGCGGCGGCTGCCGGAGGGCTTCACCATGTCCGTCAAGGCGCCGCGGGGGCTGAGCCACGGCAAGAAGCTCTACGGCCCGGAAGCCTGGGTGGAGCGGATTGCGCGGTGCTGGCACGAGCTGGGTGACAAGCGGGCCGTGTTGCTGGTCCAGCTGCCGCCGGATTTCGCCCGCGACGACGCCCGGCTGGGTTACTTCCTGGCCGCCCTGCCCGGCTGGATCCGCGTGAGCGTGGAGTTCCGGCACCCCAGCTGGGACCACCCGGCGGTGTATGAGTTGCTCGAACGGCACGGCGCCGCCTACTGCGTCATGAGCGGCGCCCAACTGCCCTGCATCCTGCGGGCCACGGCGCCCTTCGTCTACGTGCGGCTGCACGGGCCGGATCCGGACCACCTCTACGCTGGTTCCTACTCCGAGCAGGAACTCACTTGGTGGGCGGACCGAATCCGCGAATGGCTGGCGTCCGGCAAGGATGTCTACGCCTATTTCAACAACGACGGCGGCGGCAACGCCGTGCGCAACGCCGCCAGGCTGCGTGAACTGCTGGGCGACGCCTGAGGGCGGACGCAACGCCGGCCGGACCTGCCGCTGTGGGAGAGTGGAGGTATGGAATTGGCGTCGCAGGAACCAGCGCAGCAACCACAGCCGGACAAGAAGGTCTCGGGCAGCCAGGCCTTCCGGCTGGCCCACTGGGTCTCGGACTCGGTCAACCACCTCCGCCTCAAGGCAGCCCGGCGCTGGAAGTTCAGCCCGCAAACCATCGCCTACCAGGGCTACGGCTCCACCGAGTGGGTCCGGGTGCTGGGCCGCGTGCTGCTCACGAGCAAGCCCACTCCCGGCAGCCGGGCGGAGCAGGCTGCCCAGAACGGCAACCAGAATATCCGCGGCTGGCGTGCCTTCACGTCTGTCCCGATCCAGTTCGTCGAGGTGGAGATCGAAATCGGCGGCGTCACCACCTGGGTGCACGCCGATCGCGGCGGCCTCGTGGACACGGTTGTCCCGGTGTCATTGACGCCGGGCTGGCACCGCGCCGTGCTGCGCGCCGAGGGCACCGAGCCTGCGGAATCGATGATCTACGTCATTTCCCCGGACACCACGCTGGGCATCGTCTCGGACATTGACGACACGATCATGGTCACGGCTCTGCCCCGGCCGTTCCTGGCATTGTGGAACACCTTTGTGCTCAACGAACGGGCCCGGATGGCGACCCCGGGCATGGCCGTGCTGATGGACCGGCTGCTGGTGGAGCACCCCGAGGCTCCGGTGATCTACCTGTCCACCGGCCCGTGGAACGCCGCCCCCACGCTGGCACGCTTCATCACCCGCAACATGTACCCCACCGGCGCCCTGCTGTTGACCGACTGGGGCCTGACCCACGACCGCTGGTTCCGCAGCGGCCAGGACCACAAACGGCGGAACCTGGAACTGCTGGCGCAGGAGTTCCCCAACATGCGCTGGCTCCTGTTCGGCGACAACGGCCAGCATGACGAGGCCATCTATTCGCAGTTCGCCAAGGACCACGGCGACCGCGTGGCCGCGATCGGCATCCGCCAGCTGTCCACCGGTGAGGCCGTGCTGGCCGGCGGCCACTCCGTCGACGGCGACCACACGGGCTCCACGGTCCCGTGGATCTACTCCCCCGACGGCGCCGGCATCGCCAAGCGCCTGCAGGAGCTGGAGCTCCTCTAGCCGGCCGTCTGGGTTCCGGCCGCGGTTTCAGCTTGCGTGTCAGCTCCGGCTGCCGGGGTTTCGACGGCGGCGCCCGCACCGGAGGCGTCCCGCTTTCGGGCCGCCATGAGCTCGCGGAGCCAGAAGTAGGAGGCCTTCGGCGTGCGGACCATGGTGTCCCGGTCCACGTGCAGCAGGCCGAACTGCTGCTTGTAACCGGCGGACCACTCAAAGTTGTCCATGAGCGACCACACGTAGTAGCCGCGAAGGTCGATCGACTCGGCCGCGCCGCCGGGCGAGGTGGCCTCGATGGCAGCCTCGATGTGCTCGGCGAGATACCGGACGCGGCGCTCATCCGGGACGATCAGCCGGCCGTCCGCGTCGTGGATCTCCAGGTCTTCAAAGCTGGCGCCGCCTTCGGTGATGTAGACCGGCGGCAGTTCCGGGTAGCGCTCGGCCATCTCCGCCAGCGCCACGGCCATGTAGTCCGGCTTGATCGGCCAGCCGTAGGCCGTGATCTCGGTGTCCGGGAAGCTCTGGACGTGGAACGGCGTCGGGGATCCGTCGCCGTCGAGGTCGTTGCCCATGGCCTCGGCCATGCCCTTGGGCACCGTCCCCTCACCCGGCCCGGCAGCCACGCGGGTGGGCATGTAGTAGTTCAGCCCGTAGAAGTCCAGCGGCTGCGAGATCAGCTCCATGTCCTCGCTGGACGGGCTGAAGGAGGAGAAGAAGGTGGCGGCCCTGACGGCGTCCGGGTACTTGCCCAGCAGCACCGGGTCCGCGTACAGGCGGTTCTGGGCCATATCCATGAGCCCGGCACTGACCTTGTCCAGCGGATTGGCCGAGGCCGGAACCATGGGCGAATACACGTTGGTCAGGCCGATTTCGCCGGGCACCTTCGCCGCGCGAAGTGCCTGCATCGCGAGCCCGTGGCCCAGCAGCTGGTGGTGGACGCTCGGAAGCGCCTTGAGCATGTGGGCCTCGCCCGGGGAGTGAACGCCCAGCATGTAGCCGTTCGCACTCACCGTGGCCGGTTCGTTGATGGTCACCCAGCGGGCCACCCGGTCCCCGTAGGCCGCCGCGGCGATGGCGGCGAACTCGCCCAGCCGGTAGGCCGTGTCCCGGTTCATCCAGCCGCCGGCCTCGTCCAGTTCCAACGGCGTATCCCAGTGGTACAGCGTGGCCATCGGGGAGATCCCGTTGGCCAGCAGCAGGTCGATCAGCCGGTCGTAGAAGTCCAGGCCTTTGGGATTGACCGGACCGCTGCCGCCGGGCTGGATCCGGGGCCAGGACAAGGAGAACCGGTAGGAATCGATCCCCAGCTCCTTCATCAGCGCCACATCTTCGGGCATCCGGTGGTAGTGGTCGCAGGCGATGGCCGGGCTGTGGTCGTTGACGATCGTGCCGGGCTTGGCCGCGAACATGTCCCACCCCGAGGGCCCGCGCCCGTCCTCGTCCAGCGCCCCCTCGATCTGGAAGGCGGCGGTCGCCACGCCCAAGGTGAAATCGGCCGGCAGCAGGGCGGCCAGATCGTGGGCGGAAGCATTCATTGGCGGATCCCCTATGCAGTTGCGCTGGTGGTTGATTGATTTTAGGCCCCGGCGGGTGCCCGCGCCACAACCGGCGCGTCGACATCCACCGGTGCGGCCAGCGCCTAGTAGGTGGCGGCCTCCGGCCCGAAGAGGAACCCCTTGGCGTGGGCGACGGCCTTCTTGAACGCGTCGTTCCGCAGGCTCAGCAGCTGTTCCGCCTCATCCGCCGCCGGCTCGAGGTAGCCGGTGAACCCCGGCCGGAGCACCCAGATGTCCCCGGCCGGCGGCAAATAGAACACCCCGAACGAGCGGTGCTGGCTGTCCTCGGCGGTCCAGACCGGCACCACGGCCAGCGCGGCGCCGGTGTCCACGTTGATCCATTGCGCACGCGGGAGGGGAAGTTCGTGGGCTTCCGGGTCAAGGAACGGTGCGGTGCCCTCTCCCCAGCGTTCCTCGAACCGTTCGTGGAAGGCCGGGATGAGGTGCGAGTCGTAACGCCGCCATGCGCTCATGGCTGTACTCCTTTTCTTGTGCTGCTGCCAGGGTGCGGATGTGAGGTGCGGATGTGGAGTGCGGATGTGGGGTGCGACGCCGCCGGGAAACAGGCGCCCGCGTCATTCGGGCCCCCGCTCCCACCGCACCGGGGTAACGCGCAGGACCGGCTCCTCGCCGCGGTGGTGGCGCACCGGAATGTCCCGGCCAGCTGGGGCATTGTCGCCCCTGCCGGCCGGGCGGGCGTAGGGGTCGTACTCCGCCCGGGATTTCGGATTCCTTAGGACGGCGTAGGACTCAAGAATGCGCCGAACCTCCTCCGCGCCATCGGGCACGACGCCGGACGCGGCGCCGGTCGCGGTGCCGGACGCGGCCGGGGCGGCGGCTTCGACGTCGGGATGACGGCGTCTCATCAGCGCCCGGAAGGACCGCTGGATCTCCGCCGGCGTCGCATCCGGCGTGACCCGCAAGGCGCCGTAGAATCCGCGCGGATCACGATTCATCGACTCACCCCCTGGCTGGATTGCGAAGCCACTGCCCCGGACCAAGCGGGGACCGCCTGCCAACCCGGCAGGACCCGGCCCCCGCTCTCCTCGGCCGCCCCAGGGCATCCGCCCCGGCACTGCTACTTCCCGATCTCCTGCAGCTTGTCCTGCGTGTGCGTGATTTCGATCTTCCGCGGCTTGGCCTGCTCCAGCACCGGAATCCGGAGCGTCAGGACGCCGTCGGCGTAGCTCGCCTTGACGTTTTCGGTGTCCAGCGTCTCGCCCAGGATGAGTTGGCGGCTGAAGACCCCGCGTGGCCGTTCCGAGGCAATCAGCTCGACATTGGGCTGCGCTGGCTCGCGCCGTTCGGCCCTGACGGTCAGGACGTTGCGCTCGATATCGAGATCGACCGAGTCAACGTTGACTCCGGGAAGATCGAATGCGACGACAAACTCGCCGTCCTCCTGCCACGCATCCATGGGCATGGCGGCGGGGCGTGCCGCCGTTCCAAAGACCTGCTGGGTCAGCCGGTCCAGTTCACGGAACGGGTCCGTACGCATCAACATCATTTCCCACTCCTTCATGTGAGAGTCCCAGGTTTTCTGTCTATCCAGCACCCAGTATCTGTGGTGGTGGATATAGATTTTTTATAGCACCGGTGCCAAACTGATGCAAGGGGAATTTCGGGAAGACAGGAAGGAGCCGCGCAATGGCGGACCGTGACGGCGACGCCGGTGTCTACGCGATCTCCGTGGTGGCCCAATTGATCGGAACCGGCCAGCAGAACATCCGGCTTTACGAACGGAAGGGCCTCCTCACGCCGGACCGCACCGCGGGCGGAACGCGGCAGTACAGCGACGCGGACCTCGCCGTCCTCCGGCGGATCAGCGAACTGCTTGAGGAGGGGCTGAACCTGGCCGGCGTGGCCAAGGTCCTGGAGCTGGAGGCGGCCAACGCCAGGCTCCTCGCGGAGCTTAAACGACGCAGGGCGCGCTGACCGGCAGCGCGCCCCGCATCTCCGGGCCTTTATTCGGCTCCGGTCTCCTGTTTGGAAAGTTCCCCGGTGATCTGCTCGCCCGGAATCCGCGCGGTCCGCCAGGTGTCCAGCAGGATCACGGCGCCAAGGATCACAAACGAGATCGAGAGCGAGGCCGCGGCATCCGTGGTCCAGTGGTAGCCGAGGTACAGCCGGCTCACGGCGGCAAAAAAGATCCCGATGCCGGCCACGACGAATCCGGCGACGGCCGCCTTCGGGTTCTTGCGGCGCGAAAAGATAAGGAACGTCGTGATCAGGAGGAAGTCACATGCTCCCAGGACGTGCCCGGAGGGGAACGAGAAGGTGGTGTCGGCCCCGAAGAGCATGAGGTCCACCGGCGGCCGGTGCCGCTCGACCGTCCGGCCGATGAGCTGCGCCAGGATGACCCCGGTGAGCATCCCACCAGCGAGGACCATCGGCCGCCACGCGTGCTTGGCCAGCAGCCCCCAGACAACAGTGAAAACCAGGATGATGATCGGCAGCCCGATGGGGCCGAAAACGATGGCCAGGATGATCATGATCGTCGTGGTCGGTTCCCCACGCAGCTTCACCAGGCCGGAGCGCACCGGCTCATCCACCACGCTGATGCCGGTGTGCTGAAGCACGCTGACCAGGATAAAGACGAACAGCGCGGCGCCGAGAATCATGAGTGCGACGGCGATCCGGTACAGATTCCGGCGCGCATCCGGGCTCATGTAGCGTTCCTCCACCACGAATTTGTCGTGGAAGACCCGCCACCAGCCGGACGATTTCCCTGATTGGTCCTGAGCCATTGCCCGCATCCGCCTCTTCAGTGTGTGGTTATTTCTTCCGTGAAGATTATCGCGGTTCGAAGCCCAGCGCGTTTCCCGGGCTCGACACGGCCTGGAACCCGCCCGCGTGGTGAGTTGACTCACATTTAAATCAGACGTTATTCTCGCTTCAGCCGCTGGGTTCCACGGCAATCCACTTCAAGGAAGACAGTGCGATGACGACAGCTAACGAATGCATCGAGATCCAGGTCGAGAACCGCCGGGTGCTGGACGACCGGCTCAATGACGCCGTCCTAGGGCTGCAGCGACTGGCCATGCTCACCGGCACCCACGRCATCCTGCTGACCCGGCACAAGCCCGGGCACTACACGGCGGCGCTCTCGGACCAGGTGCCGTTCGGAATGACCCGGGAACTGGTCCACTAGGCCGGACCCGCTGCGGGCCCGCGTCCGGGCCTTAACGAGCCAGGTCCCGGGCGGCTGAGCATCGACTCGCCGCCCGGGACCTTCGTCGTTTCAGCGGCTGCTTCCGGTGCAGCCGCAGTTCACCGCAGGAGCCCGGTCACCAGTCGTGGACCGTTCCGTCGACCAGTCGGTTATAGGGCAGGTAGGCCTGCTGGTACGGGTAGGCCGCGGCGGCCTCTTCATTGAACTCGACGCCGATGCCCGGGTTGTCGCCCGGGTGCAGGTAGCCGTCGACGAACGTCATGGACTGCTCAAAGACCTCGTTCGTCGCGTCCGAGTGCTGCATGTACTCCTGGATGCCGTAGTTATGGATGGCCAGGCCCACGTGCAGCTGGGCGGCGAACCCGACCGGGGAAATGTCCGTGGGACCGTGGAAGCCCGACTTGACCTGGTACTGCGCGGCGAAATCCATCATCTTCTTCAGCGGCGAGATGCCGCCAAAGTGCGTCGAGGCGGCGCGGACGTAGTCGATCAGCTGCTCCTTGATCAGGGTCTGGAAGTCGTAGACGGTGTTGAAGACTTCCCCGATCGCCAGCGRCGTGGTGGTGTGCTGGCGGACCAGGCGCAGTGCCTCCTGGTTCTCTGCCGGAGTGCAGTCCTCCAGCCAGAACAGATCGTAGGGTTCCAACGCCTTGCCCAGCTTCGCGGCCTGGATCGGCGTCATCCGGTGGTGCCCGTCGTGCAGCAGCGGGATTTCCGGGCCGAACTCGTTCCGGACCGCCTCGAACACGGTGGGCAGGTGCCGCAGGTAGGCCCGGGTGTCCCAGTCCTCCTCCTGTGGGAACGCGCCGCGGCCAGCCGGTTCATAGTCGTACCGCTCCCCCGAGGCCTGCGCCTGCGCCGCGACCCCGTACACGGCCTTGATGCCGGGCACCGCGGTCTGGATCCGGATGGACTTGTAGCCCAGCGCCAGGTGCTCACGGACCGAATCGAACAGCGACTCCAGGTCCGATCCGGAGGCGTGGCCGTAGGCCCGCAGGCCGTTCCGGGAAGCGCCGCCCAAGAGCTGGTAGACCGGCATGCCGGCCAGCTTGCCCTTGATGTCCCACAAGGCCATGTCGACGGCGGCGATCGCGGCCATCGTGACCGGGCCACGGCGCCAGTACGAGGACCGGTAGAGGAACTGCCAGGTGTCCTCGATCCGGTGCGGGTCCTTGCCGATCAGCAGCTGCGCGACGTGCTCCTTCAAATAGGCGGCGACGGCCAGTTCGCGGCCGTTGAGGGTCGCGTCACCGATGCCGGTGACACCGTCCTCGGTGGTGATCCGCAGGGTGACGAAGTTGCGGGAAGGGCTGGTCACAAAGACTTCGGCGGCAATGATTTTCACGGCTGGTCCAGGCTTTCGGTGTCGGTGCGGAGGGCTTCCGGGGGTGTCCCGGCAGGGCGGGGGTCTTAGCGCTGGGTACTTCCATCCGGGACGGCGCCCAGCAGCGCCAGTTCCGCGGCACTGGGCAGGCCTTCACAGTCGCCAGCGGTGCTGACCGCAAAGGCCCCGGCGAGGGTGCCGCGCTTGAGCCGGGCGGCGACGTCGCCGCCGTCGAGCAGGGCCGAGAGATAGCCTGCAGTGAAGGCATCGCCGGCTCCGACGGTGTCGATACTGGTCACCGGGACGGCCGGGGCTTCCCAGCGGCCCGCGGCGGTGTGGACGCCCGCGCCGGCGGCGCCGCGCTTGACCACCACCTCCCCCACTCCGCGCTCCAGCAGTTCGGCGGCCATGGCCAGTTCGGCGGCCTCCGTTCCTGCCGAGCCGGGGCCGCCGTTGCCGGGTGTTCCTCCGCCGTCGGCGACGAGGCCGAGTTCGTCGTCGGAGGCGATCAGGACCGTGGCGTGCCGGGCCAGCGGGGTGAGGACGGCGCGGGCCTCATCGCGGGACCACAGCTTGCCGCGGTAGTTGACGTCGAGGGACACCACCAGGCCCTCCGCCGCACCGCGCGCGGCGGCGTATTCGACGGCGCGCCGGGCCTCCGGGCTGAGGGCTGCGGTGATGCCCGTCAGGTGCAGGACGCGCGGGCCGGCGGTGAAGGCCCGGTCCACGTCCTCGCGGCTGATCGTGGACCCGGCCGAACCGGCCCGGTAGTAATAGGCGCGGCTGAGGTCCGCCGTGCGGCGTTCCAGGAACATCACTCCGGTGGCCCGGGCGGTGTCCACCCGGTGCTGCACGGCAATTCCTTCGGAGCGCAACTGCCGCAGGATGAACTCGCCGTGCGGATCCGCCCCGACAACGCCGGCCCAGGCGACGCTGTGGCCCAGCCGGGCCACGCCGACGGCGACGTTGGACTCCGCCCCGGCCACGTGCATGGTCAGCCCGCCGCCGGCGGACAACGGCCCCGCGGAGCGCAGCGAGACCATCGATTCGCCGAGGGTGAGCAGCTCGAGGGTCACCGTGCAGGCTCCGCGGCCGGCTGCCGGCCGTACCCGGACGCCAGGTCCACAAAGGCGCGGGCCCGTTCGCGCATCGGGGCAAGGTCCCCGCCCGAGCCGGCGTCGCCGAACAGCGGGCCGCCGAGTCCGACGGCGATCGCGCCGGCGTCCCAGTAACCCGCTGCCTCGTTGATCCCGACGCCGCCCACCGCGATGAACGGGATGCCGGGGAAGGGATCGCGGAGTGCCTTGAGGTAGCCGGGACCGCCGATGGAGGCCGGGAAGAGCTTAACCGCGGTTGCGCCGCGGTTCATCGCCTCGTATGCCTCGCTGGGGGTCAGGGCCCCCGCGAGGACGGGAATCCCCAGGCGGGCGGACTCCTGGATCGAGCTCGCGAGCGAGGGCGTGACCATGAACTGTCCGCCGGCGTCGGCGACTTCTTCCACGTCCGCGGCGGTGAGCACGGTGCCCGCCCCGACGAAGCAGCCTGCGGGCGCCGCCGCCCGGACCGTGCGGATCGCCGCCAGCGCATCCGGGGTGGTCAGGGCTATTTCGACGTAACGGAAGCCCTCCTCCATGGCCGCGAGGGCAGCCTCGGCGGCGGCCCCGCCGTCGGTTCCTCGCACGATCGCCACGAGGCGGGTCTCGCGGATTCCGGCCAGCAAGTGTTCGGGGGTCAGTGCGTTTCTCATATCGTTCACCATTCTGCGAAGGCGCCGTCGGGGTGGCGCCAGACCGGTCCGCGCCAGGCGTGGCCCCGCTTGTCCGCTGCACGGACCACGGCCTCGTCGATCTCGATGCCGAGGCCCGGCCCGGTCAGCCGTTGGATATGGCCGTCAACAAACTTGAGCGGGCTCTTGTCCACCACGTAGTCCAGGACTTCGGCACCCTGGTTGTAGTGGATGCCGATGCTTTGTTCCTGGATCAGGAAGTTGGGCGTGGCGAAGCCGACCTGCAGGCAGGCTGCCAGCGCCAGCGGCCCGAGCGGGCAGTGCGGGGCCAGCTGGACCTCGTAGATTTCGGCCAGCGAGGCAATCTTGCGCACCTCGGTGATGCCGCCGGCGTGCGAGAGGTCCGGCTGCGCCACGGCGATGCCGGCCTGCAGCGCCGGCAGGAATTCCTGCCGGCTGTAGAGCCGCTCGCCGGTGGAGACCGGCGTCGTGGTCGAGGAGGTGAACTCCCGCAGCAGGTGGGTGTTTTCCGGGACTACGGGCTCTTCAAGGAAGAACGGCCGGTACGGTTCCAGCAGCGGCGCCACCCGCCGGGCGTTGGCCAGGCTGAAGCGGCCGTGGAAGTCGACGGCGACGTCGCGGTGGTCCCCGAGCACCTCGCGGGCCGCGGCGACCCGGCGGACGACGCCGTCGAGCTCGGCCACCGACGCGACCGGGCTCATCCGGCCGCTGGCGTTCATCTTCACCGCGGTGAGTCCGACCTCCAGCTGGGCGCTGATCTGGTCCGCCACCTCGTTGGGCTCGTCCCCTCCCACCCAGCCGTACATCCGGATCCGGTCGCGGACGTGGCCGCCCAGGAGCTGGTGCACGGGGGTGTTGAAGTGCTTGCCTGCGATGTCCCAGAGTGCCTGGTCCAGGCCGGAGACTGCGCTGGCGAGGATGGGGCCGCCGCGGTAGAAGGAACCCTTGGTCATCACCTGCCAGTGGTCCTCGATCCGGAGCGCGTCGTTGCCGATCAGCAGCTCGGAGAGTTGCTCGACGGCGGTGCGCACGGTCTCGCTGCGGCCTTCGCAGCTGGCCTCGCCCCAGCCGACGATGCCGCTCTCGGTCTCGATCCGGACGAAGAGCCAGCGCGGCGCGACGAGGAAGGTTTCAATCCTGCTGATGCGTGTCATGTGTGGCCTAGCCCTTGGTCGCACCGGCGGTGAGGCCGGAGACGATGTACTTCTGCGTGAAGAGCGCGATGATCATGATCGGGATGGTGACCACCGTGGCGGCGGCCATCAGTCCGCCCCAGTCGATGCTGGCGTAGGAGACGAAGTCGAAGATCGCCACCGGCAGGGTCTTGGTCTTGGAGCCGGAGAGCACCAGGGCGAACATGAAGTTGTTCCACGAGAAGATGAAGGACAGGATCCCGGCGGTAGCGATGCCGGAGACGGACAGCGGCAGCGTGATCCGTCGGAACGCACCGATCGGGGTGAGCCCGTCCACCTGCGCCGACTCTTCCAGTTCCAGCGGCAGCGAATCGAAGTAGCTCATCATGATGTAGACGATCAGCGGCAGCGCGACGAACATATGGCTCAGGATCAGCACCTCGAAGCCGCCGACCATCTTCAGGTTGGAGAATACGTAGTACCAGGGCACCAGCAGCGAGACGCCCGGGATGACGCGGGCCATCAGGACCACCAGCGCCGACCGGCCCATGGTGAAGCGGCTCATCGCGTAGGCCGCCGGGACACCCAGGACCAGCGACAGGGCGGTGGAGACGAACGCGACCCAGAAGCTGTTGAAGATGAAGATGAAGTAGTTGTTCCGCTGCAGCACGTTGGCGTAGTTCTCCCCGGTGGGGGTGAACACGAAGGACTTGGCCGTGTCGTAGATGTCCACGTTGGTCTTGAAGGAGGCCAGCAGCATCCAGAACAGCGGGGCGATCAGGAACAGCACCACGGCGACCAGCGCGAGGACCCTGAACACCTTGTAGGCGCGGGTGGCCAGCGGCTTGCGACGGCGCGGGGCCGGCGCCTGCCGGGCGGCGGAGGTCTGGGTTGGGGTCAGGACGGTCATTTGCTTACCGCTTTCTTGCGCATGGTCAGCAGCCACATGGTGCCGATGATGATCATGAAGAACAGGATCAGCACAGCGGAGGAGAGCCCGTACTGGTTGTAGTCGAAGCTCAGGCCGTAGGCGTAGACGTTGAGGGTCTCCACTTCGTGGAAGGAACCGCCGCCCTTGCCCTTGGTGGCGTAGAGGATGTCGAAGGTCTTCAGGGCGTCGATGCCGCGCAGCAGGATGGCGACGATCACGGTCGGCATCATCAGCGGCAGCGTGATGAAGAAGAAGCGCTGGAAGGAATTGGCGCCGTCCATCCGGGCGGCCTCGTCGGGTTCTTCGGAAAGGGAGGTCAGGCCGGCGAGCAGGATCAGCACCACCATCGGTGTCCACTGCCAGATGTCCATGAAGATCGTAGTTCCCAGGGCGGTGTCCTGGCCGGAGAGCCACGGCTGCGCGGGGATGCCAATCATGCCGAGCAGTTGGTTGACGAAGCCGATGTTCGGGTCGAAGATCAGCCGCCACATCATGCCGACGGCCACCGGGGTGGCGACCAGCGGCAGCAGGATGGCGACGCGCACCCACTTCTCGCCGCGGAATGGCCGCCACAACAACAATGCGATGCCCATGCCCAGGACGACTTCGCAGACCAGTGCGACGCCGGTGAAGGACAGCGTGCGCCCGACGGCGGGCCAGAACCGTTCGACGTCGGAGAGCACGGTCACGTAATTCTCCAGGCCAATGAATTCCGTCGCGGCGCGGACCGAGCCCTGCGAGTCGGTGAGGCTCAGGTAGAGCGTCCAGGCCAGCGGGAAAACGATCAGGACGCCGACGAAGATCATGGCCGGCGCGGCGAAAAGCCACTTGCGGTGCCGGTTGGCCCAGGCGGAGAAGTTCTCCCGCGGACCGGGCGTGCGGGCCGTGCTGCGGCCGGCGCCGCGGGTTGTGTCGCCGCGGGAGGTGTTCAGTACAGACATGGTTCACCTAAGGAGTTGGGGGTGAAGTGAAGAGCGTGGCCGCGGCGGGACGGCGGTTGGGCAGCCGTCCCGCCGGGCAGGGGTGCATCGGCAGATTGCCTTAGGCATTCGCGTCTGGCAGTTTGCGGTGGACGCGGGGTGCCGGGACGTTACTTCTTTTCGCTGTCCAGGAACTTCTGGAAGGCGTCGTTGGCCGTGTCGGCCGCGGCCGACGCATCGTCTCCGGTGATGGTGGCGACGATCGGGGCGCCGACGATCTCACGGGCCTTGCCCACGGTGACCACCTGGGGGCGGTCGTGGCCGACGCCGTTCTTGGCGCTGGTGGCGATGGCCTCGGCAAGGTCCTTCGGGTAGGTGGAGGTTCCGGCCGGGTCAGCCCAGACCGAGGCACGCGGGCCGGGGACGCCGGCCTTCTGCGCTGCCAGCGTGCGTTCCTTGCTGGTGGCCCACTGGATGAACTTCCATGCGTTTTCCTGGTTGCCGGAGGCCTTGTTCACGGCCAGGCCCCACGACGGAATGTTGTACGGCTTGGAACCGGCGGGGCCGGCGGGCAGTGCGGCAAAGCCAACCTTGTCCGCGACCTTGGACTTGGCCGGATCGGTGGCGTTCTTGTAGAGCGAGTCCGCTTCGGTGTAGAAGGCGGCCTTGCCCTGCGTGAAGATGGCCATCGCTTCGGGCCAGCTCATGTCCGTGCTGACGTTCTTCGGGCCGTAGTTCTTGATCAGGCCGCCGTAGAAGGAGTAGGCCTTCTTTGCGGCGTCGCTGCCGACTGCCGACTTGCCGTCGGCGTCGGTGAAGTCGCCGCCGAAGCTGTAGAGGAAGCTGGAGAACTGGGTCACGGCCGCGGACTTGGCCGTGCGGGCCACGAAACCGGCGATGTCCGGGTTGGCTGCGGAGACCTTCTTGGCCGCTGCCTCGAGCTCGTCCATGGTCTTGGGGACCTGGACTCCGGCGGCCTGCAGCAGGTCCTTGCGGTAGTAGAGGACTTCGCGTTCGGTGATGATCGGGACGCCGACCACCTTGCCATCGACGGTGCTGGCCTTGACCGGGCCCTCCTGGTAGTCCTTCCAGTCCCAGTTCGCGTCGGCGGAGACCTTGGAGGTCAGGTCGGCGAGGTAGCCGTTCTTGGCGAAAGCCTTGCCCTCCTGAAGCGGGCGGTACATCATGACGTCGATTTCATCGCTGCCGGCGTTGAGCTTGACGTTGTACTGGTCCGAGAGCTGGTCCTCGCCGAGCTGGGTGAGTTCGACCTTGAGCCCGGTGGCCTTTTCGAATTCCGGAATGGCGGCCTTGATGCCTTCGGTCCATACGTGGTTGGCCAGCGTGACCCGGACCGTGCCGGCGGCCTTGGCGTCGCCGCCTCCGCTACCGCAGGCGGTCAGCCCGAGCGACAGCGCCGCGGCAACGGCCGCGTACTTCACAATTGAACGTCGCTTCATTACGACTCCCTTGTCTTCAGGGCCGGATCAAGCTCCAGCCACCCGCGGATGCATCTTTACATCTGCTCTGGAGCGATCTTAGAGAAATAAAGCAGACTTAAACAACCCCTTGCGCCCACCCGTATGATTTATTCATGCAAACCCCAAAGGCGGAGTCTTCAGCAGACCTGCACTCCGTGCTCGTCCAAACCCTGGGACTCGCCATCGCCGAGGGGACCCTCGCGCCGCACTCGATCCTCCGCCTGGACGAGCTTGAGGCGCAGCACAATGTCTCGCGCTCGGTGGTCCGGGAGGCGACCCGGGTTCTGTCCTCGATGGGCATGCTGGAATCCCGGCGGCGGCTTGGCACGGTGGTACAGCCGGAGGAGTCGTGGAACCTCTACGACCCGCAGGTGATCCGCTGGCGGCTGGCCTCATCCAAACGGGTGGACCAGCTGCGGGCGCTCAACGAACTCCGCGGCGCGATCGAGCCCCAGGCGGCCCGGCTGGCGGCCGAACGGGCCTCCTGGGACACCGGCAGCGACCTCGTTTCGCAGGCAGCGCGGCTCTGGGCGGCGGGGCAGCGTGGAAACCAGGACGAGTTCCTGAGGCTCGACATCGAATTCCATGCCGCCGTGCTGCGGGCCTCGGGCAATCCGATGTTTTCCCAGCTGCACAACCTGGTCGCCGAGGTCCTCACCGGCCGCACCGAACATGGGCTGATGCCGCACCTGCCCCAACACGAGGCCCTGCAGCTGCACGTTGACGTGGCCAGCGCCATTCAGCGCGGCGAAACGGACACCGCGCACGCGGCCATGCGCCGGATCGTAGAGCAGTCCACCGAGGAAATCGGCGACATCTGGTCCAGCCACCAGGACGGCGCGACGCCGTAAGGGCTAGCGGAGGATTTCGGCCAGTTCGGCGGCGGTGAGGCTGGCTGCCAGCCGCAGCGTTTCGTGCCCGGCGCCGGCCGCGGCCGCGCTCCGGATGGCGGAGTTGAAGGCGGTCTCGGCCGCGTCCATCTCCCATTGCAGGCTCTCGAGCCTGCCCGAGGCGGCCCGGACGGCGGCCAGGGGGTCGGCCGCCGGCGCGGCGTCCTGCCGGAAGCCGCACGTGCATGTCCACTCGCCGAGGCCGGAGTAGAACTGCGCCCACGGCAGCGAAGCATCCGGACCGGGCGATGAGGTCATCTGAACACCGCAGTGCTCCGGCACAGCATTGGCCGACACATCCTTCGCCGGAGCCGTCACAGCGCGGAAGGGACGGTGCAGCGACCCGGCGAAATCTGCCTCAGGCCGCCTTTCCGTCCAAGCGGCGTCCGTGATTGAAGCGCTGGCGTTTCCCGCCCGGCCGGCGCCGTCCCGCTCGACTACTGCTGTCATACGACTTACCGCCTCTAGATAGCTAGCTAACAATGTAGCTAGCCTATCTAGTTTTTTAGCTTTGTCCAGCCAGCGCCAACAGCGGGTGCCCGGCGTCGACCTGATCCACGGCGTCCCGCATCTTGAGGAGGAAGTCCGTCACCGCTTCGGCCATCTCCGGGCTCAAAGATTCGGCGACCTCAATCATGCGCTCGTGCATCTGGCTCAGCGTTTGCCGCACTTCCTCGTCTGCGCCCGGAGTCGGGCGCAGGATGATGGCGCGGCGGTCCACCGGGTGCGGTTCACGGGTAACGTAGCCACCCTTGACCATCCGGTCGACCAGGGCCGTCATGGAGGCCGAGGTCATGCCAAGGCGGCTGGCTAGCTCCTTGGGCCGGATGCCGGCGCCTGCCCTTTCGGCCTCCAGCAGATAGCGGAGGGCCAGCAGGTCAGTCTCGCCCATCGCCATGGACGACCTGGTCCGACGGCGCATTGCGGTTTCCGAGGCACGGTATTCCCGAAGCGCATTCAAGACCCCGACCGCCGAGGCGCGGCGGTCCTGTTCCGGGGGGTACCAATAGCCTTCGCCGGTACCATGAGCGTTCATCGCAGATTCCTTCGATGGCCTAGTTGTACGACTGTCTAAGCAATCATAGGCCACCGGTCAGGGAATCAGCGCCCGCCCTCGAGTTTGCGGCTGCGCTGTTCCTGCGCCATGGGCCCGTACGGGTAGACGCCGACGCGCGGCTCGCTCACCTCGGTCAGCCGGGTGGCTTCCGCCTCGGTAAGCACCAGGTCCGCCGCTGCCAGGTTGTCCGCGAGCTGTTCGGTGTTCCGCGCGCCCAGGATTACCGAGGTGACCGCAGGCCGGCCGGCCAGCCACGCCAGTGCCACCTGGGACGGGCTTACCCCGTGCCGCTGGGCCGTTTCCTGCACCGCGGTGATGACATCCCAGGTGCGCGGGTCGCTGTTGCGGGCCTCCCACGCCTCCATCCCGCGCTTCGGGTTCTCACCGAGCCGGGTGGCGCCGGCGGGCGGCTGGTCGCGCGTGTACTTGCCGGACAGCCAGCCGCCGCCCAGCGGCGACCAGGGCAGCAGCCCGATCCCGGCGTCGAGCGAGGCCGGGACGATTTCCGACTCGATTTCCCGGACCAGCAGGCTGTACTGCGGCTGCAGGGTCACCGGCGGGCTCCAGCCGTGGGCCTTGGCCACGTGGACGGCCTTGGTCAGCTGCCAGCCCAGGAAGTTGGAGAAGCCGTAGTAGGCGATCTTGCCGCTGCTGACGGCGTCGTGCAGGAAGCGAAGGGTCTCCTCCAGCGGAGTCACCGGATCCCAGGCGTGCAGCTGGTACAGGTCGATCTGCTCCACGCCGAGCCGGCGCAGCGAGTCATCCAGCGCCCGGACGAGATGGCGGCGGGAGGTCCCGACGTCGTTGGGTGCCTGGCCCATCGGGAAACGGCCCTTCGTGGCTACGACGGCCCGGTCCCGGACCTCCGCCCGGTCGGCCAGCCAGCGGCCGATGATCTCCTCGGACACCCCCGAGCTGTAGACGTCGGCGGTATCGATGAAGTTGCCGCCGGCCTCGAAGTACGCGTCCAGGATGGCATGGGACTGCTCTTCGGTGGCCTCGGCGCCGAAGGTCATGGTGCCCAGCGCGTAGTTGGAGACAACGGCGCCGCTGTTGCCCAGGGTGCGGTATTGCATGGAACTCCTTAGGTGTCGCTGGATTGGCCGGGGGCGCCTCAGTCTTCTGTGGGCGTCGTCCGGTTTGAGTGGTAGTTCCGCCAGCTGTGCTCCGGGGCGTAGCCGAGGAGCCGTTTGGCCTTGTCGATCGAGAGCATCGTCTCGTGCTCGCCGAGCTCCTTGACCACCTTGACGTTGGGGAACACCTCGGCAGCGAGCTCGCTGCTGGGCCGGCTCATCACGGTGTCCTCGTTGGCGATGATGAAGGCCTCGAAGCCCGGCTTGCCGTGCTCCAGCGCCCGCGCGACGGCCTGTGCGCCGTCCCGTCCATCGATGTACCCCCAGAGGTTCCACTTGCGAAGCCGGGCATCGGCGTCGAAGGACGGGAACTCCTCGTAGTCCTCCGCGTCCATGACGTTGGAGAACCGCAGGCCGGTAATGCTGAGCGTCGGGTCCCAGCGGGTCAGCTGGATCGCCATCTGCTCTTCGAGGTGCTTGACCAGCGAATAGGTGCTCTCCGGCCTGGCCGGGTATTCCTCGTCCACCGGGATGTAGGGCGGGTCGACATCGAACGGCAGCCCCAGCACGGTCTCGCTGGAGGCGTAGACGATGTTTTTGATGCCGGCCCGCCTGGCGGCTTGGAAGACGTTGTAGGTGGCCTGCATGTTGTTCTCGAAGGTTGCGGCATCGGGAGCGAGGCCCGGGGCCGGGATGGCGGCCAGGTGCACGATCGCGTCGAAACCCTCGTGACGGTCGTCCAGGCCGAGGATGACGTCGACCACCTGGCCGTAGTTGCGCAGGTCCACCTGGGTGAAGCCGGGGTCCCGCTCGCCGGTCTGGTCCAGGTTGGTGACCTGGTGGCCGTCGTTGCTGAGCCTGCGGACCACATGCCTGCCGAGCTTTCCGCTTCCTCCGGTAACTGCAATTCTCATTAGGGTCTCCTCCGTGGTCGGGGCGGCTGCCGTACCCCACCCTAGAACGGACGGCGCCCAGGTGCACCCCACGGCCCGCCGGGGCACGGGCCGCGGCGGTGACCTTTGGCCCTAGGCACTGCCGGGGTGACCGGGCAGGGTGGGTGCCATGAGCGGAGATCAGCGGATAGTCGTGGGCGTGGACGGCTCCGAGTTTTCGACGACGGCCCTCCGGCTCGCCGGACGCATGGCCACCAGCCTGGACGCCCCGCTGGACGTCATTACGTGCCTGGGCACCTCGGATTTCTTCCTCGCATCGCACCTGCCGGAGGAACGCACCGCATCGCCAAGCGAACTCGAGGAGACAGCCAAGCGCCTGGTGGAACAGTCGCTGGAACGGGCCTTCGGCGACTCCCGCCCGGAGCACCTCACCCGGCAGATCAAGTTCGGGCCGCCGGCCAAGGTGCTGATCGATGAGAGCAAGGATGCACAGCTGCTCGTTGTCGGGCGGCGCGGCCAAGGCGGCTTCCTCGCCCAGGTCATGGGCTCGGTCAGTGGCGCCTGCGCGGCCCACGCCCATTGCCCGGTACTGGTGGTTGGCCAGGAGGCCGGCGAAGGCCAGCCGGCCAAATGAACGCTGGCCGCACGGCGCAGTCGGCGGCCCGCTTGCCTGCCGGGCTGAAGGGGCCACTCGCGGCGCTGGCTGCCGCGGCGGCGGCCGCAGGCTACGTCCTCGCTGTACGGCCGAGGCTGCTGCGCTGGGGAGCGACCGCCCAGGAAGCGGCAGGCCCCTTGCCGGGCGATGAACTGGTGACCACCCCGCGCCTCCAAAGCACCCGGGCCGTTAACATCGCCGCGCCGCCCGCCGTCGTGTGGCCGTGGCTCGTCCAGCTGGGGTCCGGCCGCGGCGGAATGTACAGTTACGACGCCTTGGAGAACGCGGTGGGGCTGGGCATGCACAGTGCTGATCGGATCCTGCCGGAGTTTCAACAGCTCGACGTCGGAGCCACCATTCCGCTCTCCCCCGGCGGCGGCCTCACGGTCCGGCGGCTCGAACCCGGCGCGGTACTGGCCCTGGGCGGCACTCTGGACCCGCGCACCGGACGCGCCGCTCAACGCACCGCCGGGCACGCCGCAGCGGAGGTGCGCAGTGTGGCCGCCCCGCGGGTGGAGACGGGCTGGACCTTCGTGCTGCAGCCCCTCGGCGCCAGAAGCACCCGGCTGCTCTTACGGACCCGCCATGACTATTCCCCGCTGTCCTTGGGCATCCCGCTGCGGGTGTTGCTGGAACCGGTGCATTTCCTGATGGAGCGCCGGATGCTGCTGGGGATCCGCGCCCGCGTCGAGCGCCGGCGCCCCCGCAGGCACCGCCAGGGAGGTACGAGGTGAGTCCGGCAAAAACCAGCATCATCGCGGGCATTGTCCTGATGGCGGTCGGCTTGCTGCTACTGCTCGATCTGCTCGGCATCGTCCGGAGCCTCGCCTATCTGCCGCCGTTGATCTTCGCTGCCGTCGGAGTGCTGTTCCTGTCCCTCTTCCTCCGCCGCCGGGAGAACTGGTGGGCCGCAATCCCCGGCTCGGTGTTCCTGGGCCTGGCCGCGGTCGTCACCGCCACGCAACTCACGGATGGCCGCGCGGGCGGGGCGCTGTTGTTCCTGTTTATGGCTGCCGGCTTCGCCGCGGTCTACCTGCGCGAACGGGCCAATTGGTGGGCCCTGATCCCCTGCGGGGTGATGATCACGCTGGCCGTCATCGTGGTCCTCCCCGCGGAACTGCAGGGTCCGCCCGTGGCCGCCGTCCTGTTCCTCGGCCTCGCAGCTACCTTTGGTCTGCTTTCCCTTGTCCCGGTCCGGACTGCGGACCACACCGGCCGGATGAGGTGGCCCCTGGTTCCCGCTGCCGCCCTGGCCGTACTGGGGGTGGTGTTCGCTCTGCAGGCGGCGGCGCTGCTCCTCGCGATCGACGTCGTCCTCCCGGCGGCCATGATCCTGGCCGGAATCGGCCTGCTGGTGTACGCCTACCGAGCCAGGCACAACGCGCAGCACARGGCTCACGGCGCCTAGGGACTGGACTCCCCTCGGCGCAACCTCGTTTCGCCACTGTGGCCTCACTGTGGCCGCATTCGGGCCGCACCGCTAAGATAATCAGCATGCTTATTAAGCGTCCAGAGTTAGCGAAACTAGGGAAGGCAGAACCATGAGCACCTATCACCCGGAAAATGACCCGGCCAATCCCGATCCGCCAAAACCGGGCGGCGGCTCGGCGCGTCCGCAGCACGTGCCCGGTGCCGCGCCGGGCGGCGACCGCGCGGACGACCCCGGTGCCTCGGCGAACCCGGATCCGCTGGACGGCAAGATCACCGGGCTGGAGCCCGGCGGAGGAGTCCCGCCCGGAGAGACACCGCCGGCGGAGGACCAGATGAGCCGCGACCAGGGACACAGCGAGTAACTCCCACGGGCCAGCGCGTTTCTGTCCGGCGGCTGGACTGCCCGGAGCTAGGCTTCCGACGCCAGCTGGGCCAGGGCAGCGCGGAGGCGGGTACCGGCGTCGTCCGCCACCTCGCGGACCGCGGCCGTGTCGCTGAGCTGCACCATGGTCTGCGGGTCGATCACGTCCACCGTGGTGTCGGCAGCGCCCGGGCCGCGACGGACCACCACGTTGCACGGCAGCAGGGCGCCCATTTCCGGCTCGGCCGCCAGCGCCCGGCTCGCCAGCTGCGGGTTGCAGGCCCCGAGGATCACATAGTCACCCAAGGCCTGCGCGGCGTCCTCACCGAGCTTGGCGGCGAAGGTGTTGCGGACGTTGATCTCGGAAAGGATCCCGAAGCCTTGGGCTGCCAGCGCGGCACGGATCTTCTCGACGGTGTCCGCCCAGCCCAGCGGGACGACGGCGGTAAAGGTGTAGCTCACGGCTCACTCCTGGCGGGTCGGTTCGGTCACGGGGAGAAGATACTTGGCGAACCAGTCCCTGGCAAGGATGGCTGCCGCGGCCAGCGTTCCGGGCTCCTCAAACAGGTGCGTGGCACCCTGGACCACGGCCAGCTGGTTGGGACACCGCATCATGGCCTTCGCCTTGCGGTTGAGCTCCAGCACCTCGTAGTCGACGCTGCCCACGATCAGCAGCGTCGGCGCACGGACGGCGGAGAGCCTCGGGCCGGCCAGGTCCGGGCGGCCGCCGCGGGACACGACGGCGGCAACCCGGGCGGAGGGTTCGGACGCTGACCACAGCGCGGCGCCCGCACCGGTGCTCGCTCCGAAATATCCGACGGCGCAGGAGGCGGTGTCCTCGCGGGTGGCGAGCCAGTCTGTGGCCGACGACAGCCGGCGCGCCAGCAGTTCGATGTCGAAGACGTTGGCGCGGTTGCGCTCCTCCCCCGGGGTGAGCAGGTCCAGCAGCAGGGTGCCCAGCCCGGCCCGTTGGAGCAAACTCGCCACGAATCGGTTCCGCGGGCTGTGCCGGCTGCTGCCGCTCCCGTGGGCGAAAACCACCACGGCCCGGGCGGGGACAGGCAGGTGAAGATGGCCCTGGAGCCGGACCCCCCGTGACGGGATCTCCACCTCTTCATCGAATTCCACCGGGTCCTCGGAGACCGCCGTCGTTGTCCCGGCCGGCCGGGGCGAATCCTTGAGGCGCCGGGCCGCGGAGTCGAGCAGCTGGATCACCTCGTCGTCCTCGGTGGGAGAGAAGTCGCGGTAGTGGTAGCCGACGGCGGAGAAGTGCCGGGGGGTGGCCAGGCAGACCACCTCGTCCGGCTCGCTCAGGGTGGCCAGGGTGTCGGCGGGCGCAACGGGCACGGCCAGGATCACCCGCGCGGCGCCCAGCTTGCGCGCGATCCGGCAGGCCACCCGGGCGGTGGATCCGGTGGCGATCCCGTCGTCGACAATCACAGCGATGCGTCCGGTCAGGTCCTGGCGCGTGCGGCCCTTCCGGAACCGCGCCACCCGGTTCTCCAGCACGGCCCGCTCGTGGTCCTCGACAGCCTGCAGTTCCTGCTCGCCCACCCTTGCCTGGGCCAGCACGTGCTCCTCAAGCACCCTGGCTCCGCCCTCGCCGATTGCCCCCATGGCAAGCTCGGGCTGGTACGGCAGTCCGAGTTTCCGCACCACAATCACGTCCAGCGGCGCGTCCAGGGCGGCGGCCACCTCAAAGGCAACCGGGACTCCGCCGCGGGGCAGGCCGAGGACCACGATGTCCTTGCCACGCAAATCCGCCAAACGCCGCCCCAGTTGCCGCCCGGCGTCAACCCTGTCTTCAAAGATGCTCATTGTCTTGGCTTTCCATTCGGGCGCCGGCCGCAGGGCTCATCCGGCCGCTTTCCGGGGGCCGGGCATCGGTCCAGGTTGGCCGTTTCATCCCACTATCCGTCAGGACTAACCCGGATGTGAGGGCCCTTGTACCCGGTTTCGTTTGCGCCGGGCAGGACTCCCCCGCCGCGGTCCCAGCGGGGCCCTACGTGCGTGCCGGGTGGCCGGTTCCGTGGTGCTGAAGCGTGCGGCACGGCGGGCCACATGGTGGTCCTTGCCCCGACGCCGGACCCTTGGCAGCACCGGCGCGGCGGGCTGCTGGGCCGCCCGGGAGAAGAACCACTGCTTGGCCAGTTCCACCAGCACCAGGTACACCACAGTCATGCCCAGCAGGGCCAGGAAGAACGGAACGGGCAGCGGATCGAAGCCCAGGACTCCGGCGAGCGGGGACAGCGGGAGGTAGACGCCCAGGGCCACCACGCCCAGCGACGCACCGATCAATCCGGGCGACGGCCGGCTGCGCAGGAAGGGCACCCGGCGGGTCCGGATGGCAAAAATGATCAGCGTCTGGGTCGCAATCGACTCGATGAACCAGCCGGCGCGGAACTCCCCGGGGACGGCGTCGAAGACGAACAGCATCAGGGCGAAGGTCGCGAAGTCGAACACCGAACTGATGGGGCCGAAGAGGAACATGAAGCGCCGGATGAACGCGATGTTCCAGTGGGCCGGTGCCAGCAGTTGCTCCTTGTCCACCCGGTCCCCCGGAATCGCGAGCTGGCCGGTGTCGTAGAGCAGGTTGTTGAGCAGGATCTGCCCCGGCAGCATCGGCAGGAAGCTCAGCACCACGGACGCCGTTGCGGCGCTGAACATGTTCCCGAAGTTGCTGGAGGTGCCCATCAGCACGTATTTGATGGTGTTCGCAAAGATCCGCCGGCCCTCCATCACGCCGTCGGCCAGCACACCGAGGTCCTTGTCCAGCAGCACGACRTCGGCGGCGTCCTTGGCGACGTCGGTGGCACTGTCCACGGAGATGCCGATGTCGGCTTTGTGCAGCGCCAGCGCATCGTTGACGCCGTCGCCCATGAACCCGACCGCGCCGCCGCTCTGGCGCAGCAGCCGGATGATCCGGGCTTTCTGCTCGGGCGAGACGCGGGCGAAGATGCTGGCCTCGCGGGCAGCCGCGCTCAGCTCCGGATCGGACATGGCCTCCGCCTCGGCGCCGGTAATGGTCCCGCCGGAGAGCACGCCCAGTTCGTCACAGACCCGCTCGGCCACCTTGGCGTTGTCCCCGGTGGCGATCTTTACCGTGATGCCCAGCGCTTCCAGCCGGTCCAGGGACTCCCGCGCGTTCGCCTTGGGCCGGTCGAGAAAGACCAGGAAGCCGGCCAGGACCAGCTCCTTTTCGTCGGCCGGGGACATGTCCTCGAGCCCGGCTGCGTCACGGGTGGCGACAGCCACCACCCGTGAACCGGCGTCGAATTGTTCGTCCAGCAGGGCCTGCACCTTGGCGGACGTCGGGCCGCAGAGTGCCAGGACATCCTCCGGCGAGCCCTTGGTGATGATCCGGGCGGGGCCGCCGGCGTCGCGGACCAGCACGCTGGTGCGCCGGCGCTGGTGGTCAAAATCGATCACATCGAGCCGTTCATAGCGCAAGGGATCGAACGCCGCGGCCTGCGGAGACTGCCAGAGCGCGGCGTCCAGCGGGTTCTGCCCGACGACGGAGCGCTTCGCCTCCGCGTAGTCCGCCTCGGTGGCGAGCAGGCCGAGGCTGAACAAGTCCTGCACTGACATGCCGGCCGCCACCGGGAGGGCTGCCGTGAAGCTGATCCGGCCCTCCGTCAGGGTTCCGGTCTTGTCCGTGACCAGGATGTCCATGTCGCCGAGGTCCTCGATGCAGACCAGCCGCTTGACCAGCACCTTGCGTTTGGCCAATTGGCGAGTGCCGGTGGCCAAGCTCGTGCTGACGACGGCGGGCAGCAGCTGCGGGGTGATCCCCACGGCGATGGCGAGGGAAAACAGCAGCGACTCGATCACCGGCCGTTGCAGGAGCAGGTTGGCGATGAAGATGAGCGAGGTGAGCGCGATCGCCACCTGCAGCAGCAGGAAGGAGAACCGCTTGAGCCCGAGTTGGAATTCGGTCTGCGGCTGCCGTTCGCCCAGGCCGAGCGCTATCCGGCCGAATTCCGCCCGGCCGCCGGTTGCCACCACCACCCCGGTGCAGCTGCCGGACTGGATGACCGTTCCCATGAAGAGACAGGACGACAGGTCCCCCAGCGCGGCGGCTCCCGCTACCGGCGCGGGGTCCTTGGCTACCGGCAGCGACTCCCCGGTCAGGATGCTTTCGTCGCAGAGCAGGTCCTTGACCGCCAGTAGGCGCAGGTCGGCCGGGATGATCGCCCCCAGGCCCAGCTGCACGACGTCGCCGGGCACCAGGGCGGTCACGTCCACCTCCCGGGCGGTCCCGCCGCGGAGTACGACGGCGGTATGCGTGACCCGCGAATGCAGCGCCTCCGCAGCCCGTTCCGCGCGGAATTCGTTGCTGAAGCCCAGGCCCACGCTGACGAACAGAATCACGCCGATGACGACCGAATTGGTCGCGTCCCCCAGGAACAGCGAGAGCCCGGCGGTGACGAGCAGCAGGATCAGGATGGGGCTGCGGAATTGCCGGCCCAGCACAGACCAGCCGCTGGCCTCATGGCTACGGACCGCATTCGGCCCCAGCACGGCAAGCCGCTGCGCCGCTTCCGCTTCCGCCAGGCCGCCCGCCGATGATCCCAGCATGGCGAGCACCGCCGCGGCCTCGGTTCGGGCGGCGTCGGCGATGGTAAGCGGCAGGGAGGCGGACTCCCTGGTTTCGAGCTGTGACATACAGAATCCGTCCGACTACCTCGAGGTACCGCTAAGACTACGTCGGCAGCCCCCCGGAGTCATTTGCCTCCCGGGAGTCATTTGCCTCCCGGGAGGCTTCCGGTCCGGCCGTGCTGCTCGGGCGGGGTGCGTCAAAAGTTCCAACGAATGCCGGGACTATACGGCCGCAAAGTCCTGTATATAATTTGTCCCGGTACGGTTTAGCAGAAGGCCGTTGGATAGTTCTTCGATCCGGCTCCGCTCCCGCTACCACCGCCCTAGTTCGCTGCTGTGGTGCGTTCCGCCTCGCCGGTTCGATTCGACCCGAGCGAAACGGCATCAAGGAATAGTGGTAAGCGAGTCAACCGCAACATCGATCAACCAGCACCTGCATCAGCTCGTGTTGAACAGCGCCGACGTGGAGGAATTCCTCGGCGAACTGGCCCGGGTCTCGGCGCGCAGCCTCTCCGAGCCCGGCGACGAAGTCCTGTGTGGCATCACGTTGCTCCGGCAGCGGAAGGCCGCCACGGTGGCCAGCAGCAGCGCCGCCGCGCAGGCGATGGATGAAATCCAATACGGCTTCGGCGACGGCCCGTGCGTAACGGCCTCGCGCGAACAGGAAACGGTCTACATTGCCGACCTGGATGAGGACGCGCGCTGGCCGCAGTGCGCCGCGAGGGTCCGGGAGCACGGAATGCGTTCCATCCTCGCCGTGCCCTTCCTCCTCGATGGCGAAACCCATGCCGCGCTGAACCTGTACTCGCACCGAAGCCACCGCTTCGACAAGCGCGCCCAGGAACTGGCGAGCATCTTCGTGCGGCAGACGACCATGGCCTTGGGCTTGGCGGTGCGTTTCGCGCATTTCAGCGACACGGCGGACAACCTCAAGGCGACGCTGGAGTCGCGCACCGCGATCGACGTCGCGGTCGGAATCATCATGGCGCAGAACCGCTGCAGCCAGGCCGAAGCCTTTGAGCTACTCAAGACCGCGTCGAGCACCCGCAACGTCAAACTGCACGCCGTGGCCTCCGCAATCGTCGACGGCCTGGGCCAGGGCCCAACCCGGACCCACTTCCAGGACTAGCTGCCCTGGCCGGTGGCCGCGGCGCGGGCGGGTGCGTACGCTTCCGCCAGGACGGTGCGGATCGTCTCCTCCTGGGCGAGGATCCGGAAGTGGCCTCCTGTGTCCAGCTGGACGTTCCGTGCTCCGGGAAGCACGCTGCCCTCGGGGATATGCGGATCGAAGAGTCCGAAGACGGAGGTGATGCGCTCGTTGACGCCCTGTTCGCGGGACAGCTGCACGGTGACGGCGTTGCGCGGCGACAAGGCCCGCAGGCTGGGCAGGAGCATGTAGCCCGCGTACCGTGAGCCCGAGAACGGGGAGCACACGGCCACCATTCGGCTGATGCGCTGCTCCGGGTCCAGCGACATCATCGCGTACTTGCCGATCAGCCCGCCCTTGCTGTGGGCCACGATCATCGTGTCCGTGAGGTCTCTTTCGCGGAGGTAGCCTGCAATGAGGTCCGCCGCTTTCGGTACCGCGAGCCGGTTGCGCTGCAGTACGGTCACCACGTGCACCGGATGGCCGGCCCGGTGCAGCTCCCGGATCAGCGGCAGCATGAAGCGCCAGTCTTCGAAGATGCCGGGGATCACGACGACGGGCCGGCCCGTGCCGCTGAGGAACTCGTCCGGGCTGACCCGGGATACCGCGCTGCGCAACTGCCTGCCGACGGCGTAGGCATAGTCCCGGGCCCACCAGCCGGAGATCTGGAGAGCCGTGCTCACGCGGCAAACCCCTGCGATGCTTCTCCTTCGGCGGCGGCGATGCCGGCGAAGGAGAGGATGGATCCGGCAACCTCGACGGCGCGGTTGTGCTGGACCACGTGTCCGGTCCCCTCGATCTCGACGAACTGCGCGGCGCCTGCCCGTTCGGCCAGCCTGCGGCACCACGCCGGCGGGGCAACGGGGTCGTTTGCGCCGCGCATCACGAGGACGGGGGCGGCGACGTCGGCGATTCTCTCTTCGATCCGGTAGTCCATCATGACCCGGAGGTTCTTGAGGTACCAGCTGGGTCCGCAGCGCAGATAGTCGGTGAACACCAGGGCGTTGGAGGACGGGCTCTCGAAGAACAGGCAGTCGCGGCCGAGCGCCATTGCCTGTTGTGCCACGGTGCACCGCTGGTCGTTGACCACGGGGCCCATCAGCACCACGTGCGGGATCCGCGAGGGCTGTTGCCGCGCGGCTTCGACCGCGAACTGGGTGCCCATCGAGTGGCCGACAACCACGAACTCGAGCACGCCGAGCTGCTCCAGGGCGCCGAGGACGTAGGTGGCCTGGTCCTCAACGCTGAGTGCGCGGGGCGGCCTGGGCGTGGCGCCGAACCCGGGCAAATCCACTGAGTAGGTGTCAACGGTCCTGGCCAGCAAGCCGTGCAGCCGGCGCAGGTAGCGGTGCGAGGCGCCGATCCCGTGGATGAGCACGACGGCGGGCCCTCCGCTTGCCGTACCGGCCGGCCGCGGGGAGGCGAAGACATGCCCCACATGGCCGGCGGCCTCAACCTCGATGCGCACGGGCCTGCTCATAGTGGGTCTCGTTTCTGTCAGCGCCTCGGGTCAGCGTTCCGTAAGCATACTGACAGACGCTGGACGGAGGCCGTGAAGCTGGGGCTCCCCCGGTCAGAGCCCGAGCAGAGTTGCGGCCACGGCGATGAGCGGCAGGATGCCTTGCCGCAGGGCAGCGGGCCGCTTATCGGGGTTGGAGACAAACAGGACCAAAGCGGCGGCCGCCATCGAACCCGTGCCGGCCAGAACGAGCGCAGTGCCGATCCCGGTCCCGGTCCCGGAGGCGATGACAAATCCAATGCCGGCTCCGGTCACGAGGGCGAGGAACAGATTGTAGAAACCCTGGTTGAACGCCAGTGCCCGCGTGGTTTCGACCTCGGCTGCGGTGGCCGGGCCGAAGACACGCCGGGCCGCCGGGCCGTCCCAGGCCAGCGACTCCATCCAGAAGATCACGACGTGGAGCGCGGCAGCCAGGCCCGCGAACACCATTCCAAGCACCAGCATGAGACCCCTGTCGACGACTACTGCCTAGTATGGCCGATCATCGTCGGCACGGCGGACGGTCCACGCGGCGGGGAGCCAACAGGACTAGCCAGCGGCCGGCCCGAGCGGTTGCTGGATATCAGCTGGCGCCCCGGCCGTCTCCTTGAGCTCGACGAAGATCGCGTGCGTCTCGGTGTCGCCGGTGTTTTCCCCGGAGTGGGATTGCGCCGCCAGCCAGCGGGAAGCGCCCGCAGGAAGTTCGACGTCGACCTCCCGGCCGTTGCCGGAGAGCCGACGCCGGAAGCTGCTGAGCGTGATCATGACACTGTCCGGGTGCGAATGCTCGACCGTTTTATCGCCCGGCCGGTCAAAGTACTCCAGCACGCGCACCCGTTCGTTTTCGAATACCACCCGATACAAGGAGGGGTTGGTCACCACCGGATCCTGGCCCATGGCGTGACTCTAGTCCGCCCGGGACCCCGGCACCAGAGCGGGCTGGCCCGCCTGTACGCCGGCGCGGCGCCCCCTGTAACTTGGGGGAACAGCCGGGATGGAATTCCCTCGCAGGCCAGCATCGGAGGAACGCATGAGCAGCAAGCCGATCGAACCCGAAGACATTGTGAGCGACGGGGTGGAAGAAAGCGGGAAGCCGGTTCCGCGCGAAAGCGGCAGCGCCACTGGGGCAGGGACGCCGGCGGCCGGTGCCGGAGCCCAGGAATCGGAAGGGCGGGCACCCGGGCAGGGCGACTCGCACAAGGTGCCGGGACCCGCCGAGGAACAGGACGAACAGGCGGCCGACGACCGCGGCCTCACTACCGACACCAGCCCGGACTAATCGCGCGGCGGTCAGCGAAACGCCGGGCCGTCCCCAGGCCGGGGACGGCCCGGCTACTTACCGACGCTAGCTCGCGGCGGGCGCGATGTTGACGAGCCAGTCCACCCCGAACTTGTCCTTGCACATGCCGAAGGTGTCGCCCCACGGGGCCTTCTCCAGCGGGACGGTGACGTTGCCTCCGTCGGACAGTTTGTCCCAGTAGCGGCGCAGTTCAGCCTCGTCGGTGCCGCTGAGGGAAACCGAGAAGTTGTTCCCGGGGGTGTAGTCCATGCTGTTCGGGGTGTCGGCCCCCATCAGCACCAGATTGTTTTCCCCGGTCAGCATGGCATGCATGATCTTGCCCTCCTCGGCAGGATCCTCGCTGGCCTGGAAATCGGCGAAGGTGCTCATGTTCAGCTCCCCGCCAAACACGGACTGGTAAAAAGTCATGGCCTCCCGCGCGTTGTCGCGGAAGCCGAGGTAGGGGTTAAGCGTGGTCATTTCCGGGACTCCTTGGTAGCGGGTGGTGCCGGCGCGGACGAAGGGCATCGCCCGCGCCGGCGCAGCTTACAGGCATATCCTGCCCGAAAGCGGGCCCACTTCATAGGGCCGCCCCGCCGCTTCGGGAACACCCCCGGCGGCGGGCGACGGCGGCCGCCTAGGCGGTCTGGCCGGCGTGCTCCCCTTCGGCGATTTCTTCCAGCAGCTTGTTGTTGAATGCCGGCAGATCATCCGGGTTGCGGCTGGTTACGAGGCCCTGATCGACCACGACTTCCTCATCCGTCCAGTTGGCGCCGGCATTCTTGAGGTCCGTCTCCAGCGTGTAGTACGAGGTCAGGTTCCGCCCGTTCACCACGCCGGCGTCGATCAGCAGCCAGGGCCCGTGGCAGATCGAGGCCACCGGCTTGTGCTGTTCGAAGAAGCCGCGGGCGAAGGCCTGGGCGCCCTTGTCGGCGCGCAGATGGTCGGCGTTCACGACGCCACCGGGGATCACGAGGGCGTGGAAGTCCGAGGCATTGGCCTGGTCGACGGTCAGCTCGACGTCGAAGGTCTCACCCTTGTCCGTGCCGTCGTAGCCCTGCAGTTTGCCGCCCTTGAGCGCCACCAGGGTGGGCTCACCGCCGGCTTCCTTGACCGCGTTCCACGGGCTGGTGAGCTCGATCTGCTCCACGCCGTCCGTCAGCAGGAATGCGACCTTCTTGCCCGCAATATTGTGTTCCGACATGTGTCCTCCTCTAGCCAGCGCGAGGGTCCAGAAGCCGTTCGGCCGATCATGTCCCACGCGGAGAGATTGGTGCCTTACGCAATCAACTCTAGGAAACCGGAAAATAATAAGCAAGCTGACTATGTGCGGGCCGGGCGGCCTCTGGTCAGGGCGCGCGCCCGTGATTACGCTGGCGGGTACGCACAGCCCCAGGACCGCAGGAAGTAGGACACCATGGACGAACGGGACATCCTCCAGCGCATTACCGCCCTTGTGGACGAGGAACGGGAGCTCCGGGAACAAGCCGAGTCCGCGAGCGCCGAGCACGACTACGTCCCGGACCGGCTTCGGCTAAGGCAGCTCGAAGAGGACCTGGACCAGTGCTGGGACCTGTTGCGGCAGCGACGCGCCAAGCGCCAGTACGGCGAGAACCCGGACGAGGCGGAAGCGCGGCCCATCACGCAGGTGGAGGGCTATAACGGCTAGGCCGCCGCGCGCCACCACCGGGATGCGAAGCCGCACCCCGGCGGCGACCCGCCGTCTTACTGGTTTTCAGGCGCTCTTCCGGCGCAGGAAAGCCCCGACGCGCCACGCGAACTCTTCCGGATCCACCACGGGTCCCACCGGCAGCTCGCGGGCAGGCTGGGACAGCGGCGCGAGGCCGGTGTCCACGGCGGCTTTGGCGGCCCGAAGCGATGACGCGGAGAGTCCCTGCCAGGCCGCGAGGAGGTCCCTAAGACCGGCCTCGGCGCCGTCGTCGCCCACGCACGAGCTGACCAGCCCCATGGCATGCGCTTCGCGTGCCCGCAGCAGCGTCCCGCGGTAAAGCAGGTCCTTGGTGCGGGACGGGCCAATCCGCAGGCTCAACCGGTTCGCGAAGGACGGCGGCACCAGGATCCCGAGCCGTGCGATCGGCATGCCAATGAGGGCCGAGTCGGCCATCAGCTGCAGGTCGCAGGACAGGGCCAACTGGCATCCTGCCCCGGTCGCTGCGCCTTCGACGAGGGCCACGGTCGGCATCGGCAGGTTCTCGACCTGCTGCAGAGCCCGTTCGATCGTGGCGAAAATTTCCCGGACGTCCCCGGCTTCGGAATGTTCCCATTCGCGCAGGTCCGAGCCTGAGCAGAAGGTGCCGCCCCTGCCGCGGATGACGACGGCGCCCACCTCCCTGCCGGCCAGGAACCGTGCGGCCTCTCCCAGGGATTCCCAGCCGGCCGCTCCCATCGCGTTGAAGCGCTCCCCCGTGCCGACCGTGATGGTGGCCACCGGCCCGGAGCATTCGACGGCGACCGCTTCCATCGTCTGCTGCCCCGCAGTCACTGGACCGCGCCGGAGCGCCGGAGCTCGGCGATGGAAGGCTCGTCCATGCCGAGGCCGGCCAGGACGTCGTCGGTGTGCTGGCCCAGCAATGGCGGCGCTGTGCGCACCGACGCCGGGGTGCGCGTCAGGCGAACCGGGCAGCCCACCACTTTCATTGGCCCGGCCGTGGGGTGCTCGAGCTCGGCCACCATGCCCCGGGCCAGGACCTGCGGGTCGGCCAGGGCCTCGTCCACCGTCTGGATCGGCCCGACGGGCACGCCCGCCTCATCCAATGTCCGCACCCAATGATCGGTACTGCGGGTGCGCAGGACCGCCTCGATCCGTGCAACCAGGACGTCCCGGTGCGCCACCCGCGAGGGGTTGGTGGCGTAAAGCGGGTCTCCTGCCAGTTCTTCGTCCCCGAGGACCGCGGCGAAGCGTCGCCAGAGACCGTCGTTGCCGACGGCGACCATCACGAAGCCGTCCGAGGTGGGGAACGCCTGGTAGGGAGCGATCGTCGGATGGGCCGAGCCGTAGCGTTTGGGGATGTCCCCGCTGGCGAAGTATCCGCTGGAGACATACGTCAGCCACGAAACCGATCCGTCGAGCAGGCTGATGTCCACCCACTGGCCGTTTCCGGTGCGCTGTTTCTCATGCAGGGCGGCGAGCACCCCGATGGTCGCCCACATGCCGGCGACGAGGTCGGCACTGCTGACGCCGACGCGCACGGGCGGGCCGTCGGGCTCGCCGGTGACGCTCATGATGCCGCTGCGCGCCTGGGCGATCGCGTCGTAGCCCGGGCGGAGGGCGTCGGGGCCGGTCTGGCCGTACCCGCTGATCGAGGCGTAGACCAGCCCGGGGTTGTCTCGGGCGAGCTCCTCGTATCCGAGGCCGAGCCGGGCGGCCGTGCCCGGCCGGAAATTTTCGACCAGTACGTCGGCCTTCAGGGCAAGGCGCCGGACCGCAGCCAGGCCTTCCGGCGACTTGAGGTCGACGGCCAGGCTGCGCTTGTTCCGGTTCACGGAGAGGAAGTACGCGGCTTCCTCACCCTGGAACGGCGGCCCCCACTGGCGTGTGTCGTCACCCTGGCCGGGCTGTTCGATCTTGACCACGTCGGCCCCGAGGTCCGCCAGCGTCATGGTGGCGAAGGGCCCGGACAGGATCCGGCTCAGGTCCAGGACCAGGAGATCCTTCAGCGGGCCCGGCTGGTCCGCCGGCTGCGGGGCAGCCAGCGGTCCGGCGTCGGCCGTCTGCTCGGGGGCGGTGTCCACGTGCGTGATGCTCATACCGTCGCTTCCGTCTTGGCCGGGTGGCTGCCTTCAAAGCGGTGCGCCGCCTTCGGCAGGAAGATCAGCGCCAGCATCGCGATGACGCAGCACGCAATGATGTAGAGCGCGATCGCGGTGGAGTTGCCGTACTGGGCCAGCAGCGCGGCGGCGATCAGCGGTGCGGGGCCGCCGGCTACGACGCTGGCCAACTGGTAGCCCAGGCCGGCGCCGGTGTAGCGGATGTCGGCGTCGAAGCTCTCTGCGATGAGGGCCGCCTGCGGACCGTACTGGATGTCGTGCAGGATCAGGCTGACGACGATCGCCACGCCTACGATGAAGGGCTCCTTCGTGTCCAGCAAGGCAAAGTAGGGGAACGCGAACAGGGCCGTGAGCACGATGCCCACGCCGTATACGCGGCGCCGGCCGAACCGGTCGGAGAGCCAGCCGAAGAACGGTACGCTGACCAGGCCCAGCGCGGCCGCGATCAGCGTGTCGTCGAGGATGGAGTTGCTGCTCAGCTGCAGGTGCTTGACCGCGTAGGTGATCACGAAGGTGATGAACAGGTAGAAGGGCGCCTGTTCGGACATGCGGACCAGCGCGGAGAGCAGGATCTCCTTCGGCTGCCGCTTGATGACTTCAATCAGCGGGTTGCGGACGATCTTGTTGGACTTGCGGACGGCCTCGAACTCGGGGCTCTCGATCACCCGCAGGCGGACGAACAGGCCGACGCCGATCAGCAGGATGCTGATGATGAACGGGATACGCCAGCCGAAGGACGCAAAGCCTTCGGTGCCCGTGATGCCGGAGGTGATCCGCACGACGCCGGTCGAGAGGACCAGGCCCAGCGGCACACCGATCTGCGGCCAGCTGGCGGAGAATCCCCGGCGGCCTTGGTGGCCCCATTCCATGCTCAGCAGCACCGAGCCGCCCCATTCGCCGCCGACGCCGATGCCCTGGATGATCCGCAGCAAGGTGAGCAGGATCGGCGCGGCGACGCCGATGGCCTGGTAGGTGGGCAGGAAACCGATCAGCACGGTGCCGAAGGCCATCAGGAACAGGGTGACCATCAGCGTGGTCTTGCGGCCGATGCGGTCGCCGTAATGGCCGAAGATCGCAGCGCCGACGGGGCGGGCCACGAAGCCCACGAACTGGGTGCCGAACGCGGCCAGCACCCCGGCGAATGCCGACTGGCCGGGGAAGAACAGCTGTGGGAAGACCAGGGCGGCGGCGGTGCCGTAGAGGAAAAAGTCGTACCACTCGATGGTGGTACCGACGACGCTGGCAACGGTCGCGCGGCGTGCCGCCTGCTCCCGGGTCACTGCTTGGGTTGTCATCATCACTCCGTTGTATTGACGTTGAGGCCATCGGCCCCTTGGGATTTTGCCGTGGTGGTGCGGTGGAATGTCAGGCGGGAACCGCTGTTTCGGCGCGCACGGCGCCCGCCAGCAGGCGCCCGGCGCCGCGGATGGCCGGCGGGTGGCCCAGCGCCTTGAGAATCTCGTAGGTGGTGGCGGTTGCGGCCGTGATGACGGGCAGGCCCAGCGCATCCTCGACCGTCTGCACGGATGCCAGCGACGGCATCTGCACGCAGGCGGAGAGGACGACGGTGTCCACCCCGTCCGTGTTTAGCCGGCGCACGATGCCCGGCAGCGCGAGCGGATCGAGCCTGCCCACTGCCAGGTTGTCCGCCACCGAGAGGCCGATCACGTCCTGCACGGTGATTCCCGCGCCCTCGATGTAGTCGCTGACCGTTCTGGTCAGTTCCGGCAGGTACGGCGTCACCATGGCCACCCGGCGCGCCCCCATGTCCCGGAGGGTCCGCACCAGGGCGCCGGCGCTGCTGGTCACCGCCGCCGGATGCCCGTTAGCCTCGGCCGCCTTCGCAATGACCTCCTCGGAGCCGTCGTGGGCGCCGGGGCCCTGGGCCATCACCGCGACCAGGCAGGCATAGGCGATGACGTCGACGTCGGCGTCGGAGACGGAAGTGGCACAGTCCGCGGCCTTCGCCACCATGGCGGCGAGCTCGGCCGGTGTCACATTCTTCAGGGCGGCCCGGGCCGAGTGGAAGGTGTAGCGGTGGCCCGTCGCCTCGCCCTGCCGGCGGAAGAGCTCAGGAAGTTCGGTTTCCATCGTGGTGTTCGAGCTGGGAACGATCAGCCCGATCCGGGACGAGCCGGCCGCCGCTCGCGGCGAACCGGGGTGCTCAGTTCCGGGGTGCTCAGTTCCGGGACGCTCCGTGCCCGACGTTGTGCTCACAGGCTGCTTCTCCAAGTCGTTGAAAGAATGGACTTTGACCCACATTGTGAGTGCGGAACCCATCCTGCGGGAAATGTTAGTCTGATGTCAATAGGCTTGGACGGCCCCCGACGGGCGCTCGACGCAGCAAACGGACGGCAGGATCCGCCCCGATCAAAGGAAAAGACCGCGTTGGCAAAAGAACAGGGCACCGGATCGACCCCGCTGCTCGTCCTGGGCAAGGTCACCGAAATCCTCAACTGTTTCTCGCTGGAGGAACCGGACCCCACCTTGGCGCAGATTGCGCGCCAGACGGGACTGCCCACCAGCACCTGCCAGCGGCTCGTGCAGAACATGGTCCGCGAGGGGTTCCTGGACCGCGACGGCGACCGCTACCGGATCGGCCTGCGCCTGGTCCAGTGGGCCAGCCCGGGGACGTTCGGGCTGGACATCGTCCGCATCGTGCGCCCCATCTTGCAGCAGCTCCGGGACGAGACCGGCGAAACGGCCTGTCTTTACATCCGGGACGGAGCGTTCCGGACGGTCGTCGCCGTCGCCGAGACCCGCCATGTAGTGATGCGCCCGTTCCGCGTGGGGCAGGTCATGCCGATCCATGCCGGGGCGCCGGGCAAGATCTTCCTCGCCTTTGACCCGGGGGCGCGCGAAGCGCTCACCGGCATGGAGCTGACGAGGTTTACCCCGAACACGCCCGCAAGCTGGGAAGTCCTGGACGAGCAGGTCGAGCAGGCGCGCGCACAGGGCTTCTATGCAGCCTTTGGTGAGCGCAACAGCGACGTCGGCTCGATCAGCGCGCCGGTCTTTGACCACACCGGCGAGCTCGCCGGCGTCCTCGGAGTCGGCTTCCCCACGCAGCGGGTGACCGTGGCCGACGTCGATCGCCTGGGTCCCGCCGTGTCGGAGGCGGCCAGGTCCGCCTCCGTTGCCTTGGGGCACCATTTCGCTTCGGCGCCCCCCAAGGCCGGACGCTCCCGCCGGTCCGCAGCACGCTGACGCCCCGGAAACCGCCCATCGCCTTCCGAGGTCCGCCAGGCCGGCCGGCGGAAAGCGGCGCGAGCGTCCGCCGCCGTCGTCCTTTCGCTTCCCCGGCCGGCGGTCCATGCTGGTGCCATGCAGATCGCATTCCTGGGCGACGTCATGCTCGGCCGGCTGGTCAACGAACGTTTGAAGACCGCCGCCCAGGCCTACCCCTGGGGTGACACCTTGCCGGTGTTGCGGCGGGCGGATCTAAGGATCGCCAATCTCGAATGCGTGCTTGCCGACGGCGGAAGTCCCGAGCCCGGCAAGGTCTTCACCTTTCGCAGCGACGCGAAGAATGTGCGCAGCCTGGTCTCTGCGCAGATCGATCTGGTGTCGCTGGCCAACAACCATGTCCTCGACTACGGACCGGAGGCGCTGCGCGAGATGCTGCCCGCCCTGGACCGGCACGGGATCCTGCATGCGGGTGCGGGCACCGACCTCGCTTCAGCCCGGCGGCCGGCCATTCTCAGGGCGGCCTCCACCGCCGTCGGGTTCGTGGCGTTTACCGATAACCAGCCGGACTGGGAGGCGGCGCCCGGTTCCCCGGGCGTGTTCTACGTCCCCGTTCCGGACCGCGGCGAACGGGCCGGGGAACGGGCAGGTGAGCGGGCCGGGGAGCTGCTGGGCCTGCTGGAGCGGACCAAGGCGCAGGTCCAACTCCTCGTCGTTTCGGCGCACTGGGGCGGAAACTGGGGCTCCGACGCCCCTTCCGAGCACCGCGCGCTGGCGCGGCGGATGGTAGAAGCGGGCGCCGACGTCGTGTTCGGGCATTCGCCGCACATCTTCCGCGGCGTCGAGGTGTACCGAGGCCGGCCGATCATCTACGGTGCGGGCGACTTTGTTGATGACTACGCGGTGGACCCCGAGGAGCGCAACGACCTTTCCTTCATCTTCCTGCTTGAGGCCGACGGCGGAACGCCCATTCGGCTGCGCCTGTTTCCCACCGTCATCGCCGACTTCCAGGCCCGGCTGGCAGTCCGGAACGCCCGCGCCATAGCCGGCCGGATGTCCCGGCTGTGCTTGGAGCTGGGCACCTCAAGCACCTGGAATGCCGGCGAACGGTGCCTGGAGACCCCGCTGGCGTAGCCGACGATGCCGCCGGAACCCGGGCTCGAAGTCCGATTGCCCCTGATTTTTCCGCGCTGCAAGGCCTACGATATGCACGGGGGGCACTCGAAAAGCACCATGCTTACTGGGAGGCCACGATGTTTAACACTGTCCGCAAGCTTTTCCCGCACGTGCGAAAAACATTCGTGGATCCCGGCTGGCGCCGGCCCCGGAACGGCGCCGCCGCTCCCCCGCCGGACAGCACCCGGCGCTTCGTGGGCGGGCTGGCCGCCCTCGCGCTGGCTACGGGCGCATTGGCTACGGGCGGGAGCCTTGCAGCCGCCGCGCCGTCGTCCGCAGCCGAGCCGGCACAGAGCTACATCGTCGTACTCAAGGACGGCGCCGGCGATGCCGGGGCCGTGGCCGCGGCGCAACAGGCCAAGTTCGGTTTCAGCGGATCCAACGTCTACCGAAGCGCGGTGAGCGGCTACTCCGGCACCATGACCGCCAGCCAGGCCAGGAGACTCGCCGCCGATCCCAGCGTCGATTTCGTCACCCTCGGCCGGCACTTCGAGGAACCCGAAGAGCCCGCCAAACCCAACACCGAGATCGCCCCGTTGTGGTGGCAGCGGATCGGCGGCGATCCGGAAGCCGCCAAGGACGCCGTACGCGCCGGCGCCGGCAATGACGATGGCTCCGCCGTCAACGTGGCGGTCATCGACAGCGGGATCGACAGCAAGCACCCGGACTTGAACGTCAAGGGAGGCATCGACTGCACCTCCGGCAAACCTGTCGAAGTGACGCCCATCGACGTTCTTGGCCACGGCACGTCGGTGGCGGGGGTCATCGGCGCCCGGAACAACGGCTCCGGCATCATAGGCGTAGCACCGGGCACCCCGCTCTGGTCGGTCCGGGTGGTCTCCAACAACGGCTCCATCACCGAGGAGAGCCTGATCTGCGCCATTGACTGGGTGACCTCAACCCACAGGGACGACAACGAGGACAACGACATCGCCGTCGCCAACATCAGCATCGGCGGCCCGGGCTCGGACACCGCCAATTGCGGCAAGGGCACCGACCCCATGCACTACGCGATCTGCCGCTCGGTCAGGGCCGGCGTGACGTACGCCGTCGCGGCCGGAAACTCGGCCGCTGACCTCGCCGGAACGGTCCCCGCGGCCTACCACGAGGTGCTGACCGCGACCGCCATGGCGGACTTTGACGGGAAACCCGATGGCCTTGCTGCCAGCCTTTGCGGCCGCGATGACTGGCGCCCCATCGGCCAGCGGGACGACTACCCTGCGTTCTTCTCGAACTTTGCCGTCAGCGCGAGGGACAAGGAGCACACGGTAGCGGCGCCGGGCGTGTGCGTTCTGTCCACCGTGCCCGGCGGGTACGGCATAAACCACGGCACCAGCTTCGCCAGCCCGGCGGTGGCGGGCGCGGTGGCCCTGTGCATTGACCAGGGAGCCTGCCAGGGATCGGGCGCGGAGGTCGGCCGGCAGTTCCTGGACACGGCCGAGTCATACAACAACCGGCACCCTGACTTTGGGTTCGTCGGGGATCCGCTCCGCCCGGCCGGTGCCAAGTACTACGGGTATCTGACGCAGATCAGCCGGCTCTGAGGCCGCCCGTTTCGACGGTTCCCTGCCGGTACGACGCTTGGATACGTCGAGGGTGCAGGGAACCGTCGAAACGGCGCAACGGGAGGCCGACGACGGGTCAGGCCACCGGGGTTCCGGCGAGCGCGCCGGGCCTCGGTTCCGCGGCCAGCCGGCCGCCGTCGTGCGGGTAGATCATTTCCGCCGGCGCCTTGGAGTTCCGCTTGGCCAAGGGGTAGAACACGAGGGCGGTCACCACGAGCCCCACCAGCCAGGAAATGTCAGATCCGCCGAGCAACTCGGTCATCGGGCCGGTGTACAGCGTCTGCGCCAGGAACGGAATCTGGGCAACAATGCCGATCGCACAGGAGATCAGGGCCGACGCGTTCCAGCGTCCGTAGCGGCCGTTGGGGTCGTACAGCGCCGGGATGTCCACCTTCTCCTTGGAGATCAGGTAGTAGTCCACCAGGTTGATGGAGCTCCAGGGGATAAAGACCATGAGCAGCAACAGGACGAAGTTCTTGAAGTTGGCCAGGAAGTCCGGGGAGGCCAGCACCGCGATGATCACGCTGAGGCCGATGAAGCCGATCACGTAGGCGAGCCGGGTCCGCGACGAGGCGTCGGACTTGCGCGTGAAGGCCGTGACGGACGTCAGCATGGTCATGTAACCGCCGTAGGCGTTCAGCGTGTTGACCGTCAGCTTGCCGGTCACGATGACGAGGTAGATGACGACGGCGATCAGGCCGCCGCCGCTGAGGTTGCCCAGGAAGGCCACCTGACCGTCAAGGAAACGCTGGCCCTTGGGCAGCGCGAGGGACGCGAACAGGGCGCCCAGCGTCATGGACCACTGCGAGCCCAGCACGGTTCCGAGGAACGCGGCCAGGAAGGTCTTGCGCGCCGGAGTCTTTGAGGGCAGGTACCGGGAGTAGTCCGCGACATAGGGGCCGTAGGTCAGCTGCCACCCGGCGCCCAGCGAAATGGCGAGCAGGAAGGTGGGGAACTGGAAAGTGCCGGAGGCGAGGAGGGCCCCGACGTCCTGGCTCGCGAACAGCCGGATCCCCAAGTATGTGAAGCCCAGGACGCCGATCACCGTAGAGATGCGGCCCAGCAGGTGGATGTACTTGTAGCCGAGGGTCGCCACGAGGACGGTGAGTGCGCCGAAGATCACCATGCCGACGGCGGGGGTGCCGGTCCGGGTGATCTGGTCGATGGCCTGGCCGGCGAGGACGGTCCCGGTCGCCGCGAAGCCGAGGTACATGATGATGACGAGTACCAGCGGGATCACCGCCCCGAAGACGCCGAACTGCGCGCGGCTGGAGATCATCTGGGGCAGGCCGAGCTTGGGTCCCTGGGCTGCGTGCAGGGCCATCACCGCGCCGCCGAGGAGGTTGCCGACCAGGAGTCCCAGGATTGCCCACAGCGCGTCAGCGCCGAAAAGCACGGCCAGGGCGCCGTCGACGATTGCGGTGATCTGCATGTTCGCCCCGAACCACAGCGTGAACTGCTGGCCGGGAGATCCGTGCCGTTCATTTTCCGGAACGAAGTCGATGGAGCGGCGCTCGACGCCGCGCCCGGCGGTATTCGTTCGTGTCGAAGCTTGCATGCTCGTCCTTACTGAAGATCAGGATGGTTTCGTCCACCCATCTGAACACTTTCCGTGACCTGCATCACGGGGACAAGCGTTGATGTTGTCCGGTATTCCGGACAGTGAGCCGCGAAGGCGCGCGTTCGGCGGTCGCTGGGCTTATCCGGGTTTATCCGGGTTTATCCGGGGGCCTCGGGGCCCGGACCGGCGGCTAGCCGGCGGCGCCGATTTCGCGGTTCACGGCGGGCATGATTTCGGTGGCCAGCAATTCGATGGAGCGCGCGGTTTCGGCAAACGGCAGGCCGCCGAGTCCGATCTGAGCCATGTACCGGGTGCTGCCCAGCGTTGAGTGGATTTCCAGCAGCTTTTCAACGACCTGCTGCGGACTTCCCACCAGGAGGCCACCGCCGGGCTCGGTCCACTCGTCGAAGGTGGAGCGCGGGAAGTGGTCCAGGGGCCGCGGCATGTTCTGCTCGAAGTACGCCCGGTAGTACGGGTAGAAGGTGTCCCGGGCCCGTTGCGACGTTGGGGCGGCGTAGAAGTGGCCGCCCACCCCCACCTGCAGTCCGGMAGCGTCATGGCCGGCGTCGTGAGCACTTTGCCGGTAGAGCTCGACGAGCCGCCGGAACCTGGCCGGACCGGACAAGAGCGCGATGAACAACGGCAGGCCCAGCCGCCCGGCCCGGGCAAAGCTCGCCGGGGTTCCGCCCACACCCACCCAGACAGGCAGCTTGTCCTGCGCCGGACGCGGCGCGACGTCCATTCCAGCCAGCGTCTGCGTCAAGTTCCCCTGCCAGTTCACGACGGCGCTGTCCCGCAGTTCCAGCAGCATCCGCAGCTTCTCGTCGAAGAGGCCGTCGTAATCCTCCAGCCGGTGGCCGAACAGCGGGTAGGACTCGACGAAGGCGCCCCGGCCCACGATGATTTCGGCCCGGCCGTCCGAAATCAGGTCCAGCGTGGCGAACTGTTCAAAGAGGCGCACGGGATCCTGCGTCGAGAGCACCGTAACGGCCGTGCCTAGCCGCAGGTTTGTGGTTTCCCGGGCAATCGCGGCGAGCACGATTTCCGGCGCTGACAGGGCAAAGTCATGCCTATGGTGTTCCCCGAGGCCCAGGAACCCGAGGCCGGCCTGGTCGGCCAGCTTCGCCAACTCGATGATGTCCTTCAACCGCTGCTGCGGGGACAGCGCGGCTCCTGTGCTGATGTTTCGGGAAAGCTCGCCAAAGGTAAAGATGCCAAAGTCCATGATTTATTGAACATTCAAGTATCGCCGTTCATTCCCGGGGGTGCCCCCTGGAGGTCCCCATTTCGACGGTTCCGTGCGCATTCGACGCTTGGAATCATCGAGTGCGCAAGGAACCGTCGAAGCGGCCGCAACGACACCGCCGGATAGCACCCGTTTACATCCTCGAAACAAACCCGACACGAGCCCTTCACGAACCGCCGATTTCTGTAACTTCCCTGCAACGTGGCGCCCGACTGCCTGAAACACAGCCCCGGGAGGATTGAACCCGGTTGGGGACCGGCGGCGAGGTGTCCCGGTACGGCGAAATCGTTGGAAGGGAACGCAGGTGGAACTCACCGCGGGAAACGTCTGGATCATGGTCTCAACAGCCCTCGTGCTGCTCATGACCCCCGCCCTCGGGCTCTTTTACGGCGGCATGACCAGGGCCAAGGCCTCACTGAACATGATCATGATGAGCTTTGCCTCGGCCGGGATCGTGGGCGTTGTGTGGGTGCTCTGGGGCTATTCGATGACCACGGGCAAGGGCGTCCTGGGCATCTTCGGTGACCCCTTCGCCAGCTTCGGCCTGTCCAAGCTCATGGGCTCCCCAGAACTCCTCAAGGCCGGCTTCAGCGCAACCTTCGCAATCATCACCGTCGCCCTGATCAGCGGTGCCATCGCCGACCGCGCCAAGTTCACCGCCTGGGTGCTCTTCGTCCCGGTCTGGATCACCCTGGTCTACTGCCCGCTGGCCTTCATGGTCTGGGGCGGCGGCCTGATGAGCGCCGGCGGCGCCGTGAGCTCCATCTTCGGCCAGGTGATCGACTTCGCCGGCGGCACCGTGGTCGAGATCAGCTCCGGGACTGCAGCCCTGGTGCTGGTGTTGATCCTCGGCAACCGTCACGGTTTCGGCAAGGACCCGGCACACCGCCCGCACAACATTCCCTTCGTCATGCTCGGCGCCGGCATCCTCTGGTTCGGCTGGTTCGGCTTCAACGCAGGCGCTGCCGCGACGGTGGAACAGGCCGGCCTGATCTGGGTCAACACCCTGGCTGCCCCAGCGGCCGCCATGCTCAGCTGGCTCGTCGTCGAAAGGATCCGCCACGGCCACCCCACCTCCCTCGGCGCCGCCTCCGGCGTGGTGGCCGGTCTCGTTGCGATCACGCCGTCCTGCGCCAACGTCAGCCCCCTCGGCGCCGTTGGACTGGGCCTGGTGGCCGGCGCCGCGTGCTGCGTCTTCGTGGACCTGAAGTACAAGTTCGGCTTCGATGACTCGCTCGACGTCGTCGGCGTCCACCTGGGCGGCGGACTGATCGGGACGCTGGCGCTGGGCCTCATTGCCCTTCCGGTTGACGGCCAGGGCGGCGGGCTCTTCTACGGCGGCGGCCTGCACCAGCTGATCGCCCAGACCGTCGCCGTGCTGATCACCGTCGCGCTCTCCGCCCTCGCGACGGCGGTCATCGGCCTCGCGATCCACAAGACCGTCGGCTTCCGGGTCAGCCACGAGGCCGAAATTGCCGGCGTGGATCGCTCGGAACACGCCGAGACCGCCTACGAATTCGACGGCCTGGCGCACAGCCGCTTCAACCCGTTCGGCCACCACGTCCAGTCCCACCAGGCGCCGGCCCGTTCTGCCGCAACGCCGCACGCCCGCCCAACGGCAACCCAGCACGCCCAGCCCGAGCGCGTCAAGGAAGACAGCCTCGCCTAGCGCCTCCGGCTCCTAGCCCGTCTTCCCCGCCCGGCCATCCCCCGGCCACCCGCCGCCTAGCCCCTCCGGCCACCCCCGCGGGCGCGGCCGGGACAACCGCCTGACAGAATGGCCTCATGGAACTCGCCCTCGGACTGCTGGTTCTCGTGGCCGTGGTCTGTGCCGGCAGCGCCCTGGGCCGGAAGCTCAACGTTTCCGTCCCGCTGCTGCTGGTCCTGGCCGGCGTCGCGGGCTCCTTCCTCCCCTTCATTCCCCCTATCGACCTGAACCCGGAACTGGTCCTCGTCGGGCTGCTGCCGCCGCTGCTCTACGCCACGGCCTTGCGGACCTCGCTCTTCGATTTCGGTTCCAACCGCCGCGCCATCGGCCTGCTCTCCGTCGGCTACGTCATCTTTGGGACCCTCGCCGTCGGGTTCGTGGTCTGGTGGCTGTTCCCCGAAATCCCGCTGGCCGCCGCGATCGCCCTCGGCGCCGTCGTCGCGCCGCCCGATGCCGTCGCGGCAACCGCCATCGCCCGGAAGGTGGGCATGCCCCGCCGGATCGTGACCATCCTGGAGGGCGAATCCCTGGTCAACGATGCCACCGCGCTGGTCTGCCTGCGGGCCGCCCTCGCCGCCATCGCCGGGACGGTGTCCGCGGCGGGAATCGCCAGCGGCTTCGTGCTGGCGGCCGGCGGCGGGCTGGTGGTCGGCCTCGCCGCGGCCTACGTGCTGACCGAACTGCGGAAGCGGATCCGGAACGTCGCGATCAACACCTCGACGTCGCTGATGGCACCGTTCGTCGCATACCTACCGGCGGAGGCAATCCACGCTTCCGGTGTCCTCGCCGTCGTCGTCACCGGGCTGGTGATGGGAACAAAGGCACCTTCGATGCCCAACGGCGCGGCCCGGCTGAGCCAGCGCAGCAACTGGAACACGGTGCAATTCCTGCTCGAAAACTCCGTTTTCCTACTGATCGGCTTGCAGGTCCGGACCATCATCGAGGGCATCCAGGACGATTCGCTGGGTGCCGGCCGCATCTGGGCCGGCTGTGCCGTGATCCTGCTCGCGGTGTTGCTGCTCCGGCCGGTGTGGGTGTTCCCGGCAACGTACCTGCCCCGGCTGATCCCGGCTGTGCGCAGGAAGGATCCGGCGCCGCCATGGCAGTTCGCCGCAATCGTGTCCTGGGCCGGGATGCGCGGGGTGGTGACGCTGGCCGCGGTGCTGGTGCTCCCGGCGGACCTGGAACACCGGTCCGTGCTGATCCTGGCCGCCATGGTGGTGGTCGGCGGGACCCTGACCCTGCAGGGCTTCACCTTGCCGGCGCTGGTCAGGATGCTCCGGATCCAGGGCCCCGACCAGCGTGAGGACGCCCTGAACCAGGCTTCGCTGATGCAGGGCGCCACCGCGGCCGGGGTGCAGCGGTTGCAGGAACTGCGCACCCCCAACGACCCGCCGGAAGTCGTCGCCATGCTCAAGCGCCGGACCCAGGAGCGCGGGCTGGCGGCCTGGGAGCGGCTGGGCCGGCCGACGTCGGAGGCCGCAACGCCCAGCCAGCGCTATGCCCAGCTGCGGCTGGCCATGCTGGAAGCGGAACGAGCCAAGGTGCTCGAGTTGCGGCGCGGCGGCGCTTACGCCCACGAAGTTCTCAGCGAGGTCCTGGACCGCCTCGACGTTGAGGAATCCATGCTGGACATCTCGCTCGAGGAACTGGACACCCCCGCCGACGGCGGCGGCGAAGGCATCGCCACGCCCGGCGGCGTCTGCGGCCACCTCGAGTCCGCGGCCGACCCCGAAGTTCCGGCCGATCCGTTCTGCGCGGACTGCCGCCGTGAAGGCACGACGCCGGTCCACCTCAGAATGTGCCTGGCATGCGGGAACGTGGGCTGCTGCGATTCCTCGCCCGGGACGCATGCTTCGCGGCACTTCGAAGCGACCGGCCACCCCGTGATGCGCAGCGTCGAACCGGGCGAGGACTGGCGCTGGTGCTACGAGGATGAGCTGCTGGGGTGATGCCAAGGCCGCCCGCCGCGCGTACCCTCGGTTTGTGGACATAGTCGAGTTTTTGTCCGAGCGCATTTCCGAGGATGAGGCAGCGGCCCGGACACTCCTCAACGACCGGACCGTGTCCAAATCCGGCGAGTGGTACGAACAGCGGCTGCTGCTCGAGTGCGAGGCCAAGCGGCGGCTGATCGGCGTGGTGGAGGCGGCGCGGCAATCGGCGCTGGCCGCGATGGTCAGCGACTCCCTTCAGGAGACCCACTGGGCGCCGCGGTCGCTGGACTGGATGGAACGCTCCCTGCAGGCCTTGGCGCTGCCTTATTACGACCACCCGGACTTCGAGCAGGGCTGGCTGCGGCCCTGAGCCACCCCTCGCCCGCGCCCGCTCCGCGCCCACTCCGCGCCCGCCCGCGGGACGTGCCCATCCCTGAAATATCCGCGCCCGGGATGCCGTTAGCCCGGATATGACAACTATCGGAATCATCGGTGCAGGACACATTGGCAGCCAGCTCGCCCGGAAGGCGGTCCAGCTCGGCTACGACGTCGTGATCAGCAACTCCCGGGGACCGGAAACCCTGGCGGAACTCGTCGCCGAACTCGGGCCGCGTGCCCGTGCGGCAACCGTGGCGGAGGCCGCGGCGGCCGGCGATTTCGCCGTCGTCACCGTCCCGCTGAAGAACATCAAGGACATCCCGGCGGAGCCGCTGGCGGGCAAGATCGTCATCGACACGAACAACTACTACTGGGAGCGGGACGGCCGGTTCCCGGCGCTGGATAACGGCGACGCCACCACCTCGGGGCTGCTCCAGGAGCACCTGCCCCAGTCCAAGGTGGCCAAGGGCTTCAACCACATCATGTACTCGCAGATCACCACGGACGGCAGCCCGGCGGGAACGGAGAACCGGCGCGCCCTGGCCACCGCGAGCGACTTCCCCGAGGCGGCGGAGCTGGTGACACGGCTTTACGACGAATTCGGCTTCGACACCGTCAACATCGGCCCGCTCTCCGAAAGCTGGCGCGTGGAACGGGACCGCCCGGCCTACGTCGTCCGCCAGAACGCGGCCGAACTGCGGGAGAACCTCGCGAAGGCTCCCCGCACCGTCCCGGCGCATTGACTCGCCCAGATGACAGTTCACGGCAGTGTTCGCGCCGGACACTGCCGTTAACTGTCATCTCGCGCGCTTCTCCAGGCCTAGTATCCGGCGCCACCACGGCCGATCCGGTTCCGGTTCGTCCGGGACGACGGCGGATGCCCGGGCCCGACGGCGTTCGCGCCAAAGCTCCACTTCGGCGTCGACGTCGCGGGTACTGGTGGTGACGGGCGGGCCGCCTTGGAGTTGCCGGCGGGCGTCGATCACGCGCGCATTGAAGTCGGCAAGGAGGTCCCGCACCTGGTGCTCCGTCGGCTGGGCGTCCAGTCGTTCGTCGAGCTCTGCGTCCTCCGTGCGGAGCAAGATCGCCGTGGGGCCCAGTCCGGTGATGTTCTCGCGCTGGAGCAGGCCCTTCACCCACCAGTCCGGATCGTAGACCTCGCCGAGGCCCGGGATGGGTTTGCCGGCGTATTTCAGGTTGTCGAACTTACCCTGCGCCATGGCGTCACGGATCAGGTATTCGGCTTTGGCGGCGTCGTCTACCTTTGCGCGTTTCTGCCTGAGTTCCTCCTCGGCGGCGCTGAGCTCGTCATTTTCCTGGACCGTGCTGCCGCTGGCCCGGATGGAGCGCAACTCTGCCGCCCGTTCCACCCGGCGCCGGTACGCCGAGCGCCCCGCGTCGCTCATGAGCCACCATCCTTCCCGGCTGCCGGAACACCGAATCTGGATTCCAGTATCCGCAAATCCTGCAGGCGGCGAAAGRCACGCCCTCGAAGCGGCCGAGGCGGCGGTTCAGTCGTCCAGGCAGATCACGAAGCTGGGGAATACATGCCGGCCCGGGCGTCCGTCCACCATGTCGATGGCCCTCCGGAGCTCCTCGAGGTGCTCCGGCGCCAGCTGCAGCGGCGGTTCGTCCGGCTGGTAGCTGGTGTAGATCGGATAGTCGACGCCGGGATCCCGCGACATTTCGATGTGGCAGCCCAGGACGTGGCTTACTGGGTGCGCAGCGCAGAACTGGATCAGCCGGTCGATGGTGCGGACGAACGCCGGCCAGTCGTGGACGTAGAGGCGGCCGGGGTAGACGGTGTCCCCGGTGAACAGGATGCCGGTGTCCGCGTCGTAGAAGGTGACGGCGGCGCTGTGGTGCCCGGGGCTAGGCCAGCATTCCAGGACGCGGCCGCCCAGATCCACCCGGGCCACCGCGCCGCCCGCACCGCCGTCGTCGTCAAACCCGAAAAACTCCCATGCGCTGCGCTGCCCGGCATCCACCACGAGCGTGCCGGGCCGGTCCGCGAACTGGGCGTCCCCCGCAACATGGTCGCCATGCGGATGGGTGTGCAAGACCAGCAGCCCGTAGTCATCCCGGGGGTGTGCGGCCAGCCAGTCATCGATGAGGCCGTCGACGACGCGGCGCAGCGGGAAGAACTCCGCTTCGGCCGTGGCGCCGGTGTCGATCAGCACGGCGCGGCTGGCGCCGAACAGCAGGAACATGAACGGCGCCTCGTAATTGACCGCCATGTTCTGGCGCAGCACGAAGGTGTGCTCATCGTAGGCGTGGACCTGGATGTCCGGGTCCGTGTTGTGCTTGGCGGACTCCGAGCCGTGGATCCAGGACACGTCGAGGTTCCCGGCGCGGGGGACGCCGGGGGTGAAGTCGAGCGCGGCGCCGTCCATTCCTACAGCCCCGGCAGGACCTGGTCCCGGACCTGCTTGCGCAGGATCTTGCCGAGCATCGAGCGCGGCAGGTCCGGGACCGGAACCACCCGCCGCGGCACCTTGTAACCTGCCAGGTGCTCGCGGCAGTAGCTGCGCAGGACCTCCTCATCCAGTGCGGTGCCCGGTTCGAGTTCGACGGCGGCCACCACCATTTCCCCGCCTCGTTCCAGCGGTTTGCCCACGACGGCGGCGTCGCGGACGTCCGGGTGCAGGCGCAGCACGGCCTCCACCTCGGTGGGCGAGACATTGAAGCCGCCCGTGATGATCAGTTCCTTGGCCCGGTCCACCACCGTGGTGAAGCCGTCCTCGTCCACCGTCACGACGTCGCCGGTCCGCAGCCAGCCGTCCGGGGTGAGGGTTTTCGCGGTTTCCTCCGGGTTGTTCCAGTAGCCCTGGAAGACCTGCGGGCCCTTGATCAGCAGCTCGCCCGGATGGCCCTGCGGGACCTCCACGGAGGGATCGTCGACGTCGACCACCTTCATCAGGGTGGATGGGAACGGCACGCCGATGGTGCCGGTCCGTCGGGTCGGATGGAACGGATTGCCCAGCGCGACCGGGGAGGATTCGGTCATGCCGTAGCCCTCCACGAGCAGGCCCCCGGAGACCGATTCCCAGAGTTCCACCACGTGGTCCGGCAGGTTCATCGCGCCGGAGATGCAGTACTTGCAGGAGCGCAGCGAGACGCCCTTCTCCTTCGCAGCCATGGCGGTGCGCTCGTAGATCGGCGGAACGGCACAGTAGACGGTGGCGGGCGACTTCTTCATCGCGTCCAGGATCAGGTCCGGGTCGAATTTGGGGAAGAGGACCAGCAGGCCCTGCTTGCGGATGCCGTAGGTCAGATACAGGGTCATACCGAAGGCGTGGAACATGGGCAGGATCGCGTAGAAGATTTCCTTGCGGTACTCCGCGCCCGCCATCCAGGCCTCGCCCTGCAGGGCGTTGGAGTACAGGTTGAAATGCGTGAGCATCGCCCCCTTCGGCCGGCCGGTGGTGCCCGAGGTGTACTGGATCGCTGCGAGGTCGTTGACCGTGGGGCGGGGGTGGGCGGGGTCGATCCGGCCGTGGCCCAGGAGTTCCTTCCACGGCATGGTTCCCGGTGCGGGGGCTGTCAGTGACGCACGTGTTTCCCGCAGCTTTTTCACCGGCAGCTTCAGGGCCAGTCGTTTGACGGCGGGGAAGGCCTCGAGCAGGTTGACGGAGACCACGTGGTCGATTTCGACGTCCGCCGGGAAGTCGGCGATCGCGGCCGCGGCCTTGTCCCAGGCGATGACGACGCGGGCCTGGTGGTCCTCGAACTGGTGGCGCAGTTCGCGGGAGGTGTACAGCGGGTTGTGTTCGACGACGACGGCGCCCAGGCGCAGCACCGCGTAGAAGGCCACGACGTGCTGCGGGCAGTTCGGCAGGATCAGGGCCACCCGGTCGCCGGCGCGGACGCCGAGCCGACGCAGGCCCTCGGCAGCCCTGTCCACCTGCTCGCCGAGTTCGGCGTAGCTGGTCCGCCGGCCGAAGAACTCCAGCGCCGGGGCGCTGCCGGCCTCGGCCACGGACCGCTCCAACATCGCCACGAGCGATTCCGTGGGCAATTCGATCTCGGCCGGGACGCCCGGCTGGTAGTTCTTTACCCAGGGCTGCTGGTCAGTGTGCTCCATGCCCACATCATTTCGCGAACTCCGGGCCGGGGCGAATCCGAACGCTCCCTCACCTTTGGCGGCTTATCCCCCAAGGCTCCCTCATCTATGGCAGCAATCCCACCGACGCTCCCTCAGTTGTGGCAGCAATCCCACCGACGCTCCCTCAGTTGTGGCAGCAATCCCACCGACGCTCCCTCACCTTTGGCAGCAATCCCACCGACGCTCCCTCAGTTGTGGCAGCAATTCCCCAACGCTCCCTCACCTGATCTGCGGGAGCATCCATCAGAGCTCCCCCAAACCTGGAGCGTCCACCACACATCCCCCAAACCTGAGGGAGCGTCCACCACACATCCCCCAAACCTGAGGGAGCGTCCACCACAAACCCGCCGGATCTGAGGGAGCGTCCGGGGTGGGTGTGAGCTACAGCGCGGACCAGCCGCCGTCGGAGGCGAGGATGGCGCCGTTGACGTTGGTGCCGTCGTCGCTGAGCAGAAAGGTGATCGAGGCCGCGAGTTGCGCCGCGGTGGCGGGAGTGGGGATGTTGGCGCCCATCAGCGGCCCGAGACGTTCGGCCGCTAGTTGGGAGCCCCAGTCGGCCACGATGTTGGTGATGGTCGCGCCAGGTGCCACCGCGTTGAACCGCAGGCCCTTCGGCCCGTACATCACCGTGGAGTTCTTGGTCAGGCCGACGACGGCGTGCTTGGACGCCGTGTAGGCGGCCCCGGCGGCGGAGCCTCGCAACCCGGCCTCGGACGTCACGTTGACCACGGACCCGGCGCCGGCCTCCAGCATCAGCGGGACCACGGCGCGGGTCAGTCGCATCAGAGCCGTGACGTTGATGCGGAACACCCGCTCCCAGACGGCGTCGTCCACCTCATGAACAGGGGCAAAGTTGTCCATGATCCCGGCGACGTTGGCGAGGGCGTCCACGCGCCCGCCTGCGGCGGCAAGCACGGCTGCGACGGTCTCCTCGGTGGAAATGTCCCCCGCCACCGGCACGAGGTCCAGGCCGGCATTCCCGGCCACCAGATCGTCCAGGCGTTCCTTGCTGATGTCCGCCGCAATGACCCTGCCGCCTTCCTTCGCGACGCGCAGCGCGGCGGCGAGGCCGATGCCGGAGCCTGCGCCCGTCACGATCACGGTCTTGCCGGCGAAGCGCCCCGGAGTGATGGTTTCCTGCCATGAAGCGTCGTTGCCCATGATGTCCTTCCAGACGTGGTCGGTCCTGATGAGGGCGGGAGCCCGCCGTCGTAGTTTGACGGGAGGGCTTGCGGTTGTCCAGAGTGAGTCAGTGCTCTTGAACGTTGAACAAAGCGCCCCGGGCACTCTTGCCCCCGGCGCTCAGCCCCGGCGGCGGCAGCTTGCGGCTCTTTTCGGGTTTCTGGCGGCCTCCTGGGCCGTATCGCTGGTGGGCTCCCTGCCGATCCGGATGAACGCGGTCTGGTATGCGGCTGCGGACACCGCGCCGTGGACTCCTCCGGTGTGGATGTTCGGCTCAGCGTGGCTGGTGCTGTACGCGGCCATGGCCGTGGCGGCATGGATGGTGTGGCGGCAGCGGATCTTTCCGCGCCGCGAGGCACTCAAGGTTTACGGTGGCCTGCTGCTGCTGAATCTGGCATGGCCGCTGATGTTCTTCGGCCTGTACCCCGTGATGGGAACGGCCGCTCTCTGGCTGGCGCTCCTCATCATCGCGGCCCACGCCGCGTTCGCGGTGTTTGCGGTGCTGCGCTTCGGACCGATCAGCACGACGGCCGGGGTGCTGATGCTTCCCTACGTTTCATGGCTCGTGTTTTCGGCCAGCCTGAACCTTTACGCGGCTCTGCACAACTAGGCGGTCAGACCTCGCGCAAAGAGGACGACGGCGGGACTCGCCCGCCGTCGTCCAGCAGCTCCGGCCTCCGACGCGGCCTAGGCGTTGGCGTGCTCGGCGAGGATCGCGTCGACCTGGCCCAGCGCCCCCTTCATGCCTTCCTCCATGCCCATGGCCACGATCTTCTCCATTTGCTCCTCGGTCTCGAAGGTGGACAGCACGGTCATCCGGGTGCGGTCGCCAATCGGTTCCAGCGTCACGATCCCGTGGATGGTGCCCATCTCCGCGACCGGCTCGCCGCTGTCGTCCGAGAAGCCGTCGTCGAACTCCAGACGGTGCGGTGCGTCGATGCTGACGAACCGCCACCAGCCGCGCGCCTTCTCCCCGTCCGGTCCTGTCATGAAGTAGCTGGCCTCCCCGCCCGGGACGAAATCGTGCTTTTCGAAGGTGGCCGGCCAGGTGGGCGGCCCCCACCAGCGCTCGAGCTGGCGCGGGTCCTCCCAGATCCGCCAGACGCGTTCGACGTCGGCGTCGAACTCCGTGACGATGCTGAGGCTGAGCGCTTCAAGATTCTTGACTGAACTGATGACTGTCATGATGAACCCTTCCTATCCCGCTGCTTCGTTGGTTTCTGTGTTGCCTGTGGATTGCCCGCTTGTTCCGGGGTGCGTCTCTGCCAGCAGCTCGGCGATCCGGTCCGCCCGTTGCCGCCAGATGACCTCGTACTCATCGAGCAGCCTGCGGGCCTTTTGCAGTCCGTCGTGATTGGCCCGCACAATCTGCTCCCTTCCGCGCTTCTCCTTGGTCACCAGGGAGGCGCGTTCCAGCACCGCCACGTGCTTCTGGACGGCGGCGAAACTCATGGCGTAGAGCGAGGCGAGCCCGGAAACGGAATACTCCCCTACCGTTACGCGGCGGATGATGTCCCGGCGGGTCGTGTCGGCGAACGCCTGGAACAGACGGTCCACCGCTTCGTCACTCAACTGATCTACAACCATTTGGTTGTAGAATAGGCCGACGCCGACAGCGTGTCAATGGGGGTGGCTTACCCCAGGAACGTTCGATGGATGTCGCTGCCGTAGCGGCCGATGATGTCCCGTTTAGCTCTTTTGAACGCTTCGAGATCTCCGGCATGGCCGTGCTGCTCGACGCGGCGCCGGGCGAGCTCGTCCGCGATGACGTCCAGGAAGAGTTCGGCCAACAGCAGGCGTGCCGAATCGCGGAAGCGTCCGCGACCGTCGACGTACAGCTGGACCGTGGGCGCGGCGGTGTTGATGATGACCTTTCGTTCTTCCGGGCTGTAGACGGCACGGTCGGCGGTGTTGTGCAGGCTGCGGAAGTCGTAGCCCGTGAAAAGGTCGACGCCGTGGTCCCGGCTCGCGCGGTGGCCCTCCCGATGCGCCGCCGGTTGCACCCCCGCCTCGGCGCGCACGGCGCCTGCCGCCACGGCAAGGTGCGGCGGCTGGTCGACGCTGCGGCGCGAGGCATGTTCGGCGACAACGATTTCGCACAACGCCCAAAAGTCGCCGGCCCGGACGGTCAGTTCCCCGCGCTCGCCCGCCCGCTCCCCCACTACGGTCCATTCAACTCGCCGGGTCTGCCCCAGCTCAGCCACGGCGATCGGCACCGGTTCCGGGTCGATCCGCAGCGAACCGGGGAGATCCACCTCGAACGTGAGCATCCCGCCGTCGGGCAGCCGGGCCGGATCCAGCAGGAGGGACACTCGGAACGGGTGCCCCGGCGGACGGTAGTAGAAGGGGGTGGTGAACCGCAGCGCGGCGGGCTGCTCCCCAAGCGTGAGGCCCTCGCCGCCGGACGCCGGATCCGTCTCCAGCCCGAGATCGACGACGGCGGCCTCGTTCATATGCTGCAGCAGCTGCTCGATCATTTCGGCGGTGCGGCCCGACGTCGTGGCGCGCTCAAGATGCGTGAGCTTCTCCTTCTCGGCCTGCACGGCACCGGCGATCATCCGGCTGACGGCCTCGGAGAACGCCGCCACGAAGGGGTCCCGGGGGTTCAGTCCCTCCCGTTCGTCGCTGATGATGGCCCGGCCGCGGCCCAGCATCCCGGTCAGGGCGTCACAGGACACCGTGCCGAAGAGGTATTCGGTGCCCACCTGGTTTTCAAAAGCGAACAGTTGGCAATCCAGCGCCGCCTTCCCGGAGAGGACGACGAGGCCGTTGGTGCGTTCGTCCCCCTTGAGTGTGAGTTCGGTGGCCTTGGCGCGTTTCAGCGTGAGGGTGAAGGGATGCGCCTGGCCTTCGAAGCTGACGCTTCCAGGCTGGTCCGGGCCGAGCAGCACGTCCGCCGCAGGCTCCCGGAACCGGACCGGCTCGCGGCGGCCCTCTCCCGAACCGGGTTGCCCGTGCTCCAACTCGACGCTGCGCCGGTCCAGCACCGCACGGAGGTAGAAGTTGTCGGACAGGGACTGCAGCAGGGTGCTGTATTGGGTGATCCGGACGCGAGGATTGTCGACGACGACGCTCACCCGGGTGCCGCTGGCGTCCGGTGCTACATCGATGCCAAGCCGGGCGTAGTCGGCCGGGAACGCGCGGCGGTCCTCGCCGCCGTCGTCGTACAGGTAGCCGCCGTTTTCGCCGCGGAAGACGTCGATCCGCGTGAAGCGGCCGTCCTGGATGGTCTCGATCCAGCCGTGTCCCAGGCCGAAGATCGCCTGTTTCAGGCCGCGGCCGAAGTAGCCGCGGCCGTCGCCCTCGCCGCGGGCGAGTGGGCTGTGCGCGCCGCCGTAACTGAGGATCCGGCCCGCCTGCTCGAAGGACATGCCCTCCGCCTGGTCGCCGACCATCAGCACGGCCCCGGTGAGATGCCGCTCGTACCGGACATGGATTCGGCCGCTGACCTGGGCGCCGGCCTTTTCGAGCCGGGCGTAGCTGTCGTCGCTGTTGGTGATCAGCTCCACCAGCGCCTTCTCCACCGAGGCGAAACGCCGCGAGTCGATCCCGATTACGCGCTGGTCCACTTGGATTTCGGCAACCGTCATGAAGATTCCCTCGCCGCTGTTAGCACGCACCGGAGGCGCGCACGCCGTCTACCGGGACAGTAGCAGTCCGGCGGGCGTCAGCCTAGGGAGTTGTGGCCGCGGACTGCCGGCCGGATTCGTCCTGCGGCTCGGTGGTGTCCATGAGGGTGTTGAGCCACTCGACGGCGTCCGACCGAGAGGTGAAGAATTCATGCGGGTACTGGGTGTCCCGGCTGGTAGCGGCGGCCACCACACGGTCCACCGCACTGGATCCGAGGACAGCGATGGCGCTGACGTCGGACGACTTGGCGAATTCGTAGCGGGCCGCGGCGCTGATTTCGACGTCGGCCATGACGGAGAGCATCGGCATCCGCCGGCCCTGGCAGATCCGCTCGGTCGCTTTCATGGCATCGCGGGCATCGTCCACGTCGACGAAGGATCCGGGGGTCCACACCGATTCGATGATGCCGCCGCTGATCCGCAGGGTGTTCTTCCCGCCGGCAGCGTGGATGGTTTCTGGCATCATCTGGCCAATTCTAGGTGCGGCATGCCTCAGCACCGGGACAACACGGCCGGGGCCAGCGACAAACCCGAAAGTGACGCCGAACCAGCCCCGCCACCGGCTGCCGTAACGGCCCGATCAGCTGTGATGAGTCTCACCCGCAATAATCGCCATCTGGCTTGAGCCGCCGCGCGGCCGCTGTGCATCATGAAAAGGCAGGCCGGGACCGCTACCCGGCAGGCAGAGCCCCGAGCCGGAGACCGACGCGATGCGCCGGAACCAGTCGAGGGGCGCCATCCTGGTGGACGCAATGAGGCCAAACCGGTGAGCTCGCAGAGCTACCCTCGGCCGCAGGCGTTCCTGGTTTGGCCACGGCGGCTCCGCATCGGTGCGGCAGCCGGACACCCCGGATTCAGAAATGGAAGCACTGAACAATGACGTTTGAAACTGCCAACCACGCTGTCACCCACAAGCTCGTAGACCGCTCTACGATGCACCACGAACTCGATGCCTTGGTCCACGACCTTTCGGTCCGGCACAACACCGCCAAGTCCAACATCGCGGTCCACGCCAGCGGCCCGAACACCTTCACCCTCAGCCTGAACGGCGCGGCCAACCTCGATTCGGCCTCCGCTTAACAGCACCAGCACGCAACAGCACGACGACGGCGGGAGGCTACCGCCGTCGTCGTTGCTTCTGCGGACGACGGCGGCGCGGCGCCCCCACGAGCCTCTCCCCTCCCCGAGGCTCCGGCTGGCAGACTGGGCCGATGACCGATCCCCTTCACCAGTCCCGACGGCCCGGGATCCGCGCGGCCATGTTCGTGGATTTCGACAACGTCTACACGGGGCTGCTGGCACTGGACCCCGCGGCCGCGAAGAGGTTCGCCGAGGATCCCAAGCATTGGACCGAGGCACTGGCGGACGGGGTTAGCGGTGAGGAATCCCGACGCTTCCTGATCCGCAACTGCTATCTCAACCCCGTCATCTATTCCAAATACCGGCCATATTGGACCCGGGCGGGCTTCCGCGTGATCGACTGCCCCTCCCTCACCCAGCGGGGCAAGAGCAGCACCGACATCAACCTGGTGCTGGATGCGATGGACGCATTGTCCGGCGCTGCACATATCGAGGAATTCTTCGTCGCCTCCGCGGACGCAGACTTTACGTCCTTGGTGCAGCGGTTCCGCGCCGCCGACCGAATGACGACGGTGATTGCTGCCGGCGCCGTAGCCTTCGCGTACCGGGAGATGGCCGACAGCGTGGTGGAATCCCACGACTTTGTGTCCATCCTGAGCGGGACGTCGCTGGAGCCGATCCACGCCGTGGAGGCTTCCAAGCAGCCAAATGTCCAGACCCCTGCCAAGGCGAAGCCGAAATCCGCGTCACCCGCAGTCCGTGAGGTGGTCAAGTTGGTCCGCAGCGCTCAGGGACCGGTTGTCGGCGCGATGGTGGCCCACCGGGCGCTCGCGGCTGACCCCTCGCTGAAGACTGACTGGGGCGGGGCCGGCAAGTTCGGAACCTGGGTGGCCCAGCTCGGCCAAAACGTCCAATACTCCCCGTCGCAGGGCGGCTGGGTGTGGGACGCCAAGCGGTTTTCAATCGAGGACCTCCCGGCCGCCACGGATGTGCAGCCCGGCATCGAGGAGCAGGTCGCCCGGGTGACAGACGTCCCTGCGCTCTCGGCAGCCCAGTTCCGGCAGGTGTTCGTGGCCTTGGCTGCGCGGCTTCGCGAGCAGGGGCTGAACCGCAACGAGCTGCCTAGGCTTGTGCGCGACGACTGCGTCAGCGCGGGCCAGCCGGTCTCCCGCAACGCCGTGAACTTCATCCTGCAGGGACTGGCCTACGCCAATTTCCAGCTCAACGATGACGCCACCCCGGCCGGTCTCGCCGCCGCGTGGACCGCGAATGTGGAAGAGCTCTGCCGGGTCGCGCTGATGGAGTTCGACGACGCCGAAAAGCTCGCGTTGAAGCGCTGGGCCAGTGGCGGACTGCTGGAGGCCGCAAACCGTCCCTAGCGCGTGACTGCTTCGTTTTGTGCCAGCAGGCCAAGTTCGGCCCGGCGCGGGAGCCCCTCCCAGTCTCCGTAGGCGAGGCAGGCGAAGGCGCCCGTCTTCGCGGCCAACTCGAGTCGCTGTGCCGGGGAGCCTCCGGCCATAAGTTCTGACAGGTAGCCGGCCACGAATGCATCTCCTGCACCGACGGTGTCCACCACTTCAATTGGCACGGCGTCCTGCTGGAAGAATTCGCCGTCAATGCAGGCGACGGCGCCCTCGCTGCCAAGCTTGACCACTGCCTGGCCAGGACCCAGGCTGGCCATCCGTTCCGCCAGCTCAGCCGGGCTCGTCGCGTTGCCGACCGCCAGGGCTGCTTCTTCGTCGCCGGCAAAGACTACGTCGGCCAGCGGGATCAGCCCGCGGTAGGCGTCTGCCGCTGCAGCCGTGGTCCAGAGGTTGGACCGGTAGTTGAGGTCGAAAGAGACGGTCACCCCGCTGGCCCTAGCGATCTGCATGGCTTCGCGGACGGCAGCTGCCGCGGACCCGGACAACGCAGGTGTAATGCCGCTGACGTGCAGAACCGAGGCGCCCGCGATCAACAGCGGGTCCAGGTCCGCCGGTGCGAAGCGCGAACCGGCGCTACCCGCCCGGTAGTAGCTCACCTTCTGCGTCGAGGCAGTGCGGCGCTCCTTCAGCATGAGCCCGGTCGGCGCGGCTTGATCCTCCGTTATCCTCAGCGTCACGCCCTCCGCCCGAATCTCCCGGGTGACGAGCTGCCCCAGGGCGTCTGCGCCCACCCTTCCGCACCACACGGCGTTGCCTCCGAGTCGTTGCACGCCGATGGCCACGTTCGATTCGGAGCCGCCGATGCCGAGCCCCATCGTCGCAACGTGAGCCAGCGGTCCCGGCTGACCCGCGGTCAGGAGCGCCATGGTCTCTCCCATGGTCACCAAGTACGGTCCTGCCGGGACAGGGCCGCTCATTTCGCTGCCTGTGCCTCGGCCACCAGGCCGCGCAGCCGGACAGCCCGTTCGGTGAGCTGCTTTCGGTCTCCGCCGTGGAAGGCGTCTCCGATCAGCGGGCCGCCCATACTGACGGCGAGGGCTCCTGCCCTGATCCAGGCTGCGGCGTCCGCGATGTCCACGCCTCCTGACGGAACGACTTCGATGTCCGGAAAGGGACCCCGGAGCATGGACACGTAGCCCGCGCCCACCAGCGACGCCGGGAATACCTTCACGGCCGTGGCTCCCGCAGACCAGCCTGCGAGCAACTCCGTGGGCGTCAGTCCACCCGGGTAGATGGGAATCCCCTCCTCGACGGCTGCTGCGACGATTTCCGGGTTCGTCGACGGAGTTACCAGGTACTTCGCCCCGGCATCGATTGCCCTCATCGCCTCGGCCACCGTGGTGACGGTTCCCACTCCGAATTCTGCAGCGTCGCCGAAGCGCTGCTGCAGCCGCGGAAGTTCCTCGAAGACTCCGGGCGTGCTCAATGTCAGTTCGACGCTGAGGACACCACCGGTGAGCAGCGCTTCAATGACCGGCGCGCAGTCGCGGGCGTGGGCCGCACGCAGGACCGCGATCACCCGTGTCTCGAGCAGGATTTGCGACGGCGCGGGCCGGACGGCCACGGCCTGGCTTGGGGTGGGGCACACAGGACATTCCTTACGATCGGGTGGTTCCGGGCGTGTGATTCAGCAGGACACGTGGTCGCGTCAGCGGCCGAGCCAGCCGCCGTCGACGGGCAGGATCACGCCGTTGACATAGTCCGAAGCCCGGGAAGCCAGGAAGACCGTTGCGCCGACGAGGTCGTCGGGGCGCCCCCAGCGGCCCGCAGGAATGCGCTCGATGATGCCCTTTTCGCGAACCGGATCGTCCTGCAGCGCTTGGGTATTGTCGGTGGCAATGTAGCCCGGGGCTATGGCATTCACGTTCACGCCCCTGGGCGCCCACTCGTTGGCCAGCGCCTTGGTGAGACCGGCGACGCCGGCCTTGGACGCCGTGTACCCCGGCACGTTGATGCCGCCCTGGAAGCTCAGGAGCGAGGCCGTGAAAATCACCTTGCCGCTGCCGCGCTCCACCATCGCCCCGCCGAGTTCCCGGCTCAGCACAAATTGGCTGGAGAGGTTGACTTCGATGACTTGGTCCCACAGTTCGTCGGGGTGTTCCGCGGCAGGCTTCCGGGCTATCGTGCCGCCATTGTTGACCAGGATGTCTATCGGGCCCATGGTCAACAGGTCGTCAGCGAGTCCGCGAACGGCGTCGCGGTCGGCAAAATCCGCGCTGAGGCCGGTGAAACGGCGCCCAAGGCTGGTGACCCGTTGCTCGACGACGCTCCCGTCGGGCTCGAGCGTGGCGGAGACCCCGATGATGTCCGCTCCGGCCTCTGCCAGCGCCGTTGCCATGGCTAGGCCGATGCCGCGCCGCGCCCCGGTGACGACGGCTGTTTGCCCCGTGAGGTCGAAAAGAGCTCCGGCATTCATGAGGTGGCCTCGGCAGTCGCGCGGCAGTCGACCAAGACCTTCATGGCGCCCCCCGATTCCAGCGCCTGGAAGCCTGCCTCGACGTCGTGCAGGGCGACGACCCGCGAGATCAACCGCCGCGCCGGGACCGACCCTGCCGCCACCAGCCGAACTGCCTCCTCAAAGTCCTCGCGCTGATAGAGGCGGGCACCAAACATCTCCAGTTCCCGCCAGAAGAAGCGGTGCAGATCGATCTCCTTGGGCCGCGGATGGATCGCGACCATGACCAGCCGTCCCCGGGTGGTGAGGACCTCGACGGCAGAGTTCACGCCTGCCGCGGCGCCGGAGACCTCGAAGGCCACGTCGGCTCCGGCCCCGGACGTTTCCCGCATCACCAGGTCCATCAGGTCCTGCTCCCGCGGGTCCACCGTGGCGATGCCCGATTCCTGCGCAAGCGCCCGCCGGGCGGGATCCAGTTCGACCAGCACGACGCGCGCTCCCCGCTGCAGCGCAACCGACGCGATGAGCTGCCCGACCGGGCCGCCGCCGATCACGACGACGAATTCGCCTTCCGCCAGCCTCGCCCGCCGGACATCGTGGACCGCCACGGCGGTCGGCTCGATCAGTGCCGCCTCGTCCAGCGCAAGGTCCGTCGGCAAAGCAACAACGACTTCCGCCGGCACGTTCCAGTAGTTCTGCATGGAGCCGGCCGAGTCGATGCCGATGAAGTCCAGTTTGTGGCAGACGTTCCCGTGCCCGCGGGTGCACGCTGCGCAGGATCCGCACGACAAGGTGGGCATGACGGTGACCGGCTGGCCTACGGACCATCCGGTCACGCCGTCGCCCAGGTCCGCGATGGTCCCGGACATCTCGTGGCCGATGATCGCCGGCATGCTGACGCGGGAGTCCATGTCGCCATGGAAGATGTGCAGGTCGGTGCCGCACAGCCCGGTGTAGGACACGGCGATCTGCACTTCTCCCGGCCGGGGCGGGTCAGGCGGCAGTTCGCTGGTGCTGAAGGTGCGGGATCCGTTGTACGTGGCGGCGGTCATCGAGACAGGCTCCTTGCGGTGGTGGGAAAGGTGTGGCGGGGCCGCGAGCGGCTAGAGAACCTTGCTCAGGAACCCCTGGGTGCGCGCATGGCGCGGCGAGGAGAAGATCTCCTCCGGCGTGCCTTCTTCCACGATCAGGCCTTGGTCCATGAACAGCACCCGGTCGGCCACTTCGCGGGCGAATCCCATTTCGTGGGTGACGACCACCATGGTCATCCCCTCGCTCGCCAGGTCCTTCATGACCGTCAGGACTTCGCCGACGATTTCGGGGTCAAGCGCCGAGGTCGGTTCGTCGAAGAGCATGATTTTCGGGTCCATCGCCAGCGCCCTGGCGATGGCGACGCGCTGCATCTGCCCGCCGGAGAGACTTCCCGGGAAGACGTCCATTTTCGCCGCGAGGCCCACTTTGGCCAGCAACACCTCAGCCTTGGCCCGGGCCTCTTCTTTCGAGACTTTGGCGACTTTCAGCGGGGCCAGCATGACATTGTCAATGACGCGGAGGTGCGGGAAGAGGTTGAAGTGCTGAAACACCATCCCAGCTTCCTGCCGGACCAGGTTGATGTTCGTCTTCGAATCGTCCAGCCGGTGCTTGTTAATGACGATGCTGCCGGAGGAAATCGATTCGAGGCCGTTCATGCACCTCAAAAAGGTGCTCTTCCCCGAGCCCGAGGGGCCGATGACGCACACGACTTCCCGTTCACGGATGTGGCAGTCGACGCCCTTCAGGACATGGACGGGGCCGAATTTCTTGTGCAGGTTCTCAACAAAAATCACTTTTGAATTCCGATCTAGAGGCCCGCGGGCTCTGGGACTTTGAGAGGGTCGACGTGGATGCCAGTCCGTTTCTCGTACAGCCGGCCCAGCCAGGAGATGCCGTAGCAAATGACGAAGTACATCGCGGCTACGATCAGGAAGGTCTTGATGGGATCGCCGGTCAGGTTGGTGACGACGTTTCCTGCGTGGGTCAGCTCGAGCAGGCCGGTGACGGTGACCAGGGACGAATCCTTGACCAAGCCGATGAGGAACCCGATGCCCGGTGGAACCATGATCTTGACGGCCTGCGGGAGGATGACGTACCGCAGCTTCCGCCAGTAGTCGAGCCCCAACGCGTCGGCCGCTTCGCTCTGGCCCTTGGCCACGGCTTCGATGCTGCCTCGCACGATTTCAGCCACGTAGGCGGCGGCGAAGCAGGTCAGCGCGATGACGGCGGAGGAGAACTTGTCCGGTTCCAGGCCCGGAAACAGCAGCGGGATGCCGAAAAACACGAAGAAGATGATGACCAGGATGGGAATGCCGCGAACGCAGCTGATGTAAATGGTGCTGATCCACCGGGCAATCCTGCTTGGCGAGGTCCGGGCGATGCCGAGAACCAGGCCGAAAATTACGCCCAGGATGCCGGAGACGGCGCAGAGCTGAAGGGTCAACCAGGCACCCTCAAGCAGCGGCAGGAGGTCCTGCCATTCGAAAGGCCTAAACATGCGTCCCCACCGCCCACCGGAAGATCGTCGTCTCGGCCCGCTTGGAGATCAGTGACATCAGTGCGGAGACCGCGAGATATAGGAGGCCGCCGACCGCGAGGACTTCAATGGTCCGGTACGTGGTGTTGCTGACGCTCATGATCGCGTTGGTCAGTTCAGGGAGCGAGATGATAGATCCAATCGACGAGGCCAGGAACAGCAGGATGAGCTGATTGGTCAGTGCGGGGAAAACGTTCCGGGTGGCTGGAAGCAGAATGATGTAGCGGACGATCTGGGCGGGTTTCATGCCCAGCGCCTTGCCGGCTTCACGCAGGCCGCGGGGCACCGATTCGAACCCGGCCCGGTAGATCTCGGCCGTGTACGCGGCGTTGTTCAACGTCAGTCCGATCACGGCGGCCCAAACAGGCTCAAGGTTGACGCCCAGGGCGGGGAGGGCGAAGTAGATGAGGTACAGCTGCACGAGCAGAGGCGTGTTGCGAATGGCCTCGATGTAGAACGTGCAGAGAACACTGAGCGGTTTTCCGGGCCCGACTTTCCCCAGGTAGACGAGGACACCGAGCGCGCTTCCGGCCAGCATGGCCACGAGTGTGATGTACAAACCGGTCCAGAGCCCCTCGAGAAGAAGCGAGGAGTAAGGGAGAAGGTCTCCGAAATATAAAGCCATGTGCAAGTGGTCCTGTCCGTGAACGGCAGCGCGGGTGGAGGCTTCCTGAACCTCCACCCACGCTGGAGGGCGCGTCCGAAATACTGTTAGTGGGCGAGGAAGGGCGGCAGACTCAGCCCGAACCACTTCTGCAGCGAAGCCTCGTTCTGTCCGGAGATGTTGTAGTTCCGGATGAAGTTATTCAGATAGTTGAGCCAAGTCTGGTCACCCTGCTTGACCCCGATCGAGAACAGTGCCGGCTTGATCGGGTCGCCCTTGAGGACCTGGAACTTGGACGGGTCGTTCTTCACTAGGCCGCCAACGATGGCGTTGTTTTCAATCAGGGCGTCCACCTTGCCGCTCTTGAGCGCCTGGATCGAGTCCGCCGTCGTGTTGAAGCCGGTCACCTTGGCCTTCGGGAAACTGGACTTGAGGATCTGTTCGCCCACGCTTCCCCTCGAGGTGGCCACGGATTTGCCGTCCAGGTCGGCGTAGCTGGCGATCGGGCTTCCCGCCGGCACCATGAAGACCGTGGAGCTGGCGGCATACGGGTCAGACATCTCAACCACCTGGGCCCGCGCATCCGAGGCGGTGAACGTGGCAATCACGGCGTCCGCCTTGTCGGTCTGCAGCAGCGGGATACGGCTCTCATTCGTGGCGGTAACGAACTCAACCTTTGCCCCCAGCGAGGTGCCGAGCGCGTTGGCGAGGTCAATGTCGAAGCCCTCGCGGCCGCCCGACGAATTCATGAACCCGTAGCCCGGCGAGTCGGCGCTGACGGCGATCCTGACCGTCTTCGACTTGAGGATCTGGGTGAGGTGGCTGTCTGCCACGGCTCCTGTGCCGGCGCCGGCGTTTGCAGCGCCGCCCGATGAGCAGCCCCCCAACGCCAGGGCCAAAGCGACAGCCGGAACAAGAAGCAACTTCGGTGTTGCTCTGAACATGGGAACTCTCCTGTGATCGTTACTGCGTATGGGTAGCGGGCGCTGGCGGCAGCCCGGGCCTCTCCTGCCGCTGACGCGACGAGGATCGTATAGGAATATGTTGTATCATATATGCAATGTGATCCAGGTCAAGCTTTGTGAATTAGGTCTGTCGCACAAACGCCAGCGCGCCGCCCGCAGAGTCCGGGCGGCAACCGAGAGGAAAGACAAATGACGGCACCTACCGCAAGCGACGCCACGACGGCCAGGGTCGCTGCCGGCGGGGTCTATTCGGCGCTCCGCCAATCGATCCTGGACGGCGAAATTACGCCGGGCACGCGCATCAACATCGACGCAGTCTCGCGGCGGCTAGGGGTGTCGCACACGCCTGTGCGGGAGGCTCTGCAACGTCTTGAGGGTGACAACCTGCTGACGTATGTCCCGAGCCGGGGGTACAGCACCACCCCGCTGCTGAGCCTCGCGGAGCTCCGCTCCCTGTTCGAATTCCGGCTCCTGGTTGAGCCGTGGGCGGCACGCTCGGCCGCGGTTGAGCGCCTGACAAACCCCTCCGGGGCGCTGCGGACCGAGCTCGCGGGGCTCGAGCGCAATGTCGATGTCACAGCAAATCTGCGTCAGGACCTCGTGGGTCACGACGCCCGCTTCCACGCCCTGATCCTGGCGTCGGCCGGCAACGAGGTTGTTCAGCAGGCGTACGTGCAGACCCACTGCCACCTGCACATGTTCCGGCTCTATCCCGCCGATTTGGACGGCCGGATCACCCTGCTGGAGCACCGGGGCATCCATGAAGCCATTGCCGCCCGGGACCCGGGCGCTGCGGAGGCGGCGATGAGTGAGCACATCCGCAACTCGTTCTACCGCTTCGCAAAGGCCTTCGATGAGGAACCGCCGGCCCTGGCCGAGGCCACGCTCGTGCGCATGGCCCCGGGCCGACCGGCTGCCTCCTAACCGGCCGGCCGCAGGCGCAGCGCCTGCATGCCGCCGTCGACGGCCAGTTCGGTACCCGTGGTCGAACCGGCCAGGGGGCTTGCGAGGTAGGCGATCGCCGCCGCGACCTCGTCCGGGGTGACGAGCCGGCCGTGCGGCTGGCGGGCCTCAAGTGCCGCCCGTTCCGCTGCCGGATCCCCTGCACGGCTGAGCAAACGACTGACCCACGGAGTGTCGGCGGTGCCCGGATTGACGCAGTTGACCCGGATACCTTCACGAATGTGGTCGGCGGCCATGCTGAGCGTCAGGGCGCGCACGGCTCCCTTGGTGGCCGCGTAGAGGGCCCGCTCCGGCAACCCTGCGGTGGCAGCGATGGACGAGGTATTGACGATCGCTGCGGCGTGAGACTGCCGGAGGTACGGCAGCGCGGCCCGGCTTACGCGCACGGCGCCCACCACGTTGATATCGAAGACGCGGTGCCATTCGGCGTCGTCGTTGTCCGCGACGGTGCCCTGCGCACCGATCCCAGCATTGTTAATCACGACGTCGATCCCGCCCAGTGCCCGCGCCACCTGCTCGACCGCCCCGCGCACCGAAGAATCATCGGCGATGTCGCATTGGACCGCGAGCGCGGGAGCGGGCACAGCATCCGGGTTGAGGTCCAAAACGGCCACTCGGGCACCACGGCTCAGCAGGTGCGACGTCGTGGCCGCACCTATGCCGGATGCGCCCCCGGTAACGATGACCCTGATGCCTTCAAACTCCATGCCTGGCACCCCGCTCACGCTACGAACTCATGGCGCTGGCGTCCGATGCCTTCGATTTCGATCTCCACAACATCGCCGGCTTTCAAGTAGGGAAAGCGTCCGGAGAGGGCCACCCCCTCCGGAGTGCCGGTGCAAATCAAGTCGCCCGGTTCAAGCACCATGTACTGGCTCAGGTTCCACACGATGGTCTCGACGTCGAAGATCATGTCCGCCGTGGAGGAGTCCTGGCGCAGTTCCCCGTTGACCCAGCTGCGCAGCCGCAGGTTGTCGCTTTCCACCTCATCGGCGGTGACCAGATAGGGCCCGGCGGGGCAGAACCCCGGGGAACTCTTGCCCTTGGACCACTGGCCGCCGGAAACGTTCAGCTGGAAATCCCGTTCGGACAGGTCATCGACCACGACGAATCCGGCAATGTGGTCGCGGGCGGCTTCCCTGGACTCGAGGTAGGAGGCGCGGCTGCCAATGACGACGCCGAGTTCCACCTCCCAATCTGTCCGGGTGGATCCTCGCGGGATGGCCACCGGATCATCCGGGCCGCCGACGGTGTTGGGTGTCTTGAGGAAAATGACCGGATGCTCGGGCGGTTCCGCACCGGATTCCGCTGCGTGCGCGGCGTAGTTCAGGCCGACGCAGATGACGGCTGACGGCCGGGCAATAGGGGGGCCGTAGCGGACGCCGGTGGAATCGACTTCCGGCAGTGTCCCGGCAGCCAGTGCTGCGGCCGCCGCCGCCGGTCCGCCTTCGGACAGGAAGCGTCCGTCGATCGCCGGGGTCAGGCTGCTGAGCGAATAATGCCGGCCCTCGTGGACGAGAACCGGCTGCTCGGCGCCCTGGGCGCCGATCTGTGCAAACTTCATGGATTTTCCTTTCGAGCTTCGAGGTATACGCAAAAGGACGACGGCGGAAACCAGCCGCCGCCGTCCTTCTGAATAGCACGGACCGCCGCCCCACTCTCCGGCCGGGCGTCCAAGGCGGGTCAGCCGGCGCTGACGGAGGATTCCTGGACGATGCTTTGGTCGTGCAGATAGCCGAAGAGTTCCCGCAGGCCGTAGGACCACGGCGGCAGTTCTTCCGCGGCTCCGACACGGTTGACGAGGGCACCCAGGTGGCTGCTGCGGATCGTCACGAGGTCGCCTGGCCGGTGGGTGAAGCCCTGACCGGGCTCATCCCGGTCCTGGGTCGGCGCGAACAGCGTCCCGGTGAAAAGCGCAAACCCGTCCGGGTACTGGTGGTGCTTGCCAAACGTTGCCGCCACAAGTTCCTCAAACGGCCTGCTGATCCTCGCCACAGAGTTCCGACCTTCCAGCGCGTAGCCGTCCTCTCCCTGCACGCGGAGCAGGATTTCTTCCTGCCGCAACGTCTCCAGGGTGAAGCTGTCGTCGAACAACCGGATCAGTGGACCCAAGGCGCTGGACGCGTTGTTGTCCTTCGCTTTGCCAAGCAGGAGCGCGCTCCGGCCTTCCACGTCCCGGAGATTGACGTCGTTTCCGAGCGTTGCGCCCACAACGGCGCCCGTTGAGCTGGCCAAGAGCACCAGCTCCGGTTCCGGGTTGTTCCACGAGGAGAATGAAGGAATTCCGATTCCTGCGCCGAGACCCACCGAGGAGAGCACCGGAGCTTTCGTGAAGACCTCGGGGTCCGGGCCTATGCCGACCTCCAGGTACTGGGACCATAGCCCCTCGGCGACTAGCACTTTCTTGGCCTCAGCCGCTTGCGCCGACCCCGGGCGGATGGCGGCCAGGCTGCCGCCAAGCGCGCGGCCCACCAGCTCGCGCATCTCGAGGGCGCGGCTGGCGTCTCCGCCGCAGCGCTCCTCAATGACGCGCTCGATCATGCTGTCCACGAAGGTCACGCCGCAGGCCTTGATGACCTGAAGGTCCACCGGGGCAAGGAAGTGCGGGCGGTCCGTTTCCTGCACCAGGGATGCGCTGATAACGTCGGCGGTGCTCCATCGGGGGCGGGTCAGCGCGGCCCGAACAGCGGCCGGCAGGTCGGGAAGTTCGAGGAGTTCGGAGACCGTCCCGGCTAGGCCGGTCAGGTCGTAGACTTCACCCTCCTCGACCGCAACCACCCTTGGGCCTGCCGTTTCGGGATCCCAAAGCCGGCCCACCAGCAGGGCCCGTGCCGCATCGTCCGGCAGGACGGAGACCGTGGGAGCGGGCGCGCTCACGGCTGCTGCTCGCTTTGGCCTGCGCGTTCGGCGGCCGCGGGCAGTTGCCAGGTCCCGTCGACACGCTGCGGCACTTTCCACGGGTTGGCATCCCGTAGGGGTTCCGGCAACTGTCCTTCCGGGAAGGACTGGTAGGCCACGGGACGAAGGAAACGGCGGATGGCGGCAGTGCCGACCGAGGTGGTGGCCGACGTCGTCGCCGGGTAAGGCCCTCCGTGGTGCTGGGCATAGCTGACCGTGACGCCCGTGGGCCAGCCGTTCCAGAGCACGCGGCCGCTGATGTCCGTCAGGCGTGCGGCGAGCTCGGCGACGTCGTCGTCCGGCTCCGCCTGGAGGGTGGTGGTGAGCTGTCCCTCCAGGAGCTGGGCGAGCGCGGGGAGCTCGGATTCGTCGTTGTACTCCACCAGCACACTGGCGGGCCCGAACATCTCCTGCCGGAGGATCGACGGCTCCTGGCGCACCGCGGCCGATGTGGTGTGCAGCAGCGTGGGCGCCGGGGTCTCGGCGAAGTCGCCCTCGACCAGGACATCCACCCCTGCCCCGCTTTGCAGCGAGCGGACAGCGTTCGAGAACCCCTCATGCAGCCGGTCGCTGAGCAGCCGGGCCGGAGCGAAGCCGGCCAGGGCGCCAGTCACGACTTCCCTGACCGCCTCGGTCTGGCCGCCCGGGACAAACAGCAGTCCCGGCTTGGTGCAGAACTGGCCCATGCCCATCGTGAAGGAGCCCGCATAACCGCTAAGGATCTCGTCACGCCGCCGGGCCCAGGCGTTTGCGGTCACGAAGACGGCATTGATGCCGCCCAGTTCGCCGTAGAACGGGATCGGATCCGGTCGGGCGTTGGCGCGGTCGAACAGCGCCCGGCCGCCCGCCGTCGAACCGGTGAAACCGATGGCTTTCACCAAGGGGTGGTCCACCAGGCCCTCGGCAGCCGCCCGTCCGGTGACGAGCGAGAAAAGCCCGGCGGGGGCACCAGCCGCATCCAGCGCCCCCACGACCGTCTCGGCCGTGCGCAGGGCGAGGTTCAAGTGCCCGTCATGGGCCTTGTGCACGACGGCACAGCCGGCAGCGAGCGCCGAGGCGCTGTCCCCGCCGATCACGCTGAAGGCAAAGGGGAAGTTGGAGGCGCCGAACACGCCGACGACGCCGATTGGCACGTTGAGCCGGCGCAGGTCCGGCCGCGGGCCCATTCCCCACTGCGCATCGGCGTGGTCGATGGTCGCGTCGAAGTGCTCGCCGGCACGGATTTCCGCCGCAAAGAGGCGGAGCTGGAAGACGGTGCGCTTCAGCTCGCCACGGAGCCGGGCCTCGCCGAGGTGCGTCTCCTGGTCCGCCAGTTCCACCAGCGCATCCGCGTCCGCCGCCAAGGCATCAGCCACGGCCTCGAGCCAGCTTCCGCGGGTCCGGGGATCCGCGGTTCGGCCTTTTTCGAATGCGGCGTGCGCCGCCTCGACTTTGGCTGCCAGTTCGGAAACCGCCGTGCTCATCGGACCGACCCGGTGGGCGTCATCGTGGCGCCCGTGACGGCGGCGCGGTTGCCGACTTCAAGCCAGCCGGCGCCGCCCGGAAATTCCCACCGGGAGCGCGAGGCACTGATCATTTCGGCGCCGGTGCCCGGCAGTTGCGGCGCGGCGTAGCGGCCGTTGACGATGCGGACCGGCTCGGCGAAGTGCTCGTGGAGGTGGTCCACGTACTCGATCATGCGACCGTCCTGGCTGCCGCTGACCGCGGCGTAGTCAAAGAAGGAGAAGTGCTGGACCAGCTCGCACAGCCCGACTCCGCCCGCGTGCGGGCAGACAGGCACCTGGAAGCGGGCGGCGAGGAGCAGGTTGGCGATATTTTCGTTGACGCCGCCGACGCGGGTGGAGTCCAGCTGGAGTACGTCGATGGCCCCGGCCTGCAGCAGCTGCTTGAAGACGATGCGGCTGGCGACGGCCTCGCCGGTGGCTACACGAATGGGAGAGACACCCTTGCGGATGTCGGCGTGGCCCAAGATGTCGTCGGTGCTTGTGGGCTCCTCAATCCAGTAGGGGTTGAACTCGGCGAGCTGGTTGACCCACTCGATCGCCTCGGAGACTTCCCAGCGCTGGTTGGCGTCGATGGCGATGGGCAGATCTCCGACCGCCTGCCGTGCCAGGGCCATCCGKCGGCGGTCGTCGTTAATATCGCCGCCGACTTTGAGCTTGATCATGGAGAAGCCGTCKGCWGCMGCTTCCTTGCTGAGCCGCACCAGCTTCTCGTCGCTGTAGCCCAGCCAGCCGGGCGACGTCGTGTACGCCGGGAAACCTTCTGCCTTTAGGGACGCGATGCGGGCGGCCTTGCCGTCCTCGCCGGCCCGCAGGATGTCGAGTGCCTGCTCGGGGCTCAGCGCATCCCGGATATGGGTGAAGTCGACGACGTCGACAATCTCCTCGGCGGGCATTTCACTGAGCAGGAGCCACAGGGGCTTGTTCTCGCGGCGTGCGCGGATGTCCCAGAGGGCACTTACGAGCGCACCGCAGGCCATCTGGGTGACGCCCTTTTCCGGGCCGAGCCAGCGGAGCTGGGAGTCGTGGACGAGGCGCTTGGAGGCGCCGCCCAGGTCGTAGATGAGTTCCTCGATGTCGCGGCCGAGCAGCAGCTTGGCGTAGGCATCAATCGCATGCGTGAGGATCTCATTGCCTCGGCCGCAGCTGAAGACGAAGCCGTGGCCCTCGTCGCCCGCGTCGGTGCGGATGACGACGTAGGCGGCCGAGTAGTCGGGGTCAACGTTGACCGCGTCGGAGCCGTCAAGTTCGAGGGACGTGGGGAAACGTACGTCCTGGGTATGGATGGAAGTGATGGAAGGCACAGTTATCTTCTCTCTGGTCAATTCAACGAGTGGACGCAATTCCTATATGAATTTAGCTAATCATATAGGAAGAGTGATCCAGATCAAGTGCCAGGGAAATAAAGAAGCCCCGGCCGGTTGGCCAGGGCTTCAATTCAGTCGACGATATGCCTTCGCGGGGGACCGCTTTCCTCCAGTGGAGGTAGGTCCTCGCTCCCCTCGAACGCCTGGGCGAACCGGGAGAACGAATTTCGAATATGCTGCGCCATCGCCTGTTCCGCCTGGTCCGGCAGGCATTGCGAGATGGCATCCCGCACGGCGGAGTGCTCCGCCGCAGTGATGGCGCCGTCGATGTCCGCCGGGTAAAGCCTGAAAGTGTGCAGGTGGCAGTGCGTCTGCGCGAAGGCGTGCCGGACCACCGGGTTCCCGGCCGCGGCGAGGATGGTGTCGTGGAAGCGGGTGTCATGGGCAACCAGATCCTGCCTCAGCTCACCCCCCGCCTCCATGGTGGCGCGAAATTCGGAGAGCTCCCTTTCGAGCGCTGCTGCCGGGTTGGCGAGGCGGTCCACCGCCGCGGACCGCGCTGCCCATGGCTCCACCAGCAACCGGAACTCGAAGAGTGCGCGCAGCGCCGGGAGGTCCAGCAACGGTGTGGTGCTGTAGCCGCGGCCAGGGCTGTAGACCACAAGGTTGTCGCCCTCGAGCCGCTGAAGCACTTCCCGGACCGGCGTTTGCGACACACCCAGGCTGCGGGACACCGCATCAATGTTGATGCGCGTTCCGGGCGCAATTTCGCCCTTGAGGATCGAAGCTCGCATCGAAGCGTAGACGTCGCTGACGCCCGCTTTGCTCTTGGACGCATCGGACGGTTGACGAGGGGGCACGCGGTTACCTCTTTGTGCTGGTTGAACGGAGTCGCTGTGGGAATCATAAGCCACGGCCCGACGGGCGCTGTGTCGCAACATTTGCCGGCCGGTATCCGTCCCGTCTCGCGCCCTCTATATGATTGGCCGGGTTTCGGCATGGCTTTGAAGACGGCATGCACTGCGTGTACTCTCCCGGCGCTCGGGCGCCCGAAGCTTCATCGACGTCAAAGGAGACCGTATGACTGCCCTGGGCAATGGGCGCCCGGCCCCACCGTCCCCGGCGGTAGCCACCACTATGTCCCGCAAGCGCTGGGTGATCATCTGGCTCGCCTTCGCCGGGCTGAGCATAAATTACCTGGACCGCTCCAGCCTGGGCGTGGCGCTGCCGTTCATGGGTGAGGACTTCCAGCTCTCAGCGACACAGCAGGGGCTCATCTTTGCCGCCTTTTTCTGGGCCTATGACTTCTGCCAGCTGGCGGCCGGCTGGTACGTGGACAAAGTCGGGCCCCGGAAGTCCTTTTCGCTGGCGGCGGTGTGGTGGTCCGTCTTTACTGTCGCGACCGCCGTCGCACAGGGTTTCTGGTCGCTGTTCGCCGCCCGGTTCCTGCTCGGAGTCGGTGAGAGCCCGGCTCCAAGCAGCGCTGCCAAAGTGGTGGCCACCTGGTTCCCCGTCCGTGAACGAGCCCTTGCCACCAGCATCTGGGATTCCGGGTCCCGCGTCGGGGCAGTCATCGCGCTTCCGATTATCACCTTGATCGTCGGCTTCACCTCGTGGCACGCGGTTTTCATCATTATTGGTGTGGTCGGTCTGATCTGGGCGGCAATGTGGTGGAAAAATTACCGCAACCCAGAGGAGCACCCCGGGGCCAACGCCGAGGAACTGGCCCACATCCGGGACGGTGGCGCCCGGAGCGAAGCAAGCGACCAGGAGGATGCTGCGAAGCTCCCGTGGCGTGCCCTTTTCAGATACCGCACCATTCTCAGCATGATGTTTGGATTCTTCTGCCTGAACAGCGCCATCTACTTCTTCATCACCTTCTTCCCGAGCTACCTCGTGAAGGAACGCGGTTTCGACCTGCTCAGCCTTGGCGTCTTCGGAGCCATCCCCGGCATCTGTGCGGTCGCCTTCGGGTGGTCGGCCGGCTACCTGGCCGACCGCGCGGTCCAGCGGGGAACCTCGGTGACCCGCGTCCGTAAGGCCGCCATCGCCGGCGGCCTCGTCGGCGGCTCGGTCATCATGTTCGCGGCGGTGGTTCCGGAGGCGTGGATGGCGTTGGCGCTGCTGTCCATGGCCTACTCCAGCCTCACCGTGGCCGCCACCGGAATCTGGTCACTGCCCGCGGACGTTGCCCCCAGCTCCCGGCACGTGGGATCCATTGGCGGCCTCCAGAACTTTGCCTCCAACCTGGCGGGCATCTTCACGCCCGTCCTAATCGGCGTCCTGGTGGATCAAACGGGATCCTTCGTGGCGCCCCTCGCGGTCATCGGATGCATCTCGCTGATCGGTGCCGCAAACTACCTTTTCGTCCTGGGCAAGGTAGAGCCGTTGAAGGTGCCTTCGCCCACGGCCTAGGAGCCCAACCGCGCCGCAGCCCCGATCCGTGGATCTCCTCTGCCTGCCGTTCACCAAGACTCCATAAGCGGTTCATTACCGCCGAGTAAGTTGGCGGGGTCCTGTTGAGATCCAACCTTTGRGAGGCTCCCCCATGAGCGCTACTCGCACCCGAGGCATCCTCACGGCCGCCGCATCCATCCTCCTTGCCGCGTCCGCAATCGGCGGCACGACGGCCGCCCAGGCCACCGGCGCCAACGATCGGCACGGCGGGGACGGCGCCGGCTCGGGCTCCCACCGCGAAACGGACAGCGCACTGGCCAATGCGTTCAGCGCCGTCGACCGGAACACGAACTGGCAGCAGACCGGCAAGCTGAAGCTGGACTTCCCCACCTATCACACCGAGGGAATCGCCTTCAGCGGGGACCACATCTTCCTCTCGGCCGTCCAGATCACCGAGCCGACCACAAAGTTCGCCTCCCCGCAGGGCGGTTACGACCGTACCCCCGGCAAGGGCATCGGCCACCTGTTCGTGATGGACAAGGCCGGGAAGCTGCAAAAGGACATCATCCTGGGCGAGGGCGACATGTACCACCCCGGCGGCATCGACTTCGACGGCACCAACGTCTGGGTGCCGGTTGCCCAGTACCGGCCCGACAGCAGCGCCATCATCTATCGGGTGGACGCCAAGACCCTCAATGTGCACAAGCAGTTCGAGGTGAAGGGCCACTTCGGCGGCATCGTGCTGGACAAGCAGACCGGCCATCTGGTCGGCAACACCTGGGGGTCCCGGCGCTTCGCCGAATGGGACCTTCGCGGCCGGCAGCTCTCCACCTGGCAGAACCCCAACTACTTCGTTGACTACCAGGACTGCCAGTATGTGCCCTCCTCGAAGATGCTTTGCGGCGGGGTCACCAACCTCCCGCAGACCCCGGCCGCGGGCGTCGCCGGCTCCACCTACGAACTTGGCGGGATGGCAATGATCGACCTCAAGTCCCGCAGCGTCACCCGCGACGTCCCCTTCCAGCAGTGGTCCACCGCCGGGCACGCCGCCACCCGCAACCCGTTCAAAATGACCGCCGACGGCGACCACCTCACCCTGAAGGTAGCGCCGGACAACGGCGACGAGGGAAACGGCACCGAAATCCTCACCTACGAAGCCACCGTCACCCCCGCCAAATAGCGGCTCCCGACCCACAGCAACAGAAACGAATGGACTCCCCCATGCCACAACTTGCGCACCGCTCCACCCGTAAGCGCCTCGTCGCCGCCACAAGCGCCACCGCACTGGCGGCGTCGGCCCTTGCCGCCGGCCTGATCGGCGCCGGGCCCGCCGCCGCCAGCGAAAAACACGACGAAACCGCCACGCCCATCAAGCACGTCGTGGTGATCTTCCAAGAGAACGTCTCGTTCGACCACTACTTCGCCACCTACCCGAAGGCGGCCAACATCCCCGGGGAAACCCAACAGGGCTCCGGCACCAAGGCGGCGAGCTTCACCGCGGCGAAGAACACGCCCAAGAAGATCGACACCCTGGCCATCGCGGGCCTGCTGGCACCAAACAACCCCAACTCGGTCCAGCCGTCCCGGCTCTCACCCCAGCAGGCCGTCACCTGCGACCAGGACCACAACTATGGTGCCGAACAGAAGGCGTACAACGGCGGCCTGATGGACAAGTTCGTGGAGTACACCAGCCGGGACGCGTGCGGGACCAACCAGTACGGCCGCAACGGACTGACCATGGACTACTACGACGGAAATACGGTCACCGGCATCTGGAACTACGCCCAGAACTACGCCATGAGTGACAACCACTTCAGCACCGTCTTCGGCCCCTCCACCCCGGGCGCGCTGAACCTGGTCTCCGGCCAGACGCACGGGGCCACCGAGTTCACCGCCGACGGCAAGCCCGTCACGCCGGCGGCCAGCGACTACACCGTCCGCCAACCGGACGCGAACGGCGTCGGCACCGTGATCAATGACCCGGACCCGGTCTACGACGACTGCTCAAACAGCAGCCATGCCAAGACCAACAACCTGGCCGGCATGAACGGCAAGAACATCGGTGACCTGCTCAACGCCAAGGGCACTTCCTGGGGCTGGTTCCAGGGCGGCTTCACTCCCACCACCGCCGCGTCCGGGACGAGCCCGGCGTCGTGCCTGTCCAGCCACACGAACGCCGCCGGCGCGTCCGTGGTGGACTACTCGCCCCACCACCAGCCGTTCCAGTACTACAAGTCGACGGCCAACCCCCATCACCTGGCGCCGGCGTCGGACGCGGAGATCGGCCACAATGGCCGGGCCAACCACCAGTACGACCTCACCGACTTCAACAAGGTGGTCAACACGGACAACCTGCCGGCCGTATCCTTCCTGAAGGCGGGGATGTACCAGGACGGCCACGCCGCCTACTCCGACCCGGTGGACGAGCAGAACTTCATCACCAGCACCGTCAACCAGATCCAAAAATCCAAGAACTGGGACAACACCGCCGTGGTGCTCGCCTACGACGACTCGGACGGCTGGTACGACCATGCGGCCGCCAAGGTGAAGAACTCTTCCAACAGTGCCGACGACGCACAGTGGTGCCAGAGCGCCGCCGCYCGCGGCGTTCCGATGGCCGGCGGCTACGCGGACCGCTGCGGTCCGGGCCCGCGCCAGCCGCTGGTGGTTATCTCCCCCTTCGCGAAGAAGAACTTCGTCGACCACACCGAGACTGACCAGGCCTCGATCCTGCGCTTCATCGAGGAGAACTGGCACACCGGCCAGATCGGCGATGCCTCAGCGGACGCGGCTGCCGGCTCGCTGGAGGCAATGTTCAACTTCCACAAGCAGCGCACGGACAAGGTCCTGCTCGACGAACAGACCGGCGCCGTCGCCTCGATCACCAACCACGACGGCGGCCCGACTCACCGGCGGTAACACCCGCGGAGACCTGCCTCTGGCGGGCAGACGCACAGAAACGCCACCCGGCGGTTGCCGGGTGGCGTTTCTGTTTCCCTTCGGGGAAAGTGCCCAGCGGCCGGCTGCGAGAGGCGGCCCCGCCTTTCCGGTCCAGAAACCTCTCGGCTCCGAATCAGACGTGGGCACCAGCCGCAGAAGGGGACCGTGAGGGTTTTGAATGAAACAGCCGCCGAGGCGACGACGCTGCTGCGTCATGTCCTGCCGACGGAGCTGGGTCCCTGCACAGTGCATGTCCGCCAGGACGCCGACCAGCAGGGACCGGCCTCAGGCACCGCAGATGTCTACCTGCACGGCGCGGCGGGGTCCTGGACCAATTTCGTGCCCTTGCTCTCCGGAACGCCGGCCCGTCCACAGGTCCTGATTGACCTGCCTGGCTGGGGTGAGTCCACCGAGGGTGCACGGCCGGAACAATTCGGCATCGAGGCCATGGGCCAGGCTGTCGTCGGGGTCCTCCATTCGCTCGGCTACCGCCGGTGGAACCTGGTGGGACATTCCATGGGAGGCTTCCTCGCGCTGCACATCGCCGCGGACTGGCCGGACAGGACGGCCAGCGTCGCCGCCATTTCGGCCACCACCTTCGGGGTGTCCGAGGCGGCCCGGAATCCACTGCGCGGACTGGTCGGGTTCCCGGCCTTCGTAGGAATGCTGCTGATCATGCGCTCCCTCGCGGGCCTCGGCCCAGCTGGGTCGGCCTTGGTCCGCGCAACCCGCAACTCTGCCGTGATGCGGCCACTAATGTCACCATTCTTCGCGGCTCCCGCTGCCATACCCGCGCGGGTTCTCCGTGCGCTTGGCGACGACGCCCGACCGGCTAGTTTCTCCGCAGCCAGCAGAGCCGCAGCCGGCTACGACTTTGACCGGTGGCGCGGGATCCGCTGCCCCGTGCTGGCGATCCGCGGGGACTCCGACGTATTTACCCCGAAATCCGACCTTGACCGCTTACGTGAACTGATCCCGCTCGCCCGGCTGGTGACGATCCCGGACTGCGGCCACTTCGCCAACTTCGAACGGCCGGAGGAATTAACGCGACTTCTCGAGGACCACTGGGCGCCGTTCCGGATTCAAGGCCTTCCGTCGACGGGCTGACGCTTCATGGCGGCTACCACCCCAGTGCAGTGGCGAACGCCAGGCCGGCCAGCACCAATGACACCGGGACCATGACCCGCCGCTCGTCGCTGCTCTTCGACGCAAGGTTGGGCAGGACGCTCAGCAACAGATAGCCCGCAATGATCCACATGGCGACCACGTCGGCGGGTGCCAGGAGGAACGAAACCAGCCCGGCCCGGTCCAGCGCAACGGCTGCGAAGGCCGCGTAGACCAGGATCGACACCGCACTTCCAACGCGCAGCCGGGCCGGCAGCACCGCATTTTGCCCGCCCCAGGCGAACYGGCCGAGGGGAAGCCCGATGATGAGCAGCACTTGGAAAACGGCAAGGATGCCGAGCAGTGCGCAAAATGCCAGAGGGATAGCCAGCGTCATGAGCTGAAGACTAGCTGGGCAAGAAAGCCGACCGGACTTCCGACACTCTTAGCTGCCGGCTTCCCTGCGAAGGGCGCCCGGTTCACCCCGCCCAGCGCGCCCAGTATCCATCCGCGGCCTGCAGAAAGCGCCGGCGCTGGATTCTTACTCCGAAAGGGGGTGGCTTTCTGGCCGGCCCACTGATCCTGACGAACTTCCGTTCGGAGTGAAGCTCACGGCTATGGCTGCGGCAACCACGAATGTGCACAGGAAGGTCAGCGCTGCGAGGATCAGCCCGGCCGGTCCCGGTTGCTGCCCATATCGGGTTCGGAGCCGGAAGCCGCCGAGATAGCTACCCAGGGAAGTTCCGCGGGCGTAGAGCGCCCAGTTAATGGTCATGGACGCTGCAAGGACCAGTGCAAGCGGGATCCAGCGGCCGGGCGCGAGGGGTCGGCCGGACAACGGGTGCCACGCCCTCAACCAGAGGGCCTCGACAAGGCCACGAGCCGATGAGTCAGCGAGGAGGTCGATTCGTAAAGCTCTCGATACAGCGAGTAAAGGGCGCCGTAGGATTCGGATAGATCAGGATTTGGCTGCACAACTGAAACAACCGGGTTCCAATCACCGATATCGACTGGTTGGAGGGCGCTTGCCGCCAGAAATGCATTCCCAAAGCTTGCTCCCACGCTTACCGAAGGAATCCGTTGCTCCCGTCCAGTCACGTCCGAAATGATCTGAGTCCAAAGTCCTCCTTGGGTCCCACCGCCGACGGCCATCACCCGATTCACAATTGCTCCGTGGGCCTCCAGTGCCTCCAAATTGTGGCGGACTCCGAAAGCCGTCGCCTCAAGGGTTGCCCGGTAAATGTCGCCACGGCCATGGTCCAGCGACAAACCGGCGATGAGTCCGCGGGCATTTGGATCTGAAATAGGGGTTCGTTCGCCGGCGAAATAGGGAAGCATCAGGAGGCCCCTGGCTCCCGCACCGGAAAGTTCCGCTTCCTCCAGTAGTTCCGAAAAATCCGGCGAACCCGCCAACCGCCGGATCCAAGAGGTAACGGCCCCTGAGGTCGCCATGCCCCCGGCCAAACTGTAGGTTCCGGGTGCCGCACCCACCGTTCCCCACAGGGTCGACGACGTGGCCCGCTCACTAAGCGTGTTGATGAGAAACATCGTGGTTCCGTACATCAACATCAGGTCTCCCGGCGCGTGAGCGCCAACGCTCACGGCCTCGGCCCAGGCATCGATTGTTCCACCCGTGACCGGGACACCGCGGGGAATGCCAGTTCGTGCAGCAGCTTCCTCGCCCACGTGACCGACGACTTCACCCGGCCAAACCAGTCGGGGCGGCTCTATGGACTGCATCAGTGGCTCTGCATAAGGTCCATGCCATTCACGGGCACGCGTGTCGTACATCGGTGTGCACTGGCTCGCAGAATGGTGGTCGAGGACGTACTCGCCCGTTAGCTTGTAAACCAACCACGAGCTGGGCATGAACAGCATGCGGGCCTTGGAAAAAGCATCCGGTTCATGATCCGCGAGCCACGCAAGTTTGGGCCCGATCGCTTGGGACGACAAGGCGGATCCGCAGCGCTCCACAATTGTTTGCTGCCCGATCGCGTCGTTTAACCTGTCAATCTGCACGCCGGCGCGCGTGTCAATGCCATAGAGGATGGCCGGGCGCAGGGCAGTCCCGGCTTCATCCGTTATTGCTGCGCACGGCCCCATTCCGCTAACGCCGACCCCGACGATCCGAAGGTTCCGGTTGGCCGACAACTCGCGGGCTATGCTCTCGAACTCTTTCGACCACAGGTCGGGATCCATCTCAACATGCCCTGGTCGCGGACGGTCGACGTCGTGGTTCCGCGTTGCACGGCCTTCGATCCTGCCATCGAAACCGACGAGCACCCCTTTGCTGCTGGATGTCCCGATGTCTACGCCCAAGACAACTTCGCGCATATCTTCCACTTTGTTTGTGGCCCGCCCCGCTGGGGGCGGGCCGCCGGTCAATACCTGCTGGCGTTCGTCTCGCCAGGCACTCCGCCGGCCGCAACCCAAAGACCCCGGCCTGGCATCAGCCTTATATCAGCTCGTAGGCGTCTGGAGAGCTCGGCCGTCCGAGTCGAGGTAATCCCGCCACGAGCGCTTGGCTTTCCATCCAAGCATCCGCTCCGCCTTTGCGCAGGAGATCCCCGAAGCATCAGTGCGGCTCAGCTTCCGGAGTTCAATCTTGTCGCCGTAGTACTCCTTGAGCACAGCCGCGAAGTCGCGGCCGCCTACGTTATCGGGATTAGCGATGTAGAAGACCTCGTGCCCCGGGATGTCGGATTCGACCGCCAAAACGATCGCGTCAGCGAGGTCATCCGAATCCACGTAGCTCCAAAGATTGGGGCTCAACTTGCCGGCGTCGCGGACCTGGGCACCGAGGTTGCGCTCGTAGTTTCCGGCGTGCTGGACGTGGCTGGGCCGAATTGAGATACAGCGCATATCACTTCGCCGAACAGCCGCGTCACAGAGTTCTTCACCAAAGAGCTTCGAGAGTGCGTACGGATCCTGCGGTTCGATCGGATGGCCTTCGTCGACCGGCGCGTACTCCGGAAGCACGGGACGCTCGGGGAAAAAGAAACCGGGAACGGTCTCGCTGGATATGTTGACGAACACTTTGACCCCGGCACGAATGGACGCCTCAATCATGTTGAAAGTTCCCATGATGTTGTTTTGGAAAACCACGTGGGGAGGATTGTGCGTGGGTTCGGGAATCGCCCCGGCGTGGACCACGGCATCGAAGTCGCGGACCATCCCGTAAACCTGCCCGGCGTCGGTCAGGTCGGCTTGCTGGTAGTCGGGCTCACCGGGAAGAATGCGGTCAAACGGGTGGCGACCAAGGTCTGAGCCGGTCACTTGGTGTCCGGCAGCGATGAGGGCGCGGACAACAGCGGTGCCCACTTTCCCCCGGGAACCAGTTACGAGAACTTTCATGTTCGTTGCTCCTTCAAATTGCGTAAGTGTGTGCTGCGAGGCGGAGGCTGACCTGGCGGCCGGCGAATCTGCGATGGGACGCCGGTTCCAAACCAATACGGTTCGCCCACGAGGAGTGGTTACCCCCACTCCTCAGAAACGCGCGAGCGCCCCGGCGGCCCGCCAAGACTCAAGGAAACGCCACATCGCCGTCGCTCCCGGATCCTGGAGACCGATACTGCGCTCCTGGAGCCAGGCGGCACGGCCGCGCCGTGAACGCAAAGACCGCGTATCCACGACGGCCTTTTCTGCCGCCGCTATGGCGGCGTCCAGGCCGTCGGGTCCACTCTGGCTGGCCTCGAGGGCGTCGGCGGCAGGCATGATCGCATCGACGATTGTTTTGTCGCCCAACTGAGTCTTCCCGCGCTGGGCAATGTTGTCCCCGGCCGCCCGGACGAAACGGGCCGCCTCGGCGACGTCAACGTCCGCGACGTCTTTCCAGACCTTTGATCCTGCGAGCAGCCCTCCTGCGACCAGGGCCGCCATGGTGGACGGGTTGGCGTTAGCGAAGGCCTTAGCGCACGCCCGTGCGATCTCCGACGGGCTGGCCGCTTCGGGGAGTTCGGCAAGGGCGTCAATAACCGCACTGGCGCCCAGGCTGATCGTGATGCCCAAGTCGCCGTCTCCCAGCGCCTGGTCCAAGTCGCGGAGTTCATCCGCGTATTTGACGACCTCTTTCAGGCTTCCCTGAATCTGTGCCACGAGTTCTGTCGAGTGCATGGTTTATACCTCCAAGAAGAAGGGCGATGCGGCCGGCGCCTGCAGCAGGGCCAGACGTTCGTCGTTGAGCTTGAGCAGGGAGATAGAGGCGCCTGCCATTTCCAGGCTCGTCGCGTACTCACCTACATAGTTTTTGCTGACTGTGACGCCGTGGTCAGAGAGGATCTGGTGCGCACGACGGTACATGACGTACAGCTCTTCCAACGGCGTGGCGCCCATTCCATTGACCAGAATTGCGACTCTGTCTCCCTCGGTCAGCTCAAGGTCGTCGATCAGGGCCCCAACGAGACGTTCGGTGATAGCGTCAGCGGGTTCCAGAGCACCGCGGTGAATGCCCGGTTCCCCATGGATTCCGATTCCAATTTCCATTTCGCCGTCGGGCAGGTCGAAACTCAGGGAGCCCGTGGTCGGGAGGATGGTGGGGGAAAGTCCGATTCCCATCGTCGCGGTGTTGTCGACAATATCCTCGGCGACCGCGGCCACATCATCCAGGGTGTCCCCGCGCTCGGCCGCGGCGCCCGCAGCCTTATAGGCGAAGATCAGTCCGGCGACCCCTCGGCGTTCCAGGCGATTGTCCTTCGGCTGGCTGGCGACGTCGTCTCGGCCCACGACCGTGCGGGTCTCAATGTCTTCAAGTTCGGCCAGATCGGCAGCCAGATCGAAGTTGAAGACATCGCCGCCGTAGTTGCCATACAGATACAGGACGCCGGCCCCTCCGTCGACTGCTTTGGTCGCCTCGAAGCACTGCTGGGAGCTGGGCGAGCTGAACACGTTTCCGATTGCCACGCCGGAGCATAGGCCCTGTCCCACGTAGCCCTTGAAGAGCGGCAGGTGGCCGGAGCCGCCTCCCGTCACGATGCCGACTTTGCCGGCGACGGGTGCGTCAGCCCGGACGAGGATGCGGGGGTCGTCCCCGGGCGTCTTCAATTTCTCCGGATGTGCCAGGAGGATCCCTTCGATCATCTCGTCGACGAAGTCCTCGGGCTTATTAATGATTTTCTTCACGGGTTACTTTCTGTTTGCGAGTCACGGGTTGTGGTGCCCGACGGCGGAAGGGCGGGTCTAAACGGGCTGGACGGCGGGCTGCGGCCGCCGGCGGCGTCGGCGCCAGCGGACTTGGTCGATGGCCATGACCGCCACGAGGATCACGCCCTGGGCGATCGCGTACTGGTACGAGGAGAGCCGCAAAGCGGTGAAACCGCTTGAGACGATTTGGAGCGTAAGCGTCGCCAACACGACGCCGAAGACCGTCGCGAATCCGCCGTTCGGGTTGGTGCCTCCCAAGACGGCAATCACAATGACCAGCAGTACGTACGACGCCCCGTAGTCAGCGGAGGCGGTGGGGTTGCGGGCGATGAAAAAGACGCCTGCAATGCCACTGAGCAGGCCGGTCAACACGTAGGTGCTCATGAGTGTTTTCTGCCGGCCAATGCCGGAGTACCGTGCCGCCGTCGGGTTGGCGCCCTGAAGCTGGATCCGCAGCCCCAGCGGGGTGCGGTTGACAATGATGCCAACGGCCACTGCCAGGAGGACGAATACGAAGAAGAGCGTCGGAATTCCACCCAGCGTCGACGCGCCAATAGCTGTCAGCGCAGCAGGCGTACCGTCCAAGGTTTTGCCGCCCGTCCACGCAACGGCAATCCCATTGAAGATTTGGAGGGTGCCGAGGGTGGCCAGGATCGGAGTGATGCCTATAACTGAAATGAGTAGGCCATTGATGCAGCCGCCGATAACCCCCACGGCTATGCCCGCGAGGACGATGAGCACGAAGCCTTGTTCGGCCAACGCAGGATTAGAAGCGGAGATGCTCGTGTACAGGGTCGACATGGTGATGGCCGCGATGTTTGCGATCGCCACCAGCGACAGGTCAATTCCCCCTGTCAGCATCGCCAGCATCATGGCGATGGCGATCACGCCGATCTCCGGCGAGTTAAGAGCGATGTTGCGCAGGTTCGTGCCGCTAAGGAAAACGGAAGGCTTCAGGACCGCGAAGATGGCGAAGGCGAGGACCAGAAGAACCAGCATCCGCCTGACGCCGCCGTGCGGGCTGAGCCGGCCAAGCATACGAGTCCAGGCAGAGTCAATGGAGTCGTTTACGCGGCCCAGGGTATTCACGTCCGAGTTCTCGGTTTTCATGCTGCAACTTCCTGTTTCCGAGGGGCTTCATCGAGGATGCGGGGCCGGCTGGGTCGCCGCGAGGCCAGCGCCTGGACGCCTACGCCGACCAGGAGGAGCACGCCCACCGCGGTCCGCTGCCAGGCGCTGGGAACGCCGGCGAGGATGAGGCTGTTGTAGATGACCTGCACCAGCAGGACGCCAAGCGTGGTTCCCAGAACGGAACCGCGTCCACCGAAAATAGATGCCCCGCCGAGGACGACTGCGGCAATAATGTCCAGTTCGCTGCCGACAAGAATCTGGGGGCTGGCGCTGCGGCCCATTATTACGTAAATGAGACCACCGATCGCCGCCATGGTCCCCGCCACGACATATACGATCATCTGCGTTCGGACAACGCGTATGCCGGCCCGGCGGGCGGCCTCCACATCTCCACCGATGGCGTAGATGCTCCGCCCAAACATCGTGTTCCTCAAGATCCACGCAAGTCCGAGGGCTAGAAGCACAGCAGGGATCACCAAGACGTGCAGGTACGCGCTCCCGCTCGCCGTGGATACCTCGAAGATGTTCGAAGTGGAGATCTGTGCCATGGAATCCGGCAGATCGGCAATGTAGCGGGAGCCAACATAGGTGAGCAACGCGCCCTTGAAAATGCCTTGGGTACCAAGTGTGACGATCAGCGTCGGCAGTCGAAACTTAGCGATCAGGAACCCGTTGATGGCGCCGAGCGAGGCGCCGATCAGCAATGCAAGGAGAAAAACTCCTACGAGCCCGAAGTCCGGCATCCCGGTCTCAAGTGCCCGGACTGTGGTGTAAGCCGCGAACACGGCGATCGCGGCAAACGAAACGTCGATACCGCCGGAAATGATTACCATGAGCACGCCGAGGGCGAAGATCAAGGGGACGATCGAACTGCGGAGGATGCTAAATGCCGTCGGCAGGGTGAAGAACACCGGGTTGGCGACGGACATAACCACTACCAGGGCCAGGAGGACGACGGCGAGGACGCCTTCGTTGTTGGCGCCCCGGAGCCGCCCGAGGCGTTCCAGGGTGCCCAGCTTGCTGCGGATCATGCAGCCACCTTCTCTCGTATGGTGTCGACTGCGACGTCGTCGCCCTCGAGCGTTTCGACTACCCTGCCGTGCCTGACCACCAGCACGCGGTGGCAACATGCCACGAGCTCGGGTGCGTCGTCCGAAATCACGATGATGCCCATGCCCTCCGAGGCTTCCGCACGGAGGATGTTGAGGATCTCTGCCTTGGATCCGATGTCAACGCCGACGGTTGGTCCGTTCAGCATCAGGATTCGCGGCTTTCGGGCCAGCCATTTGGCAAGCACTACACGCTGCGCGTTTCCGCCGGAGAGGCTCCGTACGGGTGCCTGAACGTTGGGGGCTTTGACCCTCAGTCGTTCGAAGAGGAACTGGATCGTCTGCTTCACAGCGCGAAGATCGAGCGTTCCGAGCCTGGTCTTATGCTCTGCCGGGGAGCCGGCAATTATGTTGTCGGCGATTGATTTGTCCATGAACAGGCCTTGGGTCAGGCGGTCCTCGGGGACATAACCTATGCCTGCTTCGATGGCGTCCTGAATTGAACGAATAATCACTTCTTTGCCGTCGATTTTCACGCTACCCGAGTCGTGAACCAGCGCGCCGAAGAGGGACTCCGCTATTTCGGTCCGGCCTGAGCCCAGAAGACCTGTCACACCCAGAATCTCTCCGCGCCGAAGGCTGAACGAGACATCATCGTAGGCGCCTTGGAGGCCCAGCCCGCTTAGTTCCAGGACAATTTCCGCAGATGGGTCGAGCTGACTGACGTGTCTGGTCTCATCGAGTTCTCGCCCGGTCATGTGAAGGGCGATAGCCCCGGGGTTCAAAGTCGATGCCGGACTGGTGACCACGTTCCTGCCGGAGCGCAGAATCGCGACGCGCTGGGAGATTTTGAGTACCTCGTCCAACTTGTGCGAAACGAAGATCAACCCAACACCCTTTGAACGCAGCCGCTCCACGATTTCGAAGAGTCGGTCCACCTCAGTGTGTGTAAGCGCAGTCGTGGGCTCATCCATGATGAGCACTCGTGCGTCACTGACCAGGGCGCGGCAAATCGCGGTTAGCTGCTTATCGGCGACGGAAAGCTTTTCCACGTCCGCGTCCAGGTCGAGATTCAACCCGAGGTCGTCGACGATTGCCTGTGCCTTCCGGTGCGCTTGCTGACCGGAGTGCAGCCGCTGGCGGCTGGCCACTGCCGACGTCAAGACGATGTTTTCAGCCACGGTCAGGTTTGGGAACAGCGAGAAGTCCTGGTAGATGACTTGGATGCCGCTCTTGATCGCCGTGGCGGGGTCCATCGACGGGTAGGTACGGCCGTCGACGATGATGTCCCCGGAGTCCGGCCGCTCCGCCCCGGAGATGATCTTGATGAGCGTCGACTTTCCGCAGCCGTTCTCGCCCGCGAGGCAGAGCACCTCACCGGGTAGAAGATCCAACGACACGTCGCTAAGCGCTGCGACGCCTCCGAACGTCTTGACAATGTTCCGCACCTCGAGAATCGGAGGAGGCGGCCCATGGAGGGCAGTACTTGTCATATTGCTAACCCTTTCGAGAGGGCGTGGGGCACCACGTTGTCAGCCCCACGCCCCGGACTATCAGAAGTTGTACTGCTTTGCCGTCTCGGCGTCAGCCTCGATGGACGCGTCGCCCAGGAACACGTTGTCGTACCCGTCCAGCTTCTTCAGGCTGTTGTAGCCCTTGATGCCGAGATCCGTTCCGGTTTCGATTTTTCCGCCGGTGGCCAGGATCCGGGCGATCTCAAGCTGGGCCTCGCCGGCGAGCGCCGGATCCCAGAAGAAGATCTTGTCGATCCCGCCGGTGGCCAGGTACTTGCTTGCCGCGGAGGGGATGGACGTTCCCATGACGCAGGTGTCCTTTGCCTTCCCTGCTTCTTCCACAGCACGAGCAATACCCGGAACGTCGTTGCCCGCCGACCCCTCAAAGCCCTTGATGTTGGGGTGCTTGGCGAGAATTTCCTTGGCCTTTTGGTATGCCGCGGCCTCGTTATCCGTGCTTTCGATCGGATCTTCAACGCGCTTCATGTCCGGGAAATTCTTCTTCTGGTAGTCGTAGGCCGCCCCCACCCATTCCATGTGGGTCTTGGCCGTAAGTCCACCCACAAACTGGACGTACTCGCCCTTGCCGCCCATGCAGGTGCCCAGGCTCTTCATGATCTTCTCGCCGTAGACCTTGTTATCAAACGCTTCGATATCGATGTCTACGTTCTTGATGCCAGTCGCCTCATGCGCGACGGTGATGATGCCCTTGGCCTTGGCCTGTGCAAGGACGTTGGCGACGGCCTCAGGGGAGTTGGGCACGACGGTGATGGCTGTCGGTTTCTGCGCCACCAGGTCCTGAATGATCTTGATCTGCTTCTCCGGGCTGACGTCATCACCGCCCTCCGTGCGGGTATCGATTCCGGTGCGCTTGCCGTAGCTCTGCACGCCTTCATCCATGCGGTCGAACCAAGCGATGCCCTTGAGCTTCACGACCGTAACCATGGTCATGTCCGAGGGCTTGGTGTCACCGGTCGAGCCGGGCGCAGCGGTAGAGGCCGCCCCGTCATTCACGGAGCCGCAGCCCGTCAAGAGAATGGCCGAGAGGCCGGCCGCAAAAAACGCTGATGTACGCAAAAGCTTCATCAATTCACTCCTTTGTGATCACGCAGTACGGATGCCTGAATCCGTGCATCGGTTTCTCCGATCTGTGCATACGCTAGGTCATATATGCGCAACTGTCGAGGGATTTGCACAATTTTGAGACGACTTGTGCGGATATTGCGCGAATTCGTGCGCCGGTCTACCCTTAGCTCAGACTTAAGAAAGGGGCCCGATGTCGCGCCGCCAGGAGATCGTCGAGCTCATCGAGGAGCAGGGCTTCCAGAGCGTAACCACGCTTGCCCGCAGATACGGGGTGGATGGGTCCACCATCCGGAGAGACCTGGAGCGTCTCGCCGAGGAGAAGAAGATCAGGCGCACCCACGGCGGCGCCGCACCCGTGGAGCCGCTTTCCCCTGCTCGGGCATCAGAATTTGAGTCGAAGGAAAAAGAGGCGATCGGGGCCGCCACTGCCGACCGCATCCTTGAAAACCAAACGGTACTGCTGGACAGCGGGACCACGTGCCTGGAGGTTGCTCGGCATCTGAATCACTCCCGCCTGACTGTGGTTACCCACGACCTTCTGGTCGGAATCGAGATTTCGCGCAAGCCCCGGATTAATCTGGTCTTCATCGGCGGGGAGCTGCTCCCCGGCAGCACCGCGATGTGGGGTCCGGCGTCGCTTCAGCAGCTTGAGAACATGCGGGTAAATGTTGCCGTCTTCGGCGCGGGCGCCGTGATGGACGACGGGATTTACGCGAGCTCCAGCTACTCGATCGAGCTCAAACGCAAGATGCGGTCAGTCGCCGGCGAGGCCTTCTTTGTCGCGGACAGCTCGAAGTTCGGGCGTGAAGCGCTCTTCAAGGTGTTTGGATTTGAAGACTTCACTGCAGGGATCACCGATGATGGCATCGACCCGATCCGAGCGGCCCACTGGCCAATCCCGCTGATCCGGGCACCTAGGCCGTCCAGCTCACGGAAACGCGCCTAACCCCGCCTCAGCCCGTGCGGGGCGTGTTATTTGATCGGCTAGCCGAAATAACGCGGGTCGAGCACATTGCGGGCACTGCGCGAGGGGCACAGCTGCGTAGACATTTCCGCCAGTCACCCCTCTGGCAGCGACCCATCCCCCGGCCGTTCTGCGCGGCGCCCTCAGGGCAACCCGCCGGCAGAAGCCCACGCACCCAGTTTCCGGCCTTGTCGCGCCGCTTGCTGTGAGCCGCTTGCTGTGAGCCGCTTCACAATGTAGCCTTCGGAACAACTTGTGATGCTTATTAAGCAACAGCTTCTTTCGGATGGAGACAATCGTGGCAAAGACGCAGCGGGCGGCGTACGCCGGCGACATGGCCGGCGGCAAGGTGACGCAGGTGGAGACCTACGGGATCGAGCAGATTCCGGAGAAGGACCGGAACGCCAGCGCCTTTGACCTGTTCCGGGTCTCGTTCGGCGGCGCCAACACCTTCGCGACCGCCTTCTTGGGAGCATTTCCCATCCTCTTCGGGCTCTCCTTCTGGCAAGGCCTGGCGGCGACGCTGACGGGACTGGTTATCGGCGCGCTCCTGCTGGCCCCCATGGCCGTGTTCGGCCCCACCAACGGCACCAACAACGCGGTGTCCTCCTCGGCGCATCTCGGTGTGCACGGCCGGATCGTCGGATCGTTCCTCTCCCTGCTGACCGCGACGGCGTTCTTCTCCATCTCCGTCTGGAGTTCCGGGGACGCGCTGGTGGGGGGCCTGAACCGGCTCGTCGGCGTCCCCCAGGACATGGGCTCGTTCGCGGTGGCGTACGGCCTGTTCGGAGCGCTGGTCCTGGTGGTTTGCATCTACGGATTCCGGTTCATGCTCCTGGTCAACAAGATCGCCGTCGTCGCCGCCACCTTGTTGTTCGTCGTCGGGTTCATTGCCTTCGCCGGCGACCTCGACCTCAACTTCGCCGGAGCCTTCGGCACGGGCCTGGACGGCCTGGGCATCGAAGGCTTCATCCCCGCCTTCATCGGGGCAGCGCTGATCGTCATGTCCAATCCCATCTCCTTCGGCGCATTCCTGGGGGACTGGGCCCGCTACATTCCCACCGCCACGCCGAAGCGAAAGGTCATCGGCGCCGCCTTCCTCGCCCAGGTGGCAACGCTGGTGCCGTTCGTGTTCGGGCTTGCCACGGCATCGATCATCGCCACTAAGGCACCGGAATTCATGGACCCGGCGGCCCCCAACTACGTCGGCGGACTGCTGGCCGTCTCGCCGGCGTGGTACTTCATCCCGCTGTGCGCCATCGCCCTGATTGGCGGCATGTCCACGGGTGCCTCTTCCCTGTATGGAACCGGCCTGGATTTCAGCAGCGTCTTCCCCCGCTTCAACCGTGTCCAGGCGACCGTGTTCATCGGACTGCTGGCCATCGCATTCATCTTCATCGGCCGTTTCGCCTTCAACCTCGTGCAAAGCATCTCCACTTTTGCAACCCTGATCGTCACCTGCACCGCGCCCTGGATGGTGGTGATGATCATCGGTTTCATCACCCGCCGCGGCTGGTACGACGCCGATGCCTTGCAGGTCTTCAACCGGCGCCAGACCGGCGGCCGCTACTGGTTCAACCACGGCTGGAACCTGCGCGGCATGTTGTCCTGGCTGGTCAGCGCGGCGGCCGGCCTGAGCCTGGTCAATATGCCCGGCCAGTTCCAGGGACCGCTCGGCAACCTGGCCGGCGGCGTGGACATCAGTCTTCCCGCCTCCCTCGTCCTCGCGGCTGTGCTCTACCTCGGGCTGTTGTGGCTCTTCCCCGAGCCGCGCGCCGTTTTCCCTGCCGCAGGCCCGCGCTGGGTCCCGAGCCGTGAGACCCCGATTGCCCCGCTAAAAGACAGCTCCGGGAACACCGTCGTCCCCGCTACGGCCGGTCCCAAGAGCGCCGAGCACGAGTCGGCCGAATTGGTGGCCCAGCCGTGACTTGGCTGGACCTCAGCGTGCCACTCAGGTCGGGCATGCCCGTCTACCCCGGCGACCCCGCAGTCCGCATCGCCCCGGCCCTAACGGTGTCCGACGCCGGTGCGAACGTGCTGTCGCTTTCCATCGGATCCCATTCGGGAACCCACGTCGACGCCCCCTACCACATCCACGATGACTGGGAGCGGCTGGACGAACTGGCGCCGCCTCGCTTCAGCGGCCCGGCGGAGCTGGTGGATGTCCGCGCCGCCGGACCGGGAGGCACAATCACCACAGGACACCTGGCCGGCCTCCGCCCGGCGTCCGACGGGGACGGCGGGCCGGAGCGCATCCTGCTGCTCCACACCGGGTACGCCGAGCACTGGGAATCCCCGGAGTACTCCAACCACCCGTTCCTTGACGCCGCTGCGGCCCGGCTCATCGTGGACCGTGGATACCGCACGGTGGGACTGGATGCCCTCAGCGTGGACAGGAGCACGGATGCGGACTCGGAGCCGGAGGAGGCCGTGGACGGGACGTTTCCAGCCCACCACGTCCTGGCCGGAAACGGCTGCGCCATCGTAGAAAACCTGACCGGGCTTGACCGGGTCGCGCAGGTCCTCGCCGCCGGCGCCGCGGTGGAAGTATTCTTCTTTCCCCTCAGCATTCCGGGCGCCGACGGCGCCCCCATCCGCGCGATGGCCCGCGCCACGCCCGCCGAACGGCACGCGCAGGCGGACACCTCCGCGGCCCCGCTCGAGCTGACCCGTCAGGACGTCGAAGCCGCAGCAGCACGGCTGGTCGCCGCCTTTGCCACCACGGATACCGAGGGCTACTTCGCGTGCTTCAGTCCGGCTGCGACCTTTATCTTCCATCCGGAACCGGCCAGGCTCGGTTCGCGGGACGAATACCGGCGGCTCTGGGATGGCTGGATCGCAGCCGGGTGGAAGGTGCTCAATTGCCAGAGCAGCGAGCAGGACATCCAGCTGGCGGCCGGCACGGCCGTGTTCACGCATCGGGTTCTAACGACTGTGCAAACGGATTCAAGCGGGATGACGGCAGTCAGCGACGAACGGGAAACGATCGTTTTCACCCGCACAGCCGATGGCCAGATCCTCGCCGTCCACGAACATCTCTCCGCCGTGCCGTCGAGAACGTAGAAACCAGCCGGACTCCGCCCGCAATCAGCCGCCGAGCTGCACCACCACGACTTCGACGGCGCACCGCCTCGGATGGAGGTACTGCCGGACCGCCCGGGCCACGGAGCGGGCCACATCCGGTGCCTGGTGCTCCGCGTCGACGCCGATCCGTGCCTTGACCGTCACGCCGTCGGGGCCAGTGGCGACCACGACCGGCAGGACCGCTTCCCCGGTCACGGCGGAGACCGCGGCTCCGGCGATGCTTTGCCACAACGGCTGAGCCGGGAACAGCGCTGTCACGCCGTCGACCGCCAGGATGACCGCCTGCAGCTCGGATGAGGCCATTGCGGACAGGGCGGTGTTCTCGCCGCCCGGCAGGGACTTGGTCATCGCTTCTCCTTGGGATCGCTCGGACCGGCGGCCCGGTCTTCGGCGTCCGTCGGCCGGGGTTCCAGTACGTCGGTGATCGTGACCTGGATTTCCGTGATGTTCAGTTCCGTATGCCGGCTGAGTGCCTCGGCTAGTTGCCAGCGCAGCGCGGCGGCCCGCTCCTTCAGCGGATGGCCGTATACGACGGCGAGTTCGATGTCGACGGTAATCGGTGCGCCGGGATCGGTGACGTCCCCCTGCAGCCGGCACTTGCCGGCGGCGGTTCCCGGCATGCCGTCGGCGATGGAGCGGATGAGCGCCGAGATGGAGCCCTCCGTCTCGGCGAGGATGTCCCCGGGTTCCTCACCGCGGACGGGAATGCTTCGGCCGGGCCGGAGTTCGAGGCGCAGATTGCCCAGAATAGCCTGCATCCAGTCGTCGGTTCCGCTGCCGGCTTCGGTGATGTCGGCGTCGACCAACTCGTTTCCGAGGGCAGAAAGCCTGCGCAGCGAGCCCAGGCCGGCCTGGCATTCCGGGCATTGCGCGAGGTGCTCGGGGTCGCCGATCAGGCCGGTATCCAGGTACTCGCTCAGTTCCGCGAGGCTGTGCCCGCAGTCGAGGGGGTCGCTGGGTGTGCTCATCGCCATTCCTCCATTTCGCGCGCCAGGGTGATCCGCGCCCTGGCCAATCGGCCGCGGACGCTTGCAGTGCTGATGTTCAGGGTTCGCGCGATGTCCTCGTAGCTTTGGTCGTTGAATTCCTTGAGCACCCAGCATCTTCGCTGTTCTTCCGGGAGGGCGGCAAGCGCGGCCTTCAGTGCCTCGACCCGGGAGCCGCTGACGGCGGCCGACTCGGGATCGGCCTTCACTCGCGGCGTACTCCCTGCTTGGGGTTCGACGGCGTTTTCCACCGTGGTGAGGTCCGTGTGCAGACGTCGCTTGCGGAGGTGGTCGATGCTGCGGCTGCCGGTGATCCGCAGCAGCCACCCCTTGACCGCCGCCGGGTCGCGCAGGGTGTCCAGCTGCCGCCAGGCCTGCATCAGGGACTCCTGCACGACGTCGTCGGCGTCTGCGAAGGACCCGGTCAGACGGCGCGCGCTGGCCCGCATCTGTGGGCCGTGGCGCCGGGCGAGGGCCTCAAAAGCGGCGGTGTCGCCGTCGGCTGCCCGTCCAGCCAGCAGTGCATCCGGAACCAGGTCCAGTTGATGCGGCGCCGGGGGTGAACCAGTCACGTATCTATCGCTTTCATCGCGGGGGTCCGGGGGTGTGGGTGTGGTTATTCCGGAATGACGTCCGGACTTACGTCCGCTGCGCCGGCCCCCAAGGGCGGAGCCGGCGCAGCGCACCGAGTTAGTCCTTGCTGAAGCCCTCCTTGAGCTTCCGGGCGGCGTCCTTGAGGTTTTCGCCGACGCCGGCAGCGGCGTCCTTGACCTTCTCGCCGGCCTCCTGAAGCTTGGCCTGGGCCTGGTCCCGCTGGCCTTCGCGCTCCAGCTCCTCGTTGCCGGTCATCTTGCCGGCACCTTCCTTGGCCGCGCCGAGGTGGTTGATGACGGTGTTGTTGACCTTGTCGTCGATTCCCATGATCTTGTTACCTTTCCTGTGGTTACTGCTTCGGTTCATTACGGGAGTTACCGGGCGCGTTCAGGTCCAGCCAGCTTCGATCTGGGTCCGCTGGTGATTCGGACCAGCACCGGAACCGGATGACCCAGCCACGCGTCGATGCCGCGGACCAGCTCTTCGGCGGTGTCCGCCAGCTCGCGGGGGGACGCGCCCTTTCTTGCCTGCAGCCGCAGCCGCAATGCCGTGCCGCGCCGGCTTTCCCAGGCCGAGACTGCGGACCCGAGCACCAGGCGGTTGCCCTCCAGCGCTTCGTTGACAGCCGCGGCGACCAGCCCGGCATCGACCACCGTGGCGCCCTGGTTTCCGTCCTCTTCCCGCGCCAGCCGGGGTGTCCGGCCGCCGCCTTGGGAGGCCAGCCACGCCACACACAGCCCCGCGGCCAGCACCAGCGCGGCAACGCCGGCTACGGCCCACCAGCTACGGGCGGGCCCCGGCAGCGGAGCCGCGGCGAGCGTGGCACGGGCGCGGTCCATGAGCGACGTTCCCGCAGCGGCCCACTCCCCCGCGACCCCCGGCACGAGCCCGGCGGCGGCGGTAGCAGCACCGGCCGCCAGCAGCACCAGCCCGGTGACGGCCAGCAGAATCCGGTTGAGTGCCCTGTTGGTGTTGCTCACTGCCCCACTACTCCTTCGCTCATGACGCGGACCGTCGGCGCGACGCGGCGATCCAGTTGGTACGCGAGTAGCTCGCCGTCGACCGCCGCGTGGATGGCATCCCTATCGACCGGAACCCCCGACGTCGGGCGCACCAGGACACGGACGGTCCGCCCGGACACGGTGCTGGTGACTTGGCCGGGGGTCAGTCCCACGGCGAGCCGGGCCCGCCGCGACACCGCGGCGGCGATGACCTCGTCATCGACCACGACGGCGCTGCGCTCGCTGCGCAGCGAACGCCGGGACCGGCGGCCTCCCGCCAGTGCGGCTCCGAGAAGGAAGATCCCCAGCACGGCCAGTCCGGCACCCGCGGCGACCAGCCAGGCCGGGAGGGTGTTGGCCGGCAGGCCGGTCAGCCAGCGCCCCAGCTGGCCGGGACCGGCCAGAAGCGGGTCTTCCCGGAGGAGTGCCAAAACCGTTTCGAGAGCGAGCCACAGGAAACCGGCGGCAAGCACGGCAGCCGTCAGGGCGGACACCGCGGCCCGGGACGAATGGGTTTCCCGGCGGACGAGGCGCCGGATTGATCGCTCCTGGCTCACGCCACCCTCCTTTCCTGGTGCTCCTGTGACTTGGCGGCCGGTTTGGCTGCGCTGAGCCGGATGTCGACCCGGCCGAGGTCCATTCCGGTGAGCTCCCCGCCACGGGCCATGATGGTTTCCCGGGCTGCCCGGGAACGGTCAAACAGGCTGGCCGGGCCCGCCTGCGGCCGGGGTCCGAGCAGGGGCGGCAGCGCCAACTGCACGGTGACGGAGGCGGCGAGCCGGCCGGCGTCGTCCTCCAGTTCAGCGGCGACTCTGCCCCGCGGCACCCCGAAGGCCTGCGCGGTGACTGCTTCGATGGTGTGCCGCAGGGCCGTCCGGGTGATCCGGGTGTGGCCGGCCCGCGTCATGAGGAGGAGCGCTTGCCGCGCAGGGCGTCCAGCACTCCGGCGAGGTCCAGCTTGCCTTCCGTGCTCCGGCCCAGCACGGCCCCGACACCCATGAACAGCGCGGTGAGCAGCAGCCCCCAGAACCCGAAGGCCAGGGCCACGACGGCCAGCACAGCGCCGGCGGCCATCCCGGTTACCGTGGGGCTCACGCGACCCTCGGCTCACGCTCGGCATCAGCGACATCCTCGTCATCGGAAGGGACGTGGATGTCGGTGATGGTGATGTTGACTTCGGTCACTTCCATACCCACGAGGTCCTCGACGGCGGTGTAAACAGCGTCCCGGGCGTTGTCGGCGACCTGCTGGAGCGGGTGCGGGTATTCGACGACGAGGGTGACGTCGACGGCCACCTGCGTCTGGCCGACCTCGACGCTGACGCCCTGGGTGAGGTCCTTCTGGCCGACCTTTTCGCGAAGCGTGCCGAGGGCGCGCGCCGCTCCGCCGCCGAGCGCGTGGACGCCGTCGATCTCCTGGATTGCGATGCCGGCGATCTTGGCGACGACGCCGTCTGCAACCGTGGTGGCGCCGCGGCCGTCGTTGCCGGCGGACAGTGCGGTCTTCGCGGCAGGGGCCGATGCGGTCTTGGCTTGGACGTCTGCGGGGGTGTGCGTCTGGGTGGTCATTGCTATCACTCCTGATCTGTTGAGGAAGGCGCACTGAAGCGCCGTCACTAGATAAGACGGTGCCCGGCGCGCATTCGTCACGGTCGAATTTGAGTGAGCTGCATCACAGCAAGGTCCGGAGCGGTGGGAACTGTCCAGCGGCCCTTCCTAGCCAGCACCACGCCCCCGCTGGCAGACTGGGCCGATGACCGGACCCATCCGGAGATCCGGAGGGCCGGGATCCACCGGCACTGTTATCGCAGGGGGCACGTTTGAAGCTTTTGCTTACCTCAGGCGGCGTGACGAACCCGAGTATCCACTCGGCGCTCGTGCAGCTTCTCGGCAAGCCGATCGACCAATGCCACGCCCTGATCATTCCGACAGCACAGTGGGGTCACCCGATGTGCGGGCCGGCGTCTGTGCAGCGGCTCGTGGCGGCCGGGCAAGGCTCCCGACACTTGTCCGGGCTGGGTTGGGCGTCGCTCGGCGTCCTCGAACTCACCGCGCTGCCCACCATCGGCGCCGAGCGCTGGATCCCCTGGCTTCGGGAGGCCGATGTGCTTCTGGTCGACGGCGGTGACGCGGCGTACCTCTACCACTGGATGCGGGAGTCCGGGCTGGCCGAACTGCTGCCGACACTTCCGGAAACGGTGTGGGTGGGAGTGAGCGCCGGAAGCATGGTGATGACGCCCCGGATCGGAAAGTATTTCGTCGAATGGCCGTCCGCACCGGACGATCGCACCTTGGGGATGGTGGATTTCTCGATCTTTCCGCACCTGAACGCCTTCCCTAGCAACACCCCGGCCAACGCAGAACGCTGGGCCGCCAGCCTGGACGTCCCTGCCTATGCCATCGACGAACAGACGGCCATTAAAGTCGCTGACGGCTCCGTCGAGGTGGTTTCCGAAGGAGAATGGACGAAGTTCGGGTAGGGGCCGCCCGGCATTCCTGACGCGCTTCCCCTACGGCGCCCCACCCGGCCGTTCCCGGGACAGGCGGTGTCCGAGTGCCAGCACGCGCGAGGCGATACCGTCGTCGTCCGCGGCCGCGGGCCCGACCGCGGCGGCCAGCGGAACGCCCGCGCGGCCGCGGAGCACCGCGGTCCACAGCGCCTCGACGGTCGAGACAGTCTCGATGGCCCCCGTCGACTTGGACACCAGCCACCCTCCCGCGGTCGCTGCCACCTTCGGGGCACCGGCCCAGGACCGGCAGAGGTCGTTGACCGTCTGGGCGACGATCAAGTGTTGGCGCATCGTCCGCACCGGTCCCAAGACGGGATCGGCAACGACGGTCTGTCCGCAGGCTCCGCACATACGTTCGTCCTTCCCTACGGCATGACGTCGCCGGAGTTGGGTCCCAGCGTCTGGCCCACGTACAGGTTGCCGCCCGGGTCGCTGGCCAGCAGCAGCGCGGTGGGGGCCACCTCGGCGGGGAGGCCGAAGCGGCCCAGCGGAAGCTCGGCACGTTTGGCCGCCTTCCAGTCCTCCGAGATGCCCTCCACGAGCGGGGTTTCGATTGGCCCGGGTGCGATGCTGTTGACCAGCACATTGTCACCGGAGACTTCCAGGGCCAGGGCCTTGGTCAGCCCCACCACCCCTGCCTTGGCGGCACTGTAATGGGCGAGCCCGGTCCCGCCCTTGATGGCCAGCTGGGACGCAATGTTGATGATGCGGCCCCACTTCCGTTCCCGCATCTCACCCACCACTTCGCGGCAACACAGGAAGACACCCGTGAGGTCAACGGAGACGGTTTCGTTCCACGTGGCCAGTGTCATGGCTTCCAGCGGCGATTCGGTCAGCAGCCCCGCACTGTTCACCAGGATGTCGATCCTGCCCAGCTGCGCGCGGGCGGCAGCGAACGCGGCCTTGACGCTGTCTTCGTCTGAGACGTCGACGGCGATCCTCCCGGCTCCGCCGTCCCGGTCCAGGACGGCTACCGTGTCGCCGTTCGCGGCAAAAGCCTCGGCGATCGCCTTACCGATGCCGCTGGCACCGCCGGTAACGACGACGGCCCGGCCCGTCGAGTGCGGGGACGTGTCAGTGTTCTGCATACTTTCCTTTCAGAAGGTTCAGGCGCGCATCTTGATGGTGAGTCCGCCGTCCACGATCAGCGATTGACCGGTGACGTAAGCGGCGGCGTCGGAGGTCAGGAAGCCGATAACGCTGGCGACCTCTTCGGGACGGCCGACCCGCCCCCACGGGATGTCCCGCCCGGCCCGTTGCAGGCCGTCGGGGCCGAGCGAGTTTACCGGGTCCAGGGACTGGGGCGTCTCGATCAGGCCGGGAATAACCGCGTTGGCCCGGATGCCGCGCGGTCCAAGCTCGGCGGCCACGCTGCGGACGAGCCCGAGCACGCCGGCCTTGGCGGCCGCGTAGTGCGCGTGTTCCTCCCAGCCATAGACCCCGCCGGCGATCGACGACACCGCGACCATCGCTCCGCCGTCGGCCATCCTGGTAGACCCGGCCCGGAGGGTCCGGAGCACGCCGGTGAGGTCGACGTCGAGCATGTCCTCCCAGCGGTCATCGGTCATCTCGCCCAGGGGCGAGTTGCGCAGGATGCCGGCGTTCGCCACCGCGTAGTCGAGCCTGCCGTACTCGTCGACGGCTCGCTGGGCGAACGCGTCGACGGACGGCGTGCTGCGGACATCCACTTCGTGGATCACCGCCTGGCCCCCCGCATCCTTGACCTGGCGCAGCGTTTCCTCCGGGTCGTGGGGATCGCCGGGGAAGGTGCCGATCACCGAATGAACGCCGCGGCTGGCGTAATGGACCGCGAGCGCGCGGCCGATGCCGCTGGCCGCCCCGGTAATGACCGCCACCTGCGCCGCATCCGGGCTCATGCCTGGACCTCGTGCGGGTGGTCCTCCAGGAGGGCCTCCGCCGGAGGCTTGGCAGCGATCATGAGGAGGCCGGAGACCAAGGTGCCCACGGCACCCACCCAGACGGCCGCGGTCCCGGTTCCGCTGCTGGCGGCGATCGCGGTGAAGATGGCGCCGCCGATGATGGTGCCCGGCTGGCTCATGGCCCCGATGAAGGCAGTTCCGGTGGCACGGCAGCTGACCGGGTAGCACTCCGCCATGAAGTACTGGATGGCGGCGTAGGGGCCGACCAGGAAGAACAGGCCGGCGCCGTAGGAGACAATGATCGTAAAGGCGTTGGTGGCGAGGGGGCTGAGCATGATGGTGAAGGAGATGCCGGACAGGATCCAGCCACCGATGATGGTCTGCTTGCGGCCGATCTTGTCGCCGAGCCAGCCGTGGAAGACGTAGCCGAAGTAGGCGAGCAGGTTGATCACAATCAGCATCCAGAAGGCGTCGGAGAGTTCCACGCCCTTGGCGTTCTTAAGGACCGAACTGCCCAGGACACTGAAGATGGTGATGCCGAAGAAGTTCACGATCCAGGCCAGGGAGAACACGATGGTGTTCCGCCGCAGGTGCGGTTCCCAGATCCGCTTGAGCGGGGCCGCGGAGGAGTGTTCGACGCCGTAGGCGTGGGCCAGGGCGTGGGCCTCATCCGACTGTCCGCTCTTCTCCAGTTCCGTCAGCTTGTGGTGCAGCTCGAACTGGGGGGTTTCCTTCAGCTTCTTGGCGATCACCCACACAATGACGGCGGCCGGGACGGTGGCCATCAGGTACAGCGCGCGCCAGCCGAGGGAGGGCAGGAAAGCGAGTGCGAGGGCGCTGGCCAGCAGGAAGCCCAGCGGCCATCCGCCCTGGATGAACGAGTAGTGGAAGCCGGGACGCTTGCGCTTATCCGCGACCTCGGTCACCTGGTAGACCTCGTTCATGTAGGTCGCGTTGACCGCCTGTTCCGAGAAGCCCAGGCCACCGAAGGACCGGATCAGGACCAGCAGGCCGTTGCTGAGGAAGGGGATGCCGGTCGGGATAAGGGCGGTCAGACCGGACACGACCGCGGTGCCGCCGATGGTGGTCATCATGCCCTTGCGGCGGCCCAGACGGTCGATCACGGGGCCGATTCCGAAGCAGACAATGGCGGTGCCCACGGCGATCCAGGTGTTGATGGCATAAGCCTCGGGCGCGGTCCAGCCAAACTCCTCCTGCATGGCCGGTAGCAGCGTCCCGAACAGTCCGTAGTCGAAGACGGCGATGGTCCAGGCGAGCAAGGCCAGGACAGTAGCGATGCTGGTGTTCTTCTTGGAGAAGACCGGGAAGCGGCGCTTCTCGTCCGGCCGCGGCCGGGTCAGGTCGACGGCGGGTTCCTGAATGCTCATTACTGGTTTTCCTTTCGGGGGCTGCGGGCGAGGAACGAGTCCGCGATCTGGTCGAAGGTCATCCAGTTGACGCCCTCGTGGGAGTTGATGTGCTCGATCAGGCGTTCGAGCATGAGCAGTACCTGCGGACGGCCCGAGACGTCGGGGTGGATGGTCATCGTGAAGACGGCCTGGTCCATTTCCCGGTAGACCCAGTCGAACTGGTCGCGCCACATCTGTTCGATATCGCGGGGGCTGACGAAGCCGTGCGAGTTCGGGGAGGCCTTGATGAACATCATGGGAGGCAGGTCGTCGAGGTACCAGTTGGCGGGGATCTCGACCAGGTCCGTTTCCTTTCCGCGGACCAGCGGTTCCATCCAGGTCTGGGCGTCCTTGGTGTAGTCGATCTTCTTCCAACTGTCGCCCACGCGGACGTAGTAGGGCTCGAAATCGCGGTGCATCAGGGAGTGGTCGTACTTGATCCCGCGTTCGAGCAGGATCTCGTTCGTGACCGGGGAGAATTCCCACCAGGGTGCAACGTAGCCGGTGGGACGGCGGCCGGAGACCTTCTCGATGAGTTCAATCGAGCGGTCGAGGATGGCGGTTTCCTGCTCCCGGGTCATGGCGATGGGGTTTTCGTGCGAGTAGCCGTGCACGCCGATTTCGTGGCCGGCGTCGACGATCATCCGGGTCAGGTCCGGGAATGTCTCGATGGAATGGCCCGGCACGAACCAGGTGGCGGGAAGACCGTACTTTTCGAAGAGGCGGATGAGGCGCGGGCCGCCGACTTCGCCGCTGAACAGGCCGCGGGAGATATCGCACGGGGAGTCTTCACCGCCGTAGGAGCCGAGCATGCCGGCTACGGCGTCCACGTCGACGCCGAATGCGACTTGGATGTCCTTTGTCATGGGTTCAACCTTTCACTGCGCTTGTTGTTGGTTTCTGTTGTTCTGGGTTGCCGGCCGCGGGTCTGTCCGGATCCGGGGCCTTGCCGCGGAGCGCGAAGGTTTCGGCGATGCGGTCCGGACCCGCGTCCAGCCTGAGCAGCGCGCTCAGCAGGATCAGGGACTGGGACGGTCTGAGACATCCGGACGGTATGGCGCCAGCCTCGCGCAGGTCTTCGCCGCCGCCGTCGCCGTAGACGGGAACGACGGCGCCGGCCTCCACGCGGGTACTGGTCACCACCACGACGCCCGCCGCCGCCGCTTCGGCCACCGCCTGGCAGATGGGGTGGTTCGCGTTGCCGGTCCCTGTTCCCTGCAGCACGATCCCGGCCGCGCCCGCCTGCACTGAACTCCGCAACTGGGTGGCATCGGCGCCTGGGTAGACAGCGACGAGATCCACCCGCGGGGAACCGGCACCGGCACCGGCACCGGGCAGCGGCAGCGCGGTGTGCTGCGGAGGGGTTTCCGTGAAGCTGACCTCCCCGGACTCGGTGACGGAGCCGATCGTTCCAAAGTCAGGGTTGGCAAAGGCGTCGGGCTTGGTGGTGTGGCATTTCCGCACCCCGGGTGCGGGAAAGATGGCGCCGGCGAACGCCAGCAGCACGCCTTTCCCGCGGGCGGCCGGTGAGCCGGCGACGGCGATCGCCCGGGCGAGGTTTCCCGGCCCGTCGGGGTGTGGGGAATCGGCCGACTGCTGCGCCCCGGTGAAAACCACCGGGCGGGGATCATCGTGGGTCAGCGCCGCCAGGTAGGCGGTCTCCTCCATGGTGTCCGTGCCGTGGGTGACCACGACACCGAGGACCTCCGGGGCAGAAAGCGCCTCTCGGATCCGGGCGCAGATGGCGATCATGTCATCCACGGTCAACAGGTAGGACCCTTTCCGGAAGACGTCGACCACACGGACCGGGTGGGCGGACGGTCCGCCGATGCTGGCGAAAACCTGCTCACCGGTGTCGGACGCAACCGCGCCCCCGCCTGTCCCGGAACCGCGGGAAGAGATCGTCCCTCCCGTGGCGAGCAGCACCACGTGGGCGCCGTTCGAATCTGTGACAGTCATGTGTACTCCATTGCTCTTGCGTCCGTTGCCGGACACTCACCCAATCGATTGGGTATGTGGGTAGAAAGTATCTTCGGGATGTTTCGTGCAACTGCCGTCCGGCGTTTCGTCCGCGTAAACACTTTGGTGTCGGCCGCCGACCGCCGGTCTACCCAAACGATTGGGTTGGGGGTAAAACTGACTATAGGATGTGACCTGTGACACGTCAAGGGCCCTATGGCGGGAGATGTCCGCCGTATCCGGCAGTCTTGGTGTGACGCCTTCTCGAGCTGCGGCAGGGGACCAATGAAGGAAAATTCGGCCGACGGCCGCACCGTGACACTCAAAGACCTGGCCAACGAGCTGGGCATCCACCCGTCTACCGTGTCCAGGATCCTGCACTCGGGCTCCGAGGTGGCACGCGGCGCCGCGTCCGTGGCAACCGCCGAAAGGGTCCGCGAACTGGCGCGGAAGCGCGGCTATTCACCCAACCCGCAGGCGGCCGGGCTGCGGACGCGGCGGACCCGACTCATGGGCGTCATCGTGCCGCGACTCTCCGACCTCGTCCTGGCCATCATGTACGAGGGCATCGAGGAAGCCGCGGCCGAGCTCGGCTACTCCACGTTCGTGATGAATTCCCGTGACGATCCGGAGGAACAACGCCGGAAGACGGACACCATGCTGGCGCGCAGGGTGGACGGGTTGATCATCGGCGACGCCCACCTGGACGGCAGCCACTTGCGCGAGCTCAGCGACCGCAACGTTCCCTTCGTGCTCATGAACCGCCGTGTTGCAGGGTACCCGTCGGCCACCTGCGACGACGTCCTCGGCGGCCAGCTCGTCGCCGACCACCTGTGGGGCAGCGGCCACCGGAATGTGGCAGTCATTGCCGGGGAACCCTACGCCAGCACGGCCGTGGACCGGACCGGGGGCTTCGTGGACCGATGGAAAGCCCTGGGCGGCTCAATTTCACCGGAGGCCGTGGTTTGGTCAAGGTTCGATACCGTCGGCGGCCATGAGGCCACCGAAACCATCCTGGCCAGCGGACTCACCCGGCCGACTGCGATCTTCGCGGTCAACGACTTCGCCGCGATCGGCGCCATGGGGACGCTGCGGTCCCACGGCCTCACCGCCGGCCGGGACGTTGCGGTCGTGGGCTTCAACGACACCTCCGTCGCCGCCGAGCTGCCGATCCCGCTGTCATCGGTCCGCTCCCCCATGCTGGATATCGGGAGGACGGCAATGCGGCTGCTGAAACGCGTGCTCGACGGCGAAACGGTCGAACCCGTCCTTCTCGAACCGACTCTCTGCATCCGGGAAAGCAGCGCGCAGACCGTCCACGGCTGACCCGGCGGCGCGGTCAGCCGGCCGCGCCCCCGCCGGACCGGTTGGCTGCGCCGACAATGCCGAGGGCCAACGTGCACGTTGCGCGGACTTCCCCGTCGGCGAGGTCCAGCTGCAGCAGCTCCTCGATCTTGCGCATGCGGTAGCTGAGCGTGTTTCGGTGAATGAAAAGTTCGGCGCAGATTTTGGGGGCGCTGCCGCTGTGCCGCAGGTACGCCTCGAGAGTATCCAGCAGCGTGCCGGCCCCGTCTGCGGTCAGCGGGGCAAGGAGCCGCCGGCACATGGCCACGAGTCCCTGGCTAGGAAGGCCCTGCACAATGCCGGCGAGATCGGCGGGCGGCGCCTCGTGCACACCGGGCGGTCCCACCTGGCGGCGGGCGAGCTGGAGCGTCAGCGGCAGTTCCCCCAGGCTGCCGGATTCCGCCACGACGACGGATATTTCCGGCGCATCCCGGAAGAACTCTCTGACCGTCGCCAGCAGGCCGGCCGGCTCCTCGCGCCGCTGGAGCAGCAGCGAGGTGAGGCCCGCTTCCTCCATGAACCGCACCGTGCCGAAGACGCCCTGCAAGCCCACCCGGGCCCGCCAGGCGACGGCTCGCAGCCGCGCCGGGGCCACTTCCCCGGTGCCGCCGATCAGCACCGCGCTCCACTCTGCGCCGGGATCGAAACCTGATTCGAGGGCAAAGCGGCGCAACGGAACGCCCGGATCGCCGCGGTCCACATAGAGCGCCTCCATGAAACGTGCAGCTTCCCGCGAATGCAGGGGCGAACGAGAGCCCAGGGTGTAGCTCAGCTGCATGCCGATCACCGCAGCTACGGGACCCAGGATGGGCTGGAGGACCAGGTCCGCGCCGATCCCCTCGATGGAGAGCCGGAACTGGTCCGCGGCACCGCTGGGCAGCCGCAGGGTGGTCCGGGCGGTCCCGCCGTGCGCCGAGCCGGCGGCCACCAGCTGGAAGCCGTCCTGGTCGATCACAGCCACCCTGGCATCCACGGCGTCCCCGACCCGGGAGAGCACCTCGGCGAGCGACCGGCCGTCCGCAGCCAGCCTGGTGCAATCGTCCGCCAGCTCCCAGCCCTGCCTCAGCTCTTCGAAGCGCTCGGCGGCGATGACCTGCTCCACGTGTTGCATGACGAGCACGAACGGCACCTCCGGCGGGAGCTCCAGCAACGGCAGGCCATGCGCCTCGCACGCCTGCAGCAAGCCGGCCGGCAACTCACGGTGCGCCGCGCCCAGCCCAAAGGCCAGCGCGGAAACGGGGACGTCCATCAGGCGTTCAACGTAGGCATCCCAGATCCTGAAGTCCCGCACGTTCAAGCCCATGCCGTTGGTCAGCACCAAGGCATTGACGCTGAGGAACGGCCGCGGATCCATGTGTTCGGTGGGAGCGCACCAGGCGATGGGCCGGTTCAGCCTGCCCTCGCCTCCCGGGACGCGCAAACGGACGTCCAGCCCGATGTCGGCGACAAGTTCTGAGATCCTCATGGTCCCTTCCAACAGAGAGAAGCCCCCGTATAGTGCTGCCAGCATATCTACCCGCCGCCACTTCGGCACTTTGCACAATATCCCTGCTGCACGATGCTGAGTAGCGTGGCACCCATGCATAAAAATGTGACCGACGGCACCTCGGGCCGCGTACTTTTGAATTCGGACATGGGCGAAGGCCTGGGCCTTCACGAGTTCGGCAACGACGAAGAGCTGATGCGCATCATCGACGTCGCCAATGTGGCCTGCGGATACCACGCGGGCGACCCCGACGTCATGAACCGGACAGTGGAGCTCGCCGCCGCGCACGGCGTGGCTGTCGGCTCCCACCCCGGGCTGCCGGATGTAGTGGGCTTCGGCCGGCGCCGGATGGTGCTCACCCCCGCAGAAGTCGAATCGATCATCCTGTACCAGACGGGGGCGCTGACGGCGTTCCTCGCCAAGCACGGCCTTGCCCTGAACCACATCAAGCCCCACGGCGCCCTCTACGGCATGCTGGCCGGGGACGAGGAGCTCATGCAGGCAGCCGCGGGGGTGGCACAGCAGTTCGGGGTCCCCTTTTACGGCCTCGGCGGGACCGCCCACGAGGAAGTGTGCCGCGCCATGGGCGTGGAATTCGTTCCCGAACTGTACGTGGACCTCAACTACGGCCCCAAGGGGGAGCTGCTGATCCAGCGCCGCCCGGTTCCAACAGATCCCGACGCCGCCGCGGAACGCGTAACCCGCGCCCTGGCCGGCAAGCCGGTGCTCGCCGTCGACGGCACGGAGCTTGATATCCCCTTCCGGAGCGTCTGCGTGCACTCCGACGCACCCAACTCGGTCGCAGTGGCCAGCGCCGTGCGCACGGTCCTGGGCTGAAACCCCTAAATCCAACCAGCTGAAAGCGAGCACCCCATGGCTAACATCGTCTCCCCGCTTCCCGGGATCTTCTACCGCAAACCCGGCCCGGGCAAACCCCCATTCGCCAACGAGGGCGACACCATCGAGGTCGGACAAACCGTCGGCATCGTCGAAATCATGAAGCAGTTCACCGAGATCCAGTCGGATGTGGCCGGAATTCTCGAATCGTTCGCTGTGAATGAGGGCGACATGGTCAACCCGGGCGACACGATCATCGTCGTCCGAGAAGGGTAATGATGAAACGGCTACTGATCGCCAACCGTGGCGAAATCGCCGTGCGCATTGCCCGCACGGCCCGCGAGATGGGCATCGAGACGCTGGTGGTGGTCAGCGAACCCGACGCGGATTCGCTGGCAGCGCGTTCCGCGGACAACTTCGTAGTCGTCGGGCCGGCTCCGGCGCCCGCCAGCTACCTGAACCAGGACGCGATCATCGCCGCAGCGCTGGACAACGGCTGCGACGCCGTGCATCCGGGCTACGGGTTCCTCTCCGAGAACGCGGAGTTCGCCCGGAAAGTAGTGGAGGCAGGGCTGACCTGGGTCGGTCCCGACGCCGGGGCCATCGAAACGATGGGCAACAAGTCCATGGCAAGGGATTCCGCCCGGAAGGCCGGGGTCCCCGTGCTCCGCGGGTCCGACGGCCCGCTGGATCCCGAGGCCGATGCCCTGGCGGTGGCCCGTGACATCGGCTACCCGCTGGTGGTCAAGGCCTCCGCCGGCGGCGGCGGCCGGGGCATCCGGTTCGTCCATGACGAAGCAGAGTTGCTGACCACCATCGAGATGGCGCGCGGTGAGGCGGCATCCGTCTTCGGCGACCCGACCGTCTACCTCGAACGTTTCGTCAAGCACGCCCGGCATGTCGAGGTCCAGGTGCTCGGTGACGGAAAGGACTTCATCCATCTCGGGGACCGCGACTGCTCCATGCAGCGCCGTTCCCAAAAGGTAATTGAGGAAGCGCCCGCCCCGGACCTCCCCGATGCCGTCCGCCAGACCATCCGGGAATCCTCCGTGGAACTGGCCCGCGAGTGCGGCTACAGCGGGGCGGGCACGGTCGAGTTCCTCTACGACCCGGTCAACCATGAAGCAGCATTCATCGAGATGAACACCCGCATCCAGGTCGAGCACCCCGTCACCGAGGCGGTCACGGGCGTGGACCTGGTCCGCGAACAGCTGCTCATCGCGTCCACCGGATCGATGTCGGTCCGGCAGGAGGATATCGAGTTCAAGGGCCATGCCATTGAATGCCGCATCAATGCCGAGGATCCGCACAACAACTTCTTCCCGAGCCCCGGCGTCATCAGCGTCCTGGACTGGTTCGAGGGCGAAGGCGTCCGGATCGACGCCGGCGTGGAGGCCGGGTCCACCGTGAGCCCGTACTACGATTCCATGCTTGCCAAGCTCATCGTCCACAAAGACACCCGGGAAGCCGCCATCGAGGGCGCACTGGAGGCCCTCTACGGGACCCGGATCGAAGGAGTCAAGACTACGATTCCGGTGCTGAAGAAGCTCCTGGACCGGCTGGAATTCAGCGCCGTGAAGCACCATTCGAAGTTCATCGAAACCGTCGACAACCTGATGGAGTCCAAATGAGTAGTCCGGCAACCGCCTCCATGGAGGCCCGCTACACCTGGGGCGGTGACGAGTTCCTCTTCGTGGAAGTCTCCGAGGCCATGAGCCTGGCCGCCAATTTCAAGGTGATGTCCATCGCTGAGAAGCTTGCCGCCGCCGAACTGCAGGGCGTCGTGGACATCTGCCCGGCCAACGCCTCCCTGCTGGTGAGGTTCGATCCCGACGTCCTGCCGCCGTCAACCCTCGAAGAGGCCGTCCGGGCGATCGAAGCGGACCTGGCGCACCACCAGCTGCAGCCGCTGGAGACGCGGATCGTCGAGGTTCCGGTCTGGTACGACGATCCGTTTACCGCGGAAGTGGCCGAGCGGTTCCGCGAAGGGTTCCACCAGGAGCCCGGCGGAAGCGACATCGACTACGCCGCCAAGGTCAACCACCTCAAGGACGCCGCGGAGTTCATCCAACGGCACCACGAGCAGCCGTGGCTGGTCTCCATGGTCGGGTTCGTCGCCGGCCTGCCGTTCCTGTTCCAGCTTGTTGGCCGCGAGAAGCAACTGGAGGTGCCCAAGTACCTGAGTCCGCGCACCGACACCCCCAAGCTGACGGTGGGCCACGGCGGCTGCTTCGGCTGCATCTACTCGGTGCGCGGCGCCGGCGGCTACCAGATGTTCGGGGTCGCCGCCGCACCGATCTTCGACCCGGCACAGTCGCTGGCTGACTTCAAGGACTTCATGGTTTTCTTCCGCCCGGGCGACATCGTGAAATTCAAGCCGGTGACCGAGGCCGAATACAACAGCATCCAGGACGAGATCAGCGCCGGGACCTTCCGCTACCGTCAGGCGCCCGTGACATTCGACCTGTCCAAGGCGCTTGCGGATCCGGAAGGTTACAACCAGGAACTCATGGAGGCCCTCAATGGCATTTGACATCAAGAGCCCAGGCCTGGCCACCACCGTCCAGGACCAGGGCCGCACCGGCCATTACAACGTGGGCATTCCGCAAAGCGGATCCATGGACCAGTACTCGGCCGAACTTGGCAATGCGCTGGTGGGTAACACCGCCAGGGAAGCCGTCCTCGAGTGCACGTATCTGGGCCCGACCCTGACCACGGACCAGGACGCCGTCGTCGCGGTCACCGGCGCGCCGGTAGAGGTGAAGGTCAACGGCGAGCCACGGCCGCAATGGACGCGGCTGCAGCTTAAGGCCGGGGACGAAATCAGCTTCGGAGTCATTCAGGGCGGCACGCGGTACTACATCACGGTGCAGGGCGGGATCGATGTTCCCGAGGTGCTGGGCAGCCGGTCCACCTACAGCCTGGGGGCCATTGGCGGTTTCCAGGGCCGGAAGCTGGAGGCGGGTGACCACGTCCCCGTCGGCAGCCCGCTCGACGGCGGCGCCTTGCCGGCCGCTGAGGCGGTTCCGGAGGAGTTCCGCCCGGTCTTTTCCAAGGAGCAGGAAGTCCGGATTGTCCTGGGCCTCTACGACCACCGGCTTACCGACGAGGGGCTTGGGAACCTGCTGAACGGCGAATGGAAGGTGACGCCGGTGGCTGACCGCATGGGCCTGCGCTACTCCGGCCCGGGGGTGAAATGGAAGGAGCGGGAGCAGCCCTTCGGGGCAGGATCCGATCCGTCCAACATTGTTGACGCCGGCTACGCAGTTGGGTCCATCCAGATCCCCGGCGGCACCCAGCCGATCGTCCTGCACCGCGACGCGGTCTCGGGCGGCGGCTACGCCATGGTGGGAACGGTGATCAGCGCGGACATGGACCTGGTGGCCCGCGCGGCCCCCGGAACCTCGACCCGGTTCGTCGCCGTCAGCCTGGAGGAGGCTCTCGCCGCACGCAAGGAACTGAGCGAACGCGTGAAGGAAGCGAAGGCCGCGCTCGGCACTGCTTGATGCCCGCCGAATGAAGGTACACGCGGCAGGAACCCGGGGAACACCGGGTTCCTGCTGCGTCCCCGGTGGTATTGCCCCTCGCGCCGCCCGGGAGTAAACCTGCAGCTGGGGCCGCCAATCCGCGGCGGCCCCGGTTGCAGGCGTAGGAGGGCACGATGAATACCGACGAGGCCATACCGGAAAGCGCCGGAGTCACAACCCGGCTGCTGTCCACCGTGGATCTGGGCCCCGAAATCGAGGGGATGGCCGGCCGCCAGCTGCGGATGCGGCTGATCACCATCGAACCGGGCGGCGTCTTCGGGCCGGTCCACGACCACAGGGGCCGCCCCGGGCTGGTCTACATCCTGCAGGGCAACATCACGGATCACCGGAACGGCACCGAGACCGACTACGGCCCCGGGGCGGGTTGGCCCGAGGACAAGGACACCGTCCACTGGCTCGAAAACAAGGGAACCGTCCAGGCGGTGGAGGTCTCAGTCGACATCGTCCGGCAAGACTAGCCCGGGTCAGGCGCCGGCAGGTGGGCCTCCTAGAGGGTGGCTGCTTCTTCCTGCGCAATCCTGATGAGCCGAAGTTCGTCCTCCACGGCCCGGGCGGGCCAGTAGTCCTTGGCCAGCTCGTCGGCTCGGACCCGGTCCGCAGCCGGGAAGAGCTTGCCCAGCAGGCCGGCCGCGTGCAGCAGGGCAATGAGCGCCGTGGTCCGGGCCTCGGCGGCCATGGCGTCAGGTTTCTCGGCGGCTGCAGCGGGGCCGGGCGTCGCGGCGCCAGCGCCTCCGGCGTCGGCGGCTACCTGGGCTGCGGACTCCGCAGGAGGCGCGTCGGCGTCAGGCACCGCGCCGTCGGGCGGCGCGCCGCTGAGCACCGCCTGGAGCTTCGCCAACAGCGCAGCCTCCGGGCCGTGGTCTTTCTCCGGGTACCGCACGGACCTGAACACCCCAAGATGTTTTTCACCGATGTGCTCCACGATGCCCCGCGATGCCATCCCCTCGTAGACACGCTGCACCTCGGCGCGGCCCTCCAGCATGGCGACCCAGCGCTTGGGCGTGTGGGGGCGCGACTTGCCCCGGATGAGTTCGAGCTCGTGCTGGAAGTCCGTCGGCGGGGCCACACGGGTAGCCCGCACGTTCTTGCCCTGCAGCTCAATGGCGCCGGCCAGCTCCAGTTCGGCCAGGATTGCCCCCGCCAAAGTGGTGCGGAGGGCGAACACCGGGATTTCGGGTTTTCCGTCCTGGTCCCGCGTTGCCAAGAGCAGGAAGGCTTGGGGGAGGTTCAGCTCGGCCGCCTTCGGCGTTTCAGCGTTCATACGATCATGGTGGCGCAGTCCGGTAGCCGTGGCATGAGGATTTCGTCCCGGGCCCTGCCGGGGCGAAACACCCTCGACGCCGGCGGTGAGGCCCGGTAGGGTTCCCGCATCTGTTCCCACCACTTCCTGGAGGCCACGGTGCTAAAGAGACTCGGCAGGATCACGGCTGCAGCGGCGGGGCTGCTGCTTTCGCTCGGCATGATCGCCCCCGCGGCGCCGGCAGCGGCCACAGATTACGACATCGATTCAGCCGCAAGCCTTCAGGTGGTGGTCAACAAACACCGGCCACTGAACCCCGCCACCTACGTGCCGGCGCAGCTGGTCAGGATCCAGGGGGAACGGCTGCGGAGCGAGGCCGCGGACGCCTATAAGCAGCTGGCCAAAGCTGCGAAGGCGGCAGGCGTGAACATCATTCCGGTCAGCGGCTACCGCTCGTACAGCCAACAGGCAAGCCTCTACGACAGCTACGTGCGCCAGTACGGCCAGGCGACGGCGGATACGCTCGCCGCGCGGCCCGGCTTCAGCGAACACCAGACCGGGCTGGCGATGGACATTGGCAATGCCAGCGGAGCCTGCGCCCTGCAGGCCTGCTTCGCCACCACCCCGGCAGGCAAGTGGGCGGCCGCGAACGCCGCGAGGTACGGATTCGTCATCCGTTACCCGGCGGGGTCCGAGGCGGTGACCGGTTACACCTACGAGCCGTGGCACCTGCGCTTCGTGGGCCGGGACCTTGCCTCGCAGGTCAGCACCACCCTGGAGGATTACTTCGATCTGGAAGCGGCCCCGGATTACCTCTAGGCCGGCGCGCCCCGGGCACGGTTTTCCCGGCCGCCGCGGCGGGGTTTATAGGCAATCGGGATCGTCGCTGTAACTTTAGGGGTCAGTGAGGGTTCAGTTGCGGATTCGGGAGGGCCTGTGAGCGTAGCGCCGGATGCTGTGGACGGCGGCAAGGGCAGCGTCCTGATGCGCGACGACGGTCTTGTGCATCTGCGGTGGGAGCCCGGCATCACCATTGAGGTGGACGACGCCCGGGCCGCGATGGCCAAAGTAAACGAGGTCTGCCAGGGCTCGCCGCACCCGATGCTTGTGGACATGGCAGCTGTCACTTCGGTCACCCGGGAGGCCAGGAGCATCTGGTCGATTCCGTGCAGCGCCTCCCGCATCGCCCTGTTGGGACGCTCACCCGTGGACCGGGTCCTGGCGAACTTCTTCCTCGGCGTGCACATCCCGCCCTGCCCTACCCGGTTCTTCACGTCCCGGACCGAGGCAATGGACTGGCTCGATGCCTCAGGGTAGGTCGCCGCGGGCCGCTACGGGGAACCGCCGCAACACCGTGACCGCGGCGCTAATTCCCGACCCTTACGCGGCTCCGTGACCTCGGGCGGAGGCATCGACGACGAGCGCCTGGATCGGCTTCTCGACGGGATCGTCCGGCTGGCAGCTGGAGATCTGAACTCCCGCATCGAGCCGTCGGAGCAGCGGGACGCGGTTGACGCCGTCATCACGGGCGTCAACCTCCTCGCTGAAGAGCTCGGACACATCCACGCCGAACTCGAAGAGCGCGTCGCTGCCCGCACCGCGATGTTGCGTCGGACGCAGGTGGAACTGGAGCAACTGGCCAAGACCGACAGCCTCACGGGCCTGGCTAACAGAACCCGGCTCAACGAACGGATCAACGAGGCAATCCGCAGTCGCGACCAGGACAGCTCCGCGACCGCTGTCCTCATCCTCGACCTGGATTCCTTCAAAGCCATCAACGACACCCTGGGGCACAGCACCGGCGACGCTGTGCTGGTCGAGGTCTCCACCCGGCTGCGCGCCTCCGTGCGGGCCGGGGACACCGTTGCCCGCCTCGGCGGCGACGAGTTCGCCGTCCTCGTCACGGGAGCCACCGAAGCGGAGGTCCTGCAGGTGGCGCAGCGGATCTGGGAAGCCCTGCAGGACAGCGTGCAGATCGGGACGGAGACGGTCTGGACCACGGCCAGCATCGGCGTCTGCTTCCACGAACCCGGATCCACGGCAGAGCAACTGCTACGCGATGCGGACATCGCCATGTACCAAGCCAAATCCCACGGCCGAAACAAAATCCAGACGTTCCACCCCGACATGCTCGATGCCGTGCAGGAGCGGTCCCGGATCACCGCCGAACTCCGCACTGCGGCCGCCAATGGTGAACTGTTTCTTCACTACCAGCCGGTGATCGAGCTCTCTACCGGCAGGGTAGCCGGCGTGGAGGCACTGGTCCGCTGGCGCCACCCGGTCCACGGGATGATCATGCCGGACGGGTTCATCGCCATCGCCGAAGAAACCGGTCTGATCTTCGAACTCGGCGGGTGGATCCTGCATGAAGGAATCTCCCAGCTCCGCCGGTGGGAGCTGGCCGCGCCCGACCGGGCGGACTTCCGGCTCCACATCAATCTCTCGGCCGCCGAACTCCTGAGGGCTGACCTCGTTGACGACGTCCGGGAGACTCTTGCCGTGCATGATTTAGACCCCCGGCGGCTTGTCCTGGAAATCACCGAGAGCGTCCTCATGTCCCGCAAAACCGGGGACGAGCAAATCCTCGAGAAGCTCCGCGCCCTCGGCGTCGGGCTGCAAATCGATGACTTCGGCACCGGATATTCCTCCATCAGCTACCTGCGGTCCCTCCCTGCGGACACCGTGAAGGTGGACCATTCGCTGATCAGGAACCTCGAGTCAGACCCCCGGCAGCGGAAATTTGTCCCCGCCATCCTGCAACTGATCGATGCGGCGGAACTGGACGCGATCGTTGAGGGCATTGAAACCGCAGAACAGGCCGCGCAACTGGCCGCCATGGGATGCCTCTATGGGCAGGGCTACCACCTCGGACGGCCTGTCCCAGCCGAGGGCATCCTTGAGCGCATCAGCGGGGCCGGGGAGGATCGATAGGGTGGGAGCATGGTGAAGCTTTGGGACCGCATGCGGCTGATCCCCACTGTCGCACGCCTCGCGTCGCGGGCCCCGCGGGATCCCCACACGGCGTGGGACGGGTACTGGAAGGGCATCCGCACCACGGGCCCCGGGGGCGACGTGTTGTGGGACTCAGGTTCCGCGGCCGAACACGAACAGTACGCCGGCCTTATTCGCGCCCACTTCGATCCGGCACTCCCCGTGATCGACGTCGGTTGCGGAAACGGCACCCACACCCGCTGGCTCTCCGGATATTTTCCCCGGGTCGTCGGCGTCGACGTTTCCCCGGATGCCGTTCGGCGCGCCGCCAGTGAATCGCGGGGCATCAGCAATGCGGAATTCATGGTCCTCGATGCTGCCCGGCCTGGCGCCGGAGATGCCCTGGCGGACAAACTGGGAGCGGCGAACGTCTTTGTTCGCGGAGTCTTCCATGTGCTCAAGCCGGACAAACAAGCAGCCGCCGCAGCGAACATCCGGACGATTGTCGGCGACAAAGGCCACGTATTCGTAGCCGAAACCAACTATCCCGGCGACAGCCTCGCCTACCTGGCCGAGCTCGGGGCGACCTCGGGACACGTTCCCCCACAGCTCCAGCGGGCCCTGGAGAACCTCCCCCGCCCCGGCCGCTTCGGAGCCCCGGAACGGCACAAAATCTTTCCGGATACCCAGTGGCAACTGATCGCCGACGGCCCGGTCGGGATAGACGTGGTCGCGATGGGACCCGGCGGCCTCCCGCAGCAGGTACCGGGCTACTTCGCGGTCATGTCCGGCACTCGCTGAACGCAGGAGCGCCGAGGTGACTTCCAACAGCAAGTATCCCGGTTCCGTGGCCGGGCGAGTCCCCAGGGACGAATTTCTCGATTGCCCCACCGGTCTGGTCGAGTTTTTCTTCGCGGACGGTGAATTTCGCTGGTCGGACGGGCTGTACCGGATTTACGGGTATGAACGGGGCGAAGTGGTCCCGTCCATGGAAATGGTTCTTCCCCATGTCGAGCCCGAGGACCGGCCCAAGGTCCAGGCGTATTGGGAGCGGGTGGCTGCGGTGGGCGGCCCGTCGTCCATCTACGTGTCCATTCGCGACCGCAAGGACCGCCAGCACAAATTGCTGTTCTCAGCGGACTACATCCTCGACGGGACCACGCCCGTCGGCGTCTGGGGCGTCGTCGTAGACCTCACCCAGTCGATCCATACCGACCGGCACCAGCTTGCCACCGAGGCGGTCGCGGCGTCCGCCGTGCATCGGGCGGCCATCGAGCAGGCCAGGGGCATCCTCATGGGACGCACCGGGGTCGACGCCGACCAGGCCTATGAGCTCATCAGCAAGCTGAGCAGCGAACGGAACCGCAAGGTCCACGCCATTGCCCAGGAAATCATTGACCGCGCCACCGCCGCGGGCCGGGACCCGGAGGACCGCAACAAGCCCCTGCTGTAGCTGCTCGGGCGGCACCCGAGATGGGTCCCGGAGCGGTAGTTTGGAGGGATGACCGCCAGTTACCGGTACGACGTCGAGATCCTGCACCTGCTCGTCTCACCGGCGCACGCCTACTTCGGCCGCGCCCGCGAAGGCGCCGCCGACGTCCCCACCACGGATGCCCGGCAGGCGACACTCGTGGCCGGCAAGGGAATCGTCGGGGACCGGTTTTTCGGCAAGGCCGCGCACATGGACGCCGCCGTCACGGTCTTCGCCGTCGAGGCCCTCGAGGCGATCGCCGCCGAGCTGGGAACGGAAGCGTTCAATCCCTTGCTGACCCGCCGCAACGTGGTGCTGCGCGGGGCGCACCTGGCGCCGCTGCTCGGCCACGACTTCGAGCTTGAATCAGCCGGGGCAACGGTGCGGCTCAAGGCCGGCCGCCCGGCCCATCCGTGCGCGTGGATGGATGAGATGCTCGCCCCCGGCGCGCACAAAGCCATGCGCGGCCGGGGCGGCGTGCGCTGCCAGGTGCTGTCCGACGGCGTCCTGCACCGCGGGCCCGCCGTGCTGGTCAGCCCCGTCCAGCTGGACCCGGAGCGCGCCGGCGAGGCGACACTGCTTCGCCCCTCACGGCTTCCGTAGTAAATACGCTTGGCGCCGGCGCGGCGACCGGCGCCCGAAGGGGTACGGATCAACACGCCTCAGCAAATACTAGGCTGGCGCTATGGACCTGCCCGGCGGTGTAGTCGCGACCCTGTCCGGAGTCGCCGTGCTGGTGGCCGCCACAGTCGCGGTGCTGACGCTTTATCGCGTGCCGGCGCGGTTGGCGCCGGCTTGGGCGATTCTTCGCGGGGCCGCGCAGCTGGCCGCCATCAGCCTGGTGCTGGGCGGCATCATCACCAACGCGTTACTCGTCGGGCTGGCACTGCTCGTCATGTTCGCAGTGGCAGCGGCCACGGCAACCAGACGCCTCGGGTGGAACTGGACCACGTTCGCACACGTCTGCACGGCAATGGGCGCCGGGGTAATTGCCACCCTGGCGATTGTCTTCGCCACCGGCGCCATCGACTTCACGCCCCGCTATGCCCTGGCCATAGGCGGCATCGTGATCGGCAACGCCATGTCCATCACCACCCTCGCGGGCCGGCATTTCAGTCAGACCGTGATCTCCCGGTGGGAAGAAGTGGAAGGGTGGATGGCTCTGGGGGCGAGGCCCCGGGAGTCCACGGCCGGGTTGGCGCGGGAAGCCGTGCACTCGGCCCTGATCCCCTCCACCGACCAGAGCAAGACGACGGGCCTGGTCACCCTGCCCGGGGCCTTCGTCGGGGCGATCTTCGGCGGTATCTCTCCCCTTGCCGCGGGTATGTTCCAGATCGTGGTGTTGGCGTCGATCATGGCGGCAGGGTCCATCACCGCCGTCGTCACTATCCTGTTCCTGGCGCCGCTGCGCACGCGTCCGCTGCCGCTGCCCTGACCGGGGCGGCCGGGCTACCTCGGGGCGGGCGCCGCCGCTGCCGGTTCGCGGACCAGTTCAGTGACGATGTCGGCGACCAGATCTTCGAGAACCTGCTCGTACAACAGGCTGCCCTTGGCGGCACTGGATCCTGCCGCCGAGGAGAGGCAGCCCGTGGCCGGAGTGCGCTCGGGCACCACCGGAAGCCGGTCGAAGCGTGGCAACACAGCAGCCGGGCCGTCCACCAGCCGGTCCATGGCCACCCGCGCCGGTTCCAGATGGAGCATTAACGAGGTTTCCAGGACGCCCCCGTGCTCGATTTCCCAGCCGGGGAATCCGTCAGGATAAACCTGCGAAAGGGTGTCCTGGCTGACAAAGTCCCAGTAGGACAACAACAGGACGCTCTGTTCCGCGCCGGGCTTGATCCCCAGGTCTTCCAGGGCCAGGTCGATTCCCTCGTAGAGGAACTGGTAGTTCTCGAAGTGGCCGTTGATGAAGACCAGGTGCCGGACGCCTTGGTTCAGGAAGGACTTCACCAGGTTGCGCACCATCCCGATCAGGGTGGTCCCGTCCAGGCTCGTGGTGCCGGCCAGGTGGTTGCCGCCGCCCGATTTCTGCTGGGACTTGTAGCCGTACGCGATGGGTTGGGCCACCAGGGCACCCACCTGCCGGGCGACCCCCTCGGCAAAGCGGGATGAGAGGACGGTGTCTGTGCCCAGCGGAAGATGGGGGCCGTGCTGTTCCAAGGAACCGACCGGGATGAGGACCATCGCCTCGCCGGAGCCGAGGACTTCGCGGTAGCCGAAGGCATCCAGGTCTTCCAGGAATACTGACTTTTGCATGCTGGTGGTGCTCCTTGTTAGTGCGGCGTCGATGCGGCCGCAGGGTGCGGCGCCACGGTGTCCGTGGCGCCGCACCCTGCCCGTTGCCGGTGGCGCAGGTGTTAGGCGCCGATGATGTTGTATTCGGGGCCGAAGGGGAACTTGGTGATGTTCTCGGCCCCGTCCTCGCCCACCACGAGGATGTCGTGCTCGCGGTAGCCGCCGGCGCCGGGCTGGCCGTCCAGGACGGTGATCATCGGTTCCATCGAGACCACCATGCCGGGCTCGAGTACGGTGTCGATGTCCTCGCGGAGCTCGAGTCCGGCTTCGCGGCCGTAGTAGTGGCTCAGGACGCCGAAGGAGTGTCCGTAGCCGAAGGTCCGGTTGGCGAGCAGTCCGTGGCCCACGTAGATCTCGTTCAGTTCGGCGGCGATGTCCTTGCAGACGGCCCCGGGCTTGATCAGTTCCAGGCCGCGCTTGTGGACCTCGACGTTGATGTTCCACAGTTCCAGCGAGCGGGCATCCGGTTCGCCGTAGAACAGGGTGCGTTCCAGGGCGGTGTAGTAGCCGGAGGTCATCGGGAAGCAGTTCAGGGACAGGATGTCGTGTTCCTGGATCTTGCGGGTGGTGGCCCAGTTGTGGGCGCCGTCGGTGTTGATGCCGGACTGGAACCAGACCCAGGTGTCGCGGATTTCCGAGTCCGGGAAGGTGCGGGCGATCTCGTGGACCATGGCCTCGGTGCCGATCAGGGCCACTTCGTATTCGGTGATGCCGGCGGTGATGGCGTTGCGGATCGCCTCGCCGCCGAGGTCGCCGATGCGCGCCCCGTGCTTGATGACCTCGATCTCTTCTGCCGACTTGATCATCCGCTGGCGCATGGCGGCCTGGGCGACGTCCACTAGGGTGGCCGAGGCAAAGGCTGCCTGGATCTTGTTGCGGTTGTCCAGCGGGAGCGAATCGTCTTCGACGCCGATCCGGCGGGGGTTGATGCCGCGGGTGCGGAGCACCTCCTGGATGGCGAAGATGTAGTTGTCACGGCGCCAGTCCGTGTAGACCACGTTCTCGCCGTAGCTGCGGCGCCAAGGCATCCCGGCGTCGATGTTGGCCGTGACGGTCACGGTGTCATCCTTGGTGACCACCATGGCGTAGGAGCGGCCGAAGTAGGTGAAGAGGAAGTCGGAGTAGTACTTGATCGAGTGGTAGCTGGTGAGGACGACGGCGTCGAGGTCCTTCTCGGCCATAATCTGGCGGAGCCCGCCGAGGCGGCGCTCAAACTCAGCGTCGGAGAAGGTCAGGCTGACCTTCTGGCCGTTGTTGAGGACCTTGAGGCGCTCCAGCTCGGAGACGTTTGCAGCGGGGGCGGAAGTCGTGATGGTCATGCGTGTTCCTTACGTTGCGGGGTTTTCAGGGGAAGGCTGGTGCCGGTTCAGGCCACGGGGGCCGGCGCCGGGAGGCTGTGCTTGTCTTCGCAGGCGTCGCCGTGTTCGGCGAGCACCGCGTCTTCTTCGAGGTCTAGGCGGATGCCGATAGGCACGCCGGCCCGGATGCGCTTGCGGAAGCGTGCGTAGCCGAGGGCGAAGTAGATGGCGGACGAGGTGACGGTCCCTGCGAGCCAGGAGAAGTCGACGCCGCCCATGGCCGTGGCGATCGGGCCCTGCAGGGCCGGGATGCCGCCGTACATGAACATCCAGGTCATCAGGATTCCGGCGAAGAAGGCGATGAACGCCGCGGGGTTGACGGACTTCAGGGAGGTCTTCTTCGAATCGAGGAACAGGTAGGAGAAGTCCTTGTGCTTCCGTTCGAAGATGAAGTAATGGACGGCCATGATGCCGCCCCAGGTGGCCACCCATGCCACGATCGCGCCCAGCCAGGAGTCGAGGATCATCGCGAAGTCCTCGGCGAACATGAATGCGATGACCGCCACCATGGACAGTATTCCGACGATGATGGACAGCTTGCGCCGCGAGATCTTGACGTCGAGGGCCTGGAAGGCCACGCCGAAGGTGTAGAGGTTGATGATGTTCGTGGCAATCGGTCCGTGGATGACCAGCAGGATGACCGGGATGGCCATCGTGCCGAAGTTGGAGACGATCAGCTCGCCGGGATCGGCTTGGCCGTTCTTGGTCGCGAGGCTGGCACCGAGGATGCCAAGCCAGACCACGGGCAGGAACTGGCCGAGGACGCTGACGGCGAACAGCTTGGCGGGCTTGACCTTGCGGCTGACGAAGCGGGAGTAGTCCGGCGCGTAGGTGAACCAGCCGATGCCCCAGCCGATGCCGATGACCGTCATGATCGAGGACATGGCGGCCAGGCGCGGCAGCCCTTCCAGGACAGCGCCGGCCGGGCCGGCGTAGCTCCAGTTGATGTCCAGCTGGGTCCACGCGACGATGGACATCGCCACCAGGACCAGGATGGTGGGAGGCATGGTAATCCGCTCGAATTTCGAGATGGCGCGGTAGCCGCGGTAGCAGATGGCGACCTGGACGGTCATGATGACTGCCGCCACCAGGATGCGCACGCCGATGTTGCGTTCGGCGGGATCCACCCAGCCGATCATGCCGAACAGCGCGAGGATCAGGTCGAGGATGACCCACGTGTTGACCGCGGACCAGCCGATGGCGATGGTCGCCTGGATCGCGGCCGGCAGGTAGGCTCCGCGGCGGCCGAACGCGCCGCGGGCCAGGAGCATGCCGGTGGCGCCGGTCCGCTGGCCGAGGATGACGAAGAAGCCGAAGCCCGCCATGCCGATCAGGTTTCCGACGATCAGCACCAGCAGGGTGTCGCCGAGGCCGAGGCCAAGCTGGATACCGAGGGCGCCAAGGATCCAGTTGATGGGGGCAACGTTCGCGCCGGCCCAGATCCAGAACTGGCCGGAAAGTTTGGTGGTCCTTGCGGACTCAGGAATGGGTTGCAGGACATCTTCAACCTCCACAGTGGCTGCTTCATGCGAGCCTTGTTGAGCTTGGTTCATGCTGTGCCTCAATTCACTACGTTGTGATGAAGAACGGGGAGTGAATCCAGTTTATTGGTGATCTAACGCACAAAGTAGAGTCGTTTTGATTACACTGAAGCCCTATCAAGTGACACTATGACGCACCCCAAGGGAGCAGGCCTCCATGATTACGCTCGCTGAAGTGCTCGCCACCCCCTCGATGGCGGCGGCCAACCCGGTGGTGCGCAGCAGCGTCCCGGACACCCTGGAGCGGGCCGTCCGCTGGGTGCATTCCAGCGAGGTGCTGGAGATCGCACCGCTCCTGCGCGGCGGGGAACTGCTGCTTTCCGGCGGAGAGTCCCTGCTGGCACTCCCCGCCGAAGAGCAGGCGGCGTATGTCAGGAGCCTTGCCGCCCGGCGAATCGCGGCGCTGGCGCTGCAAACCGCGGGGCAGTCGCTCCCCCTCCCGGAGGCGCTGGTCGAAGCTGCTGACAGCAGCGGACTGCCCTTGATCGAGCTGCGTGCGGTGGCGCCCTTCGTGGATATTGCCGAGGCGGTCAACCGGCTGGTGATCAACCAGCAGGCGGCCGCCCACCTGGTGGTTGACGACGTCTCGCGGCGCATTGCCCGGCAGATCACCGACAAGGGTCCGCACCTCCCGACGATCCTCGAACTGGTGGCCGGGACCCTGAAGGCGGAGGTCTTGCTCGTGGCTCCCGATGGGTCCCTGCTCGGCCACGCGGGGGAAACGGTCGCCGAGGGAGGCTTTACGGCAGAGGTCGGCATCGTGGTCGGCGGCCAGCATGCGGCCCAACTGACGCTGCGGTCCCCGTCGGAGGACCCGCTGCTGCTTGAGCTTGCCGCCGACCGCCTCTCAGGGATTCTGGCGCTGGCCATGGCGCAGGCTTTCCGCCCCACGCCTGCCCAGGTGGCCGAGGCGCGCCTGCTGGAGGCCGTGATCGAAGGGGGCGACGCCGAATCCATCCAGCGGTTCTGGCTGCAGGCCGGGCTCCCGGCCGGCCATGCGGCGATCGTGGCGGTCTTCCGCGCGGCCGGGAGGGACACCAAGTTCCCCGCGGTCGAGCGCGCGCTGCAGCAGCGCGGGATCCACGTGCGATCCCACGTCTCCGACGGCGAGCGCGTGGTGTTGCTGGCACTGCCGCACCAAGGCGCCAGGGCTGCCCGCGAAGTGCTGCTCCGCGCGGCCCGGGAGGCGCTGTCCGATTCCGACACCTGCGCCGCCTTCGGACCAAACGTGGCCGACGGGTCCCGAGCGCGCGACTCCTACGTGGAAGCACGGGAAGTCATGAAGCTGGGCATGCCCGGCGCCGGAGAAGTCCTCGATGCGATGGATTTCCTGGGCCGCCGGATCCTCGCCGCGGTGCCGCATCCCGCCTTCCTGGACTCCTATGTGGAGTCGGCGCTGGGCGAAGTCCTCGAGTGGGACCGCCGGCACGGGACCGCCCTGCTGGACACCCTCCTGTGCTGGCTCGATTCGGGGTGCAATACGACGGCGTCTGCCGTGGCCTTGAATGTGGAACGGCAGACGATGCACAAACGGTTGAGCAAGATCCAGGCGTTGCTCGGCGGCGACCCGCGGACTTCGGGCAGGCTGTTCAGCATCCACATCGCTGCCGCCGCGGCGGCTGCGGGGTCCCCCGGACCGGCCGGAAGGACGCCCTAGAGCACGCTCCGGATGGTTTTCTCGAAGCTCGTGACGTGCTCGAGTGCCAGCTTCGCGGCCAGGTCGGCGTCGCCGTCGGCCACTGCCTCGAGCAGACTCACGTGTTCGGTGATGTGCCCCTGCACCGAAGGCACCTTATCCAGCACGAGGCACCAGATCCGTGTCGCCAGGTTGTCGTGGCGGATCAGGGTGTCCTCCAGGTGCGGGTTTCCGGCGGCGCGGTAGATCAGCCGGTGCACGGCCAGGTCATAGCGCATGAGCTCACGCTTGTCGTCCGGCTTGGAGTCAAGGGAGGCGATGGCACGGGCCACTTCGCGAAGTTCGGCGCGCATGGCGGCGCTGGCGTTGATGGCTGCGCGCCGGGCGGCCAGGGGTTCCAGCAATTCACGGATATCGGAGACGTCCGCCAGTTCGGTGATGTCCACGATCGTGGCGAACGTGCCACGGCGCGGATAGGAGACCACCAGGCGGTCCACCTCTAGGCGCTTGATCGCCTCGCGGACAGGCGTCCTGCCGAAGCCCAGCTCGGCCGCCAGCTGCCCGTCATTGATGGGTTCGCCGGGCCGGATCTCCAGCATGATCAGCTTGTCGCGGAGCTGCCGGTACGCGGCCTCCGCCTGGGACAACGCCTCATCCTCCGCAGGGGACAGGACTGGAAGCTCATTCAAGGCGCTGCTCCTTTTCTCGCTGCTCAAACCCGTTCTCGATCCAGGCGTCGCTGAAACTTTCGGACATGCTATTGACTCGGTGTGATCTCAATCATACCATTGACCTCACACTGATATATCAGTTACACCAATAGTGGTATTTCAAAGGAGTATTCGTGGTTGAGCAATTGAACGAGCGGCTCTCGGTGGCAGATCCCGAGGTCCAGCAGGCCATTGCCCGCGAGTTGGACCGCCAGCAGTCGACGCTTGAAATGATCGCGTCGGAGAATTTCGCCCCCTCCGCCGTGATGGAGGCACAGGGCTCGGTGCTGACCAATAAGTACGCCGAGGGCTACCCGGGCAAGCGCTACTACGGCGGCTGCGAGCATGTGGACGTGGTGGAGCAGCTGGCCATCGACCGCATCAAGGATCTTTTCGGCGCAGAGTTCGCCAATGTCCAGCCCCATTCCGGCGCGCAGGCCAATGCCGCGGCCATGTTCGCCCTGCTGAACCCGGGCGACACCATCATGGGACTGGACCTGGCCCACGGCGGCCACCTGACCCACGGCATGCGTATCAACTTCTCCGGCAAGCTCTACAACGTGGTCCCGTACCACGTGCGTGAATCCGACCTGCGGATCGATATGGCAGAGGTCGAGGCTTTGGCCTTGGAACACCGGCCCAGGCTGATAGTCGCCGGCTGGTCCGCCTACTCCCGGCAGCTGGACTTCGCCGAGTTCCGCCGCATCGCCGACCTCGTGGGCGCCTACCTGATGGTGGATATGGCCCACTTCGCCGGCCTGGTGGCCGCCGGGCTGCACCCGAACCCGGTGCCGTACGCCGACGTCGTCACCACCACCACGCACAAGACCCTCGGCGGCCCGCGCGGCGGTGTGATCCTGGCCAAGGAGGAGTACGCCCGCAAGATCAACTCCGCTGTCTTCCCCGGCCAGCAGGGCGGGCCGCTGGAGCACGTGATCGCCGCCAAGGCCGTGGCGTTCAAGCTCGCCTCCGGGGACCAGTTCAAAGACCGCCAGCAGCGCACCTTGGACGGGGCCAAGATCCTGGCCGAGCGCCTGCTCGCGGCCGACGTGGCCCAATACGGGATCTCCGTGGTGGGCGGCGGCACCGACGTGCACCTGGTCCTGGTGGACCTGCGCAACTCCGAACTGGACGGCCAGCAGGGCGAGGACCGGTTGCACCGGATCGGTATCACGGTAAACCGCAACGCCGTCCCCTTCGACCCCCGGCCGCCGATGGTCTCCTCCGGCCTGCGCATCGGTACCCCGGCGCTGGCCACCCGTGGCTTCGGCAAGGCCGAGTTCACCGAGGTTGCCGACATCATCGCCGAGGCCCTCAAGGGCGAACTCACCGAGGAAACCGCGGTACTGCTGCGCGACCGGGTCACCGTCCTGGCCGAGAAATTCCCCCTCTACCCCCACCTCTCCGGCCATTCCGGAACCTCTACGAACGGAGTCGCACAGTGAGCACCCCCCACCTTCCGGAGCACCCGGACTTCCTCTGGCGCAACCCGGACCCTAAGAAAAGCTACGACGCCGTGATCGTCGGCGGCGGCGGCCACGGCCTCGCCACCGCCTACTTCCTGGCCAAGAACCACGGGATGACCAACATCGCGGTCTTGGAAAAGGGCTGGCTGGCCGGCGGCAACATGGCCCGGAACACCACCATCATCCGCTCCAACTACCTCTGGGACGAGAGCGCCGCGATCTACGAGCACGCCCTGAAGCTGTGGGAAATCCTGCCGGAGGAACTGGAGTACGACTTCCTCTTCAGCCAGCGCGGCGTGATGAACCTCGCCCACACCCTGGGCGACGTCCGCGAGAGCATGCGCCGCGTGGGCGCCAACAAGCTCAACGGTGTCGACGCCGAATGGCTGGATCCGCAGCAGGTCAAGGAACTCTGCCCCATCCTGAATATCAGCGACAACATCCGCTACCCGGTCATGGGCGCCACGTACCAGCCCCGCGCCGGCATCGCCAAGCACGACCACGTCGCCTGGGCTTTCGCCCGCAAGTGCGACGAACTGGGCGTTGACATCATCCAGAACTGCGAGGTCACCGGCTTCGTCAAGGACGGCAACCGGGTGACCGGCGTCAAGACCAACCGCGGCACCATCAACACCGAAAAGGTCGGCCTGGCCGCTGCCGGGCACAGCTCGGTGCTGGCGGAAATGGCCGGCTTCCGGCTCCCCATCCAGTCCCACCCCCTCCAGGCACTGGTGTCCGAACTGCACGAGCCGGTCCACCCCACCGTCGTCATGTCCAACCACGTCCACGTCTACGTCTCCCAGGCGCACAAGGGCGAATTGGTCATGGGAGCCGGCGTCGACTCCTACAACGGCTACGGCCAGCGCGGCTCCTTCCACGTGATCGAGCACCAGATGGCTGCCGCCGTCGAACTCTTCCCGATCTTCGCCCGGGCCCACGTGCTCCGGACCTGGGGCGGGATCGTGGACACCACCCTCGACGCCTCCCCGATCGTCGGCACCACCCCGGTGGAGAACATGTTCGTCAACTGCGGCTGGGGAACCGGCGGCTTCAAAGCCACCCCGGCCGCCGGCCTGACCTTCGCCCACACCATCGCTACCGGCACCCCGCACCAGCTGAACAAGCCGTTCGCACTGGAGCGCTTCGAAACCGGAGCCCTGATCGACGAACACGGCGCCGCCGCCGTGGCCCACTAGCCGCCCACCAGAAAGTAGAAGACGCACATGCTGCTCATTTCCTGCCCCAACTGCGGCTCGCGCGACGAGACCGAGTTCCACTACGGCGGCCAGGCCCACGTGCCCTACCCCGAAAACCCCAATGAACTGACCGACCGTGAATGGGCCGAATTCCTGTTCTACCGGGACAACACCAAGGGCGCCTTCGCCGAGCGCTGGCTGCACAGCACCGGCTGCCGCCAGTGGTTCAACATGCTCCGGGACACCGTCACGTACGAGATCCAGGCCGTCTACCCGATGGGCGCACCCCGCCCGGACGCCGCCCCGCAGGCCGCCACCACCGAGTCCGGTACTGCCAGCACCGCCGCTGACAGCACCACCACGGGCAACGCCGCCCCGGACACCGCCGGCACCAGCACGACCACCAGCACCACTGCCCCGGAAGGAGCAACAAAGTGACTTCCCAGAAACCAGGGACTTCCCAGAACGCCCGTCTCGCCGCCGGCGGCCGCATCGACCGCACCATCTCCTGGCGTTTTACCGTGGACGGCCAGGAATTTACCGGCCACCCCGGCGATACGCTGGCCTCAGCCCTACTCGCCAACGGCCGGATCGCCGCCGGCAATTCGCTCTACGAGGACCGTCCCCGCGGCATCCTGGCCGCCGGCGTGGAGGAACCGAACGCCCTGGTCCGGGTGGAGCCCCGCTTCCCCGGCCACGTGGCCGAATCCATGCTCCCCGCCACGACCGTCACCCTGGTGGACGGTCTCAAGGCCGAATGGCTGAGCGGCCTGGGCCGCCTGGACCCCGCCGATGACAAGGCCGAATACGACAAGAAGTATGTCCACACCGATGTCCTGGTGGTCGGCGGCGGCCCGGCAGGCCTGGCGGCCGCCCGCGAGGCAGCCCGCACCGGTGCCCGGGTGATCCTGATGGACGACCAGCCCGAACTGGGAGGCTCGCTGCTGTCCGGTTCGACTTCGCCCGAGCTGGCCGAGAGCATCGAAGGCAAGCCGGCGCTGGAATGGGTCGCGGACGTCGAAGCCGAGCTCGTCTCCGGCGCCGAAACCACTGTCCTGAACCGCACCACGGCCTTCGGCGCCTACGACGCCAACTACGTCATCGCCGTCCAGAACCGCACCGACCACCTCTCCGGCCCCGCCGCGTCCGGGGTGTCCCGGCAGCGGATCTGGCACGTCCGTGCCAAGCAGGTGGTCCTGGCCCCCGGAGCCCACGAACGTCCGCTGGTTTTCGAGGACAACGACCGGCCCGGCATCATGCTCGCCTCGGCCGTCCGCAGCTACCTCAACCGCTACGCGGTGGCGGCGGGCCAGCGCGTCGTCATCGGCACCACGAATGACAGCGCCTACGCCCTGGCCGCGGACCTGCGCGCCGCAGGCGTCAAGGTTGCCGCCGTCGTCGACGCCCGCGCCAGCCTCAGCGACGTTGCCGCGGCGGCCGCCGAATCCGGCACCCGGGTGCTGATCGGCAGCGCCGTCGCAGCCACCGGGGCGGACGCCGACGGCCGGCTGGACACCGTCACCATCCGCAGCATCAACGACGACGGCGAGCTCACCTCCGGCATCGAGGAGATCGCCTGCGACCTGCTGGCCGTCTCCGGCGGCTGGAGCCCGCTGGTCCACCTCCACTCCCAGCGCCAGGGCAAGCTGCGCTGGGACGAGGACCTGGCGGCCTTCGTGCCGAGCACGGTCGTTCCCAACCAGCAGACCATCGGCTCCGGACGCGGCAGCGTCGACCTCGGGGATTGCCTCGCCGAGGGCGTCTCCGCCGGAGCCGCAGCGGCCATCGCCGCCGGCTTCGCCCCCGAAAATCCGACCGCAGTCACCGTTCCGCTGGTCCTCCCCGAGCCGAAGGCGTCCGCCCCCACGCGGCAGCTCTGGCTGGTTCCCGGCCAGGAGGGCACCGCCGACGACTGGCACCAGCACTTCGTCGACTTCCAGCGGGACCAGAGCGTCGCCGACGTGCTGCGCTCCACCGGGGCCGGGCTGCGTTCGGTCGAACACATCAAGCGCTACACCTCGATCAGCACCGCGAACGACCAGGGCAAGACCTCCGGCGTGAACGCGATCGGCGTCATCGCGGCGGCCCTCCGGCAGGCCGGCGAGGCATCCCGGGGCATCGGCGACATCGGCACCACCACCTACCGGGCACCCTTCACCCCGGTTGCTTTCGCGGCACTCGCGGGACGCCAGCGCGGCGAGTTGTTCGACCCCGCACGGGTCACCTCGATCCACCCCTGGCACGTCGCCCAGGGTGCGCTGTTCGAGGACGTCGGGCAGTGGAAGCGCCCCTGGTACTTCCCGCAGGACGGCGAGGACATGGACGCCGCCGTGCTGCGTGAATGCGCCGCCGTCCGGGAGTCCGTGGGCTTCATGGACGCCACCACGCTCGGCAAGATCGAGATCCGGGGCAAGGACGCCGGTGAGTTCCTCAACCGGATCTACACCAACGCGTTCAAGAAGCTCGCCCCGGGTTCGGCCCGCTACGGCGTCATGTGCATGGCCGACGGCATGATTTTCGACGACGGCGTGACCCTCCGTCTCGACGAGGACCGCTACTTCATGACCACCACCACCGGTGGCGCGGCGAAGGTGCTGGACTGGCTGGAGGAATGGCTGCAGACGGAATGGCCGGAGCTGGACGTGCACTGCACCTCGGTGACCGAGCAGTGGACCACGATCGCCGTCGTCGGGCCCAAATCCCGGGCGGTGCTCGCGAAGGTGGCACCCGAACTCGCCGCCGGCGGCGGACTCGACGCGGAGGCCTTCCCGTTCATGACGTTCCGCGAGACCACGCTGGCCTCCGGCGTGCAGGCCAGGATCTGCCGGATCTCCTTCTCCGGCGAACTCGCCTACGAAATCAACGTGCCTGCCTGGTACGGGCTGAACACCTGGGAGGCCGTTGCCGCGGCCGGTGCAGAGTTCAACATCACCCCGTACGGCACCGAAACGATGCACGTGCTCCGGGCTGAAAAGGGTTACCCGATCGTCGGCCAGGACACCGACGGCACCGTCACCCCGCAGGATGCCGGGATGGACTGGGTGGTTTCCAAGGCCAAGGAATTCATCGGCAAGCGCTCCTACGCCAGGACCGACGCCGGGCGCGAGGACCGCAAGCACTTGGTCAGCGTCCTGCCCGTGGACACGAGCCTGCGTCTCCCCGAGGGCACCCAGCTCGTGGAACAAGGGATCACCACGAACCCCGCCTTCGGGCCGGTCCCGATGCAGGGCTTCGTGACCTCGAGCTACCACAGCGCCGCGTTGGGCAGGTCGTTTGCCCTGGCGCTGATCAAAAACGGACGCAACCGGATCGGCGAGACCCTCGTGGCCGCCGCCGGCGACCAGCTGGTCGACGTCGTCGTCGCCGAAACCGTACTGTTTGACCCCGAAGGGACCCGCAAAGATGGCTAACACCGCAGCACTCACCGGCATCAATGGACTCCGGGAAATCCGCCGCAGCCCCGCCTCAAGCCTGGCCGAAGCACTGAAAACCGGCTCCATCCCCGGAACGGTTACCCTGAAGGAAATCCCGTTCCAAACCATGGCCGGGGTCCGCGTCGAGCCGCGGTCGGAAGCCGCGGCAAGGATCGCGTCCGTCACCGGCGGCCTGCCCGCCGGCTGCGGCGAGGTGGCCGGGACGGAGCCGGTCAGCGTGCTCTGGCTGGGACCGTCCGAGTTCCTGGTGGTCGCCCCGGAGGATGCCCACGACAGCCTCGGCGGGGAACTGCTCGGCTCCCTCACCTCCGCCCTGGGTGACGCCCCGGGCCAGGTGGTGGACCTCTCCGCGAACCGCACCACGTTCGAGCTCAACGGCCCGCTGGCCCGGGCGGTGCTGGAGAAGGGCTGCGCCCTGGACCTTCACCCGCGCAGCCTCAAGCCCGGGACCGCGCTGGCCACGGAGGTCGGCAACATTCCGGTGATCCTGCTCAAGAGCGGGGAGGAGAGCTTCCGGTTGTTCCCCCGCGCGTCCTTCGCGGACTTCCTGGGCCGCTGGCTCCTGGACGCTATGAGGGAGTTCGCCTCCCCCGAGGTTCCCTGATGGCCCTCAGCGTCCTGGACCTGTTTTCCGTTGGCATCGGGCCGTCGTCCTCGCACACGGTCGGCCCGATGCGGGCGGCGAAGCTCTTCGCCGACGGCCTGAAAGCCGACGGCCAGCTCAGCGCCACGGCCCGCGTCCAGTCCGAACTGTTCGGCTCGCTCGGCGCCACCGGCCGCGGCCATGGCTCGGACAAGGCGGTGGTGCTGGGCCTGCAGGGCCTGGACCCGGAAACCGTGGACACCGCCACCGCCGACGACCAGGTGGCCGCGGCCGCCCTCGACGCCGAACTCCGGATCGGCGGGGACCACCGGGTGGACTTCAACTGGGACGAGGACGTGGTCCTGCACCGGCGCAAGTCCCTGCCCGCCCACCCGAACGGCATGACCTTCCGCGCCCTGGACCACACCGGGGCCGTGCTCAGCGAAAGGAGCTTCTACTCGGTCGGGGGCGGCTTCGTGGTGGACGGGGACGCCGACGGGGGCGACCAGGTGGTGGCGGATGACACCGTGCTGCCGTACCCGTTCACGACCGCGGACGAGCTCCTGGCCGTCTGCCGGCGGGAGGGCATGTCCATCTCCGAGGTAATGCTGGCCAACGAGCTCGTCTGGCACAGCGAAGCCCAGCTCCGGGAGAAGCTGCTGGCGCTCTGGGCCGTGATGCGCGAGTGCGTGGACAACGGCTGCGCCGCGGAAGGAATCCTTCCCGGCGGGCTGAACGTCCCGCGCCGGGCGCCGTCGCTCTTCCAGACCCTGTCCGCGGACACCGGGACCACCGATCCGCTGCGGGCCATGGAATGGGTGAACCTCTTCGCCCTCGCGGTCAACGAGGAGAACGCCGCCGGCGGCCGGATCGTCACCGCGCCGACCAACGGCGCGGCCGGCATCGTGCCCGCGGTGCTGCACTACTACGCCAAGTTCGTCCCAGGAGCCGACGACGACGGCGTCGTCCGCTTCCTGCTGGCGGCGGCCGCCGTCGGGATCCTGTTCAAGATCAACGCCTCCATCTCCGGCGCGGAAGTTGGCTGCCAGGGCGAGGTGGGTTCGGCCTGCTCCATGGCCGCCGCCGGACTCTGCGAGGTACTGGGCGGCACCCCCGAACAGGTGGAGAACGCCGCCGAAGTCGGGATCGAACACAACCTCGGCCTGACCTGCGACCCCGTGGGCGGCCTGGTGCAGATTCCCTGCATCGAACGGAACGCGATCGCCAGCGTCAAGGCCATCAACGCCGCTCGGCTGGCGCTGCACGGCGACGGCAGCCACAAGGTGTCGCTGGATAAGGCCATCAAAACCATGCGTGAGACAGGAGCGGACATGAAAACCAAGTACAAGGAGACCTCCCGCGGGGGCCTCGCCGTCAACGTGATCGAGTGCTGAGCCATGACTGCGATCCAGACTGAAATTTCCCGCCCGCTGCCGGTCACCACAGTGGAGCATGTCCTGACGCTCGACTGCCCGGAGACGCCAGGGATTGTCCACGCCGTCTCCGGCTTCCTGCTGGAGCAGGGCGCCGACATCATCGACAACAAGCAGTTCGGCGAACGTTCCGAAGGGCACTTCTTCATGCGCGTGCACTTCGCTTCCGACGGCGATGCGTCCACCGCGGACACCCTGCGGACCGCGTTCGCCCCGGTGGCCGAGCGCTTCGGGATGAGCTGGCGGCTGGAACCCCACCGTTCCAAGCGCCGCGTGCTGATCATGGTGTCCAAGTTCGGGCACTGCCTCAACGACCTGCTGTTCCGGGCAAGGATCGGCGAGCTCCCCGTCGATGTGGTGGCCGTGGTCTCCAACCACACGGACCACCAGGCGCTGGTGGAATGGCACGGCATCCCGTTCTTCCATGTGCCCGTCACGGCCGCCACCAAGCCCGAGGCGGAGGGACGGCTGCTGGAACTCATCGATGAGTTCGACGTCGAACTCGTCGTCCTGGCCCGCTACATGCAGGTCCTCAGCGACGGCCTCACCCGGAAGCTGGACGGCCGCGCCATCAACATCCACCACTCCTTCCTGCCCAGCTTCAAGGGCGCCAAGCCGTACCACCAGGCCTATGCCCGCGGCGTGAAGACCGTGGGCGCCACCGCCCACTACGTCAATGGCGAACTGGACGAGGGGCCGATCATTTCCCAGCAGGTGGTGGAGGTGGACCACACCTACGGCCCGGACGAGCTCGTGGCCGCGGGGCGTGATTCCGAGTGCAAAGCCCTGTCCAACGCCGTGCGCTGGCACTGCGAGGGCCGGGTAATCCTGCAGGGGAACAGGACAGTGGTGCTGAGGTAGCCCACCCGCGTGCCCGGACCTAGTCCGGCGAGCGGTGGAGGACGAAGATTCCGCCGTACGCCGGCTGGTCCAGCCGCTGCCGGTCACTGTCGGTGTAATCGTTCAGCACGGCCTGTATGCGCTGAACGAAATCGTCGGCGTCGGCGTCGGAGAGGTGCAGGACGAAGCGTGAGAGGCTGGCGAGGGCGTCCGGACCGGCCTCCGCCAGCTCTTCACGGAACGCCTCGACCGGTGCCAGCGGGCCGTCCGGACCGGCATCGCTAAGTGCGGTATCGAGGTTCCATGACCGGCCCGTGGAACGGTACGGCTTCTCCAGGGCGCCGCTCTCGCCGGCGCGGACCGTGGCGGCTTCAAGGAATCCGGCGGCAAGCAACTGCCGTACGTGGTACAGCGTGGTCCCCGGATCCTGGCCCAGCCGGTCGGCGAGCTGCTTGTTGGTCAGTTCGTGAAGCCCGCACAGACGAAGGATCCGAAGGCGCAGCGGGTGGGCCAGCGCCTTCACCTCACGGGCGCTGGCGGCGGGTCTCTCCACGTTCGTGCCCGTCGGCGCTGCGTCCGTCATGTCCCCATCCTATGATCGATGCACTTAATTCAACCACCTTGAATTTTCTCAATCGATGCGGCAGGGTTCAGCTATGACCAGTCACGCAACGAAGCTTGAGGCTCGGGTCCGCGCGCCGCTGGGGGCGTCCTTTTGGAGGTTGTGGACCGCCTCCGGGCTGTCCAACCTCGCGGACGGCGTCTTCAAGATCGCACTGCCGCTGCTGGCAATCCAGTTCACCCAATCGCCCACCCTGGTCGCCGGGCTGAGCGTCGCCGCGACGCTTCCCTGGCTGCTCTTCGCCCTCACCGCCGGGGCGCTGGCCGACCGCCTGGACCGGCGCAAACTGATGCTCTGGGCCAACCTCGGCCGCGGGGTGCTGCCCGCGCTGCTGGTTTTTCTTATCCTGCTGGACCTGGGCTCCATCTGGGCCCTGTACGTTGTCGCGTTGCTGGTGGGGGTGGCTGAAACGCTCTACGACACCTCCGCGCAGTCGATCCTGCCGCAGCTGGTGCACCGGGATCAGCTGTCGCGCGCCAACGGCAGGCTGTACGCCGTCGAGCTCACCGCCAACCAGTTCGTAGGTCCCCCGCTGGGCGGGCTGCTGGTGGCCGCGGGTGTCATCGCGGGCTTCGCCGTGCCGGCGGCACTGTGGCTGGCGGCTGTCGGTGGCCTGCTCCTGGTTCCGGGGGTTTTCCGTGTGGAGCGGGCGCAGAAAACCACGCTGCGGTTCGACGTCGGCGAGGGCCTGCGGTTCCTCTGGAACCAGAAAATCCTTCGCACGCTGGCGGGCATGACGGGGGTATTCAACTTTGCCTCCAGCGCGGCCTTCGCGGTCCTGGTGTTGTTTGCCGTCGGTCCGACGTCGGCCATGCAGCTTTCCGAGGTGGGATTCGGCCTGCTTCTGACCGCCTCGGCCCTCGGCGCCTTCGTCGGCTCGTTCATTGCCGAGCGGGTCGAGGCCAGGCTGGGCCGGTCAAAGTCCCTGGCCCTAACGATCATGGGCGGTGCGCTCCTTGTTGGTGCGCCCGCTGTGACCAGCAACCCCTACGTCCTCGGGCCAATCCTCTTCGTTGGCGGCATGCTGGTGGTGCTCTGGAACGTCATCACCGTGTCCCTGCGCCAGCGCATCACCCCGGACCGCCTACTGGGCCGCGTCAACAGCGCTTACCGCCTGCTGGCGTGGGGCACCATGCCCCTGGGCGCAGCGGCGGGCGGCCTTCTGGCGCAATGGCTGGGCCTGCAGGCCATGTTCGGAATCATGGGAGTGCTGACCCTCGCGCTTCTCGGGATGATGCCCATCCTCACGGACAAGGCAATTGCGGCCGCCGAGGACGACTACTAGACCGTGCACTTGGGTGCGGCGACACGCGCCCTGCAAGCCGAGGTGGCCGCACTTTCGTAGACTCTAGGGAGATCCGACATGTCTCCCCTGTGGCGACATGCCCGCCACAGGAAGAGCCATCGATGAAGATTATCGTCCTAGTCAAGGAAGTCCCCGACACCTACGGGGACCGAAAACTGAACCTCGAGACGGGCCTCGCCGACCGGGAAGCCAGCGAGACAGTCATTGACGAAATCGGCGAGCGCGCCCTGGAACTGGCCCTAAGCTACGCCGACGCGAACGAGGGCACCGAGGTCACCGTCCTGTCCATGGCTCCCGAGGCGGCGACGGCCACAATCCGCAAGGGGCTGGCAATGGGTGCCGGCAGCGCAGTCCATGTCTGCGACGAGGCGCTCCGGGGCGCCGACCTTGGACTGAGCGCGGAAACCCTCGCGGCAGCGATCCGCCGCGTTGAATTCGACCTGGTCATCACCGGCAACCTCTCCACCGACGGCTCCGGCGGCATGATCCCGGCGATGCTCGCGGAACTGCTCGACGTGCCGCTAGCCACCGGCCTCAGCTCCGTTCAGATCAGCGACGGCACGGTCTCCGGCACCAGGGGCGTCGACGCCGGCGTGCAGCAGGTCTCCGCGCAACTGCCCGCGGTCATCTCCATTACCGAAGCCCTCCCCGGACCCCGCTTCCCCAACTTCAAAGGCATCATGGCGGCGAAGAAGAAGCCCCTGGAGGTCCTGACGCTCGCTGACCTGGGCGTCGAGGCCGAGGATCCGGACGCAGCCCGCTCCATCATGCTGGCCGTGGCCGAGAAGCCGCCGCGTGAGGCCGGTGTGAAGATCGTCGACGACGGCGACGCCGGCGAAAAGCTCGCCGACTTCCTGATCGAAAACCGACTGGCGTAGGAGCAAGGACATGACTGAATTCCCTCGTGACGCAATCCTCGTCGTCGTGGAAGCCCGGACTTCCGGCGAACTCGAGAAAGCTGCGGCCGGGCTCTTCGGTGCCGCCGCCTCGGTGGGCACCCCGGTTGCCTTGGTCCTCGCCGCTCCCGGAACCGGGAGCGGCGCCGCAGCCGAGGTCGCCGAACTGGGTGCCGCGCAGGTGCTCATCGCAGAGGCCCAGGATCCGTCCGCTCTGGGCGTGCCGGCCGTTGATGCGCTTTCCGCCGCAGCGGAGCAGGTCCAGCCGGACGCGATCCTGATTTCGCATTCCCTGAACGGACGGGATCTGGCCGGCCGCTACGCCGCCCGTTCGCGGGCCGCGGTCTGCGTCGACGCCGTGGGCGTATCGCGCGACGATGAAGGCGTGGTGGCGCACCACTCCGTCTATGGCGGCGCCTACAACGTGACCTCCACGGCCACCTTCGGGGCGCCGGTCATCACGGTCCGCCAAGGCTCCATCGAGGCGCGCGCGGCGGCCCGTCCGCCGGCGTCGGAGACTCTGGCCGTGACGCCCTCCGGGAAGCCCGCCGCCCGGATCGACTCGTTCGAGGAGGCGGCCGCCGCCACCTCACGACCGGAGCTGCGAGGCGCCGCCAAGGTGGTCGCGGGCGGCCGCGGCCTTGGCTCCAAGGAACAGTTCGCCCTGGTCGAGCAACTCGCCGACACCCTGGGCGCGGCCATCGGCGCCTCGCGCGCCGCGGTGGACGCCGGCTACATCCCGTCTGCGCATCAGGTGGGCCAGACCGGGGTGTCCGTGTCCTCCCAGCTGTACATCGCACTCGGCATCTCCGGCGCGATCCAGCACCGCGCCGGCATGCAGACCGCCAAGACCATCGTCGCCATCAACAAGGATGCGGACGCGCCGATCTTCGAGATCGCGGACTTTGGCGTGGTGGGCGATGTCTTCAAGGTTGTCCCGCAGCTGATCAGCGCCCTCGAGGCTCGGAAGAACTAGGGATGGCCACTCAGTCCGGGTCCATCCGACGGGGCCTGCCGCGCGTGCCGGGCGGCGAGCCCTGGCCCCCTGCCGGCGAAGCACCCGCACGCCTTCTCTCCGCCGCCGCTACTGCCGCCCCCGCGCTGCAGCCGTCAGCGGAGACGGCACCGGAAACCGCGCAGGGCACGACGCCGGCGCCCGCCGCAGTACCTGCCGTCGACGCCGCTGCCGCGCAGGTCGCTGAGCCCCGAGTGGACGTTCCCTCGCGAAGCACCGCCGTCCGGCCTATCCGCCGCGGGCTGCCGCGCGTGCCGGGCGGCGAACCCTGGCCGCCCGCGGGCGAGGTCTCGGTGTCGGTTCGCGCATCGCTCCCGGCTCCGGCCACGGCGCCCACCACGACTGCCGCGCCGGCGGCCGCCGCAGAGCCCGCGTCGGTAGCCGGGCCTGTTCCCGCCGCTGCCGCCGCGGTGACAGAACCCCCGGCGCCGTCGCCTGCAGTTGCTTCGCTTACGGCGTCCGCGCTCCCGACGCCGGGAGGCGTCCAGCTTCGTCGCGGACTCCCCCGCGTCCCCGGTGGCGAGCCGTGGCCCCCGGCCGGGCTTGCCCCGGCGCGCGCTGTCACCACCACGGTGGTACAGGCGCCTGCTACCGCCGCAGCGCAGACCGCCCCGGACCTCACCCCCGCGCTACCGGCACCTGCCACCGTGGCGGAAAGGCCTGCCACGCCCGAACCTCAAGGGACCGCGAGCGCCCCCGCGGAGCCCGCGGCGCCCGCCGTCCCGGCGTCGGCGTCGGCGGCATCCGCCGCCGTTCAAAAGCCCTCCGCCGCAAAGCCCGCTGCCGCAAAGCCCGAGAAGCCCGTCGCCCCCAAGCCCGAGCCAAAGCTCTACGGCTCGCGCACCCTGGCCCAGTGGATCAAGCGCGTGGTGCTCCTCGCCGTCGGCGCCATAGTTGCCGCCGGCATCCTGGTGCTCGCGGCGCGCGGCGTCACGACGCTGCCTGGCGTGCCGGAGTTCCTCAGGCGGTACCCCGGCGAGTATGCCCTGCCGCAAGGCGCCGAGCCAGGTTTCCCCTGGTGGGCGCAGTGGACCCACTTCCTGAATATTTTCCTGATGGTGCTCATCATCCGCTCCGGCTACCAGGTGCGCACCCAGCAGAAGCCTCCGGCGTTCTGGACGCCGAAGCGCGGCGGCAAGAAGATCAGCATCAACCTGTGGCTGCACCAGTCGCTCGACATTTTGTGGCTGGCCAACGGACTCATCTTTGTGGTGCTGCTGTTCGCTTCGGGCCGCTGGGTGCGGATCGTGCCCAGCAGTTGGGAGGTCTTCCCCAACGCGGCCTCTGCGCTGCTGCAGTACATGACGCTGGACTGGCCCGTCGAGACCGGCTGGGTGAACTACAACAGCCTGCAGCAGCTCATGTACTTCCTGGTGGTGTTCGCCGCGGCTCCGCTGGCGGCGATCACGGGGGTGCGGATGAGCGAATTCTGGCCGAAGAACGCAAAGGCGCTGAACAAGGCCTACCCGGTGGAGGTTGCGCGCGCACTCCACTTCCCCACCATGCTGTTCTTCGTGCTGTTCATTCTGGTCCACGTGTTCCTGGTATTCGCCACCGGGGCGCTCCGGAACCTGAACCACATGTTCGGCGGGACGGACGAAGTGAACTGGGCCGGATTCTGGCTCTTCGCGGCCGCAATCGCCCTTACGACGGCGGGCTGGTACGCCGCCCGCCCGCTCGTGCTCGCACCCATCGCGAAGGCGTTCGGGCAGGTGAGCAGCCGCTAGGGACGGCTCACCAGACGGGTTAATCCATTCGGTATAGTATCCGGGTGGGCTGGCGCCGTCTGCGCCGGTTCCCCCTGACTCTCACACCAAGGAGCCTCCGTGGGCCAACAAGCGACGGAAACGACTGTCCCCGATAGCCGACGTGGCCGGTCTGCCGCCCGGGACGCATTGTGGAGTGTGCTGATCGGCGTCCTGGCCGGGATTCTCGGGCTGGGCCCCTGGTTGATCACCGGGGCGCAACTCCCCCTGCAGAACATGTGGGCCTCCGGGACTGCACCGGACCAGATGCCTGTGTCACTCCTGCCGCTCAGCCAGTACGAACTGACCACCATCGTGGCCCTCCTTACCGTGGGCGGCGCGGCAGCAGGGCTGGCGGTGCGGCTCTGGTCACCCGCCCGACGGCGGTTGGCGGTGTGGTGTGCGGCGGCCGGCGTCCTTGGCGTCCAGTTCACGGCGACGGTGCAGTCCTTCACAGTGCTCGACGGCGGGCTGGCCGACGGAACGATGGCCCGCCTCTACTTCGCCGGGTTGTTTGCGGGCGTGGTCGCGTCCCTTGCCGCGGCCCTCGTCGCGCTCCTGCTGCTCTCCTCGAAGTCGCGGGCCCTGGTGGCATTGGGTGTCGGACTGATGGCCGTACCGTTTGGATCGTGGCTGATGGAGTGGGTAGTCGGCTTCGTGGGGCCATTCAACATCCCGGCCGTAGTACCGTCACTTGCCCGCTGGGTCCCCGCCATCCTGGTCGGTTGCGCCTTGGCCTGGTGCGGCGTTCGTCCGTGGCCGCGCGCGGCGGTGTGGCTTGCGGACCTGGCCCTGTTGTGGGTGGTTCCCGCCCTGTTCATCTCCGTCAATTACGTTCTGGGAACGCGCGTGGCGGCCGGCGACCTGCAGGAGATGCTGTTGATGAGCAGGCAGATCCTGGCGGCCACCCTCGGACCCGCCGGCGGAGCACTGCCCACGGTCCTGCTGGCCCTGGCCATCGCCCTGGCGGGCCTGGGAGCCCGATCCGCCCTGGCCCGCCGTCGTCCGGCCGTGCCCGCGGAGTGATCCTGCCGTAGCAACCCGTCCTTTTCCATCGGGCTGGGCCATGTTCCTCCCGGTTGGCCGTCAGTAAACTGGGAACCATGACCGAGCAGGAACCGGTCCGCCAGACGGCCGCTGTGGCTGCCGACGCCGTCGACGAGCCCTCGCGGAGCCCGGAGCAGCGCCACCGTACCTTTATCGGGATCCTGGTGAACACCGGCCTCGCCAACATCACCACCAGCTACCTGTGGTTTGCACTGACGTTCTGGGTGTACCTGGGGACRCGGAATGTGATCGCCACCGGCGTCGTCGGCGGCTCGTACATGCTGTTGATCGCCCTTTCCAGCATCAGTTTCGGCACCTACGTCGACCGCTATCGCAAGCTGGCCGTCATGCGTTTTGCGGCCGCCTTTACCCTGGCAATGTTCTTGCTCGCCGGGGCCATGTTCCTGCTGACGCCCGGCGACTCGCTGCTGGATCTGGCGCAACCGTGGTTCTGGGCGTTCATGCTGGTTGTCCTGCTCGGCGCCGTTGTGGAAAACATGCGCAACATCGCCCTCGCGGCGACCGTCACCATCCTCATCGAGCCGGACCGGCGGGCGAACGCCAACGGGCTGGTGGGCATGGTGCAGGGTCTGATGTTCATCGTCACCTCGGTGTTTTCCGGGGTGTCGGTCGGTCTGCTGGGCATGGGCTGGACGATCGTCGTGGCCCTGGCGCTCACCGCGCTGGCGTTCCTGCACGTGCTCACCCTGCGCATGCCCGAGGAGGTCCGCGCAGCCGCCACGGATGCGAAAGGCGGGTTTGACCTGCGGGGATCCCTGGCCGCCGTATGGGCCGTTTCCGGACTGTTCGCCCTGATCCTGTTCTCGACGTTCAACAACTTCATCGGTGGCGTCTACATGGCGTTGATGGATCCCTACGGCCTGGAAATGTTCTCCGTCGAGCTGTGGGGCACCTTCCTGGCGCTTGGTGCCACCGGCTTCATCGTGGGCGGGGCGCTGGTCAACAAGTTCGGGCTCGGGTCCAACCCCTTGCGCACTCTCCTCGTCGCCGTCGTCCTCATGGGGGTTCTGGGCGCGGTGTTCACCCTGCGGGAGTGGCCGTGGCTGTACGTCGCCGGGATCTGGCTGTATCTCGTCCTGGTGCCTGTAGCTGAGGCGGCCGAACAGACTGTCATTCAGCGGGTGGTGCCCCTGCACCGGCAGGGGCGGGTGTTCGGATTCGCCATGGCGTTCGAGTCCGCGGCAGCGCCGATTACCGCCTTCGTCATCGCACCGATCGCCCAGGTATGGATCATCCCGTACGCGCGCTCCGCTGAAGGTGCAGCCCAGCTGGCCCCGCTGCTGGGCGAGGGTACGTCCCGCGGCATCGCCTTGGTGTTCCTGATATCAGGGATCATCCTGATCGCGGCTGCGCTGCTCGCCTTCCTGACCCCGGTCTACCGACGGGTCTCGGCGTCGTATGCGAAGACGGACGCCGGAACCTAGCTAGCGGGGTCGTACCCGAAGGCGCGCACCTCCTGCGCGCAACGGCAGGACGTAGCGAACTTCGCGGCCCACTCCAGGGCCGCCTCATACGAGGGCAGTTCCAGCACCGAGTAGCCGCCTTCAAGCTGCGCCGTCTGCGTGTAGGTGCCCTCGCGCACCGATCCGTCGGCGTCCACCATCACCGGAGGGATGCTCTCGTCGATGCCGCCGCCGAACACCCAGACGCCCGCGTCCTTGGCCTTCTGGACCACGGCGTGCGACGCATCCGAAACGGCCTGCATCTCCTCCTCCGGGACGTCCATGGCGGCACTTGGAAATGAGATCAGGTACTTGGTCATGGCGTCGACTCCTTTGTCGCGGCTCGGGGGATGGCGTACATCCTTGCCGATGCCGCCGCGCCGCGCAAGAGCCCTTTTAGCCATTGGTTCAGGAGGCCAGCTGGCCGCGGCGGCGTTTCAGTGTGGCGGCCTCGGCGGAATTGCCCGCCAGCTCGATCGCCTTGTCGTACGCGAGTCGTGCCTCGGCGCCGCGTCCCAGCCTCCGCAGCAACTCGGCCCGGGTGGCGTAGTAGGCGTGGTAGCCGGCCAGCTCGTTTGCCAGCCGGTCGACGGCGGCCAGGGCCACCCCGGGCCCGTCCATCTCGGCCACCGCCACGGCCCGGTTGAGCGCGATCACCGGCGACGGGTCCAGCCCTGCCAGCCTGTCGTAGAGCGCGACAATCTGCGACCAGTCGGTGTCCCGGACGTCGCGGGCAGAGGTATGCACGGCATTGATGGCGGCCAGGAGCTGGTACGGACCGGGCTGCTGCCCGGAGGCCAGGCGCTCCCACACCATGGCGTGGCCTTCGGCGATCAGCGCCGCATCCCAGCCGCCCCGGTCCTGCTCATCGAGGGTGACGAGCTCACCGGTGGCCGAAATCCGGGCGGCCCGGCGGGCCTCGGTGAGGAGCATCAGGGCCAGCAGCCCGGCCGCCTCGCCGTCGTCGGGCAGGAGGGCGAGGACCAGGCGGGTGAGCCGGATCGCCTCGTCGGTCAGCTCAGCGCGGACAGGGTCGGATTCCGGCCCGGTGGCCAGATAGCCCTCGTTGAAGATCAGGTAGAGCACGGCGAGCACGCCGGAGACGCGCCCCCGGAGGTCCTCCACGGACGGCACCCGGTACGGGATCCGGGCGGCCTTGATCTTGGCCTTTGCCCGGGTGATCCGCTGCGCCATGGCGCTCTCCTGCACCAGGAAGGCCCGCGCGATCTCCGGCACGGTCAGGCCGCCCAGCATGCGCAGGGTCAGCGCCACCCGGGCCGGCATGGCGAGCGCCGGGTGGCAGCAGGTGAAGATCAGGCGCAGCCGGTCGTCGTCGACGGCGCCCAGCGGCTCCGCCGGTTGGTCGTCAAACAGCACCTGGGCCTCCTGGTGCTTGCCGTCGCGCTTGCTCTCGCGCCGGATGCGGTCAATGGCCTTGCGCTTGGCGGTGGTGGTCAGCCAGGCGCCCGGGTTGGCGGGAACACCGTCGGACGGCCAGCGTTCGACGGCGGTGGCAAACGCCTCGGCCGCAGCCTCCTCGGCGAGGTCGAGGTCACCGAACCGGCGGGTCAGGGCGGCCACCATCCGGCCCCACTCCGCGCGGTAGGCCCGGTTGACTGCATCCACGACGTCGGTCCCGCTCACAGGAACGCGCGCACCTCGACCTTGCGGTTGCAGGCCTTGGACCCGTCGGCGGCGAGCCTGAGCGCCGCATCGAGGTGGGGGGCCTCGATGATCCAGAACCCCGCGAGGAACTCCTTCGTCTCCACGAACGGGCCGTCGGTCACCACCGGAGTCGCACCCCGGTTGTCGATCACGGTGGCCGTGTTGGGGAAGCCAAGGCCGCCGGCGAAGACCCAGTGGCCGTCGGCCTGGAGGCGGTCGTTGAATTCGTCGATGGCCGCCATCTCGTCCGACGGGGCGAGCTCAAGCTGGTCATGGATCACGGAAAGCAGATACTGCATCTCGCATCATCTCCTGCGGTTGGGACACCCCTCCTGGGCGGCCGCTCACCATTACTACGAACTACTCTGCCCCGATCCGACAGCAAAGGTGCGGATTTGCCGACGTCGGATCTGCCCGGACCGCTGAGCCCGCCTACCGCGCCCAGTCGTCGTCGCCGAACGCCCGGCCGCGGAAGTGCGCGCGGAGGTACTCGCCGACGACGGCGGCGCCCAGGTGCCCGGTGTCCGGCGCCACCACCCGGCCGTCGACCCGGCGGGCCAGCTTCTGGATGAAGCGTTCCAGCCCGGGATCGCGGCCCAGCCGGAAGAAGGTCGCCTGCACCCCGGCGCGGCCCAGCCGGTCGAGTTCGGCGACGGTGACGCGGATGGTTTCGGCGTCCGGCGGATAGTTGAACCACGAGTCGCCGTCGGCCAGCAGGTGGGCGGTGGGTTCGCCGTCGGTCACCACCAGCAGCACCGGCTGCATGGACGGGTGCTTGCGGAAGAACCTGCCCGCCAGCAGCAGCCCGTGGTGCAGGTTGGTGCCCTGTTCGCGCAGCGCCGGCAGGGCCGTCAGCTCGCCGATGTCCATTGACTGGGCGTACCGGCCGAACGTGATCAGCTGCAGCCGGTCGCCGCGGAACTTGGTCGAGACCAGGTGGTGCAGGGCCAGCGCGGTGCGTTTCATCGGCACCCAGCGCCCCTCCGCGGCCATCGAGAAGGAGACATCCACCAGGAGCGCGACGGCGGCCTGGGTCCGGGCCTCGGTCTCGGTGACCTCGATGTCGTCCACGGCCAGCCGCAGGCCGCGGCGCGGGTCGCCGCCGTCGGCGATGGTGCGGCGGATCGCGTTGGTGACGGTGCGGGTGACGTCCCAGGGCTCGGCGTCGCCGAACTCCCACGGCCGGCTGGAACCGGTCTGCTCCCCCGCGGCGCCGGCCATCCGGGTGTCCCGGCGGCCCTGCCGGCCGAGCTGCTTGGCGGTGTCCCGCAACAGCGAGCGGCCCAGCCGCCGCATGGCCTGCGGCGAGAGCTTCAGGTCCCCGTCGGCGCCGCGCTGCAGGAAGCCGCCGTCGTGCATGGCCTTCTCAATCTCCGCGAGCGTCCGCGCCGAGACGGCCGCGTCCTGCCCCAGCTGGCGGGCCAGGGCCTCCAGGTCCAGGTCATCCAGCCGGGAACCGTTGTAGGACTGGGAGAGCTGCTCGGCGAGTTCGTCCAGTTCGGCGAGGTCCTGCAGCACGCCGGTGCCGTCGCCGAGGCCCAGCCCCTCCTCGCCGTTGAACTGTTCGGAGCCGGACCAGTCCTCGCCGGGGCGCAGGGCCTGCAGGTTGGCGTCGAGTTGGCCCAGCTGTGCCATAAGCTCCGGCGAGCCGAACGCCTGGGCGGAGAGCTGCATCAGTTCCTCGCGCTGCTCGGCAGACATGGAGCGCAGCATCCGCTGGGCGGCGGCCGCGCGCTCGGCGAGCGCGTCGATCAGTTCCTCGACCGACTGCGGGTTCTCCGGGAAAAATTCGCCGTGCTTGGCCATGAAGTCCTGGAAGTCCGCGTCGGTGTCCTCGCCGCGGCGGTGTTTGTCGAGCAGTTCGTTGAGGTCGCCCAGCATCTCCGCGACGGCGGCGCGGTCCTCCTCGGTGGCGCCCTCGAGCGCCTGCTTCATGCCGGCGAAGCGCTGGTCCAGGATCTCGCGGCCCAGCAGGTCCTTGATCTGCTCGTAGGCTTCCCGGGCGGTGCTGGACTGCCAGTCGTAGGAGGCGAGTTCGTTGACCGCCGCGGCCGTGGACTTGGGCAGGTTCTGCAGCTGCAACTCGCGGAAGGCGCGGTCCGTGTCGTCCATCCGGACGTCGCGGGCCAGCTGCTTGCGCTCCTCCAGCACCGCAGTCTCCAGCAGCTTCTGGACCTCGTTGAGCGTGCCGTCCAGCTTGTGCCGGCCCAGCAGGTCCTTGCGCCGTTGCTGCACCCGGCCGGCGAGTTCGTCCAGCCCGTCCCGGTTCCGGCCGCCGCGGCGCAGGTATTCCTGCAGGGCGTGCCGCGGCGAGTAGCCGGCCATGACGTCCTCGGCGACGGCGTCCAGCGCCTCCGCCAGGTCCACCGGCGGCGCGAGCGGATCGGGGCCGCCCGCGTAGCGGCTGTACCGGGAGCGGTGGTGAGCGGTCATGGGCCCTCCTTAGCCGTAACGGCGCCTAACCGTAAACCGTCGCCTCGTCGTCGGAATCCTTGGAGATCCGGCGGGCGAGGTAGAGGCCTTCCAGGGCCAGCTCGACGGCGGCGGCGCGCTGCCCGTCGTTGGTGGCGCCCAGGCGGTCCCCGATGTCGTCGTAGAGGCTCGATCCGTTGAGCGAGGGGAGGCCCTCCAGGAATTCGCGCGCGGTGACCAGTTCCCCGGTGGTGACCGTGGTGTGGCCGTCGAGCGCGGCGACGAGGTCGCCCATGTCGAGGCCGTGGAAGTGCGCCCGGACGGCCTCGGCGGTGGCCATCCGCAGGAGGTGGTCCAGGATGTCCTGCTCCCGCCCTTCCTCACCGGATTCGAACTCGATCTTCCCGGCGAGGACCTCCACCGCGGCGTCGAGGTCGATGATCCGGGCGACGGCCTCGTCCTCGCCGCGCACGCTGGCCCGGCGCAAGGCCGCGGCCGCGACCGTCTCGGCGCCGGCGATCGCGAACCGGGCCGACACGCCGGAGGTCTGGTTGATCGCCGGGGACTGCCGCAGCGCCCGGGTGTAGCGGGCCAGGATCTCCAGGATGACGGGCGGGACGCCGGCCACCAGGTGGCCCTCCTGCCTGATGACGGCCACCTCGTCCTCGAGCTCGATCGGGTAGTGCGTGCGGATCTCGGCGCCGAACCGGTCCCGCAGCGGGGTGATGATCCTGCCGCGATTGGTGTAGTCCTCCGGGTTGGCGGATGCGACCACCAGGACGTCCAGCGGCAGCCGCAGCACGTAGCCGCGGATCTGGATGTCGCGTTCCTCCATGACGTTGAGCATGGAGACCTGGATGCGTTCGGCGAGGTCGGGGAGTTCGTTGATGGCGATGATGCCGCGGTTGGAGCGCGGCACTAGGCCGTAGTGGATGGTTTCCGGGTCGCCCAGGCGGCGGCCCTCGGCCACCCGCATCGGGTCGACGTCGCCGATCAGGTCCGCGACGGAGGTGTCCGGCGTCGCGAGCTTCTCGACGTACCGTTCGGAGCGGTGCCGCCACGCCACCCGCAGCCGGTCACCCTCGGTGAGGGCCAGGGCGCGGGAGTGCTCGGTGATGGGGTCGTAGGGGTGTTCGTTCAGTTCCGAGTCCTCGATCACCGGCGACCACTCGTCCAGCAGCCCGGCCAGGGTGCGCAGCAGCCGGGTCTTGCCCTGCCCGCGTTCGCCGAGCAGGACGACGTCATGCCCGGCCAGCAGGGCGCGTTCGAGCTGGGGCAGGACGGTCCGGCTGAAGCCGTACATCCCGGGCCAGGGGTCGCGGCCGACGGCGAGCGCGGCCAGCAGGTTGTCGCGGATCTCGCGGCGCAGGTCCTTGTGGACGTGCCCGGAGGCGCGCAGTTCACCAACAGTGAAGATTTCGGGGCGATCACTCACTCCTCCACCGTAGACCTGTACCCGGCGGGGAATCGAGGGATTTGGTGAGATTCCTGCGCATGGTGGTTGGTGCGGACGTAGGGTTGTTATCGATGGCTACAGCAACCGAATCAACTCCTCCTCCGTCGCCCGCACGTCCGGCCACCCTCCTGCTGCTGGTGCGCCACGGCCAGACGCCGACGACGGGCTCCGTCCTGCCGGGCCGGGCTCCGGGGCTGCACCTCTCCGACCGCGGTCGGGAGCAGGCCGAGCGGGTCGCGGACCGGCTCGCCGGCCTGCCGGTGGACGCCCTTTATTCCTCCCCGCTGGAGCGCGCCTGCGAGACGGCGGAGCCGACGGCGGCCCGCACCGGTTTGGCGGTGAAGCACGACGACGGGCTGCTGGAGTGTGATTTCGGCGGCTGGACCGGTTCCGCGATCGCCGATCTGGCGGCCCTGCCGGAGTGGCAGACCGTGCAGCACAGTCCGTCCCAGTTCCGCTTCCCGGACGGCGAGAGCTTCCCGGAAATGCAGGCCCGCATCGTGGGGGCGATGGAGGCGCTGTGTGCTGCCCACGCCGGCGGTGTGGTGGTGTGCTTCTCGCACGCCGATCCCATCAAGGCAGCGGTGGCGCACGCCCTGGGCACGCCGCTGGACCTGTTCCAGCGGATCATGATCAGCCCGGGCTCGGTCTCGGCCATCACGTTCGTGGAGGGCCAAGATCCCGCGGTGCACATGGTGAATTCGACGGCGGAACCACTGAGCGGGCTCCGGGCGTCATGAAGCTGCTTCCGAGGCGGGAGGGACCGTGTCCGGCCGGGAACTGACCCTGCTCACCGAGGGCAGCATCGAACTGCTCGGCCTCATCCCGCGCAGCAGCAACCAGACGTTCCTGGTCCAGGTCACCTGCGGCGAGGAGGAGGGCTATGCGGTCTACAAGCCGGAGGCCGGCGAGCGCCCGCTCTCCGATTTCGAGCCCGGGCTCTACAAGCGCGAGCGCGCGGCCTACCTGCTCAGCGAGGCGCTGGGCTGGGGCTTCGTCCCGCCGACCGTGATCCGCGGGGACGCTCCCCTGGGCGTCGGGTCGCTGCAGTGGTTCATCGAGTGCGACTTCGAGCAGCACTACTTCACCCTGTTCGAGGACGCCCCGGAGACACACGCTGAGCTGGCCCGGGTCGCTCTGTTCGACTTCGTCGCCAACAACACCGACCGCAAGAGCGGGCACGTGCTGCGCGGCGACGACGGCAGGATCTGGGGTATCGACCACGGCCTCTGCTTCTCGGCAGCCTTCAAACTGCGCACGGTGATCTGGGACTTCGCCGGGGAACCGATCCCCGATGCCCTGCTTGCGGACATCGCCCCGCTCGCCGAGGCCGTGCCTGCCGAACTGGCGGATCTGCTCGACGACGACGAGGTCACCGCCCTGCAGCGCCGCGTCCATCGAATGCTGCTCGCGGGAGCGCTGCCGGTGGACCGGACGGGCATGCGGTACCCGTGGCCGCTGGTTTAAGGGCTTTCAGGCCCCACGCCCCGGAGCGTCAGAAACCTATTGACTGAACCTCGTTGAGACCGCAACCTTTGACGTGGCTCGCATCTAGGCCCTTGGCCGAGCATGGGTTCAGCCCCTCGAAGACCGCTCGCAGTCCTCTTGATCAACAACGACCGTTTTGGGTCAGTATTTGCCGGCAGTGGACGGCCATATTCATATGGCGGTGGGTGAGTCGTGGTTTGAGACCATTCGGGGCAAGGCAAAAATGACACTTTTTCTCCTAAGTGTCGAAGACTTCGCAAACACCTCTCGGACTGCTGCATGGTCAATAACCACAACGGAATCGGTTGCGAACAGGATGCGATGCTGGCTCCCGTTTGGAGAAGTCGCTAGCGTCTCTTGTATCGCCAACCTCGCGGGCACTGACTATGCGCTGGTTGAGAGCTCATGTGCACCCAATGAGAAGAAACAGAACGCCGCATCCGAATGCACCCGTGCTATTCACGCAAAGCATGAGATTCTGGTGCCATGGAACCCGAAGGCATATTTTTCGCATACGCAGGCTATCCGCCTCTCCGAGCAGAGACTCTACGAGATGCCGTAACCTCACTCAATGAGCGCGGACTGATAGCCCGGGGCTGGGAAAGTTTGGCAATTGAGGGCCAACTGCTCATTGCCACAATATGCGAGGCGATTGACAGCTCCTCGGCTGTCGTAGCAGACGTTAGTACCATGAACAGCAATGTGCTTTTTGAAGCGGGCTACGCTTTGGGTAAAAACAAGGTTCTCTGGCTGGTCCTGGATGAAACCGATGAAGGTGCATTGCGGGTGTGGAATGACCTTTCGCTTCTCTCCACGGTTGGGCGGTTCGGTTACAACGGCAACTCGGAGGAGTTGAGTGCTCGAATATTCACCGAGCGACCGGACATGGATGAGCCAAAGCTCTTCGACACCTTGCTTGCCGGGGCCAGCGCACGTGAACCGAGCGCTATCTTTGCCCCATCCCTTCCTATCAAGACCAATGCGGCAACATCCCTGAGCAAAATGCTCGAACGAGATACCACGCTCAAGGTCCTGGGAGCGAGCGACGACTTGGGGCTCGCTCCGTTGCAGTTCTACGTCCGGGAAATCTACCGCTCATCGGCCGCCATCTTTCATCTACTCCCGCCAACCCGTGTACGGGCCAGCCAACACAATGCTAGGGCTAGCTTCTTGGCCGGCGTGGCCTACGGTTTAGACTTGCCGCTGCTCATGGTCGTTGAGAGCGGATTCGTGGCACCTCTGGATTATAAAGATCTTCTTTTTGCCTACCCGACCTCCGCCTCGCTCCAAGAGCATGTCCGGAATTGGCTTGCCAACCTGCCGAAACCAAACGGGTCTAATAAACGCCTCGGTCGCTTGGCGCTGGATATTGAACTCCCCATCCGGTCTTTTGGACAGTACGTCGCTGAGTATGAGGCAGATGATCTAAACGACTACTTCATCGAGACCAGTGAGTTCAGGGCCATACTGGACGGCAAAGCGAAAGTTTTTGTTGGCCGCAAGGGCACCGGAAAATCTGCCACGATGACTCAGGCGGTTGCCGAACTCCAGAAGGATCGTCGTAACCTCGTCGTGCCGATCAAGCCGTCCTCGTACGAGCTGACAGGGCTCTTGGAACTTTTGCAGAGACTCAGGACCACTTCGTCGTCCGACTATTTGGTCTCAAACCTATGGACCTTTCTGATTTACTCCGAGATTGCCATTCATGCCGTTCGAGCCGCACGTCTCAAACCCGCAGGAGTAGCTGAGGGGACCCCAATGCGCACTCTGGAAATTGAGCTCGAAAACCTTGGTATTAACGTGGACAGCGATTTGGCGGATCGTTTGGAAGAAGTAGTGGCAAACCTCCTCGCCCAAAGATTGGACCCGTCGGAGGATGAAAAGCAGTTCATTGCGAACGGGCTACGAGTTCATGCGCTCAACAACCTAAAGAGGTCACTTCGCGCCGCACTGCACGAGTTCGGAAGAGTGGCGGTGCTAATTGACAACCTCGACAAGGCTTGGGAGACCGGGGCCGACTACAAGCTCATGTCCAAGTTCCTACTTACCCTCTTGACTAGCAGCGGCAAGATGGAAAAGGATTTTTCCCGGAGCGACCGAGACAATGCCCCGGTCAATTTGACGTTGAGTGTTTTTCTCCGGACGGACATTTTCGATGTCATGTCCAACTTCGCCAGGGAACCCGACAAGATCGGCCAGCTGTCAGTCCATTGGGAGGATCCTGAGCTTCTCGCCCGCATCCTTGAGGAAAGATACGGCGCCAAGAAGGTGAAAAACAAACGTCACACCGGCGACCAGCTATGGAACGATGTCTTCGTCCCGGATGTAAAAGGCACACCGACTCGGGACTACATGCTGTGGCGCACGCTGCCGCGACCACGGGACTTGATCTACTTTGCCAACGCGGCTCTCACCACTGCCATTAACAGGAAACACGAATCAATCCAGGAAGCCGATATAGTGCTGGCGGAGAGTCAGTACTCGAAGTTCGCCATAGAAGCCCTCCTCGTGGAAAGCGAAGCGGAGAGTTTTGATCTTGAAGAGATACTCTACGAGTTTGCGGGAATGGATTCAACACTGAATGAAGCAGAACTTGGTGAGGCGCTCGCGGGAGCGGACAACGCTGACGAGGTTAAATCGTGGCTGATAAAAACCTCTTTCCTGGGAATCGAGATAGCCGATGGCGATTTCGTCTACGTCGAAGGTGAAACAGCGGCCAGAAGAAAGCTGAAGGTGGCCGAGAGGCTCTCAAAGCGATCGAGCCGGCCCGTTCAGTTTAGAATCCATCCTGCTTTCCGCCACTACTTGGATGTCCGTGACGACGACCTGCATGCCCAGGAATTAGTCGATGAGACGTTAAACTGGGACACCGCGGCCATGACGCACTCATAGCAGGGTTGGTGACCATCTATGACCCGGCTGTGCCCAGCGTAGGACTGCCGAGCATGCCCCTCGATGGATAGCTGCGAATTTGGATGCCTTGGCCTCAACGGCGATTGAAATCGGACGCCCAGCCACTTCTCCGCCCTAACCACAGTCCCGTCGCGCCTCAGACCTCCGCAACCGGAGCCGCGAACTGGGCCTCGTACAGCCGTGCATACGCCCCGCCTGCCTCCAGCAGTGAGGCGTGCGTCCCCTGTTCCACGATCTGGCCGGCCTCCATCACCAGGATGAGGTCGGCGTCGCGGATGGTGGAGAGGCGATGGGCGATGACGAACGAGGTCCGGTCGGAGCGCAGCGCGCTCATGGCTTTCTGCACCAGCACCTCGGTGCGGGTATCCACCGAGGATGTCGCCTCGTCCAGGATCAGCACCGACGGCCGGGCCAGGAACGCGCGGGCGATGGTCAGCAGCTGCTTCTCCCCCGCCGAGACGTTGCCGCCTTCGTCGTCGAGCACGGTGTCGTAGCCCTGCGGGAGGGACTTCACGAAGCGGTCCACGTAGGTCGCCTTCGCCGCCTCGAGGATCTCCGCCTCCGAGGCGCCGGGCCGGCCGTAGGCGATGTTGTCCCGGATGGTCCCGCCGAACAGCCAGGTGTCCTGCAGCACCATGCCCATCCGCGAGCGCAGCTCGTGCCGCGACATCAGCGCCACGTCCACCCCGTCCAGCGTGATCCGCCCGGCGTCGAGCTCGTAGAAGCGCATCATCAGGTTCACCAGCCCTGGACTTGTCTGCTCGTCACGGCGCCGCGGACCACGTAGGCCAGGATCTTCCGCGGCAGTCGCTCGGACGGACGCTGGAGCGTGGCGGGCTCGAAAGCTGAGCCGGGACGGTATCCGGGGCTTGGCAATTCCCGCTCAGGTGATTCAGGCGACTGTGACAGGCTTGGAGGGCGGCTATTTTCTGGTCCCACTTCGTGACTCGCCGGGCAGTTATGACGGCCATAGCAGGGACCTTCGTGTCAATTAGTTCCGCAGCCCACGGGCGGAGACGGTCTAGGCGAAAGTATTAGGCGCGAAAGTAGGTGCTTCCATTGCTGATCTCAGTTCGGCAAGGGTCGGCGGGTTTGCTCCGGCCCGTCGAACGGTGATGGCCGCCGCCGCAGCTGCCGTGCGTCCCAGTTGCTCCAACACCCCGGGGGCGAAGCCGTCGGTTCGGCGAGTGAGGAGACACAGGATCAGTGCAGCCATGTAGGAGTCCCCGGCGCCTATGGTGTCCGCAACGTTGGCTTTGACAGCGGGGATAGTGATGCTTGCGGCACAGGAGGTGAATTGGGAGCCTTCAGCTCCCTTAGTTATCGCTACCAGTCCGGTGCCCAGTCGGAGGATATGGCCTGCGACTTCCTCGAGTGTTTTCCCGGGGTAGAGCCAATGGGCGTCCTCGTCGCTGAGTTTCACAACATCGGTCAGGGAGACGAGTTCTTCGAAGGTCGCTTTGGCTTCGGCATGACTGCCAAGCAGGGATGGCCTGATGTTGGGATCGTAGGTGATGGTGGAATGCTTGTGGGCTTGTTCCAGCAGGGCTTTGACGGCCGTGGCGCCAGGGTCCAGGAACGTGGCTATGGAACCTGTGTGGAGGATTTTGGGGAAGTAGGCTGGCGCTTTTGGGGGCAGGTCCCAGTAGATGTCGAAGTCGTAGGCGGCGGAACCGTCAGGCCCAAGGGTTGCTGTGGCCGTCGCTGTACGGGCGAGGGATTTTGACCCGGGCAGGAGCGTTACTCCTGCCCGGCGGAGGTGGTCTTCTATCGACGTTCCCCGTGCATCGGGCGCGATGGCCGTGAGCAGGCCTGTGGAGACGCCGAGGAGCCCGAGGCCGTAGGCGACGTTGGCCGGCGATCCACCGGGATGCTCTACCTGGCTACTCGGGGTGGTGACCACGTCGATCAGCGCTTCTCCGACAACGACCACGTCGAGGGGTTGTTGGGCATAATGCAGTGCTGCTTTGAGGTTATCCATGTTTGTCTCTCGGGCAAGTGATAGTACGGGAGCGTCTAGGTCATTCTGGCGGTCTATGGCTGTACGGAATGACCTACCGGAACGTTTCGGGTTGGGTTAAGGTGCCGCGCTGATTTCGTTGATCGTGAGGTTGCGGAAAGTGGCAGTTCCTTCGTGAGCGTAGAGACGGATGCCGTTGTCCCCTTCGAGTGGGAATACGCGATGGGAGTGCACGACTCGTCCGTCTCCCACGAACATTTCGACGCTTGTGCTGTCTACGAGGACACGAAGTGTGAGGCGCCCTGCCGAGGGGTCGACGGGCGTCTGGCTCTCGCCGCCGGTGGGGTTGATAGTGGGTCGCCGGTTGAGGTACGCGAAAGGTCCGCGGAGGAACGCACCGGCGGCGACATGCCGACCTCCGCCAGCTGCACGACAGATCTCGAGACCGATGTTGGCTGGCGGGGTCGCCGGATCCCATACGATTTCACAGGTCAGGTCGTAGGCCAGCGATCGGATATCGAGGTCGTGAGTGCCCGATACCGCGACATCACCAAGTCGGTGGCTGCGCTTGACGTAGTTGTCCAGGCCGGCTGTCGGGGATGAGACGAGATAGTAGCTTCCGACTCCCTTCTTGAGGCGGATGTCGCGCACGATCATGTCATCGCCGTTGTAAGCGTCGGTCGCCAATGTCGGAGTGTTGTGGGGGTAATCCCAGAAGTTCGCCCATCCGAGCGCCCTGCGCAGGGCGGCATCCTCTGTACCGGAGGAGTCGTGATGGGGATAGGTCACTGCTCCGTAGAAGTCATAGCCGTAATCCAGCCATTCCGGCTCGGCATGGTCAGGAGCAAAGGTGGTGCCGTTGAAGGCCCCTGTCCAATAGGCATAAGTGGCCGGCAGCCCCCTGCCCTTGCCGTTGGCGCTGGTGCCAAGAATCCAGTGGGAAGTGCCGTCGTCGGCGGTCATACGGAAAAGGTCCGGGCACTCAAGTACCCCAAGATCCGTGCGGACGAATTCGCCGACGCGCTGCCAAGAGCGCAGGTTGGGAGATGTGTAGAAGCCAAGCTTCTGCCCTTCGGCGTTGACCATGAACCACTGCCCCCGGTCCGCGTCCCAAATTACCTTCGGGTCGCGGAAGTCCTGCACACCTGGGTTTGGCAGTACCGGGGCTGTGCCACCGGGTTGGAATGTGCGCCCACGGTCCGTCGAGTACCAGAGATACTGGGCCTGACGGCCCTGTGGTGCCTGTGTAACGAGGGCTATCACGGCATTTTCACCGTAGCCGGCGGTGTTTCGTTCGTCGACGATAAGGCATCCTGACCAGCAGTCGCCGTTGTCATTGCTGAATTTGGGGATGGCGACGCCGCGGTCGCGGAAGGAGACGTGGTCGGTGGTGGTCGCACGGCGCCACGACGTACCTCCACCACCCTGAATGTAATCGCCGTTGTAGAGGTAGTAGTAGTGGTATTCGCCGTCGATGTAAATGGGCCGCTGAGGGTCGTTCTTCCAATTGTCGGGGACGCTGAAGTGATAGGTCGGGCGCATACGGGTTGGTCCTTTTGAGAGCGGCATGGCCTGCGCGGTGCCGGGACTGTTTGGGGGCGCGGCTGCCGCTGACTCGGAGAATGTAGTGGAAAGCGCGAGTGACCCGGTGAGGGCAACGGCTCCACTTCCGGTCAGGAGTGCACGCCGGGAGACGGCGGGGGAATCTTCCATGGTTCCCTTTCGGTGGGCAGCTTCGGTGCTTCGGCTGCATGGATGATGATGTTTTTGGGCAGTGCAGGTCCTCATTTGGCTTGAATCTGAGGGGATCCTGCTAAGACAGAGTGGTTGACCCGTTCGTGGAACAGGATTTTCAGAGAGTTTCCCCGTCTGCAGGTTGTGGTTTCGGCAGGGGTTCTGTCGCCAGGGCATGGCCGCTGGCGCCAGCGCGTGGACGGTAGAGGTGGCAGCGGACCCAGTGGCGGTTGAGGGGGTCACCCACCTGATGCCGGACGGGTTCCTCAGATGAGCAGGGCTGATGGGGGTCATTTGCGAAGTCGCAGGCGGTGGAAGCCATGACGGCCTGCCTGAGCTTGGCGCGGTGAACTGGGTCGTATGACCCGGCCCGGGATGGGTCCGGGACCGCTGAGACCAGCAACTGTGTGTAGGGGTGGGCCGGATTGGCCAGCAGGTCCAGTGATTCGCCCTCTTCAACGATCTCGCCGGCGAACATGACGGCGGTCCGGTCCGCGAGGTACCGGGCGGACGCGAGATCGTGGGTGATGTAGAGCATGGAGATGCCCTGCTCATCGCGAAGTTTCCGCATCAGGTTTAGCACCCCGATGCGGACCGATACGTCCAGCATGGACGTTGGTTCGTCGGCGAGGATGACTTCTGGTTCGACGGCGAGCGCGCGCGCGATAGAGACTCGTTGACGTTGCCCGCCGGAGAGCTCATGGGGGTAGGAGTTGAGCATGTCGGCCTGAAGCCCCACGGTGGTCAAGAGCTCTTCAAGGCGGCGCGTGGTCTGCTCTTCGGAACCGCGCTGGCCGGTGCCGCCTTTGCCGTGGATCGCAAGGGACCGTCGGAGGAAGTGCTCGATCCGGTGTGCGGGGTTTAGGGAGCCGAAGGGGTCTTGGAAGACCATCTGCAGCTGTGATCGGAACATGCGTGAGGCCTGGAAACGGTCTCTTTTGAGGACGTCGACGCCGTCGAGCAGGATGGCGCCTTCGCTGGGTTTCTCGAGCCGGGCCACACAGCGGGCCAGGGTGCTCTTGCCCGACCCGGATTCCCCGACCAGTGCCACGATTTCCCCACGGCCGATGGTCAGGTCGACGCCGTGCAATGCCCGGACTGCCTGGTTGGAGAATAGGCCGCCGATGCGGAAGGACTTACCCAGTCCCCGCACTTCAAGAGCCGGCGTCTGGGGTGAAGTGTCCGGCCTTGCCGCGGAGTGTGCGGTCTGGTTCATTGTGCTGCTCCTTCTAAAACGGCGGCTTCGGCGTCGGCATCAAATGGGGCCACGAAGTGGCCCGGAGCGACTTCGGCGAGGTCCGGGATATTCTGGAACTTCACGCCTTCGGGCAGGCCTTTGAGTGGAACCCGTGGGCCGGTAAGCGGCGGAAACGCGCCCATGAGGGCCCTGGTATAGGGGTGCCCGGGCGTGGTGTAGATGTCGTGGGCTTTTGCGGTCTCCACGATCCGGCCGCCGTACATGACGGCCATGCGGTGCGAGAGTTCCACCATCAGGGACATGTCGTGGGTGATGAACAGGACGGAGAATCCCAGTTCGCGCTGGAGATCCTTGATCTGGGCCATGATCTCCTGCTGCACCACCACGTCCAGCGCGGTGGTGGGCTCGTCCAGAATCAGGAGTGATGGCTTCAGTGCTACGGCCATGGCGATGACGGCGCGTTGCCGCATCCCCCCGGAGAGTTGATGCGGATACGACTTGAGGCGGGCCGGATCGATTCTTACGAGCTCCAGCAGCTGTGCTGCGCGTCGAAGGGATTCTTTACGGGAGTAGCCGGCGTGTGTGGTGAAGATGTCTGCCATCTGTTCCCCGATGGTCAGCACCGGGTTCAGCGAGTTCATGGCGGATTGGAACACCATGGCAACGTCCTGCCAGCGGAAACGACGCAGCTCATCCTGGCTCATGGCCAGGACGTCCTTGCCGCCGAAGGAGATGCTGCCGGCGGTGATCTTCGCCGGATCCTTGAGCAGACGCATGATTGAGTTGGCGATGGTTGATTTTCCGCAACCGGATTCACCGGCCAGCCCGAACACCTCACCTACGCCGATGCTGAAGGAGACGTTGTCCACGGCAGTGGTCGAGCGGGTGTCGCCAATGTACTTGACGGTGAGGTTCTTGACGTCGAGGACTGCTTCGTGGGAGCCGAAGGAGACTTGAGAGACAGTCACTTTGCGGTGCTCCTTTCGGTGGTGGCGGGCTTGCGGATCTTCCGCAGCCGCGGATTGGTTACTTCGTCGACGGCGTAGTTGACCAGGGCCAGGGCGAAGGCCACCAGTGCAATGCAGAGGCCGGAAGGGACAAATACCCACCAGCTCCCGGTGAGCAGGGCACCTTCGTTTCCGGCCCAGAAGAGGTTGTTGCCCCAGGAGACGGTGCTGACGTCTCCCAGCCCAAGGAATTCGAGGCCGGCCTGGGCACCGATACCGTAGATGACGCAGGCAAGCAGCGTGCCCATCACGATCGAGGCCATATTTGGCAGAATTTCGCGGAACATGATCCGCCCGGCGCTCTCACCTGATACGACGGCGGCGGCCACGAAATCCTTGGAGCGGATGGACAGGGCCTGTGACCGGAGGACGCGCGCTGATCCTGCCCATCCCGTGACCGTGAGTACCAGGATCACGGTGCCCAGCCCCGGCGGCAGGAAGGCAGCCAGGATGACGAGCAGCGGCAGTCCGGGAAGGAGGAGGAAGACGTTGGTCAGCAGCGACAGCGCTTCGTCGATAAATTTGCCGAAATAGGCCGATGCCAGTCCTACCAGAATCCCGATAAAGGTGGACGCGAACCCGACTGTAAGGCCTACCAGCAGGGAACTTCGGGAGCCGTAGATGGTCAAGGCGAGCACGTCCTGGCCTTTGGCGGTGGTTCCGAGCCAGTGCTCAGCGTCCGGTTCCAGCGAGGCCATGCCGGTGATCCGGGAGGGGTCGCCGGGGAACAGTACCGGCGCGGCCAGCGCCAGCACGATGAAGACGAGCATGATGGCCATGCCTGTCATGGCCTTCTTGTTGGTAATAAGTCCGTGGATGAAACCGCGGTTGGTTTTGCGTGCAGCTTTTGGTTCGATCGGCTGCTGGAGGATAACGCTGGTCATGGTCGGTCCCTTGGTTACTGGGTACGCAATGGTCAGTTGCTGCGCACGCGGGGGTCGAGGCGGACATAGAGAATGTCCACCAGGAAGTTCGCCAGCAGTACGGCGGCGGTGATGGTCAGGAACAGGCCCTGCATGAGCGGGTAGTCAAGGCCCTGGACGGCGTTCAGAAGCTGGTAGCCGACGCCGGGGTAGGCGAATACGACCTCCGTGAGAAGGGCGCCGCCCACCACGAAACCCAGGCCCATGCCGAAGCTGGTCACCGAAGGCAGCATCGCGTTGCGGGCGGCGTAACGGAGCATAATCCGTCCGGGGCGTAGGCCCTTGGCCTCCGCCATGGTGATGTAGTCCTCAGAGTTGGTGGCGATCATGGTGTTCCGCATACCCAGCATCCAGCCGCCGATGGAGACCAGCACGATCGTGAGCGCCGGGAGCACGAGGTGGGCGGCGGCGTCGCCGATGAACTCCCAGGTGAAGCCGGGCTCCAGCCCATCCGTGAACGCGTGGCGGATTGGGAACCAGCCCAGAACGACGCCGAACAGATACAGCGCGCCCATCGCGAGCCAGAAGTACGGGAAGGATCCGATGAAGACCAACAGGGGAGGCAGCACCGAATCGATGGCTCCGCCCCGGCGCCATGCTGCCAGGATGCCGAGCAGGTTACCGACGACGGCGGCTATGACAAGGGCGGTCCCACCGAGCAGGAGGGTCCAGCCGACTTGGGACGAGATGACCTCGGTGACGGGGGTGGGGAATCGTGAAATGGATACCCCCATCTGCCCGGTGAGGATGTTCTGGAGGTAGCCGGCGTACTGCTCCCAGATGGGCCGGTCGTCCACGCCGAGCAGCTTGCGCAGGGCCTCGATCTGTTCGGGCTGCATCCTGTCCTGGGAGCGGGCGAACATGCGTGATACGGGGTCCCCGGGCATGAAGCGCGGGAGCAGGAAATTCAGGGTGATGGATGCCCAGAAGGCGAGCAGGTAGAAACCCAGGCGGCGCAGGATGAAGCGCACGGTTTCCCTCCAATTCGGGAGTGGTCAACATGGTGGGGTACGCCCGACGGCCGGCTTTCGAATTGGCCAGGCCGTCGGGCGTGGGTGGCATGAGGGCGGTTCGGCCTCATGCTGCGCGTGACGCTACTTGCGCGGTTCCAGGCTGGTCAGCACGAGAACCGTGGTGGGTGCGCGGACCGAGAGGGTGGCGTAAGGGTTGTCCTGAGTCGGCCAGCCGGTGAAGCGGGTGTCGTTGTACGCCCCCCATTCCGGCCCGGAAAACAGCGGCACCAGCGGCGCGACGGCATCGTATTCGTCCTGCAGCTTGTTGGCAATGTCCTTCTGCTTGGACTGGTCCGTCGCTGCAGCGAACTCCGCCAGCAGAGCATCGGCTTTGGGATCGCCGAAACGGTGGTAGTTGTCGAACGTCTTCGTGCCCACAGGCTTCACCGTTTTGGTGGACATGGAGGTGTTGAAGTACTTATACGGGCTCGGATCGTTGGCGCTCCATACAATGCCGGAGTCGAAGTTACCCGTTTCGTACCCTGCCACCACAGCGGCCCAGTCCGGGGAGTCCACCTTCGCGGTCACGCCCACCTCCGCCAGGTTCTGGGAGATCACGTTGGCAACGGACAACCAGTCGGACGATGTTGCACCCACGGAGATCTTGAACTGGAAAGGAGAACCGTCCTTGAGCGTCCGTTTGCCGTCGGGGCCCTTCGGGTAGCCGGCCTTGTCCAAGAGGTCGTTGGCTTTTTGGACGTCGTGGTTGGTCCAGGTGCAGTTGTCCTTGACCTGGGTGTTCTTCCACGTCTCGTAATTTCCGGAGAGGCCGGTGCAGTCCGCGGGCTGGGCGTAACCGCTCATACCGATCTTGGTGACCTGGTCCCGGTCCACAGCCATGCTCAATGCCTTACGGACATCAACGTCGTTGAACGGTGCCTTGGCGGTGTTGAGTTGCCAGTTGATCATGGCACCCGTCGGGGGGAACCAATAGTGCCGGTGTTCCTTGTCTTTCGAGACGAACGTCTTTTCGATGTTCGGGATGTATTGCGGGGCCCAGTCCACGTCACCATTGGCGGCAGCGAGGTTTGCGCCGTCGTTCCCAGCGAAGGCGAGCATCTTGATGCCGGCGATCTTCTGCTTCTCCGGCTGCCAGTAGTTGGGGTTCTTTTTCAGCACGAAGGACTGGGCCTGGAAGCTGTCCACCTCCGTGTAGGGCCCTGTGCCGACGGGCTTGGCGTTGGCGTCCTTTTCCGGATCAGCCAGCGCGGACCAGACGTGCTTGGGCAGGATGCTGAGCTGACCGACGTCGTACAGGGCGGGTGACCATGGTTTGTTGAACTTGAACGTGACCTTGTTGCCTTCTGCGGTCACGGCGTCGAGGTACTCGTAGCCACCCTTGAGTTTCTTCTGAAGCTCGAAGGTGTATGCCACGTCGTCGGCGACGAACGGCTGGCCATCGGACCATTTCACCCCGTCACGCAGTGTGAATGTGATAGACCTTCCGTCTTTGGCTGCCTTCCAGTCGGTGGCCAGCCACGGCACGGTGTCGCCTCTGGCCGGGTTGAAGACCAGGAGAGACTCGTAAATGGACTGCTGGACCATCGGGTTGACCGTCGGTGCGAAGGGGTTGAAGTTCCGCACGAAAGTGCCCATGTCCTCACGCGGGATAGTGAGGAACGCACTGGCGTTGGTCGCGGCGCCACCGTCTGCGGGCTTGTTGACATTGGCTACGCAGCCGGTCAGCAACATCGCGCCTACCGCCAGTCCGGCCGCGGCGATGCGGGCCGACCTGAAGTTTTTGGGGTGTGTCATGATGGGTTATCTCTTTCCTGTCTTCATCAGCAAGGTGAAGGGTGGGTGGGGTTAGCTCTTCGACGTTGATTTCGCGGTCAGACCGAAGAGCGTTCTAGCAGCGGACAGTCGACCAACTGCTGGCCGGCAGTGATCGGCTGTCCTGCTGTAAGAGCAGCGAGCGTCTGGACTCCCAGAGCGCCCATCTTTTCGAACGGCAAAGCCACTGTGGTCAGCTTGGGCCTGAGGTAGGCGGCAATGAGTTCCTGGTTGTCGAAGCCGATCACGGCGATGTCCCCGGGTATGGCCAGGCCGCGTTCCTTGATGGCGTCGTAGGCGCCCATGGCCATGCGGTCATTGAGGCAAAACAGGGCGGTTGGCCTGTCCTTGGCGGGGTACCGGTCAAGGATTTGGCAGGCAGCGTCGTAGCCGCCATCGGCGGTCGCGTACCCGGCCACCACCAGTTCCGAATCAAGCTCCAGACCCACCTCGGCCAAGGCCTCGCGGACTCCTTGCAGACGCCCGACAGCCGCCGGAATGTGCGGGTCCAGATTGATCACACCGATCCTGGTGTGACCGGCCCGGAGGAGCCGTTCGACGGCGACCCGTCCCCCTGCCCGTTCATCGGGGACAATCGAGGGCAGCTTCCCATCCAGGTCGAAACAGTTGATGAGCACCGTGGGCACCTCGTGAGCGCTTGGGGGCACATGCACGCCGCGGTGGTGCGTTGCGGCATACAGCAAACCTTCGACCCGCTGTTCCAGCAACTTCTCAACGGCAGCATCCTCCATGCCCTGGGTGGGGCCGGCCGCAACACCTTGGTCCGAGGGGGCGATAAGGAGGAATCTGCGGTCAATCCAAGCCTGGTCCTGAGCGCCTTTGATGATGTCCACAGCGAAGGGTGCGGTTACGATCTCGGTGACAATTCCGTACCAGTCGCTGCGCTGGGATGCCAGCGCCCTCGCCCCGGCGTTCGGACGGTAGCCCAACGCCTGAACCGCGTCGGCGATGCGGGTCCGCGTCTCTTCCGAAATGCTCGCGTTTTCGCGGTTGCTCAGCACGAATGAAACAGCCGTTCGGGACACTCCGGCGTGCTTAGCGACATCATTCATGGTGACCCCACGCGGCCTGGCAGTGCCCCTATTGCTTGGGGAGGTGGTTTTCGCCATTGAATGCTCCAGTGGTCGTCGTTGAGCTTGGTGATGCCGGCGCTAACGGGAGAAAGTCGGCCCGGTCCGCTTTGGTAACTCGCGTTACCTAGCGGCTGTGATTCAAGTTACCCGCGTTACTCCCGGGTGTCAACAAATTTTTCGTGTCGATGGGTGTAAGTTGCAGGTTTCCATCCGGGGTGCGGTGGGCAGCGCTCCGGACGCAGTGCGGCTAAGCCCGAACGTCCAGCGCCGCCGCCCCTCGTTGGCTAGCAGGGCGGTTCAGGGACGGTTCTTGAAGGATTCGACTTTGCCCGGGTCCCTCTCGATCACGGGGCCGAGGATGTCATCGACCCTCTGGAGCAGTTCAGGGTCGAGTTTGACTCCCGCGGCACGGACGTTGTCGACGAGCTGCTCGGGCCGGGATGCGCCGACGATGGCCGCTGAGACGTTGGGGTTCTGCAGTACCCATGCGACAGCGAAGGCTGCCATGGACAGTCCGGTCTCTTCGGCGAGGGGTTTCAGTTTCTGGACGCGGGTGAGGATGTCCTCGCCGAGAAAGCGGTGGTCGTCCTTGAGATCGCCGTTGTCGGCACGGAAGCGGGAGCCTTGAGGAGCCGCCGCACCGGGGGCGTACTTGCCGGTAAGGACTCCCTGGGCGAGCGGCGACCAGCAGATCTGGCCGATGCCCAGTTCCTCGCTTAGAGGAACGATCTCCTGTTCGATGACGCGCCACAGCATGGAATACTGCGGCTGGTTGGATATGAGCTGAAAGCCAAGTTCGTTGGCCAGGGCAACTCCGGACCGTATCTCGTCTGCCGTCCACTCCGACACCCCGATGTAGTGCGCTTTCCCGGCCCTGACAATATCGGCGAAGGCCTGCATCGTCTCTTCCAGTGGGGTCTCGTAGTCGTACCTGTGAGCCTGGTAGAGATCGACGTAGTCAGTTTGGAGCCGGCGGAGCGATGAGTTGATGGACTCCATGACGTGTTTTCGGGACAGGCCTCGGTCGTTCCGGCCCTCCCCAGTAGGGAAGTAGGCCTTGGTGAAAATCTCCACGCTTTCACGGCGTGTTCCTTTGAGCGCCTGGCCCAACGCTTCCTCGGCCCGGGTTCCGGCATAGGCATCGGCGGTGTCGAAAGTGGTGATGCCCAGGTCCAGCGCCTGCTTCACGCACTGCGTCGCAGCGGCCTGGTCGATCTGCTCACCGTGGGTGAACCAGTTCCCGTAGGCGATTTCGCTGATGTACAGGCCGGAGGAACCCAGCTTGCGGTGTTCCATCAGGCTACGTCCTTTCCGAAGTCGGTGAGTTGGAGCGCAGCGTCCGCTGTGCCGCCGGTGGAGTATAGGGTGAGGGATGTTTGGGCGGCAGCGGGGAAGATCAGTTCGGTCATGGCGACGAGCCCAGCGCTCCCGAAGACTTCCACCGAGCAGTGGTCAACGAAGATCTGCAGGGTGTAGCTGCCGTCCGGTCCGGCAGCAATCGGGGCGCGGCTGGTGGACGGAAAGGCCTCATGGAAGCCGGTGTCACCGGAGCGGGTACGGTCCACTACAAGTTCTCCGCTGCCGGGACGGATCCCGATCCGCGTCCCGACCGTGCCGTCGGTTGACCCCCGGACCACAAGGCCGAATTCATCGGCACTACCGGGCGTGAAGGTGACGTCAACGAGTTGCACTGCCGCGCCGCCGTCAACTGCCGCGGGACCGTCTAGGGTCACCCGCCTCACGGGACCGGGTTGCGACGTTATTCTCACTTCCGGCACGGGTTGCTGGACGAGCCGGGGTTGCCCGCTCACGGAAACGAGGGACACGTCCCGGACGAGGCTCATGGGGCTGCGCCAGGGCGATGTGGGAATGTGGTTGGCATACTGCCAGTTGTTCATCCAGCCGATCATCAGCCGCCGGCCGGCTGGGACGTTGCTGAACGAGACGGCGGCGTAGTAGTCGCGGCCCCAGTCCAGCCATTGGTAGTCGGTTACGCGTTGCGGGTCCTCCATCCCCTCGGTGAGGGTTGTCTCTGAGCTGAACGTGACGCCGTCGAACTCTCCCACGAAGTACTGGCCTGCGGAGCCGCCGTTTGGGCCCCCCGGGTTCATGTTTACCGTCAGGACCCATTTAGTAGCCGCGGCGTCGCCGTCCAGCGGCAGCTCAAAGAGGTCCGGGCATTCCCAGATGCCACCGGTGCCGTTCGCAGGGCCGAAGGTGCTGAGGTATTCCCAGTTCTTGAGGTCCTCGGAGCGGTAGAGCAGAACAGTGAAGTCGTGCGCTTCGACGGCCACCATTACCCAGTAGCTGCCGGCCGGACCGCTGTAGCGGAAGACCTTGGGGTCCCGGAATTCCGGGGAATTCCTCGTCAGGACTGGGTTGCCGGCGTACTTGGTCCAGGTGTAGCCGTCGTCGACGCTCCACGCGATGGACTGGGCCTGGGTGCCCTGGTGAGGGGAACCCGGTTTGTACGCGCTCGTGTAGATGGCCACCAGCGGGGCTTTCCCGTCGGCGCCGAATCCGCTGGTGTTGGCAGTGTCCACCACGATGCTGCCGGAGAAGATGTCCTCGTTGTCATCGCAGGGAATGGCTACCGGTTGTTCCTCCCAGCGGACCAGGTCTTTGGAGGTGGCGTGGCCCCAGGACATGTTGCTGTGGACGTTTCCGAAGGGGTTGTTCTGGTAATACAGGTGGTAGATGCCCTCGTGGAAGACGAGTCCGTTGGGATCGTTAAGCCACGTGTCCCTGGCAGCGTAGTGCATGGCCGGCCTGTAGGTCTCAAGGGTGGAGGGGACGCTGTTCATTGTTCTCGTTTCATGACGGTGCGTGGGGTCCGCGAACCTGTGAGGTAGGGGTGTTTTCGCGTGGAGGAGCAGCCTGAAGTCGGACAGGGTGCTGCAGGGTGCTCAGGAGCTCATTTTCTGGGCACACTCCTGGCGGCCCGTCCGGAAGATTTTGGGTTGTGTCATGATGGGTTATCTCTTTCCTGTCTTCATCAGCAAGGTGAACGGTGGGTTGGGTAAGCTCTTCGACGTTGATTTCGCGGTCAGACCGAAGAGTGTTCTAGCAGCGGACAGTCGACCAACTGCTGGCCGGCAGTGATCGGCTGTCCTGCTGTAAGAGCAGCGAGCGTCTGGCCTCCCAGAGCGCCCATCTTTTCGAACGGCAAAGCCACTGTGGTCAGCTTGGGCCTGAGGTAGGCGGCAATGAGTTCCTGGTTGTCGAAGCCGATCACGGCGATGTCCCCGGGGATGGCCAGACCGCGTTCCTTGATGCCGCCGTCGCCCACCGCAAACTCGGCCACGACCAGCTCCGGATCACTCTCCACACCCACGCCAGCCAGGGCCCCGCGGACGCCCTGCAAACGCGGGCTGCTCCCCGCCGGGGCGGCGCCGGAGACCAGTTCAGGCCCCTGTTCAAGGGGGCGATATCCGCCATTGAATACTCCAGTGGTCTTCGTTGAACTGGGTGACGCCAGCACGGAGGGATTTGGGGTGAACGCTCTAGGTAACTCGCGTTACCTAGAGCGTGTGATCAAAGTTACCCGCGTTATCTGGGCAGTGTCAAAAGGTTTGTTGGCGTTGAGGACAGACTTCCCCCGCGCCACGGCGGATCATCACCATCCGCAGCTCCAATACCGGTCAGCCGCACGGCCGCCACGCTGGACGGATGGAGCAACGCCCTTGGGTGAGGGGCGGCTGTCTCGCGGCCATCGGGAGAGGGACACCATATGCGGAGAACGACATCACCCTCGACTTCTGTGCCGGAGGCATCGCATCAGTGGAAAACTCAGCACGGGACTGGAACGATGCCCTCCCGGCCCCTAGACCTCCGCCACCGGCGCCGCGAACTGGGCCTCGTACAGGCGCGCGTACGCCCCGCCGGCCTCGAGCAGTGACGCGTGCGTGCCCTGCTCCACGATCTGCCCGGCTTCCATCACCAGGATGAGGTCGGCGTCGCGGATGGTGGAGAGCCGGTGGGCGATGACGAACGACGTCCGGTCGCTCCTCAAAGCGCTCATCGCCTTCTGAACCAGCACCTCGGTGCGGGTGTCCACCGAGGACGTCGCCTCGTCCAGGATCAGCACCGACGGCCGGGCCAGGAACGCCCGGGCGATGGTGAGGAGCTGCTTCTCCCCCGCAGAGACATTGCCACCCTCGTCGTCGAGCACGGTGTCATAACCCTGCGGCAGGGACTTTACGAACCGGTCCACGTACGTGGCTTTCGCCGCCTCCAGGATCTCCGCCTCCGAGGCATCGGGCCGGCCGTAGGCGATGTTGTCCCGGATGGTCCCGCCGAACAGCCAGGTGTCCTGCAGCACCATGCCCATCCGCGAGCGCAGCTCGTGCCGCGACATCAGCGCCACGTCCACGCCGTCGAGCGTGATCTTCCCGGCGTCGAGCTCGTAGAAGCGCATCATCAGGTTCACCAGCGTGGTCTTGCCCGCCCCGGTGGGCCCCACGATCGCCACGGTCTGCCCCGGCTCGGCAACCAAAGAAAGTGAAGAGATCAGCGGCTTGTCCGGCGAGTACGCGAAGGACACATCCTCGAACACCAGCCGCCCGCGCGTCGTCTCCGGCTTCAGCGGCACGTCCGGGTCCGAGAGCTGCTCCTCAGTGTCCAGCAGCTCGAACACCCGCTCGGCGGACGCCACCCCGGACTGCAGCAGGTTCGCCATCGAGCCCAGCTGGGCCAGCGGCTGGGTGAACTGCCGAGAGTACTGGATGAACGCCTGCACATCGCCCAGCTGCATCGCCCCGGAGGCCACCTGCAGCCCGCCCACCACGGCGATCCCCACATAGACCAGGTTCCCGATGAACGTCATGGCCGGCATGATCAGCCCGGAAATGAACTGCGCGCCGAAACTGGCCTGGTACAGCTCCGCGTTCTTCTGCCGGAACGTCTCCTCCACCTCGCGCTGCCGGCCGAAGACCTTCACCAGCGCGTGCCCGGTGTACGTCTCCTCGATCTGGCCGTTCAGCTCGCCGGTGTTCTTCCACTGCGCCACGAACAGCTTCTGCGAGCGCTTGGCGATCAGCGCCGTGGTCACCAGGGTCAGCGGAATGGTCACCAGCGCGATGACCGCCAGCGTCGGTGAGAGGATCACCATCATCACCAGCACCCCGGCCACGGTCAGCAGCGAGGTCACCGCCTGGCTGATGGACTGCTGCAGGCTCTGGGAAATATTATCGACGTCGTTGGTCACCCGGCTGAGCAGCTCGCCGCGCTGCACGGTGTCGAAGTAGCGCAACGGCAGGCGGTTGATCTTCGCCTCGATCCGCTCGCGCAGCCGGTACACGGTCCGCTGCACCACGCCGTTGAGGATATATGCCTGCATCCACATAAACGACGACGCCAGCACGTACAGCACCAGCGCCCACAGCAGCACCGAGGACAGCGCGGTGAAGTCGATCCCGGTGCCGGGCGTCAGCGCCATGGCACTGAGCATGTCCGCCTTTTGGTTCTCCCCCGCGGCGCGCAGCTGCGCGATCAGCTGCTCCTTGCTCACCCCGACGGGCAACTGCTTGGACACGACGCCGGCGAAGATCAGGTTGGTGCCCTCCCCCAGCAGCCGCGGCCCGATCACCGACAGCGTCACGCTCACGACGGCGAGCCCCAGGACCAGCGCCAGCCAGAGCCGCTCGGGGCGCAGTTCGCCCAGCAGCCGCCGGGCGGACGGGCCGAAGTTCATCGCCTTCTCGGCCGGGACGTTCATCCCGGCGAACGGGCCGCCGTGGCCGGGGCCGCCGCGCGGCCGGGGAATCCGCAGCGGGGCTTCCCGGCCGGCGCCCGGTGAACCTGCAGCGCCGGCGCCCCGCCTGTCGCCCGAGCCCGCAGGATCGGGGGCGCCGGCACCGCCCGCGCCGCCGCCCGCCGTCGGCCGCTGGGATTCGACCTTGCTCATACCGCCTCCTCCGCCGCCAGCTGGGAGTTCACAATCTCGTTGTACGTCTCCGAGGTCTCCAGCAGCTCCTCGTGCGTGCCGTGCGCGACGATTCGGCCGTCGTCGAGCACCAGGATCTGGTCCGCGTCCACGATGCTGGAGACCCGCTGGGCGATGATCACCAGGGTCGCCCCCGCGGTGTGCTGCTTGAGCGCCTGCCGCAGCCGGGCGTCCGTGGCGGTGTCCAGCGAGGAGAACGAGTCGTCAAAGATGTACAGCTCCGGCCGTTTCACCAGCGCCCGGGCGATCGCGATCCGCTGCCGCTGCCCGCCGGAGACGTTGGTGCCGCCCTGCGAGATGGGCGCGTCCAGCCCGCCCTCCATCGCGCGGACAAAGTCCTCGGCCTGCGCGATGGCCAGCGCCCGCCAGAGTTCGTCCTCGGTGGCGTCGGGCTTGCCGTAGAGCAGGTTGCTGCGGACCGTGCCGGAGAACAGGTAGGGCTTCTGCGGGACCAGGCCGATGTGCCCCCAGAGCTGGTCCGGGTGCAGCTCGCGGACGTCCACGCCGTCGATCCGCACCGAGCCGGAGGTGGCGTCGAAGAGCCGCGGCATCAGGTTCACCAGGGTGGTCTTGCCCGACCCGGTGGAGCCGATGATCGCCGTCGTCTGCCCGGCGCGGGCGGTGAAGTCCACGTCGGAGAGGACCGGGGCCTCGGCACCCGGGTAGGCGAATCCGACGTCGCGCATCTGAAGCTCGCCGCGGGCTGCACCGGCGAGGCTGACCGGGTGCTCCGGCGGCCGGACGCTGGATTCGGTGCCCAGCACCTGCCCGATCCGGTCCGCGGAGACGGCGGCGCGCGGGATCATGATCGCCATGAACGTGGCCATCATGACGGACATCAGGATCTGCATCAGGTAGCTCAGGAACGCGATCATGGTGCCCACCTGCATGGAGCCGTCTTCGATCCGGTACGCGCCGAACCAGATCACGGCCACGGAGGAGACGTTCAGGACCAGCATCACGGTGGGGAACGCGAGCGCCATCAGCCGTCCGGCGCGAAGCGCGGTGTCCGTGACGTCCTCGTTGGCGCGGCCGAAGCGGGCGGTCTCGATGTCCTCGCGGACGAAGGCGCGGACCACGCGGATGCCGGTGAGCTGTTCGCGCAGCACCCGGTTGACCGTGTCGATCCGGGTCTGCATCAGCCGGAACAGCGGCACCATGCGGGTGACGATCAGGCCCACGGCGATAAGCAGCACCGGGACGCTGACCGCGATCAGCCAGGACAGCTGCACGTCCTGCCGGATGGCCATGATGACGCCGCCGATGCTGAGCATGGGCGCGGTGACCATCAGCGTCGCGGACATCAGCACCAGCTGCTGGACCTGCTGGACGTCGTTGGTGGAGCGGGTGATCAGGCTGGGCGCGCCGAATCGGGTGACCTCCTGCTCGGAGAATTCCGCCACCCGGCTGAAGATCGCCCCGCGCACGTCCCGGCCCAGCGCCATCGCGGCCTTCGCGCCGAAGTAGACGGCGGCGATGGTGCAGGCGATCTGCAGCAGGGTCACCATGAGCATCACGCCGCCGGTGCGCAGGATGTAGTCGGTGTCCCCGCGCGCCACACCCTGGTCGATGATGTCCGCGTTCAGGGTAGGCAGGTACAGCGAGGCGATCGAGGCGGCCAGCTGGAAGACGACGACGGCGAGCAGCAGCCCGCGCTGCGGCCGCAGGTAATGCACGAGCAGTTTCCAGAGCATCCGGTCTCCATCTACGCACGGTCCCCGGTTGGTGGTCCGGAGGTCAGTTTACGTCCGGATGCTGGGTGTGAAGGGGGTTATTCTCTGGGCGGATTTGGGAGTTTGGTGCGGCGACGGCGGTGGATGCGTGTCCTTTCCGCCGCGGGGATACGTTGACGGGCACTCGCGTGGTCCGTCCGAACCTTCAGCTGTCGGAAGCGGCCTTCTTGCGGCGTCCCAGAACGCAAAACTCGTTGCCTTCTGGATCCTCCAGTACAGTCCACGGCTGCTCGCCCTGACCAACATCGACCCTGCGGGCACCCAGAGCGATCATCCGCTCGACCTCGGCCGCTGGATCGTCCGGCCGAAAATCGAGGTGGAGACGGTTCTTCGTAACCTTCGAATCTGCCACTGGCACAAAGACCAACCCCGGCAACCGGTCCGGTGCAGAACGAATTTCGAACTCATCGTCACCGTCTATAGTCACGACCCAGCCCAAAGCTTTGGCCCACCAATGTCCAAGCTCAGCCGGCCGCGCCGAATCGACAATTACTTGTTCCCATTCGAGACTCATGCGTGCCACTCTACTGAGCCGGATCGCTACCGGGTGAAGAACCGCTCACTGGTCTTCTGGCGCTGAGCTGCCCTGGGTCCGGCGATGTTCCTTGAATCCCGACCGCAGAGTGGTGAAGATCGCGATGCCCATGGCCACCGCGGTGAACCACAGACCGGTCGATCCCTGAAGGGCGAGAGTTAGGGAGATGATCAGGAGCACTGCGGCAACCGAGAGAAATGCCCATCGTCCTGCGGTCATCAATTCCCCTGTTCGGTGTGCTGGTGAAACGTGCCTTCGACGGAGTGGGCGAGCAGCAATAAGGGACGTCGACGCCGAGTCCTAACGACCATCAGCCAACCGTGATCTAAGTTCGTCTGCATGGGTAGCGAGTGCCTGACGCTGGTCTCGGGTGAACCTCCTAGCCTGCAGGTCGAGAACGGCCAGGCTGGGCCCCTCTTCCACCCCCAACAGTTGACCCACGCGATGGATTGCTTCGTCCACGTCCTCTGATTCGTCGATCACCCGGAAAACTTCGTCGCGCTGATTCATAGCCTCCACCAGCGCCTCAACGATCATCAACTGCTGTTCCCGCATCTGCCGATCATGCTCATCCATGCGGCGATTCTCGCACGACGAAGGTAACTGGCAGGAAGGCTGCCCGTACGCAGCAGGCTTTACCAGCCTTTCTTCAGGTGCACCGTCCGGGGCTTCTTGAGTTGTTCGTTTATCCCCGCAGCGTGGGCTGCGTTGGCGGCTCGTGTACGGGCGCCCTCGTGCCGGATGGTTCCGATGGCTGCGCCGGTGAGGGCGGCGTTAACGACGTTTCCTGCGACGATGAGTCTCTGGGTACGCTGCTGCTCAGCCAGTAGTTCAGCCTGATTGTTTTCCACTCGGGCTCGGTGCAGGTCGGTCTCGTAGAGATTGAGGGCGGTAGAGGTGTCGTTGGCACGATGATTCTGGACGGCCTCAGCGCAGAAGGCAGTCGCTGCCGGCACCCACTCCGGTGCTGATGGAGAATCGGTGGATGGTGAGCACAGTGCACGGTGACGGTTTCGTGGTTCAATCGGGCGGCCAGTCGCGAGCTGAGGTCCTGCAATTGCTACACAGCGCCGGCGACATGCTCAATGCTCACGCCGAGACGCTGCTCGCCCACCCCTTCTTCGACGCCCCAGTGGCACGAAGCTTGAGGATAGTGGAACGAACGGTAGGAGAGCTTGGCTTTGAGCGCGGGGCGGTTCAGTCCCGGGTCTTCACCGCTGCGAGGAACCAAGGCCTCGAACTTTGCCCCTTGGTGACGGGCCCCTACCTCCGCTTGGCAATCATGGAGCAGACGAACGCACCGGACTCCGTCTTGTCCGCTGGCCGCGCCCCGACCGGAGCAATTCACGTCGCCTCGGAGCCGCTGAGCGAGGACGTGGAGTACCCCAAGGGGTTTTACCTCCGTGTCGTGGATGGGCAGCCCTGGCTAAGGGGCTATCGGTGCGATGACACCTACGTATGGGCGCCGGAACAGCGGCTCGCGTTCGTAGTGCCAGCTGACTAAAGAGCGCCTACTGATTTGCCGGACACCGGCAGACCTGGGTCCATATGAAGTGGGCGCCATGGCTGGCATCGTGTTCCCTCCCTTTGTCGTAACCGCGGTGGCCATTCGTCCGCAAGGCTCCCGTCGACCCAGCGAAGGCTGGGGGCCGGGGCCAGCGGCCCGCTCCGCCGCCGGAAGTATGCTTACCGGACCCGCCTTGGGTCAGGGTGGGTCAGTGAAGTTGAATGGGGTGCTGTTTATGTCTTCGCGAGATATTTCCTCAACAGGTGCACCATGTTGGGTTGATACATGGCAACCGGATCCCCGGGCCGCTGTCGATTTCTACGGTGATTTGTTCGGCTGGAGCTTCGACAAGCCAATTCAGATGTCGGGTTTCAGAGGTGAGTACTACCCTGCTCGTCTGGCCGGACGTTTGGTGGCCGGTGTGGGGCAAGCTCCACCGCAGTCCCCAGCGGGATGGCTGACCCATATCCGTGTGGACGACGTCGGGAGGGCAGTGGCTCTTGCTGAGCAGGCTGGTGGCCGCGGGCTCGCAAAGTTTGGGGCCCCGACGCCCACGGCATTGGTTGCCGACTCCTCCGGAGTCATGTTTTGCCTACGGCAGGCTGGCAACGATCGCGGCGTCGAACTCGTCGACCAGCCCAATTGTTGGGCAATGAGTTCGCTGCATACTCCGGATCTGGAAAAGGCAAGGGACTTCTACCAGGCGATGTTCAACTGGGAGCTGAAGTCTTCGCCGGGCGTCACCTTTTCGCGATGGGTTCGAGAGGGCCAGATGGTGGCAGTGGCTACCACCACCGACGGCACCGATATCCCTCCGCACTGGAGTGTCAATTTCTCGGTCGACAACGCAGACGACATCGCCGACAGGGCGGCGGATCTTGGGGGCGGCATCGTAATGGCCCCCTCAAATACCCCAGGGTTTAGAAACGCGGTGATCCGGGACCCGTGGGGCGGCGTCGTCGCGGTTAGCGCGGTCACCGCTTGAATATCGCAATTCAGCTGCGGCGGCATGAAGATCTCAACAGGAGGGAACTTGCGGCCCTTGAGGTGCTTTTCGACAGTGAGTACCTGAGCGACTACGGCCGGTGGGCTCCCGACGCGCCGTACGGCTACTCGCCGGCGGATTTCCATGTGCTGGCATACCGAGGCTCTGAACTGGCGGCGCACGTGGGCTTTCAACGTCGGGTGATCTCGGTGGGAACGGACGACGTCGTCGTCGCTGGCACAGGAGGTGTGCTGGTTGATCATCGCTTTCGCGGTCTTGGCTTCGGCGGCCGAGCGATGCGTCACGCCCAAGAGGCGATGCGTAGCGAGGCCGGAGCCGACTTCGGTTTCCTCGGATGTCGAAAAGAGGTGGTCCCCTTCTACGAGTCTGCGGGCTGGGTCCGGGTGCATGCGACCGAACGGTGTCTGTCCCGAGTAGACCAGAGCTCGGTTATCGTGTCCCAAGGCGGGCCCATGCTTATCTGTTCGTCGACGCGAGATGCGAGTGAGTGGCCGAACGGCGACGTCGATCTTCGAGGGACACCTTGGTGATGACAAAACGGAACGCCCTGCGTCCCGGGGTTCTCTAGCGGAGCGCGCAGGCCTACAGCAGCACCACCCATTCGGCGTAGAAGATTCCAAGTGCGACGGCGACGAAAAGACCCGCGATGATCCAGAAGCGGGCCACCACGGTGACCTGTTCCCAGCCCTTCAATTCGAAGTGGTGATGCAGCGGCGTCATGAGGAAGACGCGCTTGCCTCCGGTGAGTTTGAAGAAGCCCACCTGGATGATTACGGAGAGGGTGATCATGACGAACAGGCCGGCCATGATGACCAGGAGCAGCTCGGTGCGCGAGAGGATCGCGAAGCCCGCAATTGCGCCCCCAAGGGCGAGTGATCCGGTGTCACCCATGATGATCTTCGCCGGAGTGGTGTTCCACCAGAGGAATCCCACGAGGGAGCCGCACAGCGCCGCCGCGATCAGGGCCAGGTCGAGCGGATCCCGCACCTGGTAGCAAATATTGGCCGGGACGCTGGGATCAGCGCACCGTTGGTTGAATTGCCAGATGCCCATCAGCATGTAGGCGCCGAAGACAAGGATCGACGCTCCCGCGGCCAGGCCATCCAGTCCGTCGGTGATGTTCACGCCGTTGGATGTCGCGGTGAGGATCAGGATGGACCAGAGGATGAACAGAATCGCGCCGACCAGCGGCCCGGCAAAGGCCAAATCCAAGGACGTGTCCCGAACGAAGGAGATTGCGGTGGAGGCCGGAGTGCGTCCGTTCCCATCGGGAAAGTTGAGCGCGAGCGCGCCGAACGTCACCCCGACGGCTGTCTGGCCGACGATTTTCGCCGGCGCTGTGAGCCCGAGGCTGCGCTGCCTGGAGACCTTGATGTAGTCATCGCAGAAACCCACCAGGCCCATGCCGACCGTGACCATGAGGAGCAGTAGTCCCGAGGCTGTTGGGCCCGACGATGGACCAAGCACCGCCATGATCCCGTGCGTGGCGAAGTAGGCGATCACCACCGAAGCAATGATCCACGCCCCGCCCATGGTGGGAGTGCCACGTTTGGTGTGGTGGGTGGTGGGGCCGTCGTCGCGGATGAACTGGCCGTACCTCTTCCTAACCAGATAGCGGGCGAGGACTGGCGTGCCGCTCAACGACAGGACCAAGGCCAAAGCAGCGGCGATCAGCAGCGCAATCATCGGGAGGCGCCCCTTCTGTTTCCCGGACTAGGTCCGTTGCATGACTCGGGTGGATCGCCGGGCACCCCCGCCGACTCGTTCGACGCCGATCCTAGCCGATCGTTTCGTCGGCACCAGCGTCAACGACTCTTCACTCGAGCCAGGGGAATCCTCCAGGCTTGGCAGACGCGCGCCTAGACACGGCTTCGAAGTCGTGGAGCTCCGGGGCGAGCGGCAGGTCGTGGGGCCCGACTACTATTTCGGCCAGGACAGGAACGGGCTCGGTGCTGATGAACTGGCATTCGGTAATCGGGCCAAGAATGGGGTCCGTGTGGCTGGGCATCCTTGTGAAACTTCTGCCGGGAAGTACGTAGACCACCCCGGGCCCGGTAGGAGGCTGGCCGTCCGCGGTTGCAGCATACGAGAGGAAGATACGCCGTTCAGACCACCCTCCGGCTGCGGTGCCGGGATAGAAGCAGGCGTTTAGGAAGCGTCGGCATGACGATGAACGGATCGCGTACGCGACCGCCCATGACGGGTCTTCGGTCGCGTAGACGGCTGTCGTCTTTGAAAAGTCGTCAAGGCTGAAGTCGAGGGGCGCCCTTGGGGTAAGCGAGGTAAGACCTGGTGTCTGCGACCCGTGCAGCAGGACATCACTGGTTGCGACAAGTCTGGCAAGTTGAGTCCAGGTCTTGCCACCTTTGGCCGGAGCGGGCACGTGCCAGGTGAATGCATCCACGCGACAAACGCTAGCAGCGCCGCGACCGCGGACACCGTCACGGACCGGCGTGGAAGCCAGGAGATGGGATGACCGACTGCTCTCATGAGCTGATGACGTCACAGAACCTGACTGCCCCTGCGAAGGCCCGCCCCGGCGATCGGGTCGCGATCCTCTCTCCAGCTTTTGCGGCACCGGCAGTCTCCGAGGCGGTCCACGAGCAGGCTATGCGGCGGCTGACGGAATCCACGGGGCTGATTCCAGTGGAGTACGCGACTACGCGGCAACTCGGTGCAAGCGCCCAAGCACGGGCTGCCGACATCACGGCCGCCTTCGCCGATCCAACGATCCGGGCCGTTCTTGCGACGATTGGGGGCAATGACCAGATCACGGTCATCAAGCACATCGACGCCGGTGTCGTCGCCGACAACCCGAAGCCGTTCCTTGGCTACAGCGACAACACGAACCTGCACAACTTCCTGTGGGGTCTCGGGATCCCCAGCTACTACGGCGGCTCCACGCAGGTGCACCTTGGAGCAGGTCCGCACGTGGACAGCGTGCACCTTCTCTCGCTTCGCGCCGCACTCATCGACGGCGGAACCATCGAGTTGTCTGATCCCGGAGAGTCAGAAGACTACGGCGTCGCTTGGACAGACCCTCGCGCCCTGACCCAGTTCGGCGTCCGCGAGGCGACGGAACCGTGGACCTGGTCCGGTCCGCAGACGGTTGTGGAAGGACGGTCGTGGGGCGGCTGTCTCGAGGTGATCGACCAAATTGCGATGGCTGACCGGATGCCGGCCGTTGGCGACCTCGAAGGGGCGATCCTCCTCTTCGAGACAAGCGAGGTGCTGCCGGCCGCGGACGACGTCAAGAGATGGGTACGGGCCCTGGGCGAGCGGGGAATCCTTGAAGCCGCCGCCGGCGTACTCGTCGCCCGTCCACCCGTCAGCCAACTGGGCGCACCAGTTCCGGCACCCGACGAACGAGCCCGCCTGCGGACGGAACAGCGCGAGGTAATCATCGAGCAGGTCAGCGCGTACAACCCGGACGCCGTCGTCTGCGTCGGAGTTCCCTTCGGCCATACCCGGCCCCAGTGGATCCTTCCCCACGGTGGACTCATCCGCCTCGACGGAACCACCAAAACACTCACCGCTGACTACGGCATCTAACGGGGGTTTATGGTCACGGAGTCGGCGCCGCACGTGAGCCGTAGGCGCGCGTTTGTGGCTAGAAGCCGACAATCCCGGTCCTTGACCCGAGGGAACCCAGCCAGTTCATCAGCGGAACCGTGCCTGACGTAGTGGAACTCGTCGTACTTGGTAAAGATCTCCACGACGTCGCCGTCGAACCCGTCCTGGGTTACGAGTACGGATTGACCGGTGGGGGCCTCCAGTTCAACGTCGTCGCCGATTCCAGCGGCGCCAAAATAGGCGGCAAGCACGACCGCTGCAAGGTAAGGCGCCGCCAGGGTGGAGCCGGCGCACGCTGTCCATCCCACGCTTCGCCGGATCCACCGCTGGCGGATGCGGCCGATCAGCGCGGGGACCAGCAGAAACGCGCCCACGGCGCCTCCGAGCAGACTGAGCAGCTGAATCCATCCGGTAATCGCAGACCCGGAAACACCCCGGTGAAAGAAGACGACTTGCCGGCCGTAGGCGTCTGAGGCAGGTGCGCCCCAAATGGCCGTCGCCCACCAGAAGGCGAAAACGGCTGTGGCAACAAGCGCCACGCCCCAGCCTTCACGCCGCGTCATTGATCGCCCGCTCCCACGGCTCCCCCACGCAAGGACATCGCCGAGAGACGGACGCGTTCCAAGCGCGCGCCGAAGCCTGCCGGCACTTCAGCCGGCAATGCGTCGATCGGAAACCATCGGACGTCCTCACTTTCATCGCTCACCGAGATCTCGGCATCCGGGGCGATCACGGCAGCGAAGCCCACGTCCCAATGGGCAGCACACGAGAACCCCGAATTCAGATCGTGCCGATCAAGATCCATGATTGCGGGAGAGAGCAGGACAAGTTCGGCTATTCCTGACTCCTCGCGAGTCTCTCTCTGGGCGGTTTCCGCCACCGATGCGTCCGTCGACTCGATGTGGCCGCCGAACTGCACCCAGAACTGCCCCTTGCGATGGAATGACAAGAGAACTTGGTCGAAGGCGGGAGAAAATACGAAGCAGGACCCCGTGACATGCTCTGGGCCGCCATTTCGACGCAGCGCCGCTTCCCCGGCTGCGTTCAGGAACCGCAGATATGCGTCCCGCGGTTCCGATTCAGGAAGGGCGCTCAGGCTAGTGTGCAGGTCCTCGAGCGGCAACCTGGGGCCGGCCCCTGCTTCGCTGGCCCTGCGGGACCAGCGGGATCCGCTTCCTTCGCCGGCAGCCGTGTCCCCGGGATTCACCAAGGAGCACCGCTGCAGGGAGAGGCAACCACAGCCGATGCAACTCTCCAGGGAAGTTTCCAGTACGCGTAGTTCACGGATCCGCCGCTCTACTAGTTGAGCCCACTCGCGGCTTATCTCTGACCAGTCAGCCTGGCTTGGGGCCTTGTCCCGGGGAAGCCTGTCCAACACTGTTTTGATCTGTTCGATTGACAGTCCCACCCGTTGACCGGCCGCAACCAGAGCCAGCCGTCGAAGAGTCATTCTCTTGTAGCGCCGTTGGTTGCCGCTGGTCCGCTGGGAGTACACCAACCCGCGTTCGTCGTAGTAGCGCAGCGTGGGCACGGTAATGCCGGCGCGGGAGGCTATCTCGCCCACAGACATCAGGGAATCAGGGGTGGTTTGCGGCATTCGGGCAGTATGCCACAGCGACGGATTTGACCTCAAGTCAACTTGAGGTTGTTGAGTTGGTCTTGGCAAATACCCCTCAGGAAGAAAAGCAGGCCAATGAGAAATCCCCTTCAGAATCGTTCCAGGACGTCAACGCCGGGCGAGCCGACCCGCCTCGAGGAAACACACCGGCGTCACCTGCGGCCGTGGGAAACGAAGGCGCTCGACGCGGCCTTGTCGTCCATCGCGCGCATTCGGTAGCGGCTGCCCCAGGGCTTGCGCCGGCGGCGTCACCCCGACGCCGCCGGCGCTGGAGCAGCTTGGCCTGTGCTTCAAGATTCCAACGGTGCATCGACCGTTCCGTCGGAGTCTCCGGGCTTGGTCCGGCGGTGCTGTACAGTCCGGGCTATGCAAGCAATCGTCAGGGAGCGCACGCAAGTAACCAGTGCCGCCGGGAATCTCGAGGCCCTGATTCACTATCTTCCTTCGGCAATTCCCCAGCCGGGACTGGTCTTGGTGGACGGTTCGGGAGACGGCACGGCGGATGGCTGGGGTGGTGCGGTTGACCTCCTGGTCAGGTGCGGCGCTGTGGTCCTCACGCATGACAAGCCTGGATGCGGAAACTCGATGGGCGACTGGAGGAATCAATCCCTGACCGACCGGGCGGAAGAGTCTCTTGCAGCGGCGACGCTGCTTAGGTCCACCCGGCTGTGGCCGGCATGGCGTGCGGCCTTTACGGCGTGAGTCAAGGCGGTTGGGTGGCTTTGATCGCCGCAGCCCTCGACAGCAGGATCCAGTTCGTTATCTCGAACTCAGGACCAGGGGTGTCGCCGGCACGGCAGGACCGATTCAGAATCTTGAACGACCTCCGGCAGGACGGCCAAGACGAAACTGCCCTCGCGGAGGCCGGCCTGTGGCTCGATGAACGTACAAACCTTTTGCTCTCCGGGCAGGTCCTCGAGGAGGTCCTGAGCTACCAGGAAAGTTTTAGCGACAGGCCTTGGTACGAAATCGCGACAAAATACTTCGACACGGTCGCGATGCTGGGCTTCCTCCGGAGGGTTCTCGACTTTGACCCGGCGGTGATCCTGCCCGAGGTCCCGTGTCCGGTCCTGGCCCTGCTGGGAGCATCCGATCCCTTGGTTCCGGTTCCTGAAAGCGTGGCAGCCTTCTCCTCGCTCCTCCCGCCACTACCGGGCAATCCACACGGCATAGCCGTGTTTCCAGGCGCGGGGCACGGCCTGTTCACGGAAGCTCCAGATCCAAGCAAGGACAGAGCCTCGCAACTGGCACCGGGTTTCATCCCCATGGTCGAAGCCTTCATTGGCAGACATGCGTTCTCCACCGACCCCGGCATGCTGAACTGACGCGAAGGAAACCCGGCGCCGTTCAGTTGCCCCCGGTCGGCCCGGACGCCCGACGGCCCGCCGGTCGCCTCTGGAACTGCGCGTGTCCGGCTCGGTAGCGTGTGCGCATGAGCATCAAACTGGAGAACGTCGGCATCGCCGTGCGTGACCTCGAGGCAGCGATCGCATTCTTCACCGATCTCGGCCTCGCGGTGATCGGCCGTGACACCGTCAGCGGCGAGTGGACGGACACCGCCGTCGGCCTGGACGGAAATCACGCAAACATCGCCATGCTGCAAACGCCGGACGGCCTCGGCCGCCTCGAGCTTTTCGAGTACCTCCACCCCGAGGCGATCGAGACGGAGCCCACCCTGCCCAACGAGATCGGCATGCACAGGGTCGCGTTTTCCGTGGAGAACATCGACAAAGCCCTGGAAATCGCCGCGCGGCACGGCTGTTATCCGCTGCGCGGGGTGGCCACCTATCAGGACATCTACAAGCTCAGCTACGTCCGCGGCCCCAGCGGCATCATTGTGATGCTCGCCGAGGAGTTGAAGAAAAGCTGAGGACCGGCCGCGCGCCGGGCTGACCCGGGTGTAGCTTGGCCAGATGCTGAGCATAGGTTCGATCGTCATCAGGGTGGACAACCTGGAGCGGCAGATGCGGTTCTGGCAGGCGGCGCTCGGCTATGTGCCGCGGCACGAGGCAAGCGGCGACTTTGTCATCCTGCAGCCACCGGACGGCGCGGGCACCTGCATTTCGCTGGACCGCGTCCCGGCAGCGCTTCAGATCCCGCCGCGCCTGCACCTCGACCTCTACGCCAGTGACCAGGCTGCCGAAGTGGAGCGGCTCCTCGCGCTCGGTGCCACCCGGGTGCACTGGGACAAACAGCCGGCGGACGCGGACTACGTCATCCTGGCCGACCCGGAAGGCAACCGGTTCTGCGTGGTGGACACCGCCGGGCCAGGAAATTCTCCCGCCCCGGGTGAAAAAACGACGCCGTAGTCCTTGCGCTCCACCACCGCCCGGGAATACCGTCTCGGCAGGCACTACCAACCACGAGGGGGAGGGCACGTCGTGCTGAAGCAAGTCGCAGAGGGCGTTCTGGTCCATGAGAGCAAAATCCTGCAGAGCAACTGCGTCATCGTTCAAGGACAGGCCGGCGCGCTGCTCATTGACCCCGGCATAACAACGGGCGAAATGGCGGCACTCGCGGATGAGCTTCGTGAATTGGCCCAGCCCGTCGTGGCGGGCTTTTCGACCCATCCTCATTGGGACCACGTCCTCTGGCACGCGGACTTCGGCGACGCGCCCCGTTACGCCACAGCCCGCTGCGCGGCACCGATCCAGGAACTGCTGTCGCAGCCGGACTGGCAAGCCCGCGTAGCCGGAGTGCTTCCGCCGGACTTCGCCGAGGAGATCCCGCTGGATCTCCTCGGCCTCATCACCGCGCTGCCCACCGGCACCACGCAGATCCCCTGGGATGGCCCCGCAGTCCGGATCCTCGAGCATCAGGCCCATGCCGCGGGCCACGCGGCACTGCTGATCGAGGAGCGCGGCGTCCTGGTCGCCGGCGATATGCTGTCCGACATCCTGATTCCGTTCCTCGATCTGAAGGCCGCGGATCCGGTCGAGGACTATCTCGCCGCGCTGCGGCTTTTCGACGGCGTGGCCGACGACGTCCTCGTCGTCGTCCCGGGACATGGCTCGGTCAGCGGAGCCGGGCAGCTGCGGACGCGAATCGACCAGGACCGCGCGTACGTGGAGGCCCTGCGGGACGGCGCTGAGCCGGACGACCCGAGGCTCGGTCCGGCGGCTCCGCTGGACTGGCTGACCGACGTGCACCAAGGCCAGCACCAGCAGCTCCCCCAAAGAGTGCAGCACGGGACGCCAGGTTCCGGTCGCCGCGACTAGCCCTTACCTCCCCTTTGCCGGCCGCGCCCGCGGCCCTTGGTGTACCGCTTCTTGAAAGGCATCGACATGAAAACCCCGATCCGTGGAACCATCAAGACCGTCGCTACAGCCTCCGCGACAGCAGGGATCATACTTCTGGGCGCCACCGCCGCCTCCGCCCACGTCAGCGTGAACCCTGACGACACCGGCGCCAATGGCTACGCGCACCTGACGTTCAACGTTCCGAATGAATCCAAGACCGCGAGGACCAGCAAACTTGAGGTCAAGCTGCCCACGGACACCCCCTTCACTTCGGTTTCGGTCAAACCTGTCGAGGGCTGGAGTGCCCAGGTCATCACCGGCGACCTGCCCAAGCCGGTCACCGTGTCCGGGACGACCGTCACCAAGGCCCCGACCTCCGTGGTCTGGACCGCCGACGCAACGCACCAGCTGGGAAAGAACGAATATCAGGCGTTTTCACTCTCCGTCGGCAGGCTCCCCGCGGCGGGCACGACCGTCACCTTGAAGGCAGCCCAGACCCTCACCGACGGGACCGTCGTGAACTGGGACGAGGAAAGCGCCGAGGGCCAGCCCGAACCCGAACACCCGGCGCCGTCCTTCACCACCACCGCCGAAGACGGAACCGCAGCCGCCGCTCCGGCCGCAACGGCTCCTGCTGCCGGGTCCCAAGCTGGCGCGCCCCAGGCCACCGCCAGCCGGGCCGCAGAGACTGCCGGCGACGGGGCCTCGGTGTGGGGGCTTGTCCTGGGCGCCGCCGGATTCGTGCTCGGTGCAGCCGCCCTAGCACTCGTCCTGACAGGTCGCGGCCGCACGGCAGCTAAGTAGCCAGCTCAGCGCACCACCACATCTACGACGGCGGCGGGCTGTTCCAGCTCGTTCACCCGGACGGCGGCGGTGATTTTCCACTGCCCCGCTGCGGGCAGTACGACCTCCGCCCGGTAGCTCCCCGGCGTCTCCCCGGGCTCGACTTTGGCGGCCACCGGTCCGAGGCTCAGGTTCGGCTCGGCCAGGCTGACCTGCGGCAGGGCAAGCGGCACGATCGGGGCGCCCCCGGCGTCGGTGAGCCTGAAGGTAATGACATTGACTCCCACCGTTCCGGGGCTGAACCGGCCGGTCAGGTGGCCGGTTCCGAGCTCGGCGAGCACCGGTGTCCCGGCCGGAGCGGCGACCCCCGCCGCTGCCGGAACGGGTGCAGCGGCCGTTTCGACCTCGCGGGGATTCTGCAGCGTTAGAGCCGAGGTGAGGCCAAGGACCACCACCACCCCGGCGGCCTCCAGCCGGACGGCAAGTGCCAGCCGGCGCCAGGCGTTCCCCGTAGTGCCTTCGCGGGCCACGCGAGGGACGAGCCCGAACCGGTTCCATGCCGCCAGGCCGCCGATCACCGCCACCAGACCAAGCTTGGCCAACAGCAGCAGTCCATAGGAGGTTCCGACGAGCGCCGTCACCGAGCCGACGATCACCACGCCGAGGATGGTCCCGGTGACGCCCAATAGGACAACGAGGCCACCGGCCAGCGTGGAGAACCTGCCCAGGACCAGGGAAGCTTCGGCCGGATCGCCGTCCCGCCGTCGGGCGCGGACAAGGTGCAGCACCAGGCCCACGAGACCGCCCAACCAGACCGCTGCTGTGGCGGCGTGGACCAGGTCGGCGCCCATCACCAGCCAGCTAGGTCCGAAGGTCTGGGTGTGGCCGACGGGCAGCACCGAGGCCAGTGCGGTCACGGCGCCCACCGTCCCCGTCCAGAAGCCCGCCCGGCGCGGCAACCGTACCCGGAGGAGCATCAGCGCAACCCCTGAAGCGGCGAGGACGAGGGTCAGCGCCGGCCCTCCGGACCATCCCGTGCTGATGACCGCAGGATCGAATAGCGCGCCGAGGCCCAGCCCCCGCTCCCGCACCTCAGTGAGAGGCACCAAGATGACGTACGCGCTCACGGCGACGGCGGCGGCTATCCTGGACAGCCGACGCCCTGACCCGCTGGAGCGGGCGACAAACAGGTCAAAGACCGTGAGGCCCACCAGAGAGAACAAGCCGACGTAGCCGAAAGCGGTGAGCACCCCGTAGAGGACGTCCACGGGTCCGGCGTCGTGCTCTGCAATTGCCGGGACCTGTCCGCCGGCCCGGCCCACAGAGAAGGACAGCATCCCGGACTCGGGGTGGGAGTCGTCGGAAACCACCCGCCAGCCGAGCACGTAGCTGCCCTCCCCAAGGTCCGGCGGCAGGCTAACCCGGACAACCGCGTCCACCGCTTCGGCCGGAACAGTGCGGTGGCCGCCGCTGCCGTCGTAGAGCTGGAAGCCGTCCGGGACCAGGAAGACCGGTTCGCCGAAAACGAATTCAACCGAGCCGGGCGCAGCGGCCAGCACCGCGCCCTCGGCCGGCGTCGTGGACAACAGCTCAGCGTGCGCCCAGGCCGGGACCGGAGGCAGCACCAGCACCAGGGCCAGCACGGCGAGCAGCAGCCGGGCGAGCCGGAGGCCCAGCGGTCCCCGGCCGCGGGTTCCCCGGCGCAGGTTTCCCTGGCCCTGGTTTCCCCGGTGCAGGAATCCCCGCCCCCGGAGCCCCTGGCGCGTTCCTGTCGACACGATCGTCTCCTTGTCCTGCATGGCAGTGGCGTGAAAAGCCGAGCGCACCCCCGCCCGGCTCTGGATGCCGGGCGGCGGTGCGCTGCGGGTGGTGCTATTTACCGGTTATGAAGGTCCAGGAAACGGGGGCCAGCTGGTTGCCGGCACCGTCCTTGATCCCGCTGCTGAGCGTTACGGTATACCTCGTATTGGCCAGCAGCGTGCTGGTCGGGTTAAGTGTTGCAACCCTCCTGGCACTCGAGTAGCTGACGGCTGCGGGGACCGGAGCGCCAGTCGTCGTCCGCTTGATGGTGAACTTCCCCCTCGCCATGGCCGGACTCTGCAACCCGATGACCGCCTTGTTGAAGGCCACCGTGACATTCGCCGTCCGGCTGACCCTGGCCGCATTGACCCCCGGGGTGCGGGCAATGAGGGCCGGTGCGGCACCGGTGGTGAAGGTCCACGACTTGCTAACCAGCGGGTTTCCGGCCAGGTCCTTGACTCCGCTGCTCAGGGTCAAGGTGTAGGTGCGGTTACTGGCCAGCGGTGCGTCCGGGACCAGCGTCACGACCCGTGTGGCGGCGTCGTACGTCACCTTCGAGGCGATGGTCGCAAACCCCAGCCTCAGGGTGTAGTTGGACGTGCTGGCGGCGCTGGTGGGCAGGCCGGTCACGGGCTCGCTGAACGTTGCACGCAGCGGGGTCCGTGCGGTGGCCGTGCCCAGTCCGACGCCGGTGGCTCCGGCGGCGGGATTGGTGGAGGTGACCGTCGGGCGGGGTCCGGTAATGAAGTCCCAGCTCGTCGCGGCCAGCGATCCGCCCGACACGCTCTTGATGTCCGTGGTCAAGGAGAGCGTGTAGGTCTTGTCAGCGGCCAGCGCCGACGTCGGGACGAGGGTGGCCGTCCGTGACGCCGCGCTGTAGCTCACCGACGCCGGAACCGACGTGGCGCCCTGCTTCAACGTGAACGACGTGTTGCTGACGCCGGTGACAGCCTCGCTGAACGTGACGGTCGGCCGGACATTGCTCGCCACCGCAGTCGCCCCTGGTGCGGGGTTCTGCGCGGTCACTCTCGGCGTCGACGACGCGGTGAGCACCGGTGCGGACACCGTGTTCCCGGCCGCGTTCCACGCCGTGACCCGGTAGGCGTACTGCCCGGTCCCGGCGGTCTTGTCCGTGTAGGTGGTCACGTTCGCCAGGGTGGTGGCGATCTGGGCGTAGGTGCCGGCCCTGCCGTTGACCAGCGGCGCCCGCTCGATCTTGTAGCCGATCTCGTTCTTCGGGTTACCCCAGGTCGTGGGATCGTTGATCGAAATCGGGGTCCCGTCGGTCCAGCTCAGCAGCACATCACTCGTGGGTCGAGTGAAGCTCAACACCGACGCGTCCGGCAGCGTGCGGGGCGCGCTGACCGAGATGGGCCGCATCATGTCCATCTCCTCGTGGCTGAGAATGTGGCAGTGCCACACGTACTCCCAGCCGAAGTTGGTCATCTCGTTGCTGATCGGGTCGATCGGGTCACCGTTGGTGTCGGTGTTGTTGAACCCGGCTTCGGATCCGTTCGGGCCGGTGGTAGAGCCCTTGGCGCCCAGCGGCATCATCGGGTTGAGCGGCCGGTTGCTGTCCGGGATGGCGAACGGGAGTTTCGGCAGGATGGGCCGAACCGCCACGATCGTGTCCTCCAGCGGGCTGACCCGCACGGTGTCCTTCCAGCCCAGTTCTGTCGGTTCGGGCGGGATGATGATGTTGTCCCAGGTGACCCTGTTCAACACCTGCACGTCGTTGAGGTGGAAGTGCAGCGGATGGGTGTCCACGCCGTTGTGGGTGATCTTCCAGATCTGTGTGCCGTCGGCGGCTGTGGAAATCGGCGTCACGTCGAGGCTGTTCGTCCCCTTGGTGCCGTCGAGTTTCTCCGTCGCGGGATTGACGAAGGGATACAGAATGACGTTTTGGAGCAGCGGCGTTGCTCCGGGGGCCTCCAATCCGATGTTGCCGCTCATCCGTCCCCATTCGTCGAAGTTCGCCGAGTTCATCTCATCGTGGACGCTCTTGCCCTCGATAGGAATGCTGAGCTGGTTGCCCGCTAGGGTGTCGAACTTGAATTTGTCTCCTCCTTGCTCGGCGATCCGGGCGAAGCCGTCGCACTTGGCGGCGGGGGTGATCGCCGCGTTGCAGGCACCGCTGCCGACGAAGCTCTTCCCGTAGGCCTGGTTGTATGCGGCCTGGCCAACCACGATCGGGTTCTGGCTCGATTCGAAGACCCCGGCAGGCTTGCCGGCGGCGTCGGTGTGGTGGTCGAACGCGGCCATCAGCTTGCCCATCTGGTCAGCCGTGGTGTTCGGCCGGTCGAAGGCCAGCGCCGGTGCGGCGGTGGAAACCTTGACCTGCATGACGGACCGGGTGTCGGGTCCGTAGCCGGGCAGCGTAGTAGGAGCGCCGGCCGGGGACATGTCCGGTCCGTTGGTGTAGTAGTCGTAGCCGGGGATCCGGCCGGGGAACGCCGCCGGAGCGTCGTTGTAGAGGATCAGCGTCTTGCCCCGGTAGGCGGAGAAGTCGACGATCACGTCGGCGCGTTCGGCCGGTGCCAGCAGCAGCGAGTGCTGGTCGACGTTGCCGACGTCGAACCGGGTCGGGTCGGTGATCCACGTCGTCTCGTGGGCGGGGACCACGGCCGGGGTCGGCAGGAAGCCGCCCTCGTTGCCGATCTGGATCCAGTCAGGGCCCTTGGGGCTCTTCGTGGTGTCCGGCGTCGGCGTGACCACCGGATCCGTCTGCGCCATGGAGACCTCGCTGGCCTTCAGCGCCACCTCGGTGCCCGTGGCGGGATCGGCCACGTACCAGGAAAGGTTCCAGAACCGGTCGTCAGAGCCGTTGAGGATCCGGAACCGGTAGGTCTTCGGGTCCAGGGTCTTGGTCGGGTAGGCGGTGCCGTTGACGACAGGGGTGTCGTGGAAGGCTTCCATCCCGACCGAGTTGTTGGGTGTGGACGGGATCAGGGCCGGCTCGCAGAAGTCGGCGGTGTTCGGGTCGCAGTTGGGGTCGTAGTAGGGGTTGGCCATGGGCGGGTACTTGGCGTCCTTGGCCGGCGGCCAGAACCACGGTCCGTAGAACCAGCGGCCGAATGCGCTCATCCCGCTGGGGTCGCCGGGGTTCTGGGCGGGCATGTAGACGTGCGGCTGCCAGAGGTTGCCCTCGCCGCCCCACTTCTTCGCGTCCCATGTCGGGTCGAGCTGGGCCATCCGCTTCGCGCTGGGCACGAAGGTCTTGTCCTGGATGGTGAGCTGGGTGCCCATGCCGAGGCCTTCGAGGGCGCCGCCGGGAGCCATCAACTTCTTCTCGGCGTCGTCGGTGATCATGTAGCCGGCTTCCTCGCCGGCGTAGACGTTGAGTCGCGTGATGCCCCAGGCGTGGTCGTGGTAGAACATCATCCGGGCGCTCTGCTGGTTGGTGTAGAAGAACGTTTCCGCACCGGGGCCGGGATCCGGCATGTCCGGGACGTTGCTGACGCTGACACCCTTCGGGTATGCGGTGTTCTCACCGGTCGGGGTGACCCACTGGTGCGGCGTGCCATCGCTGATCCAGGGTGTGATGCCGCCGTGCAGGTGCAGGGTGGCGCGGTTCTCCGAGTAGCAGGTGGTCGGCTTCGGCGTCTGCCCGCACATCGGGTTGCGCACGCCGTCGAGGACGCTCTTCTCGTCCTTCGCCATGTCCATCGGGATCTTGGTCTTGGGGTCGAGCGTCATCATCTTGGGGCCGGCACCCGCACCCATCACCGTGGTGTCCACCGGGAGGAACAGGTCGCCGTCCGTGCCCGTGGGCAGCAGATTACGGAACAGCACCCGGACGGGCCGGTTCTTCGTGGCGACGATGGTCGGGCCAAGGTAATGCGGCCCGTCGACGCCAGTGAAGTTGATCGGGGTATCCGGCAGTGCCGGGTCAAGGTTGGCGTTGCCGAGGGCGACCTTCTTGCCCGGGACGACGCTGGTGGAGAGCTGGACGTAGCCGCGGAGCAGGGTGGCCGGCAGGTCGCGGTGGAACTTCATCCGGTACTGCACAACGGCGATCTCGTAGTAGTCCGTGCCGGGGTAGGTGGTGGTGTCGGGCACCGCGACCGGGATGTACTGGCCCAGGTCGTTGGCGTTGGCTTCTCCCTCCCCTGGCAGGGTGTCGACGAACTTCTTGATTCCGGGGGTGAGGTAGCCGGCGCCGGGGCTGGTGACCACAATGTCGGTGACCGAGCCCTTGACCGCTACCTTCGCGGTGGCGCTCGCGCCCTTGTCCGGTGTTCCCACCGTGTCGGCAATCGTCACGGTGGGTGCTGAGTCGTAGCCCGCGCCGCCGTCGGTGACGTCGATCCGGGTAATGCCGATGGTGGCCTCAACCTTGGCCTCGAGTTCGGGAGCGTTCTTGCTGGCGTCGCTGATGATCACGGTCGGGGCGGAGGTGTAGCCGCTGCCTCCGTTCGCAATCTCGACGCCGGTGACGACGCCGTTAGCGTCCATCGTCGCTTTGCCGGTGGCCTGCTCGCCGTCGGCGAGGTCAGGCTTGGAGATCTCCACCAGCGGCTGGGCCTGGTAGCCCTTGCCGCCGTCGTTCAGCTTCAGGTTGTCGACCGTCCCGCTGGCAAGGGCGTGGGCCTCCGAGCCCGCGGTGGGGTTGCCTCCCGTCAGGGTCACGGCCGGCTTGGAGAATCCGTAACCGGTCTCGTTGACGTCGATGCTGGTGATGACGCCGGTAGCGATCTTGGCGGTGGCCTTCGCCACCGCCGTGGGGGTGACTCCGGCGGTGGTGATTTCCACCGTAGGCGGGACCGCGTAGCCGGCACCCGGGCTGGTGACGGTGACTCCGGAGATGGCTCCGGTCTTCGGGTCTACCGAGGCGGTGGCTTCCGCACCCGTGCCCGGGTCGGTGATGGTCGGCGTGACGTCGGCGCCGAAGGAGTAGGTGCGGTCGTGGGAGAAGTCAGGGTAGTTGGAGGCTCCGAGCTTGACCGTGCTGTCCTTGGCCGGCGCCACGTTGGTGGTCATCGTCGGGTCACCGCTTGCCGGCGTGCTCAGGGCGTCGCCGTTGGCGGGGACTTCGGTGTCGACCGGCACCCCCTGGCCGTAGAAGCCGATGACGTCGTCCTTCTGCACTGCCACCGGCGGCACGGCGTAGGTCTCGACCTCGCCGGTGGCAACGGTCGGCGTCGGCACCTTCAGTTCGTCACTGGCGTACACGACGGTGTACTCCCCGGCGGTGCCGGTCGGCCGCAGCACCAGCGCGTGGAAGATGTTGCCGGCCGAGGTGGTGGGGCTGCCACCGGCGGTGCCCTGGTTCCAGCTCTGGAAATCTTTGAGTGTTCCGGCGGGCAGCTTGGTGTGGTCCAGAATCACCAGCACCGGACCCATCTCACCGGTCGGCTTCGCCCAGTCGGTCGCGTACTTGCGTTCGACCAGCGGGTTGCCGTACAGGACCGGCGTGGGGGTTCCGACGCTGATTTTGACCATGGCGTCGGCTAGGGTCTGCGGGCTGTTTGCCCAGTTGGGGTAAGGGCCGAAGTAGTGCGGGACCTTCGACTCATCGGTCGCGCTCGCGGGAACCGCGGCTTGAGCCGCTTCCGGGCCGAAGATGCTGGGCGTCCCGACGAGGGGGCCCATGCTGCTGGCCAGGAGCGCGAGAGCCGCGACGGCGGCCGGTCTGGTTAGGCGACGCCTGGAAACTTGTCGTACTGGTGGACGGGCAGAGGATTGCATGATTCCCCCCAATTTTCAGTGAATGGTCTGGCTGAAGAAGCTGCCAAGCCAGAGGCTAAGGTGGGGGTTTCTCCGCGAGCGCGGGTAGAAGCTACCGGACTTCCGGCCACCTGTACCCGTGTTTGCGCAGCTTCTACGCGGACGCTGGGGCTGGCTACTCGGCCCGGACTGCCTATGCGGGGAAACGGCGGGCGCCCGCGCCGGCGCGGGACCCCTCCCGAGGAGCGGAATTCACCCACCGCCGGGGGTGTTTCTGCCATGGATTCTGGAGCGACAGCCGGCGCCGTGGGCGGCATTCACGGCCGCTGGAGGGGGCATCGACCCAGCTCGGGGCCCTGCGGCGCGGAAATTTGTGCCCATCCGTACAAACCGGGCCGCAACCACGGAGATTTGGTTGGCGAGTTTGCAGGGCGGCCCCTGGACACGGCGGGAGCGGTACCTGAGTGTCCGTGGACTGCGTTTGTGGCCGTCCCGAGGGCCCAGACGCCAAAAAGGGGGGCACCCCAGTCCGGGCTCCCTCCCCCTCAGCCGGCCCGGACCTGCCTAGCCGCCGATTACGACGTTCGCAGGCGGTTCGTCCGCGAGCATGAGCTCAATCTGGCGCTGCAGCAGCTTCCCCATCCGCGGGCGCATGGCCGAGGTGGCTCCGCCGATGTGCGGGCTGATGATGACTCCGGGGGTGGACCAGAGCGGGTGGTCCTGTGGCAGCGGCTCCGGGTCGGTGACGTCCAGGGCGGCGCGGATCCGGCCCGAGGCGGTGTGCTTGACCAGCGCCTCCGTGTCCGCGACGGGGCCGCGGGCAACGTTGACCAGCAGCGCGCCGTCGGGCATCGCCGCGAGGAAGGCGTCGTCAATGAGGTTCCGGGTGGACTCGCTCAGCGGAACGACGACGACGACGATGTCCTGGTCCGGCAGCAGGCCGTGCAGTTCATCGATGCCGTGGATCTGGCCGCGCGCGTCGGACCGGGCCTTGCTGGCCACCCGCGTGACAGAGGTTTCGAACGGCAGCAGCCGGTCCTCGATCGCCTTGCCGACGCCGCCGTAGCCAACAATCAGCACCCGCCGGTCCGCGAGGCTGGCGGTGGGGCGGCTCTCCCAGCGGCCCTCCTGCTGGTTCAGCAGCATCCGGGGAAATTCCCGCTGGCTGGCCAGGATCAGGGCCAGGGTGAGCTCGGCGGTGGATGCTTCGTGGACACCCGCGGCATTCGCCAGCACCCGGCCGGACGGCAGGAAGTCTTCCACGCCGTCGTACCCGATCGACTGGCTCTGCACCAGCTCCGTCTCCACGTTTTCCAGTCCGCGCAGAGGGGCCCACCCGCCCATGTACGGCGGCACGACGATGTCGATCCTTGGCTGCGGCGCTTCGCCGGACAGGTCCCACTCGAGGATGGTCACGTCCGGGTGGGGCGGGAGGTACTCACGCAGGGTCGCGTCCGGCAGGCTGACGGTGATCTTCTTCGGCATAGTTGCCAGCCTAGTAGGCCGGGGCGCCGGACGACGGCGGCCACCCGCCGCCGTCGCCTGGCGCCGGATGTTCCTAGCGGCCGAACAGCTTGGCGAAGAAGCCGGTCTTGGGCTCGTCGGCGTGGCCCTTGCAGCGGTCCGCGCTCTTGACGCCGCGCATGACCTGGTCAACGTGCTGGCCGCAACCGGCCCAGGTGGTCTTACCGCACTTCTTGCATGCAACCTGTCGGCACATCTGGTGTCTCCCTTAGCTCGGTCTGTGACCTCGGTGGTCTACGACCAATTTATACCCCCAGGGGTATCGGGAGCAAATTCGTGGAACACCCTGTCCGGCGGAGGCGTTAGGTTCCTACAGTGGGACCCACCACGGGACGCACGCACCGACTTCAGACCGAGAGGACCGCTTTCATGGCATACATCAAGGTTGGAACCGAGAACAGCACCGACGTCGAGCTCTACTACGAGGACCACGGGGCCGGGCAGCCGGTGGTCCTGATCCACGGCTATCCGCTGGACGGCTCGTCCTGGGAGAAGCAGACCACCGCACTCCTCGCCGCCGGGTACCGCGTCATCACCTACGACCGCCGCGGCTTCGGCCAGTCCAGCAAGCCCACCGAAGGCTACGACTATGACACCTTCGCCGCGGACCTCAACACCCTGATGACCAGCCTGGACCTCAACGACGCCGTCCTCGTCGGCTTCTCGATGGGCACCGGCGAAGTGGGCCGCTACCTGGGCAGCTACGGCTCGGCGCGGGTGGCGAAGGCGGTGTTCCTGGGCTCGCTGGAGCCCTACATCCTGCAGGCCGGGGACAACCCGGAGGGCGTCCCGCAGTCCGTGTTCGACGGGCTGATGGAGGCGGTCACGGCGGACCGCTACGCCTTCTTCACCGACTTCTTCAAGAACTTCTACAACAGCGACACTTTCCTGGGCACCCCGCGGCTCAGCGAGGAAGTCATGCGGGCCGGCTGGAACACCGCCACCGCGGGCGGCCCGACGGCGTCGGCCGCCGCACAGCCCACCTGGCTCACCGACTTCCGCGGGGACATCCCCAAGATCGACGTCCCGGCCCTGATTGTCCACGGCACCGCGGACCAGATCCTGCCGATCGACGTCACCGGCCGCCGTTTCGCCAAGGCCCTGCCCAGCGCGGAGTACGTGGAGATCGACGGCGCCCCGCACGGAATGCTTTGGACCCACGCCGCCGAGGTCAATGAGGCGCTGCTGGGGTTCCTGGCGAAGTAGCCTCCGCCGCCGCGGTTTCCGCACCGGTTCCGGACGGGGGCACCCCGGGTCCGGGGTGCCCCCGTCCGTTTCCGTGGCGCTTTTCAGAAAGCGCCGCGGGACTGGCGAAGGCGTGTCCGCAGGCGCACGATTAACGTACCGGGAGCGCCATCTGCAGCCTCGGCCTGGGCCCCCAGTTAGCACGGGCAAGCTAAATAAGTACTGGACGGCGTGCCACCGCATAGGCGGTGCCACCGCTGCGTGGTCGCGACCGGCGCACGCCGTCCGCCCCTGTAGATCCGCATCCTCCAGTAGGAGCACCAAAAGAAATGTCCGTTACTACCCCTTCAACAAAAACCCGCCCCCTGGCGGCCAGGTTCACCCTGGTCTCGGCCGTCACCTTGGGGCTTATCGGCGGCCCTGTCGCCCTCGCCGCCCCGGCCGATGCCTCGACTTCGCTTCGTGGCTGCACGGTGGAACCGTTGAGGCCCACCGAGCGCAACCACTGGGTCGATTTCCGCATCAGGGTGGACTGCAAGGACAACAAGGCCGTGCAGATCAGGCAGCTGCGCTATGAAGACGAGCGCGGTCGCAACGACGATTTCCTGGGCAGGTCCACGTTCTGGCAGTCCTTCAACCGCCCCGACGACTCGGTCACCATTCACAGCTATGACCGCGTGCCAATCCAAGGCCGCCACAACAGCGAGCAGGTGTACCAACTCGTTTCGTTCCGCGTGCGCACCGGCAAGCACTGGTCCGATTGGACCCGCTGGGAAATGAGCAAGGAGGGAACCGTCCGGCGCTGACGACTAGGCGCTGACATCGCCTCACCGGAAAGCCAAGGGAAGTCCCTTGGCTTTCCTGCGCTCGGTTACGGACGGTTAGACCTCGTCGTCCCACCCGCCGGCGTCGACGGCGTCTTCCGGCTTGTCGTCCGACGTCGGGTCGCCTGACCCGATGTAGGCCGCAGGCACGGTTCCGGCGGCCTGGGTCTGCTGTTCCTCGCGGATGTTGCCGGCGCTGCCAGGTTCGGCGTGCGGCTGTCGGGCCTCGACGGCGTCGTCGTCGCCTTGCTGCTGGCGAGCTTTCGCGGCCTCCGGGTCGCCGGGCCCGCGCAGGCCGGCGGGATCGTTGCTCGGTTCGTTCGGATCACTCATGGCACTGCCTTTCATCCGGGGATGGACTTTCTCCCACACTAACTTGGACACTCACCGCCGGCGCCGGCTGCGATCAGCTCTTCGAGTCCGCGTTTGAAGCCGGACCGGCCGCCGTGGGCCGGGTGCCTGATTTTCGTCACATCCAGGCCGCTGCGCTGCAGGCTGTGGTGCGCCACGTTGCCCACCGCCACCACCGTTTCTATCGCAAATTCCGCCGCGAGCGCCTGCCAGAACGGGGTTCCCAGCGCGGCCTCGGACGCGTTGGGAGTGCGGTTGGACAACGGCTTCCCGGGCACGTGGGTGTGCCACGGACACGCACTCCAGAGCAGCGGCAGGAATCCCAGCTCGGCCAGCACGTCCCACATCACGGTCGCCGTCGGCTCCGCGGCAACTCCAGCCGCATCCGGCGGCAGCACGTAGCCCTTCCCCGGCCCGAACAAACCAAAGGCGTTGGCAGGCCCCTCCATGATGGTGCGGTTCGTGAACGGAACCCCGGTGAGCCGCATGCCGCGGAAGCCCGGTGCCTCCCCCAGCAGCAGCACCTTGGGGGAACGCTCCCGCATTTCCTGCAGGTAGATAGCCAGGTTCCGCCGGCGCAGCGCATTCGCGGGCACGGAGTGGTCGAGGAAGTTGGCGCACCCGGGCCCGGTCCGCACGGACGCGAGCCAGTCTACAAAGTCATCGATCGAGGGTGCAATCATCTCCCGGTCCGTTCCCATGGCAGCTTGGCAGCTTGGCGGCTTCTAGGTCCACCAGACTATCCGCGTCGCTTCCGCACGGACATTGACACCGCCCTAGCATGGGGACATGACGGACACGACCATCTTCACGGTGGGGCACTCCACTCATCCCATCGAGGAATTCATCGGCATCCTCAAGGCCCACGGCATCAAGAAGCTGATCGATGTGCGCACCGTCCCGAAGTCGCGGCACAATCCGCAGTTCAATGCGGACGCCCTCGCGGCGAGCGTCCGTGCCAGCGGCATTACGTACCGGCGGATGGAATCCCTCGGCGGCCTGAGGCACACCACCAAAGACAGTCCTAACGGCGCTTGGCGGAACGCGTCGTTCCGGGGCTACGCGGATTACATGCAGACCGAGGAGTTCGCCGCCGCCGTCGAACAGCTGATGGAACGCGGACGCCACAGCGACGCCGCCATCATGTGCGCGGAGGCCGTGCCCTGGCGCTGCCACCGGTCCCTGATCGGCGACGCGCTGCTGGTGCGGAACGTCAGCGTGCTGGACATCATGTCGGCAACGTCCGCCAAACCGCACACCCTGACCTCGTTCGCCCGCGTCGACGGCCGCCGGGTCTGGTACCCGCCCGAGTAGGGCCCGCGGCTACCAGCGCGGGTGGATCGCCGCGCGGAAGTAGCGGTCATAGACCTCGTGGACGCCGACGTCGAACGTGGAGTCGATGCCGCTGACCGTCGCGGCCTCGGCGTTGGCGCGCGCCTGCTCAACGTTTCGGGCGCCCGGAATCACCGTGCTGACGCCGTCCTGCGCGGCAATCCAGGCGAGGGCCGCCTGGGCGGTGCTGACGCCGTCCGGCACAAGCTGTTCGAACTCGGCCACGGCTTTGAGTCCCTCGCCGAAGTCCACGCCGGAGAAGGTCTCCCCCACGTCGAACGCCGAGCCTGTCCGGTTGTAGTTGCGGTGGTCGTCCGCCGCGAAGGAGGTGTCCGCCGTGTACTTGCCGGAGAGCAGCCCGGAGGCGAGCGGCACGCGGGCGATGATGCCGACGCCGGCGGCTGCCGCAGCGGGCAGCACCTCGTCCAGCGGCTTGAGCCGGAAGGCGTTCAGGATGATCTGCACGCTGGCTGTGCCGTCGTGGCGCATCGCTTCGAGGGCTTCGTCGGTCCGCTCCACGCTGACCCCGTAGTTCCGGATGGCGCCGTCGGCTACGAGGGTGTCCAGCGCGTCGTACACCTCGGCGTTGCTGTAGACGGCGCTGGGCGGGCAGTGCAGCTGGACCAGGTCGAGCTGCTCGACGCCGAGATTCCGCCGGGACCGGTCCGTCCAGGCGCGGAAGTTGGCGAGGTTGTAGTTTTCCGGACGCTGCTCCACCCGGCGGCCCATCTTGGTGGCGACCGTGATGTCCAGGCCCGGGTTGTCCGCGAGGAAGGTGCCGATGGCCTGCTCGCTGCGGCCGTCGCCGTAGACGTCCGCGGTGTCGAAGAATGTGACCCCGGCCTCCACCGAGGCGGCCAGGATGGCCTGCGCCTGCGCCGGATCCACGTTGCCCCAGTCTGCACCGAGCTGCCACGTGCCCAGGCCAATGATGGAGACGTGCCGTCCGGTCTTGCCCAAGATTCGCTGTTCCATCATCCGACTATAGGCGTTGGCTTGCTAGCCTGAGGCTGTGAAGTACGAGTCCTTGTGGATCGGAATGCTCGTTGGCGCGGCCATCGGCTTCGCCGTCGGCGTGGCCACCGTGGACAAGCCCTTTACCGGCCTGTTGATCGGGTTGGCTATCGGCGCGCTGGTGGGCCTGGCCGCCCGGAAGGATCCACGCAAGAGATAGGGCATCCACGCCCGGGCCGGAAGGAAACCGCGTTGAGCTACTCCGTGAACTGCTCGATCATGCTGGATGACCTCCCGCTGCTCGAACGGCCTGCTGCGGCAAAGGCTGCCGGTTTCGACGCCGTCGAGTTCTGGTGGCCGTTCGCAGAGTCCGTGCCCGGCGACGCCGAGCTGGACCGCTTCGAACGCGCGATCACGGACGCGGGGGTCCAGCTTGCCGGCCTCAACTTCAACGCCGGCGACATGCCCGCCGGCGACCGCGGCCTCGTCTCCTGGACCGGCCGTTCCGCCGAGTTCCGGGACAACATCGAGGTGGTGGCAGGCATCGGCGGCCGGCTCGGCTGCACCTCGTTCAACGCCCTCTACGGCAACCGGCAGACCGGGCACGCCGCCGAGGCCCAGGACGAGCTCGCGATAGAGAACCTCGCTGCCGCCGCCTCCTCCGTGGCCCGCATCGGAGGAACCGTGCTGCTCGAGCCGGTCAGCGGAGCCCCCGACTACCCGCTCCGCACGGCCGAAGACGCCGTGCGGGTGATCGACCGGGTGCGGGAGGAAACCGGCGCCTTGAACGTCAAGCTGCTCGCCGATTTCTATCACCTCTCGGTCAACGGCGACGACGTCGACGCCGTGATCGAACGGTACGCCCCGGACTTCGGCCACATCCAGGTCGCGGATTCGCCGGGGCGCGGCGCTCCCGGAACCGGCGGGCTGCCGCTGGAGCAGTGGATCGCCCGCAGCCGCGAGCTCGGCTACGCGGGCCGCGTCGGCCTGGAATACAAGGCGCCGGCGGCCTCGGCGTTCGACTGGACCAGCGGGCAGCGCACGGCTCCCTGATCGGTTGCTGGAGCGCCGGAATACCGGATCCGCCCGGGGTGTTGTGCACCACAGACCAATTTCCAGCCGCCACCAAGCGAAGGACTCCCATGAGCCAGAACCTCACCGTCAAGCTTCAGCCCGGAACCCCGGCCCCCGATTTCACGCTGCCCGACGCCGAGGGGAAGCCCGTGTCCTTGGCTGACTACCGCGGCAAGAACGTCATCGTGTACTTCTACCCGCAGGCCGCCACCCCCGGATGCACCACCGAGGCGTGCGACTTCCGCGACAGCCTGGCCTCCCTGCAGGGCTCCGGCTACGAAGTTCTGGGCATCTCCCCTGACGCCCCCGAGGCGCTGGCGCACTTCACCGGCGACTTTGCCCTGACCTTCCCGCTGCTGGCCGATCAGGACCACGCTGTGGCCCTCGCCTACGGCGCGTGGGGCGAGAAGCTGGTCCGCGGCGAGATCACCGAGGGCATCGTCCGCTCAACCGTGGTCCTCGATACCGAGGGCAAGGTGAAGCTGGCGCAGTACCAGGTCAAGGCAGAGGGCCACGTCGCGGCGCTTAAGGACGAGCTGGGCGTCTAGGGAGTCCGCGCCATTTTCGGATATCCGCGGCGTTTCCGGACAGGCGCACGCCCGATCCGGCCTGCCTGCGTCCGAAAGCGCAGCGGAAATCCAAGGGCATAGCAGGACTTGTCCACATCCGCCGTCGGCCCCGTTGCCGACGACCGGGCGGCAGGACAGCATCGGGGCATGGAACTTCCCGGGCTCATTCTCAGCAGCGACTCGGCACGGCTCGGCCGGGACGCCCGCGAATTGTGCCGTCGGGCCGCGGCGGGCGAGCTGCGCCGAATCAGGCGGGGCGTCTACGTTCAGTCGGCGGCCTGGGACGCGCTGCCGAGCTGGGACCGGTACCCGCTCCTGATCCAGGCGGCCGCCTCGACGCTGCAAAGCCGCACCGTGTTCTGCCGGAAGTCCTCGGCCGCACTGTGGGACCTTCCGGTGCTGGGCCGCCCCACGCTGGTGCATGCCTGCACCTCCGACGACGGCGGTGGCCGCTCGCGGGCGGGCGTCCGTCGGCATTACGCCGACCAGACGTCCCTGCAGGTCGAAGAGCGCCGGGGGCTGCTGGTCACGGGGCGGCTCCGGACCGTCCTGGATCTGGCGGCGTTCGAGTCATTTGAACAGGCCGTCGCGGTACTTGACCACGTGCTGCGTCCGCAGCCTGGGCTGCCTGCACTGAGCAAGGAGGAGCTCGAAGACGGCATCGGAACCAACTACAGCGCGGCAGCGGCGCGCAGAATCCGGGCCGCAATCGACTTCGCAGACCCTGCGTCGGGATCTCCCGGGGAATCGGTGAGCCGCGCGCTAATGCATCGGCTGGGCTTCGAGCCCCCTCGCTTGCAGACACCCATCCGTGATGCCCGCGGACTGGCCGCCTACACGGATTTTGAGTGGCCGGAGGAGCGGCTGTGCGGGGAATTCGACGGCCTGGTCAAGTACCAGAAGGCCGAGTACCTCCAGGGACGGACCCCCGCAGAAGTCGTCATCGACGAGAAGCGCCGCGAGGACCGGATCCGGGCGACCGGGCGGCGGGTCATCCGTTGGACCTGGACCGAGATCTCCGGACCGGCGAAATTCACGGCGTTCCTCGCTGCCCACAGGGTCCCGCGGCTGGTCAGGCCGGCATGCCGCCGGTGATGCCGCGCTGCTTCCGGAAATCCGCGCCGGTTACGGACAGCCGCGGCCCGGATCCGGGGTGCATCGGTCCGTAACCGGCGCGGAATTCGCCGCGGACAAGAGCTACGCCCGGGTGCCCGCCACGATCGTCGCCGTCGACCGGAGCCTGAGCGCGCCCTGGTGCCCATAGCGGCCCAGCATCTGGAACACGTCGGAGCGGATCAGCAACCGTGCTTCCTTGTCCGCCATGGCCAGGCCCGTGGCCACCGTGGTCGCGATATCAGTGATGAACTCCCAGTAGCTGTCCGGGGAGTCATGCACCAGGTCCGTGCTGACCTTTCGCTCCGCAACGTCCGTCAGGCCGGCGTCCCTGAACATCCGTGGCATGACTCCCGGCGCGGAGCAACGGAACAGTCCGGGCAAGTCCGCGGGCGGGGAAGGCAGTTCCGTATGATGAGCGAGGGTGCCGAGGATGAGGCTCGCCCACGGATTTTCTGCGGGCCGGCCCCAGACGGCGGCGCTGATCCTCGCCCCGGGCTTGGCCGTCCGCACCATCTCCCGCAGGGCGGCTTTCATGTCGGGAAAGAACGTGACGCCGAAACAGCACAGGACGGCGTCGAACGTGCCGTCGTCGAAGGGCAGCTCTGCGGCGTCGCAGACACTGAAGCTCACGTTGGCCAGGCCCCGTGCGGACGCTTTGTCCTCGGCCACGTGCAACATTCCGGCCGAGATGTCGGTCAGGACCACTTCACCGTCTGGCACCAGGGTCGCCGCGGTGAGCCCTGGCTCGCCGGTGCCCGAGGCGACGTCGAGCACCATGGAGCCGGGCTGGAGCCTGGCGTCCTGGATCACGGCGTCGACGAAGGGTTGTTGCCAGCCGAGCAGTTCCGCGTCCCACTTTTTCCAGCCCGCCGCGAACTGGTCCCAGATGATGCGCTGACGGTCCCGGATACTGTCCGCTGCAACTGACATGGTGCGTCCTTAAAAAGTCCGGACCGCACCCTCCCCCACCCCTTAGTGTGCCCCGCCGCCCGGGTTCCCGCTAGGGTCCCGGATTTCTGCCACGGAATCGGACAGCCGCGCCGCGGATCCGGGTAGCGGCGGTCCGGAACCGGCGCGAAATCGCCGCCGCCAAAGCAGGGCCGGTGCGGGCAGTAGGCTTAACCGCATGGCTCCTGAAGACTCCCCCGTTGCGCCCGAGCGCCGCTCCGTCACCGTCCGTCGCGCTCCGAAGTACGTGCCGTTCCTGATCCTGGGCGGGCTGCTGGGCGTAGTGGTGGCCGCCGTCATCGCCTACGGGCTGCCGGGCGACGAGGGCTATGACGCCAACTCGGTCTTCGGCTTCTTCCTGACCTTCTGCATCGCCGGTGGCGCTATCCTGGGTGCCGCCGTCGCCCTCGTGCTGGACCGGCTGAGCGTCCGCCGGGCCGAGCGCGCCGTCGTCGAATCGGTTCCGGACTCCGTTCCGGACACCGACGACGAGGATCGCGCCTAAGCGGGCGGACACCGAACGTCAGGTCATAAACCGGCCCCCGGAAAAGTCCTAGCGCACAACGTGAGATAATCGACCAGTGGCACGCGGCGATGGAAAACTTTCTCATGACCTTCTCTCTGGCGAAAAAGGCCCGCAGGACGCATGTGGCGTCTTCGGGGTCTGGGCTCCCGGCGAAGAGGTAGCAAAACTCACCTACTACGGGCTGTACGCGCTGCAGCACCGCGGTCAGGAGTCGGCTGGTATTGCCACCAGCGACGGCAAGCGGATCAACGTCTACAAGGACATGGGCCTCGTCTCCCAGGTCTTCGACGAAACCACGCTGAACACCCTGACCGGGCACCTGGCTGTCGGCCACTGCCGCTACTCCACCACCGGCGCCAGCCACTGGGCCAACGCCCAGCCCACCCTCGGCGCAACGGCCACCGGCACGGTCGCCCTGGCGCACAACGGAAACCTGACCAACACCGCCGAGCTCAAGGCCATGATCGTGGACCGCAACGGCGGCCAGCTCACCGGCGAAATGAAGCAGGGCAACACCTCGGACACCGCCCTGGTCACGGCCCTGCTCGAGGGCGAGGAGGGCAAGTCCCTCGAAGAGACCGCCATTGAGCTGCTGCCCAAGATCAGGGGCGGCTTCTGCTTTGTCTTCATGGACGAAGGCACCCTTTACGCGGCCCGCGACACCTACGGCATCCGTCCGCTGGTCCTCGGCCGCCTGGAGCGCGGCTGGGTGGTGGCGTCCGAACAGTCGGCCCTCGCCACCGTCGGCGCGAGCTTCATCCGCGAGATCGAACCCGGCGAATTCATCGCCATCGACGAGCAGGGCGTCCGTTCCCAGCGCTTCGCCGAGCCGACGCCGGCTGGCTGCGTCTTCGAGTACGTCTACCTCGCCCGCCCGGACGCCGCCATTGCCGGCCGCTCCGTCTACGAATCCCGCGTGGAGATGGGCCGCCAGCTGGCCCGCGAAAACACCCAGGAAGCGGACATCGTCATCCCGGTGCCGGAGTCCGGCACCCCGGCCGCCGTCGGTTACGCCGAGGAATCCGGCATCCCGTTCGCGCACGGCTTCGTCAAGAACGCCTACGTGGGCCGTACCTTCATCCAGCCTTCGCAGACGCTGCGCCAGCTCGGCATCCGGCTCAAGCTCAACGCGCTTGAGTCCGTGATCCGCGGCAAGCGCGTGGTGGTGGTGGACGACTCGATCGTCCGCGGCAACACCCAGCGCGCCATCGTGCGGATGCTCCGCGAGGCCGGCGCCGCCGCCGTGCATGTAAAGATTTCCTCCCCGCCGGTGAAGTGGCCCTGCTTCTACGGCATCGACTTCGCCTCCCGCGCCGAGCTGATCGCCAACGGCGCCACCATCGAGGAGATCTCACAGGCCATCGGCGCGGATTCACTCGCCTACATCTCCGAGGACGGCATGATCGGCGCCACCCGGCAGCCGCGCGAACGCCTCTGCACGGCCTGCTTCACCGGGCAGTACCCGATCGAGCTGCCCGGTGCCGACAAGCTCGGCAAAAACCTGCTGGAGCGCACGGACTTGGGTGGCCTGCCCGCCGCAACGCCCGTCGCAGCCGGCACCGCCGCACCCGGGGCTCCCGCGGCCGACGCCGCTGCAAACGCCGTGTCCGACGCCGCCGTCCCGGCCGACGAGGATCCCGCCGAGAAAGCCGGCGCCACGGGTTGCGATCCGGGACCCGACGCCGAATTCGAAGAACTGCTCACCGACGCCGACCGCGTACCCGCCGACAAGCTTGATGCCGACAAGAAAGAGCCAGTATGACTTCCGCCTCCACGGCCGCTGACATGAACGACGCCCAGAACACCGGGATCACCTACGCCTCTGCCGGCGTCGACGTCGAAGCGGGCGACCGCGCCGTCGAACTCATGAAGGACGCCGTCAAGGCGACCCACAACGCCTCGGTGATCGGCGGCGTCGGCGGGTTCGCCGGCCTGTACGACGTCTCCAGGCTGCTGACCTACAAGCGTCCGCTGCTGGCGACGTCCACCGACGGCGTGGGCACCAAGGTGGCCATCGCCCAGGCCATGGACATCCACGACACCATTGGGTTCGACCTGGTGGGCATGGTGGTGGACGACATCGTCGTGGTGGGCGCCGAGCCGCTCTACATGACCGACTACATCGCCTGCGGCAAGGTGGTCCCGGAGCGCATCGCGGACATCGTGCGCGGCATCGCGGCGGCCTGCTCGGTCGCCGGCACCGCCTTGGTGGGCGGCGAAACCGCCGAGCACCCGGGCCTGCTGGGCGAGCACGAGTACGACGTGGCCGGTGCCGCCACCGGCGTGGTCGAAGCCGACGCGCTGCTGGGCCCGGACCGCGTCCGCGCCGGCGACGTGGTGATCGGCATGGCATCCTCCGGCCTGCACTCCAACGGCTACTCCCTGGTCCGCCGCGTGGTCAACCACGCCGGCTGGGCCCTGGACCGGCACGTTTCCGAATTTGAGCGCACCCTGGGCGAGGAACTCCTCGAACCCACCCGCGTGTACGCCGCGGACTGCCTGGACCTCGCCCGCACCTTCCCGGTGGACGGCTCCGCCGCCGGCCGGGCCGTGCACGGCTTCAGCCACGTCACCGGCGGCGGGCTGGCCGCGAACCTTGCCCGCGTCCTGCCGCAGGGCCTGCTGGCCACCGTGGACCGCGCCACCTGGGAACTGCCCGCCATCTTCAAGCTGGTGTCCCAGCTGGGCAACGTTCCGCTGGCCGACCTCGAGCGCACCCTCAACGTGGGCGTGGGCATGGTGGCGATCGTCTCCCCCGAAGCCGCCGACGCCGCCGTGAACCACCTCAACGCCCGCGGCCTGCCCTCGTGGATCATGGGCACCGTCGGGGAAGACTCCGATTCAGCCGTGCGGACCGGCCCGGACTACGTCCAGGGCGCCAAGGGCGTCGACGGCGGCGCCGTCCGGATGGTCAACGCCTACGCCTAAGGCTTACGCGCCGCACACCCGAATCGAGTGCTCCGTATCTGCCGTTTAGACCCCTCTAAACGGCAGATACGGAGCACTCGATCTGCTTTAAATCTCCAGCACGCTGAAAAAGCCGCCCTGCGGATCGCCCAGGGTCGCGATGGTGCCGGCTTCCTCGACGTCCTCCGGCTCGACCACGACCGTGCCGCCCGCGGCCACGGCTGCTGCGACCGCATCCGCGACGCTTGCCACGCCGAAGTACACCTGCCACCCGGGCTTGAGCGCGTTCCCTGACGCGGGAACAGTGGCGATCCCCGCCACCTCGGCGCCGCCCACCATCAGCGTCGTGTAGGTGCCGCCGTCGTCCTGCGGGTACTCCGTCACCTCGTGGCCGAACAGCTGCTGGAAGAATCCGACGGCGGCCTGCGGCTCGGGCGTCAGCAACTCCGCCCAGGCCAGGGCGCCGGGTTCCTCAACCCGTCCCGCGCCGAGGTGGCTTCCAGCCTGCCAGGCGCCCGTGGTGCCGCCGCCGGGCGGGGCGAAGAAGACCATCACGCCCGTCCCACCCACCTTTTCGGGGCCGAACTCCAGCGCTCCGCCGGCATGCGGGATCTCGGCGGCGAGGTCGGCGGCGTCGTCGACGGAAAGGTAGACGTTCCACTGCCCCGGGGCCGCCGACAGCTGCTGCTGCGGGTTCTGCGGCGCGATGACGGTCACCAGTTCCTGGTCAAGGAACGCCTGGGAATAGCTGCGGCCATCCGGGGTGGGCAGGTCCTCATACCGCCAGCCGAAAATGGTTGCGTAGAACTCCTTCGCCGCGGCCACATCGGAGGTCTGGAGGTCCGCCCAGCAGACCTCACCGTGGGCAAACCCGGAACGAATGGCCATGGAAGTCCTTCCCGAAGAACGCCGGGCAGTCCGGCAAGTCCAAGTTAGCCCGCGGCGGGTGGCGCGGCAACCGACTCCGTGCCGCCACTTCGACGGTTCCGTGCCCACTCGATGTTCCGATACGTCGAGTGGGCACGGAACCGTCTAAACGGCGCTGGGCGGGGGCGTCGCGCCCGGGCGCGGGGACGCGAAAAACCCGCCGGGCACGCCCCAGAGAAGGCATGCCCGACGGGCTTAAAAACTTGGTGGGTGCCTTGCCCTGGCAAGGGAACCCTGGAGAAGTGTCGACTAACCTATCCGACGAGAATCTACCTCGTCGTCGTCCTCTTCCACATCGTCCGCGTACTTATCCACGTAGGCCGAATAGTCCGGCTCAACCGGCTCACTCGAAAAACGACTCGGTGCGCGACCTTCGGAGCTCTTGAGCTCACGCTGAAGCGCAGTGTAGTCAGTGTTCGGGGAATAGTACTTAATATCCCGAGCCTGCTTGGTAGCTTTTGCCTTTTGACGGCCGCGCCCCATGGCGTGACCCCCTTTTGTACTCGGACCGGAGGTGGTCACCATTGGCGTTAGTGAGGCCCCGGAATGTTTGGTCAATTTGTCGTACACCTAGATTACATGCTTTCGGCTGTCACTGCTTGCCGCCCGGGCGCCTGCGCATGCGGCCCGGCGCGCATCTTCGATAGAGTCTCTTGATGGGCTCCCGGAAACGCGGCCCGCGCCGGACGTCCAGCCCCGGCAAGTACGCACGGAAGAGGTGAATTCCCGAGTGACCGAAAAGCCTGTGAGCGGCGAGAACGCCAGGCGCGGCGATGCCGGAATGCCTGAAGTTCCCCCGGCGGACGACGCCGGCGAGCGGCCGGCCCCGCCGGTTCGGATCCCCTCCTCCATATATATTCCACCGCGGCCGACGGCGCCGCCGACTTCCGCGGTGCCGCTCGTGGCCCGCAACGACGCCGCAGCGCGTCCCGCAGCAGCCGGCCCCGAAACCCCGCCAGAGCCGGCGGCGCCGTCGGAGGCTCGCGGCGATAAGGCGGCAACCCGAACCAGCAACCGCAGGACCGCCTCCGGCGCCTCCCAGCTCGGCAAGCTGCTCTCAGCCCAGGCGGCGCAGCTCAAGTCCTCGGACCTGGGACCGCGCGCCCGGCAATTCGGCGGGAAGCTGGGCACCGGAGGCCGACGGTTCGGCCATGCCGTGTGGGCCACCGCCAACCGGTGGGGCCTGGCAAAGGTCGGCGCCGCGCTGGCCGCCGTCGTCGTGCTGGGGCTGGTGATCTGGTGGCTGACCTCACTGGGCACGGCGAAGCAGCCGGAGGCCGGCACCTCCCCCGCCCCCGCGGCCGAAGCCTCCTCCGCGGCCCCCGCCAGCCGTGGCCCGCTGCCCCTGGAGGGCGTCAATCCGCTGGACTTCCGGCTCGGGGACTGCTTCAAGGACTTCGACGCGAACGCACCAACCTCCACCGTGGTGGCCTGCGATACCGGGCACTCGGCGCAGCTGGTCGCGGTGGACAGGTACGCCGCCTCGGACGCCTACCCGGGCCGCGAGCCGCTGAAGCAGAAGGCACTGGACACCTGCAAGGCAGCGCCGCTGACGGACAAGTCTCGCGACTACCAGTTCAGCTACAAACTGGCCTACCCCAGCTCCTCCAGCTGGGGCACGGGAGACCGCAGGGTTGACTGCTACTTCGTGGCCGACGGCGGGAACGTCATCAAGGAATCCCTGATCCCCCGGCTCTAGGTTTGGACCGACCCGCGCTAGCGCGGACCCCCGGCCCGCGTCGGGGGCACGCAAAAAGGGTCGGGGGCACGCAAAAGGGCTGCCGCCGTCGTTGAACGGCTGGCAGCCCTTCGCGTTTGCCACCGGCGGCCGGGGGGACCCCGCGCCTACTCCTTGCGGCGGACCGAGAGCCCGCTTCCGGTGGAGGCGCCGCCGGCGGGGCGGTCGGACACGTCCGGACCGCCCATCGTCAGCTCCATCAGGTCCGGCGCGGTGTCCACGACCACGGTGTCGCCGTCGGAGATCTCGCCGGCCAGGATGGCCTTGGCCAGGCGGTCGCCGATCTCGCGCTGCACCAGGCGGCGCAGCGGCCGGGCGCCGTATGCCGGGTCGAAGCCGGTGACGGCCAGCCACGCCCGGGCGCCCTCGGACACCTCGAGGGTCAGGCGGCGGCCCTTGAGTCGTTCGCCGAGCTCCTTGACCTGCAGTTCCACGATCTCGGCGAGTTCCTCGACGGTGAGCGGGTCGAAGAGGACCACCTCGTCGAGCCGGTTCAGGAACTCCGGCTTGAAGGAGGCGTGCACCGTCGCCATTACCGCGTCCCGCTTGGCTGCGGCATCCAGCCCCGGGTCCACGAGGAACTGGCTGCCGAGGTTGGACGTCAGCACCAGGATCACGTTGCGGAAGTCCACGGTGCGGCCCTGGCCATCGGTGAGGCGGCCGTCGTCGAGCACCTGCAGGAGGATGTCGAAGACCTCCGGGTGGGCCTTCTCCACCTCGTCCAGCAACAGCACGGAGTAGGGGCGACGGCGGACGGCTTCGGTCAGCTGGCCGCCTTCCTCGTAGCCCACGTAGCCGGGAGGTGCCCCGACCAGCCGCGCCACGGAGTGCTTCTCCGAGTACTCGGACATGTCGATCCGCACCATGGCCCGCTCGTCGTCGAACAGGAAGTCCGCGAGCGATTTGGCCAGCTCCGTCTTACCGACGCCAGTGGGACCCAGGAAGAGGAAGGACCCGGTGGGCCGGTTCGGGTCGCTGATGCCGGCACGGGCGCGGCGCACGGCGTCGGACACCGCGGTGACGGCCTTGGCCTGGCCGATCAGCCGCTCCCCCAGGACGTGCTCCATCTCCAGCAGTTTCTGGCTTTCGCCCTGCAGCATGCGGCCGGCCGGGATGCCGGTCCACGCCGAGATCACCTCGGCGATATCGTCCGCGGTGACCTCGTCGGCCACCATCTGCCCGGACTTGTCCGTCACGGAAGCTTCGGCTTCGGCCGCGGCCTTGAGCTCGCGCTCCAGGGCCGGGATCTCCCCATAGAGGATGCGGGATGCCGTCTCGAAGTCGCCCTCGCGCTCGGCCTTTTCCTCTGCGGACCGCAGCTCGTCCAGCTTGGCGCGCAGGTCACCCGCACGGTTCAGGCCGGCCTTCTCGGCCTCCCAACGGGCATTCAGGGCCGCGAGCTCCTCCTTCTTGTCCGCCATGTCCGCACGGAGGGTGGCGAGGCGCTCCACCGACGCCGGATCCGTCTCGCCGGCCAGGGCCAGTTCCTCCATGGTCAGCCGGTCCACCTGGCGACGCAGCTGGTCAATCTCCTCCGGGGCGGAATCGATTTCCATCCGCAGCCGGGACGCGGCCTCGTCCACCAGGTCGATCGCCTTGTCCGGCAGCTGCCGGCCGGAGATATACCGGTTGGACAGGGTGGCGGCGGCCACGAGGGCAGAGTCGGAGATGGAGACCTTGTGGTGCGCCTCGTAACGTTCCTTGAGTCCGCGCAGGATGCCGATCGTGTCATCCACGCTCGGTTCGCCGACGAAGACCTGCTGGAAGCGGCGCTCCAGGGCAGGGTCCTTTTCGATGTTCTCGCGGTATTCGTCCAGCGTGGTGGCGCCGATCAGCCGGAGCTCGCCGCGGGCCAGCATCGGCTTGAGCATGTTGCCGGCATCCATCGAGCTGTCCCCGGACGCGCCCGCCCCCACCACGGTGTGGAGCTCGTCAATGAAGGTGACGATCTGGCCCTCGGAGCTCTTGATCTCCTCCAGCACCGCCTTGAGCCGCTCCTCGAATTCACCGCGGTACTTGGCTCCGGCCACCATAGAGGCCAGGTCCAGGGCAATCAGGGTCTTGCCGCGCAGGCTCTCCGGCACGTCGCCGGCCACGATCCGCTGGGCGAGGCCTTCGACGACGGCGGTCTTGCCGACGCCGGGCTCGCCGATGATCACCGGGTTGTTCTTGGTCCGGCGGCTGAGCACTTGGATGATGCGGCGGATCTCGGCGTCGCGCCCGATGACGGGATCCAGCTTGCCGGACCGCGCGATCGCGGTCAGGTCGGTGCCGAACTTCTCCAAGGCCTGGAAGGTGTTTTCCGGGTCGGCGTTGTCCACCTTGCGGTCGCCGCGGACGCCGGGGAGCGCCGCGAGCAGCGCTTCGTGCGAGGCGCCGGCGTCGCGCAGCAGCCGGCCGACGTCGTCGCTGCCGGACGCGAGGCCCAGCAGCAGGTGCTCGGTGGAGACGAAGGTGTCGCCAAGGCGTTCGGCCTCGTTCTGCGCGTTCTTGATGGCCTGCATCGCGGCGCGGGAAAGCTGGGCCTGCTGCACCGAGCTGCCCGAGGTCGACGGGAGCGCCTTGATGGCGGTGCTCGCCTGGACGCTGACAGCATCCGGATCGGTCCCGGTGGCGCGCAGGAGCGCCACGGCCACCCCTTCGCGCTGGTCCATCAGCGCCTTGAGCAGGTGGGCCGGTTCCAGCTGGGGGTTGCCGGCCGTCGAGGCGTTCATGGCTGCTGCCGAAAGAGCCTCCTGGCTCTTGGTGGTGAATTTCGCGTCCAAAGAGAGCTCCTTCCGGGGATAAGACTGTCGTCAAAGTTGAGTCTAACCCGCTCAACTTTGGATTCGGCCCCTTTGGCTCCATGTTTGCCCACGGCGAAACTGCTGTCTAGAGCCGGAGTCCCCCGGAGGCCGCGGGGCGCCCGGTCCGACGGACATGCCCAGCGCTCAGGCAGTCCGGTGGGCATGTACCGCGGCCGCCTTCCGCCCTTCCGGACATGCCCATCCTGGGCGCCGACCAGTGGACATAATCCGAATATGTCCACCGCTCGAAGCCCGGACCGGGCATGTCCCCTCGATCAGGCGGCGAAAGAGTGGGCATGCCCCCTCGGCGGAGCGGCAAAAACCGGCCCACCAGAGGCCAGACCACTTAACGTTGCTTAACGTTGTGCGGGCTAATTACTGTAACTGAGGTCACAAGGACAGAAACCGACGCGAGGGAGGGTCAGGATGCAGGAGCAAGCCAGCACTGTCACCGCCGACGGCCCGGTTGCGCCGGTATCGGCGGCCGCTGTTGCCCGCGCCGCGGGGGTTTCCTCCGCCGCAGTGTCCTACGTCCTCAACGGCAAGGCCGGCGTCTCTCCGGAGACGCGGCGCCACATCATCCACGTGGCGAACGAGCTGGGCTTCAGGCCCCGTAAGTCCTCCCAGTCCACCGATCTGCAGCGGACCCGGGTGGTCGGGCTGGTCCTGCCGAACATCATCAACCCGATGTTCCCCCGCTGGGCCCAGGGCATCATTTCCGCGGCGGCCGACGCCGGCTACGAGGTCTTCGTCGCCACCACCCAGGACGACCCCGAAGTCCTGGCCCAGGTCACCGCCACGCTCGCGAACCGGGCGGTGGACGGCGTCATCCTCGCCGCCTCGCTCCGGGACGACGCGCGGGCCCTCCGCACCCTGCGGGCCGCCCGGATTCCTTACGTCTGCCTGTCCCGCCGGGCGGATTTCCTGGACTCCGACTTCGTGGGGATCGACGACGACGCCGCGGCCACGCTGCTCATGCAGCACATGCTCGGTCACGGCTACACCGAGATCGCCACCGTGATCGGCCCCCGTTTTTCCACCGCCTCGCTGGCCCGGGAACAGGCGTTCGTGCGGACGGCGGCAGCCGCCGGGGTCGTCATCAGCGGGGATCGCAAGATCAGCACCCGGGTCAACAACGAAGGCGGCCGGCTGGCCGCGGAACGCCTCTTCGCCTCCGGGACCCCGCCACAGGCGGTGGTCTGCGGCAGCGACGAGCTCGCCATCGGCGTCATGGAGTACGCGCTGGCACGCGGCCTGCGGATCCCGGACGACGTGGCTGTGGCCGGCTGCGACGGCCTTCCGCACAGCCGCTCCGGCCTGATCAACCTCACCAGCATTGTCCAGCCGCAGCAGGAAATGGCCCACGAAGCCTTCGCCATGCTGCTCAACCGCATCGAAGCCCCGTCCCGGAGCTACACCTCCCTGGTGTGCCGGCACCGCCTCCACATCGGCCGCACCTGCGGTTGCACCCCCGCCACCTCCTGACACCGCAACACCGCAACACCGACTGAAATTCACCCCGTGGCAGCTCCGACTGCCGACGGAATACTGCCCGCTGTCCATCCTGATCATCAATCCTGACCCCAATTCAAGGACGAAGACCTATGTCAGTTGTATCCGCACCAACGAAGATGCGCACACCGCAGGAGATTAACGGCGTGATCCTGCGCCGCGTCATGCCGCTGCTGATCGGCGCCTACATCATGGCGTTCCTGGACCGAACCAACATCGGCATGGCCAAGGACCGCCTGGAGATCGACCTCGGCATCTCCGCCACCGCCTACGGCATCGGCGCCGGCCTGTTCTTCCTGACCTACGCCCTCTCCGAGATCCCCTCGAACCTGATCATGCACAAGGTGGGAGCACGCTTCTGGATCATGCGGATCATGATCACCTGGGGCATCATTTCCGCCGGCATGGCCTTCGTCCAGGGCGAGTGGTCCTTCTACATCATGCGGATGCTGCTCGGCGTCGCCGAGGCCGGACTCTTCCCCGGCGTCATGTACTTCCTGACCCAGTGGTTCGTGGTCAAGGACCGCGCCAAGGCCAACGGCATGTTCCTCCTCGGCGTCTCGATCGCCAACATCGTCGGCGCCCCGCTGGGCGGCCTGCTGCTGACCCTGGACGGCCTCGGCGGCCTGCACGGCTGGCAGTGGATGTTCCTCGTCGAGGGCCTGCCCGCCTGCGTCCTCGCCTACGTCGTCTGGAAGAAGCTCCCGGACCGTCCCAGCCAGGCCAAGTTCCTCAGCCCCGAGGAGGCCGCGGACCTCGAAGCACGGATCGCCGCCGAAGAGACGGCCGGCGCCGAAGCCTCCGGCAACCACCGCCTGCGCGACGCGCTCAAGGACAAGCAGATCCTGCTGGTGGTGGGCGTCTACTTCACCCACCAGATCGCCGTCTACGCCCTGTCCTACTTCCTGCCGTCCATCATCGGAACCTACGGCAAGCTCAACCCGCTGCAGATCGGCCTGCTGACTGCCATCCCGTGGATCTTCTCCGCAGCAGGAGCCCTGCTGGTGCCGCGCTTCGCCACCGACGGAAGGCGCTCCCGCCTCCTGGTCACCGGCACCATGATCGGCATCATCGCCGGCTTCGCGCTCGGCGCCGTCGGCGGCCCGCTGCTCGGCATGATCGGGTTCTGCCTCGCAGCGTTCAACTTCTTCGCCCTGCAGCCGATCCTCTTCACCTACCCGGCCACCCGCCTCAGCGGCGCAGCCCTCGCCGGCGGCATCGCCTTCGTCAACACCATCGGCCTGCTCGGCGGATTCCTCGGCCCGTACGTCATGGGCTTCATGCAGGATGCCACCGGCTCCAAGCTCTCGGGCCTGTGGTTCATTGTGGGCATGTGCGTCATCGGCGCCCTCCTGTCCCTGATGCTCAAGCGCGGCACCGAAAAGCCTGAGGGCATCCCCGCCGCCCACTAAGGGCGGCGCCACCACACGCTCCACCACTGACGCTCCGCCGGCGCCACAACGCACCGGCGGAGCGTCCCCGAACCACCATCGCAAGGAAAACCCATGGATTTCACCGCAAAGCGCGTCCTGGTCACCGCCGGCGCCAACGGCATCGGCCTGGCCATCGCCAAGAAGTTCCAGGAACTCGGCGCCGCCGTCTTCGTCACCGACATCGACCCCGACGCCGTCGAGAAGGCCCGCGTCAACGGCCTCGCCGCCGCTGTCAGCGACGTCTCCGACGAAGGTCAGGTCCGCGAACTCATGGCCACGGTAGCCGCGGAGCTGGGGGGCCTGGACGTGCTGGTCAACAACGCCGGCATCGCCGGGCCCACCGGGCCACTCGAGACTCTCGATGCCGGCGCCTGGAAGGCCACCTTCGACGTCAACATCCACGGCCAGTTCTATTGCATCAAGCACGCGCTGCCCCTGCTTCGGAAGGGCGACGGTGCCTCGATCGTGAACCTCTCCTCGGCGGCCGGAAGGCTGGGCATGGCCGGCCGAAGCGCCTATTCGGCGTCCAAGTGGGCCGTCGTCGGACTGACAAAGACGCTCGCGATCGAACTGGGCCCGGACCGGATCCGGGTCAACGCGATCTGCCCCGGCGCTGTCAACGGCCCGCGGATCGACGCCGTGATCGCCGCCAAGGCGCAGATGCTGGACCTCCCGGCGGAGCAGGTCTCCGAGCTCTACCACAACCAGTCATCCCTGGGCCGGCTGATCGAGGCCGAGGACATCGCGAACATGGCCGCTTTCGCCGCGAGCGACCTGGCCCGCAACGTCAACGGCCAGGCCCTCGCCGTCGACGGCAACACCGAAAAGCTTTACTGACCCCCGAAGGAGCGACCCCATGGCTGCTGCACGCAAAGTCATCATCACCAGCGCCGTCACCGGCGCCATCCACACCCCGTCCATGTCACCGCACCTGCCGGTGTCCCCGGATGAGATTGCCGACGCCGCGATCGGCGCCGCCGAGGCGGGAGCCGCGATTGTGCACATGCACGCCCGCGACCCGAAGGACGGCCGTCCCTCGCAGGATCCGGAGCACTTCGCCCCGATCCTGGACAAGCTCAAGCGCAACACCGACGCCGTCATCAACCTCACCACCGGCGGCTCCCCCCACATGACCGTGGAGGAGCGCATGCAGCCGGCCGCGCTGTTCAAACCCGAGCTGGCCTCGCTGAACATGGGGTCGATGAACTTCGGCCTCTACCCGATGCTGGAGCGCTTCACCGAGTTCGGCCACGAGTGGGAGCGCGAAGGCCTCGAGAAGAGCCGCGACCTGGTCTTCAAGAACACCTTCCAGGACATCGAAACCATCCTCGGCATCGGCAACGAGAACGGCACCCGGTTCGAATTCGAGTGCTACGACATCTCACACCTGAACAACCTGGCCCACTTCCACGCCCGCGGCCTGGCCCGCGGGCCGCTGTTCGTCCAATCCGTATTTGGCCTGCTCGGCGGGATCGGTGCCCACCCGGAGGACCTCATGCACATGCGCCGCACCGCGGACCGCCTGCTGGGCGAGGACTACCAGTGGTCCATCCTGGGCGCTGGCAAGAACCAGATGCCCCTCGCCACGATCGGCGCGGCCATGGGCTCCCACGTCCGGGTGGGCCTGGAGGACTCGCTCTGGATCGGCCCCGGCCAGCTCGCCGCGTCCAACGCCGAACAAGTCACCCGGATCCGCACCATCCTGGAGGCCCTCAACTTCGAGATCGCCACCCCGGACGAGGCCCGCGAAATGCTGCAGCTCAAGGGCCGGGACAAGGTGGGATTCTAGGCCGGTGGGCATCCTGGTCGCCCCGGACAGCTTCAAGGGGACCTTCGCGGCCGCCGACGTCGCCGCCCACATTGCCGCCGGGATCCGTGCGGCCGGCGCGGCTGCCGTCGAACTGCCCGTGGCCGACGGCGGCGAGGGGACCTTCGATGTGCTGGTCCGGGGGCTCGACGCCCGGCCGGTCCGGGTCCGCACGACGGGCCCCTGGGGCGACGACGTCGAAACGGTCGTCGCGCTGGCCCCGGATGGAACCGCCGTCGTCGAGCTTGCGTTCGCCAGCGGACTGCACCTTCCCACCGCCGGTGACCGTGACCCCGTCCTGGCCAGCACATACGGCACCGGGGTGCTGGTGGCGGAGGCTGTCCGGCTCGGGGCGCGGCGCGTGCTGGTGGCCGCGGGCGGCTCCGCGACAACCGATGGCGGGGCCGGGGCGATCACCGCGATCGAGGAACGCGGCGGACTGGACGGCGCCGAGGTGGTGGTCCTCAGCGACGTGACCACCCGCTTCGCCGATGCGGCCCGGGTTTTCGGGCCGCAGAAGGGCGCAGACTCTGCCACGGTGGAGGCCCTGACCCGGCGGCTCGAAGAGCAGGCGGACGGGTTTGCCCGTGAGCTGGGCCGGGATCCCCGGCCGGTGGCCAGGACCGGGGCGGCCGGCGGCTTCTCCGGTGGAATGTGGGCGCAGTACGGTGCGCGGCTGGTGTCCGGCGCGGACTATGTCCTGGACCTGCTCGGCTTCGATGCCCGCGCCGCCTCCAGCACCGCGGTGGTGGTCGGCGAGGGCCGGCTGGACTCCCAGACCGGCCAGGGCAAGATCATCGCCGCCATCCTGGCCCGCAGCGGCACCACGCCGGTGTACGCCGTCGTCGGCTCCGTCCATGAGGACCTGGGCGACTATGCGGACAACTTTGCTGGCCTGATCGTGGCCAGCGACGCGGACGCCCTGGCCGCGGCTGGATCCGAATTGGCCCGCACCGCCGGACATGCCCGTCCCTGACACGGGCGGACGGGCATGCCCCGCCAAAAGAAGCGATCCGGCGGTCGGCTCCCCCAAGGAACCGACCACCGGATCGAATAGTGGCTACGGGTAAAGCTTGTCATACGTTTGACAAGCTTGTCACATGACGCGCGGGCGAGGCGGCGGCGACCTCTGTAATCTGGGACCCATGGATGAGACCTCGGCACCAGAGCACAGCACCCGCAGCGTTTTCCTGGACAAGGCGCACCCCGCCGCGTGGCGCGCACTGAACGGCCTCGGATTGAAGGCCAAGGAAGCCGCAGACGAGGCGGGGCTGGACCAGACACTGATCGAACTGCTGAACGTCCGCATCTCGCAGATCAACGGCTGCGCCTTCTGCCTGGATCTGCACGTGGGCGACGCGGTCAAGAACGGCGAATCGGCGCAGCGCCTGGCGGTGCTCCCGGCCTGGCGCGACACGAATCTCTTCACGGAGAAGGAACGTGCAGCGCTGACCCTGGCCGAGGCGATCACCAACATCTCCGACGCCGAAGCCCGGGAGCACGAAGGCCGTCTGGCCCGCAAGCACCTCAGCGACGCCGAATTCTCCGCGGTCAGCTGGCTCGCCATCACCATGAACGCCTTCAACCGGGTCTCGATTGTCAGCCAGCACCCGGTCCGGGACAAGGGCAAGGGCACCAAAGCCGAATAGCCAACTCCGACCGACGCCGCGGTCAGGGAATCAGCCGGTCCGCCCGGAGCCGGTCGAAGAGCGCCGTGAACGAGTCCAGGGTCCTGCGGTAGCCGGTGAAGCCCGCGAGGCGGCTCTTGCTCATGTCGGCCAGCACCTCGATGTTTCGGCCCAGGTCGCCGTCGGTGTGCCACCACGAGGAAACCCGCGCGAGGTCCGGTTCGGCGAGCCCGTGCCGGGCGGCCATGTCCGCCCACACCGATTCCATCCCGCGCATCTGCTCTTCCAGCGGACGGGGCTCTTTCTCGAAACCGGCCGCTTCGACGCCGAAGTATGCGGCCAGCCGCGGCCACATCCAGCGCCAGCGGAAGACGTCGCCGTTGACGATGTTGTAGGCCTGGTTGGCTGCCGTTTCCGCCGTCGCTGCCCAGAGCATGTGTTCGGCCAGCAGTCCGCTGTCGGTCATGTCGGTGAGGCTGTTCCACTGCGTCTCGGAGCCCGGGAATATGAATGGCCGGTTCAATTCCTTGCAGATGGACGCCTGAACCGCGAGGGTGAGCCCCATATTCATCGCGTTGCCCACCGCGTGGCCGATGACCGTGTGGGCGCGGTGCACCGACCAGCTAAAGCCTTGGCGTTCGGCCGCCGCCCACAGTTCGTCTTCCTGGGCGTAGTAGAAATTGGGCACCGGCAGCCGCGGTTCCTCCTCGTGGAAGGGCGTGTCCGGCATTTCGCCCGCCGCATAGGCCTCGAACGGGCCAAGGTAGTGCTTCAGCCCGGTCATCAGGGCCACATGCTTCACCGGGCTGTCCTGCAAAGCGTTGAGCAGGTTCCGCAACAGGGCTGCGTTGACCTCGATGTTTTCCCGCTCCGTGTCCTGCCGTGACCAGGCGGTGAAGAACACGTGCGTCGGGCGTTCGCCGTGCAGCGCAGCCGCCAGGCTTTCCGGTGAGCCGAGGTCCGCGCGGATGGGCCGCGCGCCGGGGCGCGCAACGCCGCCGCGGGACAAGGCCAGGACTTCCCACCCCGTCCCGGCAAGGAGGTCGACGAGGGCGGAGCCGGCAATGCCGCTGGCTCCGACCACCAGTGCGGTGCGTCCATGGGCTGAGCTGTCGTGCACGTAAATCCTCCTGGTTGCGGGGCGGGCCTTTATCCACCCTACGGCTGGGGCCGGTGCACGCCCCAACCCGGCCCCGGCCCTATGCCCACCCCGGGCCTACGCCGGGTAGATCGAGACCGCGGCCGCTTTGACGACGAAATAGACGCCCACCCCCGGAGCCAGGCCCAGATCGGCCGACGCGGCGGGGGTGACGTCCGCGGACAGTTCCCCGGCCCGGACCCGGATCTGGTCGCCGTGCGGTTCAAGATCGGTCACCGTGACGGGGAACGAGTTCCGCGGGCTGCCGTGCGCCTCGGAAAGGAAGACGGAGACGGCCGACGGCGGGAACGCCGCCACGCCGCCTTGGCCGGGAACCGGTGGATCCTCGTGTCGGCCGGCGAATTCCTGGCCCGCGGCCGTCCGGAGCCCGGCGGCGGTGACGGTGCCGGCTACGAGGTTGAGGCCCGCCAGCCCCGCGGCGAAGCGGCTTCGGGGGCGTTGGAGCACGTCCCGGGTGGGGCCCGCTTCGGTGATCCGGCCCTGTTCCATCACGATCACGCGGTCTGCGAGCATGTAGGCGTCCAGGACGTCGTGCGTAACGATGATGGCGCGGCGCCCGGCCAGGACCCGTTTCAGCAACCGCCGCAGCAGCGGAGCCGCGTGGACGTCGAGGGCGGCCATCGGCTCGTCCAGCAGCAGCAGTTCGGGGTCCGCGGCCAACGCCCGGGCCACCGCCACGCGCTGGGCCTGCCCCCCGGAGAGCTCGGCAGGGCGCCGGCTGGCAAGGTCTGCCGCGTCGACCTGCGCGAGCCAGTGCCGGGCGGTCTCCCGCGCCCGGGCCCGGGGGGAACCGGCGCTGCGCGGACCAAAGGCAACATTGTCGAGGGCGCTCAGATGCGGGAAGAGCAGCGGCTCCTGTGCCAGCAACGCGGTGCCGCGGCGGTGCGGCGCTGTCCAGGCGTTCAGCCCGGGCCCCAAATCGAAGAGCGTCCGCCCGTCCACTTGCGCCCGTCCGGCGTCCGGGCGGAGAAGGCCCGCGACGATGGAGAGCAGGGTGGATTTCCCGGCCCCGTTGGGCCCAAGCACCGCCACCGTTTCCCCCTCGTCTAGGCTCAGCGAGACGTCAAAGCCGCGGGCGGCGACGGCGGCGTCGAGCGTGAACGTCATGCCCCCGCCTCCCCGTCCGCTGCGTTGCCGGCCACAGAGCTCCTCGACGAGCGCCCGACGGGCGACGGCCCCCGGTAGCTGAGTCCGACGACGATGACCGCCACGGCGACGAGCAACAGCGACAGCGCGACGGCGGCGTCGGCGTCGGTCTCCCGCTGCAGGTAGATCTCCAGCGGCAGCGTGCGGGTGACCCCCTGGAGGCTGCCGGCGAAGGTGAGGGTGGCGCCGAATTCACCGAGGCTGCGGGCAAAGGAGAGCACGGCCCCGGAGGCGAGGCCCGGCAGCACGAGCGGCAGGGTGACGCGGCGCAGCACCGTGGTGGGTCGGGCACCGAGGGTGGCGGCCACGGCCTCGTACCGGCTGCCGGCGGAGCGCAATGCTCCTTCCAGGCTGACCACGAGGAACGGCAAGGCGACGAAGGTCTGCGCGAGCACCACCGCCGTCGTCGAGAACGCGATCTGGATGCCGGCAAGCTCGAGGCTGCGGCCCAGCAGCCCCTGCCGCCCAAAGGTGTAGAGCAGTGCGATGCCGCCCACCACCGGCGGCAGCACCAGAGGCAGCAGCACGAACGAACGCAGCAGCCGCTGGCCCCGGAACTCCGCCCGCGCCAGTGCCAGGGCCAGCGGGACGCCGAGGAATACGCAGAGCACGGTGCTGGCCGCCGCCGTGCGCAGGCTGAGCCCCAGGGCCGTGAGCGAGGCTTCCGAGGTAAGCAGGGGAATGAACCGCGGCCAGTCGACCCTGGCGACCATGGCGACGAGCGGCAGCAGGACAAACAGCGCGCCGACGGCGGCGATGGCCAGCACCCAGCGTGGAATGCCGCTGTAGCCGTGCCGGGTCACGGCTTGCCGAAGCCCGCGTCGTCGAGGATCTTCCGGCCCGACGCGCCGGCAACCGCCGAGAGGAACGACGCTGCCAGGTCCTGGTTCCGGCTGCTCTTCAACGCCGCGATTGGATAGTGATTGACGGCGGCGACCGCCTCGGGGAACGGGACCGCCTTGACCTTGCCCGCGGCGGCGCGGACATCGGTGACATAGACAAGTCCGGCGTCGGCTTCCCCGGAGGTGACCTTGCCCAGCACGTCCGTTACGGAGGATTCCTCGCTGACCGGTTTGAGGGCGACGCCGGTCTTCCCCTCGACGGTTTTCGCGGCCGCGCCGCAGGGAACCTGGACCGCGCACACCACCACTTTGACTCCGGGTTTGGCCAGGTCGGCGAAGGTTCCGATCTTCGCGGGATTGGCCGGAGGCACCGCGATCGCCAGGACGTTGCTGGCAAAGTTCCGGGGTGTGCCCTCCACCAAACCAGCGTCCGCGACTTTAGCCATGTTCTTCACGTCCGCGGAGGCGAAGACGTCCGCGGGTGCGCCCTGGCCGAGCTGGGTGGCGAGGTCGGCCGACCCGGCGAAGCTGAGCACCACCTTGGTGCCGGGGTGGGTGCTCTCAAATTCCTTGGCCAAGGCGGTGAAGGGCGCCTTGAGCGAGGCCGCAGCGAACACCGTCAGTTGCTGGCCTCCCCCGCCGGCCGGCGCGGCACAGGCGGCCGCCCCGGCGGCCAAGACTCCGGCAAGCAGGAGGGCGGCAGCTTTCCGAATCCGGTTCAAATGAGGGCCTTTCCGTGCGGGCTTTCAATGATCACCGTGGTGGCTTTGACGACGGCGGTGGCCACCGAGCCGAGTTCCAGGCCGAGGTCACGGACGGCCTCGCTGCTCATCAGCGACACCACCCGGAACGGTCCGCACTGCAGTTCCACCTGCGCCATCACGGTGTCCGCGGTGATGGCGGTGACCAGCCCGACGAAGCGGTTGCGGGCCGAGCTTCCGGCGCGCGCCGGGTCTTCAGGCAGTTTTGCCTGCTCCCGGGCCATCCGGGCGAGTTCCAGGCCGTCCACGACGAGCCGCCCCGACTCATCCTTGAGCGGCGTGAGGCTTCCGTTCTCGGTCCAGCGGCGGACGGTGTCATCGCTGACGCCGAGGAACCGGGCGGCTTCTGAGACGCGAAAACTAGGCATAGAGACACTGTAGCCCGCATTTGCGAAGATTCAGCACCAAATCCACCTCATTCTCGGGAGTAGCGGCCGTCCCGGTGAGGAGCCGCCGCTGTAGCCCAGCGGCCGCGGCAGCCGTACGATTTTTAGGTGGGGTGAGGCCGCGGTCGGCTAGGGAGCACTGCCATGAAATGGGTCAGGCCGGACAACTCGGACTACGACGAAGCTCGGAAACTTGTCAATGCCATGATCGACCGGCGCCCGGCCGTCATCGCACAATGCGCGGACGCGGCCGAGGTGGCCGAAGCCCTCGCCTACGCCGGAACCAACAACCTCGACGTCGCGGTCCGCGCTGGCGGTCATTCAGTGGCCGGGATGTCCACCAACGACGACGGGCTGGTGGTTGACGTCCGCCCGATGAAGTCCATCGCCGTGGATCCGGACAACAGGACCGTGACGGTGGGGGCGGGCGTCACGTGGGGCGAATTCGACCGGGCCACGCAGGAACACGGCCTCGCAAGCACCGGCGGCCGCGCCTCCACCACCGGCGTGGCCGGCTTTACCCTCGGCGGCGGATCCGGGTGGCTGGAACGCTCGTACGGCTTCGCCTGCGACAACCTGCTCTCGGTGGACCTTGTCACGGCGGCCGGCGAGCGCGTCACCGCGAGCGCCGAGGAGAACCCCGAACTATTCTGGGCGCTGCACGGGGGCGGCGGTAATTTCGGCGTCGCCACGAAGTTCACCTTCGGGCTGCACGAGCTGGGGCCCACGGTCCAAGCCGGGATCATGCTGTGGCCCGGCGATGCCTCAGCCGATCTTGCCCGCGCCTACCGCGACCTGTCGTTGGCCGCACCGGACGCCGTCGGCAGCGCCTTGGTGTTCATAACCGCGCCGCCGGAGCCCTTTGTGCCGGAGGACCTGGTGGGCAAACCCGCAGTGGGCCTCGCCTACCTCTACGCCGGCGACGCTGCAGCCGGCGCGGAGCATGCGGTGCCGTTCCGTGAACTGGGGCCGGCCGTGGACCTGGTGGGCGAGATGAACTATGCCGACTTCCAGTGCATGATCGACGACCCGCCGGACCTCTACCACTACTGGAGCGCCGACTACCATGACGAACTGCCGGATGCGGCCCTGGACGTAATCGTGGATGCGGCCCGGCACTTGCCCGGACCGTACTCCCAGCACCTGGTGGCCCGCTGGGGCGGGGCTGTGGCGGGGCCGGCCGCAGCCAAGACGCCGCTGCAGAACCGTGGCGCCAAGTGGGTCACGCACCCCTACGGGATGGAGGCAACGGCGGCGGCCGGCCAGGCTGCGAAAGCCTGGGTGAAAGAGTTCCGCCAGAACATCGCCCCCTACGCCACCGGCGGCGTCTGGCTGAACTTCGTCGGCGACGAGGGCCAGGCCCGCGTCCGCGCCGCCTTCGGCGAGGAAAACTATGCCCGGCTGGCGCAGGTGAAGCGCGAGTTCGATCCCGGCAACGTCTTCCGCGGCAACCAGAACATCCTGCCTGCCGCCTCGTAGACTGCCTGCATGGCCGTCTACCTTGATCCGCCGCTCTGGCCCGCGCGCGGAACCCACTTCTCGCACCTCATCTCGGACAGCTCGCTCGAAGAACTGCACGCGTTCGCCCGCGCCGCAGGCATCCCGGAGCGCGCGTTCGACGGCGACCACTACGACGTGGCGGAGGCCCGCCTGGGCGCGCTCGTGGCCGCCGGCGCCATCCCCGTGGAAGGCCGCGCCCTGGTCCGGAAGCTGATCGAAAGCGGCCTGCGGATCCCGGCGCGGCGGCGCAACGGTTCGTTGAAGCTTCCCCTGCTGACCCGGTGGGACGAGGTGCTTCCCGGACACGACGCGCTGTTCCTGGACCTGCTGGACCGCTGGGGCGAGGAGCACCGGAAGTACCACGGCCGCACCCACCTGCTCGCCGTACTGGAGGCCCTGGACCTGCTGACGGCGCCGGCCCGCCCGCCCCGCAGTGTCCTGCTCGCGGCCTGGTTCCACGACGCCGTCTACCGCGGCATCGCCGGCGAGGACGAAGAGGAATCGGCCCGGCTCGCCGAGGAGCGGCTGGAACACTCGGGGCTTCCCGCGGACGAGGTGGAGGAGGTCGCCCGGCTGGTCCGGATGACGGCGGACCACCGGCCGGATCCCGACGACGGGCCCGCCGCCCTGCTCAGCGACGCCGACCTTTCCGTGCTGGGCGGTGAACCCGAGGCCTACGCCCGCTACCTCGCGGCCGTCCGTCAAGACTTTGCGCACATCGGCGACGCCGACTTCGCCGCGGGACGCGCCGCCGTCGTACGCCAGTTGCTCGAACTGGACCCGCTCTTCCACACCGCCCGGGGCCGCGAACTGTGGCAGGACGCCGCACGGAGGAACCTGCGGGCCGAACTCGCCTGAACCGGATCCGGACGAAACTGCGGGCAAGCTGCTGAGAAAAACCCTTGTGGCCCGTGGGTTAGCTTGCTAGCATCCTAGCCATGACAGAGAAGGTGCAGTTCAATATCTACCTGCCGGGGCCGCTGGTGAAGCGGGTCAAGCACGCCGCCATCGAAGAGGGCCTGTCCCTCTCCGCGTTCGTGGAAAACGTCCTGACCCGGGCCCTGGACAACGAGAAAGGTGAAAGCGAATGAGAATTACCCCGATCCGGTTCGTGCGGGACGTTGAGGCATCCCGCGCCTTCTACGCAGCGCTGGGCCTGGCCGAACGGTCCGAGGCGACGAGTGGAACCTGGTCCGAACTTCGCGCAGGCGGTGGCTCGTTGGGCCTGCATATCGCGAAGGACCCGGGCACCCATGACGACGCGGGGTCGGTGGCCCTGCAGTTCACCAGCGATGAGCCCCTCGAACCCCTGGCGGAGCGCCTGGCCGCAGCCGGCTACGAGACTTCACCGGTGACCGACGAGACCTTCGGCCGGTTCTTCACGGTGCGCGATCCGGACGGTTACCTGATTCAGGTCAACGAAGCCGACGAAGAGCTCCAGGGCCTCAGCTACGAAATCCGGGAGTCGGCCGCGCTCAAGCAGTAGCCCCTGTCGGGTTGGACCCGACGCCCCTGCGCAGGTGCTCGGCGAGGCGGTCGAAGGACTCCCGCCAGCCTGTGCCGTTGGCGTCCCGGTTTTCTGCCGTGTCAAAAGGCCCCTGCATGAACGTCATCCGGGTGCCGCCGTCGATCTCCTCGAGCTGGAACGTCACCTCCGTCTCAAAGCCGCGCGTCCCGTCGGCTTTGTCCCAGGCATGGGTGAAGACGAACAAGTTCGGCGGTTCGATATCCGTGTGCACGCCGCTCCACCAGTACTGCTGCCCGGTGGCGTCCTGGATCATGCAGGCGCGGTACAGGCCGCCGATTTCCAGGTCCGCATCGATGCTCTCGCGCGGCGTGTGGAAGCCGCGCGGCCCCCACCAGGCGGGCGCCTGCTCCGGATCGGTCAAAGCGGACCAGACCGCCCGGACCGGAACCTGGAACTCGCGGGTGATGACCAGCATCAGTTCATCGTCGCTGGTTCCTACCACCGGGATTGTCGACTCTGGCATTGCTCGTCCCTCGGCTTCCTGGGGTTGCTCGGCTCCCGGCGCTAGCGGTAGCTGACCGCAAACGGCCGGTCGGTAGGCACAATCTGCTTGCCCAGCGGCATCAGGGACACCGGGATGAGCTTGAGGTTGGCGATGGCCAGCGGGATGCCCACAATCGTGATGGCCATGGCGAAAGCCGTGACCACGTGCCCGATCGCGATCCAGATGCCGGCCACCAGCAGCCAGATGACGTTGCCCAGCAGGGTAAAGACGCCGGCGCCGCCCGGCTTGTCCACCACCATGCGGCCGAACGGCCACAGGGTGTAGGACGCGATCCGGAACGAGGCCAACCCCCAAGGAATGGTGACGACCAGCAGGCAACAGACAATGCCGGCAAAGAAGTAGCCAAGCGCCAGCCAGAGGCCGCCGAAAAGCAGCCAGATGATGTTGAGCAGTGTCTTCATGGCTCCATTCTCTCCCGCCGGCCGCGGATCCGGATCAGGGGTTTGCCCTGATCAACCCCTGATCCGGAATGGCCGCTAGGCGTCGGCCTGCTTGACCAGGGCCGCTTCGAGGTTGATCTTGACCTTGTCGCTGACCAGCAGCCCGCCGGCTTCGAGGGCTGCATTCCAGGTCAGGCCGAATTCCTTGCGGCTGATGTCGGTCTCGGCGCTGAAACCGGCCCGGGTGGCGCCGAAGGGATCAACCGCGACACCGGTGAACTCGACCTCCAGATCCACCGGCTTGGTCACCCCGCGGATGGTGAGATCGCCGGTGAGCACGTAGTCCTCGCCGTCGCCCCTGATGGACGTCGCACGGAAGGTCATCTCGGGGTAGTTTTCGACGTCGAAGAAGTCCGGGCCCCGGACGTGCCCGTCCCGGTTGGCGTCGCCGGAGTCGAAGCTGGCGGTCTTGATCGTGGCGTGCAGGCTGGCATCGGCCAGGGACTCCCGGACCCGCGCCTCCGCGGAGGCTTCGTTGAAGCGGCCGCGGACCTTGCTGATCCCGGCATGGCGGACGCTGAAACCGATCTCGCTGTGGGACATGTCCAACGTCCAGACGCCGGGGGTCAATCCATTGGGTAGGGTCATCGCCGTTCTCCTTCGCATACGTGGCGGGCGGGCCCGCCGGGATTCAGAAGTCGTCAAGAAGCATGCTAACGAGGAAGCCCCCGCGGGGATAGGTGCCGACGGCAGGGCGGGCGATGGCGGTGGAGTGCCGCCGCCAGGTTTCCGGCTAGAGGCCCTTGGCCGCCGTCACGAAAGCCCTGATCTTGGCCAGGTCCTTGACGCCGCGGGATTGCTCGACGCCGGAGGAAACATCCACTCCCCAGGCGCCGGCCGCCGCGGCGGCGTCGCCGACATTGGCCGGATCCAGCCCGCCGGCCAGCAGCCATTCCCGGTCCTCCAGCCCGAGGGCGCGGACCGAGGCGTAGTCCCAGGCCTCCCCGGAGCCGGGCACGGCCGCGTCGATGAGCAACAGTTCCTCGCCCCAGTCCGCAAAGTCTTCCCGGGCTGCGGACATCGTGACGGCGCGGATCAGCTTCAGCCCGGCTTCGTGCACCGTACGCACATCACCGGGCGTGCGGTCGCCGTGCAGCTGCACCCATTCCAGTCCGGCCGCGCGGGCCACGGCGACGGCCTCGGACGCGGCCTCATGCCGGAAGACGCCCACCGCAGGAAGCCCGGCCGGCACCTCGGCGAGCAGCTCGCGGACACGGTCCGGGGACACCTCACGCGGGCTGCGGGTCAACACGAAGCCGACGGCGTCGGCCCCGGCGTCGACTGCGGCCCGCACCGACTCAGGGGTGCTGAGGCCGCACACTTTGACGAACATTTCCGGCTCCCTACGCAGTTTTTCGCTGCTTTGACGTTAGCAAGTCCGCCCGGAACATGCCGCCGACGTTGCGATCCCGGGCCGGCTCAGTGGGGGCTCGGCGACTGACGCGGACGCCTGGCTGCCGGCGGCTAGGCTGGGTGGATGGAGATTATCCGGTACGCCAAGCTCAAGCCCGTCCCCTGGCGCAACGGCGGCGGAGTGACCCGCGAAGTGGCCAGCTTCCCGCAGAACGCGGGTCCAGGTGCCGCGGCGGGCGACGGCTGGGACTGGCGCGTGAGCATCGCCGAGGTGACGCGGGCCGGTGCTTTCTCCCGTTTCGCCGGGATGGAACGGGTGCTCACGGTGGTCGAGGGCGAGCTGCTGGCCCTGACCGTGGACGGCGCCGAGCATCCGCTCGAGAAGTACCGGCCGTACCGCTTTTCCGGCGATGCGGAGGCTGCCGGCGCCCTGCCGACCGGCGACATCCGGGACCTGAACGTCATCACCCGCACGGGCGCCTTCAAGGGCTACACGTCCATCATTGAGCTCTCCAAGAAACGCGCCCACCCGCTCTTTGCCGGCCAGTTCGGCATCCTGCTGCAGGGACAGGCCACCGTCAGCACCGGAGCGGACACGGATGCCGGAGAAACCGCACCGCAGGCGCTGGAGCGTTACGACGCCGTCGTCGGCTCTGACACCGGCACCCCGGAAATCCTCGGCCGCGGCTTCCTCGCCGTCGTCTCGATTGATCCGGCAGAGCCGGCCGAGCCGTCTGAGCCGGACGCGGGGAACGTCGCCGGCTAGCTTTCCTCGTCCTTCGCCCGGGCCGCACCGACCGGCCAGTTCCCGACCAGGCTTGCTAGGCTGGATTCAAGGCCCCTCCTTTGGTGGCCTCCGGACGACGGTTCAGTACCCGGCACGCGACAAGACTGGCCGCAGGAGCAGTCATGTCGTGGTTGATTCTCATCCTTTCCGGCGCTTTGGAGGCCGTCTGGGCCGCAGCCCTGCACCGGACCTCGCAGGCCACCGGCCGACGGCGGATCCCGCCGGCCGCCCTCTTCCTCGTTTCCGTCCTGGCCAGCACCGGCGGCCTGGCTATAGCGATGCAGTCCATCCCGACCGGGACCGCCTATGCCGTCTGGGTGGGCGTCGGCGTGGTGCTGACCTCCGCCTACGCCATGGCCACCAAAGTTGAGCGGGCGACCGGTGGACGGATCCTGCTGCTCGGCGGCATTGTCGCCTGCGTGGTCGGCCTGAAGGTTGTGGCGTGATGGCCGAACCGGGGATCGGGCGGGTCGGGGCACCCGCAACGACGCTGGCGTGGTTGATCCTGCTCGCCTCCGCCGTGCTTGAAGCCGTGTGGGCCACAGCGCTGGGACTCTCCGACGGTTTTACCCGGCCGCTGCCCACGCTCGTGTTCGCGGTGGCCGCCACGCTGAGCATGGTGGGGCTGGGTGTGGCGGTGAAGCGCATCCCGCTCGGCACGGCTTACGCCGTCTGGGTGGGAATCGGGGCTGCCCTGACGGTCGGCTGGGCGATGGTCACCGGCGTCGAGCCCGCCAGCCCGCTGAAGCTGCTGTTCATTGCCGGGATCGTGGGCTGCGCGGCGGGCCTGAAGCTGCTCCCGGCCGGCGAACCCGACCCGCCCCGTTCACTTCCGCACGGTACGCTCCCGCCCGGTTAGTCCGCGGCCGAGGCGGGATTCCGGGGCGACACGCCGTGTCCCAGGCCCGGCCGCCAACACGAACTGGGCAGGAGCGTCGGAATAGCCGCGCGCCTGCCGGAGTTCTTGGCTGGGACGGCAATTCCGGCAACGAAGGAGTTCAAAGATGACGGCAGCATCAGTCCAGCTCGGCGACGGCCTCAGCGTCAGCCCCCTGGGGTTCGGCGGCATGGCCCTGACCCCGGTGTACGGCGAAGTGGATCCGGCCGAGGCCCTGGCCACCCTGCACCATGCCGTGGACGCGGGTGTGAGCTTCATCGACACCGCGGACATCTACGGCGGGGGCAGCAACGAGGAGTTGATCGCCAAGCTACTCAAGGATCGACGCGGCGAGGTGCAGTTGGCTACCAAGTTCGCCCTGGTGGGAACTCCGTCGACCGGCTACTCGGACATCCGCGGCGACGCCGCCTACGTGAAGCAGGCCGTCGACCGCAGCCTGCAGCGCCTGGGCACCGACACCATCGACCTGTACTACATGCACCGCCGTGACCTCCGCGTTCCGATTGTGGAAACCGTGGAGGCCATGGCGGAGCTTGTACAGGCCGGGAAGGTCAAGCACCTTGGCCTGTCCGAGGTGACGGCTGAGGAGCTGCGCGAGGCCAGTAGCGTCCACCCGATCGCCGCAGTCCAGAGCGAGTGGTCCATCTGGAGCCGCGACGTGGAACGCAACATCGTGCCTGCCGCCGCCGAGCTCGGCGTGGGCTTTGTGCCGTATTCGCCGCTCGGCCGGGGATTCCTCACCGGCACGGTCGACGCGTCGAAGCTGGGCAGCAACGACTTCCGCCGCAATATCCCCCGCTTCGCCGAGTCCGCACTGGATGCCAACCAGGCCGTGGTCGCCACGGTCCAGGCGGTCGCCGCGGAACTCACCACCCCGGCCAACGCCGCAACGCCGGCCCAGGTGGCGCTGGCCTGGTTGCTGGCCCAGAGCCGCAAGTTCGGACTGCCCGTGGTCCCCATCCCCGGCACCCGCAAGGCAGCCCGGATCGATGAGAACTGGGGAGCCCTGGCGCTCGAGCTGACCCCAGCGCAGCTGGAACGGCTCGACGCTGCCGCGGACGCCGTCGTCGGATCCCGTGCTGCGGACCCCAACTGGGTCTCGCAGGGCCGCGAATAGCGGGTCCTAGACTGAAGCCCATGGACTCACTCATTCATTCGCTTCGAGACGTCACCATCCGCCGGATTTCGGTCAGCGAGATGGACAACAACGTGTACCTGCTGACCGCGAAGGCTTCCGGCGCGCAGCTCCTGATTGATGCGGCCGACGACGTCGACGCCATCCAGGGGCTGCTCGCCGACGCCGCTGCGGACACGGCCGCGACGCCGAAACTGGCACTGATCGCCACCACGCACCAGCACTGGGACCACGTCCGTGCGCTGCCGGCGCTGGTAGAGGCCACGGGCGCCAAGACGGCCGCCGGAACGGACGACGCCCCGGAGCTGCCGGTGAAGGTCGATGTACTCCTGGACCACGGCGACGTCGGGAACTTCGACGGGTTCGACGTGACGGCGGTGCACCTGCGCGGCCACACCCCGGGTTCGGTCGCCTTCATGTACCAGGACCCGGAGGGCCCGGCACACATCTTTTCGGGCGACTCGCTGTTTCCCGGCGGAGTGGGCAACACCCAAAAGGATCCGGACCGGTTCGCCCAACTGCTCAGCGATGTCACCGAGCGGCTGTTCAACGTCTATCCGGATGACACCGTGGTGCACCCGGGCCACGGCCAGCCGACGACCCTCGGCGCGGAACGCCCGCACCTGGAGGAGTGGCGCGCCCGCGGCTGGTAGGCCCCGCCAAGCGCATCGGCTGCTCCGAAACCGCCGTTATGAACCTTCTAAACGGCGGTTTCGGAGCATTCGTTGCGGATTAGCGGCTACGGCCTAGCGGCTGCGGCGTTCGTTCGACGCCGGTGCCGACGCGCGGCGGGGGCCGCCGCTGCGTGCCGGACGGCCTTCGCCGGAACGGCCGTTGCCGCCGCCTGCGTAGGATCCGCCGGAGGTGCCACCGGTGTTGGAGGACCAGACCGGAGCGGAGCCGCCGGACTTGGCGCCGGCTGCGGCGCGCTGGCCGGTTGCCGGACGTCCGCCGCGCTGGCCACCCGTGGAGCCGCCTGCACGGCCGGCGCCGGTGCGCGGTGCCCCACCGGTGCGCGGTGCGCCGCCGGTACGGGGAGCGGAGCCGCTGCGGCTTTCAGCTGCCCGGCCGTCGGAGCCCCTGCCGGCCGAGGCGCGGCCGCCAGCGGCGGGAACATCGTTGTGGTGCGCGTAGGCAGTGGTGCGGCCACGGCCCCGTGCATTGCGGCGCTCGGCGCGCTCGGCGTCGGCCCGGTCCTGGTTCTTCTCGGCGACGCGCTCGGCGGCGTTGCGGGCAGCGGCCTGGCCCTCATAGGCCACGGCACGGCGCTCGGCGCGGGGAAGATCGGTGCGGGGGGCCTCTGCGGAAACCCGTCCGCGTCCGCCACGGCCGCCACGGCCACCGGCGGTGGGTGCAGCCTGACGGCGGGCGCGCTTGCGCTCGGCGTTGGCGCCGGTGGAGGTGCCACCGCCCTGCTTGGCGGCCTTGGCAGCCAGCAACGCCGCACGGGTGCGCGGATCGATCTTCTCGGCCATCTCGCCCACCAGTTCTGCAACCAGCGGCGAGTTGGCGGTGACGCGCTCGAAGTTGACCTCGACGCCGGCGGCCTTCATCAGCTTCTTGACGTCGGACTGCTGCTCCGGCAGGGTCAGCGTGACCACGGTGCCGTCGGAACCGGCGCGGGCGGTACGGCCCGAGCGGTGCAGGTACGCCTTGTGCTCGGTGGGCGGATCCACGTGGATGACCAGCTCGACGTCGTCGACGTGGACGCCGCGGGCGGCAACGTCGGTGGCGACGAGGACGCGGACATCGCCGGAGGAGAACTCGGCCAGGTTGCGGTCACGGGCGTTCTGCGAGAGGTTGCCGTGCAGGTCGACGGCGGGGATGCCGGCGTCGGTCAGGGTCTTGGCCAGCTTGCGGGCGTGGTGCTTGGTGCGCATGAACAGCACGCGGCGGCCGGCGCCCGAGGCGAGCTCGACGATCAGCTGCTTCTTGACGGTCTGGTCGTTGACCACGAGGACGTGGTGCTCCATGGTGGTGACCGCTGCCTGCGGATCGTCCACCGAGTGGGTCAGCGGGTTGGACAGGTAACGCTGGACGATCTTGTCCACGCCGTTGTCCAGGGTGGCCGAGAACAGCAGGCGCTGGCCCTGGCTGGGGGTCATGTCCATGAGCTTCTTGACCACCGGAAGGAAGCCGAGATCGGCCATGTGGTCGGCCTCGTCCAGGACGGTGATCTCGACGGCCTCGAGGGTCAGGATGCGCTGGCGGATCAGGTCCTCCAGGCGGCCCGGGCAGGCGATGACGATGTCGACGCCGGCGCGGAGGGCCTTTTCCTGGCGGGCCTGGGAGATGCCTCCGTAGATCACGGTGGTGGTCAGGCCGGCGGCCTTGGCCAGCGGCTCGATGGTGGCGTTGATCTGGGTGGCCAACTCACGGGTGGGTGCCAGGACCAGGCCCATGGGGCGGCCGGGCTTGCGGAAGTGCGCGGCTTCCCGCTCAGCGAGTCGTGCGACCAGCGGGATGGCGAAGGCGATGGTCTTGCCGGAGCCGGTGCGGCCGCGGCCCAGGACGTCGCGACCCGCCAGGGTGTCCGGCAGGGTCTTGACCTGGATGGGGAACGGCTCAACGATCCCCTGGGCGGTGAGGGTGTCGGCAAGGGCCTTGGGCGTGCCGAGGGCAGCAAATGTAGTCATGTTTTTCGAAGGTCTTTCAGGCGGTATCCGTGCGGATATCGGCCCCCGGCGCCGGTTGGACCAGGGGTTCGCCGAAGAAAAGTCAGGTGATCAACCGGGCTGCCTGCAAGCTTTCGCGGGCCGCCGGGACCAAATAGAACGCGTTCATCGACGCAGGATGTGCCTCTCACATGAATAAAGCCCACGTCCTGCGCTCGGAAATCCGGAGGAATCCTGCAGGGGATGCGGCCGGTTGGCCGAGTCCAAAGTGGGCATCACTGCACATCAAGTTCCTCCAGTCTAGCATCTGCGTGTGCCCTCCCGTTTTTCGACTCCGCCCAACTAGCTCGCAGTTGTTGTCGTTTTGAGCCTCCATAACGACAACAACTGCGAGTCAGTTGGGTGCGGAACGCGCCTAAGCCGGGCCGGCGCCGGACACGCGCGGGGCGACCGCCACGCCCAGGACGCCGATTGCCGCAGTGAGCGCGAAGACCCCCGCGAAGGGCGCGGCCCCGCCGCCCGCCGTCGTCGTGAAGGCAGCGAAGACGATCCCGGTGGAGGCGAGCGCCAGGGCGCCGCCGAGTGAGTCGGAGATGGACATGGCGGAACTGTTGAAGCCCTCGGTGTCCTTGGTGGACAGCGCCAGGGTCATCACGCTCAACCGCGGATACATCAGCCCCATACCGCCGCCGGCGAAGATCCAGCCGGTGATCGCGACGGCGGCCGGCCAAGCCAGCAGCGTGGTCGCGAGCGCGAGCAGGACGGCGCCGAGGATCAGCGCGGAGCCGATCCTGATCGCCCGGCGGTGCTCCAGCCGGGCTCCGAGCCTGCCCTGGATCGCARAGGCCGCGGCCCAGGCGAGCGCCCCGCCAGTGAGGGTCAGCCCGGCGAAGGTGGGCGTGAAGACGTAGCGTTCCACCAGCAGGTACGGCAGGTATACCTCCGCGCCGAAGAAGGCCGCCGACGCGAGTCCCCGGGCGAGGATGACTGCGGGCAGGCCGCGCCGGGCCGTCAGCGTCCCGCGGGGCACCAGCGGGCGCACCGCCACCAGCGCGACGACGACGGCGGCCGCCGCGAGCGCCCAGCCCGCCGCCGGCAGTTCCACGGACAGGTTCAAGCCGAGGACCGCGAGCGCTGCGAGGGCGGCCCAGGCCAGCCGGCCGTAGTCCCACGGCCGGACGGACGAACCGCCGTCGTCCGAGCCGCCGGGGAGCCCGCGAAGGGCGGGGACAATCATGAGCAGGGCCGGCACCACCAGGCCCACCACGCCGAGGAAGACCCAGTGCCAGCTCAGCAGTTGAGCCACCAGGCCGGCGGCGAACGGRCCTACAAGTGACGGGATGACCCATGCCGCGGCAAAAGCGGCGAAGATCTTGGGGTGCAGCACAGGCGGGTAGACGCGGGCCACCACCACGTAGAGGGCCACCGTCATCGCGCCGCCGCCGAGCCCCTGGACCAGCCGCCCGGCGAGGAGCACGGCCATGGTCCCTGCCGATCCGGCGATCAGCAGGCCCAAGACGAACAGTGCCACGGACGCATAGAGCGGGCCGACCGGGCCGCGCCGGTCCGACCAGTTCCCTGCGGCCACCATCCCGATGACGCCCGTCGCCAGCGGACCGGCGAACGCCAGCGCATAGAGGCTGGCGCCGTCCAGTTCACGGCTGACCAGCGGCATGATGGTGGTCACTGCTAGCGACTCGAAGGCCGCCAGGAACACGAGGGCCAGCGCGCCGAGGCTCACCAGCAGGTAGCTCCGGTGGAAGATCCCGCCGGTCTCCGGGGCGGGGTCAACACGCGGCTGGCGCGGGAGTTTTCGGGGCACGTGCCACAGCCTACAAGAGGCGCAGCCGGCGGAAGCGTCCGCCCCTACGGTCCGGCACGGCTCACCCTGCCGCGTCGAGGCCCTGGGCCGGAACCACGACGGCGCCGCTCGCCCGGGAATCCGGATTCAGCATCCAGCCCACGCGTTTGACCGTGCTCAGCATGACGACGCTTTCGACCAGATCGATCCCGGGCACCTTCTGCTGCAACGCCAGTTCAATGCTCATGACATCCGCCAGGGACTGCAGCCACATGACGATCACAAAGTTGGTCGGGCCGGTAGTGGAGGCGCTGAGCCGCACATTCCGTATGGTCCGGAGTTCGGCGGCCGCCGCCTCGTGCCGTCCGGCAGGGACGTTGACGAACCACTGGCAGGTGACGGGAAAGGCCGAAAACCGTTGGGCGACCTCGCAGCGGAAGGACAGGATGCCGCTCGCCAGCACCCGGTTCAGCTGGCGCTGGACGGTGGCCGGATGCCTGCCGAGCCCGCGGGCGATCTCCGCAGCCGTCGCCCGGCCGTCCTTGGCCAGGAACGGCAGCAGCGCCAGGTGGCTGGCGGGGAGGTTCTCCCGGGCGGCAGCCGGGATGCCTCCGGTGGCCTCGGCCCCGGCCAGCGCCTTCACGGTGGCCTGCTGCGCACGACTGAGCACATTGAGCCGCCAGGATCCGCCGCTTGCGTGCAGCCTGGTGCACAGCGCGGTCTGGTACTTGAGCAGCCCGTCGATCTCTTTCAGCCTCGAGACCACCTTCGTGCTGAAGTCATCAAGGGAGGGCGTGATGACGGTCAGCATGAGGTCCCGGTTGCTGGCGGCCTCCTCTACCGTGATGATTTCCGGCATCTCGGCCAGCCGGGCGGTGACCTCCGCGCGGCGGTGCATCTCGCAGTCCACGGCGACAAATGCCAGGCACATCTGGTGCGGGTCACCGATCAGGTGGGCGGTGATCCAGGAAACGCCGGCATCCCGGAGCCGCTCCCAGCGGGCGGCGAGGGTGGTGGCGTGAACGCCCAGCACCTCGGCGGCATCGGCCCAGCTCAGCCGGGGTGCGATCTGCAGGACGTTGATCAGGGCGAGGTCATCTTCGCTGAGTTCAAGCAACAGACCCTCCTCTGTGCATAAAAAATGTGAATTCGCGCGCCTGGTGAATTTTTCCAGCCCTTTGGCGGCTTGTGAACCGCATCACTTCAGAATAGTCGAGGAAGCCCCCGCTGGGCTCACCCTCCCCCGACCATCAAGGAGAACACGTGCCGATCACCGCAGACGCCCGGGAAATGCAGCCGGACCTTGCCCGCTTCCGCCACGAGCTGCACCGTGAGCCCGAGATCGGGCTGGCACTGCCCCGCACGCAGGAGAAGGTGCTCAAGGCGCTCGACGGGCTCGGGTACGAGATCACCCTGGGCACGGACACCACCTCGGTCACCGCCGTGCTGCGCGGCCAGGGGTCCGGCAACGGCGCGGAGACGCGCCCCGCGGTGCTCCTGCGGGCGGACATGGACGGTCTTCCGGTGCAGGAGAAGACGGGAGTGGACTTCACGTCCAGGGTCGACGGCGCCATGCATGCCTGCGGCCACGACCTGCACACCGCCATGCTCACCGGCGCCGCGACGCTGCTGGCCGAACGGCGGCACCGGCTGGCCGGCGACGTCGTGCTGATGTTCCAGCCCGGCGAGGAGGGCTTCGACGGCGCCGCCCACATGATCCGCGAGGGCGTGCTGGACGCCGCCGGCCGCCGGGTGGATGCCGCCTACGGCATGCACGTCTTCTCCGCACTGGAGCCGCACGGCACCTTCTGCACCAAGCCCGGCGTCATGCTCAGCTCCTCCGACGGCCTCATGGTGACCGTGCTGGGCGCCGGCGGACACGGCTCGGCCCCGCATTCGGCCAAGGACCCGGTCACCGCGGCCGCCGAAATGGTCACCGCCCTCCAGGTCATGGTCACCCGCCAGTTCAACATGTTCGACCCGGTTGTGCTCTCCGTCGGGGTTCTGCAGGCCGGCACCAAGCGCAACATCATCCCGGAGACCGCCCGGATCGAGGCCACCATCCGGACCTTCTCCGAGGCCTCCCGGCAGAAAATGATGGACACCGTGCCGCGGCTGCTGAAGGGCATCGCCGCAGCGCACGGGCTCGAGGTCGACGTCGACTACCAGCAGGAATATCCGCTTACCATCACGGACGAGGACGAGACCCACACCGCCGAGAATGTCATCGAAGGCCTGTTCGGCGACTCCCGGCTCGCCCGCTGGGCCACGCCGCTGAGCGGTTCGGAGGACTTCTCGCGGGTCCTCGCCGAGGTCCCCGGCACGTTCATCGGGCTGAGCGCCGTCCCCCGCGACGCCGACCACGCCACCTCCGCGTTCAACCACTCCCCGTACGCCACGTTCGACGACGCTGTGCTGTCCGACGGCGCGGCACTCTATGCGGAGCTTGCCGTTTCCCGGCTGGCTGCCCTCGCGGCCGCCCAGGCCCCCGCTGCGGCCAACGCCGCCTCCACCCTTTCCTAGCCCTACCCCTGAGGGAGAAACCCATGACAGCAACCGCGTCCCTGCCGACGGCAAACCGGACCTCCACCCGCAAGACGATCATCGGCACCGGCATCGGCAACGCCGTCGAGTGGTACGACTGGGCGATTTACGCCACGTTCACCCCGTTCATCGCCAGCCAACTCTTCAGCAAGGCCGATCCCGCCTCCGCCGTACTGTCCACGCTCGCGATTTTCGCCGTCGGCTTCGTGGCGCGGCCCTTCGGCGGTTTCCTGTTCGGCTGGATCGGCGACCGGATCGGCCGCAAGGCCTCCATGACGCTGGCCGTGGGGCTCGCCTCGGTGGGCAGCCTGATGATCGGCATCGCACCGACGTTCGCCGCTGTGGGCGCGTGGGCCTCGTTCATGCTCCTGGTGGCACGCCTGGTCCAGGGCCTGGCGCACGGCGGCGAGCTGCCGTCGTCGCAGACCTACCTGTCCGAGATGGCACCTAAGGAACACCGCGGCTTCTGGGCCACCCTGATCTACACCTCCGGCACGGTGGGAATCCTGTTCGGCACCCTGCTGGGCGCGGTGCTGAACATGGTCCTGAGCACCGAGGTGATGAACGCCTGGGGCTGGCGCATCCCGTTCCTGGTCGGCGCCGCCATGGGCCTGTACGCGCTGATCATGCGGTCCCGGCTGCACGAAACGGACGTCTTCGCCGGCGAAGCGACGGCGGAGAAGCGCGCCCCGATCTGGCCGCAGATCGTCCGGCACCGCAAGCAGGCCCTGCAGGTGATCGGCCTAACCGTCGGCCTTACGGTGATCTACTACATCTGGGGCGTCGTGGCCCCCAGCTACGCCACCACCGCACTGAAGATCGACCGCGGCGAAGCGCTTTGGGCCGGTGTGATCGGCAACATCGTGTTCATCGCGGCGCTGCCGTTCTGGGGCAAGCTCTCGGACCGGATCGGCCGCAAGAAGGTGCTGTGGTCCGGGGCGATCGGCGCAGCCACCATGCACTTCCCGATGACTGCACTGCTCAAGGATTCGGCCTGGCAGCTGGCCGTCAGCATGTCCGTAATGCTGATTTTCATCGCCGCGAGCGCCGCGATCGTTCCCGCCGTTTACGCCGAACTGTTCCCCACGAGCATCCGCACGGTCGGCGTCGGCGTGCCCTACTCGATCTGCGTGGCTCTGTTCGGCGGGACCGCACCCTACCTCCAGCAGTGGCTCGGCACGAGCCTCCAGCTGCCGCAGCTGTTCAACGTGTACGCGGTGATCCTCCTGGTCATTTCCGCCGCGTGCGTGTTCACCATTCCGGAAACAAAGGGCAAGGACCTCACCCTCTGACCTGGCGCGCCCCTGGGTTGCTCTCTCACTTGTGGCTGCTCTGAGGGGTTCAGAACAGCCATAAGTGAGAGAGCAACCGGCGGATGCCGGGAAGTGTGGGCGGGGCCGGGCGGGCCAGACACGGCCGGGGTTTGGGTCAGCCGCCGACGAACCGGTCCTTGCCGGCCCGGTAGCCGAACACGGCGGCCAGCGACCCGACGACCAGAAAGAGCAGTCCGGCCGCGGCGAAGGATCCCGTGGCCTGGTGCAACTGGCCCACCAGCAGGGTCCCGACCGACCCGACACCGTAGCCCACCCCCTGCATCATGCCGGACAGGTGGGCTGCGGTGTGGCCGTCGCGGGTGCGCAGCATGATCATGGTCAGGGCCACCGCGGTGAGGCTGCCCTGGCCCAGGCCCAGCAGCCCGGTCCACACCCAGACCAGGTCCAGGGGGCCGAAGATGCTCAGGGCAAACCCCCCTCCGGTCATCAGCGCGACCACGGTGTTGATGGCGCGCTGGTCCCGGAGCCGGGCGGCGAGGGCCGGGGCAAAGAGCGAGCCCAGCATCTGCAGCACGATCGAGGCGGACACGATCAGTCCGGCAGTGCCGCCGTCGACCCCGCGTTCGCGCAGGATCGGCGCGAGCCAGGCGAAGACGCTGAAGGACATCATCGCCTGCAGCACCATGAAAATCGTCACCTGCCAGGCGATCGCCGAGCGCCACACGTTGACGCCGCCGGCGGCCATCTGGTGCCGCCCGTGGGGCTGGGCCACCGCCAGCGGCAGGAACAGCAGGAGCGCGACGCCGGCGGGCAGCGCCCAGAACCACAGCGCCGCCGTCCATTGACCGGTCGCCCTGAACAGCGGGTAAGTGAAGCCGGCGCCGAGGGCCGCTGACGCGCAGATCGCGGTGGTGTAGAGCCCGCCCATCAGGCCGAGACGGTGCGGGAAGTCGCGCTTGACCAGGCCCGGAAGCAGGACATTGCAGAGTGAGATGGCCGCGCCGCAGGCTGCCGTGCCGGCCAGGAGCGCGGGCAGGTGCCCGGCGCCGGGTAGGTCCAGGGGACGCAGCAACAGGCCAGCGGTCAGCACGGCCATTGCTCCCAGCAGCACCCGCTCCGCGCCGAAGCGGCGGGCCAGCCGCGGCGCGAGCGGGGCGAACACGCCGAGCAGGGTCACCGGGGCCGTGGTCAGCGCCACGACGGCCCAGCCCGGCAGGCCGGCGTCGGAGGTCGCCTCCGGAAGGACCGCGGAGAAGCTGGAGAAGACAGTGCGCAGGTTCAGCCCGATCAGCACCAGGCAGACGCCCAAATAGGCCAGCGTCCGGCGGCTGCCGAGCACGGTGGGTCCCGCGGCGGGAACGTCGTCCGCCTCGGCGTCCACCAGGGGATCCACCCGGTGGGGCGGGGCGGCGTCGTCGGCGGTGCGGGCGCGCCCGGGCGCGTTTCTTGGCGTGGTCACGGACCCATTCTGGCAGGCCTGCAGCGCCGCCCCGAAAGCATGTCCGAGCCGCGATACGGACGCCCGGGCCCTGCCCCGTGTGGCCGGGCGGCAGCCCTTCAGTCCGCCGGGGGTGCGCCAACTCCACTATTCTGGAGGTGATGAGTGAATCCCCAGAATCCCCCGAAATGCCGCAGCCTCCCCGGCCGGTGACCCCCGGCAGCCAGGCGTCGTTCGGCACCTACGGCGGCCGGCCGGTCAGTTTCGTGCGCCGCGGCACCCGCCTGCAGGGGCGCCGCCAGGCCGCGTGGGAAGAACACTCGGACCGGTGGGCGGTGGAGGTCCCCCGACACATCGCCAACACCTCCGTGCACCCCGACTACGTGTTCGACGCCGAGGCCGAGTTCGGCCGGAAGGCGCCCCTGATCGTCGAGATCGGCTCGGGGCTCGGCGACGCCGTCTGCCATGCGGCCGAGGAGAACCCGGACAAGGACTTCCTGGCCGTGGAGGTTTACACCCCGGGCCTGGCCAACACCCTCATCAAGATCAACAGCCGCGGCCTGAGCAACGTCCGGGTGGTGGAAGCCAACGCCCCCGAGGTGCTTGCCACCATGCTCCCGGAAGGCTCAGTCACCGAGCTCTGGGTCTTCTTCCCCGACCCGTGGCACAAGTCCCGGCACCACAAGCGTCGCCTCATCCAGCCCGCCTTCGCAGACCTGGCGGCCCGGGCGCTCAAGCCCGGCGGTATCTGGCGCATCGCGACCGACTGGTCCAACTACGCCGTACATGTGCGCGAGGTCCTGGCCGGCTCCCCCGACTTCGAGAACCTGCACGAAGGCGAGCGCAGCGGCGATGACAGCCCGCTCACCCAGGTCTGGGAATCGGGGGTGGAGTCCGTCGTCGGCGGGGCCCCGGTCAAGGAGGGTCGGGCGCCGGTCAGCACGGAACACACCGGCCCGAACGAGGGGGTCGACGAGACCGGCGGCTGGGCGCCGCGGTTCGAAGGCCGGATCCTGACGAGCTTCGAGAACAAGGCCCACGAGGCCGGGCGGCTCATCTTCGATCTCTGCTACCGGCGCCGCTAACACCCGCACACAGCCTTACTCAGCCCAACAGGGGGCCTAGCCGGCGGCGAGCAAAGGCAACCGCGGTAAAGGTGCTGTTGCGCAGCAGATTCCCATGGCACGATTACCGAAGATGCATGGTTGGCGCCGGTAAGACGCCAGCACAGCCTGAAGACGCGAAGGACCGATCATCAAAAGAGAACTCAAAGACGCCGCCGAAGTCGCCGAGGACGTCACCAATTCCAAGCCGCTCGAATACGCGGCACGGGCAGGCTTCGCCGTTTCCGGCATCCTGCACTTCCTGATCGGTCTCGTCGCGATCCGGCTCGCAATGGGCGGCCGTGGCCAGGCTGATGTCAGCGGCGCCGTTGAGGAACTAGCGAAGCAGCCGGCCGGACCGGTGCTGCTGTGGAGCGCCTTCGCAGCCTGCGTCGCCCTCGCCATCTGGCAGACCAGCGACGCGGTGTTCGACTTCAGCCATCTGCCCACCAAAGACAAGGTCGCCAAGAAGCTCAAAGCCGCCCTGCAGGCAGTGGTCTATGCCGGGTTCGGGCTCACGCTGGCGTCGGTGGCCCTCGGCGCCCATGCCGATCACCGCCGTTCCACCAGCGACCTCACCGTGCAGCTGATGAAGGCGCCGGGCGGTGTGCTGCTGCTGATCGTCATCGGTGCCGCCGTCGCCGTGACCGGCGTCGTCTACGCCATCCGCGGCTTCCGGAAGTCGTTCCTCAAATATCTGCGCCTGCCCGCCAATGAACACACCCGCACCGCGGTGACCGTTGCCGGCGTCGCCGGCTACGCCGCCAAGGGGGTGGCCCTGCTGCTGACCGGGTTGCTGATCGTGATCGCCACCGTGAAGGCCAACCCGGCGGAATCGACCGGGCTCGACGGCGGCCTGAAGGCCCTGCGTGAGCAGCCGCTCGGCGTCTACATGCTGGCCGCCGTCGGCGCGGGCCTGATCTGCTACGGCATCTTCCTGGCGGTACGGGCCCGGCTCGCCCGGATGTAGCAACCGGCCGCCGGTCCGACAGTAAGGCCGCCGTCCGGCCTCAAGGGCGCGGAACCGTGATGACCGCGACGGCCTGCTGCTGGCCGTTGCGCATCTCGATGCTGGCGATGCTGGCCAGCTGCAGCGGAGTGGCTCCCGTGATCCGCACCTTTCCGCTGGGGGTGGCCGTCCACGAGCACGCCCGGTCTTCGCCGCCGTCGCGGCCCTTCACCCAGAGCGAGAGCGTGCCGTCCACGGGCATGCTCCTGCCATCGACGGCCAGTTCGGTGCCCCACGTCTTCTTCACCAGCCCCACGCTGAGCTGCAGCCCGTTGCCGGCCGCCACCGAGTAACTGGCATCCGGTTTGGGTTGCTGCGCCAGCAGCGGCCCGGCCAGGAAGCCCACTGCCAGGCAGACGGCGGCGACTCCCGCCAGCGCGCCGGACCACAGCAGCCGGACCCGGCGACGTTGCGCTGCGAGCCTCGTGAGCAGGGCCCCCGGAAGCAGCCCCGCGGGAAGCGGTGCCGGCTCGGCCGTCCTGGAAGGCGTGGTGAGCGCGACGGCGTCGGACACCGGAACCGCGTCGAGCAGCGCCGGCAGGCTGGCGAGTTCCTCGAGGCCCGCGCGGCAGTCCCGGCAATCGGCGAGATGCCGTTCGAAAGCCATGGCCTCCTCCGGTTCCAGGCCGCCGAGCAGATACGCGCCGAGCAGTTGGTGGAGCTCTGTACCCGTCACTGCTGCACCCCCATCTCGTCGAGGATAGTTCGCAGGGCCCGGACGGCGTAGTACGCCCGGGATTTCACCGTGCCGGCTGGGATATTCAACTGCACGGACGCCTCTTGGACCGTGAAACGGCGGTAGTGAAGGGCCACCAGGACGTTTCGGTGCTCGGCGCTGAGCCGCAGCAGCGCCTCCTCCATCAGGACCCTGTTGAGCAGTTCGTCGACCCGTTCCGCGGCGCCGGCAGGGTCCGCGAACTCACGCTCCACGGCCTCGCGCGGCCGCCGCTGGGCCTTGCGGTAGTTGTCGATCATGATGTTGCGCGCGGTCCGGAACAGATAGCTGCGCAGGCTGCCGGTGATCTGCGGCGCCTGCTGCCACACGCGCAGCACCGTTTCCTGCACGACGTCGTCCGCCAGTTGCGGGTCATGGCAGGCGCCCAGGACGAACCGCCGCAGGGCCGTACCGTGCTCGCGGTAAATCGCGGCCACGACGTCTTCATCCAGCGGCATGCGGCACCTCCCGGGCTTGGTCCCTCTGCCCCACTAGGACGTATATGCCGGCCCGTAAGTTCAACGGAACGCCCTTGAACCATTCTTCACCCGCCGCCGTCGTATCAGCTAGCCGGACAGCGAGATGGCCGGCACCGAGCCAAGGAGCCAAAAATGACCAAGCACTTCGGCGCCACCCTGTCGGCCCTTGCCCTCGCCGTCGTCGTTTCCGGCTGCGCTGGGGGCAGCGGGACCACGACGACGGCGGCGGCCTCCCCGGCGCCGACCACGTCGGCAGCAGGCACAGCGGCGCCGGCCACAGCGGGGTCCAGCACCCCGGCGTCGGCCGCTGAATTGAAAACCGCGTCGACCAGCGCCGGACGCGTGGTGGTGGACGCAAAGGGCATGAGCGTCTACCTCTTCACCAAGGACACGAAGGACTCGGGCACCAGCGCCTGCACCGGCTCCTGCATTGCCGCCTGGCCGCCGGTGCTCGCCCGTTCCGAGGCACCGGCGGTGGACGGCATCACCGGCAAGGTGGGCACCATCGCCACGCCGGACGGCAAGAAGCAGCTGACCATCAACGGGATGCCCGTCTACTACTACGCCAAGGACCGGGCGCCCGGCGACGTCACCGGCCAGGGCGTCGGGGGTGTCTGGTTCCTCGTCAACCCTGCGGGCGAGATGGTCAGCTCCGCCGCCGGCGGCGGCTACTAGGCGCCGGCGCCGAAGCCGGCGTCGAGCTCCTCCTCGACCTCTTCCTCGAACTCGACGGCGGCAACGATCTCCCGCGTCTCGGGGTGGATCATGTACGCCTCCTCGTCGTCCTCCAGCATGAGGAACTCGCCCTGGTCGGTAGTGAAGTGCCAGGCCAGGACCCGCTCGCCGTTGTGCCCGTGGTTCGGGTCGCCCATGGTGATCTTCAGCAGGGTATGACCCGCCACCTCGCAGAGCTCCCGGATGATCAGTTCGAACTCCGGAGCACTGCTGAGTTCCTCCTCGGCGGCCGCCGCCTGGCGCTCCGCCAGGTTGGGGATCCGGGCCACCCGTTCGTGGATGTGCCGGTCGAGTTCGTCCTCGTCCAGGACCAGCAGGTCCGGCTGGCTGCGGAGCCAGGCGGCGTTGAGCGCGACGATGTCCTCGGTTTCCAGCAGCGGCTCGAACTGGTCGTCGAGTTCCTCCAGGAGCTGGACGGCCTCGGGCGGGGCACCGCCGTCGTCGGCGCCGTCTGCGTCGCCAAGCTCGGCGTCGCCGTCAAGGTAGGCATCCGCTTCCTCCTCCGAGAGCGAGTCATAGGCCGCCACGCTGCGGTTGAACAGATCCAGGTGCGCGGTGGCGCCCATGCCTGCAAGCCCTTCGCGGACATACGCGTCGATCTCTTGGCGCTCCGGGACGGTGAAGACGTACTGGGCGAAGCCGCCGCCGAGCGCCTGGGTCAGGTAGAAGTCCACGTAGTAGCTGCGCAGGGCGCTGGCCGCGATTTCGTCGGCATCGAGCAGCTCCGCGTACATGGCGTTGACGATGTCCACATTGTTGTCCACGACGTCCACGTTGCCGCCGTGGAGGCTCTCCCGGGTCAGGACCGGGGCGTGGCCGGCGGCGGTCGGGGTCTCGGTCAGGCTGCTGCTCATGGGGGTCCTCACGATGGTGTCTGATGCTGCTGCGATCCCTTCCACGCTATGCGCGCCCGGTTCCGGGCGGCCGAGCGGGAGGTGAACGTCCGGCGAAGTTTCCGGGTCCCGCCAGGCTGGCTAAGATGGATCAGATGACCAACTGCTGAAAGTAGTGCGCACATGCCATCCCATCCGGACGAGAGTGCGGCACTGGCAATACAGACCCCCGCAATCAACGACCGCTCCCTCGCGGCCGGGCTTGCCTACGCCATGGGAAGCCGCGTCACCGGGATGTCCTTCGATCCCGCCACCGGGCTGATGCTCGGCAAGGTCCGCGGCGGCGCCGAGGTGCCGTATTCGACGACGGCGAAGCTGGTCCGGAAGGGCGGCGGCTGGAGCTGCACAGTGGGGGTCTGCAGCTGCCCGGTCCGCAAGGACTGCAAGCACGTCGCGGCCCTGCTGTTTGCCGCCGAGGACAACCCTGCCACCCGGGTCCAGCTGCTCGCCCCCGCGGAGTCCTCCCGGCTTGCCCGCCAGCCGGCGGCGCTGGACCTGCCGGACTGGGAGCAGGCGCTGAGCCCGCTGATCGCCCGGCCGGGGATCACCCAGTCGACCAGCGGCGTCCCGCTGGCCCTGCAGTTCGAGATCGAGGAGCCGGCCCCGCACTTCTCCTACACAGGACGCCGGGACCCGCTGCGCAGCATCCGCCAGCTCAAGGCGCGGCCCGTCATCATGGGGGCCAAGGGCAAGTGGATCCGCGGCGACGTTTCCTGGAACACGCTGAGCTACCTGAATTACCGGCGTGAGTGCAACGAGGCCCATGTGGAGTGGATGCAGGAATTCCTCGCCTCGCACACGGCCCAGGCGAACCGCCAGCACGCCGGCACAGCGCCCTGGCTGGGGCTGAACACCTACGCCGGCAAGAACCTGTGGAGCCTGCTGGCCGAAGCCCGGAAGATCGGCCTCGCACTGGTCCACGGCAAGGGCGACGAACCCGTCCGGCTGGCCGAGGAGCCTGCCGCCGTCGGGCTCAACCTCACCCGGCTCGGCGCGGAGGAGGCCGACGGCGGCGGCCTGGCCCTCGCACCGACCATCACCGTCGAGGGCACGGTAGTCGATCCGGCGTCGGTCGGGACCATCGGCCGCCCCGCGCACGGGATCTTCCTGACCTCCGCCGCCGGCGCGCTGCCCGGCATCCCGCCGGGAGACTCCGGGATCACGCTGGCACCGCTGGAGGGCGGGCTCAGCGAAGAACTCCTGACCTTCGTCACCGGCGGCACCACACTGCATATCCCGGCCCGGGACGAGGGGCGGTTCCTGACCGGTTTCTATCCCAAGCTCAAGCAGACGGCCCGGGTGACCGCCTCCGACGACTCCGTTGAGCTGCCCACCCTGGCCGTGCCCACCCTGTCGCTGCTGGCCAACTACGGCGCAGACCACCGGGTGCGGTTGCACTGGGAATGGCATTACAAGGCCGGGAACCTGGTCACGGCCCAGCCGCTGTGGCGCCACCCCGGCGACCACGGCTACCGGGACGATACTGCCGAGGCCCGGATCCTGGAGACCGTGGGTCAGCCCTGGGACGTCGTCCCGAAGCTCGGCGAATCCGCCACCGGAGGCTGGGGCACGCCACGGCTGGCTGCGTCCGCGGAACTCAGCGGTTTGGACACCCTGGCCTTCACCGAGGAAGTCCTCCCTGCGCTCCGCGAGCTTCGGGAGGTCTCCGTGGACACGGCGGGCGAGATTGCCGACTACCGCGAGGCCGAGGAAGCGCCGGTGGTATCGATCTCCACCAAGGCCACCGACCAGCGGGACTGGTTCGACCTGGGCATCCAGATTTCGCTCGAGGGCCAGCCGGTGTCCTTCGCCGCCGTGTTCTCCGCCCTGGCATCCGGCCAGACCAAGATGTTGCTGCCCAGCGGCGCGTATTTCTCCCTGGACCTGCCCGAGCTGCACCAGCTGCGTGCCCTCATCGAAGAGGCCCGGGAGCTGCAGGACAACAAGGACGCTCCGCTCCAGATCAGCCGGTTCCAGGCCGGGCTCTGGGACGAGCTGGCACAGCTGGGGATCGTCGATGAACAAGCGGCCGCCTGGCGCGAGGCCGTCGGCGGGTTGCTGGAGGGCGGCGTCAAAGGCCTGCCGCTGCCCGCCACGCTCAACGCGGAGCTGCGCCCCTACCAGCTCGAGGGCTTCAACTGGCTGAGTTTCCTCTACCGCCACGGGCTCGGCGGCGTGCTGGCCGATGACATGGGCCTCGGCAAAACCGTCCAGGCCCTGGCGTTGATCTGCGCGGCCAAGATCGCAGCGGAGGCGGCTGTCCCGGAGACGCCTGCCCCGGGGGCCGACGACGGCGACGCCGCGGCCGCCGTCGTCGGAGTCTCGCCCGGTTCCTCCCCCGGCGGTGCACCGTTCCTGGTGGTCGCTCCCACCAGCGTGGTCGGCAACTGGCAGGCCGAGACCGCGCGGTTCGCGCCCGGCCTCACGGTCCGGGCCATCAGCGAGACCTTCGCCAAGAGCGGTTCGGTGCCGGCCGAGGCCATGGCCGGGGCGGACATCGTGATCACGTCCTACGCGCTGTTCCGGATCGATTACGAGGCCTACGCCTCCCGGCAGTGGGCGGGCCTGGTCCTGGACGAGGCGCAGTTCGTGAAGAACCACCAGTCCAAGGCCTACCAGTGCGCCCGGAAGCTCCCCGCCGGCTTCAAGCTCGCGATCACCGGCACCCCGCTGGAGAACAACCTGATGGAGTTCTGGGCACTGACCTCCATCGTGGCGCCGGGACTCTTCTCCAGCCCCAAGCGCTTCGCCGAGTACTACCAGAAGCCTGTCGAGAAGAACGGTGACAAGGCGCAGCTGGACAAGCTCCGGCGCCGGGTCCGGCCGCTGATGATGCGCCGCACCAAGGAACAGGTCATCCATGATCTTCCGCCCAAGCAGGAGCAGATCCTTGAGGTGGTGCTGAATCCGCGGCACCAGAAGGTCTACCAGACGCATCTGCAACGCGAGCGGCAGAAGATCCTGGGCCTGATCGAGGACGTCAACAAGAACCGCTTCACGATCTTCCAGTCGCTGACCCTGCTGCGCCAGCTCAGCCTGGACCCGTCACTGATCGATCCCTCGCTCTCCGGGGTACGTTCCAGCAAGCTGGACGTGTTGTTCGAGCAACTGGAGGACCTGGTGGCCGAGGGCCACCGCGCGCTGATCTTCAGCCAGTTCACCGGCTTCCTCGGCAAGGTCCGCGAGCGGCTCGTCGAGGAGGACATTGAGTTCTGCTACCTCGACGGCAGCACCCGCAACCGCAGCGACGTCGTCAACGAATTCAAGAACGGCGCGGCCCCGGTCTTCCTGATCAGCCTCAAGGCCGGCGGCTTCGGCCTGAACCTCACCGAGGCGGACTACGTGTTCCTCCTGGACCCGTGGTGGAACCCGGCCTCCGAGGYGCAGGCCGTGGACCGCACGCACCGGATCGGCCAGGCCCGCAACGTGATGGTCTACCGGCTGGTCGCCAAGGACACCATCGAGGAAAAAGTCATGGCGCTCAAGGCCAAAAAGTCCCAGCTGTTCGCGGACGTGATGGAGGGCGATGCCCTCTCCGGCGGCGCGCTGACGGCCGACGATCTGGCCGGACTGTTCACCGACTGACGGCCAGCCCCCTGGCGGCGAGCCGTCCAGCCCTACCGCGGGCCTACGCTCCGGGTGTCCAATGGTGCATATCGGAACGAGCCTGGGCGAAGGAGCGGTAGCCATGGCCGCGCGGATACGTTTCAGGGGCGCGGCGGCGCGCCGGCAGCGTCGGCTGGCATCGGTGCTGGCATCAATGGCGCTGGTGCTGGGGCTGATGCCGGGCACCGCTCCGCCGGCCGCGGCGGCCACCCTGTATGGACACGACATCTCCTGGCCCCAGTGCCCGACGGCAGTGGGCGGCCTGGGGCTCCCGTTGCCGCCGGCCACCACCCAGTTTGTGGTGCTGGGTCTGACCCGGGGGCTGCCCTTCACCGAGAATCCGTGCCTGGCCAGCCAGGTGGGCTGGGTCGGCACCAACAATAAGCGCGCCCATGGCTACACCATGGCGGCTTTCCCCACCGCGGCCCAGCTGGCCACCTACCGCGGGCAGGGACCGTGGTCCGCGGGTACCCGGGCCGGACAGCTCTCGAATGTCGGCTACGCCGAGGCCCGCTTCGCCGTCGGCAGCCTGCAGCGGGCAGGCTTCCGGCCTCCCGTCGTCTGGATCGACGTGGAGCCCCGTCCGGCCCAGCCCTGGCCCGCCGCCACCGCGGTGCAGCGGCGTGAGAACCGGTACGTGGTGGAGGGCCTGATGCGGGGCCTCCGGGATGCTGGCTACTCCTACGGCGTCTACTCCTATGCCGCCGGCTGGCAGGACATCACCGGCTCGTGGTGGCTGCCGGGCGTTCCGGTCTGGGCCACCGCCGGGCGCCTCGATTACCCGGCCGAAGCCCTTGACCGGTGCCGGCAGGCCAGCTTCTCCGGCGGCCGCGTCTATCTCTCCCAGTGGTACGACGACGTCCGCGACTACGACCTCACCTGCGACCCCTATGGCTTCACCGCCCTGCCGGTGCCTGCCTCCACTCTCTCCCGGGCGACGGCGGACTTCAATGGCGACTGGAACAACGACGTGCTGGCCCGGGTCGCGGCCACCGGCGAGCTGCGGCTCTACCCCGGGACGGGGCGGGGTACCCTGTCACCGGGCATCAAGATCGGGACCGGTTGGTCCGGTTTCAACGCCATCGAAACTCCCGGGGATGTCAACGGCGACGGCCCGCTGGACGTCGTCGCGCGGGAGACCGCGACCGGCAACCTCTGGCTGTACCGAGGCAACGGCAAGGGCGGCTGGCTCCCCCGGGTACTGGCCGGCAAAGGCTGGCAACTCATGAACGGCATCGTCGGACCGGGCGATTTCAACGGGGACCAGCGCGTCGACCTGCTGGCCCGCGAGACGGCGACCGGCGTCCTCTGGCTCTACCCGGGCAACGGCGCGGGCGGCTGGCTGCCCCGGGTGCGGGTCGGAAGCGGCTGGAACATCTTCAATGCGTTCGTCGCCCCGGGGGATTTCGACGGCGACGGTGCAGCCGACGTCCTGGCCCGGGAGACGGCCAGCGGCCGGCTGTGGCTCTACCGCGGCACGGGCACCGGAGGCTGGCTTCCCCGTGTGCTCGTCGGCAACGGGTGGAACAGCATGAGCGCCGTAATGAGCCCCGGGGACCTCACCGGCGACCGCACGCCGGACGTCCTTGCCCGCGACAGCGCCGGCTCGCTCTGGCTATACCCGCGGAGCGGAAGCGGATCATGGCTCCCGCGGGTCCGGGTCGGGGACGGCTGGAACATTATCAATGCGATCGCCTGAAGCGGTTCGCCCAGCGGCTCAAGCGGCGGCCGGTGCGGTCGCCGGCGGCGCCGCCAGTTTCCCGCGAAGCCAGCGTCCGAGCGCCTTCCCCTTGCCCGTCCACCAGCTGTCCTCGTCCGTGTCGTGGTGCCAGCGGAAGATCACTGCCACCAGGACGAAGACTCCGGCGGCCACCTGTTCCCAGGCACCGGACGCGGCATGGACCAGCACGACGAGGGACATGCAGATAATGGACGGCAGCGCCAGCGTCCGGAACACGGTGTTGGCGATGTAGCGTCGCCTGGAACGCGGCACGGAGACCGTCCGGACCATATCGAAGCAGACGCAGACCACCACGATGGCTTGTCCAAGAGAGAGCAGGAGTAGGCCCGGCAGGGAATGTCCGAAGAGAGCCACGGCGTACAGCCCGGTGTTCATGGCCGGCCCGCGATCGTTGCGGACGCCGGCGCTGCCGCGCCCGGAATGGTTGACTGAAGCATGTGCTGTGCCCCCCGACATTTTGCACTGGAGCCGTGTCATTCGGCTGTCCCTTTGGCGGCCGTCCGGCTGCCAAGACCATTCAACCGGGCGGGCAGGCGGGAAGTCACGGCCTGCCGGTACCCGACTATGCGGTCTGAACCACCCGAATTTTCGCTCGAGTACTCAGTTCATCCCGGCCGACTACTTGGAGCCGGTTTAGGGCATCTCCCGGGGGCGCCACAGCACCAGGGCTTGGGAACGGGGCCGGGGCCGCTGGCCGCGGGCGAGCGTCACGACGTCGCCGGCCGCCCCGGCCGCGAAGATGCGGGAGTCCAGCGGCTGCCTGCGCCGGCCAAGCTCCTCGGTCAGCTCGGTGACCCGGTGCTGCAGCGCGGCCACCTGGTTCTCCAGTTGCAGGATCCGCTTGATGCCTTCGAGTGAGACACCCTCCTGCGAGAGCCGCTGCACCTCGCGGAGCATGTTCACGTCGCGTTGCGAGTACCGCCGGGATTTGCCGGGCGCGCGGCTGGGCGAGACGATGCCGAGGCGGTCGTACTGGCGCAGCGTCTGCGGGTGCATGTCCGCCAACTCCGCGGCGACGGAGATGACGAAGATGGGCTGGTCGAACTCGATGTCCATGGCAGGACTCCTACAGCCGGGCCTTGGCTGCCAGACCGGCGCGGACGTCCTCGCCGGCGGTGGCCGCGGCGAACGCCTTGACGGCCTCCTCCGCGTCCTTGTTCAGCTTCTTCGGCACGGCGACGTCGATGGTGACCAGCAGGTCCCCGGTGGCCTTGGCATGCTTGACCCCGCGGCCCTTGACGCGCAGCGTTCGGCCGGTGGGGGTGCCCGCGGGCACCCGGACCTTGACCTTGTCGCCGTCGAGGGTGGGAACCTCGATGTCGGCACCCAGGGCAGCCTCCGGGAAGGTGACCGGGACATGGATCCGCAGGTTGTCGCCGTCGCGGATGTAGAAGTCGTGCGGTTTGACCGAGACGGTGACCATGAGGTCGCCGTTGCCGGCCGGGCCGTACTGTCCCTTGCCGCGGACGCGGACCTTCTGGCCGTCTTTGATGCCGGCCGGAATGCGCACGTCGATCACTTCGCCATCCGGCTCGCGCAGCCCGATAGTGGTGCCGCGGATGGATCCGGCGAAGGAGATGCTGGTGGAGGCGGTCCGGTCGGCGCCCTTCTGGGGCCCGCGCTGGAAGGACTGGCCGCCGCCGAAGCCGCCGCCGCCGAACAGGTCGGCGAATTCAGGCGGGATGCCACCGGCGGTGCTGTAGCCGCCGGAGTGGCGTCCGCCGCCGCCGGTGAAGAGGCCGCCGAAGAGGTCCTCGAACCCCGCGCCGCCACCGGCACCGCCGGCGCCGCCGGGGGCGAAGCGGGCGCCGCCGCCCATGGCCCGGATGGCGTCGTACTGCTGGCGCTCGTCGGCGTCGGAGAGCACCGAATAGGCCTCGGAGATGTCCTTGAACTTCTTTTCCGATGCGGTGTCCCCCGCATTGGTGTCCGGGTGGTGCTGCCGCGCGAGCTTCCGGTAGGCCTTCTTGATGTCGGCGTCGGAAGCGTCCTTGGCGACACCAAGGATCTTGTAAAAGTCCTTGTCCACCCAGTCCTGGCTAGCCAATGGCGTTTCCTTTCAACGTACAAAGAGATAAGGCGACATTACCGCTGTTCGCCGTAGCGGATGAGGGGGCCCGGGAGTGGCTTCAAAGGATCTGACCGAGGGCCCCGACACGAGCTTGCGAGTGTTGGGAGGACCGATCCGCTGCCGGAGCGTGGCGGCTGTGGTCCGCAGGACCATAGCCGCCACGCGTAGGGGCGGGGCCCCCTCATCCGCGAAGGCGGGGTGGTGACTACGCCGGAACGGCCACGATCACCTGGGCCGCGCGGAGGACCCGCTCGCCGGACTTGTAGCCCGAGCGCAGGACCTGGCTGACGGTGTCGGTTTCGACGTCCGGGCCGGGCTGCTGGATGAGGGCCTCGTGGATCGTGGGATCGAACTCCACGCCGGTCTCATCGATGCGTACCAGGCCGTACGTCTTCAGCGCGTTCTCCAGCTTCGCGGCGATCGCGGCGAACGGTCCGTCCGCCAGGTCGCCGTGCTGCCGGGCGGCGTCGACGTCGTCCAGCACCGGAAGCAGGGCGTTCAGGACGCCGATGACGGCCATCTCCCCTGCCACGGCGCGGTCACGTTCGACGCGCTTGCGGTAGTTGACGTACTCGGCCTGCAGGCGGCGGAGGTCGTTCTTCAGTTCCTCCGCCTCCCCGGCACCCGCGCCCTGCGCCACGGACTCAGCGGCCGGAACGTCGACGCTGTTGAGGATGTCCTCCGCCTGGGACAGTGCGTCCCCGGCGTCGGGCTCCCCTGCAGCGGCGCGTTCCTGGTCGGGGTGACGTGCCTGGCCGGTCTTCGGATCAACCTTGCGGTTGTCGTGGATCACCGGCTTCTGGTTCTCGTCGCGGCTCTCGTCGCGGCGGTCTCCGGCGGCTCCGTGCTCTTCTTCGTTACCGTGGTGCGGCATGATTACTTCTTCTCGTCTTCGTCAACGATCTCGGCGTCGACGATGTCCTCATCGGCTGCGCCCTGTTCGCCGGCCGGAGCACCCTGGGCGCCAGCGGCACCGTCGGGGGAACCGGGCTGGGCGTAGATGGCCTCGCCGAGCTTGGTCTGCGAAGCCTGGAGCTTCTCAAACGCGGTCTTGACGGCGGCGTCGTCGGTACCTTCGAGCGCTGCCTTGAGGGCGTCGACGTCGGCCTGGACCTCGGTCTTGACCTCTTCCGGGAGCTTGTCGGCGTTGTCCGCGATCAGCTTGTCCACGGAGTAGGCGAGCTGCTCTGCAGTGTTGCGGGTGTCGGTCGCCTCGCGGCGGGCCTTGTCCTCTGCAGCGTGCTCCTCGGCGTCGCGGACCATGCGGTCGATGTCTTCCTTGGAGAGGCTGGAGCCGCCCGTGATGGTCATCGACTGTTCCTTGCCGGTGCCCTTGTCCTTCGCGGAGACGTGCACAATGCCGTTCGCGTCGATGTCGAAGGTGACCTCGACCTGCGGCACACCGCGCGGGGCGGGTGCGATGCCGGTCAGTTCGAAGGTGCCCAGCGGCTTGTTGTCGCGGGTGAATTCGCGCTCGCCCTGGAAGACCTGGATCGCCACGGACGGCTGGTTGTCATCCGCCGTGGTGAAGGTCTCGCTGCGCTTGGTGGGGATGGCCGTGTTGCGCTCGATCAGGTGCGTCATGACGCCGCCCTTGGTCTCGATGCCCAGGGATAGCGGGGTGACGTCGATCAGCAGCACGTCCTTGCGCTCACCCTTCAGCACACCGGCCTGCAGTGCGGCGCCGACGGCCACGACCTCGTCCGGGTTGACGCCCTTGTTGGGCTCCTTGCCGCCGGCGAGTTCCTTGACCAGCTCGGAGACGGCGGGCATGCGGGTGGAACCGCCAACCAGCACGATGTGGTCGATGTCGGAGAGCTTGATGCCGGCTTCCTTGATGACATCGTGGAACGGCTTCTTGGTGCGCTCGAGCAGGTCCTTGGTGAGGTCCTGGAACTTCGCGCGGGTCAGCTGCTCGTCCAGGTGGACCGGACCGTCGGGGGTGACGGAGAGGTACTGGAGCGAGACGTTGGTGCTGGAGGAGGAGGAGAGTTCCTTCTTGGCCTGCTCGGCGGCTTCACGGAGGCGCTGCAGGGCGATCTTGTCCTTGGACAGGTCGATGCCCTTGACCTTGAGCTGGTTCAGCAGGTAGTCCACGACGCGCTGGTCCCAGTCGTCGCCGCCGAGGCGGTTGTCACCGGCGGTGGCGCGCACCTGGATGGTGGAGAAGTCGTCTTCGTCCTTGCCAACCTCGAGGAGGGAGACGTCGAAGGTTCCGCCGCCGAGGTCGAAGACGAGGATGAGTTCGTCTTCCTTGCCCTTGTCCAGGCCGTAGGCCAGGGCCGCCGCGGTGGGCTCGTTGACGATGCGAAGCACCTTGAGGCCCGCGATCTCGCCGGCTTCCTTGGTGGCCTGGCGCTCAGCGTCGTTGAAGTACGCGGGAACCGTGATGACGGCGTCCGTGACCTTCTCACCGAGGTAGGACTCGGCGTCGTTCTTGAGCTTCATCAGGATGCGCGCGGAAATTTCCTGCGCGGTGTACTTCTTGTCGTCGATCCCGACGTTCCAGTCGGTGCCCATGTGGCGCTTGACCGAGGCGATGGTGCGGTCGATGTTGTTGACGGCCTGGCGCTTGGCGATCTCGCCGACCAGGACTTCGCCGGACTTGGAGAACGCAACAACCGACGGCGTGGTGCGGCCACCCTCGGCGTTGGCAATGACGGTGGGCTCGCCACCTTCGAGAACGGAGACGACGGAGTTGGTGGTTCCGAGGTCGATACCTACTGCACGTGACATGTGTTGCTTCCTTCTTTCCTTGGAAACTTGCTGGCCCCGGCCATCCGGCGGACGCCCGGCGGCCGGGCCATACCCGGAGTTCGAGCCCGTCGAGATCGAGGGCGCACCCACTTATTGAGCGCTCTGCACTCAACTTTACGCAGCCCGCGTGAGATGTCAATCCGAAGTTGAGTCAACCCGACTCAACTTCGGATGACCGGCATATTCGCGGAGGCCTGCAGCGCCGGAAAACCGCGGAATTGCGCGGTTTCCGGTCAACGCGACGGCGCCGCACCAGGGATTTCGCTGTGCGAGAAAGCGAGCGGGCGCGGAATCCGACGAGGAGTTAGAGGCCTTCGCGGCCGGCGTCGTCGCGGACGGTGCCGTCACGCCCGGCAGGCTCGTCCGCGAGGGCATCCCCGGCGCGGCGGCCCGTGCGCCCGGCGCCCGCTGCCCCTGCGGCGCCATAGTCACCCTCGGGATATTCGCCTTCTTCGCCCGCCGTCGCGTCCGGGGCGGTGGATCCTGCGGCGCCGTAATCGCCTTCGGGGTAGTCGCCTTCCTCGGTTCCGACGGTCGAGCCGGTCGCCACTCCCGCCCTGCCATAGTCCCCCTCAGCATATTCGCCTTCGGGTGCCCCGGCCGGGTTCTCGCCGGCGACGCCCGCGTCACCGTAGTCGCCCTCGACATACTGGCCGGCGTCGGCCTCGAGCCCCGCCTCCCCGGCGCCGGCCGGAACCGGGTCCGAGCCGTGCCGCTTCTCTGCTGCCGTTCGATCAAACTCACTGTTTTCAGACATGTGTGGATCCCTCCTGCAGGCGTGGGCGCCCCCTCGGGCGCAGTCGCAGTCTATCGAGCGCCGCGGAGAGGCAACAGGGGTTCCCGCAGGGCGCTGGACTCCGGTCCGGGGGGCATCGAGCGCCGCTGTTCCGCTTAACGGAGCAGCCGCCGCGGCCGTCGCCTGGTGTGGGGACCAGGGACATCGACGGCGGCTGCAGTCATGGGCGAAGGCTAGCGGATTCCGACCTCGGCAGACTCGGGCTCCGGGGCCGCGGGCGCCGCGCGGCGGCGTCGGCCGACGGCCGGCCGAGCTTGCTCGGCCACCAGATCCGCGGGCCAATGTCGTAGGCCAGGGCCGGGACCAGCAGCGAGCGGACCAGGACGGTGTCGAGCAGCACCCCGAACGCCACGATGAAGGCCAGCTGGACCAGGAACATGATGGGGATGACGCCCAGGGCGGCGAACGTCGCCGCCAGGACCACCCCGGCGGAGGTAATGACCCCGCCGGTAACCCCCAGGCCGCGCAGGATGCCGGGCCGGGTGCCGTGCTTCAGGGACTCCTCGCGGACCCGGCTCATCAGGAAGATGTTGTAGTCAACGCCCAGGGCGACGAGGAAGACGAAGCCGAAGAGCGGGACGGTGGCGTCCGCCCCYGGGAAGCCAAAGATGTTGTTGAACACGACGGCGGAGACGCCCATCGCGGCTCCGTAGGAGAGCACCACCGAGGCGACCAGCAGGACCGGCGCCAGCACGGAGCGCAGCAGCAGCATCAGGATGACCAGGATCACCGCAAGGACCACCGGGATGATGGTGACCAGGTCGCGCTGGGCTGTGGTGTTGGTGTCCAGCGCCGTGGCGGTCACCCCGCCGACCAAGGCTCCACTGTCGATCTTCTTCAGTTCCTGGCGGAGGCTGACCACCACGTTCTCGGCCTCATTGGAATCCGCGGCGTAGTTCAGCGTCGCGTTGATCAGCACCTTGCCGTCCCGGACCGCCGGGGCCGTAGGGGCGGCAGGCGCACCGGGCGCACCCTGGCCGCCGGGGACGATTGGCACGTTGCCTTCGGCCAGCAGGTAGGCGTCGCCGACGCCGTCGCTCGCCTTGACCTTGTCCAGCACGTCCTGCGCCTTCGCCTCGTCGGCGACGATTACGGCGGGGCTGCCGGAACCGGCGTCGAAGTGCCTGGCCAGGGCGTCCTGGCCGTCCACCGCGTTGGAGGCGGCGAGGATGACGTCGGTCTGCGGCACGCCGTTGGCCTTGAGCTGGAGCACGCCGGCGGATGCCACCAGGAGCAGCAGCACCGAAGCGATCCAAACGGTGCGGGGCCGGCGGGATACCAAGGAGCCGGTGGCGCGCCAGATACCCTTCTGGCCTTCCAGTCCGGTGACGAGCTCCGGCTCACGCTCCGTCTCCGGCAACAGCTTGGGGCGGAACGGCCAGAACGCAACGCGGCCCAGCAGCGCCATCATCGCCGGAAGCAAAGTCAGCGCCGCGAAGAGCGAACACAGGATGCCCGCGGCCGCCACCGGCCCGAGCGCCTTGTTCGAGTTGAGGTCGGAAAAGAGCAGGCAGAGCAGCGCGATGATGACGGTGGCTCCCGAAGCCAGGATCGGCTCCCAGGCGGCCTTCCAGGCCGTGAGCGCCGCGGCCGTGCGGTTGGTGGTGTGGGTCAGGGCCTCCCGGAAGCGCGCTACGTAGAGCAGGGCGTAATCCGTGGCGGCGCCGATCACCAGGATGGAGAGGATGCCCTGGCTCTGCCCGTTCAGCTGGATCCAGCCCAGCTTGGCCATGCCGAAGACCAGCAGGATCGCGGCGCAGAGCGCGAAGACGGAGGTGAAGAGCACGGCAATCGGCAGCAGGAGGGAGCGGTAGACAACCAGCAGGATCAGGAACACCGCCGCCAGCGCCACCAGCAGCAGGATGCCGTCGATGCCGGCAAAGGCGCTGACCAGGTCCGCCGTCAGTCCGGCCGGCCCGGTCACGAAGGTCCGCATTCCTTCCGGGGCGGACGCCGACACCTCATCTCGCAGCACCTTGATCACGGTTTTCACCTCATCGGAGGACGCGATGGGCACCACAAACTGCACGGCCTTCGAATCCTCTGACGGAATCGGCCCGATCACAGTGCTGCCGACTTGCAGGGCTTCGAGCTTGCCCTTGAGCGCGGCCGCCTCGCCGAGCTGGCCCCGGGTGAAGGCGGAATCGCTTTCGATCACAATGACGGCCGGGATCTCCTTGGAGTCGCGGAACTTGGACTGCCAGTCCTGCGCTTCCGTGGCTTCGGCGCCCGCGGGCAGGAAGGACGCCTGGTCGTTGGAGGAGACCTCGCTCAGCCGCCCGAACGTTGGGCCGCCGATGCCGGCAATGCCGAGCCACGCGACCACCAGTACGACGGGCACCAGCCAGCGTAGCCAGAACGGGACACGGGTGGAGTCTTGCCGATTGCGTTTCATGGCGTCCTTCTCGGGATGGCGTTGCGGAGTAGACTTTAGTAAACCATAGATTATCTCCATGATCGATATAAGTGACAGTCTAGAAAAATCTGACTTTGCAGCTCAGGCGCCTGGAGTAAACTCCGGAAGGCGCTAACAGCGCAGGCCTCCCGGGGCGCCGAGCAGGAAGGGTGACATGTCAACTGAGATGCCGGCAATCCCTGACGCCGCCGGTCCGCCACCGCTGGTCAGCCTGCTTCAGGATTTCAGCCTCGAAGCTAATCGCTACGCGGACTCGGCGGGCGCCCGGAACGACATGCACCGCACCGACCTCAACGCGTTGTCCGTGATCATGCAGCACACAGCGAGGAACCAGGTGGTAACGCCGGGCCTGCTGCGCAAGGAGCTTCATCTCAGCTCGCCCGCCACCACCGCCCTGATCGACCGGCTGGACAAGTCCGGCCACGTGGTCCGGGAACGGCAGGGCACGGACCGCCGGCAGGTGCAGCTCAGGATGACCCCCAAGGCCTACCGCGACGGCGGCGCCATGTTCCTGCCGCTCGCCCGGCATATGGGGGCGGCCATGGAGAATTTCACGCCGGCCGAACTGGAGATCGCCACGCGATTCCTGCACGCCATGATCGAGGCCACCGTCCGCGCCGGAGAAGAAGCCGCCACCGGGCCCTAATTCGGCCCCGGAGGCGTAGCGTTTCCCTATGGACGAGCAGCAACCCGACGATGTCTACACCCACGGCCACCACGAGTCGGTGGTGCGCGCGCACGCCTCACGGACAGCGGAGAACTCCGCAGCATTCGTCCTCCCGCACCTGACGCCCGGCGTTTCGGTGCTCGACGTCGGCTGCGGTCCCGGCAGCATCACGTGTGATTTCGCTGCCCTGGTGGCCCCCGGCGAGGTCACCGGCGTCGACCGTTCCCCCGAGGTGATCGCCCACGCGTCCGCCCTGGCCGCGGAACGCGGGGTCGCCAACGTCCGCTTTGTCGCCGGCAACCTCTACGAACTGGACTTTCCCAACGAGACGTTCGACGTCGTCCACGCGCACCAGGTGCTGCAGCACCTCACCGATCCGGTAGCCGCGCTGCGGGAAATGCGCCGGGTGGCCAAGGCCGGCGGGATCGTGGCCGTACGCGACGCAGACTTCCACGGCATGAGCTGGTATCCGGCCGTGCCGGAGCTGGATGAATGGATGGAGCTTTACCAGCGGATCGCCCGCCGGAACGGCGCCGAGCCCGACGCCGGAAGGCGTCTCGTATCCTGGGCGCAGGCCGCCGGGTTCACCGACGTCGCGCCGTCGAGCAGCAACTGGCTCTACGCGACCGGGCAGCAGCGGCGCTGGCAGGCCCGGGTCTGGGGTGAACGGGTGCTGCACTCGGCCTTCGCGGACCAGGCGCTCGAATACGGGTTCGCCACCGCCGCCGATCTGGCCCGGATATCCGCCGGGTGGCACCGCTGGGGCTCCACTGGCGACGGCTGGTTCCTGATCCCGAACGGCGAAGTCATCGCCCGGGCCTGAGCGTCAGCCAACCGTCCACCCTGTCGGCATCGTTCGCGGCCGGGGTTAGGAGTTCAGGAGCAGCCATTCCCCGCCGCCCAAACTCCCGCTAGGGTGCACTCAAAGACCCCGCAGCGAGGAGAAACCATGCGCAAAGTGACGGCCGGCCTGTTCAGTTCCGTGGACGGGGTGGTGGAAGACCCCTTCCTGTGGCAGTTCGACAGCTTCGATGAGGAGCTGGGGGCCGGGATGGGCGAAATGATGGGCCGGATCGACACCGGGCTGCTGGGCCGCGTCGGGTACCAGCAATGGGCGGAGTACTGGCCGAACGCCAAGTCGGACGACGATTTCGGCCGCTTCATCAATCCGCTGCCCAAATATGTGGCGTCCCGGACCCTGACCGGCGACCTCGGCTGGCAGAACTCCCGGCTGATCGAGGGCCCGCTGGAGGACTTCGTGGCGGAACTGAAAAAGGGCGAGGGCGGCGACATTGGAATCTTCAGCAGCATCTCGCTGGTCCGCCAGCTGGTGTTCGCCGGCCTGGTGGACAGCCTGATGCTGATCGTCCATCCGGTGGTCGCGGGCAGCGGCCGGCGGCTCTTTAATGACGGCGATCCCCTGACCCGGCTCGAGTTGCAGTCCTCCCAGCAGACCAGCAAAGGCAACATGATCCTCAGCTACGGACTCCGCCAGGGCTGACCCGCGGTCGAGGACAGGCTGGCCGCCTGCCGCGTCTTAGAGCCCGCGGGCCCCGGCGGGAAACGTAAACTTGGTAGGTGCAACTCTCCCTTTGGCTGGCCTTGGCCGGCGCCGGCGTCCTGATCAGCTTCACCCCGGGCGCGGGCGCCATCAACACGATGAGCAACTCCCTCAACTCCGGCTTCCGGCGCTCCATCTGGGGGATCCTTGGCCAGCAGGCCGCCCTGGTGGTGCACATCCTGATCGTGGCCCTCGGCGTCGGCGTGCTCGTGGCCAGCTCGCCGCTGGCCTTCAACATCATCCGTTACGCCGGTGCCGCCTACCTCGTCTACCTCGGCATCCAGCAGTTCCGGCACAAGCCCGACCTGGACCAGGAGAAGGCGGCGGCGCTGCGCAACGAGCCCGCGCTCTCGATGTTCCGGCGGGGCCTGTGGGTCAACCTGCTCAATCCCAAGGCGATCGTCTTCTTCCTCGCCTTCATGCCCCAGTTCATCCGCCCTGACCTGCCGCTGCTGCCCCAGTACCTGGTGCTGTCCGCCACCGTGATCGTGATCGACATCCTGGTCATGTGGTTCTTCTTCGCGGCGGCCGCCAAGAGCTTCCAGCGCTTCACCCACGACGCCCGCGGGCAGCGGATCCTCAACCGGACCTTCGGGGTGCTGTTCATGGCCGTCGGCGTGCTGCTGGCAGTGATCCACTAACCGGCGGCCGGGGGTGGCCGCCGGGGTCCGTTCGCGCCGACTGCGGGCCTAACCTCCCGACGTCGGTCTTAGCCGCCTGCGCGCAGGGCCGGGAGCAGGGACCGCACCGTGTCAGCGGCGATGGCGAAGCCGATCCCGTTCGCGGCGGTCCGCGCGGTGGACGTGGCCACCATGGTGTTGACGCCGACCACCCGGCCCGCGGCGTCCAGCAGGGGCCCACCCGAGTCGCCCGAGCTGATCGGCGCATCGGTCTGCAGCAGATTGGTCAGCCGGGAATTCCTGCCGAAGCCAGCCTCGGCTGCGGCGGTGCGCCCGGTGGCCGAGATGATGCCTGTGGTGACGCTGGGGCCGCCTTCCAGCCCCAGCGCGTAGCCGATGGCAACGACTGAGTCACCGGGGGCCGCGGACCCTGAGTCGCCCAGCTCCAGCACGGGCAGGTTACTCACGCCGGAGACCTTCAGCAGCGCCACGTCGTGCGCGCTGTCGACGGCGACGATTTGGGCGGTGCGCGTGCTCGAGTCGTGGAAGGTCACGGTCACGGTCGAGGCGCCGCCGACTTCCCCCCTGACCACATGGGCGTTCGTGAGGATCTCCCCCGTCACGCCAATCACAATGCCTGTCCCCTCGGCCGTCACCCGGCCGCCGCCGGCCGGATCCAGGAAGGGGTTCGACTGAGTGGTGGCGGCCTTCACCGAGACGACGGCGGGCAGGGCGGCCGCCAACAGTCCCTTGATATCGGCAGGATGGCCGGACCCGCCGCCGGCGACGTACTGCTTGACCACGGTCTCGGATCCCCAGCCGGTGGACCGGGCGACCAGCAGGGCTGCACCGGCACCTGCGAGGGCGGCCGCCAGGATGATGCCCAGCAACTGCAGGAACCCGAGCGGGAACTGCTTCGCCCGGCCACCAGGGGCGTTTCCTTGGGGCTGCGCGGCAGGTTCTTCCCGCGGAGCAGGATGCGGCGGGACCTGCTCACGCTCACCAGGACCGGCACCCGCCTCGGCCTCGGCCTCGGCTCCAGGCTCGGCCTCGGCCCCGGGCCCGGCCGGGGCACCGTACGGCGCGTCGCCGTCCGCACCCAGCGCCGGCGCACGGGCGGCCGGGGAGTCCCGATCCGTCACGGGCTCAGCTTGGAAGCCGGCGCCGCGTTTCCGACCCGGCCACTGGAGCCCGGCTGCAGACGCAGCAGGCTGACGCCGACGGCGATGAACCACGCCCAGAGCAGGAGTCCGTAGCCCCAGTAGAACTCGGGCGCCGCGAACCGCAGGGCCTCGCTGACGACGCCAAGGGCTCCCGTCGCCAGGCCGAGCCAGGCTACGACGCGGGGCATCACCCCTTTGAGCATCACCGCCGAGACCAGAAAAATGCCCACCGGCGAAAGCAGGCCGGCGATGGTGGGAGTGTTGTTTTCGGCAATAATGGCCTCTGCGGCAGTGGCAAAGACCCCCCGCTCACCCGCCGATCGCGCCGCCACGTAGCGGTCGCTGAGGTAGACGAGGCTGAGCGAACCACGGCTGGACACCGGCACCGCGAGCAAGAGAGCCCAGGGCAGCCCTGCGACGACCGTGGCGACAAGCGCCGAACTCCGGCCGAGCGGGGCCAAGGCTACGAAGAGAGCCAGGAACACGATCACCGGCAGAATGCCGGGCAGGATCCAAAGAATCTGCTCGGCAATGTAGGGCTCCTTGTTCGCCGCGATGAACTCAAGGGTTGCAGCGCCCCCATCCACCGGCGGCGGGGACACGAAGTCGACAACCAGGGCCAGGAGCAACAGCGCCACGAAGAAAATCGCGGCAATGCCGGCGGACCGGTAGAGTCCCCGCCAAGGCCACTGCTCTTCGCCGAGGGACACGCCTGGGGCCAGCCCGGAAACTCGCCGCTCATCCATAGTGCAAAGCTAGCCAGCGCCACCCCGGCACGTCAGGGCCGAAAGTCTCCCGCCGGGTGGCCGGAAGAACCCGCAGGGCCAGGAGGACCGCCCCTTGCTGCCCGCCCCAACACTTGTCAAATTACGTATAGTGAAATGACTCATCTGTAACATTCGCGGCCGCCCCGCTAGCCAAGACGCCACCGGATCCGCCATGCTTAGTCATGACCTCAACGTCGAGCCAGTACCGGATCATCACGGTCTGCACCGGAAACATCTGCCGGTCCCCGATGGCCGAACTGATGCTCGCAGAAGCCGCCGCCGTCGCACAATTGACCGGCGTCCAGATCGACTCCGCCGGCATCACCTCCTACGAGGCAGGCCGTCCGATCGATCCCCGGGCCGCCCGCAAACTGGCAGCCCACAGCATCTCCTCCGAGCGGCACATCGCCCGCGAGTGGCGCAGCGAGTGGTTCCACTCACGTGAGCTGATCCTAGCCCTGGATGTGGACCACTACGGCTGGCTGCGCCAGGCTGCACCGGACCACGCCTCGCTGGCGAAGATCCGGATGCTGCGCAGCTTCGACCCCGCAGTCGCCGGCAAGGACCCCCTGGACCAGGGCATTGAGGACCCATGGTTTGGCGGACACACCGACTTCGACAACACCTGGGAGCTGATCCACGCCGCCATCCCGGGCATCCTTGAGCACGTCAGGGCGCAACTGCAGGAAAGCGGCGGGCGCGTGGAGACCAGCCCGGACCAACCGCACCGGGACGACGCGGGGCACCGGGTACGCTCTAGTTCATGAGCCCCGCACCCGTCATCATCGCCATCGACGGGCGCTCCGGCGCAGGGAAGACCACCCTGGCGATCGAACTCGCGGCCCGCCTCCGGGAACACCACAAGGTCTCGCTCTTCCATCTGGAGGACATCTACCCCGGCTGGAACGGGCTGGCTGCCGGCATTGAACGCTATGCCGCCACCGTGCTTGCCCCGCTGCGCCGCGGCGAACCGGCCCACTGGGTCAGCTGGGACTGGGAACGGCACTACGACGGCGCGGCCCGCCTCACGCAGCCGGCCGAAATCGTCCTCGTCGAGGGCGTGGGCGCCGCCGCCGCGGCCGCCGCGGCCTTCCTCGACGCCGTGGTCTGGGCCGATTCCTCCGACGAGCAGCGCCGCGCCCGGGCGATTGCCCGCGATGGCGCGAGCTATGAGCCTTTCTGGGAGCAGTGGGCCGGCCAGGAAGATGAGTGGCTGGCCGTCGACGACGTTCCTTCCCGGGCCGATGTGCGGGTTCTCAACCTCGCCGACGGCGCCGCCCCGGCCGAGGTGCTGCAGGCCCTCCAATACCTACCAGCCCTGGCGCCCGTGCTGCTCCCCGAGCTGTCGGCCAGCCGCGGACTCCAGCTCCGGGCCGAACGGATCGACGCCGAGCCGCACCCCGCCCGGCTCTTCGAGGCGCTCTACGGCCGGTCCCGCAACGCGGTCTGGCTGGATTCCTCACTCCCCCCGGATGGCCAGGACGGCCGGGGCTGGGGCGGGGAGGCCGCCGAACGCAGCCGTTTCAGCATCCTGGCGGACGACGGCGGCAGCTACGGCCAGTCGGCCCGTCACCGCTCCGGCCGGACCGAGGTGCGCGTTGGCAACGCCACCGCGCAGACCGAGGGAGGGTTCTTCCGCTGGCTTGACGGGGTCTGGGGCCGCGACGTCGTGCGCTGTCCGGCGGGCTATCCGTGCGAGTTCACCCTGGGCTGGCTCGGCTACCTCGGCTACGAGCTCAAGCGCGAGACGGGCGGCAGCGACGTCGGTGCCAGCTCCGCGGATGCCAGCCTGATCTTCGCCGGCCGCGCCGTTGTCCTGGACCACCGGGAGGGTGCGGCCTGGCTGCTCGCCCTCGACTCCCCCGATGCCGGGGACTGGCTGGCCACGGCGCGGGCGGCGGTGGCGGCGGCTTCCGCGGACCGGGAACCGGCCAGTACCGGTCCCGCCGCCGGTAACGGCACCGCCCTGGCGTTCAGCGCCCGCGACACCGAAGCTGCGTACAAGGCCAAGATCGGCGCGGCGCAACACGAGATCGCGGAGGGCAACAGCTACGAGGTCTGCCTCACGACGGCGCTGACGGCCACCGCGGCCGCCGGGGATTTCGAACCGTGGCAGGCGTACCTGGCGCTGCGCCGGCGCAACCCCGCACCGTTCGCGAGCTACCTGCGCTTGGACGACGTCACCGTGGCCAGCACCTCGCCGGAACGCTTCCTGCGGATAGACGCCGACGGGGCGATGCGGGCCGAACCGATCAAGGGCACCCGGAGCCGGGCCTCCGACGCCGCCCGGGACGAGCTGCTGCGCCGCGAGCTGGAATCTTCGCCGAAGGACCGGGCCGAGAACATCATGATCGTGGACCTGCTCCGCAACGACCTGAGCCACTTCGCGGTGCCCGGATCCGTGTCGGTCAGCAGGCTGTGTGCGATCGAAAGCTACGCCACCGTCCACCAGATGGTCAGCACCATCGATGCTCGCCTCCGGCCGGGCATGCCGCGGGCCGAAGCCGTGGCGGCCTGCTTTCCGGCCGGGTCCATGACCGGCGCCCCGAAGGTCAGCACCATGGCCATCCTGGACCGGCTCGAGGGCGCGCCGCGGGGGGTCTACTCCGGGGCGATCGGCTACTTCTCGCTCAGCGGCGCCACCGATCTCGCGGTGGCGATCCGGACCCTGGTGGTGTCCCGCGGGGCGGACCAGGCCAGCACCCTCACCCTCGGCGTCGGCGGCGCCATCACCGCCGATTCCTCGCCGCAGGAAGAGTACGAGGAAATTCGGACCAAGGCCTTCGGCGTGCTCTCGGCCCTCGGCGCGGAGTTCCCGCCGGGCTAGGCGGCACGCCGGGGCACCGGCGGCCGGGCTATTGCAGGGGCCTACTGCAGGGTGGAGGTGAGCCGGGCGACGTTGTCCACGTACTTGACGCCCACGGGCCGCTTCATCCAGTCCTCGAGCGTGAGTTCCCGCGAGATGCCCCGGTAGGTGTCCTCGACGGCGCTGATCCGCCGCACAATGTCCTCACCCAGGAGCATCACCGAGACCTCAAGGTTCAGCGAGAAGGAGCGCATGTCCATGTTGCTGGAGCCCAGCACGGCGACCTCGTTGTCGATCGTGAAGTGCTTGGCGTGCAGCACGAACGGGGCCTTGTAGAGGTAGATCCGCACCCCCGCCTCCAGCAGGGCCTCGTAGTACGACTGCTGGGCGTGGTGGACAAGGAACTGGTCGCCCTTTTCCGAGACGAAGAGCTCAACATCCACGCCGCGCTGCGCCGCCGTCGTCACCGCATACAGCAGCGAATCATCCGGGACGAAGTACGGGCTGCAGATCGAGATCTTGTGCTGCGCGGAGTAGATCAGGGTGTTGAACAGGCGCAGGTTGTTCTCGGTGATGAAGCCGGGGCCGCTGGGCACCACCTGGGCGGTGATGTTGCCGGGGTGCGCTTCCGGCCTGTGCGCCAGCTGGTGTTCCAGGGATTCGTCGGTCTCGCTGAGCCAGTCGGTGGCGAACACCACGTTGAGGGTGGTGACGATCGGCCCGCGCAGGCAGGCCATCAGTTCGACCCATTCCCGGCCGATCTTGCGGTGCCGCGGGTTGTTGTAGGAGGGCTCGATCAGGTTCTGCGAACCGGTGAAGGCGACTTCCCCGTCGATCACCATGATCTTGCGGTGGTTGCGAAGGTCCGGGCGGCGCCACTGGCCGTGCACCGGCCGCAGCGGGAGCATGGGCCGCCAGCGGATTTTGCTGGCCTTGAGCCGGGCGATGAGCTTGCTGTAGCCCTTGATCCGCAGGGTGCCCAGGTGGTCGAACAGGAGGCGGACCTCGACGCCGCGCTCGGCGGCCTCTTCCATCGCCGTGAGCAGGTCGTCCGTGACGTGGTCCGAACTCAGGATGTAGAACTCGGCGTTGATAAAAGACTCGGCTTCGCGCACGGCGGCCGCCATCGCCTTGATGGAGTCCGGGTAGCCGGGCAGGAGCTCCACGTGGTTGCCGTCCACCATCGGCAGCGAGCCGAGGGTCTTGTTCAGCTCCGCGGCGGAGGACACCCATTCCGGGCCGTCATAGTGGCTTTCGACCGTGGCCAGCTCGGACGTGCCGGCCCGCACCCGGGTATTCACCGCGTCCTGCTGAGCACGGCGCTTGCGGGAGAGCCGGAAATTACCGAAGAGCAGGAATAGGACCAGGCCCACGGCCGGGACGAAGAAGATGATCAGGAGCCAAGCCATGGCGGTGGTCGGACGCCGGTTTCCGGGAATGATGCCGAGGGCAAGGACCCGGATGCCGAGATCGACGACGGTCAGGATCAGGATCACCCAGGACGGAAGCGAATCCGCAAGCGAAAATGGCCACAGCACAGGTGAACCCCTCAAGTTCCAGACCCGCGGAACAGTTCCGGAACGGGTAACCGTCAAATCCTATCCCGTCAACTCCCGCACTAAGCTGAAGGCATGACTACCCCCGCCTCTGATCCGGCCCGCGCAACGGTGCTGGTGTTCCTCGATCCCGCGTTTGAGAACGGCCGCGTCGCCGACTCGTCCAAGCCCCAGCTGATGGCCACCGATCAGGGCGCCACCCGCGGGGACGGCATTTTCGAGTCGCTGCTGGTGGTCGGGGGGCGCCCGCGCAAGTTGCAGGCACACCTGAGCCGGCTGGCGGGCTCGGCACGCGCGCTGGAGCTGGACATCCCCGGCGAGGACGCCTGGCGCCGCGCGATCGAGACCGCAGTCAGCGAATACCGCGGCGGGACGGCCCAGTCGGCCGGGCAATCCGTCAGCGGCGACGGCGAAGCCGACGAGGTCGTGGTGAAGCTGCTCGCCAGCCGCGGCGTCGAGGGCGCCCCCACGCCGACGTGCTGGGTGCAGGCCTCACCTCCCCCGGAGGCCGGCCGCCGGCAACGGGAGACCGGCATCGACGTCCTCCTGCTGGACCGCGGCTACGACAGCGAGGTGGGCGAGCGCGCCCCGTGGCTGCTGCTGGGCGCCAAGACCCTGTCCTATGCGGTCAACATGGCGGCGCTCCGGTACGCCCACCACCAGGGCGCGGACGACGTCATCTTCACCTCCGCCGACGGCCGGGTCCTGGAGGGCCCGACGTCGACCGTGCTGCTGGCGCACCTGGAGACCAGCGACGACGGCGCGGGCGGAGTCCGCACCGTGCGCCGGCTGATCACCCCGCAGCTGGACAGCGGAATCCTTCCCGGCACTTCCCAGGGCGCCCTGTTCACCGCGGCCAAGGCCGCCGGGTGGGAGCTGGGCTACGGCCCGCTCGTCCCGGACGACCTGTACGACGCCGACGCCGTCTGGCTCATCTCCAGCATCCGGCTTCTCGCGCCGGTGAACCACATCGACGGCAAGGAGATCGRCACCCCCGAACTGCGGCGGCAGCTCACGTCCGAGCTCAACGAACTGTTCGCCACGATCGAGTAGAGCGGGGCTTAGCCCCGGGCGCCGCTCAGGCTGACGGCGTCGTTGACCAGCCGGGTCAGCTCGGCCGCGGACGTCTTGGTGACATCCGGTCCGGTGGCGACAGCCGTGGCCGAGAACCCGCCGGTGACTCCCATGACCACCAAGGTGCTGATGGTCTCCTTGTTCGGCAGCGTCTGGACCATCAGTGTCGAATAGGTCTTGTCCGCATTGGTCTTCACGTCCAGGGGCACGGTCTTGTTCGTGACCTTCTGGCCCTGGACCTCGATGGTGAAGTCGGCGCACTCCTTGCTGACCTTGGCGGAACTCTCGAGGTTCTTGGCCAGGACTGCCGGATCCTTGACTGCCACAAGGGTCACTGCCGTGACGGCGCGCATCTTGGCCGACTGCGACCCACCGGCGGCGTAGGTGCTGCCCGCCGGGATCTGGGCGTTGCTGTCCGCCACCGCGGCACAGGCCTTCGGGGTGATTACCACCGAGGACATCATTTCCTTGGACGAGGCGATACCCTTCTCCAGCTCGGCCGCCGGGATTGCGGTCAGCCGCTTGTCCTGGCTGTCCCGAAGGCCGGCGACGATTCCAGCCAGCTCCGTCCTGGTGTACGTCCTTGCCTCGGGAGTCGGGGTCGGGCTCGGCGACTCGGTGGCGGACGCTGCCGCGCTCGGCGTTCCGGCGGGGGACGTCCCGGCCGGGGCGGTCGAACCGCCGCAGCCGGCGAGGGCGACGGCGGCAGACATCAAAAGCGCGATCGGCGCGAGGCGTCGCAGGTACATGTGGATCCCCAATTCATTGTGTGAGAGCGCGGATGGGCGCCGGCAGTTCCCCGGAGGCGCGTCAACGGTGACACTACGACATTGGACCGCTCCGGGAAAGGTGCCATGCCAGCGGGAGCGTGACTTAACATGACGACGCCGCCGTGGCGGCCGGCGTCGTCAGTGCTACGTTTTTGAATGAGTAATGAGACCCGGCGCCAAGCCCTGACTTGCCGGTCGGCAACCCTCCCTTTCGCGGCGGGGTGCCTCAGGTGAATACTCGGCATATCGACCATTCGAGCTGCAAGCGTGAAAGTAAGGAGATCCGTCATGCCCGACGCATCCGCATCCGCCGTGCCCGCCACAGCCCCCGCCCAGTCCCCCGCCGGCGGGGCGCCGGCCGAGGAAAAACTGGCCTACCGCCTGTTCACCGGACCCGACGACCGCAGCTTCTGTGAGCGTGTCTCCGCCGCCCTGGCGGAGGGCTACGTGCTGCACGGGAGCCCCTCCGCGACGTTCAACGGCAGTACCGTGATCGTGGCCCAGGCGCTCGTGCTGCCGGCCGCGATCGCGAGCGCCGACGCCGCGGTCGCCAACGCGGTGGACGAGCTGGACGGGGCGGAGTTCGCTGGCGAGGGCCACGCATGAGCTACGCCGGAGACCTGAGCCCGCAGGAAGCCTGGGCCAAGCTGGAGGCGGGCGCCGTCCTGGTGGACGTCCGCACCGAGGGGGAATGGGCGCAGATCGGTGTCCCGGCCACCGCGGCCGCCACCGAAAAGCGGCAGGATCCGCTGTTCGTCCAGTGGAGCCTGGCCGGCGGAGCCGCCAACCCGCAGTTCCTGGAGCAACTCCAGCGGCAACTGCGCGAACAACTGAAGCAACAGGCGAAGGGCACCGAGCTCGTCTTTCTGTGCCGTTCCGGCGCCCGCTCGGTCGCCGCCGCCAACGCCGCCACGGCGGCCGGCTTCACCGCCTACAACGTCCTGGAGGGCTTCGAGGGTGAACCCGGACCAACGGGCAGCCGGACCGTGAACGGCTGGAAGAACCGCGGCCTGCCCACCAACCAGGAAAGCACTAAGTGAGCTTCAATCCCGACGCCCAGGGCTGGAGCCCGGACACCCAGGCCGTCCGCGGCGGACTCGACCGGACCGGGTTCCAGGAGACCACCGAGCCGATTTTCCTGAACTCGGGCTTCGTCTACGAATCCGCCGCCGCAGCCGAGCGCGCCTTCACCGGCGAGGACGAGCGGTTCGTCTACTCCCGCTACGGCAACCCCTCGGTGGCAACGTTCCAGGAAAGGCTCCGGCTGCTGGAGGGGACCGAGGCGTGCTTTGCGACCGCGTCGGGCATGTCCGCCGTGTTCACCGCACTCGGCGCCTTGCTGGGGGCCGGCGACCGGGTGGTCGCGGCCCGCTCGCTCTTCGGCTCCTGTTTCGTCATCCTCAACGAAATCCTGCCGCGCTGGGGCGTGGAGACAGTCTTCGTGGATGGCCCGGACCTCGAGCAGTGGCGGTCCGCGCTGGCCGTTCCGACGACGGCCGTGTTCTTTGAGTCGCCGTCGAACCCCATGCAGGAAATTGTGGACATCGCCGCGGTGAGCGAACTGGCGCACGCCGCCGGTGCGACCGTGGTGGTGGACAACGTCTTCGCCACTCCCCTGCTGCAGCGCTGCGGGGAGCTCGGCGCGGACGTGATCGTGTACTCCGGCACGAAGCACATCGACGGCCAGGGCCGGGTCCTCGGCGGCGCGATCCTGGGTACCCGCGAATTCATCGAGGGCCCGGTCAAGCAGCTCATGCGCCACACCGGCCCGGCACTGTCCGCCTTCAACGCCTGGGTGCTGAGCAAGGGCCTGGAGACGATGGCCCTGCGGGTGAACCACTCCTCCGCCTCGGCGCTGCGGCTCGCCGAATGGCTGGAGGCCCAGCCCGCGGTCAACTGGGTCAAGTACCCGCTGCTGCCGTCCCACCCGCAATACGAACTGGCCGCCAAGCAGATGAAGGCCGGCGGCACTGTGCTGACGCTGGAGCTCTCGCCTTCGCCCGGCCGCTCGGCCAAGGAGGCTGCCTTCGCGCTGCTGGACGCGCTGCGGATCATCGACATTTCCAACAACCTCGGCGACTCAAAGTCCCTCATCACCCATCCGGCCACCACGACGCACCGCGCCATGGGCCCGGAGGGCCGGGCCGCGATCGGGCTGAGCGACGGGGTGGTGCGGCTGTCGGTGGGCCTGGAAGACGTCGAGGACCTGATCCGCGACCTCGGACAGGCACTCAAGCAGGTCTAGCTCCGGCGCACCGGCGAGAGCAGCGCGGCCTGCTCCGATGCTCCTTCGTCGTCCGCGCCGAGCATCGTGACGCGGACGGCATGGGCGACGACGGCGGCCAGGCCGGCGTCGTCGGTGGGCGTGTCCAGCCCCGGTGCGCAGAGCGCCTGGCGCTGCAGCTGCGAGCCCGTGCCGTTGGCCAGCACCCGGTCCACGCCGCGGCGCGCCAGCTCAAGCTCCCCCTGCTCCGCTAGGACGGGGGCGACGAAGTCGACAAGGGCATGGACCACCTCGCCGGCCGGAGCGGGCCGGAAGCTGCCGAAGTCGAGGAGTTTCCCGCGCAGCCCGCAGTTGCTGGCCTGCCACGCGGCCATCTTCAACAGCACGGTCGGCACGGGGACGGGATCCACGCCGTCGCGCCACTCCCGGCTGGCGGACTCTACCAGGGCCCGCACCAGGACGGCGATCAGCGCCGCGTCCTCCGCCCGCAGGCAGACATCCGCGACCCGGACCTCCACCGTGGGGTGGTGCCGGGCCAGCCGGGCATCGAAGTAGATCATCCCTTCGTCAAACAGCACCCCGCTCTCCAGCAGCCGCGTAACCACCCGACGGTACACGGGAAGGCTTCCGAAGATCATGGAGGGCCCAGCGGCCGGCCAGCGGTTCCAGGCCTGGGTGCGGTAGCTCTCGAAGCCGGTCTCCGTCCCGTTCCAGAACGGCGAGTTGGCGCTGAGCGCGATCAACACCGCCAGTTTGTCCCGGATCCGGTCCAGGACGGCGACGCCCTCTTCCGGGGACTCGATGGAGGTGTGGACGTGGAACCCGCAGGTCAGCTGCTCCTGGACGGTGAGGCCGAACCGCTTCTGCATGGTGGCGTAGCGCGGGTTGGGCGTCGTGTGGGTGGCAGATTCCAGCGGCGAGGTGGCCAGCGCAGCCACCCGGGCCCCGTGCATCCGGGCAACCCGGCCCGCGAAGGCCCGGGACTGCCGGATCTGCTGCAGCAGCGCGCCGTGGTCCTGGCTGGGCACGGTCTGGGTCTCGATCTGCTCCAGCTTGAGTTCAAAGCTGAAGCCCGGATCGTCATGGTCCGGATCGGCGGCGGTAGCAGCGGGGCCGGCGGCGGAAGCGGACTGGCCCGCCGTGGCCGCTGCGGATGCAGCAGCGGCGGGTTTCAGCCCGCGCAGCAGTGCGTCGGCCAGTGCCAACGGAACCCCGGTCACGGGATCCACGATCAGCAGTTCCTCCTCCACGCCAAAGGTGCGCATGCAACCATTGTGCGTCAGCACCCGCCCCGGCGCGCTACCCCCAAACGGCGGGGTCGCCGGCGGAGTCAGTCCTGGAAGTACTCGATCTTGGCGCCGATGGTGTTGAGCCGCTCGGCCAGGTCCTCGTAGCCGCGTTCGATCACGTAGATGTTGCGCAGCTCGGAGACGCCCCGCGCGGCGAGCATGGCCAGCAGCAGGCAGGCCGCCGGGCGCAGGGCCGGCGGGCAGCCGACTTCCGCCGCACGCCATTTGGTGGGTCCGTTGACGTAAATCCGGTGCGGGTCCAACAGCTGGACCTGAGCCCCGAGCCTGTTCAGCTCGGTCAGGTAGATGGCCCGGTTCTCGTAGACCCAGTCGTGGATCATCGTCTGGCCGTGGGCATTGGCGGCGATCACGGCGAAGAACGGCAGGTTGTCGATGTTCAGGCCGGGGAAGGGCATCGGGTGGATCTTGTCCTCCGGAGCCCGCAGCACCGAGGGCTGGGTGGTGACGTCCACCAGCCGGGTGCGGCCGTTGCGGGCGACGTACTCCGCCGATACCTCCAGGCGCTGCCCCATCTGTTCGAGCGTCGCCAGCTCGATCTCCATGAATTCGATCGGGACCCGGCGGATCGTCACCTCGGAGTTGGTCACGATGCCGGCGGTGATCAGGCTCATCGCCTCGATCGGATCCTCGGACGGGAAGTACTCGATGTCGACATTGATCGACGGGCGGCCGGCGATCTTCAGCGTCGTGGTGCCTACGCCGTCGATCTCCACGCCCAGGCCCTGCAGGTAGAAGCAGAGGTCCTGGACCATGTAGTTGGGGCTGGCGTTGCGGATCACGGTGGTGCCGCGGCGGTGGGCCGCGGCCATGATGGCGTTTTCGGTCACGGTGTCGCCGCGCTCGCTCAGCACGAAGGACCGGTCGTGGCCGTCCGCGGGCGGCGCCTGCACGCTGTAGAAGCCGGACTTTGCCTCCACACTGAGGTCGAACTGGCGCAGGGCCTGCATGTGCGGCTCCACGGTGCGGGTGCCCAGGTCGCAGCCGCCGGCGTAGGGCAGGCGGTATTCGGCGGACTCATCGAGCAGCGGGCCCAGCAGCATGATGACGCTGCGGGTGCGGCGGGCGGCCTCCACGTCCATCGAGTCGAGGTCCAGCACGGCCGGGCGGCGGATCTGCAGGTCGTTCGCGTTGAGCCAGGTGCACTCGACGCCGATGCTGGTCAGCACCTCCACGATCCGGTTAACTTCTTCGATCCGGGCCAGCCGGCGCAGGACGGTGGTGCCGCGGTTGATGAGGCTGGCGCAGAGCAGCGCTACGCCGGCGTTCTTGCTGCTGTTCACGTCCACGGCGCCGGAGAGCGTCCGTCCGCCTTCCACGCGCAGGTGGGTCATCTGCGGCCGGCCGACTTTGACGATCGCCCGGCCGAAAATGGATTCGAGCCGCTGGATCATCTTCAGGCTCAGGTTCTGCTTGCCCTGCTCCATCCGGGCGATGGCGCTTTGGCTGGTTCCCAGCTCGGCCGCGAGCCTGCCCTGGGTCCAGCCCTTTTCGCCGCGGGCGTCCCGCAGTACGGCGCCGACGTGTTCAGCAGTCTGTTGAGTCATATATCAATCAATATCACGGATGATTTATCCGACGCCGCGAAACCCCCTGCACTGCAGGCAAGCTCACAAAATATTCGTCTGGTGCGATATTTCTTCTAATGACGGGGTCGGAGGGCAGGGATCCGCCGGCTACTGCTGCCCGAGAAACACCATATTCCACGTCCCTGCAGCGAGGGCCGCGGCCACGGCAGCGCCGGAAATCAGCAGGCCGCCGAGGACCACCCATGCGTCCAGCCGGCTGAACGAGGCCGCCCGAGCCCAGGTCCGCTGCGCCCCGCCGAAGCCGCGCGCTTCCATGGTCACCGCGAGCCGGGAAGCGCGGCGGACCGCCTGGACCATCAGGCCGAAGCTTTGCCCCAGCGTAGCTTTCATCCGCTGCCAGGGATTACCGTGCGAGCCGACACCGCGGGCGCGCCGGGCCATGCCGATGGTCTGCCATTCCTCGGCCATGAGCCCCACCAGCCGCATCGCGGCCAGGGTGCCCAGCACGAAGCGGTGCGGCAGCTTCGCCTGCTGTGCCAGGGCATCGGCCAGGTCCGTAGGATCCGTGCAGCTCATCAGCAGCACCGCCGGCAGCGCGATCGCGAGGCCGCGCAGCAGGAAGCCCAGTCCGAGCTGCAGCGATCCTTCGCTGATGGACCAGATGCCGACGTCGAGCAGGATCCGTCCATGGTCCGGGGCCAGGATCGCGGTGCTCCAGCCGCCCACGGCCGCCGCGAGGATCAGCGGCCAGCCGCGCTGCCAGAGCAGGGCCAAGGTCAGGCCGGCAAGCGGGAAGAGCAGCAGTTCGGAGGCGAGCGCCACGGACGCGGACACCCAGTCGATGGAGAGCGCCAGCGCGATCGTGATGAGCACGACGCCGGAGAACTTGGCCAAAGGGTTGGCGCGGGTCAGCAAAGCGTGGTTTCCGCGCAGGGTCAGCGCGTCCCTCATGTGGCCGCCACCCCGTCCGGCTGGGGTGCGCCGAGTTTCAGCTCGGCGCCGCCCAGGACCTGGCTGAATTCCGCATCGTGGGTCACCGAGACCACCGCGGTCCCGGCGTCGAGGAGCTCGGAGAGGAAAGAGGCCAGTTCCGCCCAGGTGTTGGCGTCCTGGCCAAAGGTGGGCTCGTCCAGGATCAGCACCCGCGGGTGCGCAGCCAGCACGGTAGCCACCGAGAGCCGCCGCTTTTCGCCCCCGGAGAGCGTATAGGGGTTGGCGTCCACGAGGTCGCGGAGCCGCAGGCGTTCCAGCAGCTCGTCCACCCGTTCTTCGCCGCGGCCCAGCTGCCGGGGACCGAACATCAGTTCGTCCAGCACCCTGCCGGTGACGAACTGGTGCTCGGGTTCCTGGAACACCGTGCCGATCCTGGCGATCAACTGCTGGGCCTTCCACTTGTAGGGATCGATGCCCGCGCCCTCGCTCAGCCCGGTCGTAGCGGAGACCGCCCCGGCCACCGGTGCCAGCAGGCCCGCCAGGGTCAGGGCGAAGGTCGACTTTCCGGACCCGTTGGGGCCGGTGATGGTCAGCGCCCGGCCCGCCCGGACCTGGGCGGCGATGCCGGACTGCACCGGCGCGGGCGGAACCGTGTGGAAGCCCCGCAGCAATCCGGCGCGGCGCGGGCGTTCCCGGGATACGGCCAGCCCCTCGGCAGCCAGCAGCAGTTCACCGGCAGCGTCATCCCCTTCCGCGTCCGCTCCGGCGTTGCGGGGGCGGGTGGCCGGCACGTGGCCCGGCACCCAGACTCCGGCGGCGATGAGCATGTCGCGTGCCTGTTCCAGGACCTGGTCCGGAGGCCCGTCCAGCAGCACGGCGGAGTCCGTCCCGGAGCCGGGCTGCAGCACGACGATCCGGCCCACCAGGTCCTTCCACACGGCAACCCGGTGCTCCACCACCACCAGGGTGGCCCCCGTCTTGTCCAGGGACCTTCCTACGGCGTCGCGGACCTCCAGGACCCCGGCCGGGTCGAGGTTGGCTGTGGGCTCGTCCAGCAGCAGCAGTCCGGGCCGCATCGCAAGGATCCCGGCGAGCGCCAGCCGCTGCTTCTGGCCGCCGGAGAGCGCCGACGTCGGGTGCTGCAGCGGTAGGCCGCCGAGCCCGACGTCCTCGAGCGCCTCCGCCACCCTGCGCCAGATGTCCGCCGGCGGGACGGAGAGGTTTTCGGCTCCGAACGCCACGTCGTCACCGAGCCGCGAGAGCACCACCTGGGTCTCCGGGTCCTGCTGCATGAGCCCGGCCCGGCCGCGCCGGGCCCGCGGCGGGGCGCCGTCGATGAGCAGGGTGCCGGTTTCGTCGTCGTCCTCGGCCTCCGCTGGAACGGCGGCCGAGGTGGCTGCCGCAGTTCCTGCGGCGCTGTTGTCGCCCAGCACCCCCGCCAGGGCGTGCAACAGCGTGGACTTGCCCGCGCCGGACGGGCCCAGCAGGAGCACACGCTCGCCCGGGCTGATGTCCAGGTCCAGGCCGCTCACGGCGGGACGGGACCGTCCGGCGTGCCGCCAGCCCCAGCCGCGGGCACTGACCGCGGCCGGGCGCACGGAGTCGTTGGATGTCATGCGGATGCGTTCCTTAGGAGAACACAGGTTCCGATGCCGCCTTGCGGGACGCGAAGGAGGCCAGCACCCCGGTCTTGGCCAGGCCGCGGGTGGCGAGCCAGGACAGTCCGCCGGCGATCACTGCTCCGGAGATGGCGCAGAAGATAATGTAGGCGAGCTTGTCCCCGGCTTCGTACGCGATGTTCCAGCCCCAGGGCAGGAAGGAGTCGTTCAGGCCGCAGAACAGGCCCGCGCCGGCGCCGGCCAGCAGGGACACGGGCAGGTTGAACTTCTTGTACAGGAACGCGGCGAAGACGAGTTCCGCGCCGAGGCCCTGCAGAATGCCGGAGATGAGCACGGTGGTGCCGTACTGCGAACCCATGATCAGCTCGCTGGTGGCCGCCACCGCCTCGCAAAACAGGGCTGCCCCGGGCTTGCGGACCACGAGCATGCCCAGCACCGCCGGGATCATCCAGCCGCCGGCGTAGAGCCCGGTGAGCGGCGGGTAGGCCGCGGTGAGCGGGCCCGTCACGAGGTTGGCGCCCTGGTCCCAGGCCCAAAAAATCACGCCGCCGGCAACAGCGATCAACGCGGCCACCACAATGTCGACTACGCGCCAGCTGTACTTGCCGGCGGTAAGCGTCTGCTTCGCAGAAATGTCAGTCATGTCGTCCTCCTGAGGTACAGGAGGGGAGGGCGCTCCGGCGGCGCCGCGGCTTTCGCCACGGGTGCCGGGCACCCTGAGAACTCGACTCCCTTGCGCCGGTACTAACCGGATCAGGTTCGAGGGTCTGCGGCTGTCCGCACTCTCAGCGCCCACCTACGGTTCCCTGGACTGCTCCAGTGATGCCCGACGGCGGCGCTCCCCTGTCGTATGTAATTCGCCCTTGTGGGCTGGCCCAGTTTACACCCGGCGGCCCTCTTCGGCGGTGCCCCGCAACGGCCCGCTTGGTAGAGTCGGCCCAGGAAGCGATTACCGGACACTGACGGAAGCTGAAGCCCTTGACCGACTCACCAGTGACTTCCCCCGACTTCGACCCGGATTCCGCGGAGCCGCAACCGCCAGGATCCCTGGCGGCGCTGATCGGCCGCATCCTGGCGGAGATCGACGAGCTGCAGTTCCAGGCGTTCAGCAAGGACGACGCCCTGGACCTGGGGCTGCTGCTGGTGCAGCTCGGCCGGCAGCGTTCCCATCCGATCGCCGTCGACATCACCAAGGGCGAGCAGGTCCTGTTCCACGCCGCGCTGGAGGGCGCCACGCCGGACAATGAGCGCTGGATCAAAGCCAAACAGCGCACCGCCGTGCGGTACGAAGTCCCGTCCCTGCTGGTCGGCCTCCGGGCCCGCGCCGCCGGAGGAAGGATGGAGGACAACGCCTGGTTCGACCAGCGTGAGTTCGCCGCCCACGGCGGCTCGTTCCCCATCTATGTGCGGGGAACCGGGATGGTAGCTACTGTCACGGTGTCCGGGCTGCCGCAGAAAGGCGACCACGAGCTGGTGGTCGAGGCACTTACCGAAATCCTCGGCCGCTCGGGACGCTAGGCTAGGGGAAGCCCTGTTTCCTCCCGCAAGGAGTACGAAGTATGAACATCTTCATCAAACTGCTTGGCACTGGAGTCAGCCTCCTCGCCGGTTTCGTCGGCACCAAGGTGGTCGACACCGTGTGGGAAAAGACCACCGGCAACAAGCCGCCCAAGGGCCACGACGACGACGTCCCCACCACGCTGCGCCAGGCCCTGACCTTCGCGCTGATTTCGGCCTCGGTCAGCGCCATCATCCAGGTCCTCGCCAACCGCGGCACACAGCGGGCGATCACCCGCTTCGCCAAGACCCAGGACATCGTCTAGGCGCATCGTCTAGGGCGCATCGTCTAAGAGCAGTACCTGAGGTTCCCGGCCTGGTCGGACCGCCATGCGGGCGGACTGCCCGCGGCCGGGAACCTCACTCGTCGTCGGTGAAGCCTTTTTTGCCCGCCGCCTGCTGGACCACGGCTTCCAACTCATCGGCGCTGAGCAGTTCCGGGTGCAGGTGCTTGGTGCGGTAGCCGGCGCGGCCCACCATGTGCGCCGAGACCGGCACCGTGAGYAGCTGGAAGATCCACGCCACCACGAGCACCGGCCATACCCACCAGGTGCGCAGCTGCAGCCCCACCGCGCAGAGCAGCAGGAACAATCCCAGCACCTGCGGCTTGGTGGCGGCGTGCATCCGGCTCATGAGGTCCGGGAACCGTAGCAGGCCGATCGCGGCGCCGAGGGACATCAGCGCCCCCACCACCATGAACACGGCGGAGACGGCGTCGATCACGGCGTCGGCGGACATCGCCTCAGGACTCATTCGGCTTCCTCCGGTCTGCCACGAAACGGGCCACCGTCACCGACCCGACAAAGCCGATGATCGAGATGGACACCAGCAGCATCAGGTTGTTCAGGTGCCGGTTCACGGCCATGTCGATGCACAGCGCCGCGCCCAGGATGGCCAGCAGCACATCGGCGGCCAGCACCCGGTCCAGCAGCGAGGGCCCGTGCGCGATGTGGATGATCGCGCCGCCCGCGGCGAGCGAGAGCACCACAGCGGTAATCGTCAACACCAGCGGCATCATGCGCCAACCTCCTGCTCGAGTGCGGACAGCTCGGCTTTGGTGCCCATGATCCTGATCAGCCCTGCCTCGGTGTCGCGGACCTCCTTGCGGAGCTTGTCCGCGTCCTCGGCGTCGCGGACGTTGATGCCATGGATGTAGAGCGTGGACGTGGACCTGTCCACCTCAACCACCACGGACCCCGGGATCAGCGAGATGACGTGTCCCGTAGCGGTCACCAGCAGGTCGGAGTGGCTGCGGAGCGGGACGGCGACGACGGCGCTGATCACCTTGGGCCCCCGCACCACGGCCAGGTACAGGACCTGGAAGCTGGCAGCGACCACTTTGCCCAGGAAGACCAAGGCAAAGGGTACGGCGCGCAACACATTGAAGCGGCCGCCCAGCTCCACCGGCGGCAGGTAGAACAGCCGGGCCACCACCACCGCGATCAAGGCGCCAAAGAGCAGGTTGCCGGCGCTGAAGTCCTGCCAGAGTGCACCCCAGACGATGACGAGCCAGACCAGCAGGGGCAATTCCTGGCGCAGCGAGATCCTCTTGCGCGTCATTTCCCGCCCTCCTGCCGCAGCGGTTGGGCGATCGGCGGAACCGGCGCCTCGTCCCCGAGCACGGCGTGGATGTAGGCGGAACGGTTCAACATCTCCTCGGCGGACTGCCCGGCAACCCGGAAGAGCGGCCCGGCGAACACCGTCAGCGCCACCCCGAACAGCACCAGGCCCAGGGTGGAACCCACCATGGTCCGCGGCAGCAGCGTCACATTACGCTGGCCCGCGCGGTCGCCGGTGGCCGCGTCGGCGGGAGCGGCGAGCAGGACGGGGTCGGGATGTTCGGCATCCTCGGGCTTGCGCCAGAAGGCACGGTTCCAGACCCGGGCGATGGCCAGCAGGGTCAGCAGGCTGGTCAGCACGCCGCCGGCCACGAGCGCGTAGGCCAGCGGGGTCCCCAGGGAGACGCCGGCCTGCAGCAGGCCGAGTTTGCCCAGGAAGCCGGATAACGGGGGGATTCCGGCCAGGTTCATGGCGGGCACGAAGAACAGCACGGCCAGCAGCGGCGAAAGCTTCGCCAGCCCGGCGATCCGGTCCACCGAGGAACTCCCGGCCCGGCGCTCAATCAGGCCGGTCACCAGGAACAGGCTGGTCTGGATGGTGATGTGGTGCGCCACGTAGAACACAGCGGCTCCCAGGCCCGCCACGGAGGACATCGCCAGGCCGAACACCATGTAGCCGATGTGGCTGACCAGGGTGAAGGAGAGAAGTCGCTTGATGTCGCTTTGCGCCAGGGCGCCCAAAATCCCCACCACCATGGTCAGGAGGGCCGCAACCATCAGCGGGGTGTTGAACGTGTCCCCGGGAAAGAGCAGGGTCTCGGTGCGGACCATCGCGTACACACCCACCTTGGTAAGCAGCCCGGCGAACACGGCCGTGACCGGGGCGGGTGCGGTGGGATAGGAGTCCGGGAGCCAGAAACTCAGCGGGAAGACGGCGGCCTTGATGCCGAATGCCACGAGCAGCAGCACGTGCAGGAGGTTCCGGGTGCCCTGGTCCAGGTCGACCAGCTTGACCGCCAGGTCCGCCATGTTGATGGTCCCGGTGGCGCCGTAGATCATGGCGATCGCGATCAGGAAGAGGACCGAGGAGACCACCGAGACCACCACGTAGGTCACGCCGGCGCGGATCCGCGGACCCGTCCCGCCGAGGGTCATCAGGACGTAGCTGGCGGTCAGCAGGATCTCGAAGCCCACATAGAGATTGAAGAGATCACCGGAGAGGAAGGCGTTGGACACTCCCGCCACCAGGATCAAATAGGTGGGGTGGAAGATCGACACGGGGGCGTCGCTGTCGCCGTCGGCCATGCCCTGCCCGGTGGCGTAGACCAGCACGGCGAGGCTGACGGTGGAGGACACCACCAGCATGAGCGAGGAGAACTGGTCCACCACCATCACGATGCCCCAGGGAGGCAGCCAGCCGCCGATGTTGACCGCCGCCGTGCCGCCCTGCCAGACGGAGGCAAGCAGCAGGCATTCAAGCAGCAGGGTCAGCGAGAGGAGGGCTATGCTGACGGTCCGTTGCGCCCGTGGTTGCCGGATCAGCAGGAAGGTCAGGGCGGCCCCGAGGATGGGGAGGACGACGGCGAGCGGGGCAAAGCTTGCGATGTTCACTCGGTCCCTCCTTCCGGGGCGGGGGTGATGTTGCGGGAACCGGGCTGCTCTTCGGCGGCGGCGTCGACGGCCGGCATCCGGCGGGCACCGGCCTGCACGGTGTCGGTCGGATCCGGGGCAACGTCGGCTTCCGCCGGATCGGCCGCCACCAGCGGGAATTCCGAGGTCTCCGCGGGAATGACGGCATCGTCCTCGGCGTCGAAGCTGGGGGTCTCGGCCACCCGGCGGTCCTCGGCGTCGTCCTGGATGTCGTCCTGCCGGGCCAGCACCCAGGTGCGGTAGATGATGCCCAGCATGAAGGCCGTGACGGCGAAGGAGATCACGATTGAGGTCAGGATCAGCGCCTGCGGGAGCGGGTCGCTGTAGTCCCCGGCGGCCGTGTCCTTGTTGAACAGCGGGGCGAGGCCCGCATAGCCGCCGGTGGCCAGGATCAGCAGGTTGGTGGCGTTGGCGAGCAGCATCAGGCCCAGCAGGACCCGCGTGAGGCTGCGTTCCAGGATCAGGTAGATGCCGCAGGCGTACAGGGCTCCCATCACCGTCAGCAGGGTCAGATTGACGCTCATGCGTTCCCCTTGGCGGTGGTTTCGGCCGGGGCGCCGTCGGCTTCCCCGATTTCGGACGGCTGCGCGGATTCCTCCGCGGGCTGCCCTTCCGGCTGTTCCTTTGGCTGTTCCTCGAAATGCTCGTCGATTTCAGCGCCGAGGCTGCGCAGCACGTCCAGGGCCAGGCCGACGACGACGATGTACACGCCGATGTCGAAGATGGTGGACGTGACGAACTTGATGTCACCGAAGACCGGCAGCCAGAGTTCGATAATGGCACTTTGAAAGACCTGGCCGCCAAGCAGCAGCGGCGCGACGCCGGAAGCCGCGGCGGTCGCGAGGCCTATGCCCAGCAGGGCGCCGGCGCTGACCGGGGTGGCTTCGCGCAGTTCGAACCGGCCCCCGGCGAGATAGCGGATGGTGAGGGCCAGGCCCGCCGTGAGCCCGCCGGCGAAACCGCCGCCGGGAAGGTTGTGGCCCGCGAGCAGCAGGTAGATGGAGAAGACGATCATCGAGTGGAAGATCAGCCGGGTAACCACCTCAAAAATGATCGAGCGCCGCTCCGGGGCCATGGTCCGTCCGGCCACGAGCCAGGCATCGCGCGTCGACGCGGCAAACCGCCGGCTCATGGCGAGCGCCGCGTTGTCCCTGGTGTGGGCGGGCCGGTCAGTCCGGCGGCCCACGGTACCCTCCGCCACGGAGGCCGAGGGCCCGATACGGTCGCCGCGGCCGCGGACGAAGATCAGGCTGGCAACGCCGGTGGCGGCGAGCGCCAGGACGGAGATCTCGCCGAAGGTATCCCAGGCCCGGATGTCCACGAGCGTGACGTTGACGACGTTCAGCCCCCCGCCGCCCTCGTAGGCCAGGCGCGGGAAATCCAGCGAGACCGGGGTGGCGACGCGGGACCCCAGGGCATAGATCGCCACGAAGACCATTGTGAGGCCGAACGCCGCGCCGATGATCACCCGGATGACCCGGTACTTGCCGCCGGTACGGTCCCGCAGCTCCGCCGGCAGGCTCCGCATGGCGAGGACAAAGGCCACCAGGATGATGGTTTCCACCAGCATCTGGGTCAGGGCCAGGTCCGGGGCACCCTGCAACGCGAACATCAACGCGATCCCGTAGCCGGTGACAGAAACCATCAGCACGGCCAGGAAACGCTTGTTGGCACGCACCGCGGCGAGCGCGCCGATCACGATCCCGGCGCCGGCAACGAGCTGCAGCGGCGAACCGGGGTCGATGAAGTACAGCGTGGCGGGCAGCGGCTTATTGGCCAGCAGCATCGCCGTGAGTGGCAGCGCGAAGGCGACCGTCAGGATGACGGCTAGGTAGAAGAAGAGCGAGCCTCGCTGGGTGCGGCCGGTGACCCAGACGGCGGCGTCGTCGAGGGCCCCGATGGTGCGCTGGTAGCTGCGGTCGCCGTCGATCCAGCCGGGCACCATGGCCTGGACGCGGGAAACAGCGTTGCGGCCGTAGAACATTGCCAGCCCCAGGGCGAAGGTGATCGCGGTCAGGCCCAGCGCAGGGGTGAAGCCGTGCCACAGCGCGAGGTGGCCTGCGGCATCGGACTCCGCGCCCTCGTGGCCGGCGAACAGTGCGGCGTAGGGCTGGATCCAGCCGTCAACCGGGTCCGGCCACGCGCCATAGAGAACCGTCAGCAGGCTCAGCAGGGCCGGAGCGGCCAGGAACGACGGCTTGACGGCCTTGAAACGCGTGGCCGGCACACCGGCTTTGACCGCGAAGGCGCCCCACATGAAACGTGCGCTGTAGGCGAAGGTCAGGATCGAGCCCAGCACCAGGCCCACCAGGATCACCGGGCCCCGGGGCCCGACGCCGGCATGGTGCACGAAGGCCTCGAAGACGGATTCCTTGGCCACGAAGCCTGCCAGCGGCGGTACACCAGCCATCGAGGCCGCACCGATGGCCGCCACTATGGCTAGGGCGCGGGAGGAACGGTACACCCCGGAGAGCTTGCGGATGTCGCGCGTTCCGGCCTGGTGATCGATGATGCCGACCACCAGGAACAAGGTGGCCTTGAAGAGGCCGTGGGCCAGCAGCAGGGCCAGGCCTGCGAGGGCCGCGTCGGGCTTGCCGAGCCCCACCACCATGGTCAGGAAGCCGAGCTGGCTGACCGTGCCGTAGGCGAGGATGAGCTTGATGTCGGTCTGGCGCAGGGCGCGGTAACCGCCCACCAGCATGGTGGCCAGTCCCAGGCCCAGCACCACCGGGAGCCAGAACGCCGTCTCGGCGAACCCGGGGGCGAGCCTGGCGACAAGGTAGATGCCGGCCTTCACCATGGCGGCCGCGTGCAGGTAGGCGCTCACCGGCGTGGGCGCCGCCATCGCTCCGGGAAGCCAGAAGTGGAACGGGACCAGCGCGGACTTGGTGATCGCGCCGGCCAGGACCAGCACGACGGCGGCGGCCACAGCGGCCGCTGCCGGCCCGGCCACCAGTTCCGGGGCCGCCTGCAGGATGGCGGAGATCCGGTAGGTCCCCGCGGTGGAGCCCAGCATGATCAGTCCCACCAGCATGGCCAGGCCGCCTGCGGTGGTGACGACAAGCGCCTGCAGCGCCGAGCGCCGGGCCGACAACCTGGTGCGGGCGTAGCCGATCAGCAGGTAGGACAGCACCGTGGTCAGTTCCCAGAAGATGAACATCAAGAGCAGGTCATCGGCGGTGACCAGGCCGAACATTGCCCCGGCGAAGGCCAGCAGCTGGGCGCCGAAGCCGCCGAGGTAGCTGTCCTTGTTCTTGAAGTACCGGGCACAGTAGACCAGGACCAGCGCACCGACGCCCAGCACCAGCAGGGACATCACCCAGGCCAGGGCATCGATCCGGAAGGCCAGCTCCAGCCGAAGGTCCGGAATCCACGGAAGGGTGACGGAGGTGGCCCCGCCGTCCGAATACACCGCGCCATGCTGCAGAAGCAGCCAGACGAAGGAACCTGCCGGCACCGCCGCCAAGGCGAAGAACGCGTTCCGGCCCAGCCTGCGGAAGAGGAACGGCGCCACAGCAGCCACCGCGAAGTGAACGGCAAGGACTGTGATCACTGGAATCTCCGCAACGTCAGGAATTCGATTGTCAAAAGTTGGAGCAGGCGGGGCATTGGTTAGGTTCGGTGCGGCTAGTTTACCAAGCGTGCACAAATTGTTTTTCCGTGACGTGCCCCAGAAGGTACCGGCCCGGCAAACCGCGGTGCGAGAGCCAAGCGCAGAAGAAGCGGTCGTTGCCGGCCCGTTTCTCCGCCGCCGGCATGCCACGGACGGCTAACATCGGGCTATGAACTCTGCCAGCGCCCCCGAGGCCATGCGTCCGGCCTCGGAACTCGAGTCCGGCAGCCACGCCACCGGCAAGGGCCGGGTGGTGGCCTGGGCCGCCTGGGACTGGGGGTCCGCGGCCTTCAACGCGGTGATGACCACCTTCGTCTTCACCGTCTACCTGACCTCCAAGGCCTTCGGCGGCGAAGACCAAGCTTCGGCGGTCCTCGGCTCCGCCCTGGCTATCGCGGGGGCGGCCATCGCACTGCTGGCCCCGGTCACCGGCCAGCGCTCGGACAGCGGAGGCCGCCGCAAGCTGTGGCTCGGCGTCAACACCGCCGCCGTCGCACTCCTGACCGGACTCTGCTTCTTCGTTTTCCCGCGCCCCGAATTCCTGCTCCTCGGCGTCACGCTGATTGCGCTTGGCAACGTGTTCTTCGAATTTGCCGGAGTGAACTACAACGCCATGCTCGCCCAGATCTCCACGCCCGCCAACATCGGCAAGATCAGCGGATTCGGCTGGGCCTCCGGCTACCTCGGCGGCATCGTGGCGCTGCTGATCGTGCTGCAGCTCTTCGTCCAGCCCAGCATTGAATGGTTCGGCGCCTCCACCGAGGAGAGCCTGAACATCCGCCTCGTGGCTGTGTTCTCCGCGCTCTGGCTCCTCATCTTCGCGATCCCGGTGATGCTCGCGGTTCCGGAAGTGCCCAAGGCCCGGGGCTCCCGGCTGGGTTTCTTCGCCTCCTACGCCCTGCTCGTGCGCCGCATCCGCGCCATCTACCGGACCAGCCCGCACACCATCTTCTTCCTGCTGGCCAGCGCCATCTTCCGCGACGGGCTGGCTGCGGTCTTCACCTTCGGCGGGATCATCGCTGCCGGCACCTTCGGCTTCGAACTCAAGCAGGTCATCTTCTTCGCCATCTTCGGCAACGTCGTCGCCGCGGTGGGCGCGCTGCTGGGCGGCTTCCTGGACGACCGTGTGGGGCCCAAGGCGGTCATCATCGGCTCGCTCGTGGGCCTGCTCATTGCGGGAAGCGTGCTCCTTGCGCTGGGGAACGGAACCTATTCCTTCTTCGGTATGGACTGGGCGGGCAGCACGACGTTCTGGGTGTTCGGCCTGTTCCTGTGCCTCTTCGTGGGGCCGGCCCAGTCCTCCTCCCGTGCCTACCTGGCCCGGCTCGCCCCGCACGGTGAATCGGGCGAGCTCTTCGGCCTCTACGCCACGACCGGCCGGGCCGTCAGCTTTCTGGCGCCGGCGCTCTTCACCCTGTGCATCACGGTCGCGACGCCCCTGGTTGCCCCCGGCGAAGCGCAGCGCTGGGGAATTCTCGGCATCATGGTGGTCCTATTGGCCGGGCTGCTGGTGATGCTGCCCGTCAAGCCGCCGGGACGGACGGAAATCGCCGTCGTGCCCGGGGCCTGAACCTGCCCCAAAACTGCACCGGCACATTAGGCTGGAGGCATGAACGTGGATGAGACAGACCTTCCCGGCCTGGGCCGGCGCAAGGACTTCATGACCGCATCCGGACGCCGGATCGGCGTCGTCGAGTACCGCGAAGGCCAGACCGAGCTGATCGTCTCGACCTGGGACGATCCGGACACCTGCCAGGCCTCCATCCCGCTGACCGCCGACGAGGCCGCCGCCCTCGGCAACCTGTTGGGCGGACAGCGCCTGGCCATGCAGCTCTCCGAGGCGCACCGGGAAATTCCCGGGATCGTCACCCGGCAGTTCTCCATCGGCGCGGACTCCCCCTTCCAAAACCAGCCGATGGGCAAGGCCTGCATCCGGACCCGCAGCGGTGCCTCGATCGTGGCCATCATGCGCGAGGGTGAAGTCCTCCCCTCGCCCGGCCCCGACGTCGTCCTGCACCCCGGCGACCTGCTCGTCGCCGTGGGCACGCAAGAAGGTCTGGACACGGCAGCCAGCATCCTGCGCAACGGATAAGCGGCATGGATCCGCTCGCCCTGACCCTCATCGAACTGGGGGCCGTCGTGTTCTGCCTTGGCCTGCTGGCCAGGCTGGCCGGGCGGATCGGCATGTCCCCCATCCCGCTGTACCTCGTCGGCGGCTTGTTCTTCGGCGCCGGAGGCCTGGTCAAGCTGGAAGGGATGCACGAGTTCGCACATCTTTCCAGCGAGATCGGCGTCATCCTCCTGCTACTTATGCTCGGCTTGGAATATACGGCGTCCGAACTCGTGACCGGGCTGCGGCGCTCCTGGCAGGCCGGCGTGCTGGACCTTGTGCTGAACTTCCTGCCGGGTGCGGGCCTCGCACTGCTCCTGGGCTGGGGGCTGGTGGGGGCGATGGTGATGGGCGGCGTCACCTACATCTCCTCGTCCGGGATCGCGGCAAAGGTGATCAYGGACCTCGGCCGGATCGGTAACCGCGAGACGCCGGTGATCCTTTCCATCCTGGTGTTCGAAGACCTGGCGATGGCCGTCTACCTGCCGATCCTGACGGCCACGCTTGCCGGTGTCAGCTTCCTGGTGGGCCTGCAGACCGTGGGGATCTCCCTCGCCGTCGTCACGCTGGTGCTCGTGGTCGCCCTGCGCCACGGACACCACGTGTCCAAGGCCGTGCACAGTGAGAACTCCGAGGTCTTCCTGCTCAACCTGCTCGGCGCTGCGCTGCTCGTTGCCGGACTGGCCGCCGCCATGCAGGTCTCCGCGGCGGTCGGCGCGTTCATGCTCGGAATTGCGATCTCCGGTGCCACGGCCCACAGCGCCACCCGGATCCTCGAACCCCTGCGGGACCTCTTCGCGGCGATCTTCTTTGTGGTCTTCGGCCTCAACACTGACCCCACGTCCATCCCGCCGGTGCTCGGCTGGGCCCTGATCCTTGCCGTGCTGACGGCGGCGACCAAGATGATTACCGGGGTCTGGGCTGCCAAGCGGGCCGGGATCGCGCTGCCCGGCCGCTTCCGTGCCGGGGCGGCCCTGATCGCCCGTGGAGAGTTCTCGATTGTGATCGCCGGGCTCGCGGTGGCGTCCGGCGTCGTGCCCCACCAGCTCGCGGCACTGGCCACCGCCTACGTGCTGATCATGGCCGTAATGGGCCCGCTGGCGGCCCGGTTCGTGGAGCCGGTCGTGCGGATGCTGCGCCGGCCGGCCAAACGGACGCCCGTCCCGGTCCGGCCCGTCAGCTGAGGCCGTTCCGGACTGCCTAGATTTCGGTGCGGTGGAAGTTCAGGTGGCTGCGGCTCGCCGTCGGGCCGCGCTGGCCCTGGTAGCGGTTACCGTACTCGCCGGAACCGTACGGGTGCTCGGCGGCCGAGGTGAGCCGGAAAAAGCACAGCTGCCCGATCTTCATGCCCGGCCACAGTTTGATGGGCAGCGTGGCCATGTTGGAAAGTTCCAGGGTGACGTGTCCGGAGAAGCCCGGGTCGATAAACCCTGCCGTCGAGTGCGTCAGCAGGCCAAGGCGGCCCAGCGAGGACTTGCCCTCGAGCCGGGCCGCGATGTCGTCCGGCAGCGTGACGGTCTCGTAGGTGGAGCCGAGCACGAACTCGCCAGGGTGCAGGATGAACGGCTCCCCCGCGTCGACCTCCACCAGTCGGGTCAGCTCGGGCTGGTCCTCGGACGGGTCGATGTGCGCGTATTTGTGGTTATCGAAGAGCCGGAAAAAGCGGTCGATCCGGACGTCCACCGACGATGGTTGGACCATGTCGGGGTCGAACGGCTCCAGCACAATCCGCTGGGAATCGATTTCGGTACGAATGTCGCGGTCAGAGATCAGCACAGGATCAAAAGTACCCCAGGAAATGCCGGCCGGGCTGTGTGCGGCAACTGTTACCGCGACGGCGGCTAGGCTGCTTCCTGGACGTGTTCCAGCTCCAGCACGGATTTGAGCTGTTGCAGCTCAGCGACTTGAGCCTTCAGGGCCCGCTGGATGCTGGGGTACCTCAGGAGCACGGCCAGGCCCGGCCGGCACCGCAGGGCAAAGCGTACCCGTGTGCTGTCGCTCTCCGTGCTGAGGTAGTAACCGCCGTGCGGACGGACCGGTCCGGACACGACCTCAAACTCGATCTCAGCGCCGGGGCGGGTAGCGGTCAATGCGAAGTCCGCGTCTTCGGGCCCTCCGGCTCCGGCAAACAGGGGACGATAGACCGCGCCCTTGGAGCCGGACGCCCCGGAGATGAGCGTGACGCCGCGGATTCCGGGCCGCCAGGAGGGCAGATTGCGGGGGTCCAGCAGGAAGTTGTAAACGCTCATCGCGTCGCGCTGGATCACGACTTCGTACTCTGCAAAGGCCACGGAAATCCTAGGTTGACGGGCGGCTGATGGACGTAGCCCGTTCCCCGGAGACTGCAGCTAACCCACTCAGGGTATCCAGCCAGACCTGCCGCGGGCCCCGTGTACGGCGGGCCTTTACCGAAGAGTTACCCGGCAGGAGCCGGACGTGGCGGCGAATCAGCGCCGGGCCGGGGCAGATCTTCGCTGGCGGCGCGGAGGTGCTGCCGCATCCGCCGCACAGTGCCGGCCCAGGAGTATTTCTCCAGCACCCTCGACGTGCTGGCCGGGTCAGGTTCCGCGTCGAGGACCGATCTGATGCCCGCGGATGCGGCGGCCAGGTTGGTGGGATCGACGAACACTGCGGCTTCACCCATGATCTCCCTGAACACCGGGATGTCGCTTGCCAAGACCTTGGTCCCGAAGGAAAGGGCCTCCAAGAGCGGCATTCCGAATCCTTCGTCCAGGGACAGGAACACAAAGGCATCCGCCCGGGAGTACAGCCAGGCCAACTCCTCGTTGGAGGTGTATCCGAGGAAGCGGATCGCCCCCGACTCGACGGCCTCGCGTAGCCGTGGCGAAAACTCCGCAACCTTGCCGGATTCAGCGCCCACGACCACCAGCGGGTATTGCGCCGAGATCCGGCCGGATTCGAGTGCGGCGTCCAAGGTCATGCCCAGGTTCTTGCGGATGTTGAGCCGGCCAACGGACAGGATGAACCCGCGGACCCCGGCCAACTCAGTAACCGGCCGGGGGGCGGCATGAATAACCCCTGTGTTGGCGCCGAGCCCGATCGGATGGACCGGCTTACCCTTCGTCGAAAACCGCCGGATCCTCTGCGCCTCGTTCTTCGACGACGTGAAAATCATCTTTGCGCGGCGGGCCAACAGCGGCATAAATCCGAAGTACCGCCGCTCCGCAAATGTGAACCATTCGGGATTGGTCAAAAACAGGAAATCGTGGACAAAAACAACGGACGGGCCAAATGCAGGGGCGAAGTTGTGTGCGATCATCACGTCGGCTTTATGCCGCAGGTTCAGCAGCGGGAGTTCAAGAATCGCACTGACACCGTGCGGGGAAAGCCGCGTCGGGACCACCTGGACGTCCTTGCCAAGCTCGTTCCGCACGGCACCGACGTGCCTCCTCGGCACCGCCAGCACAATCTGGTCACCGGCGTAGTCGCGGCTCCACGTCAGCACGATTTGCTTGAGGACTTCCCGGTTCGAGGCCGGTCCGTCGACCCACCAGTGCCCGTCAAAAAGTACTTTCACTAAAGCTACCTTTCCCTGATGGGGTCGGAAGGATCATTCTGACCTGGCGGACTAAGCACCTATAGCGCCGACACATAGCTCAGAACCGGGGTCGGTTACCGACTCAGGACGCCCAGCCCCCGCTTTTCTAGCAGGATTCTCGCTTATCCGAGGCTGACTGTCACGTGCCGGAATTCGACTCCAGGTTGACCGCTGTAGTTTTTGCAGAGCGAGAAGTATCTTCCCTTCTCGGAAGAGTCGTCGACAGAAGCGACAGCCCCGCCTTCGTCCAGGCGTGCAATTCGGATTGAATCGGGGGAAACGTCCACCTGGAATTGCATCCATTCACCGACACCCGGTGGAACGGTGTGGACGGTGGCCAGCTTCGTGCTACCGGAGGCAGCCTCTGTCCGTCGGAAGAGGGCTAGGTCGCCGGAAGCGTCCATTGTCACGTGGTAACCGGAAGGCCCGGGCGACGTGGGCACATAGGGAGCGTCACTGTGCTGCCCGAAAGCAAGGCCTGCCCGGGCTACGGCGGAGGGTTCTCCAGTCCACCGCATGTTGAAGTTGACCGTGTACGTCCCGCTCGCCGCTGGCGCCATTGAGCCCAGACAGTAGCTGAGCGGCGGGTCGTTAGCCAGGAGCACGGATTGGGTTTCCGCCTTGATCAGCGGCTGGGCTGTCCAATTAAGGTTGGAGGGCAGGTCCCCTGCCGCGCGCAGGCCCGTCCCGAAGGCGTCTGCCATTCTCGGCGCGGCGCTTCCCATGACGTACGGGATGTTTGAACACATCATGCCCTGGACCCCCAAGCCCGTCAGCCGCTCGCGCATCCAGCGCGTGTGCACCTCCCAGCAGATGGTCGGTTTACCGAAAGCGACCAACTGCCGGATCTCATCGTCAGTGGCGTTGTGGAAGATGCCCAGCAGGTCGTGCCTGACGGCGTACCGCTGGAACTGGCCGCCTGAACCATCCATGAAATATCCCCAGGTCTTGTACCCGCGGTCCTGCGCCTCCCGGTACGACGGCGAGGCGGCTGGTTGTTTCCACACGAAATGTTCGGTTGGCTGCGGGTAGCTGTCCATGAGGTCCAACAGGTGCTTGGTATTCGTTCCCTGCTTGTCCTCGATGAAAATTACGTGTTTGGCTGCGTGCGCATCCAGCACGTCCTGGAGTTTTGGAATCTGCTCGAGAGGAGCCGCGGGGCCAAGCCATTGGCGCGCATCGGCCCGAAGCGCGGACACGGCGGCATAGTCCAGATCCTTGATCCGATGGTCCTGCCCGGTGAGCCGCAGCGTCGACTCATCGTGATGGCAGACAAGCACTCCGTCGCTGGTGGCATGGACCGAGACTTCGATCGCCGTTGACCCGGCGGCGATCGCCTGGCTGTAGGCGGCCGCCGTGTGCTCGGTCCAGTTATCCCCGGAACCCCGGTGCGCAACGAAGAACGGGGCGGAGCGGAGCAGGCCCTCGATCGTGTAGTTGTCGCCGGTAGGCTGGGATTTCGACGGCGCGCAGCCCCAGACAGGCAGCAGCAGCATAGAGCTCGCAGACAAAGCCACTAGCTGGCGCCTCGACAACCAGGGCCCCGCAGGCATGCATTCGCCAGAACTCAAAAGCTTCCTCCCCAGCCTCAAGCCGCCGTGATTTACTCAGCGTAGGCCCTGCGGGGAAAATTGCCGACAACGCCGCAGCAGGGGCGTCCGCCGTCGTGCTGAAGGCCGTTCGCCGCCCGATTTCGGCGCTCTGGACTTCTTCCGGATGCCCCGCCGCCATGCAACAATCGTCGGACGGTCTCTCGTTCTGCGGTCTCACCTTCAACCATTCCCACTCAAAGGACTGCGCATGGCTATCCTCAGATTCCGAGGCTCTTCCCGGCTGCACGTCAGGCGTCACGCCGTTGGAGCGGCAGCCCTCACCCTGATCGTGGCCGCCCCGCTCTTGGCGACGGCGCCGGTGCAGGCGGCGTCGGCAGGGTCGCGGCCATCCGCCGCTGTGACGGTCATAGACCCGCCGCCCGCCATGGACCTTTCAGGCACCCGCATCGCGGCAGGTTCGCCGACGGTGGGTTCGACGGCGTACCCGGTACCAACAGGCGCCCTGTTCGTTTCCCCCAACGGATCGGACTCGGCGCCCGGCGCGTCGGCCAACCCCGTGCGGACGGTCGCTCGGGCCATTGCCCTGGCCGCCAGCGGACAGACGATTGTGCTGAGGCAGGGGCAGTACCACGAGACCGTTACCGTCCCGGCGAATAAGCGATTGATCATTCAGCCGTATCCCCACGAGGCCGTGTGGTTCGACGGAAGCGTCCCGGTGCAGAACTGGGTGGCGAGCGGAAATGCCTGGGTTGCCAGCGGCTGGACCGCACGATTTGATGCGAGCCCCACGTACACCCGTGGCGCGCCCGACGGCAGCGCCGCCAACTGGACCTTCGTTAACCGCGCGCACCCGATGGCCGCCCACCCGGACCAGGTCTGGATCGACGGGAAAGCCCTCGCCCAGGTCCAGGCATTGGACCAGGTCAAAGCGGGGACCTTCTTCGTCGACTACGCCGCCAAGAAGTTGTATGTCGGGAGCAACCCGGCGGGTCACAGCGTCCGCGCCAGTGACATTTCCAAGGCTGCGACCCTCCAAGGCGGGGGCACCGTTGTCCGGGGCGTTGGGTTCCGGCGGTATGCGCCGTCGATCCCGGATATGGGCGCGGTCACGGCGGAGAAGGACGGCGTCACGATCGAAAACGTCGCCGTCATTGACAATGCAGGCACCGGCATCCATGCCGTCGGCGCCAACATCACCTTCCGTAACCTGACCCTGGCCCGCAACGGGATGCTGGGCGGCAGCGCCAGCACGGCGGACAACTTCAAGGCCACCTCGGTGCTGGCCTACGGCAACAACACGGAAGCGTTCAACCAGTCCCCCGTAGCAGGCGGCTTCAAAGTGACCCGCTCCCGCACGGTCAAGTTCAGCAACAGTTCGTTTGTGCGCAACGCCGGCCCCGGGCTCTGGCTGGACGAATCCGTCTACAACGGTGTCATCACGCGCAACGACTCGATCGCCAATCTGGGGCATGGCCTGACGATGGAGATCTCAGCCAAGTTCCTGGTCGCCGACAATTACATCGCCGGGAATCTGGGCAACGGCGTCAAGCTCAATGACACCAGCAACGTGGACCTGTGGAACAACACCGTCAGCGGCAATGGCCGGAACTTGAATATCGTCCAGGACAGCCGCCGGGCCAGTAACCGTTCCTTGCCCGGCCACGACCCACGCCAGGCGTTCCCCGACCCGACGATGACATGGATCAACACCAAGATCGCCGTCCGCAACAACATACTTGCCGGCGGGACCGGCAATTGCCTTCTTTGCGTGGAGGACTACTCCCACCAGTTCAGCGCCGAACAACTCGGGATATCGGCCAAGGGCGACGTCTACCAGCGCCCCTCGGCCGGCAGCCCAGCGTGGGCAGTCGTGTGGTCGCGGGGGCCGGGCAATCCCGCCGTGTTCACGACCGTCCCAGCCTTCAAGTCGGCCACCGGGCAGGAATCCTCCCACTTCGTAGTGGACGGCCGGCCAGCCCTGAACGGCTGGCAGCCCACCTCCGAGGTCACGGCCAGGGACGCGACTGTCGCGCAGCCCCTACCGGCGGTCGTAGCGGCCGCCCTGGGAAGGAACGCGGGCGTGCAGCACCTGGGGGCCTGGCTGGCCTGATCCGCCCCATTTTTGTTCGGGTCCGACAGCCTGGCCCGTGGTCCTGACACGCTCAACCAGCAGCGAAACCGTCAGGAAAACGATGAAGGGCACGTTGGAATCGACGAGGCCGTTCTCGAGGAAGCTCCGAATCAGGATGAAGGCCAGGATCGGGGTGGTGATCGAGCGGACACCCCTCGCCGACAGGCTGCCGAGCACTGCGGAGAGTGACCAGGCCGCCAGTACCGCGGTGCCAATGACACCGGCCTGGGCCAGCGCGGAGATCCAGCTGCTGTCCAGCACTTGGTCCTGCCAGTACTGGCCCTCCACGGCTACTTGTTTTACGGACAGCCCCGCGCCCACCCACCGCTGCCAGGTCTCCGGCGGCGTACTGAGCACGGTGTCCCACGCGATCGTTCGGGCGTTGAGCGTCAGCAAGTCCGCGCCGGCCGCATCTCCTCGCTCCAGGATGCTTGAAACCAGCGGGGTCTCCGTCACAACAAAGAACGCCGTGGGGACCAGCGCGATGAGGGCCAGCCCGGCACCGACGCGAAGCCGCCGGGCGTGCAGCAGGATCAACACGCATGCCACGGCAAAAGCAAAAAGACCCGTCCTTGACCCGGTCATCCATACGGCAGCCAGCAACGCGGCCAGAAGCGGAAGACCCGTCCTGTTCTTCATGCTGCCAATACTCAGTTCGTGCACCACGCCCAGGGCCGGCAACCCGCAAAGGAGAGAAATTTCGTTGGGGTTCAACGGCGGGAACACACCGTAGATCCGCCCCTCAACCCCCAGGGTTTCCAGCCCGGACACGGTCGCGCACAGCCCCACCAGGGCCATCATTGCCAGCAGCGACTGCAACAGCGTTCGGGCAGGGAACGTGCCGGCCAGCAGCACAATGGTTACGGCGATGAGCACCACCCGGACGGTCAGTATTAGCGACGCCGGTACGTTGCCGTCCGAGATCGCCCCTAGGACCGAGACCGACACATAGACCATGAGGAAGGCCAGCGTCCGGCCGCCGGCCCGCAGCCTGCCCTGGCCGCGGCGGAAGCTCCAGGCTGCGGCTGCCAGCGCCGCAAGCCCCACGACGGCCTTGATGACCACCACGGGATCCAGCCCGCCGGAAAAATAGACTCCCCTTCGCCAGGAAACGACACTTGCCAGCGTCAATAGCCACACAATGTACGGCGCGGCGCTTCTCCGCGGCTCGAGGGCGCCGGGCAGCGGCGGCATCACCGGTACTCGTGGACTCTTTGCAGCTCAAACTGCAGATCGGTATCGCGGAAGTCGCCCGACCGCCATCCGTCGGTGACGGGCACGCGCCGGGAACCCGGCACCGACGTCATGACAACACCGAGGGGCCGCAGCCCGAATGCCTTCACTTCGGCCAGCAGGCGGGCGAGGTCGCGCTTGCGGGTTGTCCCGTGCTCCACGGCCAGCAGAACACCGCCCGCAGATGGAGCCACCATCGCGAGACTCAGTGCAGCCGAACGCGGACCGGCCTCCGCCAGAATCACGTCAAAGCTTTCGCGGAGCCTGTTGGCCACCATGGGGAACCGCTTTTGCGTGACGAATTCGCTGGGTGCGGCAGCCTTGGAGCCAGCCGGCAGAATCTGGAATTGGCCATCGGCACTTGGGGTAAGCGCCTCGACCAACTCGCACTTTTCGCTGAGCAGATCTGCCAGGCCACGGGTACCGGACGGCAGCGCAGCGTCGTCCGCTGAGCCGGCCGGCGGCTCCGATTCCAGCAGGCAGACGGCTCTGCCAGTGCTGGCGAGGGTCGCGGCCAGTTCCTGCCGCAACGAGTACTGCGCCTGCCAATCGAGTTCCGAGACGAGGACCAACAAGTTCGGCAGCCTGCCGCCGGCAACAAGCTGCAGGTTGGTTACCAGATCCTGGTGGGACCGGGTCTCATCCTGGGCCGACCGGCGCCGGGACGGGATGACAGTTTGGCGGCGGCCCTTGCGGTTCAACACACCGAGGACCGGCAGATCGCTGGCCGCTCGAACGTCATCGGCAGTGCGGATCCGTTGGCCGAACCGCTTGCCAAGAACCGCCGTCGCGAGCCCCAGCGAGAGTCCTATCAGAACCCCCAAGGCGCCGTTCAGCGGCAGGCTTGGAGAGGTCCTGCTCGAGGGCGGGGAGGCGGGAACCGTCTGCACAAGCGAGACGGCGGAAGTAGCTTCGCCTTTGGCCGTCTCCAATACCCCGACCTGCACAGCCAGGTTCTTGGCGACCGCGTTGGCCACTGCGGCCGCCTGTTCGGCGGAGCTGTCCTCGGCCTGCACCTTCAGGAAGAACGTATTGGTCGGGTTGGCAGCCGAGACACGAGCCTGCAGGTCCTCCAGCGAGCCGCCCAGTTTGAGCTCCGCCATGACGGGCAGGAGCACATCGGGGCTCTGCACGACGGCGGGATACGACTTCACCCGTTGAAGGCCGAACTGGGAACGCTCGTAAAGGGAACCTGTCTTGGAATCAACCTTGAGAAAGAGAGTCGCTTCTCCGGTGTAAGTCGGCGGGATGCGCTGAGTAATGAGCCCCGCCAGCCCTCCTCCGACCAGGGTGCAGACCAGGATCAACAGCCAGCGTTCCCGAAAAGCCTTCAAATAGTCGGATAGCTCCATGAGATTTTCCCGATCGCAGTTCCCGTCCCACTGGGGTTTGTAGTACATAGCATTACATCCAAACTAGTAATTGACGAGGAAAAGTGCGCAGAAACCGCCAGGCTACGCTTTAGCAAATGCCCGTACTTCCCGGAACCACTTCGGGAGGGCCAGGCCGAGAAATACGATGTTCGCGATTAGCAGTGCGGCATAGACAGTGATGAAGGCCTGYGGCAGCCAAAGCAGGCCGAACACCACGATCATCAGGCCATAGTCGGTGGGGACAACAGCCAGTGAATACCACACGGACGAGCGCCCCTCCCCCTGAAGGAACATCGCTGAGCTGCCGCGGTGCTGGCGGCGCAACTGGTCCGTCAGGATGACCGCGAAAAAGAACACGGACGACACGACGGTGTAGGCCAGGGGAACCAGATACCAAGCAGCGTCCAACTTGTAGAACTGCCACCAGCACAAGAGGACCGCTATGTGCAGGAGATTGGCTTTGAAAGCATCGACCACATGATCCAGCCATTCGCCGGCGAAGGTACCCCCGCCGCGCAAGCGGGCCAGTTGCCCGTCGGCTGAGTCGAGCGCGTACCCGGCCATGAGCAGGAAAACCGCGGCAAGAGACGTAAATGCCCGGGGAGGCGTGGCGGCCACAATCAGCAGGCCGAAAAATGTCAGGCCCGCGCTTATCGCCGTCACTTGATTCGGTGTCATCTTCCAGGCATATGCCAGCGCGGCGAGGGGCCTTCCCAGCGGCCGATTAATGTACCGGGAGTATGCCGGAGCACCTTTCGTTGTTTTCTGTGCCGTCCTCAGCGTCTCTAAAGCGACCCTGAAAACCTGGATGGAGCCCAGGCGGGAAATGTTCAGTGCATTCGACATTCCGGTCCTTCCTTGGATAAACAATTCACCGTTCTTCCGGTGGCAACTCAGCTCCCCGGGGGCCGAGGCCTCAGGCGGTCTTGCCCGCCTGAGGCCTCGGCTGGATAGCATCCCGGGCTATTGGTCCGCGCTCTCCCCGGCCCACCAGTTGTCCCACGAGGCGACGACTGGTGCAACGGTTGCGGACCCGGAGAGGTAGGAGAACAGTCCGACGGAGCCTGCTACCTGTAGGCCGGCAGTGGAGTCGGTGCCCGTCTTCGTCCAGGTCGCGGGCTCCGGAGTGCCCGCCTTCCAGACCTTGGCTTTCACCGTCGTCGGGGATGTTCCCGTTACCTGCACCCGAATGTTCAGGAGGTCTCCGACTTGGTAGGTGAGCCCTGAGACCACCGACTCGGCCGCCACCATGGTGCCGACCCCGGAGGTGTTCACACGGAACAGGCCCAGGGTGACTCCCCCGTTGGCCAGCAGGTTGACCTTGGCGCGGTAGTCGCCTTGCCCGTCAACGCTGCGGCCAATGACGGACAGATTGATTCCGCCGCCTGTCGGCGCCTTGTCCACTCCAACGGCCACCCGAATCTCGGCGTCAGTCTGGCTTACCGACTTCTGGAAGATGGAAGGGCCCGATCCCGGACCCGCCATGCGGATGTTCCCCTTTCCGTTGGTGACCGAGAAGTTGCTGGCACTGGAAGTGCTAGTCCAGGCGCCGCCCTGGTCGGCAGAACCGAAGCCGCCGGTGACGGTCCGGGAGAACGTATCTTGGGAGAAGCTCCGCTGCGTCACCACCACCTGGGCATTCTTGGTGGAGCTTGCCCCTTGATCATCGGTGGCCGTGAGGCGGACAGTAAACGTTCCGGGCTTCCCGTAGCGGTGCGACGCGGTCACTCCCGTGCCGGTTGCCCCGTCACCGAAGTCCCAGGCGTAGCCGACTACCGATCCGTCGGAATCCGTCGACGTAGAGCCGTCGAAGGAAACCTGCAGGCTGCCCGCCGAATTGGTGAAGGCCGCCACCGGAGGGGTGTTCGGCGCCGCTGTGGCCGTGACCCGGTGCGTGACCGAGTTGGTCGCCCCGGAGTTGTCGGTCACCGTAAGCACGGCGTCGTAGTCGCCCGCGGTTGCATAGCTGTGGGTCGCCGTGGCGCCCGTCCCCGTCGCGCCGTCCCCGTACGCCCACTCGTAGCTGCTGATGGTCCCGTCCGAATCGGTGGAAGCCGATCCGTCGAAGCTGACCTTCAAGTTCTGCACCTGGGACGTGAATGCCGCCACCGGGGCTGCGTTCGCGGGCGCTGAGGCCGTCACCTTATGGACGATGAAGTCCGTTGCTCCCTTGTTGTCAGTGACAGTCAGAGTGACCGAGTAATCGCCGGCGCTGACGTAGTTGTGATTCGCCGTCGCCCCCGTTGCCCCGGTTCCGTCGCCGAAGTCCCACGCGTAGCCGGCGATCGTGCCGTCCGGATCGGATGAGGCTGCGCCGTCGAACTGTCCGCTCAGCCCGTTGACCACACTCGTGAACGAGGCGACCGGCGGCGCATTTGGCGGTGGGGCGGCTGTCACTGTGACCGCGTGGACCACGGCGTCCCGGGCACCCTTGTTGTCGGTGACCGTCAGGGTGACGTTGTACGTTCCCGCCGCGCCGTAGGCATGCGCGGGCGCGGCCCCGGTTGCGGTTGACCCGTCGCCGAAGTCCCACGCGTACGCGTCGATCGTTCCGTCCGGATCGGACGACGCCGATCCGTCGAAGGCGGCCCGGAGATCGGTGGTGGTGAACGCGTAGGCCGCCGTCGGTGCCCTGTTGGGTGCAGGGGCGACCGTGACGTCGTGGGCGATCCGTGCCTGGCCGCCGCGGTCATCGGTCACCGTCAGTGTGACGGTGTATGTGCCGGCAGCCGCGTAGCTGCGGTGCGCGGTTACCCCGGTCCCGGTTGAGCCGTCACCGAAGTCCCAGCTGTAGTCCACGATCTGCCCGTCAGAGTCGCTTGAAGCCGAGGCGTCAAAGGATCCGTCAAGGCCCTGGATGGCCGGGGTGAAGGCAGCGGTGGGCAGCACGTTTGGCGGCCGTTCCACGGTCACCTCCCGGGTGGTGGTGCTGGTCCCGGCCCGGTTGTCCGTCACGGTCAGCGTCACGGTGTACTTCCCCGGATTCAGGTAGGTGTAATCCGTGTTCACGCCCGTCGCTGTGTGCCCGTCACCGAAGTCCCAGGCGTAGTCCACCAAGGTGCCGTCCGGATCGTGGGACGCCGCTGCATCCACGGATACCTTGAGGTTCGCCACCGAAGCGGTGAAATCCGCCGACGGCAGCTGGTTAGGCGGTTCCGTGACAGTTACGTCGTGGGAGACCGTCGATTTCCCGCCGCGGTTGTCGGTAACGGTCAGCTTGACGACGTACGTGGAGGCAGCCGTGTAGCTGTGGGTTGCCGTGGCCCCGGAGCCCAACTGGCCGTCACCGAAGTCCCAGGCATAGTCCGCAATCTGCCCGTCAGGGTCGCTGGACTGGGTGCCGTCCACTGTGACGTTCAGGTTGTCGCCCGTGGAGGTGAACCCGGCGACAGGCAGGACGTTGGCCGGTGCGGCCAGGTTGTAGTGGGCAGCCACCCGATCTGCGCTCAGCGCCTTCGAGTACACCGCTACTTCGTCGATGGTGCCCTCGAAGTAGGGGCTGGACGATCCCCAGGTCGTGTCCCCGCCGACGCGCCAGTAGCCGGTGTAGGGCTGGGCTTGCGTCTGCGGGTTGGTTCCCACCAGGGCGCCATCGAGGAACAGCTTCATCCCGTCACTGGACTGCTCGGCGACCATGTGATGCCATTTGCCGTCGTTGTAGGCGACCGGGGTGATGATCAAGTTCGGCTGGCCTGTCCAGACTCCGAAGGCGAGAGTGCCGTCGTCCTGCATGTAGACGTGGCGGTCGTAGTTACTGGACAGTCCCGTGTTGCTGTTGCCAAAGCCGATGATCTTGCCGCCCCGGGTGGTGGTCGTCTTGAACCACGACTCGAGGGAGTAGCTCGTCGGATTGGTGAGCGAGCTTTGGCCGGCAACTGCTGCGTCCTGGCCGTTGAAGCTGGCCGCTGTTCCGCTGTAGCCCGGGATCACGCCGGTAGCGCCCTTGGTTACGCCGCCCTGGTAGGCGCCGTTGTTGCTGGACTGGCTGGAGTCCGCAGCCACGTTGCCTGCCGACTCGTCCAGCCTCCAGTAGAGATCCGGCTGGTCGGATGTTACGGACGTTCCGTAGGCGTCCGTCGGCGCCGGGGGAAGGCTCGATTCCCGGCCGCTCGCAGTGAAGTGCGAGAGGACTGTCTGCCGTGAAAGCACCGTCGGGTAGATGGCAACATCGTCGATGGCACCGGCGAAGTAGGAGCTGTCCGGCTGGTTGGGCCAGCCTCCGAGGTTGTCGCCGCCGATGCGCCAGTAGCCGTTGTAGGCCTGGCCGGAGGTAACGTCGCTCCTTTGACCCGCGGGGACCCCGTCGATGAACAGGTGCATTCCGTCAGCGCCCAGGCTGGCGGTGACTTGGTGCCACTGTCCGTCGTTGTAGGTGTTGCTGGTGCTCAGTGTCTGGACCCCTCCGGGGTAGACGCCAAACCAGATATGCCCTGCGTTATCCATGTAGATGTGGCGGTCGTAGCTCCCCGAGTTTCCGGTTGCCGAGGCGCCAAAGCCGAGAATCTTTCCGCCCCGCGTGCTGGTGGTGTTGAACCATGCTTCCGCCGTGAACGTGTCGGGCCCCGGAGCGGCGCCCCGGGTGGCAGCGAACCCGGCGCCGGAGCCGTCGAAGTTCGACGCCGCGTCGTTGGGAATGGCGCCCGCCGCACCGCGGGTGACTCCGGTGCCGGCGTCGGCATCCGCGAAGGAGGCGTTGTCGAAGACGACGGACCCGGTGGGCTCATTCAGCGGCCAGTAGTTCGTGGCCCCGTCGGCGATGATCTTCCGGGCGTAGGCGCTGGGCGTGGCCGAGGAAACTACGACCGCATCCGACCGGCTGCCCGTGTAATTGTTACCCGACGGATCTTTTACCCGGACACGGTAGGTGTGGCTGGAGCCCGGCACGAGGCCGGTGTCCGTGAACCCTAGCTGAGGCAGCGCCCACCACGGTGATTTGGCGTCGATGCTGAACACCGGGACCGTGCCGTTGTCGCGCAGCACTTCGTAGGTCAGAGTGCCGTCGTCGATATCCGAGGTGCCGGTCCAGGCAACCCGGGTTGTCCCTGAGTTGAGGGACAGAACGGAAGGCTTCATCGGGCTGTAGGCCGGCCCCACCTTGTTGGGGGCGACGGATCGCTTCGCGAAGGTGGCGAGGCCCTGCTGGTTCTGCCCGTTTACCCGCGTGAATTCACCACCCATGACGAGGTAGGTTCCGTTGTTGGCCAGCGCCCAGCCGCCCTGGTACATGCCCGTGTAGCTGCCGGCGTTGACTTCGGGGTACCACGGCAACTGCGTGGGTACCGGCTGATAGGCGTAGTTCATGTTTGACCCGGGGGCCCCCTGGTCAGTACCGGTGGCGAAGGTCGTGTCGGCCGTGGCCCGCTTCCAGATCTGCGGGTCGTGATCGGCGAACGTGCCAACCGACGTGCAGTCGTGGGCATGGCCCACGGAGTACATGACCTGGTCCATGACGGACACACCGTACGTGGCGCCGTAGCAGTTGTTCAGCCAGAGCAGGTCGCCGGTAGCGAAGTCAGCGGCGAACCGGCCGTCGAACCAGTGCCCGCCCTCGCCGTCTGCGCTGGCGTAGACCACGCCGCCGACCAGGGACAGTTCGGTGACTCCGGAGCGGTTGGTATCCTGCCGCGTTGGAATGGGGCGGCTGGTCCAGGGAAGCAGCCCGCCGCTGGCGCCATCCACGGCCCCGATGCCGACAACGGGCGAACCGTTGAGCTGCTGGAAGCGGCCGCCGACGACGACCCTGCTGCCGTCCGGCGCGGCCACGACGGCCTCTACGATGTCGTCGGACGCGGGATTCCACGGCAGCAGTGCGCCTGCGGCGGTGGTGAACGAGGCCATGTTGCGGCGGGTCGCGCCGCCGGCAACACCGAATGATCCGACGACATAGACCGCGGTGTTGCTCGCCGCGACGTTCCAGACCGAACCGTTGACGGTCGGCTTGAAGTTGGGGTCGAGCGCGCCGGTGGCGGCGTCAAAGGCCGCAACTTTGCCGCGTGTGCTGCCCGAGACGGTGGTGAAGTCGCCGCCCAGGTAGATCTTCTTTTCATCCGGCGAGACTTTGATGGTCCGGGCCTGGGCGTTCAGGTTTGGGTTCCAGGGCAGGATTGCCCCCGTCAGGATGTTGAACGCCATCGCATTGTTCCGGGTAACTTCGTTGGTACCCGCCGCGGAGCCCGACGGTCGGGCCTTGGTGAAGCTGCCCACCGCGTAGGCCGTGTTGCCGATGACCGCCGTCTTCCATACGACGCCGTTGATCTGTGGGGTGGGCAGCACATCGCCGCTCACTGTTGGTGGGAGTTGGGGTGGCGGCGGGGGGTTGTCCGCTGCCGCGGCGGCCCCGGCGCTGAAGAAGGCAGCAATGACGACGGCTGCGGTTGCGCCCGCGAGGCCCCGGATGGAACGCCGGAAGCCGATATCGCCCGCCTTCCTGGCCGACGCCCCCCTGAACGAGTGTTCCTGCGCTGGATACTTACTGCTATGCACGATGTGCCACCTTTCGAGACCGCGGATATTGAACTACTGCCTGTGATTGAATTTCGGAAGTAAGCAGGGGCCGGATGAGCAACCTGCGTATGAGGGGCCCTCCCAGCAAGGAGCCCACCGCCATCAGCGCCGGAACCAAGGTGTATCCAGCTGTGAAGGCGACGAAAGCTCCGGCGAGCATGAGGGATAAAACGGAGTCCACCAGGCGCAGGCCGAGGACGCCTGCCTGTTTTCCCCGGACGGCGGCTAGGGCACCGTACGGCGTTACTGCCGCCACGGAGGTGGCGTAGGCGATCCACCCGAGGACGGCCGCCGCATCGGGTTGCTGCCCGGCCACCACCCTGCCGATGCTGGGCAGCGAAGCCATGGCGATGATGCCGGCTCCCAGCGCGACGACGGTCAGCACGGCCACACCCCGGTCTGCCCTCCGCAGCAGCTCCTTCATCGAAACGGTGTGTTCCCGGGCGAAGGCTGCAAAGAGGTACGAAGATGCCCCGCTGACCATCAACATGATCGGCGCGACGTAGATCCGCGCGACCTCTAGGTGACCGGTCGCGGCCAGTCCGACCATGAGGGTGACCGTCACCCGAACGGCCGTCAGCAGTGCGGGGCGGACGGCCTGCTGGAGGGACCGCCAGATCCCGTACCGTGCCACCTCCGGGGAAAACTTACGGGCCCTGGCAACGAGGTAGCGGTCGCTTTTCGGCAAGAGCACGATCCCGACCGCAAGCGCCGCCAATTGCCCCCAGATCAGGGCCGCGAAGAAGGAGGTCAGGTCAAGCGGACCGGCAGTTGCGGCCAAGCCCAAGGCCGCCAGGGCCCCACCGAGCCCGAACAGGTCAACCACCACGATCTTCCAGAACAGGAGGTGCGCCATGAGCAGCCGCCTCACTGTGTCCTCGAGGACGAAGGCGATGATCGCGCCCCCGAAGATCCAGGCTCCGGACGGCGCCAGCAAACCCGAAGCCAGCGCGACCACGGCGCCGCACAGGCCGGTCCCAAGGCTCAGGCCGAGGCACCAGAGCTGAAGGGTGAACCTGATCGACGAGTCGCGGCGGTCCAGTACGGTCAGGGTGTCGCCCACGAAACCGCTCACGATCGCGGTGATCAAAAGAATGACGCCGTACAAGATGGCGAATTGCCCCAGGCCATCGAGCCCGAGAGTCCTCACCGCCAGAAGCTGCAGTCCAAAGCTTGCGAGCGCCTGGGATCCTTGGGCCGCGACACCGCCCGCCATCCCCCGGCCGCCGGTGGCGGCCGGGTTCTTTTGCTGGACCTTGTGACTGCCCACTACCGTGGCAGGTTTCCGCTGAGGGCAGCCGGCGTGTGGGCGCCGTCGATGTCTACGAAAAGCGTTCCGGCATCCGCGTCTTTCGGGATCAGGAATGCGTATCCACGGACCTGACTTTCACCGGCCTTGATGGTGCCGCCGAAGTCGGCCTCGTCAGCGCCGTCGTAGAGCGGCGCAGCTGCAATATTTTGCCCTCCGTACCGCAGGGTAACGACGACGTTGGATACCGCCAGGTCCTTGCTGGCGCCGTTTTGAATGGTCACATCCATGTGCACGAAGGGCGCCCCCGTTATTGAACCTGGGCCAGTGGCCGTCACCACACCGCCGCGCAGGCCGCCCACGGACACCACCACTCCGTCGTCGTATTTTGCCGGCGAGGTCCCGAAACCGCCCGCCACGGCTTTGGCCTTTGCCGCAGCAGGCTTTTCGTTATCCCGCTTAACCACGGGTGCACCCTTGGAACCATCGACGAATCCCGGGCCGCCTGGCGGCAACGTCGGTCCTTCCGCCGTGGGCTTGGGGTCACTGGCTCCGGCGTCTGAGTGCGACACAGTACCGGCCTGCCCGACACCCAACGTGGAGGGAGCGTTGCAGCCCGACAAGAGGGCGATGCTTGCGGTAGCTCCTACGACGGCAGCGAGGACTTTCCTCATCAGCGGGCCGCCTCTTGAACCCCTATAAGCGAAGGTTGGCTGTACCGCCGGGCTTTGGTGCATTGGAACCTCCATAAGCGCACTACTGGAAACGGGCAGAGCGGCGCCACCGCCGCTTCGGATCGGGTCCGGACTCCCGGGAGCTCCCGGGCTCAGGCGGGTCACGACGCCACCTGGCTTTCGTCCGGCGCGTGGCTGGCCACGGCGTCCGTCCGGCCACGACCTCGGCCCTGCGCCCTCGTCAGCGTCCGGGATGCCAGGGCAATGCAGAGGGCCTCATAGCGATCGGCCACAACGTCCCAGTCGTACCTCGTGGCGACATCCCTCGACTGGCTTCCCCTGGAGCGGATATCGGCAGGGTGCGCTTCCGATTCCTCTACCAGGCGCGCGACGTCGCCCGGGTCCCGGAAGTACCGCCCGGCCGAGCCGAGGACCTCCCGGTTGAAGTTCACATCGAATGCATTTGTTGCCGCGCCGGCACCGATGGCCCGCAGCAGCGACGGATTGGTCCCGCCCACGGAATGCCCGTGCCAGTAGACCAGCGCGTTGGCGTAGAGCTCATCCAGCAGGTCTTGGTTCCAGACTCCGCCGAGGAATCTCACCCTTTCGTCCGCTGACGCCGTGAGCCTTTCGTTGTATTCGCGGCCATAGGGTGTGGAGCCGACGACGATCAAGGGGAGTTTGGCGTTGCTGCGTACATAGCCCTCCACGATGGTGTGGACGTGGTTCTCCGGCTCAAGCCGGGCAACCACCAGATGGTATTTGCCGGAAGCCAGATCAAGGGACGCCAGCTCTTTGGGCTCCCGGGGCGCAAGCAACGGCGCACCGTATGAAATCAGTTCGGTATCCGCGTCAAAGGTGGCCCGGTAGTAGTCGCGAATGCCGGCCGCATCCGCGATCAGTGCATTGGAGAACCGAACAGCGAAGCCCTCGGCCCAGCGGTAATAGCGTTGGCCGACGGGGCCCCACTTGGCGCGCTTCCATTCGAGGCCGTCCATGTGGGTGGCGACCGGAAGCCGGCCCAGCCGGAGCAGTGGAAGCCAGGGCGCATTAGCTGCGTTGAAAACTATCGTGGCATCCGCTCGGCGCGTCAGGAGGTGAGCCACAGAAAGTCCGGTGTGGCTCAAAGTCTCAAGGGAGCGTCGTCGTAGGGCGGGCAGGTGCACCAGCCGCATGCCGGCAAATTCCCGGGCTTCCTGGCCGGGGCTGTTACCGGTGCGGCAGTAGACGGTCACCCGGTGCCCGCGTTCCGCGAGTCGGCGCCCTACTTCCTCTACGCAGGTTTCGAATCCTCCATAGTGTGCCGGCACGCCGCGCGTACCCACCAAGGCAATCCGTAAACCGTCAGACGGGCGAGTTGAATGCTTCACTTTTACCCCCACAGGTGTTTCTTGTTGATAGAGACCGAGCTGTAAATGGAGACCGAGCGTTGATCGAGACCGGGCGTTGCCTTGGTAAGCGTGCGGACAGCTGCCGGGCTGGCTTTCAGGGCAGGCTTTGCAGAGCCCCCCTCTCCTGGGCCCCGGAGTTCATGAGCTCCAAAGTCCTTCGGAGTGCGGTGCTGGACGTGTGCATCGTGTACGGGAAATAGGCAACCTCCACGCCGACCGCCGCGAATTCGCGCTCCAGCGCGAGGCCCTTCGGCGTTCCCCGCCAGTCGTCGCCTTTGAAGAAGACATCGAACGGATGGCTGCGCCAGGTGTCGATCTTGCGGGGCAGGGTCTCTGCTATTGCTTCGTCGACGTAGCGGATGTTTCGGACGATTTCCAGGCGCTCGGCCAGCGGAATCACGGGTGACCGGCCCTTCGACTGGACCAGCAGCTCGTCCGACACGACGCCAGCGATCAGGAAGTCGCAGTGCGCCTTCGCGTGCCGCAGCAAATTCAGGTGGCCAATGTGAAACAGATCGAAAGCACCGGCCGCGTAGCCAATTCGCGTTGTCATGGTTGCTCCATCAGTAAGCGCCGACTGGGCTGCGCATGGCTTTGAAGGTTCTCCACAGGATCAGCAGGTCCCCGGTGAGTGACCAGTTCTCCACGTAGTAGAGATCAAGCCGGATGCTCTCCTCCCACGGGAGGGTGGAGCGGCCGTTGATCTGCCACAGGCCCGTGATGCCGGGCTTGATCAGCAGCCGGCGGTTGGTGAACTTCTCGTAGCGTTCGACTTCCGCGGGCAGCGGTGGCCGGGGGCCGACCAGGCTCATTTCGCCGGTCAGCACGTTCCAGAACTGTGGAAGCTCATCCAGCGAGTACTTCCGCATCCAGCGCCCGCACCCGGTGACCCGTGGATCGTTCCGCATCTTGAAGAGCGGCCCGGACCCCTCGTTGAGTTCGCGCAGGGCGTCGAGGTCCGTTTCGGCTGTTTGGACCATCGACCGGAACTTCAGCATGTAGAAAGGCTCACCGTTCCTGCCTGCCCTCAGCTGGCGGAAGAAGATGGGGCCGGCGCTGTCCCGTTTGACGATGATGGCGAGCGCCAGCATCAGCGGCGACAGCATCATCAATGCCAGGGAGGCGACGGCGATATCCATTACCCGCTTGAGCACGTGCTTGGCGCCGGCATACTGCGGCAGTTCCACGTGCACGAGGGGAAGTCCGTCGACAGGGCGCCAGTGGATCCGGGGACCGGCAACGTTCGTGAGCGTTGAAGCAAGGACGAGTTCCGTCCCCGTCGCCTCAAGCTTCCATCCCAGCTCCCGAATGTAGGTGCTGCCACCCGGGACGCGGCCCGCGACGATGACGGCGTCCGCGCCCGAGACTTCCACCATCCTCGATACATCGGCGAGGGTCGACACGACGGGCACCCGGTACCAGGGCGGCCGGAGCTCCATGGACTTATCCAGGGTGGACAACCCGACGCCTGTGATCTCGTAGCCGGCGGTCGGGTTCTTCTGGACCTGGTTGATCACGTATTCGACGTCGGGCCGGTCGCCGATCACGATCACCCGGGACAGGTACTTGCCCTGGTGCCTCTGGAGGTTCAGCCACCGTCGCCAGAACCACCGGCTCCCGGTCAGCAGCACCAGCCCCAAAGGCAGGGCGACAGCGAAGTATCCGCGGACGACGTCGAACCGCACAAAGACCATTGCGATGGCCAAGGCACCGAAAAGTTTCAAAGTGGCCTGTGCGACGCGCTTGTATTCGGCTGCACCGACCCCGAAGATCCGGGGGTCACGGGTGGGATAGATCTCCAAGACGGCGATCCAAGCAGCCAGAAGCAGCACGGAAACCGCCACGTACCTTGCCTCGAATTCCGCTGTGGCCCCGGTCGGCACCTCGACCCCAAACCTGAACAGGTATGCCGAAGCCAAGGACACGGCTATCGCCGCCACGTCGGTGAGTCGCAAGCGGTTCGCGAACTTTCGCCACCGAAGGGAGACCTCCCTCCTGGAAGCCGTCGTCTGAGTCCGGGATTCGTTGTCCCACACCGAGTGCTGGGACCTCAGGGAAGCGTGCGATCGTGCATGGGTCCTGGTTGGAGCCGCCGGCCGGCCCACTGCATGGAACGGCCGGCGATGCTTGACCTCGCTCATGCCCGCCCCAGCGCGGAGCCTGCGGCTTCTTCAGCCGTTCGGGGAGAGGGGTCGACGTGGCCGGAGACGGAAGCACGCCCTTGGAACATATCCAATAGCCGAAAAACATGAACACGGATCGGCGCTCCACAAACCATGGTGAGACCTTCTAGTGAATAGGGGTTGGCTGCGATCTCCCCTAGTCAAATAGATGACTTTTAGGCGCACACGAGTGTGCGCTACCCCTTTAAGCCCCGGGATTACGCTTCGTGGCAGGAGGCACTACGCAGAACTGAGATGGGTCTACCTATTCGCGTGGGGATTCGGTGCGAACCCGACGCAACGACGGGCCTCAAGAAGCAGCAAGTGGGGGTGGGCACGCGGGCCCTTGCCCTCGCCAGTCCCCGGGCTTCACGAACCATCCTCTGCCGCATCCGAACGCGTCGGCGAGGGGTGTACTGACTACTTGGAAAGATTCACGCCGGCACTTCGTCGACGGCGGAGCTTGTGAGTGGGCCGGCAGGGGTCCAGCACCGGCCAGCCAGGGCAGCGACCGTTGCTTTGTGGAGCTCAGTGGCGTGTGGCTGTTCTGGGAAACCCTCCGGCTGGGGTAAGGTAAATCTCGTTGTCCAGCAGGCCCCGATCCGGGATCCTGCCGGCCCCTTTGCGGCTGTAGCTCAATGGTAGAGCGCTAGCTTCCCAAGCTTGATACGCGGGTTCGATTCCCGTCAGCCGCTCCAGTTATTTCCCCCGCTCCGGTCCGCGCCAGGAGCCCGTTAGGCAGCTACCTGTATTGTCAGGAGTCTGGAACCTCTTCGGTTCCGCTACAGGAGCAATCATGGCTGACAAGTCCCCCCGTCAAGCAGCATCCAAGAAATCCAGCAAGTCCATCAAGGAAAAGCGAGCTGACAAGAGGGCCGCTGCGGCGCCCCCCAGCTCCCTCGACAAAGTGGCCGCCGCCAAGACCGCGAGCCCCAAGAAAAAGTGACCGGTTCCCCGAACCACCTCACCCTCGGCGTCCTGGCCACCACGCGCAAGCCGGACGAACGCCGCCTTCCCATCCATCCCCGGCACATTGAACGCATCACCCCGGAGCTGAGGCAGCAGCTGATCCTGGAAGAGGGCTACGGGGAACGCTTCGGCATGCCCGACGCTCAGCTGGCTGGCCTCGTCGGTCGAATCGCGCCGCGTGCGCAGCTGCTGGCTGAGGCCGACGTCGTGCTGCTGCCCAAACCGCAGCCGGCGGACCTGACCGAACTGCGCGACGGGCAGGTCCTCTGGGGCTGGCCGCACTGCGTCCAGGACGCAGCCATCACCCAGCTGGCGATCGATAAGAAGCTCACGCTCATCGCTTTCGAGGCGATGAACCACTGGGCTAGCGACGGCGGCTTTGGCCTGCACGTCTTCCACAAGAACAACGAGCTGGCCGGCTACTGCTCGGTGCTGCATGCCCTGGCCCTGACCGGTACCACCGGCGACTACGGCCGCCGGCTGAGCGCCGTCGTGATTGGTTTCGGCGCCACCGCACGCGGCGCCGTGACCGCCCTCAACGCCCACGGCGTACACGACGTGCAGGTACTCACCAGCCGCGGGGTCGCGGCAGTGGGTTCCCCCATCCACTCGGTGCGGATCGCACAGTTCGACCACGACAACGAGGCGCCGTTCCTGAGCGAAGTCATCACCGAACGGGGCAGGGTGCCGCTGGCGCCCTTCCTCGCGGAGAGTGACATCGTGGTCAACTGCACCCTGCAGGATCCGAACGCGCCGCTGACCTACCTGCGCACCGAAGATCTGGACGCTTTCCGGTCCGGCAGCCTGATCGTGGACGTGTCCTGCGACGAGGGCATGGGCTTCAGCTGGGCGAAGACCACCACCTTCGCCGAGCCGATGTTCACGGTGGGTGACCACATCGACTACTACGCTGTGGACCACAGCCCGTCCTACCTCTGGAACTCAGCCACCTCCGAGATCAGCGATGCGCTTTTGCCGTTCCTGCCGACGGTGCTCGCCGGGCCCGCGGCCTGGGACAGCAACGAAACCATCCACCGAGCGATCGAAATCCGCGACGGCGTCGTGCTCAATCCGGATGTGCTGGAGTTCCAGCAGCGGGAGCCGGACTACCCGCACCTGCCTTTGGCCGGCTAGCAGCTTCCGCGCCGGCGCCCGGTTTTCTGCGCCGCTTTCGGACAGCCGCTACGCCGATCCGCGTAGCGGCTGTCCCTTTCCGGCGCGGAAAGCCCAATCCGGTGCGCAACAGCTAAGCCCGGACGATCCGTAGCAAGGGGCGCCTATTCGCCAGGTCCACTTTGAGCGTCAGCTCGCCGCGCCGGGCCAGCACGAGGGCCACTGCCGCGGCCGCCAGGGCCGGCACGCCGCCGGAGACCAGGATTGCCGTGCGGGGATCCAGGTGCTCGGCCAGCCATCCCATCAGCGGGCCGCCGATGGCCTGCCCGCCGATGAGCACCATGATGTACAGGCTCATGACCCGGCCGCGGATGCCCATGTTGGCGCTGACCTGGACCAGCTGGTTGGCCGCGGTGAGGAACATCAGGCACCAGAAGCCGGCCAGCACCATGGTCGCGCCGAACAGCTCTTGCGAGGGCGCCGCAGCGGCCAGGCAGAGCATCAGCCCGTACATTCCCGCGCCCAGCACGACCGAGCGCAGCCGGAGCTGCCGGCGTCGGGCGGACGTGATCGCCCCGGCTAGCGCCCCGAGTGCCACCAAGGCGTTGAGCATCCCGTAGCCGCCTGCACCCGCGTGGTAGACGTGGTCGGCGAACGCCGCCAACAGCACGGGCAGGCTCATCGCGAACACCGCGACAAAGCCAGCCATCAGCCAGGGCCAGTAGATGGTGGGCTTGGCCAGGGCGTAGCTCAGCCCCTCCCGGAGCATGCCCTTGCGTTTGGCAGCCGGCAGCGTGAGGTGCAGCTCATCCTTGCGCAGGACCATCAGCATGGTCAGCGTGGAACAACAGGCCACGGCGTTGGCCGCGAACGCCCAGCCCGCACCGACCGCGCTGAGCAGGACACCGGCGACGGCCGGGCCGATCAGGCCGCCCAGCTGGAAGATTGTGGAGTTGACGCTGATGGCGTTGCGCAGGAAGGCAGGTCCCACGAGTTCGTTGACAAAGACCTGCCGCGCCGGCTGGTCCAGCACCGTGACCAGCCCCAGCACCAGCGCAATCGTGTACACATGCCAGACCTCAATCCGCTGCGTCAGGGCCAGGCCGGCCAGCGTCGCAGCCAGCACGGCGGCCACGCTCTGGCACAGCATCAGTATTTTGCGCTTGGCGAAGCGGTCAGCCATCATGCCGCCCCAGGGGCCGAGCAGCAGCGAGGGCAGGAACTGCAGGGCCACTGTGATGCCGACGGCGGTGACGGATCCGGAGAGCTGGAGAACCAGCCAGTCCTGGGCGATCCGTTGCATCCACAGGGCAACCACAGCGATGAAGTGTCCCATCGCGAAGATCCGGAAGTTGCGTACCTTGAGGGAAATGAAGGTGTGCCGCCACGGCAGCCGCTCACTAACGACGCCGACCGGCTGGGTGACGGGCTGCAGGGGGACCGCCGCGGCTCGGTCATGCTGAGCCTCGGCGGCTTCGAGGGGCGAAGGGGGTGGCACAAAGAATCCTCAGTGAGCGGGCCTACGGGGTTGCCTTAACGCTAAGCTGGCCGGAATTGATAATGGAAGGCTATTCCGCGCATAACTAGCATCACGAAATGCAATGGACGGGGCGATTGTGGATCGAGTAAGGCACGCACTGACCAGGGGCCAGCATGTTTGAGCCCGCCCAGCTCCGTTCGTTCCTGGCGGTGGCCGAGACGCTCAGCTTCACGAGGGCGGCCGAACGCCTTGGGCTGGCGCAGCCGACCGTCAGCCAGCACGTCAGGAAACTGGAGGCCGCCGCCAAACGCACCCTGATTGCCCGCGATACCCGCGATGTCCGCCTGACGGACAACGGCGACGCCATGGCCGGGTTCGCGCGCAGCATCCTCGCCGCGCACGATTCCGCCGCCCGCTACTTCTCCGGCTCGGCCATGCGCGGCCGGCTGCGCTTCGGCACAGCGGACGATCTGGCGATCACCGGGCTGCCCCGGATCCTGCGCGAGTTCCGCCAAATCTACCCCCAGATCAACCTTGAGCTGACTGTGGGCCAAAGCGATCAGCTGTACAAACGCCTCAACGCCGGCCAGCTGGACCTGGTCTTCGTCAAATGGGTGGCGGGGGCCAAGGACGGCACCGTCGTGCAGCAGGACTCCTTCTCCTGGGTGGGCCTTGAGCAAACCGTCCTCGGCCCGGGCGACCCGGTGCCGCTGATCGCCTACCCCGCGCCCAGCCTGAGCAGGAAGCTGGCCATCGACGCCCTCGAAGCCACGGGCAGGACCTGGCGCATTACGTGCACCACCCGGCAGATCAGCGGCGTGCTGGCGGCCGTTCGGGCGGGAATCGGCGTCGCCGTAATGCCGTCGTCGCTGGTCCCGGAGGACCTGAAAATCATTACCCGGCGTTTCGACCTGCCGCCCGTCGGCGACGTCGACTTCACCCTGATCCGGAATCCGCTGGCCAATACCGAGGTCATTGAAGCGCTTACCCAGGCCATCGCCGGCCGGGCCTTGAACCGCTCCAACTAGCCCGCCTACCCGGGCGGCTACTCATCCGGGGCCCGGGGCTACCCCCTAAAGTACTCGGCCGGACGGGTCTCAACGCACCCATTGAACCCAAGTGTTACTTGCCCTATCCTGACCTTGTTGAAGGTCAAGCAGAGGCCCACCACCACTATTCGAAAAACGAACGCTCGCCCACGTTGCTGCGTGCGGCACCGGGGAAGCGCTCGGGATAGGCCAGCAATGACGCCAGCCATAAACCGACCCCACCCCACAGTGCGGTCCGGCCGACCACTGGGTTCCGCCCGACCGCTGGCTGCAACCGGCCGCGTCGAGAGCGTGCCGCACCCCAGCCTCGGACGGCTCGACCCGCATGCCGGCTTCGCCCGGAGTGACGACGACTTCGTCGGGATTCCCTACTGCGAGCGGTGCGGGACGGACGAATTCGTCTACCTGGAGACGTTCGTTCCCGCAAAGCACCGACGGGATGGCTCCGTTAGCAAACTCGGCGAGGTCACCTACTTCTGCTCGGGCTGCGACGATTTCTCTGCGCACTCCGTTCCGGCGTCCTGGGTTCCGCCGGGCTGGTATCTCGGCTGAGTGCCGGAACCGGGCTGCAGGCCCCAACCACCTCCTCAACGGCAATCGCCGCCGTGACCGCACAATGGTGCGGTCACGGCGGCGATGCTGTCTGACGGAAAGGGAGCTGGCCGGGCCGGCGGCACCCGCCCGGAGCGGCTAGATGAGGCCGTCCGAGAGGTGGTTCGCGGTGCCGAAGCGGTGTGCCGTGATGCTGACGGCCTGCTCGTGCAGGAACGGCAACAGCTCCACCCGCCCGGCCTCCGTGACCGGGTGGGAGTAGACGGCCAGGTCGGGCCGGCCGCCGGCGGCCTCTGCCAGCGCCTTCGCATCCCCGCCGATCAGGCGGATCCGCGTCACGGAAAGCTTCGCGGTCCCGGCGAGCCGGGCAACGGTGGCCAGCCAGTCGGCGTCGTCCTCCACCGTGACGGCGATCCCCAGACCGGACAGTACGGCGCGCAGCTGGGACGGCAGTTCCACAGCGCTGGACACCGCGAGCCTCGACCCCGCCTGGACGCCGGCCGCGATGACGCGGACCAGTTCGCCGAGCGGCTTCCCTTCCGAGAGGCGCACCGTGACCGGCAGCGGGCGGTAGCGGAAGACGTTGCGCTCGGCGCTCAGCCCGGAAACGTCCTTGGCGGTGCCGAACTCCTCGGCCCAGGCGAGGGCGTCGGAAGCCAGCGAGCGTTGCAGCGGCGCCAGTTCGTCGGCTGCCAGGAATCCCTTGGCCGCATCCTCGATCCGACGCACGCCGGAGTGGGCCGGCGTGGCCGCGGCGGTGCTGGGCTTGCTGATCCACTCGCCGAGCCCGGCGAGATAGTTGGGACCGCCGGCCTTGGTGCCTGCTCCTACGGCGGACTTCTTCCAGCCCCCGAACGGCTGACGCTGAACGATCGCGCCGGTGATGCCGCGGTTGACGTAGAGGTTGCCCGCTTCGACGGTCTCCAGCCACAGCGCCAGCTCGTCGGAGTTGAGCGAGTGCAGGCCGGACGTCAGTCCGTACTCGATCTGGTTCTGGATCGCGATGGCCTCTTCGAGGGTCTCGGCGGTCATGACGCCCAGGACCGGGCCAAAGAACTCGGTGAGGTGGAAGTAGGAACCGCGCCGGACGCCGTGGCGCACACCCGGGCTCCAGAGCTTGCCGGATTCGTCCAGCTGCTTCGGCTCGACGGCCCAGGCCTCGCCCTCGCCGAGGGTGGTCAGCGCGTTGAGGAGCTTGCCGCTGGCGGGCTCGATGATCGGGCCCATCTGGCTGGCCGGATCCTCCGGGTAGCCGACCTTGAGCGAGGTGACGGCGTCGATCAGCTGGTTGTGGAAGCGCTTGGACGTCGCGACGGACCCCACCAGGATCACCAGCGAGGCCGCGGAGCACTTCTGGCCGGCGTGGCCGAAGGCGGAGTACGCCACGTCCTTCGCCGCGAGGTCCAGGTCGGCGCTCGGGGTGACGATGATGGCGTTCTTGCCGCTGGTTTCTGCCAGCAGCGGCAGGTCCTTGCGGAAGGAGCGGAACAGTTCGGCGGTCTCGTAGCCGCCGGTGAGGATGACGCGGTCCACGGCCGGGTGCGAGATCAGCTGCTGCCCGAGCTCACGCTCGCCGAGTTGCACCATGGTGAGCACGTCGCGGGGCACGCCGGCCTCCCAGAGCGCCTCGATCATGACGGCGCCGCTGCGGCGGGCCTGCTTGGCCGGCTTGATCACGACGGCGGACCCGGCAGCGAGCGCCGCGAGGGTGGAGCCGGCCGGGATGGCCACCGGGAAGTTCCACGGGGGCGTCACCACGGTCAGCTTCGCCGGCACAAAGATGGCGCCGTCGACGTCGTCGAGCTTGCGGGCGGACTCGGCGTAGTAGTGCGCGAAGTCGACGGCCTCGCTGACCTCGGGATCGCCCTGGTCGATGGTCTTGCCGGTTTCGCTGGCCATGACCTCGAGCAGTTCGGCGCGGCGGGCCTCGAGGACGTCACCGGCCCGGTGCAGGATCTCGGCGCGCTCGGCGCCGGAGAGGGCACCCCAGGCCTTGCCCTTTTCAAGGGCGGTTTCGATGACGGTGTTGAGCGTCGCCTCGTCCTTGATGGTGGCGGCCTCGACGGCGGCGTTGCCCAGCGTGGACGTCGCCACGCGTCCCAGGATGGCGCGGCCCCAGTCGCGGTTTGCCGGCAGCGATGGGTCCGTGTCCGGCGTGTTCTCGAACGAGTCGTGCGGCATGGGCTCGGCCGGGAGGGCTCGGTTCTGCCGGCGGTTGGGGGCGGGAACCTCGTCGTCGAGCTTGGCGAGGGAGGCGAGGAAGCGCTGCTTCTCGCGTTCGAAGAGCGATTCGTTCTCGCTGAGTTCGAAGACGGCGGACATGAAGTTGTCCTGGCTGGCGCCCTCTTCGAGCCGGCGGATCAGGTAGGCGATCGCGACGTCGAACTCGGCCGGGTGGACCACCGGGGTGTACAGCAGGAGCGAGCCGACGTCCTTCTTGACCGCTTCGGCCTGGCCCTGGGCCATGCCGAGCAGCATCTCGAATTCGATACCCTGCTCTGCGGTATCCGCGATACCGCGCTGTTTGGCCAGCAGCCAGGCGAAGGCGATATCGAAGAGGTTGTGGCCGGCGACTCCGATCCGGACGTTGCGGATCCGCTCCGGGTGCAGCGAGTAGTTGATGACCCGCTTGTAGTTGGTGTCCGAGTCCTGCTTGGTGTTCCAGGTGGCCAGCGGCCAGTCGTGCAGGGAGGCCTCGACCTGCTCCATCGGCAGGTTGGCTCCCTTGACCACGCGGACCTTGATCGCGGCGCCGCCGTCGGCGCGGCGGGCCGCAGCCCAGTCCTGCAGGCGGATCATGGCGGAAAGGGCGTCCGGCAGGTAGGCCTGAAGCACAATGCCCGCCTCGAGGTTCTTGAACTCGGGCTTGTCCAGGATCCGGGTGAAGACCGCGATGGTCATGTCCAGGTCCTTGTATTCCTCCATGTCCAGGTTGATGAACTTGGCCTTCCGGCCGCCTGCGGCAAAGGACGCGGCGCGGGTGAAGAGCGGGGTGAGCTTTTCGACCACGTGCTCCACGGCCTCGTCGAACGCCCAGGCCGAGTGCGGGGCCACGGTGGAGGAGACCTTGATCGAGACGTAGTCGACGTCCGGCCGGGCGAGGAGGGTGTGCGTGCCCTCGAGCCGGCGGGAGGCCTCGTGTTCGCCGAGCACGGCCTCACCGAGGAGGTTGACGTTCAGCTTGATGCCGTCCTTGCGGATCTTTGCGATGGCCGGTCCGAGCTTGGCGTCGGTGGCGTCGACGATCAGGTGGCCAACCATTTCGCGCAGCACCCGGCGCGCGATTGGGATGACCACCTGCGGCAGGACCGGCGCCATGGTGCCGCCGAGGCGGACCGCGCTGCGCATGTACCAGGGCAGGAAGGCGGGGACCTTGGGGGCCAGGGCGGCGAGGTTGCGCGCGGCGACCTGCAGGTCCTCGGGGCGCACGACGCCGTCGACGAATCCAACGGTGAAGTCCAGGCCGTTCGGGTCCTTCAACACGCCGGCCAGCTGCGCGGCGGAGGCGTCGACGGGGATCTGCGCTGCCGCGGTGAGCCAGCGGCGGACCAGCGAGATGGTCTCCTCGGCGAGGGCTGCGGCCTCAAGCACGGGCGAGCCTTCCGAAACGGCGGCATGCGTGGCCTCGTTGCCCGCGAGCGCGCCGGTGTTCAGGCCGGATTCCGTTGAGGTGTTGGTCATGGTGGCACTCGTTCTTTCTCAAAATGTGGACCGTTCTTGATTCAGTATGCGACCGGATTTTCATAAGATAAAGCGATGTTTTCTGAGCAATACTGGTTAGGAAACTCGAATCTTTCCCGCGCCGCTCCGCCACCGCTCCCCCTCTCCGCCCATCCCCCTGCGACGCTCCCTCACATCCGGTGGGAAATGACGAAACCCTCCCCCAAGAAGTGGGGGAGGGTTCGGCGAAAACGTGCCGGATCTGAGGGAGCGTCCGGGGTGGTGCGGGAGGTGCCGGAGGCTGGTCAGCCGGTCAGCCGGTACCGGTCAGCCGACGTGCCGGTGCATCTCCACGGCCTCCTGGTGCCGCGGACTGTCCGGGTTCATCAGCGAGTGCTTCCGGCCGTAGCCGAAGTAGATGGCCAGGCCGACCACCAGCCAGACGCCGAAGCGGACCCACGTCTCCCAGTGCAGCTGGAGCATAAGGAACGCCGAGGCGAGCATGCCGAAGAGCGGGACCAGCGGCATCAGGGGCAGCCGGAAGGTTCGCGGGGCGTCCGGGCGCTTGTACCGGAAGATGATCACAGAGAGGCAGACGACGACGAACGCGGCCAGGATGCCGATGTTCGTCAGGTCCGCGACGGCCTTGATCGGGAAGACGCCGGCCAACACCGCCGAGGCCACGCCCGCGATCCAAGTGACGCGCTGCGGGGTGCCGTGGCGGTCGGTCTTGGCGAACCAGCCCGGCAGCAGCCCGTCGCGGCTCATCGAGAACCAGACCCGGGTGACACCAAGCAGGAAGGTGAGCATGACGGTAAGGATGGACAGCACGGCGAAGACGGAGATGATGGTGGCGATCACCGGCAGGCCGACCCCGTTGAAGGCGGAGGCGAATCCGGCCTTGGGATCGATGTCCTGGTAGTTCTGCATGCCGGTGAGGACCAGGGTCGCGGCGACGTAGAGGAGCATGGCCACGATCAGGGACAGGATGATCGCCTTCGGCATGTGCTTCTTGCCGTCCGTCGCTTCCTCCGCGGCGGTGCTCATCGCGTCATAGCCGAAGACGGCGAAGAACACGGTGGCGGAGCCTGCCAGCACGGGGCCGAAGCCGCTGGGCATGAACGGGTTGTAGTTGTTGGTGTTGATGTAGAAGATGCCCAGGCCGATGATKAAAAGGATCAGGACAACCTTGATGGCAACGGCCACGAGCTCGAAGCGGCCAAAGGTCTTGGTGCCGCGGGAAAGGATCCAGGTCACCAGCAGGCAGACGGCAATGGCGGGGATGTTGACGACGCCGCCCTTGCCCTCGTCGAAGGTCGAGGTCATCCAGGCCGGCATGTGGATGCCGATACCGGAGAGGAACGCGTCGAAGTAGCCGGAAATACCGATGGCCACCACCGCCACGATCGCAATGTATTCCAGCAGCAGGTCCCAACCGATGAACCAGCCGATCACCTCGCCCAGCGCCACGTACCCGTACGTGTAGGCGGAGCCTGCCCGGGGGATCATGCCCGCGAATTCGGCGTAGGACAGGGCCGCGGCGGCGGAGGCCAGGCCGGCGATCAGGAAGGAAAACAGGACGGCGGGCCCGACGCCGGGTTCGCTCTCGCTGCCATGGGCCACCAGCCCGGCAAGTGAGAAGATGCCGACGCCGATGATGCCTCCGACGCCGATGGCCGTCAGTTGCCACAGGCCAAGGCTCTTGAACAGGCCGCTGTGCTTGCTCTCTTCTTCGATGTCGTCAATGGGCTTGCGCCGCATAATTGATTTAGCTAATTCTCTGGTGCTCATCAGGGTCTCCTGCTCGGAAGTGGCGCCCATCAATCCACCCTGTGATGGGGGTAACTCGGTGAGAACAGTATGCAAGCCCGATTGCATTAGATAAAGTGAATTCTCCTAATCAATAACCATTAGAATTCACAAAGGAATAGCGATGCTCGACGTCCGGCGACTGCGCCTCCTGCGCGAACTCAAGATCCGCGGCACCCTCGCCGAAGTCGCCGAAGCGTTGCAGTACAGCCCTTCTTCCGTCTCGCAGCAGCTGGCCCTGCTGGAAAAGGAAGCCGGCGTCGAACTTCTGCGCAAGACGGGCCGCCGCGTCCAGCTCACTCCGCAGGCTGAGGTGCTGGTCGCCCATACCTCCCAACTGCTGGAAACCCTGGAACAGGCCGAGGCCGACCTCGCGGCCTCGCTGACCACCGTGACCGGAACGGTGCGGATAGCGGTCTTCCAATCCGCGGCCCTGGCGCTGATGCCCGACGCCTTGACCCGGATGGCGGCCAGCTACCCGGAAGTCCGCATCGAGATGATCCAGCGCGAGCCCGAAACGGCCCTCCATGAAACCTGGGCCCGGGACTTCGACCTGGTCATCGCCGAGCAGTATCCGGGCCATGCGGCGCCCCGCTACGCCGAACTGGACCGGATCCGCCTGACCGGCGACGCGATCCGGCTCGCGGTGCCGCCCGCCTCCCCGGACCGGCCTGCCGTCGCTTCCCTCGCCGACACGGCGGGCCTGTCCTGGGTGATGGAACCCCGGGGCGCGGCGTCCCGGCACTGGGCCGAGCAGGCCTGCCGGAGTGCGGGGTTTGAGCCGGACGTGCGCTTCGAAACCGCCGACCTGCAGGCGCAGATCCGGCTGATCGAATCGGGTAATGCGGTCGCGTTGATGCCGGACCTGGTCTGGACGGGGCGGGGAACCACGGCCCAGCTGATCGACCTCCCGGGCAATCCGCACCGCACGGTCTTCACCTCGGTCCGCCGCTCCAGCGCCAAGCGCCCGGCCATCGTGGCCGCGCGCGAAATCCTCGCCGAGACCGCTGCGTCCATCGCCCCGGCGGCGTGACCTCGGCCGCCGTCGTCGGACCCTCACGGCGGTGTTCCCTGGCTCACAGCGCGCCGCGGGTGCCGGCGTTAGACTGGTCTTGTTATGAATCGCACAATGTTCAAGTCCAAAATCCACCGCGCCACGGTCACCCACGCGGACCTTCACTATGTCGGCTCGGTCACCGTGGACCTGGACCTGCTGGAAGCCGCCGACATCCTGCCCGGCGAACTCGTCGCGATCGTCGACGTCACCAACGGCGCCCGGCTTGAGACATACACGATTGCCGGCGAGCGCGGGTCCGGCGTTATCGGCATCAATGGCGCAGCCGCCCACCTGATGCACGAAAATGACATCGTCATTCTCATCACCTACGCCCAGATGACCACGGAAGAGGCCAAGGCCTACACCCCGAAGGTGGTCCATGTGGATAAGGACAACAAAGTCATCCAGATCGGCAGCGACCCCGCCGAAGGGCACACCGCCGGCCTCCTGCGCCCGCCGCACGCACTGAACAACGCTGCCCTGAACTAGCGCGTGGCCGCCGCCGGCCGGACCCATCCCGTCCGACCGGGGCGTTTCATGTCGCCACATGGCCGGCCCTGCCGGCATCCCGGATAAATCTGATTATTGTGGGACGGTGTTCCACACCCTTTTCCCGCCCCCGTTTTCTTGGGCGGTTGACCCGTGCTAGGCGTATTGGCGGGCTTCTTCGTCGTCTGGTTCATCATCCTCGTGGGAATGTTCGTCGGCCGGCGCAACATTTTGGGCGACAACGCCCGGCACGTCCTGAGCGCGCTCACGTTTTTCGTGGCGAGCCCGGCGCTGCTATTCGAGACCCTCAGCAAAGCCAGGCTCCATGACGTCTTCGCGGCTCCCCTGCTGGTGACAGCCGTGGGAGCGATCACGACCGCTGCCATCTACTTCGGTGTGGTGCGCCTGCTGTTGAAGCGCTCATTGCCGGAAGCCCTGGTGTCGTCCATGAGCGCGTCCCTGGCCAACTCCGCCAACCTTGGCATCCCGATTGCGGTGTTCGTCCTGGGCGACGCCAGCTACGTGGCGCCCCTGCTGATCTTCCAGCTCGCCTTCTTCACGCCGTTGTTCCTCATGGCCCTCGATGCCACGACCAGCGCCCACCGGACAACACCGCTGAGTTTCGCCCTCATGATCCTGCGCAATCCCATGATCGTGGGCTCCGGGCTCGGCCTGCTGGTGGCCGGAACGGGCTGGCGGGTTCCAGACTTGGTCTTGCAGCCCATCCACCTGATCGGCGGCGCGGCGATTCCTGCCATGCTGTTGTCCTTCGGCATGAGCCTGAACGGCTCCCGGCCGCTGCAGGCCTCGGCCGCACGCCGGACCGACACCCTGCTGGCCGGCGGTTTCAAACTCATCGTCCACCCGCTGCTCGCCTACCTCTTCGCACGGTTCGCCCTCGGCATGCAGGACCAGGCGCTCTTCGCCGTGGTGGTTACCTCCGCGTTGCCCACGGCGCAGAACGTCTTCGTGGTGGCCAACCGGTACAGAACCGGACTCACGGTCGCGAAAGACACCGTACTGATCACCACCGTGGTCGCCGTCCCGGCCATGATCGGGGTGGCCCTTCTCCTCGCCTGAGAAAACGGACAGCGACGACGGTGTTCGGCACTTACATGATGCGCCGCGCCTTAGCCCGGGGCCGTGGCCACCGAGATGCTGTACGGCGGCAGCGTTATGGTGGCGTGCCTGTCCGTGCCCACCGTGGTGCTCACCGGCGGATCATTCGGCTCCGGATACCCTCCGTTGCCCCTTCCCCGTGTCGGGTTCCACTTGTACTGCTCGGCGGAGTACTGGTCGAGCTCAAGGCCGCCCTCAACAACCTGGGAGTTGCCGTCCTTTTCCTGCATCAGCCGGACCGTGATGGCCCGTTTGGGATCCTTGTTGAACAGGAGCACGCTGAGCTTGCCGTCGGGGCGTCGCACCGTATAGGCCGTGACCAGCTCCTGGCCCTTCGCGTTTCGCACGTCACTGGTGGTGTTGAACATGGTGTGGCTGCCGGTGCCGGCCTCCAGCCAGCTGTGGTTCACCAGCCTGGCCGCTTGGTAGGCGGCCACGGGCCGGATTTTCCACTCATCGTAGAACTGGAACAGCATCAGATTGCCCCGCGTATCGCATTTTTCACCGACTTCGTCCTGGAACACCCAGTTCGGTTCGATGCCGTAAAAGTAGCTGCTCTCGCCGCCCATCGCCAGGAACATGGCGGACGTTTCCGCGTTGACGATGGCGCCGGGCAGCTCCAGTTCGACCTGTCCGACAAACGAGGAGTAGCCGTACTCCGTGATGACCTTGGGAACTTCGGCCGGCAAACCGGCATCCTCGTCGCGTTTGAGCAGCCGCCTCAGCAACTCCGGGTTCTGGGGCAGGGTCCCGGCCGGATTGGCGCACACGTCGTCGAAGGGGTACCACTCGAAGGAAAAGAAGTCGAAGTCGGACATCGCCCCGCGGTGCTGCAGATAGGAGACAAATCGGCCGGTCCAGGACCGGACCCCCTTGCTGTCCGGCCAGTGCACCCAGTCGGGCAGTGTGGTCTGGTAGCCCGGGCCGCCGAACTCCAGGGACGGGTTCACGGCCCGCATGGCCGCGGCCATCTGGACGTACAGCGCCCCGTAGTGCTCCGGCTGGGCGAGTTGGCCGTCCGGTTCCTCACCGATCTCGATCCGTTTGACCGGATAGCCGCGCTTACCGAGGTAGCGGGCCAGGGCAGCGGCGTCGTCGGGCGTTCCGTACAGGGCCGGAACCGGGACCATCATGGGCTCGTCCTTGGTGATCCCGCTGGCAAAAAGCCGCTCGAAGCTGGCGTGCTCATAATCCTTGTCGATGTCGTCCTTTCTATGCCACGGGTCCGTCGAGGAGGTCCACATGACCGTCTGCCGTTGGGACTTCCGGTGCCGGACGTGGTCGAGGAACGCACCGGCCTGCTGCTGCCCGATGTAGATTTCACGCACGGCGACCCCCAGCCGGTCGCGGATGTCGCGGGAGCCGACAGGGGCGGTGTTCGAGTCCGCCGTGAACAGGATGCGCACGTATTGGGCGTTTATCGGCGTGGACGCGATCCGTACCGTCTGCGACCCCCCGGTTCCCTGCTGTACGGCCTGGGGGAAATCCCGCCAGTTGCCCTTGTCAACGGGGAAGCGCGCGTCGCGGCCGGTCCAGTACTGCACCTTGAAGCGGGTGGCGTACGGGGTGCCCCAATCGAAGCGGACGGTGTCCATCGGCAGGGCCTGCGGGAACTCAACCATGATCCACTGCGGATTGAGGCTGTCAGGTTCCCCGGTGAAGTGGGAGTCCAGATAGGGGTTGCTCTTCCAGAAAGTGTCGACGTCGCCGTCGTCGAGGCGGGAGTGGCCGCTGTTCTTTCCTTGATCGATGGTGTTGCCGCGCCGGGGAAGGCGGTAGCCGTACGACACCCCGTAGTCCTCCGCAGGCTCCGAGGAGGACGTCCAGTAGCCCTGCTCCTTGTCCGGCTGGCTCCACGTCCCGCGCGGATTCCAGTGCCACGCCTTGACGCCCAGTTCGGTGCGCAGCCGGTAACTCACCGGGCCGAAACCGGCTGACTTCATGGCTTGGACATTCGGGGCCGACCAGACCCGATCGATTTCGTTTTCTTCGAGGCCGTCGACGCCGACCCCCATGGCCCGGTGGCCATCGAACTTGTTCACCGGCTTGTCCATCTCGATGCTGATGATCCCGTCGGCGTGCGGAAGCGGCGCCGGCGGGGTGCCGCGCAACGCAACGGTCGAACCGAGCCAAATACCCACCGCCGCGAGGCCCGCGACCGACAGCAGGATTGCGCGCCGGGAGGGCAGGACGGTCCGTTTCTTGCGCTCAGGGTCAGGTGCCATGGCATCCTCAGATCCGGTGTGGTCCGTTCAAGGCTTGGGGAGCTTGTTGGGGCAGCCCCGGCCGCAGGCCGCACGCCACCGGCCCCAAAGTGCATCGCTGTGCTGGTTGATGGCGATCAAATCCCAGTCTGCACGGACGCGCTGGAATTATCTACGGCCCTGTTGCCCTTACTTGCACCCTGCCGGACCTGCATTACCCCGGGCCACCCTGCCGGCTCAGCGCCTCTTGACGCGGCGCTCCATTCGGGGGCCGCCCGCCGGCCGCCGGGATACCCCGCGTGGCTCCGGCACGACGCCGGGGACTCCGCCGGTAGGCTGTGAAAGGCCGGAAACCGGCCGCGGCCAGGCCAGTAGTGGGGGAAAAATTGCGCAGCATTGATTTTGGCGACACCGGTAACGGCATGGCTTCATCGGCCACCGGTCGCCGCCGGGGCGGCATCGACTGGATCGCCTGTGGCATCGCCGGGCTGCTGCTGGTCTCGTCCACCGCCTGCGCCGGGCCCGCTGCCGCCCCCGGAAGGGCAGCCGTCGACAGCGCGCCGCCCGTCGTGTCGGCGCCCTTGGCCTCCCCCTCCGCGCCATCGACCGCGCCGTCGACCGCGGCCGGCGCCGCCCCCAAGGCATCGGCTTCCACGCCCAAGGGAGCCTTGACCCAGCCCTCGGCAGCGCACAAGCGGCCGGCTTACGCCAGCAAGGCGCTGGCCGTACTGGCCACCCTCCCGGTTAAGGGCAGGGCGCCCAAGACCGGCTATTCGCGCGACCAGTTCGGCCAGGCCTGGGCCGACGTCGACCGCAACGGCTGCGACACCCGCAACGACACGTTGCGCCGGGACCTCACGGCGGAATCGCTGAAACCCGGCACCCGCGGCTGCGTGGTCCTCTCCGGCGTCCTCAAAGACCCCTACACCGCCAAGGTCATTCACTTCCTCCGCGGTGCCGGCACCAGCAGCGCAGTCCAGATCGATCACGTCGTGGCGCTCAGCGACGCCTGGCAGAAAGGCGCCCAGCAGCTGAGCCCTGCCCGACGGCTGGCCTTCGCCAACGATCCGCTCAACCTCCTGGCCGTGGACGGACCAGCGAACATGCAGAAGAGCGACGGCGACGCGGCCACCTGGCTGCCGGCGAACAAGTCGTACCGCTGCGCCTACGTGGCACGCCAGATCTCGGTCAAAGCCAGCTACGCGCTCTGGGTCACCCGGGCCGAGCACGACGCGATGGCCCGGACTCTGGCCGCCTGCCCGGGGACTTTGGCGCCGGCTGGCGTGAAGGCTGCGCCTCCCACGGCCGCCCCCGCACCGGCGCCCGCCGCGCCGTCGTCCCCGAAAGCGGCGGCCCCGGCGGCGCCCGCGCCTTCCTCGGTGTACTACGCAAACTGCACCGCGGTCCGGGCTGCCGGCGCGGCCCCGATCCGCCGGGGACAGCCCGGTTTCAGCAGCAAGTTCGACCGCGACGGCGACGGCATCGGCTGCGAGTAGCCCGCCGGCCGGCCCCTGCCGCCGGCCTGTACCGCTGGTGCTGCTGAGCGGACCGGTGTTTGAGCTGCCATGCTCCGGCAGCATCCTTCACGAGATTCCCTTGCCGCGTTCCGTCATGTTCCTTTTTGCCTCTTGACGTTCCTTATTGTGCGATTATGATAGATAATTATGTGAGCTGCTTCACACCACCCGCGCTGTTTCAAAGGAGAAATCATGACCATGCAAGAAGACGCATTGCGCCGAGCCTCCAGCCAGGGCGGGTGGGACCGGCGGACGCTGCTGAAGACGTTCGGTGCGGGTGCCATCGCCATGGCCGGCGCCCCGCTGCTGGCCGCATGCACGGGCGGCAGCGGCCCGGCCGCCAGCGCCAGCAAGACGGTCTCCTTCGGTTCGGGCTCCTCGGATGAGGTCCCCAAGGCCGCGTACAAGGCCGTCACCGATGCGTTCACCAAGAAGTCCGGGATCGCGGTGACCACCAACGTCGTTCCGCACAACGACTTCCAGAACAAGATCAACACCTACCTGCAGGGCAGCCCGGACGACACGTTCACCTGGTTCGCCGGATACCGCATGCAGTACTACGCGGGCAAGGGCCTGCTGGCGCCGATCGACGACGTCTGGGAGAAGATCGGCGGCAACTACTCCGAGGCCATGAAGAAGGCCTCCACCGGCGCCGACGGCAAGATGTACTTCGTCCCCAACTACAACTACCCCTGGGGCTTCTTCTACCGGAAGAGCCTCTGGGCGGAAAAGGGCTACGAGGTCCCCACCACCTTCGACCAACTCACCACTCTGGCCAAGAAAATGAAGGCCGACGGCCTCATCCCGATCGAGTTCGCCGACAAGGACGGCTGGCCGGCGATGGGCACGTTCGACTACCTCAACATGCGCCTGAACGGCTACCAGTTCCACATGGACCTCACGGCCCACAAGGAATCCTGGGACCAGAAGAAGGTCAGCGATGTCTTCGACACCTGGAAGGAACTCCTGCCCTTCCAGAACCCCAACGCCCTGGGCATGACCTGGCAGGACTCGGCGAAGAACCTCGGCGCCAAGAAGTCCGGCATGTACCTGCTCGGGTCCTTCCTCACCCAGCAGTACACGGACAAGACCGTCGCCGCCGACATCGACTTCTTCCCGTTCCCCGAGCTGGCGGTGGAGGGCCGGGACGCCGTTGAGGCTCCCATCGACGGGCTCCTGCTGTCCAAGAAGGGCGGCCAGAACCAGTCGGCCAAGGACTTCCTGGCCTACCTCGGCACCCCCGAAGGCCAGGATGTCTACGCCTCCGTGGACAGCTCGAATATCGCCGCCGCCAAGGGTGCCGACACGTCCAAGTTCTCGCCCCTGACCAAGAAGATGGCCGACGTCATCTCCAACGCCAAGAGCATCAGCCAGTTCTTTGACCGTGACRCACTGCCGGCCATGGCCAACAACGTCATGATCCCGGCGCTGCAGTCCTTCATCAAGGACGGCAACGTGGACGTCAAGAACCTGGAAGCCCAGGCCAAGTCGCTCTACGCCGCCCAATAGGGTCTCCCGGCCACCACGATCCGGCACTAAGGAAATGTTCTTGTGAGTACACCATCAGATACGAGCCCCGCCGGGGTGCGGCCCCGCGCCGTTGCCCCGGCGGGGCGGGTCCGGCGGCTTTCCCGCCGCGATAAGTGGGTCCTGAGCCTCATGGTGGGCCTGCCCACCCTGATCCAGTTGGTCCTGGTCTGGATCCCGACGCTCCTGTCGGCGGCCCTGTCCTTCACCCGCTGGAACGGCCTGAGCTTGGAGGACATCAAGCCGGCGGGGATGAGCAACTACGAATTCATCGCCCAGAACTATCCCCCGTTCTGGCCCGCCGTGCAGCACAATGTGCTTTGGCTGGTGTTCCTCGCCCTCGTTGCGACGCCGTTGGGGCTGCTGCTGGCAATCCTTTTGGACCAGAACATCCGCGGCAGCAAGATCTACCAAAGCATCTTCTTCACGCCGGTGATGCTGTCCCTGGCCCTGATCGGGGTTATCTGGCAGCTCTTCTACAACCGGGACAGCGGGCTGCTGAACTTCCTGCTTGGCACCGCGGGAACCCCGCAGGCCGTGGACTGGTTCGGCGACTCCGGGGTCAACATCTGGGCCGCGCTCATCGCCGCCACCTGGCGGCACGCCGGCTACGTCATGATCCTGTATTTGGCCGGCCTGAAGGGTGTGGACCCCACGCTCCGCGAAGCCGCGCAGATCGACGGCGCTAACGCGGTACAGACTTTCTTCCGGGTCATCTTTCCGGCCATGCGGCCGGTGAACGTCATCATCATCGTGATCACCGTGATCGAGTCCCTCCGGGCATTCGACATTGTCTACGTGATCAACCGCGGCACCAACGGCCTGGAACTCATCAGTGCCCTGGTCATCCAAAACCTGGTCGGCGAGGGTCAGGTGATCGGCGTCGGATCGGCGCTGGCCGTCATCCTCCTTGTCATTTCCCTGGTCCCCATCACGTTCTACCTGTCCAGGGCATTCGGAAAGGACAAAGAGGCATGAGCATCGCACAGCCCACGGATGCGCCCGCAGCGAGCAACTCGGCCGCCGGGCGGAGTGCCGGTACGGGCTCCCGCCAGCCGGCCAACGCGAAACGCGGCAAGCGCCACTACGGCATCCACATTTTCCTCATGGTGCTCGCCATCATGTGGCTCATTCCCTTGGTGTGGACCATCTTCACGGCCCTGCGGCCCAAGGCGGACACGGACAAGTACGGCTACTTCAGCTTCGAGGGATCCTTTAATTTCGACAACTTCAGCCAGGCCTGGACGCAGGGCGGCTTTGCCCAGTACGCCTGGAACTCCGCCCTGATCACCATCCCCTCGGTCATCCTGGTGCTCTTCTTCGCTTCAATGATGGCGTTCGCGGTGAGCCGGGTCAGCTGGAAGTTCAACGTCACGCTGCTGATCATGTTCACGGCTGGCAACCTGCTCCCGCCGCAGGTTCTCGCCGCGCCCCTGTTCGAAATGTTCAAACTGCTGCCGCTGCCGTACAGCGTCAGCGATTCCGGGAGCCTGCTCAACACCTACATCAGCGTGATCGCGGTTGATACCGCGTTCCAGATCGGCTTCGTGACCTTCGTCCTGTCGAACTACATGAAGGCGCTCTCCCCCGAACTCACGGAGGCAGCCCTGGTTGACGGGGCCGGAATCTGGCGCCAGTACTGGGACATCATCCTGCCGCTGTGCCGCCCCGCGCTGGCCGCCATGGGCACGCTGGAAGTCATCTTCATCTACAACGACTTCTTCTGGCCGCTGCTCTTCCTGCAAAGCGGAGACCGCCTCCCGCTGACCACAGCGGTGAACAACCTCCAGGGCCAATTCCTCTCCAATTACAACCTCATCGCCGCGGGCGCCATGATCACGGCCATCCCCGCCCTGGTGATCTACCTCCTGCTCCAGCGGCACTTCGTAGCCGGCCTGACGCTCGGCTCCAGCAAAGGATAATTGTGGACAACACCACCAACCACCACAACACCGCCATGGACTACATCACCGCACGCCTCGGTTCCGAGGGATCTCCGATGCTCGGCTTCGGCGGCGACTACAACCCCGAGCAATGGCCGGAGGAGACCTGGGAAGAAGACGTCCGGCTGATGAACGAGGCCGGCGTCAACCTGGTCAGCGTGGGCATCTTCAGCTGGTCGCTGCTGGAACCTTCGGAAGGCGTCTACGAGTTCGGCTGGCTGGACCGGGTGCTGGATCTGCTCCACGCCAACGGCATCCGGGTTGACCTTGCCAACGCCACGGCCTCTCCGCCGCCCTGGTTCAGCCACAAGTACCCGGAGTCGCTTCCGGTTACCGCCGACGGCGTCCGGCACAGCTACGGTTCCCGGCAGGCGTTCGCTGCCTCCAGCCCCGACTACCGGCGCGCTGCCGCGGCGCTGACCGAGCAGATCGCCAGCCGCTACAAGGACCATCCGGCGGTCGTCATGTGGCACATCCACAACGAATATGGCTGCCACAACCAGCCGGACTTCTCCGACGGAGCCGCGGCCGGCTTCCGGGTTTGGCTGAAGAACCGCTACGGCACCCTCGACGGGCTCAACGCCGCCTGGGGCACCGCGTTCTGGTCCCAGCGCTACTACGACTGGGAGGAGATCCTTCCGCCGCGGACCTCCGGAACGTGGGTCAACCCCACCCAGCAACTCGATTTCGCGCGGTACTCCTCGGATGAACTCCTCGAATGCTACAAAGCCGAAGCGGCCATCATCCGCTCACACTCGAAGCACCCGGTCACCACCAACTTCATGGGCTTCAACATGGGCCTGCACATGCCGGTGGACTACTGGCGCTGGTCCGAGGAGATGGACGTGGTCTCCAACGACCACTACCTGATTGCCGAGGACCAGCGGAACTTCCAGGAACTGGCCGCGACGGCGGACCTGACCCGGGGCTGGGCCAAGGGCAAACCGTGGCTGCTGATGGAACATTCCACCTCGGCGGTGAACTGGCAGCCTCGCAACATCGCCAAAGCGCCCGGGGAGATGCTGCGCAACGCGATGCAGCACGTGGCCCGCGGCGCCGACGGCGCGCTCTTCTTCCAGTGGCGGGCCTCGCGCGCCGGCGCCGAGAAGTTCCACTCCGGGATGCTGCCGCACGCCGGAACGGACACCAAGGTCTGGCGCGAGGTGGTCCAGCTCGGCCAGGCGCTGCGCAGCCTCGCCGAAATCAGCGGCTCGACGGTCACCGGCGCCTCCGGCCGGGTGGACGTCGCCATCCTGCACGACACCGACGCCCGCTGGGCCTCGGAACTGGACTCGCATCCGAGCGTAGACGCCTCCAACATCGACGAAACCCGGCGCTGGCACGATGCCTTCTTCCGGGCCGGCATCCCGACGGACTTCCGCCAGAGCACGGACGAGCTGTCCGGCTACCGGCTTGTCGTTGCGCCGATGCAGTATCTGGTCAGCGACGCCGGAGCAGCGAAACTCGACGCCTACGTGCGCGCCGGCGGCCACCTCGTGGTCACCTATTTCTCGGGTATCGTGGACGAAAATGACCACATCAGGCTTGGCGGCTACCCCGGCGCGTTCAGCGAGCTGCTGGGCGTCCGGATGGAAGAATTCTTCCCGCTGCGTGCAGCGGAAACCGTCCGGCTCGATAGCTTCGGCGCCGGCTCCTGCTGGAACGAACTGGGACAGGCCACCACCGCCGAGGTCCTCGCGGCCGTGGCAGAGGGCCCGGCGTCAGGTTCCCCCGCCGTGACCCGCAACCGTGCCGGCAGCGGCCGCTCGTACTACGTCTCCACCACACTGGCCCCCGAAGGGCTGGGTGAACTGCTGACCCTCGTCTGCGACGACGCCGGCGTGCAACCCCTGGTCCCGGACCTGCCGGACCAGGTGGAGGTCTCCCGGCGCAGCAAGGACGGGACCGACTGGACGTTCTGCATCAACCACGGAGAGCGGGACGTCCGGTTGCCGCTGGACGGCGTTGACGTTCTCTCGGGGACCGAACTCGACGGCGGACTCGGCCTCGCCGCCGGCGCGGTCGCCGTCGTCCGGTCGCCCGCCGCCCAGCTCGCCGGCTCTTCCGCCAGCCACTCCAACCAATCCAGCGGCTCCGCACAGCCAAGCCGCTCAAGCCTCTAAGGACGCCACATGCTCGCCGCAGCCCGACACTCAGCCATCCTCGCCGAGGTCCAACGTGAACGGATCGTCCGGGTCGCGGACCTCGCCAGGATGCTGGGCGTCTCGCTGATGACGGTGCGCCGGGACATCGACGCGCTCGATGCCGCCGGCGCGGTCGAGAAGATCCACGGCGGGGCCAAGCTACCGGGCGGCGCCAGCACCCACGAGCCTGGCTTCGAGCTGAAAGTAACCCAGCTCAAGGACGAGAAGATGGCCATCGCGCACGAGGCGGCCGCCCAGGTGCGCGAGGGCATGGCGGTGGGTCTGAGCGCGGGAACCACCACCTGGGCGCTGGCCCAGTTGCTGTCGACCGGTCCACGAATCACCGTGGTCACCAACTCGGTGCGGATTGCGGACGTCTTCCACCAGAGCTCCTCGTCATCCACGGTGATTCTGACCGGCGGCGAGCGCACCCCGTCCGATGCGCTGGTGGGACCGCTGGCCACGTCCTCGCTCAAGCAGCTTCATCTGGACGTGCTCTTCCTCGGCGTCCACGGTGTCGATGCAGACGCCGGTTTCACCACCCCGAACGTGCTCGAGGCCGAAACCGACAGGGCCTTCGTGGCCGCGGCGCGGCGGGTGGTGGTCCTCGCCGACCACACCAAGTGGGGCACGCTCGGCATCAGCACCATCGCGGCGCTTGAGGACGCAGACGAACTCATCAGCGACGACCGGCTGGGCAGCGAGGCCAGGCGCGTCCTGGGCGAACGCGTCGGCCGGCTGCGCCTGGCCCCCACCGGAGCAGCGTCCGGCGCCGCTGCCGGCTGACGCACCCCGGCCCCCTACGACCCACATCCAACCTGACAACGCCAGGAGCTGCAGTGCACAACCCGGACTTAAACCTTGCCGCGGATCCCCAGGCAGGCACCACCACGCCCCCGGCACCGCTTTACCTGCGGCGCTCCGGGACGGCGCTGCTGATCGACTTCAGCACCGGCGAACCGGCCCTGTTGCACTTCGGCGCCGACCTTGGGCCGGACCTGCCGGACCTTTCCCTGCTGCGTGACCCCGTCCCGCACTCGGCGCTGGACACGCCGGTCACGCTGGGGCTGGTCCCGCAGGCGTCCTCGGGCTGGCGCGGGCGTCCCGGCCTCCGCGGCCACCGCAACGGCCGGGCGTTCTCGCCCCGCCTCCGGCTGGCATCAGCCGACGTGAACGACGCCGGCTACGCCGTCATCACGCAGACCGACCCCGAGGCCGGCATCACCATCCTGACCGAGATCCGGCTCAACGACGGCGGGCTGCTCCAGTTGCGCCACCGCCTGACAAACGACGGACCGGACGAGTACACCGTCGAAGAACTCGCGGCGGTGTTGCCGGTGGGCCGCGCCGCCAACGAAATCCTGGATTTGACCGGCCGCTGGTGCCGGGAATCCCACCCCCAGCGTCTCCCGCTCCACCAGGGCACCTGGGTGCGCTCCGGCCGGCACGGCAGGACCGGCCACGATGCCTCGCTGCTGCTCGCGGCCGGCAGCGGCGGGTTCGGGTACCGCCACGGGCAAGTGTGGGCTGTCCACCTGGGCTGGAGCGGGAACCACGAAAGCTTCGTCGACACAGCCGGCGATGGCCGGACGGTGATCGGCGCATCGGAGCTGCTCGGCTCCGCTGAGGTCACGTTGGCGCCCGCGGAGCGCTATGACACGCCCTGGCTCTTCGCCGCCTACTCTGGCGCCGGGCTCGATGGCATCAGCGAGGCCTTCTACGCCTGGTTCCGCGACCGGCCGCACCACCCGGGCGTGGCCTCGGGCAAGCCCCGGCCGGTGGTCCTGAACGTCTGGGAGGCGGTCTACTTCGACCACCGGCTGCCGGCCCTGCTGGAGCTGGCCGACGCCGCAGCCAGCCTCGGCGTGGAACGCTACGTGCTCGACGACGGCTGGTTCCGCGGCCGAAGGAACGACACCGCCGGCCTGGGCGACTGGTACGTTGACGAACAGCTCTGGCCCGATGGCCTGACGCCACTGATCGACGCGGTGACAGGCCACGGCATGGAGTTCGGCCTCTGGGTGGAACCGGAAATGGTCAACGAGGACTCGGACCTGGTCCGCGCGCATCCGGACTGGATCGCCGGACCGGCTCCGCACCCGGGAACGGGCGCCTCGGGCGACGTGCGGTTGCCGGAGCGGTGGCGGCACCAGCAGGTCCTCGACCTGGTCAACCCGGAGGCGTGGCAGTACATCTACGACCGGCTCGATGCCCTCCTGCGGGAGAACCGGATCAGCTACCTCAAGTGGGACCAGAACCGGGACCTGACCGAGATGGGCCACGCCGGGCGGCCCTCCGTGCACGCCCAGACCATGGCCGTCTACCGGCTCCTGGACGCACTGCGCGCCGCACACCCCGGCGTCGAAATTGAGAGCTGCTCCTCGGGCGGCGCCCGCGTGGATCTCGGCATCCTGGAACGCACGGACCGCGTCTGGGGTTCGGACTGCAACGATGCCCTGGAACGCCAGACCATCCAGCGCTGGACCGGGATGGTGGTGCCGCCGGAGCTGGTCGGCTCGCACATTGGGCCCACCACGAGCCACACCACGGCCCGCACCCACGACCTGTCGTTCCGCGCCATCACCGCCATGTTCGGCCACTTCGGCCTCGAGTGGGATGTCCGCGGACTCGACCCCGCCGAGCACACGGAGCTCGCGCACGCGATAGCCCTGTACAAGGAGTACCGCTCCCTGCTGCACAGCGGCCGGATGGTGCGGGCGGACGAACCCGATCCTGCCCTGAGGCTGCACGGCGTCGTCGCGCACGACGGCAGTGAAGCGCTGTACGCCTTGGTCTCCACGGCGACGTCGTTTGCCGAAGTGCCGGGGCGAGTCTGCCTGCCGGGGTTGGAGCCAGAACGTCGCTACCGGGTGGAGGCCCTCTACCCGGCTCCGGACGACTCCCACGCGTTCATCCAAACCGCGCCGCCGCCCTGGCTCGGCACCGGCATCGAGGCCAGCGGCCAGTTCCTGGCAGCGTCCGGCCTGCCGATGCCGGTCCTCAACCCCGAGCACGGCGTCCTCCTCGCAGTCCGCCACGCGCACGACCCCGCCAGCGGCGGCCAGCCCGTAAGGAACTCCTAGCATGGGCCAGATCACCAAGCGCGCCCACCGTCTCTCCGACGGACGGGACCTGATCTACTTCGACGACGCCGACACGACGCTCGGCCCCGAGCGCGGGCCGGACCTTCGCGAGCCGGCAGCACGGCCGCCTACCGCGACCATGCGCCAGGACGTCCTCACCGGCGAATGGATTTCGATCGCCGCCGCCCGGCAGAACCGGGTGGTGCTGCCGCCGTCGCACCTGGACCCGCTGGCGCCGGCGTCCCCGGAGAACCCCTCGGAGATTCCGAGCCTCTACGACGTGGCCGTCTTCGAGAACAAGTCCCCGTCCTTCGGGCCAGCGCTGTCCGGACCGGACGCGCCCGAGGGCCTTGAGGACCTTGCCCGGGTGGGCCTGGGCCGGAGCCGCCAGTCGGTGGGCCGATGCGAAGTGGTGTGCTTCTCACCCGAGCACACCGGGTCCCTCGCGCGGCTCTCCCTCTCGCGGATGCGCACCGTGGTGGAGGCCTGGGCGGACCGGACGGCCGCGCTGTCTGCGCTGCCCGGCGTCGAACAGGTTTTTCCGTTCGAAAACCGGGGCGAGGCAATCGGTGTGACCCTGCACCACCCGCACGGGCAGATCTATGCCTACCCCTACATCACCCCGCGCACCGCCCAACTGATCCGCACCATCGAGGACTACGGCGGCACGCTATTCGAGGACATCCTGAGCTTCGAGCAAAAGTCCGACCGGGTACTGCTCCGGGGCGATCACTGGACGGCGTTTGTCCCGTTCGCCGCGCGGTGGCCGCTTGAGGTGCATATGCTCCCGCACCGGCACGTCCCGGACCTCGCCGCAACAACGGACGATGAACGCGACGAATTCTCCCGGCTCTACAGCCGGCTGCTCCGCGGCGTCGACGCGCTCTACGACACCCCCACGCCCTACATTTCGGCCTGGCACCAGGCTCCGGTGCATTCCCACCGGGAGGATGTCCGGCTGATGCTCCAGCTGACCTCGCCCCGGCGGGAGGAGAACAAACTCAAGTACCTGGCCGGCTCCGAGGCGGCCATGGGGGCATTCATCGCCGATATTCCGCCCGAGACAGCGGCCGCGCGGCTCCGGGCCGCCATCGCCAAGGTAGACATCCACCAGGAAGCCGCCAACCAGAAAGCCCCAGCACAGAAAGCAACAGCACAGCCATGACCGACCTTGCCCAGCGCAGCCGCGCCTTCTTCACCAGCCAGTTCGGTTACGCACCGGAGGGTCTGTGGTCCGCTCCCGGCCGCGTTAACCTCATCGGCGAACACACCGACTACAACGACGGCTTCGCCTTCCCCCTGGCCATCGGGATGCGGACCGCCGTGGCGGCCGGCGTCCGCACGGACCGGCTGTTCCGGGTCACGAGCGATTCGTTCCCCGGCGTCGTGGAGCTCGACTTCGAGGCGCTGACGCCGGAAAACCTGCAGGGCTGGGCCGCCTACCCCTTGGGGGTGGCCTGGGCCATGTCCCGCGCCGCGGCCGAGCGAGGAACGGCCGATTCACTTCCCGGCCTGGACCTTGCACTGAGCTCGGATGTGCCGGCCGGGGCAGGCTTGTCCTCGTCCGCCGCCCTTGAGTGCGCCGTGGCGGTTGCCCTGAATGAGCTGTGGGGGCTGGAGCTGGGGCGGCCGGAGCTGGCCCGGATCGGCCAGCTGGCCGAGAACGGGGTGGTCGGAGCGCCTACCGGAATCATGGACCAGTCGGCGTCCCTGTTGGGCGAGCCGGACCACGGCATCCTGCTCGACTGCCGCAGCCTGCAGACACAGGCGGTCCCGCTCGGATTCGCGAGCGGCGGCTTGTCGCTGCTCGTGATCGACACCCGCACCAGCCACTCCCACGCCGACGGCGGCTACGCCAGCCGCCGCAGCGCCTGCGAGGCCGGGGCCAGCGCCCTGGGCGTCGAAGCCCTGCGGGACCTCGGGCCGGAGGACTTGCCGCGCGCCGAGGCAGTACTGGACCCGGAGACCTTCCGCCGTGTCCGGCACGTCATCACCGAAAACCAGCGGGTCCTGGACACCGTCGCCGCGCTGCGGGCGGAAGGCCCGGGCGCCATCGGCGCGTTCCTCGACGCCTCGCATGTGTCCATGCGGGACGACTTCGAGATCTCCACCCCCGAGCTGGACCTCGCCGTGTCCAGCGCCCAGCAGCTGGGCGCCATCGGTGCGCGCATGACAGGCGGCGGCTTTGGCGGCGCCGCCATCGCACTGGTCCGGGACGCCGACGTCGGAACGGTCGCCGAGGGGATTGCCCAGGCCTTCGCCCGGGCGGGATTTAGCGCACCGAACATCTTTCCCGTCACGGCAGCCGGCGGCGCCCGCCGCGAACCCTAGGCCGCCAGTCGCGTCAGACGCGCGCGAGCCCGGCGACCTCGGCGAGCAGCTCCACGGAGCGCAGACGGTCCTCCACTGCGGCGCTCTGGTGCGCGACGATCAGCTCGTCGGCGTCGGCGTGTGCCGTGAACTCGTCCAGGTATTCCAGCACGGCGCCCGGGGTGCCCACGGCGGAGTACTTCATCATCTGCGCCATGTGCTGGCCCTGCGGCGAGTCCAGGATCATGTCCGCCTCGTCGTCGCTGAAGACGCGGCCGTTGCCGAAGAACAGCGACACCCGGGCCCGCTTGGTGGCCTGGAACATCGCCTGCGCGTCGGCGGCGGAATCGGCGGCGATCACGTTCACGCCGGCGATCACGTGCGGGGCCTCGAGCTGCTCGGACGGCCGGAACTCGCGGCGGTAAAGCGCCACGGCGTCCTGCAGGGCGTTGGGCGCGAAGTGCGAGGCGAAGGCGTAGGGCAGCCCCAGCTGCGCCGCCAGCTTGGCACCGAAGAGCGAGGAACCGAGGATGTACAGCGGGACGTTGGTGCCCTTGCCCGGGGTGGCCTCAACACCGGGGATGCGGGTGGGTCCGGTCAGGTAGCCCTGCAGTTCCAGGACATCCTGCGGGAAGCTGTCCGCGCTCATCGGATCCCGGCGCAGGGCGCGCATGGTGTTCTGGTCGCTGCCCGGCGCACGGCCCAGGCCGAGGTCGATCCGGCCCGGGTGCAGGGTCTCCAGCGTGCCGAACTGCTCGGCAATGGTCAGCGGCGCGTGGTTGGGCAGCATCACGCCGCCGGCCCCGAGCCGGATGGTCTTGGTCTGCGCGGCGATGTGCGCGATCAGCACACTGGTAGCCGAGGAGGCAATGGACGACATGTTGTGGTGCTCGGCGTACCAGATGCGCCGGTAGCCCAGTTCCTCGGCGCGCTGCGCCATGGCCACGCTGCCGGCGAAGCTGTCTGCCGCCGTCTGGCCCTTGCCGATGATTGCCAGGTCAAGGATGGAAAGCGGAACAGTCACGGAAAAGCCGGCCTTTCGTAGCGGGGAAGTTGGGAGGTGCGCGGGGCCGTCCTGCGGTCGGGCGCCTACAGGTGGCAACGACGGCGGTGCCCGTCTTATTTCTGCCAATCTCCGTTGCGGTGGCCACACTGCCGGAATACTCAGCACCCTTACTGTGTTGCCGCCACTATGAGCAACGACAACCCGCAGTATCAGGATCTGTCCGCGACGATCGACTTGAAAGACGTGGGAACCGTGCACCGCCTGGGCTTCGGCGCCATGCGCATTGTCGGGGACGGCGTCTGGGGCGAACCCGCCGACCGGGAGGCGGCCATCGCCGTCGTCCGCCGGGCCGTCGAGCTCGGCGTCGACTTCATCGACACCGCCGACTCCTACGGGCCCAACATCAGCGAGGAAATCCTCGCCGAGGCCCTGCACCCCTACCGGGACGGCCTGAAAATTGCCACGAAGGTCGGGTTCACCCGGACCGGCCCGGATGAATGGATCCCCCTGGGCCGCGCCGAATACCTGCGCCAGCAGACCGAGCTGAGCCTGCGCAAGCTCAAGGTGGACGCGCTGGACCTGCTGCAGCTGCACCGGATCGACCCGAAAGTGGATCCGGATGAGCAGTTCAGTGTGCTCCGCGACCTGCAGAAGGAGGGCAAGGTCAAGGCCCTCGGGCTCTCCCAGGTCAGCGTGGCCGAACTGGAGCAGGCCGGGAAGTACTTCACCGTCTCGACGGTGCAGAACCGCTACAACCTGACGGACCGCAGCTCGGAGGACGTCCTCGACTACGCCGAAGAGCACGGCATCGGCTTCATCCCCTGGGCCCCGATCTCGGCCGGCGAACTTGCCCGCCCGGGCGGCCCCCTGGACGAAGCCGCCACGCGGCTGGGCGCCACGACCTCCCAGGTGGCCCTCGCCTGGCTGCTGCGCCGCTCCCCCGTCATGATGCCCATCCCCGGCACCGGCTCGGTCAAGCACCTCGAAGAGAACCTGGCCGCCGCCGGCGTCGTCCTCGACGACGCCACCTTCGCCGAGCTCGACGCCGCACGCTAAGCCCCACACCACCCCATCCCCACCTTTGACCGGCCCCGTGGCCGGCAGAACAGGAGCAAGAACATGGCTAACATCCTGATGGTCGTATCCGCCGCCGATTCCCTCACCATGCGGGACGGCAGCAAGCACCCCACCGGCTACTGGGCCGAAGAACTCGTGGTCTCGCACCAGACCCTGCGCGACGCCGGGCACAGCGTCAACATCGCAACCCCCGGTGGCGCCAAGCCCACCGTCGACGAGGTCAGCCTCGCCCCCGAATCCGCCGGCGGCCAGGACCGCGCCGACGGCTTCCGCAAGTACATTGCCGAGATCGACGGCGAGCTCTCCGCCCCACTGGTGCTGGCCGACGTCGACCTCGCCGGGTACGACGCGATCGTGATGCCCGGCGGCCACGGCCCGATGGCCGACCTGTACCAGGACGCTGACCTGGGCCGTCTGCTGACCGAGGCCAACAAGGCCGGAAAGATCATCGCACCGTTCTGCCACGGCCCCGCTGGCCTGCTGAGCGCCGTTGACGACGCCGGAACCTTCGCCTTCGCCGGGCGCCGCCTCACCGTGTTCACCAACGAAGAGGAACTCGGCGGCGGCACCGGCGAGAACACTCCGTGGTTCGTTGAGGACGTGCTGAAGGAGAAGGGTTCGACCGTGGAAAACGGCGCAGCCTGGAGCTCCAACGTGGTCCGCGACGGCAACCTCATCAGCGGCCAGAACCCCCAGTCAAGCGAGGACGTGGCGAAGGAAGTCCTGAAGGCCCTGGCCGAATAACCGCGCCGGCTAGGCCGCAAAACAGGGCGAGAATAAAACATTGGCCGAAGCCGGGTCCGCACTGGCGGACCCGGCTAAGCTAGCCGCATGGCCATCAAATCCACTGCAGATAAAGTCGCCACCATCCAGAAGGGCTACACCCTGGAGGGGCCCACGATCGAGCTGGGGGCCGCGATCGTCGACGGCGAACTCCACAAAGACGCCCCCATCCGCCTGCCGCTGGCGATGATGAACCGCCATGGCCTGGTGGCCGGTGCGACCGGCACCGGCAAGACCGTGACCCTGCACATGATGGCGGAGCAGCTCTCCACGGCCGGCGTCCCCGTGTTCCTGGCGGACATCAAGGGCGACCTCTCCGGCCTCGCCACGGCCGCCACCGGTTCGGAGAAGCTGAAGGCCCGCACCGACAGCATCGGGCAGGCCTGGTCCGGCAAGACCTTCCCGGTGGAATTCCTGGCCCTCGGCGGCGATGGCGCCGGCATCCCGGTCCGTTCCACGATCACCTCGTTCGGTCCCATCCTGTTGTCCCGCGTGATGGAGCTCAACGAAACCCAGGAGTCCAGCCTGCAGCTGGTCTTCCACTTCGCGGACAAGAACAACCTGGAACTGATCGACCTGAAAGACCTGCGCGCGGTGATCCAGTTCCTGACCTCGGACGAGGGCAAGGACGAGCTGGAGAACCTCGGCGGGCTCTCGAAATCAACCGCCGGCGTCATCCTCCGCGAACTCATCACGCTTGAGGCGCAGGGCATGGAAAAGTTCTTCGGCGAGCCGGAATTCGACACCGCCGAGCTGCTGCGGACCGCGCCGGACGGCCGCGGCGTGGTGACCTGCCTCGAACTGCCCACCCTGCAGACCAAGCCCATGTTGTTCTCCACCTTCCTGATGTGGCTGCTGGCCGACCTGTTCGAGGACCTGCCCGAGGCGGGCGACCTGGACAAGCCGAAGCTCGTGTTCTTCCTGGACGAGGCGCATCTGCTGTTCAACGGCGCGTCCAAGGCCTTCCTTGACGCGATCACCACGACGGTGCGGCTGATCCGGTCCAAGGGTGTGGGCATCTTCTTTGTGACCCAGACGCCGAAGGATGTTCCCGCCGACGTTCTGGGCCAGCTGGCCAACCGGGTTCAACACGCCCTGCGCGCCTTTACCCCGGAGGATGCCAAGGCGCTCAAGGCGACAGTCTCCACCTTCCCGATGAGTGACTACGACCTGGAGGAGACCCTGACATCGGCCGGAATCGGCGAGGCCGTCATCACCGTCATGAATGAGAAGGGCGCACCCACCCCCGTGGCCCTGACCCGGCTGCGGGCGCCTGAGTCAGTGATGGGCCCGAGCGACGATTCGCTGATTGCCAGCACGGTGGCTGGATCGGCCCTGCTCGCCAAGTACGGCACCGCCGTGGACAACGTTTCCGCCTACGAGAAGCTTGCGGGCCGGCAGGCAGCGCCCACCGGCCCGGCAGCCGGCGGCTCCGCCTCCGGTTCGGGTTCCGACGGCGGGATGGACCCCAACGCCGTCGACGCCGACGCCCGCCGGATCGAGGAAGAGATCCTGGGCCGCCCCAGCAGCCGCCCGGCACAGTCACCGGCACCCGAACGGGACCGGGCGCCGCAGCGTCGTGCCCCGGAGCCGGAGTCCGGCGGCGGAATGGCCGGCGACCTCGCCGGCGCGCTGGGCGGCGCCCTTGGCGGCGGCCTGAAGAGCATGGCCCGCTCGCTGGGCACCCAGATCGGCCGGGAGCTGCTCCGCGGCGTCTTCGGCACCTCCTCCCGGCGGCGCCGGCGCTAGGAGGCAGCCGGCGCTAGGCAGCCCGGCGGGCAGCCGGCCAGGCGGAAAGCCGTGGCCGCCCGGCTGGAATGGTGCACGTCACAACCGGACCTCTTGACACCAGCGTTCCGCGGGCGTGCAGGTAACCTAAGGTACGTGCAGATGAGTCAGGCGTTGGTCAGGATTGCAGCCATGTGGCTGTTGGGCCTGATGCTCGCCGTGGCGGGCGCCGTCGTCGCAATCAATCTGGTGAACAATTCCATTGCCAGCCCGCAGCAGCCGGTCCGTGAGTACCTGGACGCGCTGCAGAAGGGCGAAGGCGGGAAGGCGCTCGGCCTGCTGCACGCCTCCGTGCCGCAAAGCAACCCGGGCATGCTGGACGGTGAGGCGCTGAAGACCGCGGCCGCGAAGATCTCCGACGTAAAGATCGGCAACGCGCAGGACCGCGGCGGAAACCAGGTGATGGTTCCGATCGACTACACGATCGACGGCAGCCAACAGCGCACAGAGTTCCTGCTGCAACGCTCCGGCACCCAGTGGCTCTTCTTCCACGACTGGTCCTTCGTCCCGTCCGCGCTGCCGGTCCTCGACGTCACCGTCGTGAATTCGAACCAAGCCTCTCTCAACGGGGTCCCGGTCAACATGCCCAACGGCCGCAACTCCTTTGCCGTGTTCTACCCTGGCGAGTACGAGGCATCCCTGAACGGCCAGTTCTTCGCCGCCCCCGCAACCCGGACAACCGTTGCCAGCCGGGATATGCCCTCGGCACCGTTGAACCTGCTCACCCAGGCCACGGACGGGCTCAAGAGCGCCGTCACCGCCAAGGTCAAGGAGTTCCTGGACAACTGCGCGGACCAGGCCGACAAGCAGCAGCGGCTGCAGCCCGACTGCCCGTTCTACCACGCCACGAACAACCGGGTGGTGGACGGGACGATCGACTGGAGCATCACCGACTACCCTGCCGTCAGCATCGAGCCCTTCGGCGGCCGTTGGGTGGTCGCGCCACTGGACGGCAAGGCGCGGATCAAGGCCCGCCAGGAGGACCTGTTCACCGGCGCCGTCACGGAGCTCAACGCGGTCCACGACTTCAGCTTCACCACCCGCCTGGACATCGACGGCGACACCGTCAAGCTCACCCCGCAGCTAAGCAACTAGGACTGCCGCACCGCGTCACGCGGGACCTCCCGTGGCACGCAAAAGGCTGCCGCCCGCGACCAGCTGGGTCGCGGGCGGCAGCCTTTCGTGTGTCTATGCCGGTCGGTTTAGTCCATGCCGCGCAGGTCCAGGACCAGCTCGGTGTCACCGTCCGCCTGCAGCACCACCGGGATTCCCCAGTCCTGCTGGTACAGGTGGCACGCCGCGTGGTCCGGGATCTCGCCGTCGGCGTCTTCCGGGCCGTCGCAGGCCGCGGCGCGTGCAGTAATGTGCAGCACGCCTTCGGGGACGTCGGCGGCGAGCTCCAGGGTGCGGAGCAGGCCCACGGAGGTACCGCCGCCCGCCACCAACAACTCGGGCGGGGTGGAGGAGATCTTCAGCTGCGTCGGGTCGCCCCAGCGGTCGTCAAGCTTCTGCCCGGTAGGAGCCGTGAACCGAACCGTCAGGGACATCAGCCCCGGGGCGACGGGGCTCTTGGGGCGGTGGGTCTGGGACGCCCCTTCGTCGACCTGCTGTGCTTCCTTGGGGATGGGCACGTAGACGAGCTGGTGCTTGTTGGCCTCGACCACCACCAGCAACGGCTCGGCGCCGGCCACATGGGTGTGGTCCACGATCACGTCCGAGGGTTCGGAAAGGCCCCGGGCAAGCGTGGAGACCGTCCCGGTGGCGGGGTCGTAGCGGCGGACGGCACCGTTGTAGGTGTCCGCGATCGCCACCGAGCCGTCGGGCAGCACCGTCACGCCCAGCGGGTGCTGGAGCCGGGCCTCCGCGGCCGGTCCGTCGCGGAAGCCGAAATCGAACAGGCCCTTGCCCACGGCGGATTCCACAGTGATGGCGCCGTCGTCGGAAATGACGAGTCTGCGCAGCGCCGAGGTCTCGGAGTCGGCCACCCAGATGTTGCCGTCGGCGTCCTCGGCCAGGCCGGAGGACTGGGCGAACCAGGCTTCTGCGGCTGGACCATCGAGCAGACCCTCGAGGCCGTTGCCGGCGACGATGTTCACGGCGCCGGACAGCGGGTCGAAGCTAAAGATCTGATGCACGCCGGCCATCGCTACCACGACCGCGTTGAGCTTGCTGGACCAGACAACGTCCCAGGGCGAGCTAAGTGAAACCTGCAGCGGATCCGCTTCAAGCCGGGCGCCGTAGGCGGCACCCTCCTCGTCTACGCGTGCCGGGCCGGTCTCAAGCAGCCGCTGGACCCCGTTGCCGGCCAGCGTGGTGACGGTGCCGTCCGCGAGGGACAGCCCGCGGAGCCGGTGGTTGACGGAGTCGGCAACCACGACGTCGTAGCCGGCCTTGGCGGCGACTTCCTCCGGGAGCAGGACCAGGCCCTGCGGCTCGTTAAAACGCGCGTCGGCGCCGCCGTCGGCGTAGCCCTTCTCGCCCGAGCCATAGGTGCCCAGCACCGTCTCGAAGTCGGTGGAGAGCTCCACCAGGCGGTGGTGGCCGGTGTCCGTCACCAGCCAGGAACCGGCGTCGGCGGCTGCAGCGGAGTCGCCGCGGCCGGCCGGAAGATAGAGGGCCTTGCCCGGGAACCGCAGCGTGCCCGACGTCGGCTCCGGCGCCACGTACGGACCGTCGCCGCGGTGCAGGGTGCCCTTGGCCTCGTGCTCGGCGATCAGCTCGGGGATGAGCACGGCCAGGCCGTCCGCGTGGCCCTCACCGGAGAGGTGCGCCACGATGTACCCCTCGGGGTCGATCACCACGAGGGTGGGCCAGGCACGTGCGGTGTAGGCCTTCCACGTGTCCAGCTCCGGGTCGTCCAGCACCGGGTGGCGGATCTCGTAGCGCTCGACGGCGGCAGCCAGGGCCACCGGATCCGCTTCGTGCTCGAACTTGGGTGAGTGCACGCCGACGGTCACCAGGACGTCGGAGTACTGCTGTTCGAGCGGGCGGAGTTCATCCAGGACGTGAAGGCAGTTGATGCAGCAGAAAGTCCAGAAGTCGAGCAGCACGATCTTGCCGCGCAGGGATTCGAGATCCAGGGACTTGCCGCCCGTGTTCAGCCAGCCCCGGCCCACAAGTTCGGAGGCCCGGACCCGGAGGTGGGTGCGTACGGTTTCGCTCATCAGCGTCCTTCCAGCTTTGAATTGCGTTCTGCCAGCTTCGCGTCGCGTTCGGCGAGCTGGGCAAACATATCGTTGTAAGCGGTGAGATCGGCGTCGTTATTCCTGTCCGCAGCGCGGTCGGTGCGTTTAGACTCCCGCGCGTCGGAGCGGGACCACATGACGGCGACGCCGATCGCCACCAGCAGGGTCGGCACTTCGCCGATCCCCCACGCCACCGCGCCGCCCATCTGCTGGTCCAGCAGGGCCGAGGGCCCCCAGGTGCGGCCCAGGTTGCCGAAGTAGTCAGCGGCCAGCAGTCCGGTGCCGCCCATGATGGAGACGCCGAAGAAGGCATGGAAGCCCATGGTGGCCAGCAAGAGCAGCAGCCGCATCGGGTACGGTGCGCGCCTGGGCAACGGATCCGTGCCGATCATGGTCAGCACGAAGATGTAGCCGGTGAGCGTGAAGTGCAGGTTCATCAGTTCGTGGCCCACATGGTCGCGCATGGCGTAGCCGAAGGCGTCCGAGTAGTAGAAGAGGATGATGGAGCCGGCGAAGTTGGCCGCGGCGAACAGCGGGTGCGTGACGAGTTGCGAGAACTTCGAGTGCACGAAGATCAGCAGCCATTCCCGCGGCCCCCGGGAGCTGTCACGCCGCGCGGTCAGCGCCCGCAAGGCGAGCGTGACGGGCGCGCCCAGAACCAGGAAGATCGGGGCCACCATGGTCAAGGCCATGTGGTCCACCATGTGTGCCGAGAACAGTACCCGGCCGTAGACCGACGGCGGCCCGGACGTGATGTACGTGAGGACCACCAGGCCGATCACCCAGTTCACGGTACGGAACCAGGACCATGAGTCGCCCCGCCGGCGCAGCGTCCGGATGCCCAGGACGTAGGAGACCAGGCCAAAGACGGCGACGGCGACCCAGAGCCAGTCGAACCGCCATTCGGTCAGCCAGCGCTGCGGAGTCAGCTCCGGGGGAAGTTCGTAGCCGGACAGAATGAAGGCCGGCGACGCGTCCGGGGCGAAGGTGGTGGGCTCCGGCGGGGCCGATCGGCCAAGCGCGACGGCGATTCCCGACGTCGCCCCCATGATCAGGAGCTCGACGAGGACCAGCTGCCAGAGCACGCGGCGGGCGGACAGGCCAGCGCCCTTGACACCGAGCTGCGGAATGACCCACTGACGGTGCATCAGGCCGACGCCGCCGAGGATCAGTACGGCGGCGGTCTTGGCCATGATGAGTTGACCGTACGCCGATCCAAAGAGGTCGCTCCAGCTGGAGATCCTGATGCTGGTGTTGACAACGCCTGAGGCGAAGACCAGGACGAAGGCGAAGCCGGCGAGGGCTGAGAAGCGGCGCAGGGTGGGCTCGGTGATGTCGGCCCTGCCCTGGGCTCCGGTGCCGGGCGCGCCGCCCAGGATGCCGGAGAGCAGCGCCAGCACGATGATGCCGCCCACCCAGGCCGAGACCCCGACAAGGTGCAGACCGAGCGAGTTGATGGCGCCTTCGTGGTCATTCGAGCTGGCCGAGTGGCCGATCAGCGCAGCGGGCACCAACCCGGCGACGGCCAGGATCAGCGTGAGTGCAAGCGCTCCCCTTGATCGGACGCCAAACAGCGCGGTGGTGGCCACGGCGGCGATGATGACCACCGCAAGCCAGGCCCTACCGGTATCGATGTCAGTCATGAAGTAGACGAGGGACTTGGTGAACTCCGGGTCCCCCGAGATGGTCTGGCCCGCGATGTCCGAATAGCTCAGGACCAGCACTGACACGGCCGAGAGGGTCCACGCGACGCCGGCGACGGCGGCAACGGCCAAGGCCCGCGTGAACGCGGGATGCTCGGGGGCATCCTTGGCCTTGGACTGCCGCCCGGAAAGATTCCGGGGCAGGATGCCGACGGCGAAGATGAGGCCACCGATTACGGTGGCAAGGGAGACGTTCTGAACGGCCTTGCTGATGGGCAGGCCCCAGCGGACCAGAGCGCCGGGGTCAGACACTGCGCGGGCTCCGGCTGCTCCGGAGAAGAGCAGCGCCACCACGAGGCCCAGGAACAGCGCCGCCAGCCCGGCGAGCTGCCAGGGGCCGGAGATTCCCGGGCTGCCAACTCCTCGACCACGAGCTCCGCCCGTCGGGGTGGGAGCTGCTGAGGTTCGGGTTTTCGCTGCAGAAGGCACAATTCCATTGTCCGCTACCCCTGCCCGCGCGCCGAATCCGTCAAGCGGCGGTTAACGCAAAAGGAGCGGCAACCCATCGGGTTGCCGCTCCTTTCAAGCGTTCGAAGAAGGCTACTTCTTCTTGGCGACTGCAGCCTTCAGCTTGGAGCCGGCGGTCAGCTTGACGCTGTGGCCTGCGGCGATCTGGATGGTCTCGCCGGTCTGCGGGTTGCGGCCGGTACGGGCTGCACGGTCGGTGCGCTCGACGGCGAGCCAACCCGGGATGGTGATCTTTTCGCCCGCGGCGACAGAGGTCTCGAAAACCTCGAACAGTGCATCGAGCACGGAGTTGACGGCTGCCTGGCTGGTGCCGGCCTTGCCAGCTACCTCTGCAACAAGTTCACTACGGTTCTTAGCCATTTATGTCCTCCTGGACGGTTCTAATCTCTGAAGCCTGCACACGGCATGCGTACAAGCCACTCTTCGAAAACTTACCAGCTTGCCACCGCCGAGGTGGCAAAATTCCGCGTGTTTTCGCCCTTTTCTGGGAAAAAGTCCGGGTTTCGAGGGTGTTGGGGTCCCTTTTCAGCCGTCAGCGGACGTTGCCTCGCTTCTGACCGGTTACCAACCGACGCTCCCTCACCTCTGACCGGTTACCAACCGACGCTCCCTCACCTCTGACCGGTTACCAACCGACGCTCCCTCACCTCTGACCGGTTACCAACCGACGCTCCCTCACCTCCGACAGGTTACGCGGGCCGGAGCTGAGGGAGGTTCGTCCGGGACCGCACCGGTACTGAAGGAGCATTTGGGATATCTGCACCGGTGCTGCAGGAGCGTTGGTGGTTTGGGCTCCGGTGCTGAGGGAGCGTCGGTGGTTTGGGCTCCGGTGCTGAGGGAGCGTCGGTGGTTTGGGCTCCGGTGCTGAGGGACGGTTGGGGATGTGCCGGCCACTTCGGGGGAGGGACCGGCGTATACCCAGCGGTGCGGGCGCCAGTGCTGTGGGTGCGGTGGTTTTGGTGGTTAAAGGGGGAGAGCCTCCAACCTGGTGGTTGGAGGCTCTCGACCTAATGTATGTCCGGCGGTGACCTACTCTCCCACACCCTCCCGGGTGCAGTACCATCGGCGCTGTGGGTCTTAGCTTCCGGGTTCGGAATGGGACCG